>NZ_JAHCAQ010000001.1 GCF_019634845.1 Dokdonella sp.
TGGTTGACCGACCTCGCGCGTGGTGTCAGACGGCTGGAAGCAACGCGGCAACGTCGCGATCGCCTCGGAAAAATGCCCACGCAAGGTCGCTGGCAGCACCACACGGTCGGCGATGAGGTAGTCGATCCACGGCGCGCCCGAGCTGCCCGGATAGGCAAACCAGGCGACCTGCAGCGGTGCGGGCCGCAGCGCCAGCGTGTGGGCCACGCTGCCGCCGCCGTAGCCACGCAGGTCGATCAGCACATCGAGGTCGTGCGCGCGGATCGACTGTGCGAGTGCGAGCGGACCGGCGCCGTCGCATTGGTGCAGGCGCGTCGCCGCGCGCAGGCGGGCGCGGATCGGGCCGGCATCATCGGCGCTGGTGGCGAACAGATGCAGGTCGACCGCGTGTTCGCGCAGCGCCTCGATCGCGGCCACGCAGAGCAGTCCGGTCGGGTGGTCGCCAAAGCCGTTGGATACGAGGCCGACGCGCAGCGCGGTGTCGCGCGCGCGCACCGGCGGTGGCGCCAGTTGCGCGCGCAGTGGCGCCATCCGCGCGGCGATGTCGCGCGCGGCATTGCGTGCGCATTGCAGTTGCTCGGCGGCACTGGCCGGTTCGGCGAGAAAGCCGAACGGTGCAATGCCGCCGACCCCGGCTGCCACGCGTTCGCGCACGGCCTGCGACAGCGCATCGAGGTCGCGCCAATCGCACAGCTGCCGGCGCAGGAACACGAGCTGGCCGAGTGCCGGGTGCAGCATCGGATCGAGCTGCAGCGCGTGCGCCTGCGCGTCGGCAGCCAGCGCCAGTTGCTTGCGTTGCTCGGCGATGAGGCCGAGCTCGTAGGGAAAGCGCGCATCGTGCGGCGCGAGCTGGCGACCTTGCGCATAGGCATTGAGCGCGCCGTCGGCATCGCCGCGGGCGGCGCGCAGTTGGCCCAGCAGCAGCAGCGCATCGGGATGCCCCGGTGCCAGCGCGCGCGCCCGCTCGAGTGCGGCTGCGGCGGCATCGACCTCGCCCAGTTCCAGGCGCAGGGCGGCGAGGTTGAGCCAGGCGCCCACATGGGCGGGCGCGAGCTGGGTGACGCGCGTGTAGGCAGCGACGGCGCCGGCGGGATCGCCGGCCGCGCGACAGGCATTGCCGAGGCCGTTGAGCGCCGCTGCCTGCGTGGGTTCGATCGCGAGCGCGCGGCGGAAGGCGGCCGCTGCGGCGCCTGCATTGCCGCTGGCCAGTTCGATGCTGCCGAGGTTGCACAGGATCGGCACGTCGCCCGGCGCGCGTGCCTGCGCGGCCAGGATCGCCGTGCGCGCGGCGTCGAGCTGGCCGCTCTGCAGCAGGGCCAGTGCCTGCAGGCGCAGCGGCTCGGCGGCCTGTGGATGGTGCTCGTGCAGCCGCGCGCTGCGCTGCGCTGCCGCGGCGAACTCGCCGCGCTCGAGCAGCCCGGCGATCGCGGCGAGCTCGACGACCGGCACGATCGCGTTCACGGGTCGGCGCGGCCGCCGGCGCGCGCGGTGTGGCTGAAGTCGATTCGCATCACGAATGGGTCCCGCAACGGTGACTTGGAAGTGCAGTTATACCGATGGATGCCATGCTCGGTCCCCACGTGCCGCAAACGACTGTATTTCCATGAGCCGACTGCATGGCGCCATTGCGCGATCGATCCGCGCATCCCTAGACTCGGCAGCTTGGGGCGCGCCACCGCGGCCAGCCACCGACGACGGGCGCTGCGCAACCGGCCAGCGGTCCGTCGACAGGCTTGCTTCTTGTGCGTCCGCCATTGGTGATCCGTCCATGACCATGACCCGCCTCCTTCGCCTCGCCCCGCTGCTGCTGGCCTGCCTGGCCCAACTCGCGGCGGCGACCGACCTCGCGCCGAACGACTGGTTGCATCTGTCCGAGCGCCTGAGCGGTGGTCGCAGCGTGGATTTCACGCCGCATGGCACGCAACCGGGCCTGGTCTATCCGCTGCAGAGCTCCGATGATTGCAGTGCCTGTCATGGCGCCGACAGTACCTCGCCGACCGATCCGACGCTCAAGTACCGCCCGCACGCGGCGTGGGCCGGCTCGATGATGGCCAACGCGATGCGCGATCCGCTGTTTCTCGCCGCGCTCGACGTCGCCAACCACGACGTGCCGGGCGTGGGCGATTTCTGCCTGCGTTGCCATACCTCCAACGGCTGGTACGCGGGGCATGTGGTCAAGCAGGGCTTTGGCCTGCCCGCCAACGACGTGACGCTCGGGGCCGCGGCCTGCCTGCTCGAAGGCAGTTACGACGCCCCCGATGGCTACAGCGATTACAGCGGCCTGAGCTGCCACTTCTGCCACCGCAACATGGCGCAGGGACCAGGCGGCGCGCCAATGCCCGGCAACGGTGCGGCCTGGCTCGACGACAGTGATTGCGGCGGTGCGGGCGAGCCGTGCCGGCGCGGACCGTATACCTACACCGGCGTGACACCGCCGCATCCATGGCAGTACTCGCCGCTGCACACCCAGAGCGCGATGTGCGGCCAGTGCCACGATGTCACCTCGCCCGACACCGGCAGCGGGCCGCTCAAGACGCTCAAGCTCGCCGACGGCACCGATACCGGCGTGCCGTTCCCGATCGAGCGCACCTTCAGCGAATGGCAGCGCAGCAGTTACGCGGGCGGTGGCCAGGCGCAGACCTGCCAGGGCTGCCACATGCCGATGAGCGAGGATCCTAACGCCAGCGCCTGTGGCAATCCGGGTTATCCGAACCGTTCGGGCACGCTGGCCGTGCACGCCTTCGCCGGTGGCAATACCTGGATTCCGGCTGTGCTCAAGGGCGAATACGACGACACCGAAGGGATCCCTGGCTCGTGGAATGGTCTCCAGCGCGGCAATTCCTTCGACCAGACCGTCGAGTGGGCGCGGCAGATGCTGCAGTCGGCGGCGACCCTGCAGGCCACGATCACGAGCCTGGTTGCGCCGGGATCGGGGAGTCCGGGCTCGATCGGGCTGCAGGTCAAGGTCACCAACCGCAGCGGCCACAAGTTTCCGAGCGGCTACAGCGAGGGTCGGCGCGCCTGGCTCAACGTGCGCGTCCACGACCGCTACGGCAACCTTCTCGTCGAGAGCGCGGCCTATGACGGCGCGACGGCAGTGCTGACCCATGATGCTCAGGCCCGCGTGTACGAGGTGCTGCAGGGCATCTGGAACTACAAGGGCGGTGGCAACTGCGACACGACCGACCTCGGCAACCAGCCCATGTTCCATTTCGCGCTGAGTGATTGCATCGCCAAAGACAACCGCATCCCGCCGTTGGGGTTCACCCCGGCCACCGCGGCCGACCCGCAGGGCTACGAGGTGCGTCCGGTCGCGGCGAGCTATCCCGAGACCACGCCGGGCTCGGGCGTGCTCGTCAACCACGACCTTGTGCCGTACAGCTTCGTCCTGCCGGCCGGCGCGATGGGTCCGTTCACGGTGCAGGCGCGGCTCTACTACCAGACCTCGAGCCGCGACTACATCGAGTTCCTGCGCCGCGAGGCCCAGGTCAACGCGTTCGAGGGCGAGAACCAGATGTGCGCGGACGGTCCCGGTCGGCCCTACGTGGTCGGTCCCAAGGACCGCACGCGCGGCGAGTACCTGTACCAGTTGTGGAACAACGCCGGCAACGATGCGCAGCAGCCCGGCTACGGCAAGTCGCCGCCCGAGGCGATCGCCTTCGACAGTGCGATCAGTGACAACGACCGCATCTTCCGCGACGGCTTCGACGGCGGCGCCTGAGCGACGGCCACGCCACGGCGTGGCGATGCGCGTTGGCGCAGCGCAACTACCCACGCCGGTTGCCGCGTGCTAGTTTGCTTTGCTTGTGTGTCGCCAGCCAGCGCTGCGGGCGGCGGCCACGACGGCTTGTGCGCCGGCGCATGCCTGCCTGCGGGCAGGCAACCGGCCTGCACTCCACAACCAGACGTTCGGGGTAGTCAATCCAATGAAAATGCAACTGCTTGCCGCCGCGCTCGCGGCGATTCTCCTGCCGGCCGTTGCCGACGCCGCCAAGACAGCCCAGGCCGACGAGGCGCGCGCGTCCGTCGCGGCGCCGCAACAGTTGTGGGCCGCGTGGGGCGGCACCCTGGAAGTGCGCTGGAACCGGGACCTGGCCAAGGATCTGGGCCTGACGATCTCCAAGCCCAGCGATGCCCTGCCGGGCCTGAGCCAGCGCGGGCGCGATCGGTTCAGCGTGCGCGCCAACGGCGGCATCGAGTTCCATGTCGTCGGCGGCTACTTCCGCGGCTTCGACGGCGGCAAGCTGCAGGCGGTCGGCGGCTATACGATGCGCCTGCCCAACGGCGAGATGGTCGACTACACCGATTTCAGCCTCGTCGCCAACGCCAAGGATCCGCTGGTGCTCGACTTCGTCGGTCGCGATGGCCAGGTGTGGTTCTACGTCGACCGCATGATGTACGAACTGCTCGACCACGACAGCGTGCTGTCGGTCGGCACGATGGACATGCGCATCGCGCCGGCGTTCGCCCAACGCATCGGCCATCCCGAAGTGGCCGACTGGCCGATCGCCGATCTGGCCATGACCACCGATGTGCAGACCCAGGGCAGCGGCGCGATGCCGCTGGCGACCTCGCCCCACTGGCATGGCACGGCAGCGCCCAATGGCGGCACCTGGCAGGCCGACCTGTTCATGAAGACGTTCAGCATGATCTACAGCCGCTGCAGTGATTGCAGCGGCAACAACGGCAGCGGCAAGGTCGTGTTCACGCCGAGCTCGACGCTGCAGAACAACGTCAATGCCGGCAGCATCGAAACCACGATTCCGGGTCAGGGCGACCGTGGCAAGAGCACCGCGCTGTGGGCGGCGAGCGTGCCGTGGTATGCGAAGTTCAGCGGCAGCAATCCGCCCTATGGCAATGACCAGCACCCGTTCCTGATCTGGAACATGTACCGCATCAATGCCGATGGCAGCATCGAGCAGATCGGCCGTTCCGGCGTCAAGCACGCCTGGCTCACCACCAACGGCGGCTGCATGGATTCGAGCGACCATGATTCGCACATCCTTGGCCGCGGCTGCACCGATACCTACAGTTCGGGCAACAACGACACCAACTCCGATCTCGGGCCGCGTTCGGAAATCGTGCCGGCAGCCGGCATCTGGGGACGCTGCGGGTCGATCTACGATCCCGGTTGCGTCGGCAGCCTGACCGCCAGTCCGAACGGCAGCTGGGATCAGCGCATGGTCGTGCGCGAGAGCCAGATCAGCGCGACGCGCAACCCCGGCGCGAGCTATCTGTTCGAGTCCTGGTACATCGCGCGCGATGACATCAACCCCTACAACTCGATGGGAACCGTGGTCGGCACGCCGACCTGGGCCGGCGCGGTCTGGGCGCCAGGCAACAGCAGCGGCTACAAGCTCGGTCCGGCGATCGACCGCTGGGTCGATCCGGTCAACCCGCCGGCCAACGCGAAGAACAGCGAACTGGTCACCAGCGAGGGTCGCGTCAAGGTTGCGGTCAAGGCCACCCATATCGGCACCAACCGCTGGCGTTACGACTACGCCGTCATGAACATCGACTTTGCGCGCGCGGTGACCTCGGGCAGCAATCCCAACATCCGCGTCCAGAGCAACCAGGGCTTCGACGCGTTCAGCGTGCCGGTGCCGACCTCGTCGCGCACCACGGTGTCTTCGGGACGCGTGGGTGAGGTCGATATCGGCTACTTCTGGCGGGCAGCGGTGACCGATGGCGTCGCCAGCTGGACCAGCAACCCGGGTGCGATCGGTGTCGGCACCGGCAGCACGCCGCCCGGTGTCGTGCCGCGCACGCTCGACTGGGGCACCATGTACTCGTTCACGCTGATCTCGACGCGCGCGCCGGTCGAAGGTACCGCCACCTTGCACGTGGCGACGGCAGGCACACCGAGCCAGTACACCGTCACCACCTTGGTGCCGGGTGCCAACGCGCTGCAGCTGGGCAAGTGAGCGGCTGCATCTGAGCGACCATGCGCGCGGGCCATGGATGGCCCGGCGGAGGCACCGGTCGAGCGCGTGGGCGCGGACCTGACGCCACGCTCAGGGCGTCAGCTCGAGCACGTGCCGCGTCGGACCGGGCAGGAACGGAGTCGGCCTGCCATGCACCCAGTCCTCGTGGCCGGCACCGTACCACGGCGACAGCGGATGGCCGCCCTGGCCACCCGGCATCATGAAATAGCCGTGCGCCTCGTCGCCGGGCATGACCGCGAACCGCTCCGAAGCGCCGAAGTCGGGCGCCTGCACGCGCGGCATGTTGGCATCGCCCGGCAGCGGCTCATGCGGCATGTCGAGCCAACGCGCGATGAAGGCCGGCAGCACGCGCGAGATCGGATGGTCGATGCGCGCCGTGTTGCGCTCGCCCCAGTTGCTGGCCGCGATCCCGCCCGGTTGGCGTGCCAGTTCGGCGCCGACCTGGTCGCCCGCAGCGAGCAGGACGGCGTCCCAGTCCGCTGCCGATGACGGCAGCAGGTGTGGCGGTCGCTCGTGCAGCAAGGTCCAGGCGAGGTATTCGCCCTGTGGCAGGCGTGGCGCGGCGAAGTCGGCAAAGCGTGCGCGGGCTGGCGCATACCAGGCATCGAGCAGGCGCTCGATCACCGCGTTGCGCCAGGCGCGCACGAGGCGGTAGGCCACCGATGCCGTGTCGGCGCGGCCGTCCCAGTCGCCGAGCGCGCGGCGCATCGAGTCGCGCAGCGGCGTGGTGGGCGCCGCGGCGAGCGTGACCTGCAGCAGGTCCTTCCAGCGCTCGAGAAACAGCGCGCGGTCGTCGAGCTGGATTGCGAGCAGGTCACGCGGCGCAAAGCGTTCGCGCGCGCGCAGGTCGTCGCGGATCTGGCCGGCGCGCGCCCCGAGGTCGTAGCCGGCATCGCCGAGCACGGCGAGTTCGGGCGCGGCGACGATGCGCTGGTTGGCGGTCCAGATGCGGTCGTCGGCCGGATCGCGCAGCACCGGATAATCGTGCCCGGCAAGCCAGCCGTCCCAACCGGTGTCCGCTTGCGACCAGTCCGCCGGCAGTTGCGGGTCGTAGCCACCGCGCCGCTGCGGGATGCGGCCGGCGATCGTCCACGCGATGTGCCCGTCGCGATCGCCGACCAGCAGGTTCTGGGCCGGCATGCCACTGTCGTGCGCAATCGCCAGCGCCGCATCGAGCGAGCGCGCCGTCTCCATGCGGCCGATGCCGACATCGATGCCGCCGGGCTGCTGTGCGCTCCAGGCCAGTGCCAGCGGCGTGCCATCGACGTCCGTGGCCAGGATCGGGCCCCAGTGCGTCTCCTCCACGCGCAGGTGTTCGTCGCTCGAGCGCGCCACCTTGATCACTTCGTCGTGCACGCGCAGCGCTTGCCAGCCGGTTGCGGTGCGGTAGCGGCCCGCATCCGCCGGATCGCGCTGCACGCGCACCCAGTCGACGGCGTCGATCTCGCTGTTGGTGAAGCCCCAGGCGATCGTGCCATTGCTGCCGACCACGATCGCGGGCGCGCCGGGCAAGGTCGCGCCGTTGGCGTCGATCATCAGCGCAGGATTGGCCGGATCGGGGTAGCTGAGCCGCGCGCGGAACCAGATGTTGGGCACGCGCAGGCTGAGGTGCATGTCGTTGGCGACGAGCGCGCCAGCGCCGGTCAGGCTGCCCGCGACCGCAAAGCTGTTGCTGCCTGGCACCAGCTCACCGACCGGATCGTGGCCGTCCGCGACCAGCGCGGCGACCGTGGCGCCCGTCGTGGTCGGTGGCGGTGTCGCTGGCAAGGCGTGCAAATCGAACTGCGCCTCGGTCGGCACGGGTGGACGCGCCAGTGCCGCGCCGGTCAGCGGCGCGTCCCAGGGACCGCCGGTGGCGGTCAGGAACGCATAGGCCGCCGCGGGCAGGCTCGCATGCAATTGCGCCAGCGCGAGCTCGCGCCTGTTCTGCGCATCGTTGAGCGTGAAAGCCATCGCCGCGACCACCAGCAAGGTGTCCTCGCTGCGCCACGGCGAGGGCGTGGCGCGCAGCAGGAAGTACTCGAACGGGCGTGCCGACAGATCGGCCAGGCCGGCGTTGACGCCATCGCGATAGGCCTCGATGAGTGCGCGCTGCTGCACTGGCAGCGCGGCGAACGCCGCCTGCAGGCGCGCGCGCATGCGGTGCGCGCGAGCGCGACGATCGGCCGGCAGCGCCAGCGGACCGAACAGTTCGGCCAACTCACCGGCAGCGCTGCGCCGCGCCAGGTCCATGCCGAACCAGCGTTCCTGGGCGTGCACGTAGCCCAGTGCCCATGCCGCATCGGGGCGACTGCCGGCGCGGATCGTGACCGTGCCCAGTGCATCGCGCTCCACGCGCACGGCCGCGGCGACGCCGCTGCCACTGCGCAGACCGTCGGCGCGCGGCAGGCTGGCGCGCAGTGCAAGCCACGCAGCGGCGAGCGCGGCGAGCGCCACGAGCAGGAGGAAAATTGCGCTGCGGCGCAGCGTGGTCTGGATCGAAGCCATGATGGAAACCGGTTGGCGCGCGCAGTTGCAGGCATACCCGAGCCAGAGGCAGCGACGATGGCGCGGGCGCGAGGCACTGCCCGCACGTCGGCTGCGCGACGCACGGTGTTGCCGCGCAACACTCCGTGCAAGCTGAACGCGGGTTGTATGGTTGGCGTGAACCCGACTATAGTACCCGGACGGAGTCGGGAGTCTTTGCTGCAAGCGCTGGGGCTTTGCCGCACACACCGTAACGGGTCGTTTTGATTGGCGCAGGTCGTGACGTCAGTGGATCACCGTTGAGCCAGTGACCAATCCGTACGCGCCTTCAGTCGACCATTCACTTGGCAGACGACTGGGGAGTGTTCCCGATGAAGTCATTGAGTACCGCGTTGTTCGCATTGGTAGCCGCCTCGGGCATCGCCCAGGCCGGCGTCACCAAGGACGAAATCGCGCGCAAGGCGCAGCAACAAGCCGCGCTGCTTGCCGCAAGTCCTTCCATCGACCTGCTGCGGCTGACCGATGGTCAGTTGCAGCCTTTCAGCGTCACCGCGCCGACGGCGAACTGCGACAGCGCCACGCCAGACGTGATCATCCATGACGATGGCGTGGCCGAGAATGGCTACGGCTGGAACGCGAGTGCCAACGTCGGTCGTCAGGGCGACAAGTTCACGCCGTTGGTGTATCCGGCCACCGTCGGTACGGTGTGCATGGCGTTCATCACCAACGCCGGTGTCACTTCGTTCAACTTCGACATCGCGGTCTACGCCGACGATGGCAGCGGCGGCGCTCCCGGCACCGAGCTCGGACGCATGACCTTCGTCGGCCACCCGATGAACATCACCGGGGTGCCGGCGACGCCGACCTTCGAGGCCTTCGACATCTCGAGCATGGCGCTCAACATCGGCTCGGGCAGCGTCTACATTGCCACCGAGTGGAATGCGGCGGTCGAACCGGCCGGCGTGTTCATTGCGGCCGACCAGAGCACCACGACGCCGCTCAATGGCGGCTACCAGCGTGCCAACGCGGACCCATGGGCGCCGATCGTCTCCACGCGCGCGGACTATCGCGCATTGTTCATCCGCGCCACGATGCCGAGTGCAGGACCGGGCGCGCCCTCGCTCAGCAAGGCGTTTGCGCCGACCCAGGTGCTGGCGGGCGTGCCGAGCACGCTGACGATCACGCTCAACAACCACAGCCAGCCGACCGCGGCGGTGCTCAGTGCCGATCTCGTCGACACGCTGCCGGCGGGCCTCGTCGTCGCCGCCAGCCCCGATGCGGCCACGACCTGCACCGGTACGCTCACGGCCAACGCTGGTGCCGGCACGGTGACGCTGGCCAGCGGTGCGCAGATCCCGGCCAGTGGCGGCTGCACGATCACGGTGAAGGTGACGAGCGCAGCCAACGGCAGCTACCCCAACACGATTCCGGCCGGCGCGCTGCAGACCCAGCACGGCAACAACGCCAATCCGGCGAACGCCACGCTCACGGTCGGTTACACCTTCCCGCAGCCGTATCCGCCGGTCACGTTCCCGAGCGCCGTCGAGCCGATCACGCACGTCGTGTTTGCCGGCATCGACAACACGACGTCTCCGACCGTCAACGGCACGCCGGCGCTCGAGAACTTCACCGCGATCAGCGGCAACGTCGCGCCGGGCGGCACCTTCCACATCAAGGTGGAAGGCAATACCAACGGCAGCTTCACCACCAAGGTGAACGTGTTCTTCGACTGGAACCAGAACGGCGCGTTCGACGCAGGTGAGGAAGTCCAGCTCGGCGATCTCGTCAATTCGACTGGTGTCGACGGCAAGACCGTCGAGGCCGACATCACGGTGCCCGTGACGGCGCTGTCGGGCAGTACGCGCATGCGCGTGATGAAGAAGTGGAATGCCTATGCCGCGCCGAACAACAGCGCCGGTTATGGCCAGGCCGAGGATTACACGCTCAACATCGCTCCGGCCACCACCGCGCCGACCGTCGCCAAGGCGTTTGTGCCAGCACAGGTGGCGGCGGGTGATCCGAGTACACTCACGATCACGCTCAACAACCTTGACAACACCGCCGATGCGGAGTTGCTGTCGGATTTCACCGACACCTTCCCGCCCAACGTGGTGGTGGCTGCAACACCGAATGCCGCGACGACCTGCGTCGGCGGCACGGTCACCGCAGCCGCCGGCAGCGGTTCGGTCACCTTGGTTAGTGGCGCGAAGATCCCTGGCAGCGGAAGCTGCACCGTCACGGTGGACGTGGAATCCGCGGTCAACGGCACCTACACCAACACGATCCCGGTCGCGGCGCTGCATACCGACATGGGCGACAATCCGTTCGCGGCCAGCGCCAACCTCAAGATCGGCTTCACGTTCCCCGAGCCCTATTGCGCCTTCAACGTCACGAGCAACGTCGAGCCGATCACCCACGTCGTGTTCGATGGCATCGACAACACGACGTCTCCGACCGTCAACGGCACACCGGCGCTCGAGGACTTCACCGCGATCGTCGGCAATGTCGCCCCCGGTGACACGTTGACGATGACGCTGCAGGGCAATTCCGATGGCAGCTTCACGAACTACTTCATGGTGTACGTCGACTGGAACCACGACGGCGATTTCGCCGATGCGGGCGAAAGCTATGCTGCCGGCAGCATCACCAACTCGACCGGTACCGACAGCCAGCAGGCCGTGAGCAGCATTGCCGTGCCGGCCGGCGCGTTGCTTGGTCCGACGCGGATGCGCATCACCAAGAAGTACAACTCGGCGACCGCATCGGCCTGCGAAAGCGTGAGCTACGGCCAGGCCGAGGACTACACCCTGCTCGTGAGTCCGCCGACCCCGAAGGTGGCCAAGGCGTTCAGCCCGAGCTCGGTCCAGGAGGGCGGTACCAGCGTGCTGACGATCACGTTGACCAACCCGACGGCGGCCAACGCGACGCTGACGGCGCCGCTGGTGGACACCCTGCCGGGTGACCTCACGGTGACCGCGGCGTCGACCAATTGCGGCCTCATCATCGGTGGTGGCGGTATGGTGCCGAGCGCAAACTCGATCACCCTGCCTGCCGGCGTCGTGCTGCCGGCCGGTGGCAGCTGTGCGATCACGGCGACGGTGCAAACCGCTACGCCGGGTACGTACGTCAACACGATCGCGGCCGGGGCGCTGCAGACCGACCAGGGCAACAATGCACTGCCGGCCACGGCGACGCTTACGGTCACACCAACGCCGCCGCCGCTGGCGACGTTCACGCCGGGCTCGTTCGCATTCACGGTTGCCGTGGATGCCACCGCGAGTGACACCCTGACCATCGCCAATGGTGCGGGGCGCCTGCCGCTGACGTTCTCGATCGACAGCCGCGACGTCATGCGTCCGCGCGCACGTGCCAGTGCCTTGACCGCGCGCGCCACTGCACCGCGCGTGAACCTGCAGCCCGTGAGCCTGGCCGCCGGTGGTCGCTCGGGTGGCAGCAGGCACGCTGCGCCGCTCTACAACCCGCTGGCGACCTACACCTTCCAGTGGGACGACGGAAGCTACGAGGACTCGATCGGCCTGGGCAGTTCAGCGGCCGGCACCGAATCGGGTGCGGTGTGGATCAACCGCTTCGCGGTGACCGAGGCAGTGACGATCGACAGCATCTCGATCATGTGGCCGACGCAGTCGAGCGGCAGCATGGTCGGTCTGCAGCCCAACCTCGTCGTGTACTACGACGCCGATGCCGATGGTGACCCGTCGAACGCGGTGCGTGTGGGCAGCGACCAGCTCGTGACGATCGCGAGCGAGGACGCGTTCGAGACCTACACCACGAACTTCGTGGTGCCCGGTGCGGGCGACGTCTACGTCGGCTTCGTCGACCAATGGGCGCTCGCAGGCGGTTACACGCCGCGTTACTACCCGGCGGCGATCGATCAAGACTCGGCCAGCGCTGGCATGTCGTGGGTTGCCGGCGCCGGCACCCCGCCGACCGATGTCGACAACCTCGGCAACAACAGTCTCATCGGTGTGATCGACAGCTTCGGTCTGGCTGGCAACTGGCTCATCCGCGCGACCGCGACCAGCGGTGGCGGCAGCACCTGCACGGGTGCGGTGCTGAGCTGGATGAGCGCGAGCCCGGCCAGTGGCACGGTCAATGGCGGCGCCAGCACCGCGGTGACGATCACGGTCGATCCGTCTGCCGGCAGCCTGGTCCCGGGCAGCTACAGCGCCGAGTTGTGCATCACCACCAACGACCCGACTCATGGGCTGGTTGCCATCCCGGTCAGCGTGACCGTCACTCCGGGTGACTACATCTTCTGCAGCGGCTTCGAGGATGGCGAAACAGGCGCCTGCCCGCTGCCCACGGCGGGTGGTGGCGACATCGTCACTGGCATCATCAACCAGCCGCTGGTGCAGGATGGTGACGGCAGCACGTTCGACTTCGTGACGGGCCAGTTCGGTACCTACGATGCGGGGCGAGTGGATGACATCAACATCTACGACTTCGGCTCGGGCATGTATGTGTACTGGTACGGCGACATGGCGTCGCTGGCGGTCGGTGGCGTGGTCGACGCGGGCGGCACGGAGTTTGCGGTGCTGCACTCGGGCGACACGATCGGTCCGGCCTCGACGATCAGTGCCGCGTCGATTCCGATGGCGAACTGGATCGGTGGTACCGACGGTTACATCGGCATCGCGTTCGAGAACGAGGACACCGGCGAGCTCAACTATGGCTACATCCACATGACCACGGGTTCGCCGGACGGCTATCCGGCGCAGTGGCTGGAGTACGCCTACGACAAGACCGGCGCGGCGATCACGATTCCCTGATCACGCGACATCCGGTTTCACTTCGACGGCCCCGGCAAACGGGGCCGTTTTTTTTTTTCGCGCGGCGTTCTGCCAACGTGCTGGCGTCGAGCCGGAGCGTGACCGTCGTTGACGCGTTGCGCAAGACAAGTCGGTTGACGGCCGCAACCGAAAGGGCTATTCAACTGCTTGCAGCGCTGCGTGGCGACGACGCAGCGGCACCCCGCCGAGGTCCGCACTGCGATCGCGTCGGCCATGCGCGGGAGGTGTGTCGCTTCGTCGTGCCGGTGCCACTGTGTGTCGAGGTCAGCGATGTCCGAGCGTGAAATTGCCAGTCTGCAGCGTGACCGGTCGCGGCGCGGGCGGACTCCAACCGTCATCGTCGGGATCCTCATTGGCGGCGTCGTTGCTGCGCTGTGCGCGCCGCCGCTGCCGGCGCAGGCGGCAATGGTCGCGACCACGGCACCGGCGGCGCTGCGCGCCTTTCCCGATCCCTACTGTGCGCTCGCGTTTCCGCAAGGGGTGGAGCCGATCACGCGCGTGGTCGTGAGCGGCATCGACAATACCAGCCCCGCCGCGACCACCGGCAGTGCGCCGCTGGAAGACTTCCTCGCGGTCGGCGGTGGACTCGTCCAGGCCGGCCAGACTTACCAGATCGAGGTGGAGGGCAACACCGACGGCGACTGGGACGACGTCGTCAACGCCTTCATCGACTGGAACCGCAACGGCGTGTTCGACAGCAATGAAGCCTATGCAATTGGCGACATCACGAATTCGACCGGTGTCGACGGCCAGCAGGCGGTGAACACGATCCTGGTGCCGCCCGGCGTCACGCCGGGTGCGGTGCGCCTGCGCGTGATCAAACGCTACAGCGCGGCTGCCACGGCCTGCGAGACTACCGGCTATGGCCAAGGCGAGGACTACACGCTGACGGTTGCTGCCGGTACCACCTATACGGTCACGCCCAGCGTGGGGTTGCCGGTCGGCACGATCTCGCCGAGCGGACCGCAGACGATCGCCGCCGGTGCCGTCGCCACGTTCAGCTTGTTTCCCGCGACGGGCTATCACGTGGGCACGGTCGGTGGAACCTGCGGCGGTACACTCAACGGCAACGCCTACACGACCGCTCCCGTCAGCGCCAACTGCACGGTGGTTGCCAACTTTGCGCTCGACGGTTCACCGGCTGATCCACTGGTCTCGCTCAGCCCGGCGACATTCACGTTCAGCGTGCCGGCCAACCAGGTGACGAGCGCGACGCTCAGCATCGCCAACGCGCTGGGGCATGCGCCGCTGACCTACTCGCTGGCCGCGCGTGAGACCAGCGCGCCGCTCGTGCCGGTGCAGGTCCATGCCGTCGCGGCAAGCGGCATGGGGTTGCCACCGGCGTTGGCGTTGGGTGGCCACGCGGGCGGTGATCCGCGGCCTGCGGCGTGGCTGGCACCGCTGGCCGACTACACGTTCGCACTCGATGACGGCACCTATGAGGACACGGTGGGCGTGGGCACACCCGGTCCGCCAGCCACCGAGTCGGCGGCGGTGTGGCTCAATCGTTTCGCGGTACCCGAGCCCGTCACGATCGACACCATCGCGATCCTGTGGCCGGGCAACTCGAACGGAACGCTGGTCGGCCTGCAGGCCAATCTCGTCGTGTACTACGACGCTGACGCTGACGGCGACCCCAACAATGCCGTGCGCATCGGCGGTGACGAGCTGGTGACGATCGCGGCGCTCGACAGTTTCCAAACCTATCCCGTGCACTTCGTCGTGCCGGGGCCAGGCCATGTCTACATCGGCTTCGTCGACCAGTGGGCCATCGCAGGTGGCTACACGCCGCGACTGTTCCCGGCGGCGCTCGACCAGGGCAGCAGCGCGGGCAAGTCCTGGCTGATTGGTTCGACCGTACCGCCCACCGACATCGACCACCTTGGCAACAATGATCTGACCGGCGTCACCGATCGCTTTGGCATACCGGGCAACTGGCTGATCCGCGCCACGGCGACTGGCAATGGCGGACCGACGCCATGCAATGGGGCGCCGTTGACCTGGCTGACGGCCAATCCGACCAGTGGCACGGTTGCCGGCGGGACCAGCAGCAGCGTGACAGTCACGGTCGATCCGGCGGCGGCCGGTCTTGCGCCGGGCAGTCACGCGGCGGAGCTGTGCGTCACCACCAACGATCCGGTCCATCCGCTGCTCGCGATACCGGTCAGCGTGACGGTCGGCGCCGCCGTGGACTACATCTTCTGCAGTGGCTTCGAGCTCGGCGAAACCGGCGCCTGCCTGCCGCCCTGACCGCAATGCCGGACAGGGCCGGTCCACGCCACTGTCCGCAACCCCGACCCGGGACCTCGCGGCGCGCCGCGAGGTATCGGACGACGCGCGGCGGGCAACCGGGTCGGCTGGTCCGGTGCTGGACCAGCGCGGCGTCCGTCAGCGGCTTCAGCCGGTGGTCTCGATGCGATCCACGCGCTGCAGGCCGCGCGGCAGCAGCGCACCGCGCGTGGCGCGGCTGCCGCCATACTCGACGAGATCGTTCCAGCGCAGGCTGAGCTTGCGCTGACCCGCATACAGGGTCACTTCGCCACTGCCTTCGCTCACCACGGCGATGCCGGCGACGCGCTCACCATCGCCGAGCCTGGCCTTGGGTATCTCGATCAGCTTGTTGCCCTTGCCGCCCTTGTCGAGCTCGGGCAGTTCCGCCACCGAGAACATGAGCAGATGGCCGGCGTTGGTGACGACCACGATGCGATCGCGCGCGGTGTCGGCGACGGCCGCGGGCGCCAGCACGTGCGCCTTGGCGTCGAGACTGACCACCTGCTTGCCGGCCTTCTTGTTGGCGAGGAGCGCCTCGAAGCCGGTGACGAAGCCATAGCCGAAGTCGGTGGCCAGCACGAACTTGCTGGTCGACTCACCGATCGCGAGCGCCTCGAACTGGGCGCCGGCCGGCAGTGTGAAGCGGCCCGTCAGCGGCTCGCCGTTGCCACGCGCCGATGGCAGCGTGTGCGCCGCGGCGCTGTAGCTGCGGCCGCTGGAGTCGAGAAAGGCGACGTTCTGCGTGGTGCGGCCGCGCACGCTCGCGAGGTAGGCGTCACCTTCGCGGTAGCCGAGTTCGCGCGCATCGAGTTCGTGGCCTTTGGCCGCGCGCACCCAGCCCTTGGCGGACAGGATCACGGTGATGGGTTCGCTGGCGACAAGCGCGGTCTGGTCGAGTGCCTGCGCCGCCGCACGTTCGATCAGCGGTGAGCGGCGCGCGTCGCCGTACTTCTCCGCATCCTTGCGCAGCTCGTCCTTGAGCAGGGTCTTGAGTCGCGCCTTGGAACCCAGCACCACATTGATGCGCGCACGCTCCTCCTCGAGCTCGTCACGTTCGGCATTGATCTTCATCTCCTCCAGCCGCGCCAGTTGGCGCAGGCGCGTCTCGAGGATGTAGTCGGCCTGCTCCTCGCTGAGCGCGAAGCGCGCGATCAACGCGGCCTTGGGCTCGTCCTCGTGGCGGATGATGCGAATCACCTCGTCGAGGTTGAGATAGGCGATGCGCAGGCCCTCGAGCAGGTGCAGGCGCCGTTCGACCCTGGCCAGGCGGTGCTGCAGGCGGCGCGTCACCGTGTCGGCGCGGAAGCGCAACCACTCGCCGAGGATCTGCCTGAGGTTCTTCACCTGCGGCTTGCCGTCGAGGCCAATCATGTTGAGATTGACGCGGTAGCTCTTCTCCAGGTCGGTGGTCGCGTTGAGGTGCTGCATCATCTCATCGAGGTCGATGCGGCTCGAACGCGGGATCAGCACGATGCGGATCGGATTCTCGTGGTCGGACTCGTCGCGGATGTCCTCGAGCATCGGCAGTTTCTTCGCGCGCATCTGCCCGGCGATCTGCTCGATGATCTTCGATGGCGACACCTGCCATGGCAGCGCCGTGACCACGGCGTTGCCGTCGTCGCGCCGCCACACCGCGCGACAGCGCACCGAGCCGGTGCCGGTGGCGTAGAGGGCGGCCAGCTCGGCCGCCGGCGTGATGATCTCGGCACTGGTCGGAAAGTCGGGGCCGCGCACGTGCTCGCACAGTTGTGCGACGCTGGCCTCGGGCTCGTCGAGCAGGCGGATGCAGGCGCTCGCCACCTCGCGCAGGTTGTGCGGTGGGATGTCGGTGGCCATGCCGACCGCGATGCCGGTCGAGCCGTTGAGCAGCACATGCGGCACGCGCGAAGGCAGCCACGAGGGCTCCTTGAGCGTGCCGTCGAAATTGGGCGTCCATTCGACCGTGCCCTGGCCGAGTTCGTCCAGCAGCAGTTGCGCCAGCGGCGTCAGGCGCGATTCGGTGTAGCGCATCGCCGCGAACGACTTGGGATCGTCCTGCGAGCCGAAATTGCCCTGGCCGTCGATCAGCGGGTAGCGGTACGAGAACGGCTGCGCCATCAGCACCATGGCCTCGTAGCAGGCCGAGTCGCCATGCGGATGGAACTTGCCGATCACATCGCCGACGGTGCGTGCCGACTTCTTGGGCTTGGCGCCGGCTTCCAGGCCCAGTTCGCTCATCGCGTAGACGATGCGCCGTTGCACGGGCTTGAGCCCGTCGCCGATGAAGGGTAGGGCGCGATCGAGCACCACGTACATCGAATAGTCGAGGTAGGCGCGTTCGGCGTAGTCCTTGAGCGGAATCTGTTCGTGGTTGGCGTGCAGGATCATGGTCGGTTCGATGCGGATGAGGCGGCGCCGCGGCGCGCGTGCAGCCCGTCATTGTGCCAGAACGCCTGCGCGTTCCCGGCCCGTGGGCGGCGCCATCACGCCGCCGGCGGGCAGGGAATCGGGCCGGCGCATGTTCGCTTGGCCGCCGTGCGGTGTTTGATGCAGCGGGGGGCTGGCACCTGCGCGGACGGTTTTCCGTATTGGATCAGGAACGGGCTGCTGCAGGGCGCACACCGGCTGGCGGTGGCATCACGGCGGACCCGACAACGAGCGGAGGGTGGAAGAATGCGAACGATGACGAAATGCCTGGCGGTTTCACTGCTGCTGGCGTGCGGCGGCGCGCTGGCCGACGGTGCAGGGACGCTGTATCACAATGGCAAGGTGACGGCGCTCGAACACGCCTACGCCTGGCCTGGCCCCGATCCGTTCGACAAGACGCGACAGATCACGACGGTGGTGTTCGCCGACCGGCCGATCGACGCCGCCGCGCTGCGCGACGAGCGCGATCGCGGCCACGCGCTGGAGACCATGCTGCGCGGCGCCACCCGTGTCGACCTCAACATCGAAGCCGACGGCAGCGTGCAGAACGTCAACCTGAGGCTGGGCGATACCTTTGGCTCCCAGAGCGGCAGCGGCTGGTACACCCTCGATCTCAAGCGCAACGACGCGCAGCGCATCGAAGGCAGCTTCCGCAGCAACAACGAGTCCGACAAGCAGGACGGCAGCTATTACGACCTGCGCTTCGCCCTCGATCTGCCGGGCCCGGCCGATCCCGGAGTTGCCCTGCCTGCCGGCGGCGGCGACTTGGGCAAGGTTTACCTCGCCCACCTGGCGGCGTTGCGCAAGGGCGATGTGGATGCGCTGGTCGGCACGATGACGCGCGAGCGCGCCGCCGAACTGCAGGCTCACCGCAACGACGCCGACTTCAAGATGATGTTCGGCTTCATCCAGAGCCAGGCATTGCGCGCGCCGAAATACGTCGCCGGCCACGTCAAGGGCGACAGTGCCACGCTCGACTACCAGGGCAAGGATGCCGACGGCAAGGCGGTGGTGAGCACGGTGTCGATGCGGCGCGAGGACGGCGCCTGGAAGGTCGAGAGGGAATCGACGCAGGCCGGCGGCTGACGCTGCCATAGTCCAAACCAACCGGAGCAAGCCAAGATGAGCTGGACCCAACTGCTGTTTTCGTTTGAAGGACGCATCGGCCGCGCGCCGTATTGGTATTTCGTGCTGGCGATGTGCGTGCTGTTCGGCGTCGCGTTCGTGGCGCTCGGTGCGGCGCTGTTCGGCGCGGCCAGCCTGGATACGCAGGCGCCGCCGGCCGGAGTCGGCATGGCCACCGGCCTGTTGCCGCTGCTGTCGCTGCTGCTGTTGTGGCCGAGCCTGGCGATCTGCGCCAAGCGCTGGCACGACGTCGACAAGTCCGCATGGTGGATCCTCATCGCCCTCGTGCCGGTGGTCGGCGGGCTCGTGGCGCTGGTGTTCAACGGCTTCGTCGCCGGCACTGCGGGCGCCAACCGCTACGGCAATCCACCGGCCTAGCACCGCGCGTCCGGCGCCGCGGCCCTGGGACCCTGCGGCAGGCGTGCCCGGGCATGGCTGCGCCTGCCGTTGGTGGACGTGGCCGATCAGCGCGGGGCGCGGTAGCCGCCGTGCACGCCATGCGGGCTCAGCACGAGCTGCCAGAGCTGGTCGCGGCGGGCGCGGAAGGTAGCGGCCGAGGCCGACAGGTAGAAGCGCCACATGCGGCGGAAGCGTTCATCGTAGCGCGATTCAAGCTGTGGCCAGGCGGCGTCGAAGTTGGCACGCCACGCCATCAGCGTGCGGTCGTAGTCGGCGCCGAAGTTGTGCCAGTCCTCGATCACGAACAGTCCTTCGGCGGCGTGGGTGATCTGCGCCGCCGACGGCAGCATCGAGTTGGGGAAGATGTATTTCTCGATCCACGGGTCGGTGCGGTCGGTGGAGACGTTGGAGCCGATGCAGTGCAACAGGAACAGGCCGTCATCGGCCGTGCAACGACGCGCCACTTCGAAGTAGGTGCGGTAATTCTTGACCCCCACATGCTCGAACATGCCGATCGACAGCACGCGATCGAAACGCTCGTCGAGCTCGCGGTAATCCTCGGCGCGGATCTCGATCGGCAAGCCCGCGCAGAGCTCGCTGGCAAAGTGCGCCTGTTCCTGCGACACCGTGACACCGACGCCACTGACACCGTGGCGCTCGGCGGCGTACTTGAGCGCCTCGCCCCAGCCGCAGCCGATGTCGAGCACGCGCATGCCGGGTTCGAGACCGAGCTTGGCGCAGACCAGTGCGAGCTTGGCCTCCTGCGCGGCGTCGAGCCCGGTCGCATCCTTCCAGTAGCCGCAACTGTAGACCAGGCGCTGGCCAAGCATCGCCCGGTACAGCTCGTTGCCGAGGTCGTAGTGGCGTTCGCCGACTTGCCATGCGCGCTGGCCACGCTGCATGTTGAGCACGCGGGCCTTGAGGTGCAGCAACAGGTCGTCGAAGGTGTGCAGCGCTTCGTCCAGACGCGCGTCGAGCAGCTTGAACAGGAAGCCGTCCAGATCCTGCGCATCCCAGGCGCCTTCCATGTAGGCCTCGCCGAGGCCGAGCGAACCATGGGCCAGCACGCGCTCGTACAGCTGCGGGTCATGCACCTGGATATCGGTCGCGGCAGGACCGTTGGCCTGCACGCCCGCCTGCGCGAGCAATCCTTCGACACGATCCCTGGCGGTCATCGCAGTCATGCTGGCGATATTGGCACGCTCGGCGCCATTTAAAGGGTGATCATCCGGTGGTGCCGCAGTCGACGGCGTGGCGCAGGTAGAACAGCGCGATGCGTTCGGCCTCGATCAGGGCCAGCAACTGCGCGGACTGCTCGGCGTCGAGCACGAACTCGACCACGATGGTGGATTGTCCGGCCAGTTCGAAGAAATGCTGCTCGCTCAGCACGCCATGGCGGCCGAACGCTGCGATCGCGCGGAACGCCGAACCGCCGGCGATGCCGAGCGTGCGCGCCTGTTCGAGCAGCCACTCCCAGGTGGGCTGGCCGGCGTGCCGGTTGCTTTCGTGCAGGTAGAGGCGCAACGACCAGGCTTGCATGGGGCTCTCCGTTCAGGCGCGCAGCAACAGGCGCATGGTGAAGACGCCGGCGAGGGTCAGCAGCAGCGAGCCGCCCACATGTGCGAGCACGATCGCCACGGTCCAGCCGTACTGCTGGCGCAGCAGCAGGGTGACGGTCTCGGCCGAGAACGTCGAGAACGTGGTCAGGCCGCCGAGGAAGCCCGTCGTCAGCGCCAGCCGCCATGCAATCGGCAGTGCCTCGTAGTGCGCGAACACGCCCAGCGCCAGTCCCATGACGAAGCCGCCGGCGAGGTTCGCCGCGAGCGTGCCCAGCGGCAGTGAGGGCAGCAGCGGGTTGAGCGCAATGCCGAGCAGCCAGCGCGCAATCGCACCCACGAAGGCACCCAGCCCCACCGCCAGTACCGAGATCAGGTTCATCGCAGTCCTCATGCTGTCGAGGCGACGGGGCGCGGCGGGCGCGCGCGTTCCGGGCACGACGCCTGGCCGCTTCCGTTGCCGGCAAACGTGGCCAGGCATCATCAGCCATGCGGCGGTTCGGGGAGGATGCCATCTCCCGCCGCGCATGATGCCAGCGCGCGTGGGCGGCGCCAATCCGGCAGCGTGCTACAGTCCGCGGTCCAGTGCAGCGGAAGCAGACATGAGGCGATGCGCGCGCGATGCGGTGCCGTTGAGCGACCTGCCCGCTGGCGTCGCGTGAGCGGCGCCGTCGCGACCATGCCGCCGCCGAGGCGACGCGTGCTGGCACCGTTGCTGGGCGCGCTGGCGATGTTCGGACCGTTTGCGATCGACACGATCTTCCCGGCGTTCCCGGCGCTGGAAGCCGATCTGCACGCCAGCACGTTCCAGATGCAGCAGTCGATCAGCGCCTACATGGCGCCGTATGCGCTGATGTCGCTGCTGCATGGCCCGCTGTCCGATGCCCTGGGCAGGCGCCGCGTCATCATCACCGGCGTGATCGTGTTCGCGCTCGCCTCGCTCGGTTGCGCGATGGCGCGTACGCTGGAAACGCTGCTGTTGTTCCGCGCGCTGCAGGGTATGTCGGCCGGCGCCGGCATCATCGTCGGCCGCGCGGTGATCCGCGACGTGTTCGATGGCGCCGAGGCGCAGCGCCTCATGGCTTCGGTGTCGATGATCTTCGGCATCGCGCCGGCGCTCGCACCGATCGTCGGCGGCTGGGTGGTTGCGTTCGCGCGCTGGCCGATGATCTTCGTGCTGCTGGCGGCATTCGCGCTGGCGCTGTGCCTGGCCTGTCTGGCCTGGCTGCCCGAGACCCATCCGCGCGAGCGGCGCGTTGCCCTGTCGCTGCGCGAACTGGGCGCGACCTGGCGCGTCATCGTCACCGATCGCGCCTTCTTCCCGCTGGTGCTGGCCGGTTCGTTCAACTTCAATGCGCTGTGGGTCTACATCTCGTCGGCGCCGGCCTTCGTGCTTGGCATGTTGCGGCTCGATACGCAGCACTTCGCCTGGCTGTTCGTGCCCGCAATCAGCGGCATGATGCTGGGCTCGTTCCTGTCCGGGCGCGTCGCCGGACGATTGACCGCGGCGACGACCGTGCGCGTGGGCTACACGATCATGGTGCTGGCCAGCGCGCTCAACCTGGCGGTCACCGCGCAGCTGCCGCAACCGCTTGTGCCGTGGTCGGTACTGCCGATCGGCTTGCACGCGATCGGCATCGGCATGAGTTTTCCGACCTTGACGCTACTGCTGCTCGATCGCTTCCCGCACCATCGCGGCGCGGCCTCGTCGGTGCAGGCGTTCGTTAGCCTGCTGATCAGCGCGGTGATCGCCGGCGCGCTGGCGCCGGTGCTGGCGGCCAGTCCGCTGCGACTGGCTCTCGCTGCGGCCAGCGTGACCATGCTCGGGCTGGGCTGCTGGCGCGCCTACCTCGAGGTGGTGCGGCGCTGGTGAGGCGCGGGTCGCTCAGGCGGCCGGCGGTGCCTCGCCGCGGCCGAGTACGGCGCGCAGCACGCTCAGCACTTCCTCGCGCGTGCCGATCACGGTGAGCTGGCTTTCGCGTTCGATGCCGGTGCCAAGGTTGACCGAATAGGCCATTCCCATGTCGGTGCCGTTCTCGTCGATGTGGGCGAAGGTCTCGGTCTTGCCGATGTAGGCGATGCGATTGGCGTCGATGAAGCGGCCATCGGGCAATTTGATCCAGCGTTGCATGGGAACGGTTCCGGACGTTGGGGACTGGGGCATTCTAGCGATGCCGGGCGTCCGCGTGTGCCCGCTTCATGTCACGGGCAGGTCCCGCGCCTGCAGGAATGCACGCGCATCTTCGGCATCGGCCTCGAACCAGGCGCGCGCCGAGCCGAGCCGGAACGAGTAGCCCCAGGCATCCATGTCGGCCATGAGGCGCTGGCGGCCGACGCTGGGCAGGTGGTCGGCGAGCACGATCTGCAGGTAGCAGGTGGCGTCCTCCTCGATCTGCGAGTCGGAGGCGTCGGTGTGCACGAGCGCGCGGCGCGCGGGCGGGATGACGATGAGGTGGCAGGCCTCGTGCAACAGCGAGTGCACGGGCGTGTCGGCGCGTGCGTACACGCGCGAACCGATCACGCCGGCCTCGGCATCGCCCCAGTAGCTGCCCGGGATCGCCGCACCGGCTTCGACTTCGAGCAGCTCGAGTTCGAACTTTGCCAGCAGCGCGCGCGCCGCGGCGAAGCCGATGTCGGCCATCGCGAGCACGGCGGGCGCCGCGGCAGCCTGCACGCGCGCGGCGCTCAGTCCGCGCCGCTGGACGCTTCGTCGGCGCGGCCGCGCTCGGCGCCGGCGTCCCTGTCGCGTTCGGGCAGCGTGACCGACAGTTCGAGCACCTCGTCCTCGCCTTCACGCGTGACGTGGATGTCGATCGCATCGGCGTCGACATTGACGTACTTGCGGATCACTTCGAGGATTTCGCGCCGCATGGTCGGCAGGTAGTCATGGCCACCGCGGCCGTCGGCCTTGCGTTCCTGCATGACGATGATGCGCAGGCGTTCGGCGGCGACCGATGCGGTGTTCTTCGGGCGGGAGCGGAACAGGTCGAACAGGCCCATGATTCAGCCTCCGAAGATGCGAGAGAAGAAGCCTTTCTTCTGCGCTTCGGTGAAGCGCATCGGCAGCGTTTCACCGCACAGGCGGGCCACTGCGTCGGCATACGCCTGGCCGGCGTCGGAAGCGTCGTCGAGGATCACCGGCACGCCGGCATTGGAGGCGGTCAACACGCCTTCCGATTCGGGGATCACGCCGATCACGTCGATGCCGAGGATGTCCTTGACGTCGGTGATGCCCATCATGTCGCCGTTGGCGACGCGCTCGGGGTTGTAGCGCGTCAGCAACAGGTGCTGCTCGACGCCGGTCCCGCCTTGCTCGGCGCGGCGCGTCTTGCTGGCGAGCAGGCCGAGGATGCGATCGGAGTCGCGTACGCTGGAGACTTCCGGATTGACCACCACCACGGCGCGGTCGGCGAAATACATCGCCAGTGCGGCGCCCTTCTCGATGCCGGCCGGCGAATCGCACAGCACGTAGTCGAAGCCGTCCTCGTCCAGTTCCTTGAGTACGCGCTCGACGCCTTCCTTGGTGAGTGCGTCCTTGTCGCGCGTCTGCGAGGCGGCCAGCACGAACAGGGTGTCGATGCGCTTGTCCTTGATGAGCGCCTGCTTGAGCGTGCATTCGCCCTGGATGACGTTGACGAAGTCGTACACCACGCGCCGCTCGCAGCCCATGATGAGGTCGAGGTTGCGCAGGCCGACATCGAAGTCGATGACGGCGACCTTCTTGCCGCGCCGGGCCAGTCCCACGGCCAGCGAGGCGCTGGTGGTGGTCTTGCCGACGCCGCCCTTGCCCGAGGTGACTACGATGACTTCGCTCAATGGAGTTCTCCGCTGACGGGGGAATGGGACGATGAAAACGGAGCCGCGGCGCGCTGCGCGGGGCCGCGCCTGGCGCCTGCGTGCCGGTGACTGCGCACTGCGCTCGCCCCGCTCACAGCTTCTTCAACAGCAATTTGTCGCCATCCAGCCAGGCCTGCACGGGCTGCCCGCGCAGCTCGGCCGGAATGTCCTCGAACACCCGGTATTGTCCCGCGATCGAGACCAGTTCGGCATGGAATTCGCGGCAGAAGATGCGCGCGCTGGTGTCGCCCTGCGCGCCGGCCAACGCCCGCCCGCGCAGCGCGCCGTAGATGTGGATGGAGCCATCGGCGATGACCTCGGCGCCGTTGCCGACCAGGGCGGTCACGATCAGGTCGCGGCCACGCGCGTAGAGCTGCTGGCCCGAACGCACCGGCTTGTCATGGATCTGGCCGATGACCTCGCGCGGCGCGGCGGGTGTCGCTGGTCGTGGCGGCTGTGGCGCGGCAGGCGGTGCGGCGGGCGGGCCTGCTTCGTCATGGCCGCCGGCGCGCTCGTAGGCGGCACGGAACTTGGCGATCACCGGAATGCCGAGTTCGCGCGCGATGGCCTCGTTCTCGCTGGTGCCGTAGGACAGCCCGACCGGCAACATGCCGGCGCTGCGGATGCAGTCGAGCAGCTCGCGCACGACCGCCACTGCGGGCAGCTGCGGCAGGTGGCTCAGGTCGAGCACGACCGGCGCATGGCGGAACAGCTTTTCGGCGCCACTCACCTTGGCACGCAGTTCCGCTTCGAGCGCATCGGCATCGAGCACCCTCAGCTTGAGGTTGGCGATGCCGACCTGGCCGAACTTGATTTCGGCCACCGGTTCGAGATCGAGCGGCGCGCCGGCCGCCTGTCGTGCGCTCACGCGCCACCTGCCGCGCGCGTGGCGGGCGCAGCCGTGGCGGTGTGTGTGCGCTCGCGCAGCCACGGCAGGTCGGGCAGGCGCGCGGCGCCACCGCTTAGATAGGTGTCGCGCACGAACGGGTAGCTGCACAGCGTCTTGGCCAACAGCGCGACACGTTGTCCGTTGCCGGGCATGACCTGCTGGCCCACTTCCTGGAAGCCGAAGCTGCCGTGGAACAGGAGGGCGACGTCGTTGCGCGGCTCGAGGAACACCTCGCAGGTCAACTCGGGCGAGTGGGTCTCGGCGTAGCTGATCACGTCGGCGTAGAAGATGCGGCCCAGACCGAGGCCGCGGTACGGTTTGGCGATGACGATGCGGTCGATGTAGACGAATTGGGCGTAATGCTGCTGGAACCAGCGGAAATTGGCGCTGTCGTAGTCGGCATCCTGGTTCAGCGCGAACAGGAAGCCGGCAATGTGGCCATCGACCTCGGCCACGCGGAAATAGCAGGCTTCGTCGTGCAACTTGCGCAGCGCGGCGGCGGTGAGCGGCAGGATCGTCGGACCGGCGGCGTTGTTGAGTGCGAGTACCGAATCCAGATCGTGCGAACCGACGTCGCGTATGCGTACTGCCATGATGTGCTCCATTGCAAGGCGGCGCGCCGGTGCCGGTGACGCCGCGCCGCCGATTATCGCATGCGCGGGTGCCAAGAACAGGCCGCCGCAGCCACGCCGACCGGCAGCGCGGCATGGCTGCCGCGGTCGCGGCGCCGTGTTGCAGGCGCAGCATCGCAGTGACTTCGGACAGGGTCGCGCGAGGACCGCGCCCGCCTATGATGGCGCCATGACCTGGGCCCAGTTCAACCACATCCAGCTGCTGCGCTACGCAGGGCTGTTCCAGTACGCGAGCGTGGGCACGCCGTTCCTGCGCTACCGCACCGTGGTCGAGGATCTGGCCGCCAAGCAGTTGCCGGGCAGCTACGTGCATCTGTGGCTCGGCTGCTACGTCGTGTTCGGCATCGTCTACTGGTACCTGACGCGCGATCTGGGCACGCTCGGCCGCACGCCGTTGCGGCGCGGCGTGCAGATCGCGTTGCTGGTCGTGCTCAACCTCATGGCGGTGGCGATCGGCTGGTTCAGCCAGAGCGGCATTTCGGCGCTGCTGCTGGCGGTGGTGGCCGTGGTGTTGCCCTGGCTGGTGCCGCTGCGCGTGGGCATTGCCTGGATGGTGCTGCAGAACTTCTCGCTGGTGCCGGTGTTCGCCAGCATCCGCGAGCCCGCCTTCAGTCTCAGCGACGCATTCCTGCAGTCGAGCCTGTATTCGGGCTTCATCGTGCTCGCCTTCGTCACGGCGCTGGTCACCAAGCAGCAGGTCGAGGCGCGCGAGGAGCAGCGTCGCCTCAACTCCGAGCTGCGCGCCACGCGCGCGCTGCTGGCCGAATCGAGCCGGCTGGCCGAGCGCATGCGCATCTCGCGCGAGCTGCACGACCTGATGGGGCACCACCTGACCGCGCTGAGCCTCAACCTGGAGGTGGCCAGCCACCTCGTCGACGGTCCGGCGCAGAAGCACATCCTGCAGGCGCAGTCGGTGGCCAAGCTGCTGCTCGGTGACGTGCGCGAGGTGGTCAGCCAGCTGCGTGAGGGCGACAGCATCGATCTGACCCAGGCGCTGCGTGATCTGGTCGAGGGCGTACCGGGTCTGGCCATCCACCTGCAACTGCCAGCGCGACTGGGGGTCGATGATCCGCGCCGCGCCCAGGTGCTGTTGCGCTGCGCGCAGGAAATCATCACCAACACGGTGCGCCATGCCCAGGCGCGCAACCTGTGGCTCGTGTTCGAGCATGACGCGCGCCGCGAAGTCGCGATCCGTGCGCGCGACGATGGCCGTGGCGCCAGCGCGCTGGTGCAGGGCAACGGCCTGGCCGGCATGCGCGAGCGGCTGGCGCAGTTTGGCGGCCGCGTCGACATCGACGCCGGCGCCGGGCGTGGTTTTGCGCTCGACATCATCCTGCCTCTGGAGTCCGACCCATGATCAAAGTCTGCCTCGTCGACGACCAGACCCTGGTGCGACAGGGAATCCGTTCGCTGCTGGAGCTGTCCGATTCGATCCGCGTGGTGGCCGAAGCCGCCGACGGCGCGCAGGCGGTCGAGACGATCCCGCAGGTGCGGCCCGACGTGGTACTGCTCGACATGCGCATGCCGGGCATGTCGGGGCTGGACGTGCTCAATGCCCTGGCCAGCCGCCAGCAGTTGCCGCCGACCATCATCCTCACCACGTTCGACGACGACCAGCTCGTGCTGGCCGGGCTGAAGGCCGGCGCCCGTGGCTATCTGCTCAAGGACGTGTCGCTCGACCAGCTCGTCGACGCGGTCAGGACCGTGGCCGGCGGCGGTTCGCTGGTGTCGCCGGTGGTGACCCAGCGGTTGCTGTCGGGACTGGAGCGCATGCACAACGAATTCACCAGCCTCGACCGCCCCGATCCGCTGACCGAGCGCGAGACCGAAATCCTGCGCCTCATGGCCGGCGGCTACAGCAACAAGGAGATCGCCAACTCACTTGGGGTGGCCGAGGGCACGGTCAAGAATCACGTCTCCAACATCCTGTCCAAGCTCGGCGTGCGCGACCGTACGCGGGCCGTGCTCAAGGCGTTCGAGCTCGGCATCGTCTGAAGGCCCGCCCGCGGCAAGGGCACGGGGTGCCGCGGCTGTCTGGCCGTGGCGCGCGGGGCCGGAAGTCCAGTAACATCGGCATTTCGCTCCGCCGGTGCGGGGCGCGCAGGTGCGTGGGGCAGGGTGCGCGGTGCCGGGGGATGGCCCGGTCCGCCACGATGCGGCACCGTCAATGTCAGTCCTGGAGAATCCTCGGATGATGCGTATTTTCGAAATGCTGGTGGCCCTGCTGATCGTGTTCGCGCTGGCCGTGCTGGTCGGCCTCGTGCTGCCCGACCATGGTCATATCGAACGGCGCGTCGAGGTCCCCAGTCCAGCGCGTCAGGTTTACGACACGATCAATGGATTCCGGCGCTTCCCGCAGTACACGGGCCTGCGTGCGTTCGACCCGGCCATGCAGACGACGCTCGGTGGTCCCGAAGCCGGCGTCGGCTCCAAGATCAGCTGGACCAGCAGCGTGCCCAAGGTCGGCGACGGCAGCCTGACCATCACCAAGAGCACCCAGGACAGCGACGTCACGATGACGCTCGACAATGACTGGATCGGCACCAACAAGACCTACAACCTCACGATCACGCCCTCGCCCAAGGGCCGCACCGTGTACGTCACCGAATCCTACGATGTCGACTACGGCTGGAACCTGCTGTGGCGCTTCGGCGGCCTCTACATCAATGGCGATCCTTCCGCGGTCGTGCAGGGCTCGCTGGCGAGCCTGGCGGCGATGATGGCCGGCTTCCCCAACACCGATTACAGCAACCAGGACATCTCGGTGGTCGAGATCACCGCCAAGCCGGTACTGCTCGTCAACACGCGCGCGCCGCGTTCGCTCGACGAGGTCGCCGACGCCACCGCGCAAGCCAAGGAAAAGATCGAAGCCGTGCTCAAGAAGACCGGTCTGACCCAGTCCGGTCCGATGCTGACGATCACCACCGAATGGGGTGACGAGAACTACACCTTCGCGGTCGCCATCCCGGTCGACCAGACCAGCTTCACGCTCGACGGCCACAGCTTCACGATCGATGCGCCGGCACCGAAGGCCGATGCGGACGACGACAGCGCCGACGCGGGTCAGCCGCTGGTGGCAGGCGATCGCGACAAGAAGGGGCTGCTCGTGGTCGACGACAACGTGCGCGCTGCGTTGTGGTACCAGGGCCTGGCGCTGTACACCGAGTACACCGGCAGTGCGGCGCAGTTGCCGCTGGTGCGCCTCAACCACAAGGCCTACGCCGAAACGCACGGTTACCGCTACAGCGAAGCTGGCCTCGGCCGGCCATGGGACGAGGACGTCTCCGATCCGGGCGCTGCCGACGACCAGCGGACCTTCCGCGTGTATCTGCCGATCACGCGCTGACTGCCTTCCTGCAGTCGCGAAAAATGGCGGCCATTGGCCGCCATTTTTTTTCCTCAAGCGTGTCGGCGGTGCGATCGTGCAGTGGCCGCTCAGCCCGCGTAGCGCACCGCCAGCACCACGAAGCTGGCCGGTCCGTCGGGCAGGCGTGCTTCGAATTCGTCATCGACGTGCCTGCCCAGCGCGCCGCGCGCGAGCGGCGAGTCGATGCTGATCCAGCCACGGCCCGCATCGGTCTCGTCGGGACCGACGATGCGGTAGACGTGCTGCGTGCCGGCCGCATCCTCGACCGTGATCCAGGCGCCAAAATACACCGCGCCGCGATCGCCTGGCGGCGCTTCGATCACGCGCAGCTGCTCGAGTCGCTTGCCGAGGTAGCGCACGCGGCGGTCGATCTCGCCGAGCTGCTTCTTGCGATAGGTGTATTCGGCATTCTCCGAGCGGTCGCCCTCGGCGGCGGCCGCGGCCAGCGCACGCACCACCTCAGGACGACGCTGCCGCCACAGCTCGTCGAGTTCGGCCTTGAGCCGCGCATGACCCTCGGCGGTGATGATCGCGGTCGAGTGCGGAGCGGGTGGTCGCCAGCGGCTCATGGTAGGTGGGCGCTCGTGGCGGTGGACAAGGGCCGTGCGGCGTGTGGCCCGGTGCGGTCGCCGCAGCCGCCATCGGCCGCCGGCGCCTGTGACCGGCAGGCCGCCAGCGGTCTCAACGCTTCATCGAGCCGAAGATGCCGCGCATGATCGCGTTGGTGATGCGCGAGCCCGCGTTGCGTGCCATCGATTTTCCCATCGCCTCGAGCATGCCCTGGCGGCGGCCGGTGCCGAATAGCATGTCGTGCGCCATCTGGCCCACGCCGCTGTCCTTGGCGTCGGCTTTGGCGTCGGCCTTGGCGGCCTTGCCCGCGGTGGCGGGCGCCGCCGGCGCGGTGGCCGCGCGCTGCGCCAGCACTTCGAACGCCGACTCGCGATCGATCGCGGTGTCGTACTTGCCGCCGACCGGCGAACGCGCGCGAACCATCGCGCGTTCCTCCTCGCTGATCGTGCCGAGGCGGCAGCCGGGTGTGGCGATCATTGCGCGCTCGACCGGCGTGGGAACGCCGCCTGCCCGCAGCATCGACACCAGCGCCTCGCCGACGCCGAGCTGGGTGATTGCCTGCGCCACGTCGAGGCCCGGATTGGGTGCAAAGGTCTCGGCCGCGGCCTTGACGGCCTTCTGGTCGCGCGGCGTGAACGCGCGCAGCGCGTGCTGGATACGGTTGCCGAGCTGGCCGAGGATCACGTCGGGCACGTCGTCGGGATTCTGCGAACAGAAATACACGCCCACGCCCTTGGAACGGATCAGCCGCACCACCTGCTCGATGCGCTGGCGCAAGGCGGGCGGCGCGTCGTCGAACAACAGATGTGCCTCGTCGAAGAAGAACACGAGCTTGGGCCGGTCGAGGTCGCCGACTTCGGGCAGCTTTTCGAACAGCTCGGACAGCATCCACAGCAGGAAGGTCGTGTAGAGCTTGGGCTTGAGGATGAGCTGGTCGGCAGCGAGGATGTTGACGATGCCGCGGCCGGACAGGTCCTGGCGCATGAAGTCGGCCAGGTCCAGCGCCGGCTCGCCGAAGAACGCATCGCCGCCCGCCTGCTCGAGCGACAGCAGCGCGCGCTGGATCGCGGCCACCGACGTCGGCGCAATGAGACCGTACTGCTGCGAGATGTCCTTGGCGTGCTCGCTGGCGAAGTTCAGCATCGCCCGCAGGTCCTTGAGATCGAGCAGCAGCAGGCCATTGTCGTCGGCGGCCTTGAACACGATCTCGAGCACACCGCTCTGGGTGTCGTTGAGTTCGAGCAGGCGCGCCAGCAGGGTCGGGCCCATTTCCGACACCGTGGTGCGCACCGGATGACCGGCCTTGCCGTAGATGTCCCAGAACACCACCGGGTTGGCGGCCGGAGTCCACTCGATGCCGAGCTTTTCCACCCGCGCCTTGAGCTTGTCGCTGGCCACGCCCGCTTGTGACAGGCCGGCAAAATCACCCTTGACGTCGGCCAGGAACACCGGCACGCCGAGCTTGCAGAAGCCCTCGGCCATCAGCATCAGTGACACCGATTTGCCGGTGCCGGTGGCGCCAGCCACCATGCCGTGGCGATTGGCGTACTGGGCGAGCAGGACGATGTCGTGCTCGCTCTTGCCGATGAGGATGTCGTTCACAGGCGGGCTCCGGTGCGGGTTGGGCGTGACAAGCCGATTGTAGCGGCGATCCCGCCGGTGCCGGTCGATACTTGCCGCTTGGCGAGGGCGCCGCTACCGTGGCGGGTCGATCAGGCGGCCGCAACGGGCCCAGGTGATGCAAGTGCTGCAACGATTCGCATTGTGTGCGGCACTGGCCGCACTCGCCGGCTGCGCCGGCACGGCAGCCACGCGGCCCACGCGGGCGACGGCAGCCGACGCGGCAGGTGCGCTGTATGCGCGCCTGGACGCCGCCACCCGACGCTACGCCAACGGGCTCGATCTGCAGCGGCGTGGCGATGCCGCTGCCGGCGATGCCGAGCTCAGGGCCGCGCTGGATGACCTGCGCGATGCCGCCAGTGCCTGCGTGACGACGCGCGGTTGCGATGGGCAGCGTTTCGTCGCCGGTTTCGATGCGCTGCTGCGGGGTGGCTTGACCTCTGCCGACGCCGGCGGCGAGGGCAGCGCCGATGCCGCTGGCGACAGCCCCGGCGAGGTGACCCCGGCGGGCGAGGGTGAGCAGTTGTCACGCGCCATGCCCGAGCTGGGCCGCAGCGTCACGTTGCTGAAAGGACGCGAGCTGAGCGAGCTCATCGAGATGAATGGTCCGGTGCAGGTCGCACTCGAGGAGTGGCTGACGCAGTACCGGCCCAACCTCATGACCGCCTACGTCAACTACCAGTATCTGCGCTGGCAGATGGCACCCGAGTACGACAAGGCCGGCCTGCCCGAAGCGCTGCTGTTCGGCATGCTGGCCAAGGAATCGGGCGGCAAGGTGCATGCGGTGTCGCGCTCGGGCGCGTCGGGGCCGTTGCAGTTCATGTACGCCACCGGCCTGCGCTTCGGACTGCGCACCGTCGACGGCTTCGACCAGCGTTTCGACCCGCGGCTGTCGGCGCGCGCCAATGCCGCCTACATCAACGAGCAGCTTGCGATATTCAACAACAACCTCGAACTGGTCATCGGTGCCTACAACGGTGGCGAGGGTGCGATGCAGCGCCGTGCCGGCCGTGGCGAGAGTGCCCTGAGTTTCTGGAATCCGCAGATCTACTACGGCGTGTCGCAGGAGACGCGCGAATACGTGCCGATGGTGCTCGCTGCGGCCTGGCTGTTCATGCACCCGGAGCGCTACAACCTCGAGTGGCCGAAGATCGCGATGCAGCCCGGCAGCATCACCTTGCAGCAGCCCGCGTCGATCGCCGAACTGACGATCTGCCTGGGTCAGGACGGCGGCGCGAGCGATGGCTGGTTCCGCGCTCTGCGCAACCTCAATCCGCAGCTGGATCCGCAACAGGCCGCACCGGCCGGCAGCAAGCTCGTAGTGCCGCAGCAGCTCGAAGCCGTGTATGCGCGCAATTGCGCCGCGGGGCGCTGGCAGCGTCTGGCCAGCGAGCTGCATGCGGCGGCGCTGCCGCCCGCGCCGCCCGGCATCGTGGCGCGCGTGGCCAGCCGCGGCGCCGCCAGCGCCAGCTCCGGATCGCGTGTGTACGTGGTGCGCAAGGGCGACACGGTGGCCGCGATTGCACGCAAGACGAGCCATTGCAGCATGCGCGACATTGCCGACCACAACGCCTTGCGCGCGCCGCATTATCCGATCAAGCCGGGGCAGCGCCTGCAGCTGCCGGCCTGCGCGCGCTGAGCAGCCGCGCGGGAACGGACCTCGAGCGCCGGTGCCGGCGCGTCCGGCGCCGCTCGGGCAGGCAGTGCCGGCGTCGCGGCGGACGCGCCCGGAGGCATCACGGTCACGCGCGGGGACACCATTCCCGGCAGCCGACCACTGCGCGCCGTCCTCGCGTCCGGCTGCGGCGCGCAAAAAAAGCGCCCGCGCGAGGCGGGCGTGATGAAAGGTGACGCTGGAGACGGTGCTTACGCGGCTTCTTCGACGCCGGCGCTCATCCATTCCTTGATCTGGTCGGCCGGCACGCTTTCCTTGAGCGAGCGCATCGCGCGCAGTACCTGCCGGTGCAAATCCTGCTGTTCGCTGTAGGGCGAGTCCTTGGTCTCGTGATAGGCGACCGTGATCCACAGCGCGATCCCGCGCAGGCGCACCTGCAGGTTTTCCGACTGCAGGCGCTCCAGTGCGATATCGGTGCCGGCGCCCCACGGACGATACTTGTCGTCACGCGGCGTACCGTACAGATGCGGGAATTCGCTGGTGGCGGCGGCGTTGAACTCGCGCACCGCGATGGCGGCCAGTTGGCGGCGAATGTTGGGTGGCAGCATTTCCAGTGCCTTGTTGACTTCGCGCAGCTGGCGACGCAGCTGGATCGCGCGACTCAAGGCGATGACGCGGGTGACGATGGCCATGATTGGTGTTTCCCCCTGATTCCTGCCGCGGGACAGGTGCGTCCATGCGGCGCTGCTACGATGGTTGGCAGGTGGTGATGATGCGTCACAACATGCCAACGTGTGTCATATTCTGACCCAATGCGCGCCGATTTGGAAGGTCGCCGAGTCAGGAATCCACACTTGTTTTCGCGACGTCGGTCACGTTGCCGAGAGTTTGCCCCATCCGCACCGGCTGGTCGGGCACCAGGTCGCCCCAGCGGGCAGGGCCGGTCGGCAGCAGCACGATCACGGTCGAGCCCATGTTGAAGCGCCCCAGTTCGGCGCCGCGTTCGAGGCGGATGCCCTGCCCCTGCCAGTCGCGGCCGTTGGGCCGGCTGGCATACGGAGGCACTTCGACGCCGCTCCACACGGTCTCGATGCCCGACACGAGCATCGCGCCGACCAGCACCACGACGAAGGGGCCATCGGCCCCGCGGAAGTGACAGACCAGGCGCTCGTTGCGCGCGAACAGGCGCGGCACGGCCTCGACGGCAAACGGCGCCACGCTGAACAGGCGTCCGGGTATGTGCAGGGTCTCGACCAGTTCACCGGCCAGCGGCATGTGAACGCGGTGGTAGTCGCGCGGCGACAGGTACACAGTCACGAACTGGCCCTGCGCGTAGGGCGCCGCGGCGGCTTCGTCGCCGAGCAGCTCGGCGACGCTGAATGCCTGGCCCTTGGCCTGCACGATGCGACCGGCGCTGATCGCGCCGGCCTGGCTGATGCGGCCATCGGCAGGGCAGGCGATGGCCTGCGCGGCGGTCGGCAGCGGTCGCGCGCCGGGCTTGAGTGCGCGCGTGAAGAAGGCGGCGAAGCTCGGGTAGGCGGTCGCATCCTCGACGGCCGCTTCGCCGAGATCGACCTCGTAGGCAGCCACCACGCGCCGGATCAGCAGGTTCTTCCACGGGCGCCAGCGGCAGCGCGCCGCCCACAGCACCAGGCGCGACAGCAACCGATGCGGCAGCAGGTACTGCACCGCCACGGCGGCGCGCATCATTGGCTACGCGCCAGTGTCTGCAGATCGGCGGCGATCTGGCTGGCGTCGAACGGTGGGCGCAACAGGCCCACTTCGCGCCCCGCCGGATCGATGATGAGCACCGAGGCGCTGTGGTCGACCGTGTAGCTGCCGGCCTCGCCCTGCTCGCGCGCGTACATGATCCCCAGCGCGCGCGTCAGTGCGGTGAGCTGCTCGTCGCTGCCGGTGGCGCCGACGAAGTCCTTGTCGAAGTGGCCGACGTAGCGCGCCAGTTGCTCGGGGTTGTCGCGCGCGGGGTCGACCGAGATGAAATCGAAACGCAACCGCTCGCGCGCCGCCGCGTCGAGCTTCTTCCAGGCCTGGCCGAAACTGGCCAGAGTGGTCGGGCAGATGTCGGGGCAGTGGGTGTAGCCGAAGAACACGATCGTCCAGCGACCGCGCCAGTCCGCCTGGCTCAGCTTGCCGCCGTCGGCGCGGTCCAGTTCGAATGCCGGCACCTCGCGTGGCGCCGGAAACGCCATTCCGGCCTGCAGCGGCGGCAGCAGCGGCGCCGGCGTGGTGGTCGTGAACAGGCGGGCGCCAAACCACAACCCGGCGGCGGCCGCCAGTGCGGCGATGACGATGAGCCAGTTGGCGGAGACGCGACCGGCGGAGCGAGCGATATTCATCCGCCCAGTATAGGCGAGCGCATGCGCCGGCGGCAGGCGCGCCGGCGGTGCCATGGCATCCGGCCTTATACTCGGCGGCCCACCTGCAGCGGATCGCGCGATGACCGAGGAACTTGCCACGATCGTGGACTTCATCCGCTACGGCGCCAGTCGGTTCGGCGCGGCCGGTCTCACCTTCGGCCACAGTTACGACAACGCGATCGACGAGGCGACCCATCTGGTGCTGCATGCGTTGCATCTGCCGCACGACCTGTCGCCCGCCTATGGCGGCGCGCGGCTCACCGCCGGCGAAAAGCGCAGCGTGCTCGAGCTCATCGATCGCCGTGTCGACGAGCATCGGCCGGTTGCCTATCTCACCGGCGAGGCGTGGTTTGCCGGCCTCAAGTTCAAGTCCGATGCGCGCGCGCTGGTGCCGCGCTCGCCGATCGCCGAACTCATCCAGGGCGGTTTTTCGCCATGGCTCGACGAACGTCACGTCGAGCGCGCGCTCGACCTGTGCACGGGTTCGGGCTGCATCGGCATCGCGATGGCCGCGCACAATCCCGATTGGCAGGTCGATCTGGCCGACGTCAGCGACGAGGCACTGGCGCTCGCGCGCGAAAACGTCGAGTTCCAGGACGTCGGCGATCGCGTCGAGGTGATTCGCTCGGACCTGTTCGCCGGCCTGGCCGGGCGCCGCTACGACCTCATCGTCAGCAATCCGCCCTACGTGACCGAACAGGAATTCGCCGCGCTGCCGGCCGAATACAGCCACGAGCCCAAGCTCGGTCTCACCGCGGGCGCCGACGGTCTGGATTTTGCGCTGCGCATCCTCGTGCAGGCGCCCGAGCATCTGACCGATGATGGCGTGCTCATCGTCGAGGTCGGCGAGAGCGAGCGCGCCCTCGTCGCGCTGTTGCCGCAGATACCGTTCAACTGGATCGAGTTCGCGGTCGGCCAGATGGGCGTGTTCCTGCTCGATCGCGCCGATCTGGTCACGCACGCGGCAGCGATCCGCGCGGTCGCGGCACGGCGCGGCTGAGGCACGCGGCAACCCACGCGAGTCATCGGCATCGCCACCACCGCGCGCCCGACCCGACATCCCACTTCCGATTCCCGGCGCCATGTCCAGCAACTCGTTCGGCAAACTGTTCACGGTCACCACGTTCGGCGAAAGCCACGGCCCCGCCATCGGCTGCGTGGTCGATGGCTGTCCTCCCGGCTTGGCGCTCGACGCCGGCGAGTTCAGCCATGACCTGGCACGCCGCGCCACCGGTCGCAGCCGTTACACCTCGCAGCGCCACGAGGCCGATGCGGTCGAGATCCTGTCGGGGGTGTACGAGGGGCGCACCACCGGCACGCCGATCGCGCTGCTGATCCGCAACACCGACCCGCGCAGCAAGGACTATGGCGATATCGCGCAGACGTTTCGGCCCGGGCATGCCGATTACACCTACTGGCAGAAGTACGGGATCCGCGACCCGCGCGGCGGCGGGCGCTCGTCGGCGCGCGAGACGACGATGCGCGTGGCGGCCGCGGTGATCGCCCGCAAGTGGTTGGCGCAGCGGCACGGCGTGCGCGTGCGCGGTTACCTGGCGCAGATTGGCGAGCTCGTGCCGGCCTCCTTCGATTGGGATGCGGTCGAGGCCAATCCATTCTTCTGGCCGTGCGCGGCGCAGGTGCCTGAGCTCGAGCAATACGTCAATGCCCTGCGCAAGGCCGGTGATTCGGTCGGTGCCCGTGTCAACGTGGTGGCCGAAGGCGTGCCGCCGGGTTGGGGCGAGCCCATCTACGGCAAGCTCGACGGCGACCTCGCCGCCGCGTTGATGTCGATCAACGCGGTCAAGGGCGTCGAAATCGGCGACGGCTTTGCGGTGGTCGAACAACGTGGCAGCACGCATCGGGATGAAATGTGTTTGGACGGCTTTACGTCCAACCATGCAGGTGGCATCCTTGGCGGCATCAGCAGCGGGCAGCCGGTCACGGCCTCGCTCGCGCTGAAACCCACCTCCAGCATCCTCGTTCCCGGCCGCAGCGTGAACCTGGCCGGCGAGGCGGTGGAAGTGGTGACCAAGGGTCGTCACGATCCCTGCGTCGGCATCCGCGCCACGCCCATCGCCGAGGCGATGCTGGTGCTGGTGCTGATGGACCACGCGCTGCGCCATCGGGCGCAGTGCGGCGACGTGGGTGTGGTGGCGCCGCGGCTCGCTTGAGGCCTGGCGTGGCAAGCGCCGAGCGCTGCAGGCGCTGCGTGCTCGCCCGGGCCGGCACCGCCGTGGCATGGCGGCATTTCTCCAACTGGCACAGATGACGATCGATGAACGCGAACACGCGGTACAAGGTTGCGATGGTCGGCGCCACTGGCGCCGTCGGCGAGACGCTGCTGGCGATCCTCGCCGAGCGCCGGTTTCCGGTCGGCGAACTGGTGGCGCTGGCCAGCGAGCGCTCGGCTGGCGGCACGGTCGAGTTCGGCGGCAGATCGGTGACGGTGCGCAACCTCGCCGACCACGACTTTGATGGCGTCGATATCGCCTTCTTCTCGGCTGGCGGCGCCGTCAGCCGCGTGCACGCGCCGCGCGCGGCGGCGGCCGGTGCCGTGGTGATCGACAACACCTCGGAGTTCCGCTACGAGGACGACGTCCCGCTGGTGGTGGCCGAGGTCAACCCGCAGGCGATCGCGCAGTACACCACGCGCGGCATCATCGCCAATCCCAACTGCTCCACCATGGGCATGCTCGTGGCGCTGGCACCGATCCACCGCGAGGCCGGGATCGAGCGCATCAACGTGGCGACCTACCAGTCGGTGTCGGGTGCGGGCCGCTCGGGCGTGGAGGAGCTGGGCAGCCAGACTGCGGCGCTGCTGAGCTTCCAGGAGGTCGTGCCAGCCAAGTTCCCCAAGCAGATCGCGTTCAACGTGATCCCGCACATCGACGACTTCCAGCCCAACGGCTACACCAAGGAAGAAATGAAGATGGTATGGGAGACGCGCAAGATCCTTGGTGACGAGTCGATCCAGGTCAATCCGACCGCGGTGCGCGTGCCGGTTTTCTATGGTCACTCCGAGGCCGTGCACATCGAGACCCGCCACAAGATCGGTGTCGAGCGCGTGCGCGAGCTGCTGGCGGCCGCCGAAGGCGTGGTGCTGATGGACGAGCGCCGTGCCGGCGGCTATCCGACCCCGGTCGGCGATGTCGCCGGCAAGGATCCGGTTTTCGTCGGACGCATCCGCGAGGACATCTCGCATCCGCGCGGACTCGACCTGTGGGTGGTGTCGGACAACATCCGCAAGGGCGCTGCGCTCAACGCGGTGCAGATCGCCGAATTGCTGATCCGCGATCACCTCTAGCCCGTCGCGGCGCCGGTCCCGACGTCGATGCCGGCGTCGCGCAGCCCGCTGCCAGCGGCCTCGAGTGCTTGCACTGCAGGCGGCTGGCGCACGCCGTCGACGTGTGGCGCAGCGCGTGACGCTGCCACCGGCAGCGCTGCGGCCGGCCGGTCGCGAGCGGCCCGGTCGTTTGCGCTTCAATCACTTGCGCGCGATTGCTGCGGGCCACATGGCGCCGTGGCCGGGTCGCGGCGTGGTGCCCGATCGGGGCGAATTCCGTGAAATCGTATCTACTATGGATAGTTACGATTGTGTTATAAGGTCGTTTCGAGAAAGCCCGGAAACGCGGGTCCATGAGGCTGTGGGGAGCACGTTCAGATGAAACGACCGCTGCAACTGTCGCTGGCAATCGCGCTCGCGCTGACCGGAACGAACGTAATGGCGCTCGGCCTCGGGCCCGTGCGCGTCACCTCCCGGCTCAACCAGCCGCTGCAGGCCGAAATTCCGGTCATCCAGGGCACGCCCGGTGAGGCCGAAGGCCTGCTCGTGAGCTTGGCCGACCAGGAAGACTTCGAACGTCTCGGCATCAGCCGCAGCAATCTCGGCGTCCCGCTCGAGTTTGCGGTGGGCAAGGATGCGCAGGGGCAGACCGTGATCCGCGTGACCAGCAAGGAACCGGTCCGCTCCACCTATCTGGACTTCCTCATCGAGGCGAACTGGCCCAAGGGCCGCATGCTGCGCGAATACACGGTGCTGCTCGATCCGCCGATCACGGCACCGGCTGCCGCGCCGGCAGCGGCGCCGGCTGCCGTTGCTGCAGCCAAGCCGGCACCTGCGGCGCCGAAGGCGGCGCCTGCGCCCGCGCCGAAGGCTGCGCCCGCCGCGCCTGCGGTGGCCAAGGAGGCAGTGGCGCCGAGCCCGTCGCGCAAGGCGGTGGAGGGCGAATACGGCCCCACCCAGGCCGGTGAAACGCTGTCGACCGTTGCGCGCGCGGTGCGCGCGGGCAATGCCGACGTCAACCAGACGATGCTGGCCCTGCTCAAGAGCAACCCCGACGCGTTCTACGGCAACAACATCAACATGCTCAAGCGCGGCGTGATCCTGCGCGTGCCGAGTGCCGACGAGGTACAGGCCATTGGTTCGGCGGCCGCGGCCGCACAGCAGGTGCACGCGCAGATCGAGGATTGGCGTGGTGGACGCGCCAATGCCACGCGCGTGGCCGCAACGGCCGGTACCGCGCCGCCCGCCACGCGGCCGGCACCGCCCGCGCCGGCCAAGCCCGCGGCCACCGACAGCGCCGCGGAGCGGCTTGCGCTGGTGCCGCCCAAGGCGGGCAAGGACAGTCTGGCGATGGCCGACAAGCCCGGCGCGGGCAGCAGTGGCGGTACCGCCAACGGCGAGACCGCGCGCGACCTGGCGCGGGCCAAGGAAGCGCTTGCCGCCAGCGAACAGGCGTCCGGCGAACTCAAGTCGCGCGTCAAGGATCTCGAAGACATCCGCAGCAAGAACGAGCGGTTGATCTCGCTCAAGGATTCGGAAATCGCCGAACTGCAGGCCAAGCTCAAGGAGCTGCAGGCGGCGGCCAAGGCAACACCGGCGACGCCGGCCAAGGCCGTGGCCGAGACGAAGCCGGCGGACAGCCGGCCGGCCGAACCCAAGCCCGCCGAACCGAAGCTGGCCGATGCCAAACCGGCCGATGCCAAACCGGCCGAGGCCGCGATCGACAAGAAGGACATCTGGGGCGACGCCGCCAAGACGCCCGCCGCCACCGATGCCACGCCGACCGACAAGGCTGCAGCGCCCGCGACGGCCGATCACGCCGCGCCTGCGGCGGCGGCCGATATCGGCAAGGCCGCGCCGGCAGCCGCTGACAAGGCGGGTGGCGAGGTGACCGCAGCGACGCCAGCGCCGGCCGCCGCCGGTGCCGAGGCGACCGCCAAACCCGGCGAAGCGGCACCAGCGGCCACACCGGTCGCGAAGCCGGCCACGCCGGCAGCCAAGCCGGCAGCGCCGCCGCCGGCAGCCAAACCGGCACCCGCCCCGGCGCCCGCTTGGTACGACGCGCCCTGGGTCAAGCCCGCCGCCATCGGTGGCGCCGTGGTGCTGCTGTTGCTCGGCTTCCTCGGCATGCGCAAGCGCAAGGCGCCCGCAACAGCCAAGGCAGCGGCGGGTGCGCCCTCGATCGCCGATGCTTTCGCCGATGGGGCGACGACCGCCGCGGGCGGCCACGAGGCCGTCGAGGCCGACATCGCGCACCTGCACGATCAGATCGCCGCCGATCCGGGCAACCTCGGTGCCTATCTCGAACTGCTCAGCATCCATTACGCCGAGCGTGATGTGGAACGCTTCGAGCAGGTCGCCGAGGCGATGCATGCACACGTGCACGATCCGCACCAGTTGGAGTGGACCGAAGTGCAGGCGATGGGCGAGGAACTCGCACCGCACAACCCGTTGTGGGCAGTGTCGTCCGGCGACATGGCGGGACAGGCACAGTATGCCGAGTTCGCTGCGGACGACAGCGAGGAAGCGGATCGTCACCACGAGGCGCATCTGGAATCACATGCTGCGCCCGAGTCCTATGTCCCGGCGGCGGGCAAGCCCGATTTCGGCTTCTTCGTGCCGCCACACGCGAACGAGTCGTTGCCGGCACAGGATCTGTCTCACGAGAGCTTCGGCTTTGATGATCTTCCGCCGCTCGAGGACGCGCACATGGCCGCCGAACCTGAACCCGTGGTCGAAGCCGCATCGCCGGCACCGGTCGATGACTTCTTCGCCGATGCCGATGCCGTCGCCACCAAGCTCGACCTGGCCAAGGCCTACATGGACATGGGCGATCCCGATGGAGCGCGCTCGATGCTCGAGGAAGTCGCCAGCGAAGGCAACGAAACCCAGAAGGCCGAGGCGCAGCGTCTCATCGCGCAGATGCGCTGAGCGCCGGCGAGGCCCGTGCATCGCACGGGCCCGCTCGCTGCACTGGAACGGGAGCCGCTTCGCGCGGCTCCCTTGTTTTTTGCGCGGCGGTGCCCGCTCGCGCCACCCGCGAGCAGGTCCTCGATTCCTTCGGCGGTCCTACAATCCGGCCATGCGCATCGCACTGGGTATCGAATACGACGGCACCGACTTCCTCGGCTGGCAACGCCTGCGGCATGGCCGCACCGTGCAGGGCGTGGTCGAGGCGGCGTTGTCGCGCGTGGCCGCGCACGCGGTCGAGGTGACGTGCGCGGGCCGCACCGATGCCGGCGTGCATGCGCGCTGCCAGGTCGTCCACTTCGACAGTGAGGCAGTGCGCAGCGCGCGTGCCTGGACCCTCGGCGCCAACTCGAACCTGCCGGCCGATGTCGCCGTGTTGTGGGCGCAGCCGGTGGCCGATGAGTTCCATGCGCGCTTTGCGGCGCGTTCGCGCCGCTACCGCTACACGATCCTCAATCGTCCGATGCGCGCCGCGCTCGATGCGCGCGGCATGGCCTGGGAGCGCTGCGCGCTCGACACCGGCGCGATGCACGCGGCGGCGCAGGCGCTGCTTGGCGAGCATGACTTCAGCGCGTTTCGCACGGCCCAGTGCCAGGCGCGCACGCCGATGCGCCAGGTGCAGGCGATCGATGTCGCGCGCAGCGGCGAAGTCGTCACCATCGACATCGCCGCCAATGCCTTCCTGCATCACATGGTGCGCAACATCGTGGGCTCGCTGTTGCCGATCGGGCGCGGCGAGCGGCCCGTGGCATGGCTCGCCCAGTTGCTGCAGGGGCGTGACCGCACCGTGGCCGGGCCGACCGCGGCTGCGGCCGGACTCGTGTTCGTCGCGCCCGCCTACCCGGCCCAGTGGTGCCTGCCGCCGCAGTGCACGCTCAGTGACGCGCAGGCGGCGCTCCTGCCGCGGCGAGCGCCGGGGGCGGGCGCATGAGCCGCACGCGCATCAAGTTCTGCGGCCTGCGTCGCGCCGAGGACGTGCAGGCCGCGATCGCGCTCGGCGTCGATGCGGTCGGTTTCGTGCTGACGCGACGCAGCCGGCGCTGCGTCGAACCGGCGCTGGCGCGCGAGCTGCGCAGCCTGCTGCCGCCATTCGTGAGCGCGGTGGCCCTGTTCATGGACGATGACTTGGCCTGGGTCGCCGACGCCTGCGCACTCGTGCAGCCCGACTTCGTGCAGTTCCACGGCGAGGAGAGTGCGGCCTTTGCGGCGCGCTGCGCCCGGCCCTACCTCAAGGCCGTGCCGATGGCCTCGGTCAGCGACGTGGCGGCGTACGTCGCGCAGCATCCGCAGGCGCGCGGGTTCCTGCTCGACAGCCACGCGGTGGGCGAGGCCGGCGGCAGCGGCGGCGCGTTCGACTGGGCGCGCGTGCCGCATTCGCTCGCGCGGCCACTGCTGCTCGCGGGCGGCCTGGACGCGGGCAACGTCGGCGCGGCAATCGCGCTGGCGCGTCCGTTCGCGGTCGATGTGTCCAGCGGCATCGAAAGCGCGCCCGGCATCAAGGATGCGGCGCGCATGCAGGCCTTCGTGGCGGCCGTGCGTCAGGCCGACGCCGCCCCGGCCTGAAGTCGGCGGCGGCGATCCGGGTTAAGATGCGCACGATGATTCACGTCCCATGCCTGTCCGCCCCGTTCGGCCGCTCGCTGCGCCGCTGGCGCCGTGTGCCCGCCGCCGCCGTGCGATAGCGTCGCCGCGTCCGTTCGCCGGTTCGAGCCAGGCCCGCGCCATCGCGGCGCGACTGCAAGCCTTCGTGTGGAGACGTTCATGCCCAGCAACCCAGCCACCGCGCCTTCCGCGGTGATCGACTACAACCAGTTCCCCGACTCCAGCGGCCGCTTCGGCGCCTATGGCGGGTCCTTCGTCGCCGAAACTCTCATCGCGCCGCTGGCCGAGCTCAGCGCCGCCTACCAGCGCCTGCGCCGCGATGCCGCCTTCTGCGCCGAGTTCGAGCACGACCTGAAGCACTACGTCGGTCGTCCCTCGCCGATCTACCACGCGCAGCGCCTGTCGCGGCAGGTCGGCGGCGCCCAGATCCTGCTCAAGCGTGAAGACCTGAACCACACCGGCGCGCACAAGATCAACAACACGATCGGCCAGGCGATGGTCGCGCGCGCGATGGGCAAACGGCGCGTGATCGCCGAGACCGGCGCCGGTCAGCACGGCGTGGCGACCGCCACCGTGTGTGCGCGTTTCGGTCTCGATTGCGTCGTGTACATGGGGGCCACCGACATCGAGCGGCAGAAGATCAATGTCTATCGCATGAAGCTGCTCGGGGCGCAGGTGGTGCCGGTCACCGCCGGTTCCAGGACGCTCAAGGACGCGCTCAACGAGGCGATGCGCGACTGGGTCAGCAACGTCGCCGACACGTTCTACATCATCGGTACCGTTGCCGGGCCGCATCCGTATCCGCAGATGGTGCGCGACTTCAACGCGGTGGTCGGTCGCGAGGCGCGGGCGCAGATGCTCGAACAGTTCGGGCGCCTGCCCGATGTCATTACCGCCTGCGTTGGCGGCGGCTCCAATGCGATCGGCCTGTTCCACGCCTTTCTCAACGACGCGCAGGTGCGCATCGTCGGTGCCGAAGCGGCCGGCGAGGGTCTCGCCACGGGTCGTCACGCCGCCTCGCTCGCCGCCGGGCGGCCCGGCGTGTTGCATGGCAACCGCACCTATGTGCTGTGCGACGATGGCGGCCAGATCACCGAGACGCATTCGGTGTCGGCCGGCCTCGATTACCCCGGCGTCGGCCCCGAGCACGCGTTTCTCAAGGACAGCGGGCGCGCCGAGTACGTCGGCGTCACCGATGCCGAAGCGCTGGCGGCGTTTCACCAGCTCGCGCGCAGCGAAGGCATCCTGGCGGCGCTCGAATCGAGCCATGCGGTGGCGCAGGCGATCAAGCTTGCCCAGGACCTGCCGCCCGACCGGCTCGTGCTGTGCAACCTGTCTGGGCGCGGCGACAAGGACGTGCACACGATCGCCGCGCGCGAGGGCATTGCGCTATGAGCCGCATCGACCACCGTTTTGCCGCGCTGCGCGCGCAGGACCGCACCGGCCTCATCACCTTCCTCACGGCCGGCGATCCACTGCCGGCCGCCACCGTCGCGATCATGCACGAGCTGGTCGCCGCCGGCGCCGACCTCATCGAGCTCGGCGTGCCGTTTTCCGATCCGATGGCTGACGGGCCGGTGATCCAGCACGCCAGCGAACGCGCGCTGGCGCACGGCGTCGAACTGGCGACGATCCTCGGCTGGGTACGCGAGTTCCGCCAGCGCGACGCGACGACGCCGATCGTGCTCATGGGCTACCTCAACCCGGTCGAGATCCACGGCGCTGCGCGGTTCGCCGACGCAGCGGTGGCGGCCGGCGTCGATGGCATCCTGCTGGTCGACTGCCCGATCGAGGAGGCGGCCACGGCGGCGCCGCTGCGCGAGGCCGGGCTGCAGCAGATCCTGCTCGCCGCGCCGACCACCGGCGAGGAGCGCCTGGCGCGGATCTGCGCGGAAGCGGCCGGTTTCCTATACTACGTGTCCTTTGCCGGCATCACCGGCGCCGATCGCATCGATGTGGGTGCGGTGCGCGCCCATGTGGAGCGATTGCGGCAATGGGCCAAGGTGCCGGTGGCGGTTGGCTTCGGCATCCGCGACGCGACCTCCGCGCAGGCGATCGCCGCGTTCGCCGACGCGGTCGTCATCGGCAGTGCGCTGGTCGCGCGGCTGGCCGGTGCGGCAAGCGTCGATGAAGCGCGAGCAAGGGCGCGCGAGTTCGTCGCCCCGGTTCGCGCGGCATTGGACGCAGGGACGCACGCGCGCCAGGAGCGGCATCAATCCAACTGACCGATCCCGCTGCGGCGGGTGATCGCTGGCTACGGAAATTCCCATGAACTGGTTGCAGAAATTGGTCGGTCCGCGTTCGCGCAGCAGCAATGGCACGGCCAAGGGCAAGGTGCCCGAGGGCCTGTGGGAGAAGTGCGACGGCTGTGGCGCGGTGCTGTACAAGCCCGAGCTCGAAGCGGCGCTGATGGTGTGTCCCAAATGCGGCCACCATCATGCGATCCGCGCCCGTGCCCGCCTCGAAGCGCTGTTCGATGCCGGCAGCGCGCGTGAGCTGTTCACGACCCTGGAGGCGACCGACCCGCTCAAGTTCCGCGATTCCAAGAAGTACAAGGAACGCCTGGTCGCGGCGCAGAAGGCGACCGGCGAGAAGGACGCGCTGGTGGCGATGCGCGGCACGCTCAAGTCGTTGCCGTGCGTGGCCTGCGCGTTCGACTTCGCGTTCATGGGCGGCTCGATGGGCTCGGTGGTCGGCGAGAAATTCACGCGCAGTGCCGAACTCGCGCTGGCCGAGCGCATGCCGCTGGTGTGCTTTTCGGCCACCGGCGGCGCGCGCATGCAGGAAGGTCTGTACTCGCTCATGCAGATGGCCAAGACCTCGGCCGCGCTGGCGCGCCTGCGCGAGGCCGGCGTGCCGTTCGTGTCGGTGTTGACCCATCCGACCACGGGTGGCGTGTCGGCCAGCCTCGGCATGCTCGGCGACCTCAATGTCGCCGAACCCAAGGCCCTGATCGGTTTCGCCGGGCCGCGCGTGATCGAGCAGACCGTGCGCGAAACCCTGCCCGAAGGATTCCAGCGTTCCGAATTCCTGCTCGACCATGGCGCGGTCGATCTCATCGTCGATCGCCGCGAACTGCGCGACACGCTGGCGGCACTGCTCGCGATCCTCATGCGCCAACCGCGTGCGGCCTGACGGCTTGGCCCGCCGCGCCACGTCCGCATCGATGCGCAGCCACCTGCCGATTTGACAGCGCGTCCGCCACGAGAGTAGAACCGGACGGTCCGACCGCGAGCGGGAGGGGCCGTGATCTTGCAGAACCTCGTGTGGACCATTGCGCTGACTGGCATGGGCCTGGTTGCGCTGGCTTTCCTCTACGTGATCGTCAACGCCGGCAACCGCATCGACCCGGCGGCGCAGACTGCCGCGCAGCGGCGTAGCGCCGGCCTGCGCAAGGGACTGTTCTGGGCGCTGGTGGCGGTGTTCATCGCCGCCAGCTACGTCAGCCTGCATCGCTTTCCGATCCCGTTGCAGCATGCGGCGCTCGACGCTGCGCAGGTGGTCGACGTGCAGGCGCGCCAATGGTCGTGGCAGCTCAGCCAACCGGGCCAGCAACCGGGCGCGATGCTGCGCCTGACCAGTGGCTCGCCGGTCGAATTCCGCGTCACCAGCGCCGATGTCAACCACGGCTTCGCGATCTACGCGCCCAACGGCCGCATCGCGATCCAGACCCAGGCCATGCCGGGCTTCACCAACAAGATCCTGCACACTTTCACCGAGCCGGGAACCTACCGCGTGATGTGCCTGGAGTACTGCGGGCTCGGCCATGCACCGATGGTGAGTGCGTTCGAAGTCGCCGCAGCGACGGGAGGCTGAGATGGCTGCGTTGACGCTGTATCCGCAATCCGAGCGCCTGCCGCGCGGCGAGCGCATCACCTTCAACCTGTACATGGTCAGCGCGCTGCTGCTGTTCGTGCTGATGATGACGCTCGGCCTCATCATGCGCATGGGGCAGGGGTTGTGGCTGAACGTGCCGCCCGACCTGTTCTACCGGATCCTGTCGATGCACGGTGCCGGCATGGTCGGCACGATGTCGCTGGCGACCACCGCGGTCATGTGGTTCTTCCTGCGCAAGTACGTGACGCTGCACCTGTGGGCCTTCCTCGCCAATTACCTGCTGTTCCTGACCGGTGCGCTCATCATCATCGGCGCGATCTTCATCGGCCGCTATGCCGGGCTGTGGACGTTCCTGTATCCGCTGCCGACCCATCCGATGGGCATGTGGGAAAACAGCGCAGCCGCCTGCTTCATGGTCGGCTACCTGTTCATCGGTGTCGGCTCGCTGCTGTTCTACCTCGATGCCGCCGCCGGCATCATCGCCCGCTATGGCAACTTTGGCCGCGCGATGGGCCTGCAGTGGCTGTTCGGCGGCACCATCGATCCCGACCATCCCAAGACCGTGGTGGCGGGCACGATGGTGGTGATCGCCAACTCGCTCGGCATCCTCGCCGGCGCGGTGGTGCTGGTCATGTATCTCGTCGCGATCGCCTATCCCGGGTTCACGATGAACGCGCTGTACGCGAAGAACCTCACCTACTGGTTCGGGCACATGTACATCAACGCGGCGATCTACATGGGCGTGATCGCCGTCTACGAGCTGCTGGCGCGCTATTCGGGCCGACCCTACGCGATCTCGCGGCCATTCCTGTGGTCATGGGCGGCGAGCTGCGTGTTCGTCATCATCGTGTTCCCGCATCACCTGCTGATGGATTACGCGCAGCCGCGCTGGGTGTCGGTGACAGGCCAGGTGGTGTCCTACCTTGCGGGCTTCCCGGTATTCCTCGTCACCGTGTGGGGCGCGCTCAACAACATCCATCGTTCGGGCATGCGCTGGACCACGCCGGCGCGGCTGATGATCCTGTCGCTGTTCGGTTGGGCGGCCGGCATCGTGCCGGCGATCCTCGACGGCACGATCGGCATCAACCGCGTCATGCACAACACGCAGTGGGTGCCGGGGCATTTCCACTTCTACCTGCTGCTCGGCGTGCTGCCGATGGTGCTTGCGCTGCTGTATCACGTCGTCGGCAGCCGGCGCGGCGCAGCGCCCGATTCGGCTGCCGATCGCATCGGCGTGCCGGTCTATCTCGTCGGCGGCATGGTATTCGCGCTGGCCTTCCTCGATGCCGGCCACATGAGCGTGGCGCGGCGCATGTCATCGCACCTGCCGGCGTGGATCATGAATGACCGCGTCGGCGCGATCGGCGCCAGTCTCGTGCTGCTGGCGATGCTCTACTTCGCCGCGCGCATCATTGCCGGCCTGTTGCGGGCGCCCAGTGTCGAGTCTGCTGCGAACGCTGCTGCTTGACCTGTTCATCGTGGCGGCGGGCGGCGCCACGCTGCACGCCGCCAGCGACGGACTGCGGGCCTTCACCACCGAATCGGCGCGGCGGCTGGCGATCCGCGAGGCGCCGCGTGCGCTGCCGGCGCTCAGGCTGCAGGCCGACGACGGCAGCTTCATCGACCTGCGCGACTATCGCGGGCGCTGGCTGCTCGTCGACTTCATCTACACGCGCTGCCAGAGCTACTGCAGCGTGCTGGGTGGTGATTTTGCGCAACTGCAGGATCGGCTGGCGCAGCCGTTGGCGCAGGGTCGCCTGCACCTGCTCAGCATCAGCTTCGATCCGCAGCACGACGATCCCGCACGGCTCGTCGCGTATCGGCGGCGCTTTGCCGATCGCGGCCACGGCTGGAGCGCGGCAAGGCCCGTCGATGCCGCCGAGCTGGCCACGCTGACGCAGGCATTCGGCATCAAGGTCATCGCCGATGGCCAAGGCGGCTACGTGCACAACGCCTCGATCATGCTGGTCGATCCGCAGGGGCGCCTCGTCGACGTGTTCGACGCCGGTGCAGCCGGCGTGGTGGCAGGCGCGGTGCAGCAATGGCTGCTGCGATGAGCCAGCAGCGTCATGCGCGTGCGCGCGCGGCGATCGCGCTGTTGACCGTGGTGCTGCTGGCGACGCCCCCGCTGCGCCGCACGCTGGAGGCATCGATGACGCTGCAGATGCTCGTGCAGCTGCCGCTGCTGGCGCTGCTCGGCGCTTGGTTGGCGGCGGCGCTGCCGGCACGCCTGGGCACGGCGCTGGCGGCGTGGGATCGCGGCGGCTGCAGCGGGTTGCTGTTGGCCTCGGTTGCCGCGCTGCCATGGATGCTGCCGCGTGCGCTCGATGCCGCCGTGGACCTGCCATGGGTGGCACTGGTCAAGTTCGCCGGCGTGCCCCTGCTGATCGGCGCACCGTTTGCGCTGTCCTGGCCGCGCATGGGCTTTGTGCTGCGCGGGGTGTTCTGCATGGAAGCGGTGGCGACCTGCTTCCGGCTCGGCTGGTTGTACCTCGTCGCCCCGCAGTCGCTGTGCAGCAACTATCTCATCGACGACCAGCGGCGGCTCGGCCAGTGGCTGCTGGCGATTGGCCTGGCGCTGTGCGTGGCGTTGCTCGGCAAGCTGTTGGCCGGGCGCTTCGACACGCGGGGCAGCGGCGCAGACCCGCCAGACCGGCCCTGAACGCGACCGCCGCGCGTCGCCGCAGTGCCTGCGCGCAGCGTGGACGCGATCAGCGCGCGGCGAGATCGCTGCTGCAGACGAAGCGCACGGCGTCGAGCCGCGGCGCGGCCGCGGCCAGCGCCGCACGCAGTGCATCGAGTTCGGCCTCGACGGCGGTGATCTCGTCGCTGCGCACCGCCGGGTTGACCTTGGCCAGCGCCGCCAGCCGCGCGCGCTGGGCGCCGAGCTCGCGCTCGCTCGCGGTCAACGCGGCGCCGATTTCGCTGGCGGCCAGGCGTCGTGCCTCGGTCTCGCAGGCACCGAGCATCGGCGGCACGAGCTTGGCCAGCAGCGGCCGGTAGCGCGCGGCATCGGGTGCCTGCTCGCGCGCACGCACGAGACTGGCCGGGTCGGCCACATAATCCGCGCGTGGGGTCAGGCGCGTGTCGACCACGCTGCGGATCGGCAGCGGTGGCAGGAAGCGGCCCACTTCGAGGCTGCGGTCGGCCACGCATTCGAGCACGAACACGCACTCGAGCAGCGCGCTGCGTGGCGGCAGTGCGGCATCGACGAGGATCGCGGCATTGCCTTGCTCGCTTTCCAGCAGCAGGTCGAGCGCACCGTGCACGAGTGGATGGTCGAGCCGCAGCAGCGGCAATTCTTCGCGCGCCAGCGCGACGGCGCGGTCGAACGTGACCTGTTGCGGGCCATCCTTGAATCCGGCCAGGCCATCGGTGCTGAGGTATTCGGGATCGAGCACGACGCAGCGCGGCGCGGTCTCTTCGCTGTCGATGCCGAACTCCTCGAACAGCTCGAGGATGAAGGCATCGTTGTCGGCATCGGCATCCTGTGCGCGCAGCGCGTCGGCCAGCGCCTGATCGCGCGCCTCGCGTTCACTGGCCAGTTCGAGCAGGCGGTCGCGCCCGCGCTGCACGAGCGCCGACAGCTCACGATGGGCGGCCGCGGTTTCGCCAATGAGCGCGTCGAGCTCGGCATCGGGATCGCCGCCGCCGCGGGCGTGCTGTTCGGCCAGTTCGTGCAGCATGGCGCCGAAGCGACGCAGGATCTCGCGCCCGTCGGCCGGACTCGTCGCCAGCGCATCGAGACCCTCGACGTACCAGCGCAGCAGCGCGTGCTGGGCCGTGCCGGCAAACGCCGCGGCGTGGATCTGGATGTCGTGGCGTTGGCCGATGCGATCGAGGCGACCAATGCGTTGTTCGAGCAGGTCGGGATCGTGCGGCAGATCCCACAGCACGAGCCGATGCGCGAACTGGAAGTTGCGCCCCTCGGAGCCGATTTCCGAGCACAGCAGCACGCGCGCACCGGCGGGGTCGGCGAAGAACGCCGCGTTGCGGTCGCGCTGCATGATGCTCATGCCCTCGTGGAAGCGCGCGAGCCTGGCACCGCTGCGCGTGCGCAGCGCTTCCTCCAGCGCCAGCACCTTGGCCTGGGTGCGGCAGATCAGCAGCAGCTTGTCGCCGGCATGGCGCTCGATGAGCGCGAGCAGCCACGGCAGGCGCGGATCGGCAGCGTAGTCGAGCTCCACCGGCGCGGACTGCTCCTGCGCATCGGCGTGGAATTCGGCGAGCAGGTGCTCGCGCTGCGCCTCGTCGAGGTTGTCGCCGTCGAGCAGATCGAGGCAGGCCACACGGCGCGGGAAGCCACCGATCTGCGCGCGGCGGTTGCGGAACATGACGCGTCCGGTGCCGTGGCGGTCGATCAGCGCGTCGATGAGCGTGCTTGCCAGTTCGCCGCGCGCAGCGTCGTAGCGCGCGAGCAGGTCAGCCAGCTCGTCGTCGTTGGCAAAGCGCGTGGCCAGGAAGGCATGATCGGCGGCGTCGAGCGGCTGCGCCGCGAGCAGGCGCTCGGCCACTGCCGACAGCCGCGTGTAGTCATCACTCTCGGCGATGAAGGCATCGAGATCGGTGTAGCGTGCCGGGTCGAGCAGGCGCAGGCGGGCGAAATGGCCGCTGCGGCCGAGCTGCTGCGGCGTCGCCGTGAGCAGGATGAGGCCGGGCACGTGTGCGGCCAGTTGCTCGACCAGCGCGTAGGCCGGACCACGGTGCTGTGGCGACCATTCCAGGTGGTGCGCCTCGTCGACGACGACGATGTCCCAGCCTGCCGCGCCGACCTGCGCGGCGCGACCGGGGTCGTGGGCGAGCCAGCCGATGTCGGCGATCACGCACTGCTCGTCCTCGAACGGATTGCGCGCAGGGTCGCTGATCGCGATCGCCTCGCAGCGCTCGGCGTCGAACAGCGCGAATGGCAGGTTGAAGCGGCGCAGCAGTTCCACCAGCCACTGCGCAGTGAGGCTGGCCGGCGCCAGCACCAGCACGCGCGCGGCGCGGCCGCTGGCCAGTTGGCGGGCGAGCACCATGCCGGCCTCGATGGTCTTGCCCAGGCCGACCTCGTCGGCCAGCAGCGCGCGCGGCGGTTGCCGGGCGGCGACGATGCCGGCCACGCGCAGTTGGTGGGCGATGAGATCGATGCGCGCACTGGCCAGGCCCCAGGCCGGCGAGCGCAGCGCGGCCGCGCGTCGCCGCAGCGCGGCGAGGCGGAACTCGAAGCGGTGCGGGGCATCGACCCGCGCCGACAGCAGGCGCTCATCGGCGCGCGACATGGGCTGGGTGTCATCCAGTTCGGCTTCGACCAGCGTGCGCTCGGCGCCGTGATAGGTGATGAGTCCGCCGGCTTCGCTGATGCGTTCGACCGCAAAGCTCTGCTTCTGCCCCGAAATCTTCTGCCCGACGCGGAACTGCGCCCGCGTGAGCGGCGCGGCATGGGTGGCATAGCGACGCAGCACGCCGGCGGTGGCGAACAGAATCTGCACGGTGCGACCATCGAGTCGCACCACGGTGCCGAGGCCGAGTTCGGGCTCGGCATTGGAGATCCAGCGTTGACCGGGGATGTAGGCCATGCGTGACAGGCGACGGTAGCGGGCCGCGATTATCCGCCCTCGCCACGCTTACGGGAAGAAAATGCGTGGCGACGAGCGGCGGCAGCATTCGCGCGCGATTCAGGCCGCGGCGCCGACGTGCACGGTCACGGCCCCGGAATACCGACCGCGCGCACCATGTACGCCCCGCCCAGCGGCGAGTTCGGCGGCACGTTCGGCGCGCCGAACGGTGCCGCGGCAAGGTCGTCGATCACGCTGGCGATGTCGGGCGCGTAGAAGAACCAGGACCGGGTGCCGGCGTTGTCGGTGTCTGCACGCGCGGGTTTGTCCTGTCCGCCCATGAGCTTGGCGCTCACGCCGACGAACAGCGCCCCCTGCACGAAGGTCGGCGCGATGTCGACCTCGTGGAAGGTGTTGCCCGACACGGTCGGCACGGCCTGGACGCTGGCCAGCACGTGCGCATTGCGCGGGTCGCCATCGGCATCGGTGTCCTCGAGCAGCCAGAACGTCACCGGGCCGTGCGCGAGCGAGGGGAAGGTCGGCCCGAACGCCGCCTGCAGGCGCGTGATGAGCGCACCGCTGCTGGCGACCGGGAAGTAGTTGCCCCACAGCATGTCGGGGTCGAACGTCGACGGCGGCCCTTGGTTGGTATTGCCGCTGCCATCGTCGAGCGCATACAGGTGCGGCGTCATGTCCTCGAAGCCGTCGCGCAGCAGCGTGTCGTCGACCAGCACGGGCGGACGCTGCGCGTAGGCCACGAACACGCCGCTGCCCCATTCGACCTGGTTGTTGCCTGCGGGGTGCAGTCCGGCCACGAAGGCGATGTCGCCGAAGTCGTTGAGCGCCGGCGCACCGCTGAACACCGGACTGGCGTCGTGCTGGCCGAGTTGGCCTGCGCCGAGGTCGGTGGTGACCGCATCGCCGTTGCCGACCACGCGCACGAGGCCATTGCCGTCGCCGGCGAAGATGGCCTGGCCATTGGCGTCCGCGCCACGGAACACGACCAGTCCGGCCGCGTTGATCGCGGGCGCGAATGCGTCGATCGCGCGCACCATGCCGGTGGGCTCCACGCGCGCGATCTCGCTGGCTGCATAGCCGCTGGCGCCCGGCGTGAAGCGATACACGGCGCGCACGTTGCCGGCCGCCAGCGTCACCACCGCGGCGACCGCATCGGCGTTGTTGAGGGCGAGGCCGTTGTCGAACTTGCTGAACGGCGAGGCTGCATCGGTGGCCTGGTCGGCGACCACGAGGCGGCTGTCGTTGAGGGCACGGAACAGGCGGATTTCGTTGTGGTTGTAGTCGCTGGTGCTGACCTTGACCGCGATGCGTTGGCCGTCATTGGTTGCCGGCGAGTAGAGGTAGGCGTAGGGGCTTGCGGCATCGACGTTGCGGTCGACCGCATACAGTACGCCCGGGTTGAAGCCGGCCAGTGCGATGCCATAGCCGCTGCCGAACGAGCCGCGGAAGCCGATGCTGCGGTCGGCGCCGATGTTGGGGTTGGCCAGTGCCGTCGGGGTCAGCGGCAGCAGGCTCACTGTCGTCGACTGGCCCGTGAGCGGGTCGTAGCGCCGCATCACGTAGGGGCCACCGTCGTCGCTGGTGTAGTAGGCGAGCTTGCCGTGCAGGTTGATGCCGGGGCGATCGGAAATGATCATCGTCGCGTCGGGATCGGCGCTCGTCGATTCATGCACCGAGACGAAGCTGCCGCTGCCATGGCCGCCAAGCCAGATGCCCGCACCGGTGCGCGCGAGGTCGCCGCCGATCGGCACCACGCCCGCGGTGAAGGTCACCTGGCCCGCATCGTTGAGGTTGGCCGAGATGCTGTTGAACGAGGTGCCCGGCGGCACGTTCCAGCCGTTGTCGTTGACGATGAGGTTGCTGCGGGCCTCGAGTTCGACCTGGTCCCACGCCGGCAGCGCGGCCATGAGCGGCAGCGCATGCAGCGACAAGGCGGCGAGCGTGGCGAAGGTCCAGCGTGATACCGGCATGGCGCGCTCCAGTGCGTCATGAACAGGGGATGCCGCGAGCATAACGCCAATGCCCGTGGCGGACTCGGACGTGCTAGGCGTATCAGCGCAGCGGATTGGCGTTGCGGCGTCCCATCACCAGCGTCGCGGCGACGATGAGGCTGGTGACGACGAGCACGATGAGCGTGGCCAGCGCGTTGATCTCGGGCGTGACGCCGAACTTGACCTTGGAGTAGATCAGCATCGGCAGCGTGGTGGAGCTGGGTCCCGACACGAAGCTCGCCACCACGAGGTCGTCGAGCGACAGCGTGAAGGCGAGCAGCCAGCCCGCGGCCAGCGCGGGAAAGATCACCGGCAGCGTGACGAGGAAGAACACCTTCCACGGCCGCGCGCCGAGGTCGAGCGCGGCTTCCTCGAGGCTCTCGTCCATCTGCGCGAGGCGCGACTGCACGATCACGGTGACGTAGGCGCAGCAGAAGGTGGTGTGGGCGATCGTGATCGTCATGAGCCCGCGACCGGCAGGCCAGCCGATCCATTGCTGCAGGCCGACGAAGAGCAGCAGCGCCGACAGGCCGAGCATGACCTCGGGCATGACCAGCGGCGCGCTGGTCATCAGCGACAGGAGCGGGCGCGCGCGCAGGCGCTGGAAGCGCGTGAACGCGACCGCGGCCAGCGTCCCGATCGCGACCGCGAGGGTGGCCGCCATTGCCGCGACGAGCAGGCTGCGGCCGGTCGCCTGGAGGATCGTCTCGTTGTGGAACAGCGCGCCGTACCAGCGCGTCGAGAAGCCGCCCCACACCGTCACGAGGCGCGAGGCGTTGAACGAGTACAGGACGACCGAGAAGATCGGCAGGTACAGGAAGGCATAGCCGAACGCCATCATCGTGAACACGAAGGTCGAGCGCTGCCTCATCGCCGCGCCTCCTGCGCGCCGCGCCGCGCCTGCAGGTGTTCGAACAGCAGTGTCGGGATCACGATGAGCAGCAGGATCGCCATCGCCACCGCCGAGGCCAGCGGCCAGTCGCGGCTCTGGAAGAACTCGGTCCACAGCACGCGGCCGATCATCAGCGAATCGGGTCCGCCGAGCAGGTCGGGGATCACGAACTCGCCGACCGCGGGGATGAACACCAGCAGGCTGCCGGCGATCACGCCCGGCAGCGCGAGCGGGAAGGTGACGCGCCAGAACGCGCGCATCGGCTTGCAGCCGAGGTCGAAGGCGGCTTCGAGCAGGCTGCGGTCGTGCTTGAGGAGCGTCGCGGTGAGCGGCAGCACCATGAACGGCAGGTAGGAATAGACGATGCCGATGTAGACCGCGGTGTTGGTGTAGAGGATGTGCAGCGGCTCGTCGATGACGCCGAGCCACAGCAGCAGGTTGTTGAGCGGCCCCTGGTCCTTGAGCAGGCCGATCCACGCGTAGATGCGGATGAGGAAGCTGGTCCAGAACGGCACGATGACCATCGTGAGCAGCGGCAGGCGCCAGCGCGTGCTCGCGCGCGCGATGCCCAGCGCCATCGGAAAGCCGATCATGAGGCACAGCAGCGTCGAGATCGCCGCGGTCTTGAGCGAGTTGAGGTAGGCGCTCAGGTACAGGCCGTCCTGCCACAGCCGCCGGTAGTTGTCGAGGTTGAAATGCAGCTCAAGCTGCCAGCCCTGGGTGAAGGTGACGATGCTCGAGTACGGCGGCTGCGCGTTCGGGTCGATCGTGGTGAGGCTGATCCTGGCGACGATGAGGAAAGGCAGCAGGAAGAACAGGCCGAGCCACAGCATCGGGATGCCCGCGACCACGAGGCGGCCGCGCCGCTGGCGCAGCTCGCGGCCGAGCACGCCGATGCGCTGCACCAGCGCGCTGAACACGAGGTTCCAGAAGCCGAGCCAGTTGAAGCCGCTGCCGTTCACGCGGTGAGCACCACGCCATCGTCGGGATCCCACGACAGCCACAGCTCGTCGTCCCAACTGTAGTGCGGGCGCGAATAGCGCGCCTCGTGGGTGATCTGGATGCGTACCACCTGGCCGTGGTCGGTGGCGACGTGGTAGATCGACACGTCGCCGAGGTAGGCGATCTCGACCACCTTGCCGTGCACGGCGTTGCGGCGGTCGGTCGGGCGCGTGTCATGCACGCTGACCTTCTCGGGCCGCACCGCCACCGTCACCGGCGTGCCGATCGGCAGCGGATCGCCGTGGTACATGAGGAAATCGCCACCCAGCGCCTCGCAGTGGAACACCAGGTCCTCGCCCTGCTGCTGCGAGACGCGCCCGTCGAACAGGTTGACGGCGCCGATGAAGCCGGCGACGAAGCGGTTGGCGGGGAACTCGTACAGCTGCGCGGGCGTGGCCACCTGCACGATGCGCCCGGCATCCATCACCGCGACGCGGCTCGACATCGTCATCGCTTCTTCCTGGTCGTGGGTGACCGTGATGAAGGTGATGCCGATGCGCTCCTGGATGCCGACGAGTTCGAACTGGGTTTGCTCGCGCAGCTTGCGATCGAGCGCGCCGAGCGGCTCGTCGAGCAGCAGCAGTTTGGGCTGCTTGGCCAGCGCGCGCGCGAGCGCCACGCGCTGGCGCTGGCCGCCCGACAACTGGTCGGGCTTGCGCCGGCCGTAATCCTTGAGCTGCACGAGATCGAGCATCGCGGCGACGCGGTCGGCGATCTCGCCGCGCGCCATGCGTTCCTGGTGCAGGCCGAAGGCGACGTTCTGGGCGACGTTGAGGTGCGGGAACAGGGCGTAGCTCTGGAACATCATGTTGACCGGGCGCTCGTAGGGCGGCAGGTCGGTGATGTCCTCGCCGCCGAGCACGATGCGCCCGCGATCGGGCGTTTCGAGCCCGGCGAGGATGCGCAGCAGCGTGCTCTTGCCGCAGCCCGAGCCGCCGAGCAGCGAGAAGAACTCGCCCTGGTAGACCTCGGCGCTGACGTCATCGACCGCGTAGGTCTGGCCAAAGGTCTTGGTGACGTTGCAGATGCGCAGGAACGGCTGCGCACCGGGTTGCTGCCATGGTTCGATCGGGGCCTGGCGGCGACCGGGTTGCGCCATCGTCGGATCTCCGGGCTCGGCTGCGTGGGCGGGGCGGCGCGCGTCAGCGCCCGGACTTGATGCGCGTCCAGGTGCGCACGCGCTCGCGCTGCGCCTCGTCGGGGAGCGTCGCCGGGTCAACCAGCTTGGCCATCGTCGCCGCGCTCGGGAACACCGCCGGGTCGCTCGCGATCGCGGGCTCGACGAGCGCCTTGGCCTCGAGGTTGGGACTCGCGTAGTTCACGAAATCGGTGATCGCGGCCGACACCTTGGGTTCGAGCAGGTAGTTGATGAAGCGGTGAGCGTTGTCCTTGTGGGTCGCGTCAGCCGGAATCGCGATCACGTCGAGCTGGCGCAGGCTGCCTTCGCTGGGCACCACATAGGCGACCTCGATGCCGTTGCCCGCTTCCGCCGCGCGGTCGCGCGCCTGCACCACGTCGCCCGAGTAGCCGTGCGCGATGCACACGTCACCATTGGCGAGGTCGTTGATGTACTGGCTGTTGTTGAAGTAGCGCACGTACGGGCGGATGCCCGCGAACAGGTTGGCCGCCGCCTCGAGGTCGGCCGGGTTGGTCGAGTTGGGATCCTTGCCGAGCGCGAACAGCGCCGCGGCGAAGCCTTCCTGGTCGTCGTCGAGCATGGCGATGCCGCACGACTTGAGTTTTTCGGCGACCTTGGGGTTGAACAGTTGCGCCCACGAATCGAGCACGAAGTCGGCGCCGAGCGCGGCCTTGAGCTTGGCCGGGTTGTAGCCGATGCCGGTGGTGTGCCACATGTAGGGCACGAGGTGGGCGTTGCCGGGGTCGATCGTGGCGAGGCTCGCCAGGATCGCCGGATCGAGCTTGTCCCAGTTGCCGAGCTTGGCCTTGTCGAGCGGCGCGTACAGCCCGGCCGCGAGTTGGCGCTGCGCGAACGGGCGCGCGGTCGGGAACACCACGTCGTAGCCGGAGTTGCCGACCTTGAGCTTGGCGTCGAGCACCTCGTTCTCGCTGTAGACGTCGTAGGTGACCTTGATGCCGGTGTCGCGCTCGAAGTCGGGAATCGTCGATTCGGCGATGTAGTCGGACCAGTTGTAGACGTTGAGCCTGTTGTCGGCGGCCGGTGCGGCAGGCTGGCTCGCCGCCGACGTGTCGGCCGCGGTCGAAGCGGGCGCGGTGCCGTCGGTGGCGGTGCCGCCGCAGGCGGCGAGCACGAGCGGCAGGAGCAGGCTGGCAGGGCCAAGGCGAAGCGTCATCGGTTTTCCCCAGGATGCGTTGGCGGGAGCGTGCCGGCGGCGGCTGGCGTGCAGGCAGGGCCGTAGCATCGGGCCAATGCGCCGCCGGAGCAATCCCCGTTCGACCATCGGCCCACCCAATCCGGCGGTGGCTGCCCCTACAATGCGCGCAGCCGGCATCGGCTCGACTGGGGAATCATCCGTGAAGACCATCCATTCCTGCGCGCTGCTCGCGCTGCTCGTGGCTGCCGCTCCCGCGCTCGCGGCCGACGAGGCCGCCGCCGACGAGGCGAGCTGGACCACCGAAGGCTATGTCACGCTCGGCAGCGACTACATCTGGCGTGGCGTATCGCAGACCGACCATGGCATCGGCATCCAGGCCGAGCTCGACCTCAACCATCGCAGCGGCTTTTACGGGCAGCTGTGGGCCGGCCGCATGGATTTCGGCGTGCCGGGCGACGGCATCCATTCCGAATTCGACTTCGTGGTGGGCTGGAAGACGGACCTCGGCGAACACGCCAGCTTCGACGTGTCGCTGCTGCGCGCGATCTATCCGGGCGCCAACGCCGGCTACAACATCAACTACAACGAGCTGGCGTTGAAGCTCGGCTTCGCCGACTACTACGAGTTCGCGATCGCCTACTCGGACGACCTCTACCGCATGGGCGCCAGCGCGATCGACTACGAGTTCAATGCCGACTGGCCGATCGGTGACACGCCGTGGGGCATCAAGGCCACCGCCGGTTGGTACGACCTCGACCGCCTTGCCGGCGACAGCTACCAGTACGGCTACCTCGGCGCCTACTACAAGCTCAGCGACCGCTTCAACGTGGAAGCCGGCTACTACAAGACCTTCGGCTTCAACGACGCGTTCGAGGAATCGATGGGCAGCATGGACCAGGCCGACAGCCGCTTCGTCGCCGCGGTGACCTGGTCGTTCTGAAGCGGGCAGGGGACGCCGATGCGTCCCCGCCGATCCGGCGCCGCTGGCGTGGCGCCGGGCCGATCACGTCACCAGATCTTCACCTGCTGATCGCCGCTGCGCACCATCGCGTCGCCAGCCTTGCAGTCGAAGGCCTTGGCGAAGGCAGGCATGTTCGACGGCGCGCCGACCGCCCGGAACCGGGCCGGCGCGTGCGGGTCGGTGTTGAGCAGCACGAGCTGGGCCTTGTCGCGGATGTTGCCGCGCCAGACGCGGGCCCAGTTGAGGAAGAAGCGCTGGTCGCGCGTGAGCCCGTCGATCATCGGGTCGGGCTTGTTGCCGTCGGCTGCCTGCAGGGCATCGTAGGCGAACGCCAGCCCGCCGAGGTCGCCGATGTTCTCGCCCAACGTCAGCTTGCCGTTGACGTGCTGGTCAGGGTGGTCGGCCAGCGGCACGTAGGCGTCGAATTGCGCGACGAGCTTGGCGGTGCGCTCGTTGAAGCGGTCGCGATCTTCCTTGGTCCACCAGTTCTCGTTGTTGCCGGCGCCATCGAACTGGCTGCCCTTGTCGTCGAAGCCGTGACCGGATTCGTGGCCGATCACGGCACCGATGCCGCCGTAGTTGATCGCGTCATCGCCGTCGGCGTAGAAGAACGGCGGCTGCAGGATCGCGGCCGGGAAGTTGATCGTGTTGGTGGCTGCGCTGTAGTAGGCATTGACCGTCTGCGGCGTCATGAACCACTCGTAGCGGTCGGTCGGCTTGCCGATCTTGTCGAGCTGGTAGCGGTAGTTGAATGCCGCCGCCGCACGCAGGTTGGCGAAATAGTCGTTGGGCACGATCGCGAGGCCGTCCCACTGCCGCCACTTGTCGGGATAGCCGATCTTGGGCAGGAAGGTGGACCACTTGGCGAGCGCCTTTTCGCGCGTGGCCTGGCTCATCCAGTCGAGCTTCTCCAGCCGCGCCTTCATCGCGTTGTTGACGTTGTCGACGAGCTGCTGCGCACGCGCCTTGGCGGCGGGCGGGAAGTAGTCCTTCACGTAGAGCTCGCCCAGCGCCATGCCCATGCTGAAGTTCACCGCGTCGAGCACGCGCTTCCAGCGTGCGCGCTGCTCGGGCTGGCCGTTGAGCGTGTGCTCGTGGAACTCGAAGCTGGCCTGCTGGAACGGCTGCGATAGGAACGGCGCGGCCTCGTCGATCGCGTGGGCGGCAAGATAGTCGCGCCACTGCGCGGCCGGCACACTGGCCAGCATGGCGTCGAACTCGGCGAAAAACTTCGGCTGCGACAGCGAGAAGCCGTCACCCGGCGCGACGCGGAGGGCCTTGAAGAACGCGGCCCAGTCCAAATGCGGCGTGACCTTGTCGGCCTCGGCAAGCGTCATGAAGTGGTACTGGTTGGCCGGATCGCGCAGCTCCACGCGCGACAGCGAGGCCTTGGCCAGCCGCGTCTCGAAGGCCAGCACGTCCTGTGCCTTGCGCGCGGCGAGCTTGGCCTTGACGCCGGTGAGCTCGAACAGCCGGGTCAGATAGGTGACGTAGGCGGCGCGGATGTCCTTGTGCTCATCCTGGCTGTAGTAGTCAGGCGTGGGCAGGCCCAGACCGCCCTGGTGCGCGAAGGCGATCTGGCGTCGCGCGTCCTTGAAGTCGGCACCGGGGCCGAAGCGGAAGCCGATGCCGTCGCCACGCGCAAAGGCCTGTCCGAGCCAGGCCGCGATCTGACGCGCGTCATGCAGGCGGGCGATCTCGGCCAGATCGTGCTTGATCGGTGCGTAGCCGGCCTTGTCGATGGCGGTCTCGTCCATGCCCGAGCGGTACAGCCAGCCGATCTTCTGCTCGATCGAACCGGCCGTCGCCGTGTCGGCGGACTTGTCGGCGCGTTCGACGAGGGTGTGCTGGGCGGCAAGGCTCTTTTCGCGCAATTCGTCGAAGGCACCCCAGCGCGTCTTGTCGGCCGGGATCGGGTTGGCCGCGATCCACTTGCCATTGGCATAGGCGTTGAAGTCGGTGCAGGGCGACACCGACTTGTCGAGATCGCCGATGTCGAACACCGGCGCCGCCGCGAGCTGGATGCTCACGGCCAGGGCAAGGGCGGACACCAGAAGGCGGGGCGTGGTGCGGGGCATGGCGGTAACCTCGTGCATCGAATGACGGAACCTTGAACCGTGAGCGCCCGCGCCGTTTCGGCGATGCGGGCGCCGCGCCGGCATCACCAGATCTTCACCTGCTGCTCGCCGCTGCGCACCATCGCGTCGCCGGCCTTGCAGGCGAACGCCTGCGCGAACTGCGGCATGTTCGACGGGGCCGCGATCGCGCGGTACTGCGCCGGTGCATGCGGATCGGCATTGAGCAGCACTTGCAGATGCTCGGGGCGGATCGCGCCGCGCCACACGCGGGCCCAGTTGAGGAAGAAGCGCTGGTCGGGCGTGTAGCCGTCGATCTTGTGGTTCTCGGCCGGATGCGCCTTGAGCACCTTCTGGAACGCATCCCAGGCCACGTTGATGCCACCGAGATCGGCGATGTTCTCGCCCAGCGTGAGCTGGCCGTTGACATGCTTGCCCGGCAGCGGTTCATAGGCGTCGAACTGCTTGACGAGCTTGTCGGTGCGCGCATCGAACTTGTTGCGATCGTCCTGCGTCCACCAGTTGACGTTGTTGCCCTGCGCGTCGAACTGGCTGCCCTCGTCGTCGAAGCCGTGGGTGGCCTCGTGGCCGATCACGGCGCCGATGCCGCCGTAGTTGAGCGCATCGTCGGCCTTGAAGTCGAAGAACGGCGGCTGCAGGATCGCGGCCGGGAAGTTGATCGTGTTGTCGCTGGGGTTGTAGTAGGCATTGACCGTCTGCGGCGTCATGCCCCATTCGAGGCGGTCGGTCGGCTGGCCGATCTTGGCGATGTCCCAGGCATTGTTGAACCGTGCGGCCGCCATGACATTGCCGTAGTAGTCATCGGGCTTGACGGTCAGGCCCGTCCAGTCGCGCCACTTGTCGGGGTAGCCGATCTTGGGCAGGAAGGTCGCCCACTTTTCCAGTGCCTTGGTCTTGGTCGCATCGCTCATCCAGTCCAGATGCTCGATGCGCGTCTTGAGCGCGGCCACCACATGGGTCACCAGTTCCTGCGCGCGCTCCTTGGCGGCCGGCGGGAAGGCCTTGGCCACGTACAGCTCGCCCAGTGCCATGCCCATGCCGGCATTGGTGGCGCCGAGCACGCGCTTCCAGCGCGCCTCCTGTTCCTTCTGGCCGCCGAGCGTCTTCTTGTAGAACGCGAACGACTCCTCGACGAAGGGACGCGACAGGTAGGGGGCGGCGCCGTCGATGGCGTGCGCACGCAGGTAGGCCTGCCAGTGGTCGACCGGCACGTCGACCAGCATCTTGTCCAGTTCGGCGAAGAACTTGGGCTGCGACAACGAGAAACCGCCCTTGATGTCAGCCTTCTGCGCGGCGAGGAACTTGCTCCACGAGAAGTTGGGCGAGGCCGCGTCGGCCGCGGCGACGGTCACGAAGTGGTACTGGTTCTCGGGCTTGCGCCACTCGACCGGCGTCAGCGACGCGGAGGCCAGCCGTGTTTCGAAGGCCAGCACGCGATCGGCATCGCGCTTGGCATCGGCCTTGTTGCTGCCGGCCAGTTCGAGCATCTTCGCCACGTGGTCCTTGTAGGCCTGGCGGATGTCCTTGTATTCGGGCTTGCTGTAATACTCGGCGGTCGGCAGGGCGAGGCCGCCTTGCATCGCGAACGCGATCTGGATCTTGGAGTTCTTGAAGTCGGGGCCGGCACCGAACATGAACACGTCGCCCTGTCCGCGCACCATCGCGTCGGTGATGTAGCCGGCGATGTCGGCCGGCGTCTTGAGCGCGGCGATGCGTTCGAGCTCGGGCTTGAGCGGCGTCAGGCCGGCTTTCTCGATCGCGGCCTCGTCCATGCCGGCGCGATAGAACCAGCCGATCTTCTGTTCGATCGAACCGGCCTTGGCCTGATCGGCGTCACGCGCGGCGGCATCGACGATCTCGTGCTGGACCTTGAGGCTCTGTTCGCGCAGTGCGTCGAACGCGCCCCAGCGCGTCTTGTCGGCCGGGATCGGATTCGCCGCGACCCACTTGGCGTTGACGAAGCCGTTGAAGTCGGCGCAGGGACTGATCTTGGCGTCGAGATCGCCGACGTCGAACGACGCGGCCACGGCGCTGGTCGAGATCGCGGCGCAGATCGCCAGCGGCAAGTGTTTGCGGAACAGTGTTTTCATGGGGAGGTCCAGGTCGGGAAGTGAAGGCGAAGCCGTGCGCGCCGCCGGCATCGCGGCGCATGACCAGGCGTTTGCCCAGCCCGTTCGCTCAATCGCCGAGGCTACCCGCTCGCGGCCGCCGCAAGCCTGTGTCAAAGGTCACGTCGGAGGCGTCGTTTTCGTTGCGGTACAGGTAGTTATGCGCAAGCATGCGGCCGGCGGGCGCGGCCGGCGCAGCATCAGGGTTTCCTCGCCAGCGGGAACGGCAAGCGGTCGGGCGAAGTCGCACCAACCGAAAGGATGAAGGCCATCGCCTGGTCGACGCTCCAGTCGGTCGCGACGAGTTCGGTCACCGGGACGATCTCCAGGTAACCACCGGTGGGGTTGGGCGTGGTCGGCACGTACACGGCCGCGTACTCCACGCCGTCGGCATCCTCGAACACGCGCGTGACGAAGCCGATCGTCCTGAGCTGCGGCGAGGGGAAGGCGATGAGCACCACGCGCTGGGTGCCGCCGGGCTTGTTCTGCAGCATCGCCATCAGCTTCTTGGCGCCGCCGTAGATGCTGTGGGCGATCGGAATGTGCTCGATCAGGCGCTCGAAGATCGCCAGCACACGCTGGCCGAGCACGCGCGAGGCGGCGAAGCCGACCACGTACAGCAGCACCAGCGTGATGAGGAAGGCCAGTGGCGACAGCAGCCATTCCTGCTGCAGGTGGCCGAGCGTATCGGGGTAGGCATTGACGAGTGCCGTGATCCACGGCAGGTTGACCTCCGACAGCAGTGCGAAGATCCACTTGAACACGATCCAGGTCAGCCACAACGGGATGATCGTGAGCAGGCCCGTGAACAGGTAACGTTGCAGGTGCAGGGAGCGCATGGTTTTCCGGTGGGTCGTCGTGGCGCCCGGTGGTGGGCGATGACGGCCGGTTGATTCTAGCGGACGCAGGACGAGTCGATGGCAGGACCGAACTCACCCGTGCGCACGCCTCATGCCGGCGGCGCCTGCGTGTGGCAACGCCGGCCGCCACCGCGGGGGCGGCGATGAGCACAGCAGCCGATCGCGTGGTGGTGGTCGTGATGGGCCTGCCCGGTGCCGGCAAGACGACGATTGCCCGCGCGCTCGAGCGCGAGCTCGCGTTGCGCCGCATCTGCCGCGATGCGATCCGCGCCGCGATGTTTCCCGTCTGCAGCTATACGCGCATGGAAAAGCGCGCGGCGTTTCGCGGCGTGCTGATGGCGCTCGAAATCAACTGCGTGCTCGGCGCATCGAGCGTGCTCGACGGCATGACCTTTGCGCGGCGCAAGGACTTCGATGCGGTGGCGGACTGCGCCCGGCAGCACGGTCATGCGGTGCTGCCGCTGCTGGTCGAGTGCCGGCCCTCGCTGGCGCGGCTGCGCATCGAGCGCGACGTCGCGCGCGGCAGTCACCCGGCCGGTGACCGCTTGCCCGCGCTGGTGGACGCGATGGTGACGCGCTTCGATGCGCCGCCGGAGGGCAGCCTGCGCATCGATGGCGAGGCCCCGGCGGCCCAGATGTGTGCGCAGGCACTGCTTGCGGTCGGCGCCTGGCGCAACGGCCGCGCGTCGCGAGCTCAGCCCGCGCCCGAGCCATCGGCGCCATTGCCGTAGCCGGCGCCGGGCGTCGCGGGCGTGGGCTGCGGCGTGAAGCCGACCTCGCGCAGCGCCTCGTCGGGTAGCGCGTAGGAATTGGTGAGGTATTCGCCGTCGCTGATGATCTCGGGAAACAGCACGCCCGGAATCGCCTGCACCGCGAAGATCTCCTGCACGCCGCCGGTGAACTTGAGCAGTGCAATCGTGTTGCCGGTGTCCAGGTGCACCACCCACACGCCACTTTGCCGATCGCGGTTGTCGTCGGTGATCTCGATGTCGGTGAAGGCATTGGTTTCGCGCAACTGCGACAGGCCGATGAACGCCACCGGACCGAGAAAGTCGAGTCCGCGCGCGAAGCCCGGCACGCTGGCGACGTCGGTCTTGGCGCCGGTGGCGGGATCGATCGTGACCAGCTTGCCGCGGCCTGACTCGAGCACCCACAGCTTGCCCGCGTGCCAGCGCGGCGAATGCGGCATCGACAGGCCACGCGCGATCACCTTGTCGCCGACGAGGTCGATGACGATGCCGCCATCGCGCTTGTTGTTGCGCCAACCCTGCGGTTCGTCGCATTCGCCCAGCGCGGTCAGGTAGCGCGGCTTGCCGTCGCGCATCGCCAGCCCATTGAGGTGGCAGCGATCCTCGGGCGCGTAGTGGCGCACGAAGCGCGGGCGCCAGCGGGGCACGAAACTCGATTTGGCATCGAGCGTGCACAGGCACGAGAACAGCGTGTTCACGAACCACAGGTCGCCGTGCTTGTCCCAAGCCATTTCGTGGATGTCGATGGCGCCGGTGATGTGGACGCGTCGCGCCATGTACACCGCGTCGTGGCGTGGCGGATCCTGCATCCGCTTGGCCACGGCCGGCATGTTGCGGAACTCGGCAATCTCCAGCGCCGTGCCCAGCGCCAAGCGCTCGGCGTCGGCGGCCATCCCCATCGGGCGGTTGAAGCTGCGGTAGTGGGTGTTGATGGTCGCACCGTCGGGTCGCAGGATCACGAGCTTGCCGGCCTGGTAGGTGCTGATCACGAGACAACCGCCGAGCTGGCGCAGCAAGTCGGGGAAGTTCGTGGTGTGCACGCTGCCGAGCATCTCGGCGATACGGTTGTCCGGATCGGGCGTGGCGCCGGCGGGGGCGGGGGCGGGACTGTCGGCGCTCATGGTGGATGCGGGGCAGGCGGGCAGGCGGGCAGCTTACGCGGGCGGCTTGAGCCGCGCACCCTTGAAATACAGCACGCGCAGATCGAGGCCGCGCTCGCTGCGGCCGATGTAGACAAACCGCGGATTGACCCATGTCGCCATCCGGCCGCGTTCTCGGAAGCGCTGGTTTTCGAGTTCGAGCAGCACGCCGATGCAGGGGTAGCCGTGATTGCGGGCATGTTCCTCGAGCAGCGCGCAGGAGCGTTTGAGCAGGGCCATGACGAGCGGACTCGAACGCCAGCGTGCGCCGACGAAGGTGCGCCAGTAGTACAGCGGCTGGCCCAGCCGCGGCGGCGTGACGGCCAGCGCGGTGCAGACCCCGGCGACCGCGCCACTGGCATCGCAGGCATGCATGACGACCTGACCGAGCCGCGCATCCATCGCGGTCTCGTCGGCGAGCGCACCTTCACTGCGCCAGAATGCCTTGATCGCCGCGCCGGCGGGCGCCGTGACCTGCGGCCAGTCGATCACGTAATCGAACCGGCCCGGCGTGGCCGTGCGCATCGACATCGATTCGGCACTGGCGTCGTGCGCGGTGGTCACGTGGCTGGATCCTCGGTGGTCGTCATGGCAAGCATAGGGCGTGGCGCCGGCGGCAGTGCCTCGTGCCGGCGTGGTGGCGGTCCCGGCGGCGCCGCGCCCTGCGCCTCAGAACAGCAGCGAGGACATCTTGCGCCGGTAGCTGCCGACCAGTTCCTCATCGTCGACGACACTGAAGGCGGCGACCAGGCGCTTGCGCGCCTGCCCTTCGTTCCAGTTGCGGTCGGCCTTGAGCACGCCGAGGAACTGCTCGAGGCCGGCCGCGACCTGGCCATCGACCAGCAGGCGCACGCCGAGCAGGTCATGCGCCTCGTAGTCGGCGCCGTTGCGCTCGATGCGCGCACGCAGCTCGCCGATCGCTGGCGCATCCTTGAGCGAATGCGCGAAGTCGAGGCGGCCGCGCAGGCGGCGCGCGCGGTCATCGCTGGCGAGATTGGCCGGCAGTGCATCGAGTTCGGCTTCGGCGGCGGCAGCGTTGCCGGCCTGCATCTGCGCCACCGCGAGGTCGAGCCTGAGCTCGGCCTTGTCAGGCTCGGCGGCGATTTCCTGCTCGATGCGCGCGATCGCCTGTGCCGGCGTTTCCTCGCGCACGGGCGGTTCGCTGGCTTCGGCCGGCGCCGGCGCCGGTTGCACATGACGCTGCAGGAACTCACGTACACCGCCCTCGGGCAGCGCACCGTTGAAGCCATCGACGGCCTGGCCATCGCGGATCAGCACCACGGTGGGGATGCTGCGCACGCCGAACGCGGCAGCCAACGCCTGCTCCTTGTCGACATCGATCTTCGCCAGGCGCACGGCGCCATTGAAGGCATCGACCACCTTCTCGAGGATCGGGCCGAGGGTCTTGCACGGGCCGCACCAGGTCGCCCACAGGTCGACGAGGATCGGCTGCTCGAACGAGGCATCGATCACCTCGCCCTGGAAGTTGGCTTCGGTGGCGTCGAACACGTACGGGGACGGCGGGTTGGCGGACATGCGGTGGCTCCTGGATCACGTCGATCGCAGATTGTGCCACCGGCAGCCGATTCCAACCGTACGTTGCCACCTCGCACCTCATTCGAAGCCGTCGCTGAAGAGGGCATCGGCCAGTGCTTCGACGAAGACATTGTCGAAATTCGAGCTCAGCTCGGTACCGGTCGGCGCAAAAACGCGCAGGTGGATGCGCAGGGACCGATCGGTCGCGGCGGCGACGAGGGTGTCCTGCGTACGGACCCAGGTGTCGCGCAGGGTGACGTTCGGCGCGGCCAGATGCGCACTGGAATTGCCGCTGCACGCCGCCTCGGCATAAAGATTGGCGAACACCGTCGCGTACGCATTGTCGGGACTGGTGGCCGCGGGCAGCAGCACGCTGCCACCAAACCGGTAGCTGGTGCCGCCTTGCACGGCAACGCATTGCGAGGCGTAGATCGGGATGCGGAACGTGCCGCTCGCAGGCAGGTTGCCGCGCAGCGAGCCTGAGCCGGGAGCGGCGTGTTCGTCGGCGGCATTCCACGCCGCGGTGACGCCGAAGGCTTCGAACAGGTCCCAATCGGCGAGATTGGAGTCGAAGCCAGGGTTCAGCAGCAGGTTCTGTGCCGGTGCGACGGCAGGCGTCAAGGCCGCGCCAGCGGCGATGATGAGCGCAACGATGGGTCGCATGTCGGGTTCCTCGTGGCAGTTGGGCGCGCCGCAGCGACGCGGCTCGGCGTCGGGTCGGCGTCGGGTCGGCGTCGGCGTCGGCGTCGGGTCGGCGTAGTGCGAGTAACGCCATCCGCGGCGCGGTTGCGCCATGCCGCCGTGCATCGAGTCCGCCGGGCCGTGGCGGCGCTGGCCCGGCTCGACGCGGCAGGGGCTTGGCCCGGGCGGTGCACGGGCCAGGCCGGTGCGCGGCGTGCGCGGGCTACAATCGCGCGTCGACCACGGCGGGAGCGGCGATGCGCTGCTGGTTGTTGTTGCTGATGGGCTGGATCGCGCTGCCGGTTGCGGCGGCGCAGCTGACGCTCGAACTCGATGGGACGCCGCGCGTGTTCGACGACGCCAGCCTGCTTCGGCGCGCCGAAGTGCGCCGCATCGACATTCCCGACGACGTCGCCTACCGGCGCGACATGCGCTACCGCGCGCTGCCGCTGCGTGCACTTCTGGCCGGCGTCGGGCCGGTCGACCATCTGCAACTGGTGGCGACCGACGGCTTTGTCGCGGAACTGCCGGCGGCGCTGCTGTGGAACACGGCCGGCAGCACCGCTTGGCTCGCGATCGAGGATCGGCGCGCGCCTTGGCCGCGCCTGCCGGGCAAGGCGACGAGTGCGGGACCGTTCTACCTGGTGTGGACCCAGCCGCAGGCGGCCGGTATCGGTACCGAGCGCTGGCCCTACCAGTTGGCCACGATCCGCAGGTTGCCGGGCGTGGCCGAACGCTACCCGGCGCTGCTGCCGGCCGCCGAGCTTGCACCCGACAGCCCGATCCGGCGCGGCTTCGCGGTGTTCCAGGCCACCTGCATGGCCTGCCACACGCTCAACGGCGCAGGCGCAGCCGAGGTCGGTCCCGATCTCAACCTGCCCTACGGGCCGACCGAATATCTGCGCGCGGATCTGCTGCGGGCGTATATCCGCCAGCCGCAATCGCTGCGGCACTGGCCGCGCGCACGCATGCCCGGCTTCGACGCGCGCAGCCTGCCCGATGCCGATCTCGACGCACTGCTCGACTACCTGCGCCACATGACCACGCGCAAGGCCGCGCTTCAGCCATAGCGCAGCTTGAGTGCGAGGATCGTCGCGGCCAGCGCGAACGTGACCGTGTTGGAAATGATCATCGGCCAGGAGTCGAGCAGGACGCCATAACCGAGCCAACAGGCGATGCCGAGCGTGAACAGGCCATACATCCATGCCGAGATGCCGCGCGTGTCGCGCGTGCGGATCGCGCGCAGCGCCTGCGGCACGAACGAGACCGTGGTCAAGGTGGCGGCGACGCTGCCGAGCCAGTGCGGATTCATCGAGGGCGAGGCCGCGCGCGAGCGGACGTCGCGCGCCGGCGCGCGGTTCAGGGCTGGGTGGCCTTGCCGGCCTGCTTGTAGACCGTGCCGTCCTTCATCACGAACGACACCTGCTGCATGAGCGTGATGTCCTGCAGCGGATTGCCGTCGACCGCGATGACGTCGGCCAGTTTGCCGGCTTCCACGCTGCCGAGGTCCTTGCTCCGGCGCAGCAGTTCGGCCGCGTGCGTGGTGGCCGCCTGCAGCGCGTACATCGGCGGGATGCCGGCCTCGACCATGTACTGGAACTCCTTGGCGTTCTGCCCATGTGGATACACGGCCGCGTCGGTGCCGAAAGCGATCTTGACGCCGGCCTTGTAGGCCCTGGCCGCCGTCTGCTGGATGATCGGGCCGACCAGCCTGGCCTTCGCCGCCACCTGTGGCGGGTAGTAGCCCGGCTTCGCGGCCATTTCCTGCACGTACTTGCCGGCGATGATGGTCGGCACGTACCAGGTGCCGTGCTCCTTCATGAGCTTGATGTCGGCATCGTCCATGAAGGTGCCGTGTTCGATCGAGTCGACGCCGCCGACCACGGCGCGACGGATGCCTTCGGCGCCATGGGCATGCGCGGCCACGGTGAAGCCGTAGTCATGCGCGGCGGCGACGACGGCCTTGATTTCGTCGATCGTGAGCTGCGGGTTGTCGGCGCTCGTGCTTTCGTCGAGTACCCCGCCCGAGGGCATGATCTTGATGAGGTCGGCACCGTCCTTGTAGTGCTGGCGCACGGCCTTCCATGCATCATCGCTGCCATTGATGATGCCGTCCTTCGCGTGCGGGTCGCCCTGCAGGTCGGCACGGTAGCCATCGGTGTCGTCGGCGTGGCCGCCGGTGGAGCCGATCGCGCCGCCGGCGGTAAAGATGCGTGGGCCCGGAATCACGCCCGCGTTGATCGCATTGCGAAGGGCGATCGAGGCATTGGCGCCGTCGCCGAGGTTGCGCACGGTGGTGAAACCGGCTTCGAGCGTGCGCCGCGCGTAGACGGTCGAGCGGATCGCATAATCGGCGGTGTTCCAGCGGAACTGGTCGGTATAGCCGGTGGGGCTGGTTTCGCTGGTCAGGTGGGTATGGCTGTCGATGAGGCCGGGCAGGCAAGTGGCGCTGCCGAGGTCGATCACGCGCGCACCGGCGACGTCGCCGCGGCCGGCCTGCACCGACTTGATGCGCGTGCCGTCGGTGACGATCGTCGTTTCGCCCAGCAGCTTGCCGTTGACCGGGTCGAGCAGGTGCGCGCAATGCAGGACAACGGGTTGCGCCGCCGACGCGGGCGCGTCCGCGGCGTGCGCGCTGGAGGCGCCGGCGGCGGCGATGGCGAGAATCGATGCAGTGGCGGCGCGAAGCTTCATCGGCATGGCTCCCCGGAAATGGACGCACATGCTAGCAGGGCGCTTGCGGCATCGGTGCGCTGCGCCCACGAATCATCGCAACGAGCAAGGCGTAGCCGCATGGATCGCTCGCCCCGCAGGTCGGGCGTGCTTCGCGCCTACCAGCCGGTGGGCGTGAACCGCCGCGCTGGCACGCGGCCTCCCACGCATCGTGGGTACCCTCGATGATGCCGGCACCCGCGCGATGGCGACGTCGCCGCGACCGACCTGCACCGACTTGATGCGCGTGCCGTTGGCGATATCGAGCCGGTGACCGCAAGGCAGCGCCAACGGTTGGGGCGCTGCGTCCTGGTGTGGCTGAAGGCGATGGCGCGGGCATGCGGCAGCGCGGCGACGCGGCGACGCGGATGCGCTGGCGCCGCCTGTGGCCGTGATCGGCCCGTGCTGGCGATCGCTGGCCGCGTTGCCGATGCCGACAGCCGCGGTACCGGTCCCGGCGGCGCGGCGGCTGCGGGTCAGACTGACCGCAGCCGCCGCGCCGTGCTCACGGCCAGAACTCGTTGAAGCCGTCCCGGAAGATCGTGTCGTCATAGCAGGTCAGCGGTGACACCGCCAGCCGCGCAATGACGGCGAGCCCGCCACCTTGCTGCACCGGCAGGTCGACGCGCGCGGCCTGGAGGCGTGCCGCGAGCTGCACGGAACCCCCTTGCGCGGGTGGCGATGGCAGCGGCGCCAGACTGCCGCTGAGCGCGAAGCGCGCGCTGGTGGCGGTCGCGGGCAAGCGCGCCTGGGTCTTGCCGGCGGCGAGGACGGGCGCGGCGACGAGGGCGAGGGCGAGCGCCAGCAGCGGAGGGCCGCTGGCGCGCAAGCGCATGATCGCGTCCATGTCACGGCCTCCGCCCTATCTCGAGCTTCTCCAGCCGCGCTGCCAGCCGGTCGAGCCGTTGGCGCAGGTCGGCGTTGTCGACCTTGAGCCTGGCGTTCTCACGTTCAACCTTGCGGTTGAGGCCCTGGATCGCCGCCAGCGCCACGCCGCTCTCGTCGACCGTGCCGATGTAGCGTTCGTTGCTGCCCAGGCCGAACGCACTCGCGAACTCCTCGGCCACCGGGCCCAGATGCATGCCATCGTCGCGATTGCCCTTGTAGTACCAAGTCTGGATCGGCAGCGCGACGAGGCGGTCGAGGACCGTCACCGGGTCGATCGCGGCGAACGAGTCCTTGAAGCTGCGACTGGAGGCATTGGTCCAGACTCCGGTCGAGCTGACAAAGGCGCCGTTGCCGTTGCTGGTGTTGTTGCCGACCGTCATCGGGTGGCCGAATGAGGCACCGTTGAATGCAAAGCTGGCTGTCAGCGCGTTGTGGTAGTGACTGATGGCCAGGATCGGGTCGTAGCTCAGGACCGAGCCGCCTGTGTCGTAGTGCAGGCCCGAGATATTGAGATAGCCGTTCGGCGCGGCATTGATGTTGAAGCCGTGGTAGCCATTGGCCGCAGGCGTCCCGGTCATGAGCGTCAGATCGGCGCTGGAAGCGGGCAGACCCGCCGATGGCGCGATCGTGAGCTCGTCGCGCAGGGGATTGCCGTCAACCGCCTTGGCGGTGTTGATGCCCACGCCGTGCTCGGCGACGAGGATGACCTGGTTGGTCGCGGTATCGCGAATGGTGTTGCCGAAGGTCGCGTCGTTCCAGCCGCCGGTGACGATCGAGCCGCCGTTGACGGTGCCGGCGTTGTAGCCGATCGCAGTCGAAAATGCGCCAGCCGTGTCGTAGGGGAAGGCCAGGCCAACCGAAGAATTGGGCTTGAATGTGGCGACGCTGGCGCCGTTGGCCCTGATCCACACGGCTTGGTTGTCGGCCGTGCCCAGGTAGCTGCCGGCGGGGTTGCCCGCATTGCCATCGAGCGCCCAGGCACCCGGGCAGGCGCCGGCTTCGGGCGCGACCGGCGATCGCGCATCCAGTGCGATGAAATCGCCACCCGCGGCCTTGACCTTGACGTCGAGCCAGCCCTGCGCGGTGAGCGGTGCCGTGGCACCGAAATCGGCCGTGGTGGCGAAGTTGCCATCCTTGACGTTGACCCCATAGAGCGTCACCGGCCCGGCCACGACCGTGCCGCCGGTCGGCGCCGAGTACAGCGTGAGCTGCAGGTCGTAGTTGCCGTTGGCGGGTTGCCCGGCATCTTGCAACTGGCCGTGATAGGTGAAGCTGGTGGCGGCAGCCGGCGCTGCCAGGCCCAGTCCCAGCGTGGCCGCGAGTGCCGCGCACAGTACAAGCTGTCTCATGCTCCTCTCCTCGATCGGTGAGCGGGAAGAACGCTCTTCCCGCCCACGCCAACGCACGACCGCACAGGCAGGGGACATCGCGCCGTCGCAGTCGCGCGTGAATGCCTTCCGCACGGCCGCGGTTGGCGCCGATGCTGCGCTGCGATACGCTGCCCGATTCCGGCAATCCATGGGTGGCGTGGCCTCGCGGCGCGCCAAGACACCGATGCAAGAGACCTACGACGCCCAGGCGGTCGAGACCGCCGCGCAGAAATTCTGGAACCAGACGCGCGCCTTCGAGGTGAAGGAAGACGCCGGCAAGCCCAAGTACTACTGCCTGTCGATGCTGCCGTATCCGTCGGGCGCGCTGCACATGGGCCACGTGCGCAACTACACGATCGGCGACGTGATCAGTCGCTATCAGCGCATGCAGGGCCGCAACGTGCTGCAGCCGATGGGCTGGGACGCGTTCGGCCTGCCGGCCGAGAACGCCGCGATCAAGCATCGGACCGCGCCGGCCAAGTGGACCTACGCCAACATCGAGCACATGCGGGCCCAGCTCAAGGCGATGGGCTACGCGATCGACTGGTCGCGCGAGTTCGCCACCTGTCGGCCCGAGTACTACGCGCACGAGCAGCGCATGTTCGTGCGCCTGTTCAAGCAGGGGCTGGCCTATCGCCGCAACTCGGTCGTCAACTGGGATCCGGTCGACCAGACCGTGCTCGCCAACGAGCAGGTCGTCGATGGGCGCGGTTGGCGCACCGGCGCGGTGGTCGAGAAGCGCGAGATCCCGCAGTGGTTCCTCAAGATCACCGACTACGCCGACGAGCTGCTGGCCGGACTCGACCGACTGCCGGGCTGGCCCGACTCGGTCAAGACCATGCAGCGCAACTGGATCGGCCGTTCGGAAGGCCTCGAGATCCAGTTCGCGGTCGAGGGCCAGGCCGAGCCGCTGACCGTGTTCACGACGCGCCCCGACACCCTGCTCGGCGCGACCTACCTGGCGATCGCGGCCGAGCATCCGCTCGCGCTCGAGGCCGCGCGCAGCAAGCCGCTGGTGGCGGCCTTCATCGACGAATGCCGTCATGGCGGCACCGCTCAGGCCGACATCGACACCGCCGAGAAGAAGGGCATCGACACCGGCTTGACTGCATTGCATCCGATCAGCGGTGAGCGCCTGCCGATCTGGATCGCCAACTTCGTGCTGATGGGCTATGGCACCGGCGCGGTGATGGCCGTGCCCGGCCACGACCAGCGCGACTGGGAGTTTGCGACCAAGTACGACCTGCTGATCAAGATGGTGGTGGTCAGCGATGCGGTGCGCGCGGCGATCATGGAACTGGCGCGCGACGCGACGCGCAACAGCGACGCGATGAGCGCGGCGCTCGGCGAGATGCGTGCGATCGATGTGTTCGAGCCGGCGGCGGCCGCGGACGTCGTCGCGCAGTTCGAGCGCTCGATCATCGAGGAGGGTGCGTTCACCGAATACGGCTGGCTGGTCAACTCGGGGGAATACGACGGCCTTGACTATCGCCACGCGTTCGACGCGCTGGCGGCGCGCCTGGAGCGCGAGGGCAAGGGAGCGCGGCGCGTCAACTTCCGCCTGCGCGACTGGGGCGTGTCGCGCCAGCGCTACTGGGGCTGCCCGATCCCGATCATCTATTGCCCCAGGTGCGAAGCGGTGCCGGTGCCCGAGGACCAGCTGCCGGTGCTGCTGCCCGAGGACGTCGCCTTCATGGGCGTGCAGTCGCCGCTCAAGGCCGATCCGCAATGGCGCCAGTGCAGCTGCCCGCAGTGCGGTGGTCCGGCCGAGCGCGAGACCGACACCTTCGACACGTTCATGGAGTCGAGCTGGTACTACGCGCGCTACACCTCGCCGGGCGCAGCCACCCAGGTCGATGCGCGCGCCAACCATTGGCTGCCGGTCGACCAGTACATCGGCGGCATCGAGCACGCGATCCTGCACCTGCTGTACTTCCGCTTCTATCACAAGCTCATGCGCGACGCCGGGCTCGTGCAGTCGGACGAGCCGGCGACGCGCCTGCTGTGCCAGGGCATGGTCATCGCCGAGACCTACTATCGCGAATCAGCCAGCGGCAATCGCGACTGGTTCAATCCTGCCGATGTCGAGATCCAGCGCGACGACAAGGCGCGCATCGTCGGCGCGACGCTCAGGAGCGACGGCCAGCCGGTCGCGATCGGTGGCATCGAGAAGATGTCCAAGTCCAAGAACAATGGCGTCGACCCGCAGGCAATGATCGCGCGCCATGGTGCCGACACGGTGCGCCTGTTCTCGATGTTCGCGGCGCCGCCCGAGCAATCGCTGGAATGGAACGAGGCGGGCGTGGAAGGCATGGCGCGCTTCCTGCGCCGCTTCTGGCGCGAAGTGGCCACCCACGTCGGCGCGGGCGCGCCGGCCGCGCTCGATGTGGGCCGTCTCGATGCAGCCCAGAAGGCGCTGCGCCGGCAAACCCACGAGACGATCCAGAAGGTCAGCTGCGACATCGGCGAGCGCTATGCGTTCAACACCGCGATCGCCGCGGTGATGGAACTGCTCAACGCGCTCGGCAAGTTCACCGACTCGAGCGACCAGGGGCGCGCGGTACGCCACGAGGCGCTGACGGCGATGGTGCTGCTGCTCAACCCGATCGTGCCGCACACCGCGCATGCGCTGTGGCAGGCGCTCGGCCACGCTGAAACGCTCATCGAGGACCTGCCCTGGCCCAAGGTCGATGCGGATGCGCTGGCGCGCGATGCGGTCACGCTCGCGGTGCAGGTCAACGGCAAGCTGCGCGGCACGATCGAGGTTGCGGTCAACGCATCACGCGAGGAGATCGAACGCCGCGCGCTCGGCGAACCGCGGGTGGCCGAGTTCGTGGCCGGCGCGACGCCGAAGAAGCTCATCGTGGTGCCCGGCAAGATCGTCAACATCGTCGTGTAGCGCGGCGCGGTCAGTGCCGGCCGCGGGTGCGGCCGCATCGTGGCGGGCCGCGAGCCCGGGGCGGTCGATGGCGGGCGGTGCGGCGGCCTGCCACCCGGGTACGTGTCCGCCGGCGAACGGGGCTCTCGCCAAGACCAGCGCAGCGGGTTCGGGATTGCCGCCGCGTCGCGTTGCGTCGGGCTGCCCTGACGCGCCGCGAAGATCGATAATGTACGACGAATGTCGTATTCGGATGTGCGCCGGCATCGACTGTGATGCGCCGACGGGGCAGGGCTTTGGTGGCGGGGCAGGGCCAGTGTGCGCGAGGAGGACTTGCTGAAACAGCACACCACGATGAGTTACCGCTTCACGGCAGGCGAATACGCGGGTCGCAGTGAAACGGTCGGGCTCGAGCGCGTGTTGCCCGCACCTCAGGATTGTTCATTGTGACGTCGCTGGTGCCCGCGTGCCGGGGTCTCGCCGCGCCCGTCCGATGTTGATCACGTGCGCGCTCCCGGTGCGGATCGGGAGCGCGCGTGGTGCTTCCCGCGTCGAATCATCCGACCGATGCCGCGACCCTGGCCACGCCCTGTTGCAGCCGCGCGAGGGTGAGTTCTTGGTCATCCTCGAGCGGCGGCGCCGCGCCGGGCGGGCAGTTCGCCTCCAGGTGCAGGAAGGTGCGCAGCAGACTGTGCACATCGCCGTCGAAGCAACGCAGCTCGGCGAGGCGGCGCTTGGCGTCGGCGCGCAACCGCGGGTCGAGCAGGTTGACGAGTTCGTCGAACTCGATCGAGGTGCGCCGCTGCACGAACAGCACCGTGCGAAGAACGCGCAGCAGTGCGGCGTCGAGCACGGCGCGGCGCTCAGCCGTCAGCGGCGGCGGCGCGGCGGGCTGCGGCGTGGACGGCGGCAGTTCCGCGAGATCGTGGTCGTCGGCGGCGCCCGGGTCGTACGTGGGCGCGCACATCAGGGACGAATACACGCCGCTGGTGGATACCAAGCGCGCCGCGAGCGGCAACGAATGTGCGGCAAACCCGAATCCCGCCGGCACCATCTGTGGAACCTGCACGATCCGCGGCAGTGATCCGCCACGCGCATCGGCGGCGCGTTCGTGGACGAGGACCGCCGAGGTCTGCGCGCTGATGAGGCCGTAGTGCAGCGCGAGGGTCTTGCGGCGCGCGTCCGAAGGCGCCGCGCGGTAGCGCTGCAGGCCTGCCCAGGCCCGCCATGCGGGCGCGGTTTCGACGGCCCCGGTCGTGAGCGCCTGCGCCGGGCCCGTGCGTTCGAACTGCAGGCGCACCGTGCGCGGTTGCGCAGTCGCAGGCAGCAGCGCGAGCGCGATCAGCGCATCGCCCGCATAGAGCGGACGGAGCGGCAGCGCGGTGGCGCCGCGTCCCCAGCACACCCGCGGTTCGACGGGCGAGAGGCGCGCGCGCTGCAGTTGGCGCAGCACGCCGTCGGCGATCGGTTCGGCGGGCACCGCGCGTTCGAGCGTGCCGCCGGTGGCGAGTGCGAGCGGCTCGAGCACGTCGGCGCCCGCGCTGCTGCCGACCGCGACGACGAAGATGCGGACGCCACAGGCGAGCGCGCGTTCGCGCGCGGCAGCGAGCGCATGCGCGTGCACCGCGCCATCGGTCACGAGGATGATCACGCGGTTGCGTGCCTCGTCGTCGGGCCGACCGAGCGTCGCGATCGCCGCTTCGAGTGCCGCATCCATTTCGGTGCCGCCGAGATCGGCCTGCACGGTCGGGGAAAGCTCGTGCAATGCCGCGCGCACGCGCAGCGTGGCGTGCAGCGGACGGCGGAACAGTGCGTTGTGCGTGCTGCCGAAACGCAGGACCTGGATGCGATCCTCGTCGCCGAGCGCATTGGCCAGCGCGATGAGCGCGAGACGCGACTGGCGGATCGCATCGCCTTCCATGGATCCCGAGCCATCGAGGACCAGGCAGATGTCGCAGGGCCGCGGCTGCACGCCGTTTGCGGCGGGCATGATCGCGGTGAGCATGCCGATAGCGCGTTCCCCGTCGGCGATCACGTGCAGCTTGGGCGCGATCGCGTCGTGCAGCGCGAAGTTGAGCACGAGGTCGCGATCGAGCAGGGCGCTGTCGATGTCGATGCACGCGGTCTCGCCCTCGCGGCGGAACTGGGCAGGGTGGCTGGCACAGTGGATGGGTGCGGCGGCGAGCAGGCCGTGGATGCGGATGCGCGCGTCGAGTGGATGCTCCACCGCGAAGTCGTGGGAGGGCTCGGCGAGCGGGTCGAGGAGACTGCGGCCGTAGCGCGGCCGGTACGCGAGCGGCAGGCTGAAGCGCGCGCCATGGGCCGCGACCGCGAGCGGTGCGGCGAAGCGCAGCACGATCTCGCCGTCTTCGTGTGGGCCGAGGTTGCCGAGGTTGACGCACAGCAGGCCCGGCTCGAGCTGCTCCAGCAGCACCGCGCTATCGCCACTCGCGATCGCATCGTCGTAGGCGGCGGTCGCGCGCGCGGCAGTCTGCACCTGAGCGACGCGCGTGACGCCCGCGAGGCGCGCCTGCATGCCGAGGAAGGCCGCGTCGAGCGGGATCGGAAACGACCAGATCGCTTCGATCGGCTCGTCGCCGTCGTTGCGGAACTCGTGGCGCAGCTCGTACTCGGCGATGAGGTCGGTGATCGTGACGAGCAGGTTGGAGTGTGCGAGCGGTGTCGCCGCTGCGGCGTGTTGGCGTGGCGCGGTCATGACGGATCCCCCTGTGGATGCGTGCGGTCGGTGGCGAGTGCGGCGTAGGCCTGCTGCACGGTGCGGAACAGGCTGCGCAACTGTGCCTGGGTGAGGCGGGCGCGCTCGGGCGCGACCACCAGTTCGAGCCCGTCGGCGATGATCAGGTGCGAACGCACCTCGACCGCCCCGGGGCGCGCGGGCGCGACCGGTGGGTCATGCCTCGCCTGCAGCAGGCCGGCGATCGCATCGAGCGACAGGCCGGTCTCCTGCCACTGGCGGATGCGCAGCGCGTCGGCCAGGTGCGAAGTGCCATACGACGCGCCACGCTTGCTGCCCTCGGGCGCGGCGAGCAGGCCAAGCTGGATGTAGTAGCGGATGGTGCGGGCCGGGACGCCCGACTGTTCGCTGAGCTGGTGCAGGTTGAGTTTCATAACGACAGTTGAAGTGACGTAAATACTGTCCATTAAGACGGTGCGGATGTCAAGGGGCCAATCGCGGTCAGCGGACCGGCGCGCACCGTGTCCACGGGCATGGTGCGGAGCGGCTCGCGGCGTTACGCTCGCGCTGCGCGGCGGGCGAGGAATTCCACATGCAGTGGCGTCGACGAGTGGCTGGCCACGACGGGCATCCCGTCGCGATGGGCGCGCGCGGCGCCGCGTTGCTGCCGACGCCGCGGATTCCTGTCGTGCGGCTCATGCGTGCGTGCTGGTGGCTGCCCGCGTGGCTGGGCATCGCGCTGCCGGCGGCAGGCCAGAACGCGGCAAGCTGGGCGGACCTGTCGCTGTACGGCAACCTCGAGACTGCGGGCGTGACGGCGACGCTCACGGGAGACGCCAACCGCAACGCGAGCGTGACGCTCGAATGGCGCCGCGTGGGCGAGGCGGCCTATCGCGCGGGCCACCCGCTGCTGCGGGTCGATGCGACGCACCTGGTCGGCAGCCTGTTCGATCTTGCGCCGGGCACCGCCTACGAGATCCGCGCGACACTGGCCGATCCCGATGGCGTCGGCGGGCCGGCGCTGCGTAGCGCGAGCGGTGCCACGCGCGCGGATCTGCTGGTCGAGCCGACGCTGCGGACCCTGTTCGTCGCGCCCGGCGGCAACGACGCCAACGACGGCCTGAGCCCAACCAGCGCGCTGCGCAGCATCCAGCGCGCGGCCCAGCTCGCGCAGGCGGGCGATCTCGTGCGGGTGGCGCCGGGCCGCTACCACGAGGCGGTGAGCGTGCCGCGCTCGGGTAGCGCGGTGCAGCCGATCGTGTTCCGCGCCGATGGTGCCGGCGTGGTGCTCGACGGAGCCAGCCCACTGCCGGCCGGTACGACATGGAGTGCGCTCGGCAACGGCGTCTACCGCACCAGCCTCGGCCATGCCACGGGCCTGGTGGCGAGCGAGCAGGGCCGGCTGTTCCGCTACGCGAGCGCGGCGGCGTTGCAGGCGCTGGCGGCCGGGGCACCGGGCGGCTTCTGGTTCGATGCGTCGAGCCAGCAGCTCAGCGTCAAGTTCGCCGACGGCTCGGCACCGGGCGCGCACCTGCTCGAGGTGGCCGACCTCGCCGCGGGCTTCACGCTCGATGGCCGCGCCTTCGTGCGCGTCGAGGGTTTCCTGATCCGCCACTACGGCGTGGACGAGTACGGCAAGGGCGTGTACCTGCGCTACAGCGACGACTGCATCGTGCGCGGCAACCGCTTCGTCGACCTCGGCAGCGTCGGCGTGTGGGTCAAGGGTGGCGCGCGCAACCGCATCGAGGACAACGAGTTCAGCGACAGCTCGATCGTCGGCTGGCCATGGCCGGTGACCAAGGGCAGCTACGCCGAGGACAGCGCGATCCTGTTCACCGATGCGGTCGGCCGCGGCAACGTTGTCCGCCGCAACCGCAGCGACGGCCACTTCAACGGCATCGCGCCCTGCGGCGACGCGGCGCCACCCGGCGGCGAGCTCACCACCGAGACCGACGTCTACGACAACGAGCTGCGCCATCACAATGACGATGCGCTCGAACCCGATGGCTACTGCGCCAATCTGCGCATCTTCGGCAACGTGCTTGCCGATTCGCACATGGGCGTGTCGGTGGCGCCGGCCTGGCCGGGGCCGGTGTGGATCGTGCGCAACAGCGCCTGGAACCTCGGCAACACGCGCACGAGCCAGGTCGATGGCTACATTTCGAGCTTCCTCAAGGTCAACAGCGGCTATCCCGAGATGGTCGGCCCGCTGCTGCTCTACCACAACAGCATCGTCACCGCGGCGCCGGCCACCGAGGCGATGTACCTGCTCGATCCGGGCGTGACCTCGACGCTGCGCAGCCGCAACAACCTCTACGTGGCCACGCGCTACGTGTGGGCCAAGGTCAACACGATCGCGGTCGATGCCGACTACGACCTGCTCCACACCAGCGATGCCACGCGGTTCGTGCGCTGGCTCGGCAGCAACTATCCGGATCTCGCCGCGCTGCGCGCCGCGCTCGGGATCGAGCTGCATGGGCTCGCCACGCCGCCGCGGCTCGTCGCACCGGCCACGGGCGATCTGCGCCTGTTGCCCGACAGCCCCGCGCGCGATGCCGGCGTCGTGCTGCCGGGGATCAACGACAGCTACGACGGTGCCGCGCCCGACCTCGGTGCATTCGAGTGGCGCGACCTGATCTTCGCCGATGGCTTCGACACGGGCGGAACCTGAACCGGGCGGGCATGACCGACAGCAGGTGCGGCGCGGTGCGCGGCTCGGCTATGGTGGCGACCTGACCAGTCGGGGAGTCACGACATGCACCTCAAGATGCTTGCCGCGGTGGTGGCGTTGGCCGCGGCCTGCGCGACGGCGGCGGCGCAGCAGGCCGATCCGTTCGCGCGCGATCCCGCGCAGGCGGTCGATGCGGCCTACGGCGCGAAGATCGCGCAGTACACCACCGCGCCGCGCTTCAACACCGCACTGACCGACTACCTGCCGGCCTCGAGCACGGTGCCGACCCCGGCCGTGGTGCTCGGCGACGTGGCCGGTGCGCCCGATATGCTGCCCTACACCGCCGACGTGCATCGCTATTTCCGCCTGCTCGCGGCGGCCACGCCGCGCGTGCGCGTGGTCAGCATCGGCAAGTCCGAGGAGGGCCGCGAGATGATCGCGGTGGCGGTCGCCGACGAGCGCCTGCTCGACGACCTGGACGCCAATCGCGCGCGCCTCGCGCAGCTTGCCGATCCGCGCACGATCGGCCTCGACGACGCGAAGGCCGACGCACTGCTCGCGCAGACCACGCCGGTCTACTACATCACCGGCACCATGCACTCGACCGAGACCGGCGCGCCGACTGCGCTGATGGAACTGGCCTATCGCCTTGCGGTGGATGATGCGCCCTACATCCGCCGCATCCGCTCCAGCGTCATCACGCTGATCACGCCCGTGGTCGAAGTCGATGGCCGCGAGCGCATGGTCGACCTCTACCGCTGGCACAAGGCCAATCCCGGCAAGCAGTATCCGCGCCTGGTCTACTGGGGTCACTACGTCGCCCACGACAACAACCGCGATGCGATGGCGCTCACGCTCAACCTGTCGCGCAACGTGCTCGATACCTTCGTCGGCTGGCATGCGCAGGTTCTGCACGACCTGCACGAGTCGGTGCCGTTCCTCTACGACAACACCGTGGGTGACGGCCCCTACAACGCCTGGATCGACCCGATCCTCGTCAGCGAATGGCAGCAACTGGGCTGGAACAACGTCGAGCAGCTGACCCGGCTCGGCTTGCCCGGCGTGTACACGCATGGCGGCTTCGACACCTGGAGCCCGGGCTACATGATGTTCATGGCGGCGATGCACAACGGCATCAGCCGCCTGTACGAGACCTTCGGCAATGCCGGCGCCGACACGCTCGAGCGCGTCCTCACGCCGGCGCAGTACGACCGCACCTGGTACCGCCCCAATCCGCCGCTGCCGAAGGTGCTGTGGTCACAGCGCAACAACAACAACTACGAACAGAGTGGCCTGCTGACTGCGCTCGACTACTTCGTCGCCAACCGCGGCACCTTCCTGCGCAACTTCTACCTCAAGAGCAAGCGCTCGGTGGAGAAACCCAAGGCCGCCGGCCCGGCGGCCTACGTGCTCGCGGGTGACGACAGCCGCAGCGGTGCGCAGGCCGAGCTGCTGCGCGCGTTGCTCGCGCAGCACGTCGAGATCCACCGCGCCGATCGCGCATTCACCGTGCAGGTGCCGCAGCCGTGGGTGAAGTCGCCCAATGCCGATCCCGCGATGCACCAGCCGGAGCAGCCGCGACTGGCGCCGCGCACGTTCGCGGCCGGCAGTTGGATCGTGCGCATGGACCAGCCCTATTCGCGCATCGCCGACACCCTGCTCGATCGCCAGTACTGGGCGCCGACCGATCCGCAGAAGAAGCCCTACGACGATACCGGCTGGTCGCTCGGCGACAGTTTCGGCGTGGACCTCGCCCGCGTCACCGACGCCGCGGTGCTCGCGGTGCCGATGCAGCGCGTCGGCCAGATCGACACGCCGTTCACGCCGGCCGCCCTTGGCGTCGCCGGTCGCATGCCGCGCATCGCGATCATGCACACTTGGCTGTCGACGCAGACCGAAGGCTGGTGGCGCATGGCGCTCGACCGGCTCGGCGTCAAGTACGACTACCTCAGCACGCAGGACGTCGCGCGCCTGGACAAGCTGCGTCGCAACTACGACGTGATCGTGTTCGCGCCGGTCGGTGCGCGCGACACGCGCCAGATCGTCGATGGCCTGCCGATGTATGGCAACGCGCTGCCGTGGAAGAAGACCGCGCTCACGCCCAACCTCGGCCGCATCGATGCCACCGACGACATGCGGCCAGGACTCGGCGCGCGCGGCGTCGACAACCTCAAGCGTTTCGTCGCCGACGGTGGCCTGCTGGTGACGAGCGAGGACACCGCGCAGTGGGCGATCGAGCAGGGATTCGCGCCGGGCGTCACGGTGACGCCGCGCAAGGAGCTGCGCGTGGTCGGCAGCATCCTCGAAGCGGTGCGCGTCGCCGCCGACAGTCCGATCGCGAATGGTTACGACGCGCCGTTCGCGATGTACAGCAACGACGGGCTGTCGTTCGAGGTCAGCAACCTCGTCGGCGGCGACCAGGGCCTGCCCAATGCACGCGACTACAAGCGGCCGACCGGTCGCGGTGGCCTGCACGACGAGGACGTGCCCGAAGGGCGCGGCTTCGAGGCGCCGCCGCCACTGCCGTTCGCCAAGCCGTGGCAGGCGCTGCCGCTCAATGCCGAGCAGGAGCGCAACAATCCGAACCTGATCCCAGCCGAGCTGCGGCCCCGCGTGATCGTGCGATGGGGTGACGAACCCAACCTGTTGCGCGCGGGCCTGCTCGATCACGGCAAGGAACTGGCCGGCCGTGCCGCGGTCGTCGATGCGCGTTACGGCAACGGTCACGTGCTGTTGTTCGCGAGCAATCCGGTGTGGCGCGGCACCACGATCGGCAGCTATGCGCTGCTGCTCAACGCCCTCGCCCATCACGATCGCCTGTGATGCCCGGCATGGCACGTCAAGAGCGTGCCGTGGAACGCACGCCCATGCGTCTGTCAAGCATGGGCAGGCCATCGGCTGCCGGCTAGACTCGGCAGCGGCGCCGGGCATGGCGTCGCTGCCCGCGACGGGGCGTGTGCCTGCGCCGCGGCGCTGCATCATTTCCAACATCACTTGCGACATCATTCAGGGGAAAGTCCACATGCGTAGTGTCATCAATCAGGCCATCGCGATCGCGATGGTCGCCACCACGGCCGTGCTCGGCACGGCGACGCCGGCGCGAGCCGAGAACCTCGACTTCACGCTCGTCAACAAGACCGGCTACACGATCGAACAGATCCACGTCAGTGCTTCAGGCCGCAAGAGCTGGGAAGAGGACGTCATGGGCCGCGATGCGCTGGCCAACGGCGAGAGCGTCCACATCAAGTTCGATCGTGGCGAGCAGGATTGCCTGTGGGACCTCAAGGTCACCTACGAGGACGACGACGAGGCCGTGTGGGATCGGCTGGACCTGTGTGAGCTGTCCAAGCTCACGCTGCATTACGACCGCGCCAAGGATTCGACCTGGGCCGATACGCAGTAAACACGGTTGGCCTGGTTCGCCCGCCAACGCGGCCGGACGGGGATTGCCACGCCGCGTGGCAATCCCCGCCTTGGCAGCAGCAGCGAGGCGACGCGCCCGCGGCGCGCATCAGCAGGCTGGGGCGTGACCGGGCAGCGCCGCCGCGGCCAGTTGCGCCGGTGTGCCGAGGTTGCACCACGCGCCGTCGTGACGCTCGCCGTCGAGTTGCCGCATGCGCATCGCGCGCTGGAACAGCGGCAACAGCTTGAAGCGACCCGCGGGTTGGTCCGACAGCAGTTCGGCCCGATACACGCCGATGTTCGCGAAGGTGAGCCGCTCACCCTCGCCGTCTTCGTTGAGGCGCGTGCCATCGAGCCAGAAATCGCCGCGCGGATGGAAGTCGGGGTTGGGCACCATCACCAGGTGCGCGAGGCCCCGTGGTTCGCACGGCAGGCGCGCGTAGTCGTAGTCGCTGAGGATGTCGGCGCTCACCACGATGAACGGCGCGCTGCCCAGGAGTGACAGCGCGCGATGGATGCCGCCGCCGGTTTCCAGCGGCTGCGGTCCTTCCTCGCTGTAGTGGATGCGCAGACCCCAGCGCGCGCCATCGCCGAGCGCCGGGCGGAATTGCGCCGCCAGATGCGAGATGTTGATGACGACCTCGGTGACGCCGATCGCGGCGAGCTTGCGCAGGTGATGCTCGATCAGCATCGCGCCGCCCACGCGCAGCAGCGGTTTGGGCGTGACGTCGGTCAGCGGTCGCATGCGTTCGCCGCGGCCGGCGGCGAGGATCATTGCGCGGCGCATGTTCAGGTCACCGTGTCGCGCGGGCGGGTCAGGTCGCGGTCGCCGCGCACGCGTTGGAGCAGTTCGGCCAGCGGCGCAAGATCGCGGTAGCGGCGCGCGACCTCGATGACGTAGTGCCACACCAGCGGCAGGTCGGCGAGATATTGCGACTTGCCGTCGCGGTAGTGCAGGCGGCAGAAGATGCCGAGCACCTTGAGGTGGCGCTGCAGGCCGGTGAGATCGAACCAGCGCCCGAAGCGGGCGGCGTCGGTGTGTACGTCGAGCAGATGCGCGTCGACCAGTCGCAGGCGGTAGTCCTCGAGCCAGCCGGCGACGCGCTCGGCGTCCCACTGGATGTAGCAGTCGCGCAGCAGCGAGGCGAGGTCGTAGCTGAGTGGTCCGACCAGGGCGCCCTGGAAGTCGATGATGCCGGGATTGGGGTGTGGCAGCGCCGCCGTGGGCGCGGCCGATGGTGCCACCACCATGAGGTTGCGGCTGTGGTAGTCGCGGTGCATGAATGCCTGCGGCTGCGCCGTGATTGCCTCGATGAGGCGCGTGAAGGCCAGCTCGATGACATCCCATTCCTCGCATTCGATGCTGTGGCCCAGGTGCCGGCGCAGGAACCATTCGGGCATCAGTTCGAGCTCGCGCGTGGCGAACTCGTGGTCGAAGCGGGCGAGGCCGCGCGTGTCGACCTGCTTCTGCATGCGCAGCAACGCATCGAGCGCATCGGCATACAGCGCGTCGGCGCTGGTCGAATCCAGTTGCGACAGATAGGACTGCGTGCCGAGGTCCTCCATGAGGATGAAGCCCTGCGCGAGGTCGGCACCATCGACCGCCGGCACGTGCAGGCCGGCATTGCGCAGGCGCGCGCCGATGTCGAGCCATGGCGCGCTGTCTTCCTGCGCGGGCGGCGCATCCATCAGCACGCGCGTGCCGCCGTCGGCCAGCGTCACGCGCCAGTAGCTGCGAAAGCTCGCGTCGGCCGAAGCCGGCTCGATGCTGCGCGCGGGCGTGCCGAGCGTGGCGGCGACGAATCGCTGCCGGGCCTGGGTGCGTGGCGTGGTCGTGCTCATGGTGCGGCCGCTGGCGGGAGCGCGCCAGTCTAGCGAGGCCGGCGTCGCCGCGCGATGCGGGCAGGGGTTGGCGTTGGCGCCGGCGCGCGAGGGGGCCGCATTCGCCGCGTGGGCGCATCGTTGTGGCGACGGGGCGCCGTGTCGAGCGCAGCTTGCTCCGCCTTCGGCCGCTCCCGCGCCTGCAACGAAGCCATCACCTCGGTGGCATCACCCGCCGTCGAGACCGTCGCGGAAGATCGCGTCGTAGGTCTCGACGAAGGCGCAGTGGCCGTCGCTGGCGGCGCGCGCGAGCGCGTCGATGTCGACGATCGCGGCATGCGAGAGCGCGCCCATCGGCGGGAACGTCGTGTTGCGTTGCTCGATCATGATGACGCCGAACAAGCCGCCATCGAAGTCGACCCACGGCGCGTAGCCGAACTTGCCGATGCTCGAGATGGCGGGCTGCGCCGGTGCGGCCGGGAAGGTTTCGATCCAGGCGCCGATGCTGTAGGCGTGGCGGCCATCGGCGCCGGGCGGCGAATAGCCGAGCGCCGCGCCGGCGGTCTGGTCGCTGCCGAGCAGGACCAGCGCGGCCGGCGACAGGATGCGCCGGCCGTTGCCGACACCATGCCCGAGCAGCATCGCCAGTACGCGCGCGTAGTCGGGCAGCGTCGCCTGCGCGCCGCCGGCGATGCGGCTCACGAGCTGGCGCGGCATGTCTGTTCCAGGCGTGGGCAAGCGTGTCCGTGCATAACGCGTCAGGCGAGCCTGCGTTGACCCTGTCGCGGCCAAACAGTACAATTTTGGTCCTCTTTGCGACCCAGCGCCACGGCCAGGTCATGCTCCGCGTCAGCAAACTCACCGACTACGCCACCGTCGTCATGACCAGCCTCATCGATGTCGAGGACGGCGTACTCAGTGCGCAGGCCCTGGCCGAGCGCACGCGCCTGGAGCCGACCACCGTGAGCAAGCTGCTCAAGCAGCTCGCCCAGGCCGGCCTCGTGGTCGCCACGCGCGGCAGCAGCGGTGGCTATCGGCTCGCGCGCGCGGCGAGTGCGATCTCGGTCGCCGACATCGTGGTCGCAATGGAAGGCCCGATCGGCATGACCGAGTGCGGTGCGCGCGCCGGTGGCTGCGACCATGAGCCGCACTGCGGTACGCGCGTGAATTGGCAGCGCATCAATCGCGTCATCGTCGAGGCGCTGCAGGGCGTGAGCCTGGCCGACATGGCGCGGCAACCGCCGCCGCGGCGCAGCGCCAGCGCGCTGCATGCCGTCGGCGCCTGATCCTCAGCCGGAATCCACCCGCACATGGCCATCCAACCTGCCGACTTGCCGCTGCCGACGCCGCCGCCCGCAACCGCTGTCGCCGGCGACAACGCGGCGGTCGAGGCGGCATTGAGCCGTCGCTACGACGCCGGCTTCGTCACCGACATCGAAAGCGAGAGCCTGCCGCCGGGGCTGGACGAGGGCACCGTGCGCGCGATTTCGCAGCGCAAGGGCGAGCCCGAGTGGATGACGCAGTGGCGCCTGCAGGCCTACCGCCACTGGCTGACGATGGCGGCGCCACAGTGGGCCAAGCTCAGGCTCGGGCCGATCGACTTCCAGGCGATCAGCTACTTTTCGCGCCCGAAGAAGCAGCCCAAGTCGCTGGCCGAAGTCGATCCCAAGCTGCTCGAGACCTACGACAAGCTCGGCGTGCCGCTGCATGAGCGCGCCAAGCTCGCCGGCGTCGCGGTCGATGCGGTGTTCGACTCGGTGTCGGTCGGCACCACGTTCCAGAAGGAGCTTGCAGCCGTCGGCGTGATCTTTACCTCGATGAGTGAAGCGATCCGCAGCCATCCCGAACTCGTGCGCCAGTATCTGGGTTCGGTGGTGCCGCAGGGCGACAACTACTTCGCCGCGCTCAATTCGGCGGTGTTTTCCGACGGCTCGTTCGTGTTCATCCCCAAGGGCGTCAAGTGCCCGATGGAGCTGTCCACCTACTTTCGCATCAACGCCGGTCATACCGGCCAGTTCGAACGCACGCTGATCATCGCCGAGGAAGGTGCCAGCGTGTCGTACCTGGAAGGCTGCACCGCGCCGATGCGCGACGAGAACCAGCTCCACGCCGCGGTGGTCGAGCTGGTCGCGCTCGACGATGCCAGCATCAAGTATTCGACCGTGCAGAACTGGTATCCAGGCGACGAGAACGGCATCGGCGGCATCTACAACTTCGTCACCAAGCGCGGCGAATGCCGCGGCGCCCGTTCGCGCATCGTGTGGACCCAGGTCGAAACCGGCTCGGCGATCACCTGGAAGTATCCCAGCTGCGTGCTGCGTGGCGATGATTCGGTCGGCGAGTTCCATTCGGTGGCCCTGACCCACCACTTCCAGCAGGCCGACACCGGCACCAAGATGATCCACATCGGCCGCAACACCAAGTCGAAGATCGTCTCCAAGGGCATCAGCGCCGGCCATGGCCAGAACACCTACCGCGGTCTGGTCAAGGTCGAGAAGGGGGCCGACGGCGCACGCAACCACACCCAGTGCGATTCGCTGCTGATCGGCAAGAAATGCGGCGCGCACACGTTCCCCTACATCGAGGTCAAGAACCCGGCCGCGATCGTCGAGCACGAGGCCACCACCTCGAAGATCTCCGACGACCAGATGTTCTATTGCCGCTCGCGCGGCATCCGCGAGGAGGACGCGGTGTCGATGATCGTCGACGGCTTCTGCAAGCAGGTGTTCCGCGAACTGCCGATGGAGTTTGCGGTGGAAGCCAAGAAACTGCTCGAAGTGAGCCTGGAAGGGGCGATCGGATGAGCATCCATGACGACGGGCAGGATTCCCCGCGTGTGCCCGCGGGCCGCGGGGGTCGGCACATGAGCGAACGTGGGCCGGCGCTGGACGCACCCGGCCACGCCCACTGCACCCGCGACATCGACGCATGGTTCGGCGGCCGCCTCGGCAACGCCGGGCGGTGGGTGGCTGCGCCGCGTGATTCCGCTTTCGGCCACATCGAAGTGCCGCTGCCGGACTTGGGCAAGCCGCGCGCCATGCCCGCGACCGGCGCGGAGCCGAACACGATCGAGCTGCGCGCACCCGCGCGCGGCGTGGCGTTCGATGATCGCTTCGCACGTGGCGGCGACATTGCACCGGGTCAGGTGGTGGCGCCGCTCATTGCGCGCGACGACGTGATCGGCAACCAACGTGCCACGGGCCGGCTGCGGGACCTGGCCGACATCGAGATGCTGCAAGCACCATAGGCGAACACTGCAATGCTCAAGATCGAAAACCTCCACGTCCGCGTCGCCGGCAAGGAAATCCTCAAGGGCCTGTCGCTGCAGGTGAATGCGGGCGAGGTGCACGCGATCATGGGGCCCAACGGCGCCGGCAAGTCCACGCTCGGCAACGTGCTGGCCGGGCGCGACGGCTACGAGGTCAGCCAGGGCAGCGTGACCTACGACGGGCGCAACCTGCTCGAACTCGAACCCGAGGCGCGCGCGGCGGCCGGCGTGTTCCTCGCCTTCCAGTACCCGGTCGAGATTCCGGGCGTCAACAACACCTACTTCCTGCGTGCCGCGCTCAACGCCCAGCGCAAGGCGCGCGGCGAGGGCGAGCTCGACACCATGCAGTTCCTCAAGCGCGTGCGCGAGAAGCTCGCGGTGCTGCATCTGAAGGACGAACTGCTGCATCGCGCCGTCAACGCGGGTTTTTCCGGTGGCGAGAAGAAGCGCAACGAGATCTTTCAGCTCGCGCTGCTCGAACCGAAGCTGGCGATCCTCGACGAAACCGATTCGGGGCTCGACATCGACGCGCTCAAGATGGTGGCCGAAGGCGTCAACTCGATGCGCGATCCCGGCCGCGCCTTCATCGTGGTCACCCACTACCAGCGCCTGCTCGACTACATCGTGCCCGACGTCGTCCACGTGCTTGCCGACGGACGCATCGTTGAATCGGGCGATGCCAGCCTCGCGCACAAGCTCGAGGAACACGGCTACGCCTGGATCGCCGAGCGCCGCGTGGCCGGAGCGGCGTGATGGCCACCGCCCTGCTCGATGAGCTCGGTTGCGGCGATGCCGTGCAGCGCGCCGAGTCGTGGCGATACAGCCGCAACGCGATCCGCGCACTGTCGCAGCTCGACTTTGCGCCGGCGGCCGGCGATGCGGTGTTCGACGCGCCCCTGCGCGAGCAGTTCGAATGGCCGCAGACGCGGGGCCGACGCCTGGTGTTCGTCAACGGCCGGCTGGCGCCGGCGCTGTCGGATCTGGTCGACGCCGACGCCTCGGTCGCAACCCCCACTACCGGCGTCTGCACGCTGCGCCTGGGCCCCACCGCGGGCCTCGTCCACCTTGTGCATGTCGCCGTGCCCGGCGCGACGGCGACGCGTTGGCAGGCGCGGCTCGAGGTCGAGGTGGCGGCGCCGCGGGCCTGTCTCGTCGAACACCAGGTCGGTGCCAGCGGCGCCGACGTGCTCGGCGTGCTCGACATCGGGCTCGCGCTGGCGCCGCAGGCGCGGCTCGAATGGGTTTCGCTTGCCGACCTTCCGGCCACCACCTCGCTCGTGCGCCGCGCCACCGTGTCGCTGGCACGCCAGGCGCAACTGCGCAGCACGCATGCGGTGTTCGGCGGTCGCCTGCAGCGACTCGAGCTTGGCGTCGCCATCCGCGGCGAGCAGGCGCGACTGGAATCGCGCGGCGTGTTCGTGCTGCGCGGACGTGAGCACGCCGACATCCAGCTCGACATCAGCCATGCCGCGCGCGACAGCGCCTGCGACATCCTGTGGCGCGGCGTGGCCGATCAGCGCGCGCGGGCGATCTTCCATGGCGGCATCACGGTCGAGCCCGGCGCCGACGGCAGCGACGCCGGCCTGTCGAACAAGAACGTGCTGCTGTCGCCGCATGCCGAGATCGACACCAAACCGGCGCTCGTCATCCATGCCGACGAGGTCAAGGCCGCGCATGGCGCAACGGTCGGTCAGATCGACGAACGCGCGCTGTTCTACCTGCGTTCGCGCGGCATCGCGCTGGCCGCGGCGCGGCGCATGCTGGTGGCGGCGTTCTGCGCGGAAGCCCTGGCCGGCATCGACGACGCGGCGTTGCGCGAGCGCATCGAGGCGCTGGCCGCGGCGCGCCTGCCTGCGCCCGAGGGCGCGCCATGAGCGCAGCCGACGCGGCTTCGGCGGCGTTCGACGCGGCCCGCGTGCGCGCCGATTTTCCGCTGCTCGCGCGGCGCGTGCACGACAAGCCACTCATCTATTTCGACAGCGCCAACACGGCGCAGAAGCCGGCCGTGGTGATCGAGGCGGTCGACCGCTACTACCGCCAGTTCAATGCCAATGTGGCGCGTGCCGTGCACCAGCTCGGCAGCGAGGCCACCAGCGCCTACGAAGGCGCCCGCGACCGCCTCGCGCGCTTCGTCAATGCGTCCTCGCGCGACGAGATCGTGCTCACGAGCGGCACCACGCAGGCGATCAATCTGGTCGCATGGAGCTTTGCGCTGCCGCGACTCGGGCCCGGCGACGAGATCCTCGTCACCACGATGGAGCATCACGCCAACATCGTGCCTTGGCAGCTCGTGTGCGAGCGCACGGGGGCGCGCCTCAAGGTGGCGCCGATCGATGCACGCGGCGAGCTCGTGGTCGCCGATTTCGTCGCCGCGCTCACGCCCAGCGTCAAGCTCGCGGCGGTGACCCATGTGTCGAACGTGCTCGGCACGATCAATCCGATTGCCGAACTCGCGCGCGCGGCGCGCCGGCGCGGCATCCCGCTGCTGGTCGATGGTTCGCAGGGCGCACCCCACCTGCCGGTCGACGTGCGCGCGCTGGGCTGCGATTTCTACGCGCTGACCGGCCACAAGCTGTTCGGCCCGACCGGCACCGGCGCGCTGTGGGCGCGCAAGGAGATCCTGGCCGCGATGCCGCCGATGTTCGGTGGCGGCGAGATGATCCGCGAGGTGCGTTTCACCGGCACGACCTTTGCCGATCCGCCGCATCGTTTCGAGGCCGGTACCCCCAACATCGCCGGTTTCGTCGGCCTGGCCGCCGCGCTCGACTACCTCGAAGCGCTCGGTGCGGCGCGCGTGCAGGCGCACGAGGCGGCGTTGCTCGATCACTTGAGCCGCGCGCTGCGCGGCGTGCCGGGGCTGCACATCTGCGGCGAGGCGGCGCACAAGGTGGCGCTGGTGTCGTTTCTCGTCGAGGGTGCGCACGCGCACGATCTGGCGACCTTGCTCGATCACGAAGGCGTCGCCGTGCGTTCGGGGCATCACTGCGCGCATCCGCTCATGCAGCATCTGGGCGTGCCGGCCACGTTGCGGGCCTCGCTCGCGTTCTACAACACGCACGAGGAGATCGAGCAGTTCGTGGCGGCGCTGGTGCGCGTGCGGCGCCTGCTGGCATGACCGCGCCGGGCGCAAGCGCGCGGCCGCCGCTGGCGTTCCGCAGCGCGCAGACGGGTGACGTTGCCGTTCTGGTCGGGTTGGTGGAGTCGGCCTATCGCGGCGAGGCCAGCCGTGCCGGCTGGACCACCGAAGCCGACCTGCTCGATGGCCAGCGTATCGATGCCGCCGGCATCGGCGCGTTGCTGGCGGCGCACGACAGCCAGATCGTGCTTGCGCTGGCGGAGGGTGCGATCCTCGCCTGCGCGCATCTGCAGCGGCAGCCGGACGGCGCAGGCGCCTACTTCGGCATGTTCGCCGTGCGGCCGCAGTTGCAGGGCGGCGGCATCGGCGATGCGCTGCTGGCCGAGTGCGAGCGGCGCGCGCGCGAGGACTGGCACTGCCGGCAGGTGCGCATGACCGTGATCAGCCTGCGCGACGAACTCATCGCCTGGTACGAACGGCGCGGCTACCGCCGCAGCGGCCAGTACCAGCCATTTCCGTATGGCGACGCGCGCTTCGGTCTGCCCAGGCGCGATGACCTGCGCTTCGAATGGCTGGAGAAACCGTTGTGAGCCGCGCCTGCGGCATGCTGCGGGCGTGGGCCTGCGGCACCGGCGCGGCCCGGCCGTCGCATTGGTCATTGGCATCGAGGTGACGTGATGGAGTGGGTGCGCGTATGCACGTTGGGTGAGTTGCTGCCGGGCGAATACCAGGTGGCCTGGGATGGCGACACGCCAATCGCTGTCGTCAACCTCGATGGCGACCTGTATGCGATCGAGGATGTCTGCACGCACGATGGCGGCGAGCTCACGGGGGGCGTGATCGAGGGTCGTCAGATCGAATGTCCGCGGCATGGCGCGCGCTTCGACATCATGACGGGCGCCGTGCTGCGGCCGCCGGCCACGGTGCCGATCGCGACATTTCCGGTCAAGGTCGAGGACGGGATCGTCTACACGCGGGACGACCGCTGCGACTGAGCTTCATGCCGCCGGCAGGCGGATCGTGACGCGCAGGCCGCGCCCGTCGCGGCCGTGGCCGAACGCGAGTGCGCCGCCATGGCGTTCGGCGATGCGACGCACGATCGCCAAGCCGAGCCCCGAGCCATCGCGGCGGGCGCCGGGCGGCCGAAAGAAGCGTTCGCCGAGTCGTGGCCAGTATTCCTCGGCCACGCCCGGGCCGGAATCCTCGACCTCGATGATGACCGTGCGCAGCTCGTGGGCGACCGCGACCGTGACGGTGCCGTGCTCGCCGGCATGGTTGAGTGCGTTGTCGACGAGGTTGACCAGCGCCTCGCGCAGCATGACCGCGTCGCCCTCGACTTCGGCGCCGCTGACGCGGCCCTCGTAACCGAGGTCGATGTGCAGGGCCAGCGCCTCGGGCACGCGTTCGGCCACGTAGTCGCGTGCCAGCGGCGCCAGATCCACGCGTGCGAACCGCGGCTGGTCCTCGGCCTGCGTGCGTGCGAGCGTCAGCAGCTGGCCGGCGGCACGCCCGGCGCCGGCCGACAGTCGTTCGACGTGGGCCAGCGCCTCGCGCACGCTGTCGGGACGCGGATCGGCCAGCGCGCGTTCGGCCTGCAGGCGCAACCCGGCCAGCGGCGTGCGCAACTGGTGCGCGGCGTCGGCGATGAAGCGCTCCTGCAGCTCGAGCTGGGCGCGCAGGCGCTGCAGCAATGCATCGATGGTCTGCGTGAGCGGGCGGATCTCGCTCGGCACGCGGCTCTGGTCGAGCGGATCCAGGTCGCGCGCGCGGCGTTGCTCGAGCTGCTCGACGAGCGGGTCGAGCAGGCGCAGGCCGCGCGTCACGCCGACCCACACCAGGATCAGCACGATCGCGATGAGCAGAAGTACCACCGGCAAGGTGCCGATCAGGATCTCGCGGGCGAGCGCGCGTCGCTCGCGCAGGCCTTCGGCGACCGAGATCACGATGGTCGCGTCAGACGAGTCGTCATGCAGGGCCAGCGAGGCCATGCGCAGGTGCTGCCCATTGGCAGCGACCGAATCCAGCCGCGGCGCGGCGCCGGGTACCGGCGTCAGTGGCGGCATCGGCAGGTCGCGGTTGGCGGCGAGCACACCGTGGCTGAGGCTGCGCACGCTGTACCAGGTCGGATCGTCGGCCTCCGACTCCATGAGGATGCGCACCTGCGGGCTCAGCGCGGCGCCGCCGGCGTCGCTGCGCGCCATGCGCTCGAGGGCGCGCGCGGTCTCGATCAGCGAACGGTCGTAGTTGACGTTGGCGTAGTGCAGGGCCAGCACGTAGATGAGGGCACCACTGCCGATCCAGGCCAGTGCCAGCGGCACCGCGAGGATCGTCAGCAGGCGTCGCCGCAGGCTAGGCGCGCGCAGCATCGTCCTCTTCCAGCAGGTAGCCCAGGCCGCGCACGGTGCGCACGCGCACGCCGCTGCCTTCGAGCTTGCGGCGCAGGCGATACACCGCGATGTCGAGGCCGTTGTCGGTGAGCGTGGTGTCCCAGCTGCACAGCGCCTCGATGAGCTGCTCGCGGCTCACCACGCGGTCGAGTCGCGTCGCCAGGGCTTCGAGCAGGCCGAATTCGCGCGGCGTGAGTTCGAGCGTTTCGCCGTCGACCTGGGCGCGCCGCCGCGGCAGGTCGAGCCGCATGCGGCCAAGCTGCAGCTCGGGCACGCCCTGACTCGTGCGCCGTCGCAGCAGGGCGCGTGCGCGCGCCTCGAACTCGCGCAGCGCGAACGGTTTGACGAGATAGTCGTCGGCGCCGAGATCGAGCGCGCGCACGCGTTCCTCGAGCTCCTCGCGCGCGGTGGCGACCAGCACCGGTACCGCGTCGGCGCGGCTGCGCAGGCGGCGCAACAGCTCGATGCCGTCGACATGGGGCAGGCCCAGGTCGAGTACGACGAGGTCGTAGGGATGGTTGCGCAGCGCCGCATCGGCGAGGCGGCCGTCGTCGAGGCGGTCGACCGCGTGGCCGGCATGGGCCAGCGCCGCGCCGATCGCCTCGCCGATCGCGGCATCGTCTTCAATGATGAGGATGCGCATGTCGGCCCCATTCTATCGGCCAGCCTGCGGCAATGATCGCGCCACTGGCGAATTCGTGCAGCGAGTCTTCATGTGAACCTGGCTGCCTCAGTCGGGCGGCAGCAATTGCACCAGCACGAGTTCGCCGCCGCCGTCGAGTGCGATGCGGCTGGTGCCGCTGGCGCCGCGCCGATCGATGTGGAGGGTGTCGCCGGTGGCCGCGTCCAGCGCGCGTCCTTCGCCCTGGGCCTGCAGGTGGCCGGCGAGCACGTGGATCAGCCATTCCACGCCCTCTCGCGCAAAGATCAGCATCGAGCCGATCAGGGGTCGGGCGACCACCTCGGCGCGCAGCGTGGCGCGCTGCACCATCAGGTTGAAATCACGCGTGGGGCCGCCCAGCAGGCGGCAGTCCACGGTCGCTTCGCCGGCGAAGCGCACGCACCCGAAGCGCTGCACGAGGCGCCGCGGCGGCGCGCCGTCGATGTCGAGCTCGATGCCGTTGCCGCTGAGCAGCAGCAGGTGGCGGTCGATGCCGGGGAATGGCGAGAACGGGCCGTCGCGTTCGATGTCGGCGATGCTGATGCGCCAGCGGAAGGCGTCGCCGGCAAGCGGGTCGCGCGCGATTTCGGTGGTCCAGCCGCCATCGTTCTTCCAGCGCAGGCGGCGCTGTTCGCTGGCCGGGATCACGCGCATCGACGGAGCCCCTCAGTGGTCGGCGTCGGCTGGATGGTAAACGTAGACGAGGGTGGCCGCACCGAGGAAGTCGATCGTGGTCGCCTGGCGTGCGCCGAGTCGACGGGCGAGGCGTTCGGACGCGACGTTGCCGTTGCGGATGAGACTGATCGCGCGCGGCGCCTGCAGCGCATTGAAGGCGAAGCCGAGCGCGGCGCGGGCCGCTTCGGTGGCGTAGCCGTGATGGCGCTGCGCGGGCATCAGCATCCAGCCCAGTTCGAGATCAGGCCAGCCTTCGGGCTGGTGCAGGCCGACGCGGCCGACGAACTCGCCGCTGTCCTTGAGCTCCACCGCCCACATGCCGAAGCCGCGCAGTGTCCAGTGGCCGAGCAGCATCGCCATCGAGCGCCACGCATTCATGCGGTCGAGCGGTTGGCCATCGCCGATGTAGCGCGTGTTGTCGGCATCGGCCAGCATGGCCGCGTAGGCTTCGAAATGCCGCTCCGCGAGCGCGGTGAGCCGCAGGCGGGCGGTGGTGAGGGTAGGGATCGCGGACATTGCAGGCTCAGGCAAGCAGGGCGGCCAGTGCCTGCGTCGAGGCGCGCAGGCTGTCCAGCCAGGTGTAGCCGACGATGGCCTGGCCACTGTGCGCGTCGCGGAAATCCTCGCTCTGGCCCGGCGCAAGCAGGTGGCGGTAGTCGACCGTGACCTCGGTGCCGGCGGCGAGATCGGCACTGGCAAACACAAAGCCCAGATGCCACAGCCCGCTCGGCACGAAGGCGTGATTGATGTAGCACTCGTCGGGCCACTCGGGGGTGATCGTGTAGCGATCCTCGAACCAGCGCACGGTGGCTGGCAGCAGCGCCGCCGCATCGGGGCGCGCGAGGATGTCGTCGATCGAGTGCACGCGCGCAATGTCGTCGGGCGCGGTGATGACACGCCCACGCGCAACCGGCTCGTCGAGGAACAAGCCTTGTCCAGCGCCCTCGATGGTCGAGGGACCGATGTGGTAGCGGGGGAGGATCATGGGCGCGCCCAGGCAGGCGGGGCGCGATTCTAGTGCAATTGGCCCGCAGGGCAACTTCGGCCGCCGGCGCGGCGGTCGCGCCGGCCCGGTTTCAGCCTGATTTGTCGCGCGGCGGCATGATCGGGCCGATCACGACGACGGCGCGATTGGCCTCGATCGTGCGCGGGCCGATGCCGCGCACCTTGGCCAGGTCATCGAGCGACCGGAATGGGCCATGCTGCTCGCGCCAGGCCACGATCGCCTCGGCCTTGACCAGGCCGACGCCGTTGAGCGCCGCGGCCAGCGCCTTGGCGTCGGCGTGATTGATGTCGACCTGGGCATGGGCGTGGGCCGGCAGCGCCAGCGCGATGCCAACGGCGAGCAGCAGCGCGCGCAGCGCGTGCATGAGCGGTGGAAGAAGGCGATCCATGGCGGCCAGCATCGCATGCGCCGCGGAGCCGCACGAGCGCATCGTGCGCGTCCATTTGCAGGCATTTGCCGCCCCGCGGTGTAGGAAATCTCCTACACGCGGGCGCCGATCCGATAAGATCGATGACCGCACATGCACACAACCGGAGACGGCGCGATGGACACCAAGGCCCTCGACACATTCGTTGGCGCATTGTGGGACGACGAGATCGTGCCGCAGCTGACTGAATACATCCGCATTCCGAACAAGTCACCGATGTTCGACGCCGACTGGGCCAAGCATGGTTACATGGACCAGGCGGTCGCTCTGTTGGAGAAGTGGGCGCGCACGCAGCCGATTCCGGGCCTGCAGCTCGAGGTCGTGCGCCTGCCCGGGCGCACGCCGCTCATCTTCATCGAGATCCCGGGGCAGGGTGAGGACACCGTGCTGCTGTACGGTCACCTCGACAAGCAGCCCGAGATGACCGGCTGGGCCGCGCACCTGGGACCATGGCAGCCCGTGCTCGAGGGCGATCGCCTGTATGGCCGCGGCGGTGCCGACGACGGTTATGCGATGTTCGGTGCGCTGGCCGCGATCCGTGCCCTGCACGAACAGGGTGTGCCCTACGCGCGCTGCGTGGTGATGATCGAGGCCTGCGAGGAGTCGGGCAGCTACGACCTGCCGTACTACGTCGACCATCTGGCGGCGCGCATCGGCAAGCCGTCGCTGATCGTGTGCCTGGACTCGGGCTGCGGCAATTACGACCAGCTCTGGCTGACCACGAGCCTGCGCGGCCTGACCGGCGGCAATCTCGTGGTCAAGGTGCTCGAGGAAGGCGTGCACTCGGGCGATGCGTCCGGCATCGTGGCGTCGAGCTTCCGCATCCTGCGCCGCATCCTGTCGCGGCTGGAGGACGAGAGCAGCGGCCGCATCGTGCCGCAGGAGCTCTACGTGGATGTGCCCGAGGCACGCCTGGCGCAGGCGCGGCGCACCGCGCAGGTGCTCGGCAATGCGGTCTACGACAAGTTTCCGTTCGTGGCCGGCATGCAGCCGGTACTGGCCGACACCACCGAACTGGTGCTCAACCGCACCTGGCGCCCGGCGCTGTCGGTGACCGGCATCGGCGGCATGCCGGCGCTCGATTCGGCCGGCAACGTGCTGCGCCCGTACACGGCGGTCAAGCTGTCGCTGCGCGTGCCGCCGACGCTCGATGCCAAGGCCGGCGGCGAATTCGTCAAGCGCCTGCTCGAGGCCGATCCGCCGTATGGCGCCAAGGTCAGTTTCGAGCTCGAGAAGGCCGGCAGCGGCTGGGATTCGCCCGCGCTCGCGCCGTGGCTCGAACACTCGGTGGAGCAGGCCTCGCGCACCTACTTCGGCATGCCGGTCGCCTACAACGGCGAGGGCGGCTCGATCCCGTTCATGGGCATGCTCGGCGAGAAGTATCCGGGCGCGCAGTTCCTCATCACCGGCGTGCTCGGCCCGCATTCCAACGCGCATGGTCCCAACGAGTTCCTGCACATCCCGACCGGCAAGCGCGTGTCGCTGTGCGTGGCGCAGGTGGTCGCCGACCATTTCGTCGCCAGCGGCAAGGGCCTCACGCGCGGCGTGGCGGCGAGCGCGGCGCACACGGTCAAGGGTGAGGACGGCTGCTGCGGCTGAGCGCCTGCCCGCGATGTGCCATGCCGCGGCCCGGATGCGGCCACGGCGTGGCGCGATGCTGGCTCGCGACAAGGAGGCCTGCATGGGCATGATTCGCACCGCGCGCAGCTACGATGCCGTCGCCATCGCCAGACTGTGCGGCGAGCTCGGTTATCCGGCGACGCGCCAGCAGGTACTGGTGCGGCTGGCCGCGATCGAGGCCGCCGAGGCCGTGGTATGGGTTGCCGAGGACGATGCCGGCGACGTCGTCGGTTGGATCCACGTCGGCTGCTGCGCCCAACTGCTCGGCGACGCGCGGGCCGAGATCTTCGGCCTCGTGGTCGCGGCCCGGGCGCGCGGCAGTGGCGTCGGCCATGAGCTCGTCGAGCGTGCCGGGCAGTGGGCGCGCGAGCGCGGCTGCGACAGCGTCTGCGTGCGCAGCCGCGTGGAGCGCGAACGCGCGCGGCATTTCTACCTGCGCGAAGGCTTTGCCAGCGACAAGACCCAGCACGTGCTCGCACGCGCGCTGGGTTGATGCCGCCTGCCTGGACCTTGCCGCCGGCACCGCCCGCGCGCAGGATCGCGGCATGAACGACTGCGCCACGCATGCGGCCGAAGCGCTCGCACGGCAGCGCCCGCGCTGGCTGGCCGCCGGCCTGCGCGAACTCGAATTGCCCGGTGCCGCGCTGTTCGTGCAGGAGCAGGCCTGGCCCGCGCCGCGCGCCGATGCACTGTTCGCACGCCTGCGCGCCGAGATCGACTGGCAGCCGCTGCGGCTGCGCTTGTTCGGCCGCGAGGTACTGGCGCCTCGGCTGGCGTGCTGGATCGGCGATGCCGATGCGGTGTACCGCTATTCGGGCACGCGCTTCGCGCCGCTGCCGTGGACAGCCACCACGGCATGGTTGCGCGACGAGCTGGCCGCGCGGCTCGGGATTGCCTGCAACAGCGTGCTGGCCAACCTGTATCGCGATGGCAACGACGCGATGGGCTGGCACAGCGACGATGAGCCCGAGCTCGGGCCGGCACCGCTGATCGCTTCGCTGAGCTTCGGCGCCGCGCGCACGTTCCGCCTGCGCGCGCGCGAGCGCGGCAATGCCACGCGGCTCGCGATCGAACTGGGCCATGGCAGTCTGCTGCTGATGGCGGGACGCACGCAGGCGCTGTACCAGCATGCGCTGCCACGCCGCCGGCGCGTGCTGGCGCCACGCATCAACCTGACGTTGCGCTGGATCGAGGCCGGCGCACGCAGCCGATGAGGCCTGCGGGCGCCGGCGCTGCTCACGGCGCCGGTGGCGCCTCGACCTGGGGCAGCTCGACCCGCACGGGCTTGGGGCGCTGCCGCCAGTAGCCGCCCTGGGTCCAGGCCGCGAAACCGCGGCGCAACCAGCGCACGAGTGCACTGGCCAGCCACAGCGACCACGCCAGCATGGCGAGCTGGTAGCTCCACAGCGGCAGGCTGATCGCCTTGGCCACGGGCAGCAGGTCGCTGCTGCGGTCGGCAAACCATTGCAGCAGGTGCTCGCTGGAGCCGTTGCCGGCCACATGCATCTCGGGTGCGCCGAGCAGGCCATGGCGGATCGAGTCGAACAGGCAGGCCAGCGCATACACGGTCAGCAGCGCAAGTCCGACCTGGGCGAAGTTGAACGCCACCGGCGAACGCGGCAGCGGTCCGCGCGCGCGCCAGTCGAGCGCGTACAGCCAGCCGACGACGATGAGCAGGGCCGGCCATGACCAGGTCGAGAAGCCGATGCCGAGCAGAGCCCATTGCCAAGCCTTGAGCGGCGAACGCGGCAGGCGGGCGAGCGCGAACGCCACCAGCAGCATGACGAGCAGCTCGCTCCAGTACAGCACGGCCGGACCCGTGGGCGGACCGCTGGTGGCGAGCAGCCAGCGGTCCTGCGGCAGGCTCTGCTCGAGCGTGATGTTGGCGGCCGGCAGGCCGAGTGCCACCGTCGGCGTGGCGGCGACGCCGGCCACTGGCGTGTCGTCGCGCCAGCGGATGCGAAACTGCTGGCTGCCCGGCGTCAGCGGCAAGCTGAGCTTGCCATCCTGCGGACGCAGGTTCAGCGGTTCGCCGTCACGTTCCACGCCGAGCACCTCGGCGCCGGCCGGCAGCGTCAGCGCATGCTCACCGCCCTGGCTCGCGCGCAGCGTCAGCGCGAGCGTCGTCGTGGCGGCGCGTTGAGCGAGCTCCTGCGTCAACGCCACGGCGTCGATCGCGCGCGTGGCGCCGGCCACTGCGGCGGGTCGGGTCATCGTCAGCGTGAGCGTTTCGCCCGGCAGCGGCTGGAACTGGAAATCGTGCTTCGCGGCATCGGCGTCGTCCGCGCTGTTCGACTGCGGCACCCCGGCGAATTGCGCATGCCACATCGGGCCGACCGCGACGAGCCAGCGCTCGGCGCGTGAATCCAGCGCCGGCGCGAGCAGGTGCAGGCTCGCATCCTTGTCCAGCGTCGAGGTCCACTCGACCTGCCGTTCGCGGGCGGCGAAGGCCGCCGTGACATGACCATCGACGACCTTGTGGCCGGCGCTGGTGACATGTTCGCCGGTCAGCAGTGGAACGCCCACGGTGAAGGCACCCAGATCGGGCGCCAGCCGTTCGACCTTGGTGTCGACAGTCCAGTCCATGCCGAGCCTGAGCGTGCGTGTGACGCGCACGAAGGGCGGGAACTGCTGGCCTGCGTCACGCGCGGGTGCCGCATCGCCGCTGCGCGCGCGCGCCAGGCTCAGCGTGTCGGTCTGCAGGCGGTCGTCGACGAGGCCGCTCGCTTCCCAGGCCTCGCCGGCGAAGCGCACGCGCTGCGGCCGCAGCGGAAACGCCAGCGCGACCTTGTCGCCGCTGGCCTCGAAGCTCAGTTCGAGCCGATGCACGCCGCGATCGAGCGCGGCATGCAGCCTGTCGCCACTGCGCGCGAACGCATCCTGCGCCACGCCGTCGACGCGCACGCCACGCAGTACCAGATCCTCGTCGTCGCCCGGCAGCGGCACCGCGACGCGTGCACCGGCATTGACCTGCAGCGCGACGTCGACGCGGTCGCCGCGCGCGCTGACTTCGGCCTGGGCGATGAGCGCGCAGTTGGGGATGCATCTGGGCGCTTCGACCAGACGCGCCCGCAACTGGTCGAGCAGCTCGTTGCCGGGCAAGGCCTGGGCCTGCGCCGGCGTGGCCGGCAGCAGCGTCGCCAGGCCCACGGCGAGCGCGCCGAGCAGCGACGCGGTGGTGCGCCCGGGCAGGCCGCGCCACTTCGGCTTGAGGATCAGCACGACCAGCAGCGCGAGCAGGCCGGTCAGTAGCACGCGCAGTGGCCGCACCAGCCACGGCGGCGCGATCACGAGGCGCACCTGCTGGCTGGGCAGCACCGGGCCGTCCCAGGCGAGTTCGTAGCGGTGGCCGAGCTGCCAGTGCGGTTCGCCGCTGCCCGTCTGCATGACGGCGGCCGGATCGTTGCGCGTGTGGGCGCTGTCGTCGATGCGCGAGCCGGTGGCGGTCACCGATTCGAGTGCCATGCTGCCGGTCGCTGCCGCTGCCGCTGCCGTTGCCGGTGCCGGCGCCGGCAACGGCATTGCCATGCTCTTGCGGCGCACCGCGTCGGCGGCCTCCTCGTGGGGCGGTTCGGCGAGCGTCGGCGTCGGCATGTCGTATGCGTAGCCTTGCGCCGCTGGCGCCGGCGCGTCGCTCGGCTCCAGTTGCGGGTGCAGGGCCTGACGCAACTGCGCGGTCGCGAACGGCAGCGCCACCAGCACCAGGGCCGCCAGCGCCGCGCGGCGCAGCCAGATCGCGGCGCGCGCGAGGTGTCCGCCGCCGGGCAGCTCGCGCGCGATGATGGCGAACACGATGGCGGCGAGCAGGAGCCACACGGGTGCGCCCGGTTCCTGGTAGCCCAGCAGCAGATAGCCAAGCGCGGCGAGGCCGCCGGCCATGCCGAGGCCGCGCCATGCCACGAGGACGAGGATCGCGGCGAGAAACACGTCGAGCAGGGTCCACAGCGACAGCCAACTGCCATCGGCGCGGTCGGCGCCAGGGGCGGCGACGAGGCGATAGCCGTTGGGCAGGTGCAGTACGGTGGCGACGTGGTCGAAGTTGTCCTGCCAGCCCGTCACCGGTAGCCGTGCACTGTTGGGGACGCGCAGGCCGGCATCGAGATCGACCGCCGGCAGGCGCCACTCGACGCCGCTGAGCCCGCTGCCGGCGCCGGTCGTGACCAGCAGCGCCGCGTCGTCGGCATCGGCAGTGGCGCGTTCGAGTGTCCATGGCTGGGCGGCGTCGAAGCGCCAGCCACGCAGCATGCTGCCGCTCAGCCGATCGTGGGCGAACCAGCCGCCGCCGTCGAAATCGAGCCACATCTCGCGCTGCAGGCGCAGGCGGTTGCCTTCGTCCGCAGCCATGCCACGCGAACGCTGTTCGATCGTGAGCGCGGCATCGGCGCCGAGTGCGAACGCCGGCAGATCGAGCCATGCGTCGGGCACGCCGTTCTGACGCGGGTCGACCGCGGTGGCGCCGTTGGCGACGCTGACGCGCCAGGCCGGATCGGCGGCATAACTCCAGATTTCCTGCGGCGGCCACGGCGCCGGCGCGATGCGGGCGGCGACACGCTCGAGCGGCGTACTCGCGCGCGCGTTGAACGTCAGCGTGCTCGTGCCCGGCTGCACGAGCACGTGCAGGTGACCCTCGCCGTCGAGGCGCGCCGGCCAGTTTCCGGCCAGCGCGGTCGGCACGAAACCGGCGGGCAGCACGGGCCCCAGGATTTCCTCGCGCGCCTGGCCGGCCACGCGCAACTGGACCTGCGTGCTCAGCATCGCCGGCACGCCGTCGGCCAGGCGGCGGTGCACGCGCAGGTCAAGACTGTCGGCCTCGGGTGCGGTGGTCGCACCGCGGCCGAGCGTGAGCTCGTCGCCGTTGCGCTGCAGTGGCGCGATGCGCTTGCCGTCGACATCGAGCGCGACGAGGCCGCTCGACTGCGGCACGCGCAGCGTCTGTGGCCGCTCGCGCCAGGGAATGTGGCCGCGGACCTCGTGCGTGCCGGCCGTCAACCACAGTGCGGGACCGCGTTGATCGAGCACGCTGGCCGGCTTGCCATCGAGCATGACCTGCTGCGGCCAGTGGGCGGCACTGCCCGGCAGCGCGATCCAGCCGTCGGCGTCGAGCCGCCAGCGTTGGCTGAAGTCGGCGCCGTCAGCGCCGGCCGTCAGCGCGAGCGTGCCGGGCCAGGCACACACGAAGTCGCCGGCGCCGCCGCCGCTGCGTCCGGCCAGCAGCGGACAGCTGCGGAATTCCTGGTCCTTGAGCACCCAGCCACGCCAGGCTTCGAGCGGGGGCGGCACCACGGTCTGGGCGTGGAGCGCGCTGCAGGCGGCAAGCAGGGCGACAACGCAGGCAAAGCGGAGCTTGGGTGCGCGCATGTGGGGATCCTTGGCTGGGCAGGGCGGTTGTAACGAGGCTCGCGCCGCTGCGGGGTTGCATGGTCGGCTTGCCTTGCCCGCCACTCAGCGGCTGGCCGGTATGTTGAAGGTGTCGCGCGATGGGCAGGCGTTGCGCAGGCGCTGGCCGCACTCGCGCGGTGCGAGGTTGCGGTCGAGGCACACGCGCACCTCGACCAGTTCGCCGCGACTGCAGTTGAGCTTGAACATCGCATCGGTCAGCGCCGGGTTGGCGCCACGCAGCGCGGCGCGCAACTGCTCGGCCGTCATCGTCAGATCACGGGTCGGCGCCTTGAGCTGCGGCGGCGCCTGCACGCTGGCGAAGGCGCGGTCGGCGCTGGCGAAATAGGCGGCCGGGGTCAGGCCCGAGCAGGTTCCGTGCGCGCGCCATTCGTGGTTGATGAGGCGCCGGCTCGGCATGAAGGCGAGCGCCGCCTCGGCGGTCCGGCGATCGACCTCGGCGCTGCTCGCGCAGCGCTGCGGGCCGTTGCCGGTCTCGTACTGCGGCCACAGGCCATGCAGCACGAAGCCGAAGCCGCGGCGGGCGCACTGCTCGTCGTCGTCGGGGTGGCTGCGGCAATAGCTTGGCGACCACGACAGCGCCATCACGTAGTAGTCGAAGCCGGTAGCGGGCGCCTCGCGTGAAGCCGATGTCTTGGCTGCGTCGCGCGCGGGCTGGTGGGGATGACGGGCCAGCGCCAGTGACGAGGCACCGACCGCGAGCAGCAGCACGAGGACACAGGCTCGACGCATGACGCGCTCCGGCAGATGGGGGTGCGCGCACGCTAGCACGAGCCGGCGATGCGGTTCGCGGTCGCGGCGCGCGCTATCATGCGCGACTTTCCCATCGATCCAGACGCATGACCCGACGCATTGCCGCCCGCCGTTCCCCCATCCATGGCAATGGCGTGTTCGCCCTTGTCGACATCGCCAAGGGCGTCGAGCTGATCGAATACCGCGGCAAGCTGCTGACCGTGGCGCAGGCCGACCGCAAGTACGCCAATTCCAGCGATAGCGGCCACACCTTCCTGTTCACGCTCAATGAGCGATACGTCATCGATGCCAATACCGATGGCAGCATCGCGCGCTGGATCAACCACAGCTGCGCGCCCAACTGCAAGGCGTTCATCCACGAGGATCCGGGCGGCGACCCGCGCAAGGACCGCGTCATCATCGAGACGCTGCGCGCGCTGCACGCGGGCGAGGAACTCACCTACGACTACGGCATCGTGCTCGAGGAGCGCCTGACGCCGCGCCTCAAGGCGATCTGGGCCTGTCGCTGCGGCGCCCGCAACTGCAGCGGCACCCTGCTCAAGCCCAAGCGGCCGCGCCGCCCGGCGCCGGGCCGCACGCGCTGAGGCCGGGCCCCGGGGCGATTGCGGCCAGCGGGGCAAACCCCGTAGGATCGCGCTGCACAGGGGCTGGATTCCGGGCAGATCGTGGACCGCGAACGGGTCATCGCATGCGCCGGCTTGGGTGAGGCTGAACTGGCCCACCTGCGCCTGCTGCTGCGCGCCTGCGCCGACGAGCTGTCGGTACCGTGGCGACTCGGCGAGGAGGACGGCGCCGACCTGCTGGTGGTCGACGTGCGCGACTTCGCCGGCGAGATGGCCCAGGCGCGCGCACGCTGCAGCGGCCTGCGCTGCGCGATCTTCTCCGACGTGCCCGTGCCCGATGCCGAACTGGTGCTGCAGCGACCGCTGCAGCGTGCCACGCTGATCGAGTTGCTCAATCGTGTCGTCAGCGGCGGCGGCAAACCGCTGGGCCTGCAGGTCGAGAGCAATGAGTTCCGCGTCCACGACCTCGGCATCGGCATGGCCGAGGCGCGTCCCGCGAGCGCACGCGCCGGGGTGGCGCCGGCACTCGATGACCTGCTCGCCCTGCAGCGCGAGCAGGATCGGCAGGCGCTGGGCGCATTGCGCGTGAAAACCGCGGCAACGCCGCGCGTGTGGGCCTCGCGCGAGGCCATGCTCGAGGAAACCGCGCCACGCCCGCTGCGTGAATACCTCAGCGGCGGACTGCTGCGCGGTCCGGCGCGCTTCGAGCTCGAAGGGGCACTGCCGATCGTGCTCGATCCCAAGCACCGCCTGGCCCATATCGCCGGTGGCCTGCATGCGGCCGAGGCATACGTGCGTGCGCGCTGGCGCCTGTGCGACTGGGTGCCACTGCGCAGCAGCGAGCTGGCGCAGGCACGCGATACCCTCGTCGCCGTGCCGTATGTGCGACTGGCCTGGCTCGACGTGCTGCTGCATTCGGCGGGCCACCTTGCGCGCCACCTCGACCCGAAGGCGACCTACCGTCTCACCGAACCCGCCGTGGCCGAGGCCGGCTACGCCTGGGTCCATCGCATCGCCTCGACGCTGTTGCAGCCGCTGCGGCTGCACGAGATCGCCGCGGCTTCGGGCGCCAAGATGGCGGATGTGTTCGACGTCGTGAACGCCTACGACGCGATCGGCCTGATCGAATCGCGCCTGTCGACTCCGGTCGACAGCGAACGCAGCGGCCGCTCCTGGTTCGGTCGGCGGCGCTAGGGACAGCCCGGTCGATCGCGCAACGGCGAGGCGACATCCGCGCGCCGCACGGTTGGCTTCAACCGGCCGCGTCGCCCGAGCGATGCGCCACCCACGCTCCGATCAGCGCCGAACCGTAGGGGATCGCCTGCGCGGCGAGGATCGCGATCCACAGCCGGCCCTCGATGTAGTTGATGCCGCTGGAGTTGATCATGCCGACGATGCAGGCGATGAGCGCCAGGAACAGCAGCAGTTCCTCGCTCACGGCCATGAACGGGTTGGGTTTCTTGCCGATGCGGCGGCTCTTGGCGGTGCGCACGAACTCGCCCTTCCGGCGCCACAGGCCCTGGAAGATGCCGTTGGCGATCGCATGCGACAGTCCCATGCTGGCGACCGAGGCCGCGATCGTGTCGCGCCACGAACAGGGCACGCGCACGCGGTAGAGGATGATGCCGAACGCGGCCTTGAACAGGAAAAAGCCGATCAGCGGCACGAGGAACAGGTACATCGGCAGCATGAAGTACTGCGGTGCCAGCACCATGCCCAGCGTCCACAGCATCGCCATCAGCGTGAACACCAGGTGCAGCGCATCGCCGAACCACGAGAACCAGCCGGTGAGGAAGTGGAAGCGCTGGCCGCGGCTCAGCGGCGAACGGCGCGAAACCATCCAGCCCAACCGTGCCTTCATGATCTGCATCGCCCCGAAGGCCCAGCGCGTGCGCTGCGACTTGTAGGCCTTGAAGTCGGCCGGCGTGAGGCCCTTGCCCATCAGCTCATCGACGTAGACGAGCTCGTGGCCGGCATGCATGAGGCGCAGGCCGAGCTCGGCGTCCTCGCAGATCGTCCACTCCGACCAGCCGCCGGTGTCGACCAGCGCACTGCGCCGCACCATCGTCATCGTGCCGTGCTGGATGATCGCGTTGCGCTCGTTGCGATGGTGCATGCCGATGCGGAAGAAACCGTCGTATTCCCAGTTGGTCATGCGGCGGAATGCATTGTGCTGCCATTCGCGGTGCGCCTGCGGACACTGCACCACGGCGACGCGGGGATTGTGGAAATAGCCGGTCAGCGCGCGCAGCCAGTCGCTGCGCACCTCGTAGTCGGCATCGATCACGGCCACCACTTCGGCGCGCGGATCGGTGACCTCGAGCCCGTAATTGAGCGCGCCGGCCTTGAATCCGGGCCAGGGTTCGAGGTGGTAGAAGCGGAACTTCGCCCCGAGCCGTTCGCAATGGGCCTGCACCGGCTGCCAGATCTCCGGGTTCCTGGTGTTGTTGTCGAGGACGATGACCTCGTAGTTGTCGTAGTCGAGCGCCGCCAGCGAGTCGAGCGTGAGGATCACCATCTCGGGTGGCTCGTTGTAGCAGGCCAGGTGGATCGACACGAACGGCTGCGGTTCGTCCGGCGCCGGCGTGAGCAGCTTGAACTCGCGCAGCCAGAACGGGCGCCAGATCACCTCGGTGAACTCGAACCCGTTGATGAGCAGGATCAGGATGATCGCCAGCTGCGCCGGGAACAGCAGCAGCAGCATGGTCCAGTCGAGCGGCGACAGGTAGAAATCGTAGGGGAGGGTGGCCATCCACACCAGGATCGACGCCGACAGCTGCACCAGCAGCAGGAAGAAGAACAGGCCGGTGACGCGGAAGCGGATGAAATGGCGGGCAAACCAGAACATCGGCAGCAGCGCCAGCAGCGAAGCGGCGGCGGCCTTCCACGGCCACAGCGGATCCTCGATCACGGTGCCGGTGAGGGCGAACTTGGGCTCGCGCGCGGCGTTGAACACGCCCCAGTACGCCTCCACGCGCCCGCCGATCTGTTCCTTCCACGGCTGGTCGATCGCCTCCATCACGTAGTAGTCGATGTGCTCGCGGGCGGCGACGTTGAACCAGTCGCGCAGGAAGTGGGCCTCGTCGGCGATCGAGGGTTGCGCATGCTCGCGGCGGTCGCCGTTGGATGGCCAGCCGACTTCGCCGAGCACGATCGGCTTGCCCGGCGAAACCTGGTCGACGATCTCGCGCAGCGACTTGAGCTGGCCGAGCACGAAGCCGACCGCATCCTTGCGCGGCACGCGTTCCCAGTACGGCAACACGTGCACGGTGACGAAATCGACATGGCGGATCAGTTCGGGATTGCGCTGCCACGAATCGAGCGGCTCGGCGGTCGATACCGGAACGTGGAGCTGGGCCCGCGCACGGTCCAGATACTGGATCAGCTTGCGCACCGGCAGGTCGCCGCGCAGGATCACCTCATTGCCGACGATGACGCGGTCGATGTTGTCGTTGTTGCGCGCAAGCGCGATCAGTGCGGCCAGCTCGCGCTCGTTGCGCTCGGCGCGGCCTTCGATCCACGCGCCGGCCATCACGCTCATGCCATAGAAGCGTGCGATGCGCGGGATCTGCGGGTTCTCGTACGAGGAATAGGTGCGCAGCCGATGTGTGTAGTGCGACAGCAGGCGAATGTCGCTGTCGAGCTCGGCTTCGCTCGGAAAGATCAGCTTGGTCGGATCCTGGTAGCGCTGCGAGGGGTTGTAGGCGAGGCCGCCGATGTCGCCACGCCAGTCGGCGATGTGGGCCGGCCGGTTGAGGAACGCCCACAGCGCGATGTTGGCGGCTGCCACCAGCACGGTCACGGCGATCGCGCGCCACAGTGATTTGCGCACGACGGGCGCGGTAACGACGGTCAAGGTGGTGCTCGCAGGCCAAGGTGCGTGAACAGCGCAGCGCAGCATAGCCGAAGGCCGCGCGCACGCTCAATTGCGCCAGGCGGTGGCGTGTGCACCGCAGCGAGCGGTGGCCGGGTCAGGGCGGTGGCGCCGCGCCGGCGTGCCGGCGGCGCAGTCGCCCGACGAGGATCGGCGTCAGCGCGAACATCGCCATGCCGAGCAGCGGCAGCAGTACCTGCGGATGGCCGAGGATGTTGAGCGAAACGTGGCCGTCGCGCACGATCGTGTCGGCGAGGCCGGCGCCGAGCGCGGTCTCGAACGCGATCATCACGCTGCCGCCGCTCACGGTGGCGAGCATGAACAGCCACAGTGGGCAACGCAGCCAGGCCAGCGCCACCGTGACCGCGCCAAACGGGAAGAACGGCACCAGCCGCAGGAACATCGTGTAGCTGACCGGGTAGGCGTGGTAGCCCGCACGCAGCCGCTCGACCAGCGCCGGTGCATGGCCGCTGCCGTCGGCAAACGCGCGGCGGCTGGCCAGGAACAGCGCCAGCGCGCCCAGGCAGGTGCCCAGCGACGACAGCACGGTGCCCTCGACGACACCGAACAGGATGCCGCCCGCGAACACCACCAGGACGGCACCGGGCAGGCCGGTGGCGATCGCCAGCGTCATCGCACCGACATGCAGCAGCCGCGCCAGCAGCGGGTGGGCGACGATGCGGGCATGCAGCGTCACTTCTTCCTCGACGATGTGGTGCGGGTCGAAATGGTCGAATGCGCCCGCAAGGAACAGGCCAAGACCGAGCGCGACGAGCGCCAGCAGCGGCAGCAGGGATTTGAGTCTGTGCATCGGCAATGAAAACGGGGCCGGTTGTCCGGCCCCGTCGAGCAGCGGTCGCCCGCAAGGATAGCCGCTTACGGCGTCATGTCGAAGCCGTCGGCGAAGATGCGGTCGACCACCAGGGTGACGACCTTGCCGTCGTGATCGCCGCTGCGCGCGGCGGTGAGGTCGTTGAGGATCACGCCGCTGGCCTCGGCGACATCGGCGTTGCCATGCGCGTTGGACACGCCGATGAAGTCGCGCCAGGCGAGCCGCGACAGCAGGATGTGATCGATCTCCTGGGTGAGGCCGCTGAACGTGAACGAGTAGTGGCTGGCCGGGTCGGCCGCGCTGCCGGTATCGAGCAGTGCCGGCGCCGGCGCCACGTAGGTGGGCGTGTCGGTGTTGGCGGCGTTGCCCGTGAACCAGTACAGGTTGCTGCCCTGGTCGGCCGTGCCCATGATCATGCCGGTGACGTCGGCGTAGCCGTCACTGAACTGGTAGGCGTTGAAATCGCCGGCGACGATCAGCGGCACATCGGCGTCGCCGACGAGGTCGAACGGGCCGGCCGTGAGCGTACCGTCGGCGGCCTGGCGCGTGGTGCCGGCGCCGACCAGCGTGGCGCCGCTCTGCCACGCCTGCACGATCTGCGCCACCTGGGCGGCCTGTTCGGCGCGCTTGGGTCCGACATAGGGCTTGCTCGGCAGGCCACTCATCGAACGGTTGTACATCGACAGGAACGCGAAGGGGTAGCCGTTCCAGCTCGCCCGCATCAGCAGCGGCGGCCGGTCATTGAGTTTGCACGAGCTGCCACTGGAGCAGTTGACGGTCAGCGTGGTACGGAACAACTGCGTGACCGAATCGACTGTCACGTCGTCGCGCGCGAGGATGCCGAGGTTGATGCCGCCGGGATCGTTGCCCTGGATGAGATAGGGCACGTAGGCGGTGCCGCAGCGCGTCTGCACGCTGGCGGCGAGATCGGCCAGCACGTTGCGGTTCTCGATTTCCTGCACCGCCAGCAGCACGGGTGATTTGAGCACGTCGCAGATCTGGCGCGACCACTTGTCGCGGCGGATCTGGTATTGCGCAGCGGTCGGGCAGGTGTCGTTGGCGCCGGTGCCGGCGCAGGTGTCGTTGTAGGCGCCGTTGTTGGCGCTGCCGTCGGCGACGTTGTTGAAAAGGTGCAGGAAGTTCTGCGAGCCGATCGTCAGCGTGCCGGCCACCGGCGTGGCCACCGGCTGCACCGCATCGGCCGGCGTCTTGCGCACCAGTGTGGTCATGTCGCGCGGATACAGCTCGTAGATCGGCGTGGTGGCCGATGCAGGCTTGTAGGCCTGAATCACGCCGGTGACCGCGAAGGTGGTGCCGGCGTGGTAGACGAAGTCGGACGGATCGTCGTAGTCGGGATTGTCGTGGCCCGGATCGTCGCTGCCGGCGGCGAAGCCCAGGCCGTTGTAGAACACGGTCAGCACCTGCGGCGCGCCGCCCCACACCGGGATTTCCGGATGGCCGCTGACGCCGGGGAACTGCACGCCGGGGCCACGCGCCGGGCGCGGCTGGCTGGCCAGCGCGGCGTAGAAGCCGGCCGGATTGCCGGTGTGGATCGCATCGCCACCGCCCGAGCTGTAGGTGCCGCCGGTCACGCGGGCCTCGTTCATCCGCACCAGCATGCCGTCGAGACAGGTGAAGTTGCTGGCCTGGTAGCCATCGGTCACGGGATCGACCGTACTGCCAGCCGCCATGCAGATGCCGGTGGTCGGGTCGCTGCTCGGCGGGTGGTCGTCGAGCACCCAGGGCGCGACGGTCGGGCCGGTCGCGGCGGTTACCGCGACCGTCGCCGTGGTCAGTTCGGTGATGCCGAAGTATTCGGTGACCTTGCCCGTCACCGTCACCTGGTTGCCGACCGTCACGCTCGGTGCGGTCACGGTGTAGACGTAGATGCCGTCCGAGGTCGTGGTGTCGCCATCGCCGACCGGATCCTGCATGAAGAAGCCCTTGGGTCCGACCGCGGTGACCACATTGCCGGCCGTGGTGACGATCTGGCCGACCAGCGGCGAGGTCGCGCCGTGGCCCTGGATCTGCATGATCGTGAGCGGCGGTGCCGTGACCGTGAGCGCGATCGTAGTGCTGGCCGTGCGGCTCTGGTCGTCGACGACGCTCACCGGCAACGACTTGCTGCCCGGCGTGGTCGCGCCGTCCACGGTGGCCGCGTAGGTGAACAGCTGATGGCCGCTGCCGTCGGGGCCGGCGTCGCTGAACGTGGCCGGATTGGCGCCGCCGATCGCGCTGAGATTGGCGCTGACCGTGTAGCTCGCACTGGCCGGGCTGGTGCCCGGCGTGACGACGACGGTCAGCGTGGTGCCGGCGCCGGGCGCCACCGCTGCCGGACTCGCACTGCCGGTCGCGCTGGGGTTGGTCGGGCCGCCACCGCCGCAGGCATTGAGCGTGGCACCGCTGTTGCGCGGCGTCGGCGCGCCGGCGAGGAAGTCGGCGGCGTTGTCATCGGTGTCGGTGCAGCCGTCGGCCTTGCGCAGGCTGGCCGTGGTATTGCTCGGCGCCGGCGCGGGGCCGCTGCCCTCGTAGCAGTTGGCGGTGGTCGCGAAGCCGAGGAAGTCGACGATCGCGGTGCCGCTTGGGCAGTTGCCGCTGAGCGCGGTGGTATTGCTCACCAGCGCGAGCTTGCCGCCGCTTCCCGCCATCGCGATCGTGCCGCTCGCATCGGGCGTGGGCAGGTCGACGGTGCCGCCGCTGCCGGCTGCCTGCTGGATGAGGAAATACTGGCCCGGCTGCAACGTCACCGAGGCGCCGAGCGGCGTGACCTGCCAGGAGGTGCCGGTCGCGCTCGAGTATTGCACCGACCAGCCGCCGATCGATACGGGCGTACTGCCGGCGTTGAACAGTTCGATGAAATCGTTCCTGTAGGTGGCGCCGCTGTTGCCGCCGCCGCCATAGGCCTGGCTGATCACCACGCCACTGCTGCTGGCGCCCGCCAGCGGCGCTGCACACCCCAGCACCAGCGCAAGCGCTGCGCCGGCGAGCATTCTCGTTGCCTTCATCGTCGCCCCCATCGTCGTGATTGCGTGCGCGGCGAACGCCTGCGTTCATGCCGCAGGCAGCCCGCAGCCCCGGCGGCGATTGTCCCGCGGACGCCACGGCGGCACCAGTGCCGGCGCCGCCGGTCGTGGCGGCTGGCGACCCGCGCGCTCAGGTCGGCCGCGCGAACACGGTGATTTCCTCGCGGTCGTGGTAGAGCTGGCGCGCGCGCAGGTCGAGCGGCGCGGCGACTTCGTTGCGCAGCAGGTCCAGGCACAGCTCCACCTCGGCGTAGCGCTTCTTCATCGGCAGCTTGAGATTGAAGATCGTGTAGCGGCACCAGCCTTGCGCGAGCCAGTGCGCGATGCGCGCGGCAACCCGCCGCGGCTGCTCGACCATGTCGCAGACGAGCCAGTCGACACTCTTGCGCGGCTGCCAGGCAAAGCCGTCCGCGCGCAGGTGCTCGACCAGGCCCGAGGCCATCAGCCCGGCATCCATCGGCCCATTGTCGACCGCGGTGACGTGCAGCCGGCGCCGCACGAGCTGCCAGGTCCACCCGCCTGGCGCCGCGCCGAGGTCGACCGCGCGCATGCCCTCGCGCAGCCAGCGCGCGCGCTCGTCGGCATCGAGCAGCACGAGCAGGGCTTCCTCCAGCTTGAGCGTCGAGCGGCTCGGCGCGCCGGGCGGGAACTTCAGGCGCGGGATGCCGCCGGGCCAGGGTGAGCTGCGGGCCACGTCGGCGGCGCAGACAAAGGCATCGCGCCCCGACTCCAGGCACACATGCAGGCGCCAGCGCGAGTCGCGCTCGAGCAGGTGGCGCTGGCGCAGCGTGCCCAGCAGCGCCGCATTGAGGCCGCGGCACAGTGCGGCGAGTTCGCGCGCCGCGTCGTTGTCGGGTGCTTCGACCACGACGTCGCACCAGCGTCGCGGGTCGGCCTCGAGCAACGGCAGCAGGGCGCTGATGCGGTCCTGCGCCGGCATGTCGCGCGCGCGGCCGAGCACCACCAGCGCCTGGCGCGCGAACACGAACCGATGCCAGTCGGCGGCCAGCGTGGCCGCATGCGCACTCACGAACTCGACGAATCCGCTGCCACGTTCGCTGCGCGCGTAGCCGCCACCGCCGTGGCCGAGGTCGTGTGCGGCCAGTTCCTGGGCCAGTTCGGCCTCGAAGCCGGGTCGGCAGTAGGCGAGCAGGGCAGTGGGGGCGGGTGTCGACATGCGCGCGGCGGCGGGGCAAAGCGCGCATGATGCCTGCGTCGCCGCAGGCTGGCGAATGTGACGGCGTGATGGGTTTGCGGCGACATCCGCGTAGTAGCGTGACGGGAGGCCGCGAAGAGCGCGGTCGACGGGGAAAACACCATGCCTTGCCGCCATCATCGTCCGCTGCTGTGCCTGCTTGTCGCTGGCTGTGCCGGTTCCGCCGCCGCCGCGGTCAACGTCAGTGTCGACGCGGCCGCCGACGTGCGTCCGTTCAGTCCCCTCATCTTCGGCATCAACTACGGCGACGCCGCGCGCAATGCGGTAATCGGCTATCCGCTGCGGCGCTGGGGCGGCAACTCCACCACGCGCTACAACTGGCAGGTCGACGTGCACAGCACGGCCGACGACTGGTACTACGAGAACATTCCCGGTGCCAGCGACCGCAGCCAGGTGCCGCCGCTGGGCAACGCCGCCGATGCGTTCGTGAGCGCCACCCGCGGCTGGGGCGGCGAGGTGCTGCTGACGATCCCGACCATCGGCTGGACACCGCGCGCCGACAGCCCGCAGTCGCATCCGTATTTCGCCGGGTTCTCGGTGGCCAAGTACGGCGCGCAGCAGTCGACCGACCCATGGGATCCCGACGCCGGCAATGGCGTGCGCAGCAATGGCACCCTGATCACCGGCAACGATCCGCACGACACCTCCAGCGCAGTCACGCCCGCGTTTTGGACGCCGTGGATCGCCCATCTGCAGGCCAGCTTCGGCACCGCCGCCAGTGGTGGCGTGCGCTTCTATGCGCTCGACAACGAAGTGATGCTGTGGAACTCCACCCACCGCGACGTGCATCCGGCACCGACGACTTATGACGAAACCTGGGCCAAGGCGCTCGCCTACGGCAGTGCGATCAAGCAGCAGGATCCGGCCGCCCAGGTCCTCGGTCCCGTCACCTGGGGCTACTGCGACCTGTTCGGCTCGGCCGCCGACGACTGCATGGATGGCAGCGACCGCAGCGCGCACGGCGGGCTCGCCTTCGTGGCCTGGTATCTGCAGCAGGTCTGCGCCAATCCGCTGCCCGGTGGCGCGCGCGTGGTCGACTACCTCGACCTGCACTACTACCCGCAGGGCCAGAACGTGTCGATGAGCGACGACGACTCCAGCGCCACCGCGGCGCGGCGCCTGCGCGCGCTCAAGGAGCTGTACGACCCGGCGTGGGTGTCCGAGTCGTGGCTCGCCGATCTCGGCGACTTCGATGCCAACCACTACAGCAAGCCCCAGCTGATCCGCCGCGCACGCGCGTGGATCGACCAGTACTGCCCGGGCACGCGGCTGGCGATCACCGAATACCGTTGGGGCAACGATGGCACGGCCAGCGGCGCGGTGGCGCAGGCCGAGCTGTTCGGCCTCTTCGCGCGCGAGGGCGTCGACATGGCCACGCGCTGGGTCGCGCCCGAGGCCAACACGCGCGTGGAGCGGGCCTTCCAGTTGTTCCTCGACTATGACGGCGCTGGCGGCCGCGTGCAGGGCAGCAGCGTGCGTGCGGTCAGCGCCAACGTCGACCAGGTTGGCGCCTACGCCTTCAGCAGCGGTGCGCGCACGTTGCTGCTGCTCACCAACAAGACCGCCTCGGCGCAGGACGTCAACGTCGCCTTTGCCGCTTCGCCCGGCGCCCAGTGGACGCTGTACGGCTTCGACGCTAGCCAGCCCGTGCACGAGATCGCGAGCGGCACGCTGGCCGGCACCAGCCTGAGCCTCACCGCGCTGCCGGCGATGTCGGCGAGCCTGCTCGTGATCAGTGGCAACGACGTGATTTTCCGCGACGGCTTCGATTGAGCCGCGCCGCCGGCACGCATGCCACAATGCGGCAGGTTCCGATGTGGGCAAGCCCGTGGCCCAAGTGCCGGTACGCTGCAGCATGGTGTCGATCGTGGTCCTGCGCGGGCGCGGCGCGCGCACGCGCATGCTCGTGCTGCACCGCCACTCGGCCTACCTCGACGGCGTGTGGAGCTATGTGGCCGGGCATGTCGAAGCCGGCGAGACGGGCGCGCAGGCGGCGCGACGCGAACTGGCCGAGGAAACCGGCCTCGTCGCGGACACGCTCCACGCCACCAGCTTCTGCGAACAGTTCTACGACGCCGCACACGACTGCATCCAGCTCGTGCCGGCCTTCGTCGCGCGGGTCGGCAACGCCGCCGAGGTGCGGCTCAACCGCGAGCACTCGGCCTTCCGCTGGGTCACGCTCACGCGCGCGGCGCGCGAACTGCCGTTCGGCAGCCAGCGTGACCTCATCGCGCACGTGCAGCGCGAATTCGTGCTGCGCGAGCCGCAGCCGCAACTGCGGTTGCCGCCGGCGTGATGCAGCGCGTGCGCGGCGGCCCGATCAGCGGCCGTCGCCGGCGTCGGCCGCGGTCACGCTCAATGCCAGCTCGGCGTGCGTGCTGCCGTGCGCATTGCGCGCGCTCAAGCGCAGTGCGTACACGCCCACGGCGGTAGGCGTGCCGCTGATCACGCCGCGCCGCGCATCCAGCGCGAGACCGGCTGGCAGGCCCTCAACCGCATAGCGGTCGGCGCGCGCGCTGGCGCGGATCCGGTAGCTCCAGGGTCGACCGACCTGTGCGGATGCGGTGGCCGTGGTATCCAGCAGTGGTTCGCGTGCGCCATGCTGCCTGCGCCATGCATTGAGGCGCAGGTGCGCGTTTTCGCGCAGGTCGAGCCAGAACAGCGCGACATCGAACACGTGGTAATTGCGGCCACCGAAGACGCCGCCATCGTCGAACCAGCGCGTGGAAAGCGGTTCGGGTCCGACGAAGACATAGTTGCCGGCGTCACGCACCGCGAGCAGCCGCGGTATCACCGTGCCGAACGTCGTGTCGGTTCCGAACGGCACTGCACCACGGTGCAGGCGCGGTGGGGTGCGTCGCATGCGCACGTCCCAGCTCACCGGGTTGATGTTGACCAGCGGCATGCCGCGCGAGTCGGCCCAAAGCCGCAGCGCGCGGTCCCAGTACAGGTTGTCGTGCTGCCAGGCAGCCAGATCGTCGCCGCCGCCTTCCCCGAACGTGCCCCAGACCGCAACGCAGCCCGTTTGCGCGGGTCGCCGGCAGGGTGCGAGCCGGGTGAGGTCGGCAGCAAACACGGCGCGTGGTATCGGCTGGCCCGGGAGATATGCCGCCACCAGCAGGCCTCGCAGCGGGCTGTCCTGGATTGCATCGCTGAGCAGGCGCTGGGCGTGATTGGTGCCCTGGCTGTGGCCGAGCACGAAGAACGGTCGCCCGTGGTTGTAATGCTCGATGTAGTAACGGAACGCCGCCAGCACGTCGGCGTACGCGATCGCGGCGGGTTCCTGCAGCGCGTCGGCGCCCAGCGCGTAGGTCGGCAGCGTGATCTGGCGATAGCGCGGCGCGTAGATGCGCGCCACCGCGTTGAACGCGCTGGCCTGGGTCATGAGCATGAGCTCGGCGGTACGCCTGGCCTCGGGGTCATCGATTGGCGCATTGCGCAAGTCGCCACGCATGCTGGTGGTCGGGTGGATGTAGAACACGTCGGCGACCGCGAGCGATTGCAGGTCGGACATCCCGGCCTCGCGCGGTGTGCGCATCGCTGCCGAAGGGTGGGCCGGCAGGGCCAGCCACGATTGCGGGTCTGCATAGTCGGGCGGCTGGCCGGGCGTGGCGGCAGCGCCGGCAGCGCCGCCGGTCGGAGCTGCCGCCGCCACCCACGCGCACGCGCAAGCCAGCGCGACGCTCGCGATCCGAAGCTGCCAGTGCCGCCGCCAGCGCCAAGCGCCGAGCACGATGCTGTGGGTCGGCAATGGTTGTCGCTCGCTCATGTCGATGTCTCGTGCAAGGACGCGAACGCACCGACGCCGCATGTGGTGCGTGTGCTGCGCACGCTACCGTGCGTTGCGTGCGCAGCACTTGATTTGGATCAGAACGAAACCCGCAACTCGGCCCACGCCGAGCGGCCCGGTTCGTTGACGCGCAGCGTGTTGACGTAGCCGGCCAGTTCGGCGCTGGCGGCGTTGACGTGCTCGGCGTAGCTGCGGTCGAACAGGTTGTCGATGCCGGCGGCGAGTTTGATGCGCTCGTCGATGCGCCAGCCGCCGTTGAGCGAGAACACGGCAAAGCCCGCGCTCGGCCCGAGATCCTGGCCGATGATGTTGCCCGAGCCGATCGCCACGCGATGCTGGGCGGCGACCACGCGCGCGAGCGCGCCGAGCGACCAGCGGCCGTTGTCGCGCACGAGTCCGAAGCGCGCCTCGAGCGGCGGCATTTGCGGCAATGCGCGGTGGCGCGTGTGGTCCTCGCCCCAGGCCCAGGCCAGGCTCGCGTCGGTCGACCACAGTTCGCCGAGGCGCCACTTCGCGCCGGCTTCGGCGCCCGCGATGCGCGCATCGATGTTGCGCGCCCGGCTGGTCGGCTGCATGCCGCCGCTGCGGTCGATGATGATGTAGTCGTTCACGCTGCCGGCATACGCCGACAGCCAGCTCTCGAAGCGCTCGCCGCGATGCACGACGCCGGCATCGAGCTGGGTGGTGCGTTCGGGCGCGAGCGCCTGGAACGCCGCCACGCTGTGCTGGGCGTAGCGGCCGAACAGCTCCCAGTAGTCGGGAAAGCGCTGCGCATGGCCAAGGCCGACCTGCAGCGTGGTGGCGGCGTCGAGGTCGTGCTCCCAGCGCAGGAAGGCGCTCGGCAGCGTGCGGCTGCGGTCTGCGCTAACCGTTGCGACCGGATCACCCATGCCCTTGTCCACGCCGCCGGCAGCCGACATCGCGGTGAGGCCGTAGCCATCGACGCGATGGCGATCCACGCGCGCGCCGGCGACGAGACGGCGCCGTGCGTCGAGACTCCAGGTGAGTTCGCCGAATGCACCGGCCTGCTCGAAACGCGCGTCGCGCCGGCGCGGCTTGCTGCGCCAGTCGCCGGCCATGCTGCCAGGCGGACCGCCCATGCGGCTGGTGTGTGCATTGTTCGACACGTCGATGCCGCTTGCGAGCTGTACCGCGCCATCCCAATCGAGCGTGGCGGCGAGGCGGCCGCCGTTGGTGCGACGGGCGACGTTGCTGGCCATCGGCATCGGCATCATGCCGTGCGGATCGGGCTGGCGTAGCGTGTAGTTGTCCATCACGTGGTCGGCGTAGTTGGAGTACACGCTTGCGGCGATCGACTGCAGGCGGCCGCTGACCGGCTTGTGCTCGATGCTCAGGCCCACGCTCTCGCGCAGGAACTGCGCGCCATCCATGCCGCTGAACGCATAGGCGGCCTGGCCGTCGCCCTTGCCGGCACTGAGTTCGAGGCGCGTGCGTGCATCGGGTGTCCAGCCCAGCCGCGCATCGGCGCTCCAGCGGTCCCATGACGAATGCACGCGCTGCCCGTCGCCGTCGGCATAGTCGCCACTGCGCGTGTGGTCGGCGGTCAGACCGACATAGCCGTGCGGGTTGCCGGCGCGCAGGTCCATGCTCTGGTCGGCGCGCGCATGACTGCCGAACAGAAGGTCACCCTGCGCGGCGAAGCCCGCCGCGGCGTAATGCGGCACGTCGCGCGCGAACAGCACCGTGCCGGCCGAGCCGACCGGTCCGTACAACACGGTCTGCGGCCCCTTGATGATCGTGACGCGGTCGAACAGCGCCGGCGCCACGTAGGCGGTGGCCGGATCCATGCGCGAGGGACAGCCGCCGCCGAGCTGGGCGCCGTCGATCGCCAGGCCCAGGCGCGAGCCGGCCATGCCGCGCAGCATGGCATCGCCGTTGCTGCCGCCTTTGCGGATCACGCTGAAGCCGGGGACCGACTTGAGCAGGTCGGCGCCGTCGCTGGCCGGCACCGGTTGGCGCGGCGCCTTGGGGTCGATCTCGACCGTCAGCGGCGTGGCCGGTGGCGACTCGGTGACGACGATTGGATCGAGCTCGACCGTGGCCGGTTCGCTGGCCTGCAGTGACGGCAATGCGCCGAGCATGCACAGCGCGAGCAAGCGCAAGCTCGCGTGCAGGCGCCGTGTTGCCGCGTGGTTGCGCGCGGGCCGGCGTGCGCATGGCGTGGCCGGGCCGGACAGTGGGCAGGCGGCGCCATCGTTGGCGGCCGGTGGTGCTGCGGGCGCGTGGTCGATGCCGCGCGCATGGTGATGCTGCATGTACATGAGGAACCTCGAATGTCGCAATGGTTTGGATGCGCGGCGCAGCGCGCCGGCGCGAGGCAGGTCTCATCGGGCCGCCGCTCCGCAGCGACGCCGGCGCGCACCGCACGCCGCCCACGGCAGGTGAGCGGCGCGCCGCGGTCGGGCGCACGGGACGGGGACTGCGCGCGTGGCGCAGCCGGGCGGGGAATCAGGCGACCCGCGGCATCGCGGGCGGGCCGCGCGGCGCGGCTGTCAGCAGCGTCAGCGTGGGCCGCACCGGCAACTGCGGCAGGCAGGGCGGTGGCGGCGCGGCGGGCGCGGGAGCCGGCGGCAGCGCGGCAAGCGCGAACACGACCGGGCTGTGCAGAAACAGGTCGCAGTAGCCGCAGGCGGCGAGCGGATCCTCGCCGTGCGCGCCGCCATGCGCGTGCGCGTGGCCAGGGGTGGGTGGAGCCGGTCCCGCGGGCGTGGCCGCGTCGTGGGCATGGCTGCTGGCCATCGCGGCGTGTCCGCCATGACCATGCGCGGCGTGCGCGTCGGTGACGTTGGTGACGTCGCTGGCGGGCGGCGCCGCGACCAAGTGCCGTGCGTGCGGCGACGTGGGCTGCCACTGCGCGGCCGCCTCGCGCTGCGCCTGCAGGCGCGATGCGGCGAGCGTCTGCGACACCACCGGCGCGAGCGCGGCCAGCCCGATCGCGACAAGACCGGCCCAGGCGATGGCGCGGTGCTGGCAGCGTTGGCGCAACGTGGCTCGCACGGTCAGGTCGGCTCCGGCCCGGTTCCGCCTGCGGCGGGAATCGCGAGCGCCCGCGCGTCGGACTCACGCTGCAGGCGCTCGTGGATATCGCGCAAGGTGGCGATGAAACGCTCGCGCGCAAGGGCCGAGTAGGGGTTTTCCTGTTGGATCGAGGCAAACAGGTGACCGGCGTCGCCGCGCACCGCGGCGAGCATGCTGGTCAGGCCGAGGAACGAGGGCGGCGCCATCGACAGATCCTCGCCGATCCCCATCTCGACCAGCGCCTTGGCGATGTAGAACGCGAGCGCGTGGGTCTGTGCCATCGCCTCGTCGTGCGCGGCGGCGTCGCGCTCGATGACCTCGCAGCCGAGTCCTTCGAGCAGTGCGCGCACGCGCGGCACCAGGTCCGGATGCAATGCGCTCGGGCAGACCACGACGCGCAACGGGCGTTCGCCACGCGCGAGGCTCAGCGGGCCGAACAGCGGATGGGTGCCCGCGTGAGGAATGTCGGTGCCGAGGATTTCGTCGAGCCACTGCTGCGGATGGAGCTTGACGCTGCCGACATCGATCACCGCGTGCTGCGCGGTGAGCTGCGGCCGCAGTTCGAGCAGCGCGGCGCGCATGTGACGCAGCGGCATCGCCAGCACGACCCACGCGGCATCGGCGAGCGCCGCTGCGGTCGTGCCGGCCAGTTCCGCCGGCACCGCCGCGACCGGGTCGACCACGTGCACGCGATGGCCGGCCGCGCGCAACAGCGTGGCGAAGGCCTGTCCGAACCGGCCGTAACCGAACAGTGCGACCGGGGCTGGCGTCATGTGTCTGCGGACAGCGGCGCGTTGCCGTGGGCAAGGCACTGGGCGAGTCGCGCCTGCCAGTCGCGCGGATCGATGCCGTGCGCCTTGAGCCAGTCGGCATCGAACAGCGTCTCGGCATAGCGCTCGCCGCGGTCGCACAGCAGCGTGACGATGCTGCCGCGCTCGCCGCGCGCGCGCATGCCGGCGGCCAGTTCGAGGCAGGCCACGAAGTTGGTGCCCGAGGAACCGCCGTAGCGTCGCGCGAAGATGTCCTCGAGCATCCAGGTGGCCGCGATCGAGGCGGCATCGGGCACTTCGAGCACGGCATCGACCACCGCGAACAGGAAGCAGGGCTCGACATGCGTGCGGCCGATGCCCTCGATCAGCGTCGGCGTGCAGGCGCTGGCATCCTCGCAGCGCGTGCGCCAGCCCTGGGCGAAGCTGCGTCCGCACGGCTCGGCCACGCATAACTGCGTCGGCAGGCGGCGATAGCGCAGGTAGCGGCCGATCGTCGCCGAGGTGCCGCCGGTGCCGGCACCGCAAACGATCCAGGCCGGCTGCGCGTGCGGTTCGCGCGCAAGCTGGCCGAGGATCGACTCGGCGATGTTGTTGTTGCCGCGCCAGTCGGTGGCGCGCTCGGCGAGGCCGAACTGGTCGAGGTGGCAGGCACCGCGCCGGGCGTGGTCGGCGGCGCGTGCACACACCGCGTCCGGGTCGTCGACGAGGTCGCAACGGCCGCCCAGCGCCTCCACCGCGCGGATCTTGGCCGGCGCCGTGTTGGCCGGCATCACCGCCGTGAACTGCAGGCCGAGCAGGCGCGCGAACCAGGCTTCCGCGATCGCGGTGCTGCCCGAGGACGCATCGACCACGGGTTGGCCCTGGCGCAGGCGACCGTTGCACAGCGCGTACAGGTACAGCGAGCGGGCCAGGCGATGCTTGAGGCTGCCGGTCGGGTGGGCGGCTTCGTCCTTGAAATAGAAATCGATGCCGGCATAGCCCGGCAGCTCGATCTTGAGCAGGTGGGTGTCGGCCGAGCGCGCGGCCTCGCGCTCGAGCGCATCGATCGCGGCGTGCAGCCAGGCGCGGTCGCCGGCGTGGGTGTGGCTCATGCGGGTGGATTCCGGTCGAGCAGCGCTGCCGTGCAGCGCATGAGGAAGTCGAAGTATCGGTCGATGTAGCTTATGCCGTTTTCGCGGTCGATGAGCCAGGGATTCATCAGCGTGTGGCGCAGCACGACCAGCGCGCCGCCGTCGCTGTCGGCATCGGCGTCGGCATCGATGCCGAGCGAGGTGAGGATCTCGCGGGCGGGTCCGGCACCGACCAGCTCGGGCCGCAGCGTCGTCACCGAGCCGAAGAATTCCTTCACCTGCAGCGGCTGGTGCACGTCAGGGCGCAGGCGCTCGTACAGGCGCCACAGGAATGCGTTGGCCTGTGCCAGCGAGCGGTTGCCGCGCGGGTTGAAGGCCAGGCAGACGAGGTTGCTGTCGGGCTCGAACGGCACGCGCGCGTGCAGGTAGCCGGCGACCTGGGCAGCGAAGCGCTGCGCGCGCTCGTAGAACAGCTCGGTGCAGCGCACGGTCGAGCGCGGCATGCGGCCGAAGTTGCGGTGGTCGAGCGGCAGCACCTGGTGCGCGACGTAGACGCCGGCGGCGGCCGCTCCGGACTTGGAGCCCTCGGGGATGAACTGGCCGAGGCTGCGGAAGCGCTGCAGGTAATCGCGTGGCGCCTCGCCATGGAAGATGTAGTCGGCGCGCTCGGCGAGCAGGTCCATCGCGCGATGGTCGCGGCAGACGAAGGCGCCGCTGCCGAACGGCAGATAGCCGAGCTTGTGCGGATCGACCGTGACCGAATCGGTGTCGGCCAGCGCGGCGAAGGCGCGGTACAGCGGCGGCGAGGGAAAGTACTTGAACTCGGCGGCGATCGCCTCGCGCTCGCGCAGCGAGCCGTCCTCGTGGCGGAAGATCGTCGCCAGGTAGCCGCCCCAGGCCGCGTCGACGTGCACCGCGAAGTCGAGGCCCTGCGCGCGCGTGGCCTCGCGTGCGGCGAGCACGCCGTCGACCGGGTCGATCGTGCCGTACTCGGTGCTGCCGAGCACCGCGACCGCGAGCAGCACGGGAATGCGCTCGCGGGCGCAGCGCTGCACGTGTTCGGCCAGCGCATCGGCATCCAGACGCATGCCGTGCGTCGGCAGCAGGTCGAGCTGGGCGCGGCCCAGGCCGAGCATCTTGACGCCCTTGCTCCACGAGTAGTGCGCGGTGATCGGCGCCAGCACGCGCGGCAGGCGCAACTGCGGGTGCGCGGCGAAGAAGCCCGCGATGCCGAGCTGCTCGATGCGCTGCGCCTCCACGCGCGCATGCCACTGCGCGCGCTCGCGTGGCGGCTGCGCGGCAAGCCAGGCCTGCCAGCGCCCGAGCAGGTCGATCGTCGCCGCGTTGCCGAGGTTGAACGCCGCCCAGTCGTCGTCGGGCAGGTCGAGCCCGGGCGCGCCGGCCGCGCGCAGCGCGAGCGGAAACGCCTTGAGCGCGAGCGCGAGGCGCAGCGCCTGATAGTTGGCCAGCGTGCCGCCCGAGGTCAGGTGGCCGAAGGCGCAGTCGGCTCGCGCCGGGTCGCTCGGGTAGCCGAGCATGCGCGCGAGCTGCAGGCCGACCTTGACCTCGAGATCGACCGTCACCGGCGCGGCTTCGTCGGTGACGTTGTTGGGGTTGTAGGGCAGCGCCAGCATCTGCGCCGCCAGTCCCGGCAGCAGCAGGTCGGAGGCCATGTGGCCGATGTAGCGCGGACTGTGGAACGGCATCGAGCGCTTGAGCGCCGCCGACAGCTGGTGCAGCTCGCGGCGCATGCGCGCCTCGAAGGCCTGGTAGTCGGGATGCAGCGAGGCCGCGGTGCCGATCGCCGGCGGATCCTCGGGGTGGAAGTTGCGCCGCCAATAGACGTGATCGCGCAGGAATTCGACGAGGATGCGCTCGAGCAGCGCGTCGTTCTCGCCATAGGGGCCGAGGAAACAGGCGTCGAGCACGTGGTCGTGCTGGAACGGGGGCGCGGTGGGTTCGGCAGGCACGGCGGCAGGGGGCTGGGAACGTGGCGGGCAGCGTGCAGCCTAGCCGATGTGGTTGCGCTGATCCCGATCAAACCGCGCGGACCTGCGCGCAAGTGCCGCAGGCGCCGGTGACGCGGGTCAAGGGCGGTTCGGTTGCGCTGCGCGATACTGCGCCGGTTCCGTACGTTGTGGAGACACCATGATGCGTCCATACCCGCTCGCCGCCGCGCTCGCGGCGACTTTGACCTGCGCCGCACTGCCCGCCGCCGCGCAGGAGCACGCCCAGCACGACCATGCCGCCCACGCCGCGCACGCTGCCGCGGCGGTCACGACGCCGGCCCAGCGCTGGGCCACCGATGCCCCGCTGCGCGAAGGCATGGCGCGCGTGCGCGCCGCGCTGAGCGACCTCAGCCACCACGAGATGGGCCACATGAGCAACGAGCAGGCGCGCGAGTTCGCGGTCGCGATCGAGGACGCGGTCAAGTTCATGTTCGCCAACTGCAAGCTGCCGGCCGAACCCGACGCGGGCCTGCACGCGATCCTCGTGCCGCTGCTCGCCGCGGCGCAGCGGCTCGACAAGGATCCGGCCGACAAGGCCGCGGTGGCGGCGATGCGCGATGCGGTGGCGCCGTATCCGCGGCAGTTCGACGATCCGGCCTGGCCCGCAGCCACGCCGGCCGCAGCCGATCACCAACATTGATTGCGGCGCGGGCGTGACGCGCCTGCGTTGCGCCCGGCGCGGGGCGAGGGCGACATGACCGAGTACATCGCGGCCTGGCAGTGCATCGGCTGCGGCAAGATCGAGGCGCCGCAGACCTGCATCGGCGTGTGCCGCGACCGCAAGGTGTACTTCATCGGCAAGCGCGAGCACGAGGCCGCGCTGGCGCAGGTGGCGCAACTGCGCCAGCAGCTCGAGATCGTGTCGCAACGGCTGCTGCGCTTCGAGCACGCCACGCCGCGTGAGGGCCAGTGGCAGGCTGCGTGGCTTGCGCTGCAGCAGCAGGCGCGCGAGCTGCGCGGGCTGCTCGCGGCCGGCGCGGGCGAGCACGCCGACCCGCCACCCCGCTGACCGGCGCCGCGCCAGAGGATGATCGCGCGCTATGCTCGCGGTTTGCCGCAGCCGCGCTGGTGGCGGCCGTCTCCCATCGTCATCCGAGGTGACCTCGTCATGAACCCGATCCTGCCGCGCCTGGCGGCGCTCATCCTGGCCGCGTGCTGCACCCTGCCGGCCGCGGCTGCCGACCTGTTCGTCGATCACGTCAACGGCTACACGCTCGACGCGGCCGGCAAGCTCAGGCGTTTCGAGTCGATGCTGGTCGAGCAGGGCAAGGTCGTCGCGATCGGCTCGCATGCCGAACTCGCGCCGCGCGCCGGTACCGCGCAGCATCTCGATGGCGGTGGCCGCACCCTGCTGCCGGGTCTGATCGATGCGCACGGGCATGTGATGGGGCTCGGCATCGCGCTGCGCCAGATCGATCTGCGCGACACCGCTTCACTCGACGCCGCGGTGGCGAAGGTCGGCAGCTATGCGGCCGCGCATCCGCAGACGGCGTGGATCCAGGGCCGCGGATGGAACCAGGAAGTGTGGCACCTCGGGCGCTTTCCGCGCGCCGCCGAACTCGATCGCGTGGTGGCCGAGCGCCCGGTCTGGCTCGGGCGCGTCGATGGTCATGCGGCCTGGGCCAACAGTGCGGCGATGAAGCTGGCCGGCATCGACCGCAACACGCCCGATCCGGCCGGTGGCCGCATCGAGCGCGATGCCGACGGCAATCCGAACGGCGTGTTCGTGGATGCCGCCATGAGCCTGGTGGAGGCGAAGATTCCGCCGCCCGACGCCGCCGAAGCCGAGGCGGCGCTCGATGCGGCGCTGGCCGAGCTCGCGCGCGTGGGCCTGACCGGCGTGCACGATGCCGGCGTCGACGCGGCCACGGTGGCGCTGTACCGGCGCCATGCCGACGCGGGCCGGCTCACCGCGCGCATCTACGCGATGATCGGCGGAACCGGCGAGGCGTTCGATCACATCGCCGCCGCTGGCCTGATCGAGCGCTACGGCAACGACATGCTCGACGTGCGCGCGGTCAAGCTGTTTGCCGACGGCGCCCTGGGCAGTCGTGGCGCGGCCTTGCTCGCGCCCTACAGCGACGCGCCGCACGATACCGGCCTGCTGTTCGAGACCCCGGCGCAGTTGCAGGCGATGATCGACAAGGCGATCGCCCGCGGCTACCAGGTCGGTGTACACGCGATCGGCGATGCCGCCAACCGCGAGGTGCTCGACGCCTACGCGCAGGTGTATCGCGTGCGCGGCGCCAAGGCCAAGGCGCTGCGCAACCGCATCGAGCATGCGCAGGTGCTGGCGCCGGCCGACATCGCACGTTTCCCGCGCCTGGGCCTGGTCGCCTCGATGCAGCCGACCCACGCAACCTCGGACATGAACATGGCCGAGGCGCGCATCGGCACGGCGCGCATGCGCGGCGCCTACGCCTGGCGCAGCTTCCTCAAGCAGGGCACCGTGATCGCCGGCGGCTCGGATTTTCCGGTCGAATCACCCAACCCGTTCTACGGCCTGTATTCGGCAGTGACGCGCCAGGACCACGAGGGCCGCCCGCCCGGCGGCTGGTACGCGCAGCAGAAGATGACCCTGGTCGAGGCGCTGCGCGCGTTCACCTGGGGCGCGGCCTGGGCGCGTCATGCCGAAGACCGCATGGGCACGCTCGAGCCGGGACACTGGGCCGATTTCATCCTGATCGACCATGATGTGTTCGCCGATCCTCCTGCGCGCATCTGGTCGACCCAGGTGCTGCAGACCTGGGTCGGCGGCCGGCGCGTGTACGCGAAGGCGGCCGATTGAGGCGTGACGATCAGTCGAAGCCGTCGGCGAACAGCGCATCGGACAGGCAGCGCGCGAGCGACAGCACGCGCGTGCCGCCGTCGATCCACGCGATCACCGGGCGCTGGCTCGCGTCGAGCTTGAAATCGCCGTCACGCAGGCCGCTGTGGCTGACCGTCACCGCGACCTCGGCGCCGCCCGTGCAGGCGGCGTCGTCGCAGGCCCAGGCCGACATCACCGAGTCGCGGTAGCGCGCGAACGCGGGCCGATCGCCAGCCAGCAGCGCCAGTCCGAGCGGCTGGCCGGCGGCCGGCGGCAGGCTGCGCCGCGTCGCGCTGGTGCAGGCCGGCGTGGCGCAGTCGAGCAGGGCCGGGTCGTCGGGGCGATTGTCGAGCACGAGCGGTCGCCCGTCGCTGCGGATGGCCAGTGCCGTGTGCCAGGGCATGAAGCGGCCGATCGGACTCGACAACGCGGTGGTGGTCACGCTCGAGCAGGTCGGGCTGCCTGAGCACACACTGATCATGTTGCCGTAGCTGTTGCTCGCGCCGGCACTGCGCAGGTACGCAATCACCGGGTTGCCTTGGGCGTCCATCGCGAGCGAATACGCGGCGAACTGCGCCTGCGCCGGCGGCGTGGCGAGGACCACATCGCGGCCGGTGCCCGTGCACTGCACGTCGTCGCAGAAGTGTGCGACCAGCGCGCCCGGCGCGGCCGCGTTGTATGGGGCCGTGTACAGCAGCAGCGGGTTGCCGCTGGCCTGCAGCAGCAGTGGCAGATCGCCGCCGATGCCGCTGGCCATGGCGAAGAGGTCGGTCGAGGTTGCGCCCAGGCAGCCCGCATCGCTGCAGTCGTACAGGCGCAGCGCGCCGTAGTACGAGGTGGTGACGAGGGGGCGGTTGTCAGCGCGGATCGCCACGCCCGAATCGCCGAACCGACCGCTGATGTAGCCAAACGATTGCGAACTGCCGCTGCTGCAGGCGAGGTTGGCGCAGTCATGCACGAACAACTGGGTGTCGTTGGACTGATCGGTGCTGTACACGAGCAGCGGGCGGCCATCGGCGCGCAACGCCATGCGCACGAAGCCGACCGCGGCGCCGGAGGTCGGGATGACGGTGTTGCCGAGGCTGCAGGCGGGGAACGCCGCCTGCGCAGGCGCGGTGGCGAGAGCGGCGCCTGCCGCCAGCAGCATCCGGCACGGTATCGGCATGGGCATGTCGTGATCCTCGCTCGGTGGCCCCCCACGTCGCGCCACCGAGCATGGCCGCGTGATACGGCGCATGTTGCGACCCGCGTCACGTCTTGCGTTGCGCGGCGCCTCAGCGCTGCAGGATCGCGCGCGCGACCTCGGACAGCGCGGCCGGATCGGCGAGCGTGACCTGACGGCCGTCGACCGCGATCAGGCCACGATCCTGAAAGCGGCGCAGCACGCGGCTGACCGTCTCGGCTGCCAGTCGCAGGTAGTTGGCGATGTCGCCGCGCGACATCGCCAGCGTGAGCGTGTGCCGCGGGAAGCCGCGTTCGGCGTAACGCCGCCCGAGGTTGATGAGGAAGGCAGCCAGCCGCTCGTCGGCCGAATAGTCGCCAGCCAGCAGCGCCGCATTGCCGATGTCGCGGCTCAGGCGCCGGAACAGTTCCTGCTGCACCGAGGGGATGCGCGCGGCCAGCGTGACGAGGGCGGGAAACGCGAAGCGGCAGACCTCGACCCGACCCAGCGCGATCGCGTCGCACGGGTAGGTTTCGGGGTCGATCGCGTTGAGGCCGACCAGTTCACCCGGCAGATGGAAGCCGAGGATCAGTTCGCGGCCGTCGAGATCGACCTGGCGCGTCTTGACCGTGCCCTTGCGCACGGCATAGATCGCGTTGAAGCGGTCGCCACTGCGGAAGATCGCGTCGCCGTTGCGGTAGGTGTCGACATGCTCGACGAGGCAGTGCAGGTCATGCAGGCCGATCTTGTCGACACCGCCGCTCAGGCACACTGCGCCGAAGGCGCAGGTCGAGCAGAACGTGTACTCGTCGCCATCGTCGGCAATCGGGTCCGGTGGGGCGATGCGCCCCGGTGGTACGACCTTACCCATGCGCCAGGCAGTCTCCTAGACGGCGCGCGAATAACGGGTACCCGTGTCGGCGCCAAGGTATGCATCGAAGCACATCGCGATGTTGCGCAGCAGGAACTGGCCGCGCGGCGTGACGATGATGCGCTCGGGAGTGGCTTCGACCAGTCCGTCGTCGGCCAACGGCGCCAGACGGTCGAGTGAACTCCGGAAATACTCGGCGAAGTATACGAGATGGCGCGCCTCGAAGGCAGGGATGTCGAGGCTGCCCAGGCACATGAGCTGCTGGATGGCGTCGGCGCGCAGCGCGTCGTCCTCGCTCAGGCGCAGGCCGCGCGCGGTCGGCAGGCGTGCGTTGTCGAGCGCGGCGTAGTAGCCGGTCAGGTCGCGCGGGTTCTGGCTGAAGGTGGCGCCGACATGGCTGATCGCGCTCATGCCGAAGCCAACGAGGTCGCAGGCGGCATGGGTCGAATAGCCCTGGAAATTGCGCTGCAGCGTGCCGGCCTCGGCGGCCAGCGACAGGTCGTCGTCGGGCAGCGCGAAATGATCGACGCCGATGTAGCGGTAGCCCGCCGCGGTCAGCGTCTCCACCGCCAGTTGCAGCAGGCCCAGCCGCACATTGGCATCGGGCAGGTCGAACTTGTCGATCTGCTTCTGCGCCGGGAAGCGCTCGGGCAGGTGGGCATAACCGTAGGCCGCGATGCGCTCCGGGCGCAGGGCGATGACCTGATCGAGCGTGCGCCGGAACGAGTCGGCGCTCTGCCGCGGCAGGCCGTAGATGAGGTCGAGGTTGACCGAGCGGATGCCCGCGTCACGTCCGCCCTCCATCACCGCGCGCGTCTGCTCCACGCTCTGGATGCGGTTGATCGCGCGCTGCACGTCGGGGTCGAAATCCTGCACGCCGATCGACAGGCGGTTGATGCCGGCGGCGGCGATCTTGCGCACGTAGTCGCCGTCGCAGAAGCGCGGGTCGAGCTCGACCGCGAACTCGCGGTCGGGGCGGCGACTGAAGCTGAAGCAGCGCGCGATCATCTCGATGAGTTCGGCGAGCTGGTCGCCGTCGAGGAAGTTGGGCGTGCCACCGCCGAAATGCAGTTGCGCCAGGCTGCGGTCGCGCGCGAACAGCGCCGCCACCGTCTCGATCTCGCGATACAGCCGGGCGAGGTAGGTGCCGGCCTTGCTCTTGTCGTGGGTGATGATGCGCGCGCAGCCGCAGTAGAAGCACGGCGACAGGCAGAACGGCAGGTGCACGTAGACCGATATGTCGCGCGGAATCGGGTCCTCGTTGGACGCGGCGATCGCGGCGCGAAGCTCGGCTTCACCGAAATCGGTGCGGAACTGCGGCGCGGTCGGGTAGGAGGTGTAGCGCGGGCCGTTGACGTCGTAGCGGGCGACGAGGTCGCGGTCGAAAATCGGCGGCAGGGAGCGTGCGATCATGTCGGCATCGTCGGCGCTCGGTGCGGTCGGCGCCTTGATCCGAGTCAAACGCCAGGGTGTCAAATTGTCGCGCGACGGCGCGGTGGCGTGCCGGTTGGCGGTCACGAAGGAGCCTCATGAACAGCATCGAAGGTGCGCTGCACGACCTCAACGACCTGCGCCTGTTTGCGGCCGTGGTCGAGCATGGCGGCTTCTCGGCGGCCGGGCGCGCGCTCAATACGCCCAAGTCGCGCCTGTCCAAGCGCATCTCGCAACTGGAGGAGCGCCTCGGGGTGCGTCTCCTGCAGCGGACCACGCGGCGTTTTGCGGTGACCGCGATCGGCGAGCGCTTCTATGCCCACTGCCGCGCCGCGCTCGACGAGGCGCAGGCGGCGCAGGACGTGGTCGACGAGCTGCGTGCCGAACCGCGCGGCAGCGTGCGCATGAGCTGCCCGGTGGCGCTTGCGCAGACCTTCATCGCCCACGTGCTGCCCGACTTCCTCGCTGCCCATCCGCAGGTGCAGGTGCGCATCCACGCCAGCGACCGCCGCGTGGACCTCATCGGCGAAGGCTATGACCTGGCCTTGCGCGTGCGCGACCGGCTCGACGAGGAACCGTCGCTGGTGGCGCGCACCTTCGGCCAGTCACGCCTGCTGCTGGTGGCCAGCCCCGACTTCCTCACCCGTCATGGCCGGCCGCAGGAGCCGGCCGCACTGGCCCGGCTGCCGCTGCTGTCGCGCATCGAGCAGGATGGTCCGCACACGCTCGACCTCGCCGACGGCAGTGGCGGCAAGGTCAGCGTGGCGATGGCGCCGCGCATCGCCTGCGGCGATTTCACCGTGCTGGCGGCGGCCGCCATGCGCGGCATGGGTGTGGCCACGTTGCCCGAATTCGTCTGTGCGCCAGCGATTCAGCGCGGCGATCTCGAACTGGTGTTGCCGGGCTGGAACATGCCGCAGGGCATCATGCACCTCGTCTATGCGAGCCGGCGCGGCCAGTTGCCGAGCGTGCGTGCGCTGGTCGAATTCCTGGCCGAACGCCTGCCGCGCGCGGTGCGCGAGATGGAGGCGCAATGCGCCGAGGCGGCGCCGCCGCCACGCCGCAAGCGGTCGCGTGGCTGAGCGCGATTCGTCGCGCCTGCGCGGCGGCTCACGGTACTGCCCGGCGCAGCGCCGCGGCGCGCTTGAGTGCGCGCGTGCGGGCGCCGATCGCGGCGATCAGCAGGCAGCACAGCGTCACCTCGAGCAATGCCGGCAGGCGTGTGGCCGGCACCGCCCACGCCGCGACGATGCCGTGGCAGAAATAGAACAGCGCGACGATGCCGGCCCACAGCAGCGCGCGACCGAGGTTGCGGCGCAGCGCCGACAACGGCAGCAGCAGCGGCGGCAGGGTCAGCAGCAGCGCAAACCAGGACTGCCCGCTGGCCGGCGGCGCCAGCCACAGGTACCACGCCGGCTGCAGCACGATGAGAGCCAGCCAAGCCGCGAGCGCGAGTCGTTCGGACTTCATGCCCGCCGCCGGCGTGATGCGGCGGCGATGGCACGGCACGGCCGGCCGCGGCAACGGCGGCGCGACGGGGTGGTGGTGGCGATCACGGACGGTACTCCTTGCGCAATGGTGGCCGGCGCGCTCCGACCCGCGCTGCGCTGGGGCCGGCATGCGGCAATCTGCTAGGCTCGCGGCATGCTTGAGCCGCTGCGGCAGTTTGCCAGAACCCTGCGCGATCGCGAGCGCGTGCTGGCGTTCCTGCGCTTCACCTGGACGCGATTCGTCGAGGACGGCTGCATGCAGACCGCCGGCGCGCTGGCCTACACCACGGTGTTCGCGCTGGTGCCGCTGACGGCGGCCGGACTCGGCATCCTCGCCGCCTTTCCGGGCTTTGCCGACTGGCGCGGGCGCCTGACGGCGTGGGTGTTCGACAATTTCGTGCCGGCGGCCGGCAGCACGGTGCAGGGCTACATCACCGAGTTTGCCGACAACGCCAGCAAGGCCACCGTGGTGGGCGTGCTCGTGCTGCTGTTCAGTGCGATCGCACTGATGATGAGCATCGAGGATGCGTTCAACCGCATCTGGCGGGTGTCCGGGTCGCGCAGCGCGGGTGCGCGCTTCCTCGTGTACTGGGCCGCGCTGACGGCCGGCCCTTTGCTGCTGGTGGCGGCGCTCGCGGTGAGCTCGTACCTGTTTGCGCTGCCGTTCATCGACGCCGCCGAGGCGCAGTATTCGATCAAGGCCCACGTGTTGTCGGCACTGCCGACCCTGATCGTGTTCGCCGCGCTCGTTTCGGCCTACGTGGTCATTCCCAACCGCAGCGTGCGCCTGCGTTATGCCGTGGTCGGCGCGCTCATCGCGGCCGTGCTGTTCGAGGCGGCCAAGCGCGGCTTTGCGCTGTATGCGACCCAGTATGCGAGCTACCAGCAGATCTACGGCGCGCTGGCGATGGTGCCGATCTTCATCCTGTGGATCTACCTGTCGTGGCTCGTCGTGCTGCTGGGGGCCTCGATCACGGCTTCGCTCGGCGCGTTCGAATACCGCGCGCAGGCACAGCGCCTGCCCGCCGGGCAGGAATTCGCCGGCCTGCTGCGCGTGCTCGGCCACTTCGCTGCCGCGCAGCGTGACGGGCGCGGCCTGCATCGCAGCGCCCTGCTGCGCAACGAGCCATTCCTGACCGATGACCTGCTGCAGCGCTATCTCGGTGATCTGCAGCGCGCCGGCGTGATCCGCCGCAGCGAGGTCGGCGAGTGGGTGGTGGCACGCGACCTGGCCACGGTGACGCTGGCCGAACTGTACGAGGACGGCCGCTATCGCCTGCCGCTGCATGGCGCCGACCCCAACGGACTGGTCGCCGGTCCGGCGACGCCGCTGCTGGACGCGCTGGGCACGCACGCCGACCAGGTGCTGCAGGTGCCGTTGGCGGCGCTGTTCCCGCTGCCACCGCGCGGGGTGGCATCATCGCCGTCCACCACGATCGCGGAGTCCACATGAAATCCCTGTTGCGTGCCATGCTGCCGTGCGCGCTGCTGGTCGCGGCTGCAGTCGGCGCGGCCGGCGCGGCCCGGCCGCAGCTCAAGATCACCACGCTCGACGGCCACGGCTTCGACCTCGCCGCGCAGCGCGGCAAATGGGTCATCGTCAACTACTGGGCCACCTGGTGCTCGCCCTGCATCAAGGAGATGCCCGACCTGTCGGCCTTCGTCGCCGCGCACGACAACGTGGCCGCGATCGGCCTGGCCTGGGACGATGTCGAGCGCAGCGAACTGGAGCAATTCGTGGCCAGCCATCCGGTGGTCTATCCGCTGGCGCAGGTCGACCTCGACCATCCTCCGGCCGACTTCCCCGCGCCGCGCGGCTTGCCGGTCACCTACGTGATCGCGCCCGACGGCAGCGTGGCCAAGACCTTCACCGGGCCGATCGACGGCAAGGACCTCGCCGGCGTGATCGAGGTGGGCAAGACACGGTGATCGCGGCGCGGCGCTATGTCGTGGCGGGTCGCGTGCAGGGCGTGCACTTTCGCGCTGCCACGCGCGCGCAGGCGCTGGCGCTCGGCATCGCGGGCCACGCGCGCAACCTCGCCGATGGCCGCGTCGAGGTCATCGCCGAAGGCAGTGCGGCCGCGCTGGCGCAGTTGGCGGACTGGCTGCAGCACGGGCCGCCGACCGCGCGCGTCGCTGCGGTCGATGCCGAGGAGATTGCCGCGGCCGGGCGCAGCGGGTTCAGCGAACGGTGAGCCGCGGCGCCGGCGCGCCCGCTTCAATGATCGGACTTGGCGAGCCCGAAGCTGAAACCCGATTTCATGATCGCAGCGACGCGCTCGGCCAGTGACTTGGGCGTGGAGGGCGGCGGTGTCGGTGCCGGCTCGGGTGGCGGCGGCGGTACCTGCCAGGACACATGATGGTCCTGCGCACGCTGCAGGCAGTGCATCGAATCGATCGCAAGGCGGTTCCAGGCCGCCCAGTGCGCGGCCGGCACGAGCACCCAGCCCGGCTTGCCCGGGGGTGGTTCGTCGGGCTTGAGCGGGTCGAAGCCGGTGCTGCCGGGCAATGCCAGCGCCTGCGTGAGCGCGCGCCCGGCGACGCGGAAGGCGACGCTGTTGCGATACAGGATCACGAAGGGATGGTGCTCGAACAGCAGGCCATGGTGCATCGCGATGCGCCCGAGCCGCACACGCTCATCGCGGCGCTGCAGGTATGAGGCCAGATAGTCGAACTGGGTCCGTGCGTTGGCCATGACTCGCCCCCCTGACGAGCACTTGACGGACCTACTCTAGCAAAGCAGGCCCGCAGCGGCCGGGCCTGACGCACATTTTGACGGACCGGGCTCGCGCTCAGCCGGCCTTGAGCACGCCGAGCTTGCGCCCGACCTTGATGAAGGCCGCGACGGCATGGTCGATCTGCTCGCGACTGTGCGCCGCGCTCATCTGGGTGCGGATGCGGGCCTGGCCTTGCGGTACCACGGGGTAGAAGAAGCCGATCACGTAGATGCCTTCGGCCAGCAGTTCATCGGCGAACCGCTGCGCGAGCTTGGCGTCACCGAGCATGACCGGCACGATCGGATGGCGGCCCGGCTTGAGGTCGAAGCCGGCCTCGCTCATGCGCTCGCGGAAATACGCCGCGTTGGCATTGACGCGATCACGCAGCGCGCTGCCCGTGGACAGCATCTCGAAAACCTTGATCGAGGCCGCGACCAGCGGCGGCGGCAGCGTGTTCGAGAACAGGTAGGGCCGCGAGCGCTGGCGCAGCAGGTCGATGATCGCCTGGCGACCGGTGGTGAAGCCGCCCGAGCCGCCGCCGAGCGCCTTGCCCAGCGTCGACGTGAACACGTCGACCTCGTCCATCACGCCATGCAGCTCGGCCGAACCGCGCCCGTGCGGGCCGACGAAGCCGGTTGCGTGCGAATCGTCGACCATCAGCAGGGCGTTGTATTTCTTCTTCAGCGCGACGATCTCGTCAAGACGGGCAATGAAGCCATCCATCGAGAACACGCCATCGGTGGCGATGAGACGCGTGCGCTTGCCTTGCGTCTCCTGCAGGTGCCGTTCCAGCTCCGCCATGTCGCTGTTGGCATAGCGGCGGCGCTCGGCCTTGCACAGGCGGATGCCGTCGATGATCGAGGCATGGTTGAGCGCATCGGAAATGACCACGTCGTCCTCGCCGAGCAGAGTCTCGAACAGGCCGCCGTTGGCGTCGAAGCAGCTCGTGTAGAGGATCGCGTCGTCGCTGCCGAAGAAGCGGGCGATGGTTGCCTCGAGCTGCTTGTGCAGATCCTGGGTGCCGCAAATGAAGCGCACCGAGGCGAGCCCGAAGCCATGGCTGTCGAGCGCGGCCTTGGCCGCCGCGATGATGTCGGGATGGTCGGCCAGGCCCAGGTAGTTGTTGGCGCAGAAGTTGAGCACCTGCTGGCCGTTGGTGCGGATCTGCGCCGCCTGCGGCGTGGTGATCACGCGCTCGGTCTTGTACAGGCCCTGGTCGCGGATCGAGTCGAGTTCGCGTTCAAGGCGCGGGCGGGCGGCGTAGTCCATGGTGGTTCCGGCAGCAGTGGAGGGCGCCATTGTCCGCCATCGTCGCCGCCACGTCAGCCGCGGCGGTTGCCGACGGCGGTGCCGGCAGCCACTATCGCAGGCTGGGGCACGCGGCCGCGTGTCGATCGTGGGCGAATGGAGGGCATGATGGTCATCAAACGCATCGGGGTACTCAAGGCCGGCATTTTCCAGGGCTGCTTCCTGGCTTTGTTCGGCTTGCTGTTCGGGGTGATGGCATTGGTGTTCGGCACGATGTTCGGGGGCGTGCTCGGCGCTGCCGGCAATCACGGCGGAGCCGGTCTGGGCATGGGCTTCATCGGTGGCATTGGCGCGTTGATCTTCCTGCCGATCATGTACGGCGTGATGGGCTTCATCGGCGGCATCATCGCCGCGGCGCTGTACAACCTCGTGGCCGGCATCGTCGGCGGTCTGGAAATCGACGTTGACTAGCAGCGTTGCACGCTGCGGCAGGCCGGGCCACGGACGGCCCGGCGGCCATGCCTTTCGTCACGGGCCTTGGGTGTGGGCTTCTTGTACGCTCACCGGTTCCTGACGACTGGGAACTTCGGCATCATGAAACAAGCACTCTCGGTGGCATTGGCGGCAGCGCTCGCCACTTTCGCGCTGGCTGCGTGCCAGGCGCCGACCAAACCCGACCAGGCCGCCGCGGCGACGGTGCCGGTTGCGCCGGAAGCGGCAGCCAATCCGCTGTTCACGCCCAGTCCGCTGGCGCTGGAATATCCGCAGTTCGACCAGATCGAGGACGTGCACTTCGGGCCGGCCTTCGATCGCGGCATGGCCGAACAGTTGCAGGAGATTGGCGCCATCGTCGATAACCCGGCGCCGCCGAGCTTCGACAACACCATCATCGCGATGGAGCGGAGCGGGCAGATCCTCAATCGCGCCACCACCGTGTTCTTCAGCCTCGTCGGTGCCGACACCAACGACGCGCGCAAGGCGATCCAGGCCGACTACTCGCCGAAGTTCGCGGCCCATCGCGACGCGATCTATCTCAATCCGAAGCTGTTCGCGCGTGTGGCCAGTCTCTACGAGCGACGCAGCCAGCTCGGTCTCGACGCCGAGGGCACGCGCCTGGTCGAGCGCTACTACGATGATTTCGTGCGCGCCGGCGCCAAGCTCGCGCCGGCCGAACAGGCACGCCTCAAGCAGATGAATGCCGAACTGGCCAGGCTCGGCACCCGCTTCAGCCAGAACGTGCTGGCCGAGGTCAATGCCTCGGCGATCGTCGTCGACAGCAGGGAAGAACTCGACGGCCTGCCGGCCGACGCCATCGCCGCCGCGGCCGAGGCGGCCAAGGCGCGCAAGCTCGACGGCAAATACGTGCTCGCGCTGCAGAACACCACCGGCCAGCCGCCCGAAACCTACCTCAGCAACCGCGCGCTGCGCCAGCGCATCCACGAGGCGTCGGTCACGCGCAACAGTCGCGGCAACGACTACGACAACACCGCGATCGTGGCGCAGATCATGAAACTGCGACTGGAGCGGGCGCAGATGCTCGGCTATCCCGACTATGCGAGCTACAGCCTCGCCAACCAGACCGCCAAGACCACCGCGGCCGTCAACAAGATGCTCGGCGAACTTGCGCCGGCAGCCGTTGCTAACGCCAGGCGCGAGGCCGCTGATCTGCAGAAGATGATCGACCGCGAGCAGAAGGCCAAGGGCACCAAGAGCTTCAAGCTCGAGCCGTGGGACTGGGCCTACTACGCGGAGAAGGTGCGCAAGGCCAAGTACGCGTTCGACGAAGCCCAGCTCAAGCCGTACCTCGAGGCGAAGAACGTGCTCGAAAACGGCGTGTTCTACGCCGCCGGCCAGCTCTACGGCCTGCGTTTCAAGCAGCGCACCGACCTGCCGGTGTACCAGCCGGACCTGCTCGTCTACGACGTGTACAACGAGGACGGCACGCAACTGGCGATCTTCATCGAGGACATGTACGCGCGTCCCTCCAAGCGTGGCGGCGCATGGATGAACGCGTACGTGCAGCAGAACCGCCTGTTCGGCACCAAGCCCGTCGTGGCCAACCATCTCAACGTACCCAAGCCACCCGCGGGTGAGCCCACGTTGTTGACCTGGGACGAGACGCGCACGATGTTCCACGAGTTCGGCCATGCGCTGCACGGCATGTTCTCCAACGTGACCTATCCGTACTTTGCCGGCACCAGCGTGCCGCGCGACTTCGTCGAGTTCCCGTCGCAGGTCAACGAGATGTGGGCCGACTGGCCAAGCGTGCTGGCCAACTACGCGCGCCACTACCAGACCGGCGCGGCGATGCCCAAGGCCCTGCTCGACAAGGTGATGGCCGCGGCCCAGTTCAACGAGGGCTTCCGCACCACCGAGTACCTCGGCGCCGCGATGCTCGACCAGAACTGGCACCAGATCCAGCAGCTTGCGGCGGTGCCGGCCGCCGCCGACGTGATGGCGTTCGAGGCCGCCGCGCTGGCCAAGGACGGCATCGCCTACGCTCCCGTGCCACCGCGTTACCGCACGCCGTACTTCAGCCACATCATGAGCGGCTATGCCGCCGGCTACTACTCCTACATCTGGTCCGAAGTGCTCGATGCCGACACCGTGGAGTGGATCAAGCAGCACGGTGGCCTCACCCGCGCCAATGGCGACCGCTTCCGCGACACGCTGCTCTCGCGCGGCGGCAGCAAGGATGCGCTCGACCTGTTCCGCGACTTCACCGGTGGCGAGCCCGACATCAAGCCGCTGCTCGAACGTCGTGGCCTGGCCGCGCCGGGCGCCAAGACCAAGGCGCCGGCCCGACACTGACAGGTGCACCGTTGCCACGGGCGCACCGGACTGGCCTCCACCGCCGCGCGGAGCGTTGCGCGCGCGGCGGAGGCAAGCACCGCGCTTCGTGCGCACGGGCGATGACGGCGCGTCCCTGCGGATGGTGACGCGCCAACTGCTGCCTGCGATGCTGCCGCCGCCGGAGGCGAGTGATCGCTGCCCGGCCCGCACGCCGCGTGCGATCGCCTGTGCCTAGGTCGGTCGGTGCGCAGAGCCGGTGGTGGGCGGCGCGCGCAGGGGTGGCGCCAGCTGCGGCCGTTGGCCACCAAGCGCGCCCTGCAACTGCGCCAGCGATTGCTCGATCGCCGCCCGCCAGGCGTCCACCGTGGCCGGATCGCTCGCCGCCTGGGCATACCAGTTGATGACGAAGGCGAAATACATCCAGCGGCCGTGGCTGTACATGCCGCCGGCGAAGCAGCGTGCGTGGAAGCCTTCGATGTCGGCGTTGCCACTCTTGCCCCAGGCGCTCGCACCGAGCGGCAGCGGGATGAGGTAGATGTAGTCGCACAGCGTGAGGATGCGGCGGAACTCCTGCAGCGTCTGTGCGTGCGCGAAGAATTCACCCTGCAATGCGCGCGCGTAGTAGCTCACGAAGTCGCCTGCCGACGAGGCCAGGCTTTGCACGTCGTTGAGGAAGGGATGGATCATCGGTTGCTGCGCCACCGCGAGCAGTTGTTCCCAGTCGAGCGAGGCGTAGTTGGGCGCGCCACACAGGTAGCCGGTCAACGCGCGTGTGCTGTCGGGCACCGACGTCCTGGCCAGGCCCGCGGCGGCGATGAAGTGGCGGATGTTGGCGACGCCGGCGGCCTTGAACACCATGTCGGTGGCGGTGTTGTCGCTGCGCAGGATCATCGCTTCGAGCGCGCTGCGCAGTGACACCATGCCGTAGAGGTCGGGTGGGTTGTAGATCGGGCTGCCGAACGACCAGATGCTCGAATCGAGAATGAGCGCGCGCTGTTCGAGTTGCGCGACCACATCGGGTGCGTCGTGCTGGCGCAAGGCCTCGCACAGGGCAAAGGTCTTGAGCGAGCTGGCGCAGAACAGGCGCCGATCGGCTTGCAATTGCGCGACGAAATCGTCGCCACCCGCCACCGCGGGAACGCGGATTTCGAACCCGACATCGCCGGGCAGGGCGGCGAAACGCGCCACGATCGATGCCGGGTCGAGCGCGGCCAGCGCGGCGTCGGCCGGTTCGGCTGCGAGCGCGGCCAGCGGCGCGGCGCCGAGGGCGGCGGCGCCGGCCTTGATGAAGTCGCGGCGGGAGCGCTTCGCTGTCACGGCTGCGCGTCCGCCGCGATCTCAACGCGCACAGAAGTCGTGCGGCAGGTCATCGGCGCGTTGCGGGCAGACATCACCTGGATAGGGCTGGCCCAGCTGCTGCAACGGGTGATCCCAGGGCGCTGCGTTCTGCACGCACTGCGCCGGTGGCCGCGGATCGGTGGCGCCGGCTTCGAGGGTCTGGAATCCGGCTGGCAGCGTGAACTTGATGCCGAAACAGCCGCCGGCAGGGCAGTCCTGGTCGGCGCCGGCCCAGGCGCACACGGCATCGTTGGCGCGATCCACGCCCACGCATTGCGACCGTGCATCGAGCGTGCAGAAGGTTCGTGGCTGGCACTTGTCCTTGCGTCCCTGATCGAACAGACCCACCGCGCCGGGCAGGTCGTCCATGCGCAGGCTGACCTCGACCACGCCCCGCGCGGTGGCCTTGTCGCCGTTGAGCCAGCGCGCGCGGCCCGGTGGCAGCGCGCCGAGGCTCTCGTCGAAGACGATCGGATTGACGCCAATGCGTGCCTTCACCATCTTGATGCTGGCCGGATCGAAATCGGTGTTCTCGCCGACGTAGAAGCGGTAGGTCTGCTCGGTGTCGGGCTTGGCGAACACGAGGAACAGGTAGTAGCTCTCACCGGGCTTGAACACGTTCACCACGCACGGTGTCGGGTCGTTGCGGCGCAGGCAGCCATCCTCGGACAACTGCCGCTTCTTCGACACCGCGGTGTCGATGTAGTAGGTGCCGTGGTTGGCCGTGAGCGAACTGCGCTGGCCGGTCTCCTGGCCCATCATGCGGATGCTGCGGGCCAGGCCATGGTCGGCGATCGGCATCTGGTTCTGCCGCCACAGCGGCACGCCGAAGCAGTCCTCGTTGGTGCAGGCGCGATTCCAGTCGCCGGAGTTCCAGTTCATGTTGCTGCCCTGCGGTGCCAGCGCGCAGGTGCCGTTGTTGGCACAGGCCGGATAGAGGACCGTGGTGACGTACTGGTACGGACTGGTGCGCGAGCTGTTGGCCGACATGCACTGGGTGGCATCGATCGGCGCGGCGAAGAAGTCGTCCTTGTTGATCACCGTGGTGTCGACGTAACCGGTCAGCGTGCCGTCATCGTCGTTGAGCACGGTCTGGCGGTCGTTGCCGGCGAAACCCGCGAACAACTTTGAGTTGTAGCTGCAGTACTGCTGTTCGACCGCATCGAAGTCGGTCATCAGGCTGCCTTCCTTGACCAGCGGCGTCACCACGAAATGACGGATGTCGACCTTGTCGAAGTACAGGTTCCTGGAATGGAACGCGGGCGGATAGTAGAAGCCATTGGGCTGCTTCCAGCCGATCGCTGCGTTGGGCATGTAGCAGCGCGCCGATGCGCCGCTGCCGACCTTGGGCAGGCCCAGCAGCGAACCGGCCAGCCATTCGCTCTGGCGCGCCCTGCGGTTGCTCATGTCGGGATCGCAGCGGCCCACCTTGTTGGCGCGGTCGACGAACGGCTTGCAGTCGTCGATGTCGAGCGTCTTGATGTTGAGGTAGGCGTTGGAGTCCTGGTAGGCCGGGCCGTCATACACGCTGAACAGGCGCTGGTACATGCCGAAATTGCTGGTCTGCACCGAGATGCCCTCGTCGATCGACAGGCAGAAATTGGGTGGCCGGTTGCCGTTGGCATCGATCGCGCAATGCAGGCCGTTCGGATTGAACGCGCTGCCGCTCGATGCATACGGATTGCCGTCCTGGGTGTGGCCGATGAACGCGCTCTTGTGCACCAGCGCCCAGTGACCGGGGATGACATCCGATTCGCTGTAGCCGCCGCCGGTGACCATCGTCAGGCCCGCCTGCTGCACGTCGGTGATGACGCTGTTGGAGACCAGATACCACTGTGGCCGCAACCAGATCGCAGCGAAGTTGAAAGCGGCCCAGTTGAACGAGGTGGTGTAGCGGTCGAGCACCGTGACCATGCAATCGGCTGGCGAGCCGGCGCTGCAGCGCGCGGGCTGCGTGCTGCAGTCCTGTGAGGTGCATTGGGTGGGAAAGTGGCCGCCGCCGGGGTCGAGCGTGGGGTAGTAGCCGGTATCGCCCTGGTTGCCGGCCAGCGGGTTCTTGACCGGTTCCAGATTGAGCGGGTGCGGCTCGGGCGCATCGCCGGGGCCGATGCCCTGGCAGGCTTCGGTGCCGGTCACGGTCTGGAACGAGGTCATCGCCGCGGCACAGGTGTTGCCGGTGAACGACTTGAGTGGAACCATGCCGGCACGATTGAGATCATGCGGATCGCCGTTGCGTGGCGCCTGCATCGATGCGTACGACGTCCATTTCATGTTGCGCGACATGCCGCTGTTCATGCTGGTCAGCCACCAGTAGCACACGCCGCAGGTGCCGGCGCCCACCGCCATGTTGTCCTCGAAATCATTCCAGCCGTTCATGATCCAGAACACCGTCGGGTGGTCGTAGTCGGAACGGAACGGCACGTTCTCGCCGATGCTCAGGTGCAGGTTGGGCGCGGCAAGGATGCCGGGAATGCGCCGCGGGTTCTGCACGTTGTCGACCGCCGCGCGCGCAAACACGCCGAGGTTGGCGATGAACTTGTTGTCGGTTTCGGTGCCGTCCTCGAGATAGAAGCCATGGCCGATCGACTTCCAGCCGACGTTGCGCTCCAGGCGCAGGTTCTGCGCGCCATGCAGCACGATCCAGCGCGTCATCGACTCGTTGACCGAGGAGTCGCGCAGGAAGGTGTCGGACGGCGCCCAACGGGTCAGGTGGAAGTGCAGCGGATAGTGGCCCATGCGGCCGCCCTGGCCGAGCTGGCGCAGCTCCACGCCCTGCATCTGGAAGCGCTTGAAGCCCTGCCGCACCACCACGTGGCCACCGAACGAATAACCCGGGCCGCTCGAGCCCAGCGTCGGTTCGGGCGGAAAGTCGGCATCGAGCGTGTCGCCACCCGAGACGATGCGGATGCTGCGCGTGAGCACGCCGACCGCGGCGCGGACCTCGGCGCCGTTGGCATGCAGCGTGGCATCGAGTCCGACACCCTGCGGCACCGTCGACAGCGCGAAGCGGATGCCATTGTGGGCGTGCTTGAGCGGCGCCTGCAGCGCAACCTGCGTGCTGCACTCGACGTCGCTGGCGACGACGGCTTCTTCGGAATGACCCGGTACGTAGTCGGTGCTGGTGACGACGATGTGATCACCGGCCTGCAGGCGCAGCGGTCGATCCAGCTTGATCTGGGTGGCGCCGATCGCGGTCGAGCCATCCAGTCGCGCCCAGCTCGAGCCGCTGCTGCTTGGCGCCGCGGCGCATTCGGGGCTGGCGTAGCTGGCGCCCTTGCGGCCGAACAACTGCAGCGTGCCGCCGTAGGATACGCCGAGCACCTTGTAGCCGAAATAGCCCTTGCCATGCGTCGGGTTGTCGGCGCCATCGAGTGGCAGCGGGGTGTAGGCGTAGAAGTAGTCGTTGCCGATGGCCGCTTCGTCGCCGTAGCGCGGGTAGCTCGCCGCCGAGGCCAGAGCCGAGATCGGTCGCGCCTGACTCACCGGCACCGGCATGCCCATCGCATCGCGATTGGCGTTCCAGATGTCGTCGGGCACGCCGCATTGACCCTTGTCATCGCTCAGGCAAGGTACGCCGCGACCCTGCCGGTTGCGGTCGCCGCCGGTCTGGTCGGCGCCCCACAGGTGGATCGCGAGCTGGCCGCCATGAGTGCCGATCGGCTCGCTCGGCGAGCCGGCGACGAGACTGCCGTCCTTCTCGACGAGGATGTTGGCGGCCCAGAACTCGATGCGCGCATCCTCGAAGCTCAGCGTGCCGCCGGCGAGTACATGCACATCGCGGAACTGATAGTTGCCCGCCTTGACCGCGCAGGGCGCGGTGACGACGAGATCGCCGCCGCTGCCGGCCTGCAGCACGCCGCCGGCGCAGGTATCGGCGTCCGCGGCGAAGGCCGGACGCGAGCCTGCAGGCAACAGCATGACCATGGCCAGGGCGAGGCCCAGCTTGAGCGTCGTTGCGGTGTTCATGGATATCCCCCTCAGAAGCTGACGGCCAAGTGCAGGTTGATGCCCTGCGCGCGCAGCCTGGAATTGTGGGCGGTGAACTGTGGTGCCAGCGGACCCGACGGCGTCGGCGCCGGGTCCTCGGTGAACGAGGTGCTCTGCGTGGGGTTGATCCGGCGGTCGACCTGGTTGCCCGGGCGCAGCACCTTGTCGGCCTGCAGCAGGCTGTAGCCCAGACCCAGCGTGGCGTGATCGCCCAGGCGCAGACCCAGCCCGAGCGCGGCTTCGCCCACCAGCGCGAACTGGCTGCGCGTGTGTCGGCCGATGTTGCTCGGTTGCGCGAAGTAGCCGCCGACGAAGGTCTCGGTGGCGCCGAACGCAGTGAAATCATTGGTCCGCAGGCTGCCCTGCACGTCGGTGGACTGCCGCATCGTGCCGGCGGCGGCCTTGAGGCTGGCCACGCCGAACCAGCGTCCCGCAGCGGCCTGCGCGCGCAGGCCGGCCTGCACGCCGTAGTAGCGGTTGCGGCTGTCGAAACGGTCGAGCGTCTGCCACACGTCGGGCTCGAAGGCGGGCAGGTAGGGACTCTCGGTGGCCAGCGTCCAGCTCTCGCGGAAATCGAGATGGCGCAGGCCGCCCAGCAGGTCGAGTTGCCAGGCCTCGTCGGCGGCGACGGTCCAGCGCAGGTCGAGCTCGGCGCCGCGCAGGCGGTCGCGCACCTCGTGGTAGGCGCTGCCGCGGTAGATCTGCGCCTGCGACAGCTCGCTGCCGGCTTCCTCGCCGGTGATGGCGTCGATGTAGGGCAGGATGAGGTCGACCGAGCCGACTTGTCCCGACGATGCCACACCGCCGCCGACGCGGCGCGACTGCAGGCCGAACGCGCTGGCCTCGATGCCCCATTGCGCATCGAACGCGTAGCCGATGCCGAGCCGTGCGCCGCGGTGCGTGCCGGTCGACAGCGCTTCGTCGCCGAGCAGCACCTGTGTGCCGGGTGCGCCGATGATGCCGTCGCTGATGATCGGGAACGGGATCGGGCTGTCGTTGAGGCGCCACGACAGCGCCTCGAGCGACACGTTCCAGGTATCCGCAGGCGCTGCCAGCGCGGCTTGCGCGGCGCATGCCGCTCCGGTCAGCGACAACAACAGGCCTGCAATCGAGTTGGGTCGGCGCATCGTGACGAGCTCCGTGTGTGGATCGGATGGCCCACCGGAGCAGCGCCGGACGCTGTGCGATCGATGCGGGTGGTCCCCTGTCCGGTACTGGAGGTCGCAATGCGCCCGCCCACCATCGAACGTGAGCTGGATCATAAAACCGTTGCCATCGGCGGCGCAAAGGCCGACAGTCCACGCCGGCAGCGCCGCGTCGCGTGGATGCCGTGCGCCAGCGCGCACGGCCACCATGGCCGCATCGCGGGTACCGGCGGTTGCGCGCCGCGTGGTGATGCTGCCGGCCATTGCGCTTGCGTGGCCTAGCGGTCCGCCGTGGCGGCAGCGCGCGTCGTGTTCGGCCCTCGCGGTGCCCGCAGCTCGACGCGCCAGCCCAGTTCGGCGAGCCGCTCGGCGGCCAGCGCAGTGGCGTCGCCCGCGATCAGCACGCGGCGGCGGCCCTCGCGCAGTGGCGCCAGCGCGAAGTAGCGTGCCGCATCATCGGTCCAGCTCAGGCGATCCACCGCCAGCGGCAGCAGCAGTTCGCCGTCATCGGCCCTGAAGGCGAACCCCGCGCCGATCGTGAGCAGGTGCCCGCCGTGCGCGTGGGCGCCCAGTGCGCTGTGCACGAGCGCCAGGCCATTGACGAGGAATCGCGCTTCGAGCTCGCTGCGTGCGCTCATCGCCAGTTCGAGGAAGGCGTCGCAACCGGTCGCGGGCTGCAGCGCATCGAGTGCATCGACCAGCGCGGTCTGCAGCGTCGGCGAGAACGCGCCGCGGCGCACGAACTGGCGCACCAGCAGCGCATCGCGGCAGTGCGCCTGCAGGCGCGTTGCGTTGCGTGCGCGCAGGTCGTCGGGCGACAGCCGCCACACGATCTCGTCGATCTGTCCACCCTTGGCGAGGATGTCGGCCCCGACGCCGCCCACGGCGTCGAGCGCGGCGCCTGCGCTGAAGCTGCCCGCGCTGCCGACCCAGGCCAACGCCACCAGCCGCTCCTGCACCTGGGGGTTGGTCGAATACGGATCGATGCCGAGGCGCCGCGCGATGTCGCGCTTGACCGTGTTGAACTTGAGTTCGCGTTTGACGTAGCGCTCGCCCTCGCGCGCGATGCGGGTGTACCAGGTCTTGCGGCGCGCGGCAGGCGCGTCAGTCGCATCGCCGTCGCGCGCCTGCGTCATCGGTCCCTGGTCGGCAGGAAACGGCTCGCCGATGTTGCCGAGCTTGCGCGCCGCACGATCGGTCAGCGACTGCGCCTGGTTGGCCTGGCGCACGAGCCGATCGCGCAGGTAGCGCGCGACGCCCACTGGCAGTCCGGTCACGGTGTCGACCGGATGCAGCGCAATGTTGACGAGCGACTCGACCGTGTGGCCGAGGCGATCGCCGGCGGCGCGCACGAACGCCTCGCTGTGGGTGGCCGCATCGAGCCGTTCGAGTGCCGGCAGCTCGGCTTCACGCTCGGTGAGCATCTCGACGCTCGGCGCCTGCAGCGTGCCCAGGCGCGTGTCGAGCGTGAAGTGCGCCATGTAGCCGCGCAGTTCGACATGCGGATCGACGCTGAAGCCCGGCCCTGACAGCAGCGCCGGCTCGATCAGCGAAGCGGCATCGACGACGGCTTCCTCCTCGGTGGCTGCGGCCGCGCCGGGCGCTGCCGCCGGCGCGCCGGCGAGCCACGCGCCCAGGAGTGCGGCGGCGACGCAGTGCAGGTGGCGCTGCGGGGACGATGATGAACGCAACACGGTGACCTTCAGCGGGAGCGCGCGGCGTCCTCGACTGGCGCAGCGGCGGGCGCGGCGATCATCTCGGTGTGGAGCTGTGGCCGCGCTGAACGCGGTCGCCCCAGGCGCAGCACCGGCAGTTCGAGCCAGCGGTAGGACAGCGCTGCGAGCAGACAGGCCAGGCCCAGCACCACCGGCAACATCCACGGCAGGCGGTAACCGCTGATCGCGTCGAAGGCGTGCGCGTTGCCGAGCCAGTGCAGGACCGGAAAGTGCCACAGGTACACGCCGAAGCTGATCAGGCCGAGCCTGCGCAGCGGCGCGTTGTCGAACAAGGCGCTGGCGACGCGGCTGCCGCGCGCGGCAGCGTAGAGCATGAGCGCGACGGCAAGCCCGGCCAGGCCGTGCCAGGTGAACAGCAGTGGGTGGCCTTCCCAATAGCTGCCGATCGTGTAGTGCGACGCCCACAGCAGGGCCGCGAGCAATGCCATGCCGCCGACGAACAACGCATCGTTGCGACCCGGATGGAGCGGGCGACCGCGGGCCACCGCGCAGGTATAGGCATAGGCGGCCAGCATGCCGGCGGCGAACTGGTCGAGCCGGCCCGGCATCTGCTCGAGCGCGATCACGCGCAGCGGCACCTCGGCGTGCGCCACCAGCGGGAACACGAGCTGCCGCCAGGCCTGGGTGACGAGGATCGCCAGCAGCGCCAGCCACCACCAGCGCCCGGGCCGCAGCCAGTATGCGAGCAGCGGCAGCAGCAGGTAGAACCCGAACTCGATCGACAACGTGTAGGTGACCGGATTGATCGGTGCGGCACCGAATGGACCGAGGTTGTTGAGCAGCAACAGGTTGCCGAGCAACTGGCCGAGCGTCGGCACGCTGCCGATGCCGGCGACGGCCGCCAGTGCGATGAGCACGGCGAGCTGCCCGTAGTAGGCCGGCAGGATGCGCTGCACGCGGCGCAGCCAGTAGGTGCGCAGCGAGGGGCGCGGTGCCGCTTCAAGCTGACGGCTCGCGTAGGGCAGGCTCAGCAGGAAGGCCGATAGCGTGAAGAAGATGTCCACGCCGGCCCAGCCCGCCGAGAACAGCGGCGTGAGATCGAGCGGTCCGAGCATGATGAGGCGGGGCGTGGCCTCGACCCACACGTGGTAGACCACCACCCACAACGCGGCGAAGCCGCGCAGGCCGGTCAGCGCGGTGAGTTCGGCATCGCGCGATTGCAACGCCATCGACCGTGCCGGCATGCGGGCGTGTCCCTCAGTCGCCACGTGCGACCACGCGCCAAGCGGGGGTGTCGCTGCCCGGGCCCGGCGCGCCCACGCGCGCCCACTCGACAGGGTCGAGGATCAGCAATGCGGTCACGGCATGGGGCAGGGGATGCATGCGCGGATCATAGCCGGCCACATCGGGCGCGCGCGTCGCCGCATCCTGCCGGTTCCGTCCACGGCGTCGCAAGAAGGCGGATTCAACGCCGAAGTGCCCCACGTTTGACGGACGCCTCGACCATGGCCTGAGGCTTGCGATCGCCTGACCGCTTGCGCTGCCCGTGGCTGAATCGACGTTCGATCGGTTGAAGCTGATCGTTCGTCACGACCGCCAGATCGCAGCCTTTGGCCAGTCACTGGCGCCGCAGACCGTGGGTATTCTCGTTGCTGCCGCGCAGCCACGACGAACAGGGGTCGGCGAACTGGCTTCTCGCCTCCAGCGCGATGTCGATCAGGGCGTGTTCGGCGAACTCGCGGCCGTTGTCCCGGCTGAGCGCATGCACGCGCCCGCGCAGCGGATACAGCGCGTGCAGGATCACCCGCATCGTCGGTTCGGCTTCGCCGTTGGCCACCCGGCGCAGACGCACGACGCCGGTCTTGCGCTCGACCAGGGTGACGATCCGCGCCGCCCCCTCGCCGATGATCGTGTCACCCGCCCGGTCGCCGACGCGACGCCGGGTTGCCAAGCCCCGGCGGGTGCTGGGCTACTTCCCGGTAACGGAAACGTTGCTGACCACCGAGCGCAAGAGAAGCCTCCCGCAGCCGCAGCCATGCGTCGGCCGTGAAGAACCGCGGCTCAGCCGCCCGTGACCGCGCCGTAGCCGCGCAGGCGCTGGTAGCGGCGTTCGATGAGGGCCGGCTCGCCGATGCGCGCGAGCTCGTCGAGCTGGTTGAGCAGGATCGCCTTGAGGCGGATCGCCATGCCGCGTGGGTTGCGGTGGGCGCCGCCGAGCGGTTCGCGGATGACCTTGTCGACGAGGCCGAACTCCTTGAGCCGCGGCGCGGTCATCGCCAGCATGCCGGCGGCATCGCGCGCGCGTTCGGGTGTCTTGAACAGGATCGACGAGCAGGCTTCGGGCGTGATCACCGAGTAGGTGCTGTACTCGAGCATGTTGGTGACGTCGCCGACGCCGATCGCGAGCGCGCCGCCCGAGCCGCCTTCGCCGATCACGCTGCAGATGATCGGCACGCGCAGGCGCGCCATCTCGAGCAGGTTGCGTGCGATCGCCTCGCTCTGGCCACGCTCCTCGGCACCGACGCCGGGGTAGGCGCCGGGGGTGTCGATGAAGGTGAGGATCGGCAGTCGGAAGCGTTCGGCCAGTTGCATGAGGCGCAGCGCCTTGCGGTAGCCCTCGGGATAGGGCATGCCGAAGTTGCGGCGGATCTTGCTCTTGGTGTCGCGCCCCTTCTGGTGGCCGATGATCACGGCGCTGCGTCCGCCGAGTCGCGCCAGACCGCCGACGATGGCGGCGTCGTTGGCATAGGCGCGGTCGCCGGCGAGCTCGTGGAACTCGTCGCACATGACCTTGACGTAGTCGAGCGTGTAGGGCCGCGCCGGATGGCGCGACATCTGCGCGACCTGCCAGGGCGTGAGATTGCGGAAGATCTCGGCGGTCTTGGCGCGCAGCTTGCCCTGCAGCGTGGCGACCTCGGCGTCGATGTCGAGCGCGTGGCCGCGGCTGGCGCTGCGCAATTCCTGCAGCTTGGCTTCCAGTTCGGCGATGGGTTGTTCGAAATCGAGGAAGTTCGGGTTCATTCGCCGTGGTTCGCGGTGGACGGGCGGCGCTGGTGGTCGGCCGGCCGCGCAAAGGGTGCAAGTATAACGACTTGCCCGTTTGGCGCAGGACTGCTGCCGGTGGCGGGCCTGGCGCCGGTGATCCTCGGCAACGGCGCGCGGTCCGATCCGGCCACACCGGCAGCGTGGCGGCCGCGGCCGCCGGCGCGGGGCGCCGCGCGGTGGCCGGTCACCCGAACACGAGTTCCGCGTCGCTGACGCCGTCGAGCCTGCGCAGCGATTCGGCGAGCGAGTGGCTGGCATGCACGCGCCACTCGGGGCCCAGTTCGAGGTCGACGTCGGCGCTGGCGTTGCGGTAGTGCAACTGCACCGGCGTGCTGCCGCCGAGATGGGCATCGAGCGCATGGCGCAGGCGCGCGGCAAAGCCGGCATCGATGCCGTTGAGGCGCAGCCGCAGCAGGCGCGCGCGCCGCGCGCAGGCCTCGTCGATGGTCAGCACCGAGTTCACGCGCAGCAGATAGCCGTTGATGTAGTCGTCGAAGCTCAGCGCGCCCTCGAACACGAGGATCGCATCGCGCGTGAGCAGGGCGCCGAACTGGAGCCATGCCTCTTCATACAGCACGGCCTCGACATGGCCGCTGGCATCCTCGATGCCGGCGAACACCCGTGCATCGCCCTGCTTGCGGATGCCGACGACGCTGCCGGCGAGCGTGAACACCGGCATCTCGGACACGCGCAGGCGACCTTCACGCGGGGGGCGGTAGTGCTTGTCGATGGCGCCGATCGCGCAGGTGGCGATGCGAGCGAACAGCTCGCGCCAGGGATCGGTCGGATGGCCCGACAGGTAATGGCCGAGCGTGTCGCGCTCGCCGGCCAGGCGCTGCGCCAAGGGCCACTCGTCGACAGTCACGGGCGGCGGCGCCAGCGCGCTCGGGACGGCGCCGAGCGCCGCGCCGAAGATGTCGAACTGGCCACTCTGCGCGTCGCGCGCGCGCTGCTCGGCGGCGCGCACGGCTTCGGGCAACTGCGCGGCCAGGCTGGCGCGGTTGGCGCCCAGGCCATCGAGCGCGCCCGCCAGCAGCAGGGCGTCGAACACGCGCTTGTTGACCTTGCCCGGATCGACGCGTGCGCAGAAATCGGCGAGGTCGCGGAAATTGCCGCCCTGCTCGCGGACGCCGACGATGTTGTCGATCGCGGCATGGCCCACGCCCTTCACCGCGCCGAGGCCGTAGCGGATCGTGCGGGCATCGATCGCCTCGAACATCCAGTTCGAGGCGTTGACGTGCGGTGGTGTGACCGTCAACGCCAGCGCGCGCGATTCGTGGATGAAATTGACGACCTTGTCGGTGCCGTCCATGTCCGCCGACAGCACCGCGGCCATGAACGCCGCCGGGTGGTGCACCTTGAGCCACGCGGTCTGGTAGGCGACCAGCGCGTAGGCGGCCGCGTGCGACTTGTTGAAGCCGTAGCCGGCGAACTTCTCCATGAGGTCGAAGATCGCGTCGGCCTTGGCTTCGTCGAGCCCGTTGGCGGCGGCGCCGGTGCGGAACTTGACGCGCTCCTTGGCCATTTCCTCGGCCTTCTTCTTGCCCATCGCGCGGCGCAGCAGATCGGCGCCGCCGAGCGAGTAGCCACCGATGATCTGCGCCATCTGCATGACCTGTTCCTGGTAGACCATGATGCCGTAGGTCTCGCGCAGGATCGGTTCGACACGCGGATCGGGATACTCGATCGCCTCGCGCCCGTGCTTGCGCGCGCAGAAGCTCGGGATCAGCTCCATCGGCCCAGGCCGGTACAGCGACACCAGCGCGATGAGGTCCTCGAACGAGTCGGGGCGCGCATCGGTGAGCAGGCGCTGCATGCCGCGCGATTCGAACTGGAACACAGCCACCGTATTGGCCTTGCGGAACAGGTCGAACACGGCGCGGTCGTCGAGCGGCAGCGCCATGATGTCGAGCGGTGGCTCGGCGCCACCCGCCGCCGCGCGCGCGGCGTTGATCGCCTTGACGGCCCAGTCGATGATCGTGAGCGTGCGCAGGCCGAGGAAGTCGAACTTGACCAGTCCGACCGCCTCGACGTCGTCCTTGTCGTATTGCGTGACCACGCCATCGCCGCCTTCCGAATACAGCGGCGCGAATTCGTGCAGCGGCCCCGGCGCGATGACCACGCCGCCGGCGTGTTTGCCGGCATTGCGGGTGAGGTCCTCGAGCTTGAGCGCGAGGTCGACGAGTTCGCGCGCCTCCTCGTCGTCGGCGTACAGATCGCGGAACTCGGCCACGATTCGCTCGGGTTCCCGCTGCGCCTTGTCCGAGCGCCCCAGCGCATCCTCGAGCGTGAGGTCGAGCGGCATGCGCGGCAGCAGCTTGGCGATGCGGTCGACTTGGCCGTAGGGCATGCCGAGCACGCGACCGGTGTCGCGCAGCACGGCCTTGGCCGCCATCGTGCCGTAGGTGATGATCTGGCTGACCCGGTCGCGGCCATACTTGCGGCTCACGTAGTCGATGACGTGGTCGCGTCGCTCCATGCAGAAGTCGACGTCGAAGTCGGGCATCGACACGCGCTCGGGGTTGAGGAAGCGTTCGAACAGCAGGCCGTAGCGCAAGGGGTCGAGGTCGGTGATGCCCAGCGCATAGGCCACCAGCGAGCCGGCGCCCGAGCCGCGGCCCGGGCCGACCGGGATGCCGTTGTCCTTGGCCCAGTTGATGAAGTCGGCGACGATGAGGAAGTAGCCGGCAAAGCCCATCTGCACGATGACGTCGAGTTCGCGCACGAGCCGCTCGCGATAGGCATCCTCGCTGCAGCCGGGTGCACACGGATGGCTGGCCAGCCGCCGTGCAAGGCCGTCCTGGGCCTGCGCGCGGATGTGACTGTCGAGCGTGTGTGGTTCGGGCACCGGGAATGCCGGCAGGTGGTAGGTGCCAAACGCAAGCTCGAGGTTGCAGCGCTTGGCCAGCTCGACCGTGTTGTGCAGCAGCTCGGGCAGGTCGGCGAAGGCCTGCGCCATCTGCGCAGGCGACTTCAGGTATTGCTCGGGCGTGTACTCGCGTGGCCGGCGCGGATCGGCGAGCACGCGCCCGGCGTGGATGCATACGCGCGCCTCGTGGGCCTCGAAGTCCTCGCGCGCGAGGAAGCGCACCTCGTTGCTGGCCACCACCGGCAGCGCCAGGCGCGCTGCGAGCTCGAGCGCGCCGGCCAGGAACGCCTCCTCGTCGGGGCGGCCGATGCGGGTGGCCTGCAGGTACAGGCGGTTGGGGAAGCGCGTGCGCCACCATCGGGCGCGTTCGAGCGCGGCCGCGTCGCGATCGGCCAGCAGCAGGCGACCGATATCGCTGTCCTGGCCGGCGATGGCGATGAGGCCGGCGTTGAGTTCGTCGAACCAGCGCGGGTCGACCAGCGCGCGTTCGCCGTGGCGATTCTCGACGTAGCTGCGCGAGACCAGCTGCGATAGCGCGAGGTACCCGGCGTGGTCCTGGCACAGCACGAGCAGGCGCTGCGGGCGTTGCGCATCGTCCTGGTCGGCCAGCCACAGGTCGCAGCCGGCGATCGGCTTGATGCCGGCGGCTTCGGCCGCGCGGTAGAACTTGACCAGCGCGAACAGGTTGCTCTGATCGGTCAGCGCCACCGCCGGCATGTCCGCGCGCGCGCAGGCCTGGACGAGCTCGCCAATGCGGATCGTCGAGTCGACCAGCGAATACTCGCTGTGGACATGCAGGTGGACGAACGAGGGATTCATGGCGGCGCCGGGGGGAATCGCCAGCGTAGTTTCCCGGCGTGCCGCGGACAAGGCTTGACGGCGCGACTATTGCAGCAGGTGCAGGGCGTCGAAGACATGGCCGAAGTAGTCGGCCAGGACCGGTGCGGGGCAAGCGTCGAACAGGCCGCGGCAGCGCTCGCGCAGCACCGCGTTGGCCTGGAAGTAGTCATCCAGTGGCAGGCCGGCCTGCTGCAGCACGACGCCGCCGAGGAAGGCCAGGTCGAGTTCGTCCGGCGGCGACCATGGCGCGGCGGGGAAGTTGGTGTCGATGCGGTAATAGGTGTCGTACAGCGCGGCGGCGGGCGACGCTGCGACGCGGGCCCGGCGCAGCGTCTGCTCGAGCCCGTCGAACGAGGGCTGATGGTCGCCGAAGTGCACCAGCAGCACCGGGTTGCCGCTCGCGAACAGGAACTGGCGCAACTGGCTCAGCGCGAGGTCGGACTGGTGCATGCGATAGAGGTAGGTGCCGAGGTTGCGGTTGGCGCGCTCGTCCAGTTGCGGCGCCGGCGGCTCGTTCCACGGCGGCGGCAACCTGGCCAGCGGGTAGTCATGCGGACCATGCTGGCGCATCGTCAGCACCATCACGAACAGCGGGCCGGTCGCCGTGCCACGGCGGGCCGCGTACAGCGCCTGCACGTGCTGCATGAGGTCGCTGTCGGTGCTCTCCCAGTGCAGCCCGAGTTCGCTCGCATCGTGGAATTCGTCGAAGCCGTAGTCGCGGTAGGCGGTTGCCGCGCCGACGAATTCCTTGCCCATCGGATAGATCGCGATCGTGCGGTAGCCGAGTGCCTTGAGCTGGCGCGGCAGGCTGTAGGCGAGGCGCGGCACGATGTTGTAGGGCGCGTAGATGCCGGCGGCGCCGAACACCGTGTGCGGCAGCCCGGCGAAAAAGGCGAATTCACTGGTCCAGGTGGCGCCGCCCCAGGTGTGCACGCGCAGGTCACCGTAGCCGCGCGTGGCGGCATCGGGTTCGAACAGGTCGAACCGACAGCGCGGGCTCGTGCACGCGGCCCACTGGCGCGGATCGAGCGTGCTCTCCTCGAGTACGGCGACGATGTCGGGTGCGTTGCCGGTGGCCTGCGGCGCGACCGCTGCCGGCAGCTGCCATTGCGCGCGATCGCCGCCGCTGCTGCGCACCGGCAGCACAAGCTCCATGCGCGAGAATGAACTGATGAAGGTGGTGATCGGGTTGCGGGCGCCGTTGCTGATGAACTCCCACGTCGGCACCGCATACACATCGGTGAACGGTCCGCGCGGCCACAGGCAGGCCGCCAGCGGCAGGCTCGCCAGCAACGTCATGCCCAGGCGCCGCCGGCGCCGCCGTGCCCGCCACAGGCCGGGCGATTCCAGGCGCCACAGCAGGGTCGCCAGCGCGCCGCCACCGAGCAGCGCGATGAGGCTCTTGCGCAGCATGCCCGGATAGTGGGCGATCACCTCGCTGCTGAAGGTGGCGGCCAGATAGCGCAGGTCCGGTGCCAGCAGGGCTTCGCGCAGATAGGCGACCTTGAGCGAGCTGGCAAGCCAGATCACGCCAAGCAGAAGCGAGGCGACCAGCACCCCGAAGGCCGGACGGCCCGCGGCAACGCCCGACAGGACCGCGGTGCAGACCATGACCGCAAGGCAGAACGCCTGTTGAGCCACGTCGTGCTCGAGTTCGAGCAGGCGCACCACGACGAACCAGCACGCGGTGGCGGCGATGGCCGCCGCGAGCAGGCGCCGCCAAGCCGGAGCGGGCGAATGTTCCTTGTCCAAGTGCACTCCACGCATCGCAACCGTGTGCTGCTGGCGACAACGCGTGCACCGTGGCGTCGCTGCAGCCTGCAGCCCGCATCATAACGCGCGCCGGTCGGTGCACGAGGACGCGGCGCGTGCTCCGCGGCACAGTTCAGAGTCGGCCGCGTGGCCAGGTGTGTGCGCAGGTGACGTCGCAGGCGTGACACATCGCACATGTGCGGCACGCATCGCGCCGGTTGCCGCCGCGCTGCGGACGCGGATCTAGCGGAGTGGTTCCGCGAACAGGCTTGGCGCGAGCAGACGCCGCACCGGCGCGAAGCCGCGGCGATGGATCGGGCACGGGCCAAGGCGTTCGAGTGCGGCCAGATGCTCGGGTGTGGGATAGCCCTTGTGCTGGGCGAAACCGTAGCCGGGGTGAATCGCGTCGAGTTCGCACATGAGTGCATCGCGCGTGGTCTTGGCCAGGATCGAGGCGGCGCCGATCGCCGGTTCGCTGGCGTCGCCGCCGACGACGCTGCGGGCAGGACACGGCAACGACTTGGGCAGTCGGTTGCCGTCGATCAGCGCGAGCGAGGGCGCCGGCGCCAGCGCGGCCAGCGCGCGCGCCATGCCGGCCAGCGTGGCACCGAGGATGTTGAGGCGTTCGATTTCGTCGGTGTCGACCACCGCCACCGACCAGGCCAATGCATGGGCGCGGATCAGCGGCGCCAAGGCGGCTCGCTGCGCCGGATCGAGCGCCTTGGAATCGGCGATCCCCGCGATCGGCCGGCTCGGATCGAGGATCACGGCGGCAACCACCACCGGGCCCGCCAACGGGCCACGGCCGGCTTCGTCGACGCCGGCGATGCGCGCCATGGTGGCCCGCGTCGGCGCACACGGTTCAGGGGTTTTCATGCAGGTCGCCCAGCGTGCTGAAGATCCAGGCGTGGTACGACGCCACGGTGCGCTTGTCCTTGCAGTCGAGGTAGCGGCCCTTGCAGCGTTCGCGCAGCAACGTGTTGGCCTGGTAGAACGCATCCTTCGGCACGCCGGCGACGTCGAGCACGAGCGAGCCGAGAAACGCGATGTCGAGCACCGGGTAGTCGTAGCGCGCGCGTACCGGGTAGTTGGCGCGGATCATGTAGTAGGTGACCCAGCTCGCGACCGGACCGGCCGCCTTGGGCACCTGCTTGGGGATTTCGTTGATGGCGCCGTCGAACGAGGGCTGATGGTCGCCGAAATGCGCCAACACGGCGGGACGCTTGCCATCGAACAGCAGCTTCTGCAACTGGTCGAGCATCGCATTGGACTCCTCCAGGCGCTGCAGGTAGTTGCCGAGGTTGAGATTGAGCCAGTCGTCGAGCGCCCTGGGCTTGAACCGACCCGGAAACAGCGGCTGGTCGAACGGCGCCGGCAACTCGGCCAGCGGTTTCATGTGCGGACCGTGCTGGTGCAGGGTCAGCATGAACACGAACAGCGGCGTGTCGGGATGGGCGCGCTTCTCGTCGCCGTACACGCGCTCGAATACCTTGAACAGGTCGGCATCGTGGCTGTCCCAGCCCAGGCCGTACTCGGTGCCATCGTAGAACGCGTCGAAGCCGTAGTAGTCGTAGGCGTTGCGTGCGTTGAGGAAATCGCCGCTCATCGGGTACAGCGCGATCGCGCGGTAGCCGGCGTGCTGGAACGCCTTGGGCAGCGTGTAGCTCACGCGCGGGGCGAGGTTGTAGGGCGCATACAGGCCGGCGTTGCCGAACAGCGTGTGGGCGAGGCCGGTCAAGGCCGAGAACTCGCTGGTCCAGGTGCCGCCGCCGAAGGTGTGCACGGTGAGCAGGCCGTGCGCGCGCGTCTGCTTGTCGGCGTCGAACATCGGCAGCCGGCACTGGGCGATCGTGCACAGTTTGAGGATGCGTGGGTCGAACGTGCTTTCCTCGAGCACGAGCACCACGTCGGGCGCCTGCGCCGGTGCCTGCAGCGGTCGATCGAGCTTCCAGCTCATGCTGCGGTCGACGTCGGGCGGGATCACCGGTTCGTTGATGACGGTGTCGTTGAACGAGGTCAGGAAGTCGGTGATGAAGCTCTTGTCGTTGACCGTGATCCACATCGGCTTGTTGAACACGCCGGCGAACGGACCATCGGCCGACAGCATGAGCGTCAGACCCCAGGCCGCCAGTGCGGCGCCGGCCACGCGCACCAGCGCGCGCACCGCGCGCGGGCGCGCGGGCAGCAGGGCGGCGCGTTCGCAACGGAACGTGATCACGAGCAGCAGCGGCACGAGCACCAGCGTCGCCAGGCCGACCGCGAGCAGCAATGGATAGTGCGAGAACACTTCGAGCGTGCCGCTGTTGACGAAGTATTCGAGGTCGGGCGCCAGCAGCGGCGTGGTCAGGTATTTGAACTTGAGCACACCGGCCAGTTCGATCGCGCCGAACAGCAGACTCACCGACATCAGCGCGAATGCGATGCGGGCCGAGGCGAACAGCAGCAGCAGCAGCGTGGCCAGCACCACGCTCAGCGCGAACAGTTTTTCGCTGCCGGTGTTCTCGGTCAGCGGGCCGAGCACGACCAGCGCGGCAAACGCGAGCGCGGCGAATACGCGCAGGGCGTGCGGGCGGCGCGGGGCGGGCGCGTTCATGGGGTGCTGCGAGGCATGCGCGGCATCGTGCCATGACCGCGCACCGCGTCAACCGGTGCGCAGCGGAAGCGGCCGGCGCCGCGCCGCGTTCAGCGCGCCGCCAGCAGGCCGGCGATGGCGTCGGCGGCGCCGGCGCTGGCGTCGCCGCGCAGGGCCAGGTGCAGGCGGCGGTATTGGGCCTGCAGGGCGCCATCGTCGCACTGGCCCGACAGGAGCGGTTCGAGCGCGGCGGCCAGCGCGGCCGGCGTGCAGTCGTCCTGCATGAATTCGGGTGCCAGATCGCGCCCGGCGAGAATGTTGGGCAGCGCGTAGCGCTCGACCTTGAGCAGGCCGAACAGGCGCACGATGCGGTAAGTGAGCGCGGCGATGCGATAGGCCACCACCATCGGCCGCTTGGCCAGCATCGCCTCGAGCGTGGCCGTGCCCGAGGCGAGCAGCACCGCATCGGCCGCGATCATCGCCTCGCGGGCGTGCCCATCGCGGATCGTGAGCGCGGCGCCGGCATCGGGCCACACCTGCCGCTGGGCGTGTTCGAAGGCGGCGCGGCAGGCGGCGTTGGCCATCGGCGCGACGACGCGCAGCGCGGGATGGGCCGTGCACAGACGCTGCGCCGCGCGCAGGAAATCGGGCGCGAGGCGCGTGATCTCGCCCACCCGGCTGCCGGGCAGCAGGGCCAGCACGGGTCCGGTGGGCGGCAGGTCGAGTGCGGTCCGCGCTGCGCCGCGGTCGGGATCGAGCGCCATCGCGTCGGCGAACGGATGGCCGACGAAGCGCGCATCGACACCGTGGCGTGCGTAGATCGGCGGTTCCATCGGGAACAGGCACAGCACGCAGTCGGCACTGGCGCCGATCTTCGCCGCGCGCGACTCACGCCAGGCCCATACCGACGGGCTCACGTAGTGGACGGTGCGGATGCCGGCGCGCTTGAGGCGACGCTCGACGCCGAGGTTGAAGTCGGGTGCGTCGATGCCGATGAAGGCGTCGGGCCGCAGCGCGCGCGTGCGGGCGATGACATCGCGACGGATCGCGAGCAGGCCCGGCAGGTGGCGCAGCACCTCGACCAACCCCATCACCGACAGCCGGCTCAGTGGGTGCCAGCTCGTCAGCCCGGCCGCGATCATCTGTTCGCCACCGATGCCGGCGAAGCGCGCGTCGGGGAAACGCGCGCGCAGCGCGTGAATGAGTCCCGCACCAAGCAGGTCGCCGGAAGGCTCGCCGGCGACGAGGACAAAGCATCGGGGCGTCGCGGGCGGGGCGGACTCGGGCATCCGCTGATGATAACGGACCACGCCGAAGCGACGGACCGGCGGCGTCATCGCGGTCGGCGGCAAAGACGGCACAAGGGCGCCTGGCGCCGTCGGATCGCTGAACACGGACCGCACCGGCAACGGCGAAGCGACGGCGGGTGGAACGCGCGGCCTGCGCCGGGAGGCGGTCGCACCGGCATGGCGATGTTTGCGGCGAACTCGCCCACTGCAGGTTCAGCCGCATCGACGGTCGCCTGCCATTCGCGCGCTGAGGCAGCGCGTGCCTGGCGCTGCGGGTTGCCGCGTCCGTGCGTCGCCATCGGCGCATCGGCCGCGCGCCTGCGACGGCGCGGGCCGTGCGCCTGGGGATCGCCTGCACTTCAGCGCGCGAGCGCGCGCTGGCCGGCATCGATGAAGGCCAGCATCTGCGCCACGTCGGCGCTGTCACGGCTCAGCTCGGCGAGCTGCGCGCGGGCCTCGGCCAGCGGCGTGCCGCCGACATACAGCGTGCGGTAGGCGCGCTTGATCGCGGCGATGCGCGCGGCGTCGAACCCGCGCCGCTTGAGTCCTTCGCTGTTGATGCCGCGCGGCCGCCCCTGGGTATCGGCATCGGTCGCGACCATGAGGAACGGCGGCACGTCGCCGCTGAGCAGCACACCCATGCCGATGAAGGCATGGGCGCCGATGCGGCAGAACTGGTGCACGCCGGCGAAGCCGCTGACGATGACGTGGTCGCCGACTTCGACATGGCCAGCGAGCGTGGCGTTGTTGGAAAACACGCAGTGGTCGCCGACCTGGCAGTCGTGGGCGATGTGGCTGTAGGCGAGCAGCCAGTTGTCGTGGCCGATGCGGGTGACGCCGCCGCCGCCGGCGGTGCCGCGGTTGCAGGTCACGAACTCGCGGATCGTGTTGCGATCACCGATCACGAGCTCGGTGCGCTCGCCGGCGAATTTCTTGTCCTGCGCCGCTGCGCCGAGCGAGACGAACGCGAAGATGCGGTTGTCGCGCCCGATGCGCGTGGGCCCTTCGATGACCACGTGCGCGCCGATCGTGGTGCCGGCGCCGATCGTCACGTCGGCACCGATCACGCTGTAGGCACCGATCTCGACCCCGTCGTCGAGGCGCGCGCCAGGATCGACCTGGGCGCTAGGGTGGACCTTCACGCGGGAACCTCGGCGCAGAGGATCTCGGCCTCGGCCACGACCCTGTCATCGACGAGGGCGCGGCCCCAGAACTGGCTCATGTTGCGTACCGAGCGCTTGTGCTCGACTTCGAGCCGCAGCTGGTCACCCGGTACCACCGTATGGTTGAAGCGTGCCTTGTCGACCTTGACCAGGTAGAACACGACCGGCCCCTTGGACTCGTGCCCCGACAGCGTGATGAGCAGGCCGGAAGCCTGCGCCATCGCCTCGATGATGAGCACGCCCGGCATCACCGGATGACCCGGGAAGTGGCCCTGGAAGAACGGTTCGTTGAACGTGACGTTCTTGAGGGCGCTGATGCGCTGGTTGGGCTCGAGGCCGACCACGCGGTCGACCAGCAGGAACGGATAGCGGTGCGGCAGCAGGGCCGCGATCTGCTCGACGTGGATCGGAAGTTCGACGGGGGCCAGCGACTTGTTCATTCGGTACGGTCCTTTGCGCCGACGCCAAGGCGTCGCGCGATCTCATCCAGGTGCCTGAAGCGCGCCGCATTACGGCGCCATTGCCGGTTGGGCTGGATCGGCGTGCCTGACGAGTACTCGCCCGGTTCGCGGATCGAATGGGTGACCAGGCTCATCGCGGTGACCGTGACCCGATCGGCAACGTTCAAGTGGCCGAGTATGCCAGCGCCGCCGCCGATCAGGCAGTAGCGTCCGATGCTGGCGCTGCCGGCCACGGCGGCGCAGCCGGCCAGCGCGCTGTGCGCACCGATGCGCACGTTGTGGGCGATCTGGATCTGGTTGTCGAGGCGCACGTCCTCTTCGAGCACGGTGTCGCCGAGCGCGCCGCGATCGATCGTGGTGTTGGCGCCGATCTCGCAGTCGTCGCCGATCACCACGCCGCCGAGCTGCGGCACTTTGATCCAGTGGTCGCCCTCGAAGGCCAGGCCGAAACCGTCGGCGCCGAGCACGGCACCGGGGTGGATCAGCACGCGGCGGCCCAGGCGCACGTCCTGCACCAGGGTGACGCGCGCCACCAGGCGCGACTGGGCGCCGACCACGCAGCGCGGACCGACGCTGCAGTGCGGGCCCAGCGTCGCGCCAGCCTCGATCCGTGCCCCTGCCTCGATCACGCACAGCGGGCCGATGCTGGCGCTGGTGTCGACGTGGGCGTCGGCGGCGATGATCGCGCTGGGATGGATGCCGGCCGGCGCCGTCGCGACCGGCTCGAACAGCGTCGCGACGTGGGCGAAGGCGACGTAGGGGTCGGCTGCGACGAGGCACGGCCGCGGGCAGTCGGCGGCATCGGGTTCGCGCAGGATCACGGCTGCGGCGCGCGTGGCGGCCAACTGAGCGCGATAGCGCGGGTTGGCAAGAAAGCCGATCTGGCTGGCGTCCGCGGCAACGAGCGTGGCGACGCCGCTGATCGGCTGCTCGGCGCTGCCGCCGACCAGGCGCAGTCCGAATCGCGCGGCGATCTCGCCCAGCGCCGGCTGCACGCTCACTGCGCGCCACCCTTGGCCGACTGGCGGCGCAGGCGATCGAGGATCCGCTCGGTCACGTCCACACGTGGGCTGGCGTAGACGACCGGGCTGGCGACGATGAGATCGTAACCCTGTTCGCGCGCGAAGCTGACCACGGCGTCATTGATCTCGCGCCAGCTGTTGTCGAGCTCCTGGTCGCTGCGCGCCTTGAGTTCGTTGCGCAGGCTGTCGCGTTGGCGCTTGATCGACCGCTCCAGCGCATCCATTTCGCGCTGCTGTTCCGGCGTCGGTGCGGCAGCGGCCTTGGCGCGCAGCTCGGCCAGTTGCTTCTCGTCGGCCTTGAGCGACGCGTCGCGTCCGGCAAACTCGCTTTCCAGCTTGCTGCGCCCGGCCACGATCTGCGGTGCGTTGTCGAGCAGGCGCTTCATGTCGACGTAGCCGATGCGGGCACTGGCCGGCGCCTGCGCCCATGCGCTGCACAGGCCGGTCAGCAGCAAGCAGAGGCAGGCTGTGCGCAACCGGCGGGCTGTAAGGGCGGACTGCACCACCGGTCTGTCCTCGTTGCCAACGCTGCGGGCAATGGTACGACGATCAGAACGTGTTGCCGAACATGAACTGGATCGTTTCGGTGTCGTCGCCGGGCTTCTTGCGGATCGGCTTGGCGATGTTGATCACGATCGGCCCGACCGGCGCCCGCCATTGGAACGAGATGCCGACCGAGGCGCGCAGCTGGTCGGCGCTCCAGCTCCGGTACTCGCTGCAGTAGGTCGCCGTGCACAGGTTGTTCTTGAACACGTTGCCGACGTCGACGAAGGCCGACAGGCGGGTGCTGTCGTTGCTCTCCTTGACGAAGGGCGTCGGGAAGATGATCTCCGCCGAGGCCGTGGTCTTGAACGAGCCGCCGAGCGACCAGCGGCAGTTCTTGTCGCTGGGCGGGCAGATGTCCGGCGCCCACGCGTAGTAGGGGCCGAGCGTGTTGTCGCGGAAGCCGCGCACGTCGGAGACGCCGCCGGCGTAGAAGTTCTCGAAGAACGGCAGGCCGCCGAGGTTGGCCATGTAGCGCTCGTGACCGATGGTGTCGGGGTTGGCCAGCACGCTCTTGGGATCCTTGTAGGTGTCGCCGTAGCCGACCGCGAAGTGGCCGTAGAACGTCAGCGAATCGGTCATGCGCAGGTACTGCGCGAACTGGTAGGTGGCCTTGTAGTACTGCAGCGTGGAGCCGGGCAGCGTCACGTTGAGCGACACCGACTGCAGCGAGCCACGCGTCGGGTTCCAGTAGCGGTTGCGGGTGTCATGGGCCCACGACAACTGGATGTTCCAGGTGTGGAAGGTGCGGTGGCCGAGGTTATCGAGGTAGTCGATCATCGGCTGCGGCGTGCCGAGGTAGGTCGACCCGGTGATCAACGTCTTGTTGACGCCGATCTGGGTATTGATCGTGTCGGCCTCGGTGATCGGGAAGCCGAGGTAGATGTCGAACGAGTCGGTGCTGCTGAGGTAGGCCGCAAGGTTGCTCTGGCCGGCGTCGAACTTGCTGTGCTGGATGTCGTAGCCCAGGCCGATGCCGTCGTCGGTGAGATACGGCTCGTAATACGACAGCGAATAGCGCTGCAGATAGGCGCTGCGCTGGGCGTTGACCGAGACGCGGTCACCGGTGCCGAAGAAGTTGTTCTGGGTGACGCCGGCGCTGATGATGAGACCCTGCACCTGCGAGTAGCCAAGGCCGAAGGTGAACTGGCCCGAGTTCTGCTCCTCGACGTTGACCGTCACGTCGACCTGGTCGTCACTGCCGGGCACCTTGGGGGTGTCGATCTCGACCTTGCTGAAGAAGCCCAGGCGCTGCAGGCGGATGCGCGATCGGTCGATCGCGGCCTGCGAGTACCACGAGCCTTCGAGCTGGCGCATTTCGCGGCGCAGCACCTCGTCTTCGGTGCGCAGGTTGCCCTTGAACACGATGCGGCGCACATAGACGCGCTTGCCGGGGTTGATGAAGAAATTGAGGCTGACCTCGCGCGTTTCCTTGTCGATCGCCGGCAGCGGATTGACGTCGGCGAACGCGTAGCCGATGTTCGACAGCGCGGCCGTGATCGCATCGACCGACTGCTCGACCTTCTTGCGCGAGAACACCTCGCCATCCTTGACCTGGATGAGCTTGCGCAGGTCTTCCTCGCGCAGCACGAGGGTGCCGGTCAGCTTGATGTCGCTGATCTTGTAGACCTCGCCTTCCTTGATGCTGGCGACCACGTACATCTTGCGCTTGTCGGGGCTGATGCTGACCTGGGTCGACTCCACGTCGAAATCGGCGTAGCCGCGGTCCATGTAGTAGGACTGCAGCTTTTCGAGGTCGCCCGACAGCTTTTCGCGCGAATACTGGTCGTCCTTGCTGTACCAGGATGTCCAGTTGCTGGTCGAGGATTCGAAGTCGCCCTCGATCTGCTTGTCGCTGTAGGTGGTGTTGCCGACGATGTTGAGGTGCTTGATCTTGGCGGCCTTGCCCTCGGCGATGTTGATCGCGATCTCGACGCGGTTGCGGTCGAGGTTGACCGTGCTGGTCTTGACCGACACGTTGTACTTGCCGCGGTTGTAGTACTGGTGGGTGAGCTCGTTGCGCACTTCACTGAGCTTGAGCGGATCGAACGCCTCGCCCTCGGCCAAGCCGATGCCCTTGAGGCCCTTGAGCAGGTCCTCTTCCTTGATGTCCTTGTTGCCGCGGATCGCGATCTTGCTGATCTGCGGCCGCTCCTTGACCGTGATGACGAGGATGTCGCCCTGCCGGGCCAGCGCGATGTCGTTGAAGAAGCCGGTCTTGTACAACGCGCGGGTCGCCTGTTCGGCGCGTTCGGGCGTCAGCGTGTCGCCCTTCTCGACCGGCAGGTAGGTGAACACCGTGCCGGGCGCGATGCGCGACAAGCCGTCGATGCGGATGTCGGAGATCGTGAAGGTATCGAACGCGCAAGCGCTCTTGGCGGCCAGAAAGGCCAGGAGAAACAGGGCGGCAACACGCTTCATCGTCACATTCCGTCAGGGCATTGGCAGGCCCGCGGCGGGATCGCCGTGGTCCGGTGCATCGTTGTTGTTGGCGGGGATTGCTCGGCGCAGCGGCAGGTCAGGACACGTGCCGCAGGATGTCGTTGTAGAGCGCCAGCCCCATCAGGGCGACCAGCAGCACCAGTCCGACATACTGCCCGGCAATCTGCACGCGTTCGCTGACCGGACTGCCCTTTGCCAATTCGATAAGGTAATACAGCAGCGCGCCGCCGTCCAAGATGGGAATCGGCAACAGGTTGAGGATGGCCAGGCTGAGCGAGATCAGGGCGAGGAAATTGAGGAACCAGGCCAGGCCGAGCTGGGCCGACGCGTTGGCGACCTCGGCGATCGTGATGATGCCCGACAGGTTCTTGAGCGAGGCCTGGCCCGTGACCATGCGGCCGAGCATGCCCAGCGTCTGCCGCGTCTGCTCCCAGGTGGTGGCCAGCGCCCGCGGAATGGCCGCCAGCGGGTTGTAGCGCAGCGTGGCGTCGTAATGCGGCTCGATCGGCTCGGGCCCGATGCCGAGCAGCCACGGCGGCGCGCCGATGGTGCCGGCGGCCGGATTGGGGCGCGGCGTGGCCTGCAGCGTCAGCGTCTGCGCGCCGCGCCGCACCACGAGCGCGAGCGCCCGGTCCGCCGCGGCATGCGCCGTGACCGCGCGCGACACCTCGCGCCAGTCGCCGATCGGCTCGCCGGCGATGCTTTCGAGGCGGTCGCCCTTGCGCAGGCCGGCCTGCGCCGCGGCACTGTCGGGTGCGACCTCGCCGACCACGGGCGGGATCGCCATTTGTTGCGGGATGAGGCCGATGCGGTCGTAGATGGCCTGCTGGTCGAGGTCGGCCGGCAGTTTCGACAGCGCCAACGTCACCGTGCGCTCGCTGTGGTCGGGCCGGGCCAGCGTGAGCGTGACGTCCTGGTGCGCCATGCCGGCCGCCACCAGCCGGTCGCCGGCATCGGTCCAGTTGTCGATCTGGCGACCATCGACGGTCCTGATGCGGTCGCCCGCGGCGAGCCCTGCGCTGGCCGCGACGCCGCCGACGTGGCCGATGACCGGCTGGTAATCGGGTTTGCCGATCACGAACATGAGCCACAGCGCGGCCACCGTGAAGATGAGGTTGAAGGCCGGTCCGGCCGCGGTGATCGCGATGCGCGCACCGAGCGACTTGCGGTTGAAGGCGCCGGCGATCTCCTGCGGCGCCACCACCGCGTCGGGATCGCGCTCGTCGAGCATTTTCACGTAGCCGCCGAGCGGGATTGCAGCGATCGCGAATTCGGTGCCGTGCCGGTCGTAGCGCTTCCACAGCGCTGGTCCGAAGCCGATCGAGAACTTCAGCACCTTGACCCCGCAGCGGCGCGCGACCACGAAGTGGCCGTACTCGTGGAAGGTGATGAGAAGTCCGAGTGTGACGATGAGCCACCAGACCGAACCGAAAAATTCACTCATGCGCGCAGCTCAGGCCGACAGTTCGCCAATGATACGGACCGCTTGCCGACGGGCCGTTAAATCGGCGTCAAGGACGGCCGTGAGGTCGGTCACGGGCTGCGGCGGCAGGCCGTCGAGGCAGCGCTCGATGACCTCGCTGATGCCGAGGAAGCCGAGCCTGCCGTCGAGGAAGGCCGCCACTGCTTCCTCGTTGGCGGCGTTGAGCACGATCGGCGCGCTGCCGCCCGCGCGCAGCGCGGCATAGGCAAGCGCCAGGCCGCGGAAGGTGGCGAGGTCGGGCGCTTCGAAGTCGAGCCGGGCCGCGCCCGCCAGGTCGAGCGCGCCGACTCCGGCATCGATGCGTTCGGGCCAGGCCAGCGCGTAGGCGATCGCGGTGCGCATGTCGGGCAGGCCGAGCTGGGCCAGCAGCGAGCCGTCGACGTATTCGACCAGCGAATGGATGAGGCTCTGCGGGTGCACCACCACCTCGATCTGGTCGGGCGCGGCATCGAACAGGTGGTGGGCCTCGATGACCTCCAATCCCTTGTTGACGAGCGTGGCCGAGTCGACCGAGATCTTGCGGCCCATGCTCCAGTTCGGGTGGGCGCAGGCCTGCGCCGGCGTGATCGCGGCCAGCTCGTCGCGGCGGCGGCCACGGAACGGGCCGCCCGAGGCCGTCAGCACGATGCGGCGCACACCGGCCGCGGCCAGCGAGTGGCGCTCGCGCGGCAGGCACTGGAACACCGCGTTGTGCTCGGAATCGAGCGGCAGCAGCTCGCCGCCGCCCTCGCGCAGCGCGGCCTTGAGCAGGGCGCCGGCCATGACGATCGCTTCCTTGTTGGCCAGCAGCAGGCGCTTGCCCGCCTGTGCCGCGGCCAGCACCGAGGGCAGGCCGGCGGCGCCGACGATCGCCGCCACCACGGTGTCGCAATGCGCGCCGGTGGCAGCCTCGACCAGTGCAGCCGGCCCGGCTTCGACGCGGCAGCTCGCGCCCAGTGCGTGCAGGCGCGCGCGCAGCTCCGCGGCGCAGGCTGGATCGGCGATGACGGCGAGCTCGGGACGGAACTGCGCACACAGTTCGGCCAGCTTGGCGGCGTTGCGATGCGCTGCCAGTGCGCCGATCCGGTAGCGCGCGGGGTGACGCGCGACCACATCGAGCGTGCTGGCGCCGATCGAGCCGGTCGCGCCGAGGACCGCGAGCGATCTCATGGCTGGCGCAGCAGGTCGAGCAGCATCTTGCCGGCGGCGAACACCGGCAGTGCCGCCAGCAGGCTGTCGGCGCGGTCGAGCAGGCCACCATGACCGGGGAACAGGGCGCCCGAATCCTTCACGTTGGCGTGGCGCTTGAGCAGACTCTCGACGAGATCGCCGACGATCGAAGCGGCGACGCTGAGCAGGGCCGCGCCGAGCAGGGCGACCAGCCAGCCGTCGCGCCAACCGAGCAGACCGCCGCCCACCAGTGCCACCGCGCCAGCCAGCGCGAACGCGCCCCACACCCCGGCCCAGGTCTTGTTGGGGCTGATGCGCGGCGCCAGCTTGCGGCGGCCAAAGCGGGTGCCGGCAAAGTAGGCGCCGGTATCGGCGGCCCACACCAGCAGGATCGCCAGCAGCGCCCAATACGGGCCATGCGGCGACTGCGCGTGCAGCTGCACGAGCGCGAGCCAGGCTGGCACTACCGCGACGATGCAGGCGGCGAACTTGAGGGCGGTGTTCTCGCGCGTCGGCGCAGCGGCGTAGGCGAAGTGGCGCAGCCACAGCAGCGACAGCGTCCACCACAGCAGGCCGACCGCGATCACGCCGGCGGCGCCGGGAGTGCCGTGCAATGGCCAGGCCAGCGCGATCAGCGCCGCGACCAGCAGCACGGCGCCGCCGCGCGCCGCTGCGCTGCCGATGCCGGCGAGCAGCGTCCACTCCCAGCTCGCGCCAAGGAACAGCGCGGCGACGACCAGTGCGAACAGCCAGTTCGGCGCCATCAATATGATGGCGACCACCAGCGGCGCGAGGATGAGTGCGGTGATCGTGCGTTGCTTGAGCACGTCGCTCAGCCGGTGGCGCGCAGTTGCGCGGAGGTGTGGCCGTAGCGACGTTCGCGCTGCGCGAAGGCGTCGATGGCGGCGTCGAGCGCGGCGGCGTCGAAATCGGGCCACAACGTGTCGGTGAAGTACAGCTCGGCGTAGGCGAGCTGCCACAGCAGGAAGTTGCTCACGCGCAGTTCGCCCCCGGTGCGGATGAACAGGTCGATTGGCACCTGGTCGGCCAGGCACAGCCACGGCGCCAGCGTGAGCTCGTCGATCGCATCGAGCGCGATCTCGCCACGCATCGCTGCGCCGGCGATGCCGCGCGCGGCCTGCGCGATGTCCCAGCGTCCACCGTAGTTGACGGCCACGTTGAGGCGCAGTGCGTCGTTGCCGGCGGTGCGCGCCATCGCCGCCCGCATGCGCGCCGACAGCTCGGCGTCGAAGCGGTCGAGGTCGCCGATGAACGTCAGGCGCACGCCGTTGCGGTGCAGTTCGTCGACCTCGCTGTCGAGCGCCTTCACGAACAGTTGCATCAGCGCATGCACTTCATCGCCCGGGCGCTGCCAGTTTTCGCTGGAGAACGCGAACAGCGTGAGTGCAGCCACGCCGCGCTGGCGGCAATGCTCGACCGTCGCGCGTACCGCCTTCTGCCCCTCGCGATGGCCCAACTTGCGCGGCAGGTGGCGACGCTGGGCCCAGCGGCCGTTGCCGTCCATGACGATGGCGATGTGGCGAGGGATGGACATGGTGATCCGTGATTGGTGATCGGCAACAAGGCGGCGCGGTGGGCAACGCGTGAGGGGTGTTGGCGGCGGCACTCGTCGAGTGCCCGCGCGCGTCCGCTGCTACCGGTCACGAATTGCCAATCAGCGTCCCCTCACATCGCCATCAGCTCGTCTTCCTTGGCCTTGACCACGCCGTCCACGTCCTTGATGAACTTGTCGGTGAACTTCTGGATTTCCTCGCCGGCGCGCCGCTCGTCGTCCTCGCTGATCTGCTTGTCCTTGACCAGCTCCTTGACCTGGTGCAGCGCGTCGCGGCGCACGTTGCGCACGGCGACCTTGGCGTTCTCGCCCTCGTGGGCAACGTGCTTGGACAGTTCCTTGCGCCGCTCCTCGGTCAGGGCGGGCAGGTTGATGCGGATGACCTGGCCGACCGTGGTCGGGGTGAGGCCGAGATCCGAGGCCAGGATCGCCTTCTCCACCGGCCCCACCATGGTCTTCTCGAACGGCGTGATCGTGATCGAGCGCGCATCGGCGATCGCCACGCTCGCAACCTGGGTGATCGGCGTGTCGGTGCCGTAGTAGGGCACCTTGAGCGGTTCGATCAGCGCGGTGCTGGCGCGCCCGGTACGCAGGCGCGTGAGTTCGTGGCGGAGCGATTCGACGCTCTTGTGCATGCGCGTCTGCGCATCCTTCTTGATCGTGTCGAGCATGGGGCGAGGTTCGCAACGGCAGCCGGAAACGGTCGCGAGTATAGCAGCGCCCCGCAGCGCGCCAGTGCACGGGCCGCTAGCGGCGCGTGTCGACCAGGGTGCCGATCGGCTCGCCGCGCATGATGCGCATGAGGTCGCCCTCACGCGACAGGTCGTAGATGCGCAGCGGCACCTTGTTGTCGCGGCACAGCGCGATCGCGCTGGTGTCCATCACCTGCAGGTTGCGCTCGATCACCTCGTTGTAGCTCAGGTGCTCGTAGCGGGTGGCGCTGGGATCCTTGGCCGGGTCGGCGCTGTACACGCCGTCGACCTTGGTGGCCTTGAGCAGCAGGTCGGCGCCGATCTCGATCGCGCGCAGCGCGGCGGCCGAGTCGGTGGTGAAGAACGGGTTGCCGGTACCAGCCGCGAACAGCGCGATGCGGCCTTTCTCGATGTGGCGGATCGCGCGGCGGCGGATGAAGTCCTCGCACACCTCGTTGATCTTGATCGCGCTCATCGTGCGCGCGTAGCCGCCGGCCTTCTCGATCGCGTCCTGCATCGCCAGTGCGTTCATCACCGTGGCCAGCATGCCCATGTGGTCGGCGGTGACGCGATCCATGCCGGCGGCGGCGAGACCGGCGCCGCGGAAGATATTGCCACCGCCGATGACGACCCCGACCTGCACCCCGGCGCGCTGCACCTCGATGATCTCGCGGGCCAGCCGCTGCAGGACCTTGGGGTCGATGCCGTAGTCGGCGTCGCCCATCAGCGCCTCACCGGACAGCTTGAGCAGGATGCGCTTGTGCTTGAGTTCAGTGCTCATGAGGCGTTCCGTCGGGCAAACTCACGTATTGTAGCGACTGCCTCGGTCGTTGCGCAGCGTTGTGTCATCGGCCCGGGATGCCACCAGGGAATGCGTGATGCCGTCCATGAAGCTCCTCATCGATCTGCTCGACCTGTGCGGCACGTTCGTGTTCGCGCTCAGCGGCGCCACTGCGGCGGTGCGGCGCCGACTCGATCTGTTCGGGGTGCTGGTGGTGTCGTTTGCGGCAGCCACCGCGGGCGGCATCACGCGCGACCTGCTGATCGGCGCCGTGCCGCCGGCGGCGATCGCCAACTGGCACTACCTGGCGGTGTCGGCCTGCGCCGGGGTGGTCAGCTTCCTGTGGTGCCCGCTGATCGAGCGCCTGCGCAACCCCGTGCGCATGTTCGATGCGGCCGGACTGGCGCTGTTCGCGGTGGCGGGCACCGAGAAGGCACTCGCGTTCGGCCTGCACCCGGTGATGGCGGCGCTGCTGGGCATGCTGACCGGCATCGGCGGTGGCATGGCGCGTGACCTGCTGCTGACCGATGTGCCGATGGTGCTGCGCGCCGACCTGTATGCGGTGGCTGCGCTGGCGGGCGCGGTACTCGTGGTGGTCGGCGAACTCGCGCACTGGCCGATGCCAGTGACCGTCGGCGGCGCGGCGGCGCTGTGTTTCGGCCTGCGCATGATGGCGGTGTGGCGCGGCTGGCGGCTGCCGGTGGCCGCCGGCGGCGGGCGCCGCGGTCCCGACGAGCGGTAGGCGCCACCGCCGCTGGGGCGCCGGCCATGAAAAAGGCCGCGACGAGCGCGGCCTTTTTGCCTTCGGAGCGCTTGCCCGGTCAGGCCAGGCCAGCCTGCTTCATCACTTCGGCGGCGTAGTCCTCGACCACCTTCTCGATGCCTTCGCCGACCGCGAGGCGATGGAAACCGAGCACGTCGGCGCCGGCGGCCTTGGCGGCGGCCTCGACGCTCTTGTCGGTGTCGAGCACGTAGGGCTGGCCGTACAGCGTGTTCTCGTTGATGATCTTGGCGACCTTGCCGCCGATGATCTTCTCGAGGATTTCCGCCGGCTTGGCCTTGTCCTTCTCGCTCATGCGCGCCAGTTCGATCTCCTTCTCCTTGGCGACGAACTCGGCCGGCACGTCGCTGGCCTTGTTGTAGGGCGGATTCATCGCGGCCACATGCATGGCCACGCCGCGCGCGAAGTCGGCATCACCACCCTTGGTCTCGACCAGCACGCCGATGCGGCCGCCGTGCACGTAGGCGGCGACGGTGTTGGCGCTGTCGATGCGGATCAGGCGTCGCACCTGCACGTTTTCGCCGACCTTGGCGACGATCGCGGCGCGCGCTTCCTCAACCGTCTCGCCGGTGGCGAGCCTGGCGGCCTTGAGCGCATCGATGTCATGCGCGCCCGAGCTCAGCGCGACCTGTGCCACGGTGCTGGCGAAATTCTTGAAGTTGTCGTCGTTGGCGACGAAATCGGTCTCGGAGTTGATCTCGACCAACACGGCCTTGCCGGCGTCCTGGGCGAGCACGATGCGACCCTCGGCGGCGACACGGCTGGCCTTCTTGTCGGCCTTGGCCAGGCCTTGCTTGCGCAGCCATTCGGCAGCGGTGTCGATGTCGCCCTTGTTCTCGGTGAGTGCCTTCTTGCACTCCATCATGCCGGCGCCGGTGCGCTCGCGCAGGTCCTTGACCAGTGATGCGGTGATTTCCATGGTGTCCTCGTGGCGGATGCGCGCAGGCGCGCAGATCGGGGGTGCCGGACGGCCGGCGCAGCGCGCTGCGGCCATCGGGCAGGGGTTCGGCGACGCCGGGCGTTACCGCCATGGCGTCGCCGTGACACGCGCGTGCTTACTCGGCGCTGTCGGGGCTGGCGGGGGCGTCGTCCTTGGCCGGACGGCCGCGCGGCGGCGCCGGGCGGCCCTTGCCGGCCGGACGCTTGTCGGCGCCGGGCTTGCGCGGGCCGGACGGGCGGCGGCGATCGTCGCGCTCGCGCGCTTCCTTCTTCACCACCGGGTTGCCGTCGGCGTCGAGTTCGACGAATTCGTCGCGGTCGCCTGCCGCGGCGGCCGGTGCCGCAGCCTTGCCCTCGAGCACGGCGTCGGCGGCGGCGGCGGCGTACAGCTGCACCGCGCGGATCGCGTCGTCATTGCCCGGGATCGCGTAATCGACCAGGGCCGGGTCGTAGTTGGTATCGACCACGGCGACGACCGGGATGCCGAGCTTCTTGGCTTCCTTGATCGCGATGTCCTCGTGGCCGATATCGATCACGAACAGCGCGTCGGGCAGGCGGCCCATGTCCTTGATGCCACCGAGCGAGCTCTCGAGCTTGTCCTTCTCGCGCGTGAGGCGCAGCACTTCGTGCTTGACCAGGCGGTCATGGCTGCCGTCGGTCGCCATCGTCTCCAGTTCCTTGAGGCGACTGACCGACTGCTTGACGGTGCGGAAGTTGGTCAGCATGCCGCCGAGCCAGCGCTGGCTGATGTAGGGCATGCCGCAGCGGGCCGCTTCTTCCTTGATCGCCTCGCGCGCCGAGCGCTTGGTGCCGACGAAGAGGATCGTGCCGCGCTTCTGCGCGATCGCCGACAGGAAGTTCATCGCATCGCTGAACAGCGGCAGCGTCTTTTCGAGGTTGATGATGTGGATCTTGCCGCGCGCGCCGAAGATGTACGGCGCCATGCGCGGGTTCCAGTAGCGGGTCTGGTGGCCGAAATGCACGCCGGCTTCGAGCATCTGGCGCATGGTGACTTGAGGCATTGCAGGTATTCCTTCATGCAAGGGAATCGCGGCGGACGCACCGTTGCCATGCCTGCCCGTGGACAGGCGCGGCAGGCGGCAGGGCCTGCAGCAATTCCGGGGTTTGACCTCCACGCACCCGCCGCGAACGACCCCTTGCAGGGCACCCCGGACGCGGTGACGATGCGTGTGCGGATTCGGCACGATTGCCGTTGCGGCCTTGCGGATTGCCCGCCGGACCGCATCTGTCGCTCCACCCCGAACCGTGAAAGTCGCGGTGTGGAACCGTAGAATGATAGCTTGGCCGGCGCGTCGGCGCCAGCACCCCATATCGAGAAGCCATGCCCGTTACCGTCAAGACCCCCGCGCAGATCGAGCAGATGCGCGTTGCCGGCCGCCTCGCCGCCGAAGTGCTGGAAATGCTCGTGCCCCATGTCAGGCCCGGCGTCACCACCGAGGAGCTCGACCGTCTGGCCCATGACCATATCGTCAATGTGCAGAAGGCGATCCCGGCCAACGTCGGCTACAAGGGCTTCCCCAAGACCCTGTGCACCTCGGTCAACCATGTGATCTGCCACGGCATCCCGAGCCCGGCCAAGACGCTGCGCGATGGCGACATCGTCAACATCGACATCACGGTCATCAAGGATGGCTGGCATGGCGATACCAGTCGCATGTACTTCGTCGGCACGCCGTCGGTACTGGCGCGGCGCCTGGTCGACACCACGTTCGAGGCGATGATGCTCGGCATCGAGCAGGTGCGTCCCGGCGCCACGCTCGGCGACATCGGCCACGCGATCCAGCAGCATGCCGAAGGGCGCGGCTATTCGGTGGTGCGCGAATACTGCGGCCACGGCATCGGGCAGATCTATCACGAGGACCCACAGGTCCTGCATTACGGCCATCCCGGCGCCGGCCTGCGCCTGCAGAAGGGCATGACCTTCACCGTCGAGCCGATGATCAACGCCGGCAAGCCGTACACGCGCCTGCTGCCCGACGGCTGGACCGTGGTCACCAAGGATCATTCGCTGTCGGCGCAGTGGGAACACACCATCGCCGTCACCGACGACGGTTACGAAATCCTCACCCCCTGGCCCGAGCCGGCCTGAGCAATGCCGGCGTCGCTGCCTGCGCTGCCGCACCTGCCCGCGGCGCCACCGCGCAGCGGCGTTTCCCCCGATGCCCGCCTTGCGCTGCGCCAGTGGCTCGCCGATGGCGAGCGTGCGCTGGCGGCGGCATTCCACGCTGGTGGCGACGCTGCCGCGCTGAGCCGGCGCCGCGCCGCCTGGGTCGACACGCTGGTCGGCCACGTCTGGCGTGCCTGCCTTGGCGACGCGCCAGGCTGCACCCTGCTGGCGGTTGGCGGCTATGGCCGCGGCGCGTTGTTCCCGCATTCGGACCTCGACCTGCTCGTGCTCGGCGAGGCGCCCGAGCTGGCGCGCCAGGCGCGTGCGCTCGAGGCCCTGTTCGCCTGCCTGTGGGACGTTGGCCTCAGGCCCGGGCACGCCGTGCGCGACCCTGCGCAATGCCGAGCGCTGGCGGCCAGCGACGTCAGCGTGTTCACCAGCCTGCTCGACGCGCGCGCGCTGGCCGGCGACGGACAGGTGCTGCAGCCGATCGTCGATGATCACGCGTTGTGGCCGGCGGCGGCCTTCCTCGCCGCCAAGGTCGCCGAGCAGGCGGCGCGCTTCGCGCGCTGCAACGACACGGCCTACAACCTCGAGCCCGATCTCAAGGACGGTCCCGGCGGCCTGCGCACGCTCGACCTCATGCGCTGGCTTGGCCGCCGCACCGCCGGCGCGGGCGATTTCGACCTGATGGTGGCACGCGACCTGCTCGATGCCACCGAGCGCGAGGCCCTGTTGCGCGCGCAGGCCACGCTCGAGCGCTACCGGTTTGCGCTGCATCTGGCGGCAGGCCGGGCCCAGGAGCGGCTGTTGTTCGACTACCAGCGCACGCTGGCGACGCAGCTTGGCTTCGAGGACGAACATGCCGACAACCTTGGCGTCGAGCGTTTCATGCAGGCCTACTACCGCGCCGCCACCATCGTCGAGCGGCTTGGCGCGCAGTTCGTCGAGCGCTGCACCGAACTGCTCGGCCCGGATGCAGCGGTGCGCGAGCTCGATGCCGATTTCCTCGCGCGCGGCCAGCGCATCGAACCACGTGCCGGCACGCTGCTGGTGCAGCGACCGGCGGCGGTCATCGCGCTGTTCGCGGCACAACTGGACCACCCGGAGCTGCACGGGCTGACTGCGCAGGCGATGCGCCTGCTGCAGCAGGCACTGGCCAGCCATGGCGAGGCGTTCGCCGAGGATGCGGCGGTGCGCGATGCCTTCCTCGCCCTGCTGCGGCGTGGCGCGCCGGCGGTGGAGGCGCTCGCGCGCATGAACCGCCATGGCGTGCTGGCGGCCTTGCTGCCGGCATTCCGGCGCATCGTCGGACGCATGCAGTACGACCTGTTCCATGTCTACACGGTCGACGAGCACACGCTGCGCGTGCTGCGCAACGTGGCGAGTTTCGCCGATGCCGGTGCACGCGAGCGCTTTCCCGAGGCCGACCACGTGTACGCCGAACTGCCCCAGCCCGAGCTGCTGCTGCTCGCCGCGCTGCTGCACGACATCGCCAAGGGTCGCGGCGGCGACCACAGCGAGCTCGGCGAGGTCGAGGCGCGCCAGTTCTGCCTGCAGTTGGGCCTGCCAGGCCACGATGTCGAGCTCGTTGCCTGGCTCGTGCGTCATCACCTGCTGATGAGCGTCACGGCGCAGCGCCAGGACATCACCGATCCACAAGTGGTGCACCGGTTCGCCAGTGCGGTCGGCGACCGCACGCGACTGGATTACCTTTACCTGCTGACGATGGCCGACATCGCCGGCACCAACCCGAGGCTGTGGAACGGCTGGAAGGCGCGCCTGCTGGCCGACCTGCACGTGGCCGCGCGCTACGTGCTGCGCGCGGGCCTGCAGCAGCCGCAGCACGCCGGCGAACGCATCGCCGCCAAGCGCGAGCGCGCGCTCGCGCTGGCGCGCGAGCAGACGCAGCCGAGCGCGGTCATCGTGGCGCTCGACGATCTGCCCGACGATGCCTTCCTGCGCTTCCGCGCCGAGCAGATCCTGTTCCAGGCCCGCGCGATCGCCGGTCGTGCCGAGCACGATGTGGTGGTGGCGATCGACTCCGCGCCGGCGCGCGGCAGCAGCGACCTGTTCGTGTGCGCCCCCGACCGCGACGGCCTGTTCGCGACGATCATGGTCACGCTCGACCGGCTCGGAATCAGCGTGACGCGCGCGCGCCTGCTGGTCTCGCCGCAACGCCGGGTGTTCGACACCTTCGAGATCATCGACGCGCGCAGTCTCGCGCCGCTCGACGGCGAACGCAGCGCGGCGCTGCGCGCCGCGCTGCTGCAGGCGCTGGCGCCGCGCGAACTGCAGCCGCGCGCGACCCGGCGCCAGTTGCCGCGTCGCCTGCGTCATTTCCAGAGCGCGCCACACGTCGCCTTCAGCGATGGCGACGACGCGACCCAGCTCGCGCTCGTCGGCAGCGACCGGCCCGGCATGCTGGCGCAGATCGCGCTGGCGTTGCGCGAGGCGCGCGTGCGCGTGCACGATGCGCGCATCGCCACCTTCGGCGAGCGCGTCGAGGATTTCTTCACGTTGACCGACGGCAACGGCAAGGCGCTCGACGCGCCGGCGCGCGAGGCCGTGCGCGTGGCGTTGGCGCGGGCGTTCGGGGCTCCATCTCAATGAATGATCACGAGGATCGCGGCATGCAGAATCTGGAAACCCTGATCGACGCGGCCTGGCAGCAGCGCGATGCGCTGGCCGCGACAGCGTTCGAGCGCGAGCTGCGCCCGGCCATCGAACGGATCATGGACGGTCTCGAGGATGGTTCGCTGCGCGTGGCCGAACCGGTCGCAGGTGGCTGGCAGGTCAATGCCTGGCTCAAGAAGGCCGTGCTGCTGTACTTCCGCCTGCATCCGAACCGGCTCATGGACGGCGGGCCGATGGGCGCGTTCGACAAGGTGCCGCTGCGCTTTGCCGATGCCGACGAAGCCGCGCTGCGCGCGACCGGCGCGCGGCTCGTGCCTGGCGCGCTGGTGCGACGCGGCGCGCACGTGGCGCGCGATGCCGTGCTCATGCCGAGCTACGTCAACATCGGTGCCCGTGTCGGCGCGGGCACGATGGTCGACACCTGGGCCACGGTCGGGTCCTGCGCGCAGATCGGCGCCAACGTGCACCTGTCCGGCGGCGTCGGCATCGGCGGTGTGCTCGAGCCGCTGCAGGCGAACCCGACCATCATCGAGGACGACTGCTTCATCGGTGCCCGCTCGGAGGTCGTCGAGGGCGTGATCGTGGAGCAGGGCAGCGTGATCGGCATGGGCGTGTTCCTCGGCCAATCGACGAAGATCTACGACCGCGCCAGCGGCACGATCAGCTATGGCCGCGTGCCGGCCGGCAGCGTCGTGGTGGCGGGCTCGCTGCCCGCCGGCGACGGCAGCCACAGCCTGTATGCGGCCGTGATCGTCAAGAAGGTCGATGCCAGGACGCGCGCCAAGACCGCGCTCAACGAGCTGCTGAGGGCATGAGCATGACCGCCACGATCCACGGCCTCGACAACTGCGACACCTGCAGGAAGGCGCGCAACTGGCTCGACCGCTTCAAGCTGCCGTACGCGTTCATCGACTATCGCGAGCAGCGCATTGCGGCCGAGTCGCTGAAGGCATGGGCGAAGGCGGTCGGCGGCTGGGAGAAATTCGTCAACCGCGCGTCGACGACGTGGCGCGCGCTGCCGGAGGCGCGCAAGTCGCCCGGCAGCGACGCCGAGTGGCTGCTGCTCATCAAGGAGCATCCCGCGCTGGTGCGGCGTCCGCTCGTCGTGCTCGACGACGGCAGCGTGCACCAGGGCTTCAGCGACAACGGCTTCAAGAAGCTGTTCGGCAAGTAATGGAGTGGCCATGTCGGACGTGCTCGACCTCACCTGCGAACTGATCCGCCGCGCCTCGGTCACGCCCGATGATGCGGGCTGTCAGGCGCTCATCGCCGCGCGCCTCGAACGTGCGGGCTTTGCGATCGAGCATCTGCGTTTCGGCGACGTCGACAACCTGTGGGCGACGCATGGCAGCGGCGCGCCCGTGTTCGTTTTTCTCGGCCACACCGACGTGGTGCCGAGCGGTCCGGCCGAGGCGTGGTCATCGCCGCCGTTCGAGCCGAGTATTCGCTCCTGCGATGTTCCTGGCCGCGAGAATCCGGAGGCGGTCGGCCATGACGGCACGCTGCACCTGTACGGCCGCGGCGCGGCGGACATGAAGTCGGGCGTCGCGGCGATGGTCGTTGCGCTCGAAGACTTCGTCCGCGGGCAGCCCGATCATCGTGGCACGGTGGCGCTGCTCGTGACTTCGGACGAGGAAGGCATGGCCATCGACGGCGTGCGTCGCGTCGCCGATCTGTTTCGCGAGCGCGGCCAGCGCATCGACGCCTGCGTGGTCGGCGAGCCGTCGTCGAAGGCGCGGCTCGGCGACCTCGTCCGCATCGGTCGCCGCGGCTCGCTGACGGGGCGGCTGCGGGTCGAGGGCGTGCAGGGACACGTCGCCTATCCTGACCAAGCCGACAACCCGATCCACCGCATCGCGCCGGCGCTGGCCGAACTGGTGGCGACGCGCTGGGACGAGGGCAATGCGGCATTCCCGCCGACCTCGTTCCAGATTTCCAACATCGAGGCCGGGACCGGCGCCGACAACGTCATCCCGGGCCGCCTGCGCGTGGTCTGCAACTTCCGTTTCGGCACCGCGAGCACGGCGCAGGACCTGCGTGAGCGCAGCGAGGCGATCCTGCGCCGGCATGGCGTCAGGTTCAGCATCGACTGGCATCTGTCGGGCGAGCCCTTCCTCACGCCCGATGGTCCGCTGCGGCGGGCGGCACTGGCCGCGATCGCCAGCCACTGCGGTATCGAACCCGAACAGAGTACCGGCGGCGGCACGTCCGACGGGCGTTTCATCGCGCCGCTCGGCGCCGAGGTGATCGAACTGGGCCTGTGCAATGCGACGATCCACAAGGTCGACGAATGTGTCGCGATCGCCGACCTCGAGCGCCTGCCGGCCCTGTACGCCGAGGTGGCGCGGCGCCATCTCGCCACAGCTTGAGCGGCAGCATCGGGCTTGCCTGCCCGCGCCGGTCCTGCCACCGCTGCCGCCGCTCGCGATGCCGTGCGCGCCGTGCTCAGGCCGGACCGGTCAGCAGCTTGAGCTGGTCGGCCTGGTCCTCGCGCGTGAGCGCATCGACGAGTTCGTCGAGATCGCCGTCGAGGATCGCCGGCAGGCGGTACAGCGTCAGGTTGATGCGGTGGTCGGTGATGCGACCCTGCGGATAGTTGTAGGTGCGGATGCGTTGGCTGCGGTCGCCCGAGCCGACCTGCAGGCGCCGCGCTTCGGCTTGCGCGGCGGTCTGCTTGGACTGTGCCTCGTCGAGCAGGCGGGCGCGCAGCAGCGCCAGCGCCCGCGCACGGTTCTTGTGCTGGCTGCGTTCGTCCTGACACTCGACCACGATGCCGCTGGGCAGGTGGGTGATGCGGATCGCCGAGTCGGTCTTGTTGACGTGCTGGCCGCCCGCGCCCGAGGCGCGGAAGGTGTCGATGCGCAGGTCGGCGTCGCTGATCGGTACCTCGTCGATCTCGTCGAGCTCGGGCAGGATCGCCACCGTGGCCGCCGAAGTGTGGATGCGGCCTTGCGACTCGGTTGCCGGCACGCGCTGCACGCGGTGCGTGCCCGACTCGTACTTGAGGCGCGAATAGGCGCCGTTACCCTCGACGCGCGCGATCACTTCGCGGTAGCCGCCGTGCTCGCCCGCGCTGGCCGACAGGATGTCGACCTGCCAGCGGCGCCGTTCGGCGTATCGCAGGTACATGCGCAGCAGATCGCCGGCGAAGATCGCGGCCTCGTCGCCGCCGGTGCCGGCGCGGATCTCGAGGAACAGGTTGCCCTCGTCGCGCGGATCGGTCGGGATCAATGCGCGGTTGAGCTCGTCCTCGAGCGCGACGCGGGCCGCCTCCAGCGCCGGAATCTCGGCCGCGGCCAGTTCCGCAAGGTCGGCATCGCGCAGCATCGCTTCGGCGTCGGCCAGCGCGCGCGCGTTGGCGTCCCAGGCCTTGAGCGCAGCCGCCAGCGGGCCGAGCTGGGCGTGTTCGCGCGAGACTTCGCGCAGGCGGCGGGCATCGCCGAGCACCTCGCTGCTCGCCAGCAGGCGCTCCAGTTCCTCGTGGCGTTCGGCCAGTTGTTCGAGTTTGCGGCGGATCGAGGCTTGCATGCGGCGGGAGTCGACGGTGAGGGTTGGCAGGCAGGCTGCGGCGGAGCGCGGGTCGAGGGCGGCGATGGCGTGGGCGCGGTGGCGGAGCGGCAGGACGGCAAGGCGAGATGGATGCGGTTTGCCGCTCGCTGCCGCGGGTCCCGCGGTTCGCTCCGTCGCGGTCGCGCAGCGCGCAGGCGTGATGCGTTTGCGCCGGCGCGCTAACGCTCGCGCTGCTTGCCGGTCGCCGGATCGAGGTCGAACAGGCGATTGGCGGCCTGCAGCAGTTCCGCGTCGCCGCGCAGCGCGGCTTCGCGCAGGTGGGCGCTCGGTGCGTGCAGCAACTTGTTGGTGAGCGTGTAGGCGAGGAAGTCGAGTGCTTCCTCGGGCGAGCGGCCGCGCGCGAGCAGGCTGCGCGCCTTGGCCAACACCTGATCGCGGTCGTCCCGGGCCTGGCGGCGCAGGTCGACGACGGGATTGCCTGCATGCCAGGCGTGCCACCAGCCCATGAAATGGTCGACCGACAGTTCGATCATCGCCTCGGCCTGCAGCGCGGCCTCGTGGCGCGAGCGCAGGTTGTCGTCGATGATGCCGCGCAGGTCGTCGATCGTGTACAGGTACACGTCCTCGATCTGCGCCACTGTCGGGTCGATGTCGCGCGGCACCGCGATGTCGACGAGAAACATCGGTCGACGCTTGCGGCGCGTGATCGCGGCCTCGACCTGGGCACGCTGCAGGATCGGGTCGCGGCTGGCCGTCGAGGCGATCACGATGTCGGCTTCGGGCAGGTGGCGGTCGAGGTCGGCCAGCGCGATCGCGTAGGCGCCGAAACGCGCCGCCAGCGCCTGCGCGTTGTCGAGCGTGCGGTTGGCGACGATGAGGCGCCGCACATTGGCGTCGCCAAGGTGGCGCGCGGCCAGTTCGATCGTCTCGCCGGCGCCGATCAGCAGCACGCAGGCCTGGCGCAGGTCGGTGAACACGCGCTCGGCCAGGCGTACCGCCGTGAATGCGACCGACACCGGGTTGGCACCGATGCTGGTGTCCGAGCGCACGCGCTTGGCCACCGCGAAGGTGTTCTGGAACAGGCGCTCGAGCGGCGACTTCAGCGTATGCGCCTCACGGGCACGGCTGTAGGCATCCTTGACCTGGCCGAGGATCTGCGGCTCGCCCAGCACCATCGACTCGAGGCCGGTGGCGACGCGGAACAGGTGGCGCACCGCGTCGGCATCGGCGTGGCGGTACAGGAACTCGTCGACCCGCGCCTGGGTCAAGCCATGGTGGCGGTTGAGCCAGTCGGCGGGCACGCCCTCGGCGCCGGCTTCGACCGTGCAGTACAGTTCGGTGCGATTGCAGGTGGACAGGATGGCCGCTTCCTGCACGCCCGGTTGCGCGGCCAGCTCGCCCAGCGCCGGCGGCATCGCTTCGCCGGTGAAAGCGACACGCTCGCGCAGCGCGACGGGGGCGGTCTGGTGGTTGAGTCCAACGGCAATCAGCGCCATGAGTCGGTTCGAGAGCTGCGCTGCGGCACGCGCGCGGGAGGACCGGATGCACGCGCAGGATCGGCTAAGCTAGAACCTCGTGCGGCGGGTCGCGCAAATTGTGCGGTCGCCGCTGTTCGATATCAAGCAAGACAAGGCGTTGCATGCGATTCTTGTTTCGTTTCCGCGTTGGCGTCGGGGTGGCGGGCAGTGGGCTCGCCATGCTGCTCGCGGCGTGTGCCTCGGCACCGGCGCCGCGCAGTGCGCTGCCGCCGGCGCCGTCGTCGGTGCGTGCGGTCGATGCGCAGCACGACCTCCTGGCCAAGGTGCTGGCTGCCCAGTTCGCGTTGCAGAACGACGACCTGGCCACGGCAGCGCAGGGGTATGCGGCGGCGGCCGAGCTGTCCGACGATCCGGCAGTGGCCGAGGTCGCGACCCAGCTCGCACTGTCGCGGCAGGACTGGGCTCTCGCGCAGCGATCGCTGGTCCGCTGGCGGGCGCTGACGCCGGCTGCACCGGGCGTCGAACAGGCGCAAGCCTGGATCGCGCTCGGCGAGGGCCGTGGCGACGAGGCACTGGCCGTGCTGCAGCGGCTGGCCAGCCGCGACGATGAGCAGGGCTGGCGGCTGGTGGCGCAGATGCTCATGAATGCCCCCGACAAGATCGCCGCCGCGGTGCTGCTGGCGCGACTCGTGCCGGGCACGCGCGCCGAGCTCAACGAAGGCACGGCGGTCGCCGTCAGCCAGCTCGCGTTCCGGCTCGGCGATGCGTCGCTGGCGCGGCGACTGGCCGACGCTGCGGTCAAGCGCTTCCATGGCGAGGATGCCTACGCCTGGAGCGCGCAGCTGGCCGTCGCGGGTCGCGAGGTGGTGCGTGCGCGCACGATCTACGCCGAGGCGTTGCGGCGCCATGCCGACAGCCGCCGCCTGCGCACCGGCTACGCCGCGTTGCTGGGGCAGGATGGTGACAATGCCGCCGCCGCCGCGGTGCTGGCGGTCGGCAAGCAGGACCAGACCAGCTATGCCGCGCGGGCCGCCTACGCCGCGCGGGCCGACGACAAGACGCTGATGAGTGCGCTGTACCGCGAACTGGAGGCGGCCAAGGGCCAGCGCGACGGCGAACGCCTGTACCTGCTCGGCCAGCTTGCCGAAATGCTCGACCGCCCGGCGGCGGCACTGGGCTGGTACCGTGCGATCGGCGACGACGACGAGCGCTACTTCGACGCGCAGTTGCGCAGCGCGATCGTGCTCGACGGATCCGCCCGCGGCGACGCCGCCGTCGCGACGCTGCACCGGCTGCTGGCGCAGAGCCAGGGCGATCCCGACCGGCAGCGCAACGTGCGTCTGCTCGAGGCCGACATGCTTGGCAAGCGCGGGCGCGCGGCCGAGGCGCTGGCGGTCTACGCGCAGGCGCTGCAGGCCAGTCCCGACGACACGCGCGTGCTGTACGCGCGGGCGCTGTACCGCATCAACCAGGGCGAGGTCGCGGCCGGCGAGGCCGACCTGCGCCGCATCGTCGAGTTGCAGCCCGACAATGCCGAGGCGCTCAACGCGCTCGGTTACACCATCGCCGACCATGCCAAGGGTGACAGCGAGCGCCAGCACGAGGCGCTCGCACTGATCCGCCGCGCACTCGAACTCAAGCCCGACGAGCCGGCCATCATCGACAGCCTCGGTTGGGTGCAGTACCGGCTCGGCGATCTCGAGGCCTCGCTGAGGGACCTGCGCCGCGCCTATGCCAAGCAGGCCGATCCCGACATCGCCGCGCATCTGGGCGAAGTGCTGTGGGTCAAGGGCGAACAGGCCGAGGCGCGCAAGGTATGGGATGAAGCGCGGCGGAAACACGCCGACAACAAGGCGCTGCTCGAGACCATCGAGCGGCTGACGCGATGAGGCGGCTCGGTGCGCGCCTGCTGCTGGCCGGGCTGCTGGCGAGTCTTGCCGCCTGCGTGACGCCGCCGGCGCGCCGCAGCACCAGCAGCGCGATTCCGGCAGCGCAGAGCGAACGCGAACGCATACTGGCCGCGCGCACGCATTGGGTGCTCGAGGGGCGCCTGGGCGTGGCCAATGCACACGACAGCGGCAGTGGTTCGCTGAGTTGGCAGCAGGATGGGGCGAACTACCGTTTCACCGTGCACGCGCCGGTCACCGGCCGCACCTGGGTGCTGTCGGGTGATGCCGCGCAGGCGCGGCTCGACGGCCTGCGCGATGGCACGTTGCAGGGCCGCGATGCGGCGGACCTGCTGCAGCGCGAGCTCGGCTGGCAGGTGCCGTTCGCGCAACTGGTGGCCTGGGTGCGCGCATTGCGCGCGCCCGGACCGGCGCAGATGGCATTCGATGCGCAGGGACTGCCGGCGCAGATCGAGCAGGACGGCTGGACGATCCGTTACGGCGACTACGACATGACGCAGTCGCCACCGTTGCCGCGTCGCGTGTTCGCCAGTCGCGGTGAGGAGCGCGTGCGCCTGGCGATCCGCAGTTGGCAGCCGTGAGCACGATGCCTGCGGCCTGGAGCCAATGGCCGGCACCGGCCAAGCTCAACCTGTTCCTGCACATCACCGGTCGCCGTGAGGACGGTTATCACGAGCTCGAAACCGTGTTCCAACTGCTCGATCGCGGCGACCGGGTGCGACTGCGCCGGCGTGACGACGGGCAGGTGCGGCGCGTGCGCGCGCTGGCCGGAGTCGCCGAAGCCGACGACCTGACCGTGCGCGCGGCACAGGCGCTGCGCGCGGCCACCGGTTGTCGCTGGGGCGTGGACATCGAGCTCGACAAGCACATTCCGCTCGGCGGTGGACTCGGTGGCGGCAGCTCGGATGCGGCCAGCGTGCTGGTCGGGCTCGATGCGGTGTGGGACACGGCCCTGGGCGAGGATGCGCTGGCCGAACTGGGCAGGCGCCTGGGCGCCGATGTGCCGGTGTTCGTGCGCGGCCGCAGTGCCTGGGCAACCGGGGTGGGCGATCGCCTGACCGCGCTCGAGCTGCCTGCGCGCAGCTACGTGATCGTCGACCCGCAGTGCGCGGTGCCGACCGCCGCCTTGTTCCAGGTGCCTGAATTGACGCGCAATAGCACGCCAACGACAATAGCGGACTTCCGCGCCGGTGCGGTCAGCGGCAACGTGTTCGCGCCGGTGGTGCGGAAGCGGTTTGCGCCGGTCGCGGCGGCACTGGACTGGCTCGGCCGGTTTGGCGATGCGCAACTGTCGGGCAGTGGCGGTTGTGGTTTCGTCGCCGTGGCGTCGATGACGCAGGCCGAGGCGATTGCGCGGCAGTGTCCGCCGCAGTTCCGGGCCTGGGTGGCACAGGGCGTCGACGAGTCGCCGCTGCTGGCCGCGCGCCGCGCGTGGCGGCGCGACTGAGGCGGCCCGCAGGTACACCGGGTGGCCGTCGGGCCGCGGCCCGGCGTGGTGGCAAGGCACGCGAGCGTGCCGCAGGTGCAGGTGGCAGGGGCGCAAGGCCCATGCCGATTCGGTGGGGCGTCGCCAAGCGGTAAGGCACCGGGTTTTGATCCCGGCATTCGCAGGTTCGAATCCTGCCGCCCCAGCCAACTCTGTTGCAGATCATCGTCGCGAGCTTCGCGTGGACCCGTGTCCAAGCCGCCCATCGATTGGCCGGCATTGTTTTGACATGGATCAATGTACAAACGGCGCCGGCCGGATCATCATGCACGGCACATCCGGTGTGGCCCCCGATCTCGCTCCTGCCAGCTCGTCTTCGGCCGCCGCAACCGCTGCTCAGCGAAGCGGAGGTGCAAACACGTGGATATCGAGGATCCTTCCTTCTGGCGCGCCGGCGCCGTCAGCACGACCCTGGTCATGCTGGTCGTGCTCGCCTTCCTGTCGCTCGACAGCATGCGCTACATCCGGGCCGGTGGCATCAATGTGCCGCCCTATGACGTGATCAACCGGCACATCGACTACCAGTACGACTGGAACCGGCGCGCCGACGTGCCCGTGATCGGCGCGCCCGAGCCGCTGTTCGGCCAGCCGGTGAGCGCCACCGAGGCTGCGGCGCTGATGCGTACCGGCAAACTCGTGATCCAGAGCCGGGCCTGCATGGACTGCCACACGATCTTCGGCAATGGCGCCTATTACGGCCCCGATCTCACCAAGGCCTGGCTCGATCCGGCCTGGTCGCAGATCTGGATGCCGATGACCGGCAAGAGCACGCGCGAGGAGGCGATGGTCGCGTTCCTCATGCATCCGGACCGGTACCCGACCTGGACGCGCGCGATGCCCGATCTCGCCATTACCGAGAACGAGGCCCGCGCCACGGTGGCCTATCTCAAGTGGCTGTCGGCGATCGACACCAATGGCTTTCCGGCCAATTTCGGCAGGAGCATGCGATGAGCGTCGACACCATGCCTGCCGCCGAACCGCTGTACCGCTCGCAGCGACTCGCGCTGCGCTACTTCACCGCGGCGATCGCGTTGTTCGGCGTGATGATCGTGTTCGGCCTGCTGTCGGCGGCGTACTACCTGTTCCCGTCGATGCTGTTCAACACGCTCAACTTCAATACCTCCAAGATCATGCACATCGACGTGCTCGTGATCTGGCTGCTGATGGCATTTGTCGGCGCGGTGTACTGGTATCTGCCCAAGGAACTGGGCCGCGAAATGGCCGGCATTCGAGCTGCCGAAATCACGTTCTGGGTGTTCTGCGTGGCGGTGGCGCTGGTAGCGGCGACGTTCCTGTTGGTGCAGTACGGCAGCGCCAGCGAATTCACGCTGTGGTTCATCAACCAGGGGCGCAAGTACGTGGAGGCGCCGCGCTGGGCCGCGATCGGCATCGTGGCGATCCTGCTGGTGTTTTCGTGGAACGTGGTCGGCACCTGCGTCAAGGCGCGTCGCATGACCGGCATCATGTGGGTGATGGTGCTCGACCTCATTCCGCTGGTGGTGGTGTACCTGGATGCGTTTCCCGCCGACACCAACATGTCGACCGACCTGTACTGGTGGTGGTGGCTGGTGCACATGTGGGTGGAGAGCACCTGGGAGGTGTTGATCGGCTGCATCATGGCGCTGGTGCTGATGGACGTGATGGGCACCTCGCGGCGCATCGTGGAGGCGTGGCTGTACATCGAGGTCATGCTCGTGCTCGGCGCCGGCATCCTCGGTCTTGGCCATCACTACTTCTGGATCGGCACGCCGCAGTACTGGCTCGCGATCGGCGGCTTCTTCTCGGCGCTGGAGCCGTTGCCGCTGCTGGGCATGGTCGTGCATGCGGTGTACGACGCCGGCATGCACCGGCTCAAGACCAACAACCAGCCGGCGTTCTACTGGATCACCGCCGAGGCTTTGGGCAACTTCATCGGTGCTGGCATCTGGGGCTTCATGATGACGCTGCCACAAATCAACCTGTTTTCGCATGGCACGCAGTGGACTGTGTCGCATGGCCACTTTGCGTTCTATGGCGCCTACGTCTGCGGCGTGATCGCGGTGATGTACGTGGCCAGGCAGCGCGTGACTGGCGTGCCGATGCTGGCCGGGCGCACCTGGCGCTGGGGCTTTGGCCTGCTCAACCTCGGCATGGTCGGCATGGTGATGGCGCTGTTGCTCGCCGGCATGGCGCAAGCGTTCTATGGCCGCGCGATCGGCGGCTCGACGCTGATGGCATTCACCACGGCGTCGGAGAACCTGTGGTTCAAGTCCGGCATGTATGCGCGCATGTTGTTTGGCGTGGTGTTCGCGGCCGGCTACGTCGCGCTGGTGTACGACCTGCTGCGCTCGCCACGCCGCGCGCCGGCCATCGCGGCCGCGCCGGAGCCGGCATGAACCCTGCCGCGCTGCTCGAGACGGCGGCCTTGATGGGCCTGCTGGTGCTGGCCGGTGGCGGCTACGGCGGCCTCTACGGCGCTGGCCGGCTGTGGTCGCGCCCGGCCCTGGTGCGCGCCGGTCAGGCGTGCTGGCTGCTGGCCTTCGCGATCGCGCTGCTGATCGCGGTACGTACTCCGCTCGATGTGGGCTGGAAACTGCTGATCCTCGCCAGCGCGCTGGTCTATGCGGTGATCCCGCCGGCCACCTGGCGTTTTCTGCAACGTCTGCATGGCGATGAGGAGTCGCGCCCATGATTCCCAACCTCATCAACACACTGGTCGGTCTCGTGCTCGCCTGGGCAACGATCCTGCATCCAACCTGGGTGGAGCGGCGCTTCCTGCCGCTGGGCGCGTTCGCGCTGGCGATCCTCGTGCTCGCGCTGTGGGCGCGGCGCAGCGATCCGGCGCGCTGGTTCAGCAACGTCAACATCGCGCTGGCCATCGCGCTCGGAGTGCTGTCGCTGCTGCCGCTGGCGACCCTGCCCAACCTCACCTTCTGGGGTGGCTTCTGGGCCGGCTGCCTGGTCCCGACGGTCGCGTTGTGGGCAGCGCTGTACCGACCCGCCGCCACGACGCACGCCGACGAGGCGCCGTCCCACCGAGTCGGCGCCGGAGCCGCTACGATGAACAAGTCCGCGATGATCGCCGCCTGCGCACTGGCTGCCGGTTGTTTCGCCGGCGCCGCGCGGGCGGCCGACCCGGCGGCCGGCAAGGCCCGCTACGAGACGACCTGCGTCGCGTGCCACGGGCCGACCGGCATTTCGGTGGCCCCGATTTACCCGAACCTGGCCGGCCAGAAGCAGGAATACCTGGTGTCGACGCTGCAGCAGTTCCGCGATGGCGAGCGCCCGAATCCGATCATGGCGCCGATGGCCAGGGATCTGAGCGACACCGACATCGCCAACCTCGCGCTGTACCTGTCGGCGCTCAAGCCATGAGCGAGGCGATGACCCACTGCGCGCGGGCAGCGTATTAGAATTGCGCGCTGCCGCATGCTGGCTCCAAGGAGATGGCCGTGACGCACGTCGTCACCGACAACTGCATCAAGTGCAAGTACACCGACTGTGTCGAGGTCTGTCCGGTCGACTGTTTCCACGAAGGCGCCAACTTCCTCGCGATCGACCCGCTCGAGTGCATCGATTGCACGCTGTGCGTGGCCGAATGCCCGGCCGAGGCGATCTTCGCCGAGGACGATGTGCCCGCAGGGCAGGAGAACTTCCTGCAGATCAACGCCGAACTGGCGCCGTCGTGGCCGGTGATCGCCGCCCGCATCGAGCCGCCGGCGGATGCCGATCAATGGAACGGCGTCGCCAACAAGCTGCCGATGCTCGAACGCCAGGGGACCAAGTGAGCCACGAATCCAGCAAACGCGCGCTGCACAGCGGCGAGAAGTACACCACGCCGGAAGGCATCCGCGCCGTGCATGGCGGCATGCGGCCCAACGACAACACCGGCAAGCCCGATGTCGGGCGCAAGCCGCCATGGCTGCGCATCCGCTTGCCGGCCGGTGCGCGCTACGAGGCGGTGCATGACATCGTCAGGGGCCACAAGCTGCACACCGTCTGCGAGGAATCGCGCTGCCCGAACATCGCCGAGTGCTGGAGCAGCGGTACCGCGACGATGATGCTGATGGGCTCGGTATGCACGCGTGCGTGCAGGTTCTGCGCGGTCAGCACCGGCAACCCGCATGGTTGGCTCGATCCGCTCGAGCCGGTGCAGGTGGCCGATGCGGTGGCGCTGATGAAGCTCAAGTACGTCGTGTTGACCTCGGTCGACCGCGACGATCTGCCCGATGGCGGCGCTGGCCACTACGCCGCCTGCATCCGCATGATCCACCAGCGCGCGCCCGAGACCGCGGTCGAGGCGCTCACGCCCGATTTTTGCGGTCGGCACGAGGACGTGGCCGCGGTGCTCGATGCCGGCCTGGCGACCTATGCGCAGAACCTGGAAACGGTCGAACGGCTGACCCGCCGCGTGCGTGATCCGCGCGCCGGTTACGCGCGCACGCTCGACGTGCTGGCCTTTGCCAAGCGCCACGCACCGCAGACACTGACCAAGACCAGCCTCATGCTGGGCCTGGGCGAGACCGATGCGGAGATCGAGCAGGCGTTCGACGACATGCGTTCGGCCGGTGTCGATATCGTGACGCTGGGCCAATACCTGCGGCCGACCGAACACCACCTGCCGGTGGAGCGCTTCGTCAGCCCCGACGAGTTCCGCAGCTACCGCGATCTGGCCCTGGCCAAGGGTTTCGTCGAGGCGGTATCGGGACCGCTGGTACGTTCAAGTTACCGCGCCGAACGCGTGCTGGAGCGCAACAACGCCGGACTGTGAGCCGGCGCAGCGCAGGCGCCTTCACCAGGGCATCGCTGGCACGCAACGGACCCTGCCGGCATGGCCACCAGGAGTACCGTCATGGATCAGTCGATGTATCCGCAGGCAAGCCTCGACATCGCGCGCAAGCGGCGCGAACTCGCCCCCGCGCCACTCGAGGCGTTCAAGGCCTTCAGCGCCGCCGTGTTCGCCGAGGGCGCCTTGCCGACCAAGACCAAGCAGCTCATCGCCGTCGCGGTCGCCCACGTCACGCAGTGTCCATACTGCATCCGCGGCCATACCGAGGCCGCGCTCAGGCACGGCGCGAGCGAGCAGGAGATCATGGAGGCGATCTGGGTCGCGGCCGAGATGCGTGCCGGCGGCGCCTATGCCCATTCGGCCCTGGCGATCGATGCCATGCACCAGCACGCCACCGCCGAGCGCTGAGACCAGCCATGGACCCGCGCCCGAAACGCCACACCACGCTGTCGACCAGCATCCTCGATGCGATCGGTGACACGCCGCTGCTCGAGATCGACGGCATCTACGCCAAGTGCGAATTCCTCAACCCGTCGGGATCGATCAAGGCGCGCATCGCCAAGTACATCATCGAGCGCGCCGAGCAGAGCGGCCAGCTCCGGCCCGGCGACACCATCGTCGAGGCGACCAGCGGCAACACCGGCAATGCGTTCTCGATGGTGGCGGCGGTCAAGGGCTACCGCATGATCGTGGTGATGCCCGAGGGCCTGTCGAGCGAGCGCGTGGCGATCTCGCGCGCGTTCGGCGCCGAGGTGCTGTTCTGCGGCACGTTCCACGTCAACGATGCGCTCGAGCGCGCCCGCGAGCTCGGCCGTCAGCCCGGCTTCTTCTTCCCGGGCCAGTTCGAGTCGGAATGGAACGTGGAGGAAAACCGCGAGTGGCTCGGCCCGGAAATCCTCGCCCAGCTGCCCGCAGGTCGCGTGCCCGACGCGTTCGTGCACGGGGTGGGAACCGGCGGCACGCTGATCGGCGTCGGCCAGGCCTTCCGCAAGGTCAACCCGAACGTGCGCCTGTTCGCGATGGAGCCGACCGAATCGCGCACGATCCTGTGCGGCGAGGTCGCGCTGCATCAGATCGAGGGAATCTCCGATGGCTTCGTGCCTGGCATCTTCGCCAAGCATCGCACACTGGTGGGCGACACCACCAGCGTGGCCAGTTCCGACGCGGTGGCGATGATGCGGCAACTGGCGCGCACGCGCGGCCTGTTCTGCGGGCCCAGTTCCGGCGCGCACCTGCTTGCCGCGCGCCACATCCGTGAGCAGTTCCCCGAGCTCAGGACCGTGGTGACGATCTTCGACGACGAGGGCGAGAAGTACCTGCACGATTTCTTCATGCGCCCCACTGCCAGCAGCGACGGCCCGGTGCCGTTCCACTGATGCCATGCTGCTGCTCGATGCGCTCAGTCCCGCCCCGCGCAGCGTGCGCATGTTTCTGCTCGAGAAGGGTCTGCGCCTGCCCGTGCAGCAGGTCGACGTGTTCACGGGCGAGAATCGGCAAGCGCCGTACCTCGCGCGCAATCCGGCCGGGCAGACGCCGGCGCTGCTGCTCGACGACGGCAGCGCGATCGCCGAATCGATCGCGATCATGGAGTACCTGGAGGAACTGCACCCCGCGCCAGCGCTGATCGGCGCGACCGCGCTCGAGCGGGCGCTTGCGCGTCAATGGCAGCGGCGCGCGGAGCTCAACATCACCGAGTACATCCACAACGCCTATCACTACGGCGAAGGCCTGGCACGGTTCCAGGGCCGCATCCCGGTCGCACCCGAGGCCGCGGTCGGGCTCAAACGGGTGGCGCAGGATCGCATCGCCTGGTTCGACGGCCTGCTCGGCGGCGGCGAATTTCTTGCCGGGGCGCGTTTCACGCTGGCCGACATCTGGCTTTATGTGTGGCTCGACTTCGCCGCGTCGGTCGGCCAGGACTTCGACCGCAGCTTGCCGCGGCTGGGGCCTTGGTTCGAGCGCGTCGCCACGCGGCCGGCAGCGGCGGCCAGCCTGCATCCGGGCTGCCGGCCCGGCGCTGTCCGCGGTTGACCGCGGCGCCGTGGTTGCGGCGGCGCAGCATCGTTTTCGTGCTAGACTTTCGGGCTCGCTGCAATGGTCGCTTACCCCATCGCAGCGGTTCCGGTGCAGTCAGCCTCGATGTTGTCCGCAGCCTTGCCTGCGGCGGCGCGGGTGCGGGCGCCGGACTCGAGCCCGGGTGCACTCCGCAAGCCACGGAGCGCCGGCAGTCGAACCAGCGGAGCGCGGCCGTGAACACCAACTTGGACACCTCCAGGATGCTCGTCTTCTCGGGCAACGCGCATCGCGCGCTGGCGGCAGCCACTTGCGAAGAGCTCAACCTGCCGCTGGGCAAGGCGCTGGTGGGGCGCTTCAGCGATGGCGAGGTGCAGATCGAGATCGAGGAGAACGTGCGTCAGCAGGACGTGTTCGTGATCCAACCGACCTGTGCTCCGACCGCTGACAACTTCATGGAACTGCTGGCCCTGGTGGATGCGCTCAAGCGCGCCTCGGCCGGCAGCGTCACGGCCGTGATCCCGTACCTGGGCTATGCGCGGCAGGACCGGCGGCCACGCTCGGCTCGCGTGCCGATCACGGCCAAGGTGGCGGCACAGATGATCGGCGTGGTCGGTACCGACCGCGTGCTCACGATCGACCTGCATGCCGACCAGATCCAGGGCTTTTTCGACATGCCGCTGGACAACGTCTATGCCTCGCCGATCCTGCTCGCCGACATCTGGCGCCATTACTACGCCAAGGGCGAGCTGATCGTGGTGTCGCCCGACATCGGTGGCGTGGCGCGCGCACGCGCGGTCGCCAAGCGCCTCGATGACGCGGATCTGGCCATCATCGACAAGCGTCGTCCGCGCGCCAACGAGGCGACCGTGATGAACATCATCGGCGAGGTCAAGGACAAGGTGTGCGTGCTCGTCGACGATATCGTCGACACCGCCGGCACGCTGTGTGCCGCGGCGGTGGCGCTGAAGAAGAACGGCGCGCGCAAGGTGGTCGCCTACTGCACGCATCCGGTGCTGTCGGGCGCGGCGATCACCAACATCGAGAATTCACAGCTCGACGAGCTGGTCGTCACCGACACGATCCCGCTGCGCGAGGAAGCCCGGCGCTGTCGGCGGATCCGCCAGTTGTCGGTGGCCGAACTGCTGGCCGAGACGATCCGTCGCATCGCGATCGGGCAGTCGGTCAGTTCGTTGTACGTGGATTGAGGAATACACGGGCGCCAGCGCGGACTCGGCAATCGGCCAACGCGGGCAACCGCCCACGTTGACCGCCGACTGCACCGGGCCACGTTCCCGCCACAGCACCGCTCTCCTGGTCGCGGGAGAGCATCCAGCCGCCGCGAGGCGGCATCACTCGAAGGAAAGGCAATACCAAAATGGCAACTACACATACGATCAATGTCGAAAAGCGCAATGACGAGGGCAAGGGTGCGAGCCGCCGCCTGCGTCGTGCCGGCTTCGTGCCCGCCATCGTCTATGGCGGCGAGCTCCAGCCGGTCAGCATCCAGATCCAGCACAAGGACGTCTGGCACGCCAGCCAGAACGAATGGTTCTATTCCTCGATCCTCGACCTGAGCCTGGGCGGCGACGTGCAGAAGGTCCTGCTGCGTGACATGCAGCGCCACCCGTTCAAGCAGCTCGTGATGCATCTGGACTTCCAGCGCGTCAACGAGAACGAGGCCCTGCGTGTGCGCGTGCCGCTGCACTTCCTCAACCAGGAAGTCTCGCCGGCCGGCAAGACCTCGGGCGTCGTCGTCATGCGCGAGCTGACCGAGGTCGAAGTGTCGTGCCTGCCGCGCGACCTGCCCGAGTTCATCGCCGTCGACCTGTCGGCGCTCAACATCGGCGACATCGTGCATCTGTCCGCCATCAAGCTGCCCAAGGGCGTCGAGATTCCGTCGCTGCGCCTGGGCAAGGAGCACGACATCGCCGTGGTGGTGGTGCGCGAGATGCGCGAGGAAGCCGAGTCTGCGGCCACGACCGAAGGCGATGCCGCCGCGGCGCCCGCCGCCGCTGCTGCACCGGCCGCCAAGAAGGACGACAAGAAGTGATGCCGCGATGGCGCCATCGCGGACGGTGCCCGCAGGCACGCTGAGCCGGGATCCGGTGCTGTCCGGTTGCGCAGCATGGCCCGAGGAATGCCGGCACCGGCCGGCTTCCTCGTGGCCAGCGCCGGCATGAGCGCCGGATCAATGGCACATCGATGCTGGTTCGTGCCGGGAATGCCCTGAATGTCGGACCCTCTGCGCCTCATCGTCGGACTCGGCAATCCCGGTGCCGAGCACCTGCGCACGCGCCACAATGCCGGGTTCTGGTTCGCCGATGCGCTTGCCGCCCGCGAGGGTGTGCGCTTTGGCGTCGAGTCGAAGCTGCGCGGCGAGGTCGCCAAGGTCGTCGTGGCCGAGCGCCCGGTGTGGCTGCTCAAGCCGCTGACGTTCATGAACGCGAGCGGCGCATCGGTCGGCGCAGCATTGCGCTACTGGAAGATCGAGCCCGAGCAGATGCTTGTCGTGCATGACGACCTCGACCTTCCGGCCGGCACGGCACGACTCAAGTTCGACGGTGGCCATGGCGGCCAGAACGGCCTGCGCGACCTGTTCGCGCAGCTGGGCCATGGCCGTTTTCACCGCCTGCGCATCGGCATTGGCCACCCCGGCAACAAGGATCGCGTGCTGGGATGGGTGCTGGGGCGGCCGTCGGCTTCCGACGAGGCCGCCATGTTGCGCGCGATCGCCGATGCGCTCGACGTGTTGCCGCTGGCGACGGCCGGCGACTTCAGTGCGGCCATGAAGCGACTGCACACGGCGGCAGCCGCAGAGTAGCGCGGCTGGCATGGCGCGCGCGGCCGAGCGGCGAGCCGAAGCCGCTGCCCGCGTCGTGGCGCAGCACCAGCGCGCCGCGTCGTGGACCTTGGTTGTTGCCGATTCCCGCTTCCCTTTTCCTCAATTCGGACCAAGTCATGGGTATCAAATGCGGCATCGTCGGCCTGCCCAACGTCGGCAAGTCGACCCTGTTCAACGCGCTCACCAATGCCGGCATCGCTGCGGCCAATTTTCCGTTCTGCACGATCGAGCCGAACGTAGGCGTGGTGCCGGTGCCTGACCCGCGGCTTGCCGCGCTGGCCGGGATCGCCAAGCCGCTCAAGATCATTCCCACCTCGATCGAGTTCGTCGACATCGCCGGTCTCGTCGCGGGCGCCTCCAAGGGCGAGGGACTGGGCAACAAGTTCCTTGCCCACATCCGCGAGGTCGATGCGATCGCGCACGTGGTGCGCTGCTTCGAGCACGATGACATCGTGCATGTGGCCGGTCGCGTCGATCCGATCGCCGACATCGAGACCATCGACACCGAGTTGGCACTGGCCGACCTGGAGTCGGTGGAGAAGGCGCTGGCGCGGGTCGAACGCGCCGCCAAGGCCAACGACAAGGAAGCGCTGGCGCGGCGGCCCGTGCTGCAAAAGCTGGCGGCGGGCCTCAATGAAGGGCGCGGGGCGCGCAGCCTGGGTCTGGACGAGGAGGAGAAGGCACTCGTGCGCGACCTGTTCCTGCTCACGCTCAAACCGCTCATGTACATCGCCAACGTGCGCGAGGATGGCTTCGAGGGCAACCCGCACCTGGATCGCGTGCGCGAGCGCGCGGCCGGCGAGGGCGCCGAGGTGGTGCCGGTCTGTGCGGCGATCGAGGAGGAAATGGCCCAGCTCGAGGAAGCCGACCGCGACGAGTTCCTCAAGGACCTCGGTCTGGACGAGCCTGGGCTCAACCGCGTCATCCGCGCCGGCTACAAGCTGCTCGGCCTGCAGACCTATTTCACTGCCGGTGAGAAGGAGGTGCGCGCCTGGCAGGTGAGGAAAGGCGCCACCGCGCCGCAGGCGGCAGGCGTGATCCATACCGACTTCGAGCGCGGCTTCATCCGCGCCGAAACCATCGCCTACGACGACTACATCAAGTACCGCGGCGAGAGCGGGGCGCGTGATGCCGGTCGCTTGCGCCTGGAAGGCAAGGACTACATCGTGCAGGAAGGCGACGTGTTGCACTTCCGTTTCAACGTCTGAGCGGGCGCCGCCGCACGCTCGGTGCGGTGGTCGCCAGTCGCCGCGGTACGATCGATGGAGCGGGGCGAGGAGAGAAGCGATGCCGGGACAACAGCGCGAGGTCGAGTTCAGGTTCCTGGCCGAGCCGACCGATGTGAACTTCGGTGGCAAGGTTCACGGCGGCATGGTCATGAAGTGGATCGACCAGGCCGGTTATGCGGCGGCCGTCGGCTGGAGTGGCCGCTATTGCGTCACGGTGGCGGTGGGTGGCATCCAGTTCGTGGCGCCGATCCTCATCGGTGATCTCGTGACCGTGCGCGCCACCCTCGTGCACACCGGCACCTCGAGCATGCATTTCGCCGTCGATGTGGTCGCGCGCGACCTCAAGGGGTCGGTCGAGCGCAGGGCCACCCGCTGTGTGATCGTGTTTGTCGCGCTCGATGCGCCCGACGGCAAGCCGGCGCCGGTGCCACCCTGGCAGCCGGTCAGCCCGGACGATCGGCGTTTGGCCGAGTACGCGCAGCGCCTGCTGGCGCTGTCGACGACGATCGAGGCGGAGGATTCCGGGCAGACCACGGGCCACGGCGGCTGAGTCGCCGCGCGCGCCGCACCGAGCGCTTGGTTGAGCGACAGCCGCCGCCTTGACAGTGGTGGCGATCTGCCACGAAAATGCGCGGCTCGCTCGACGCGATGGTGTGCGCGCAGGACAGCTGGAGCGAGGAAGGTCGCAGGACAACGACAGGAACGAAAGAGATTTTCGGAGGGATACCCAAGCGGCCAACGGGGGCAGACTGTAAATCTGCTGGCTCACGCCTTCGGTGGTTCGACAAGTTCGCCGGGAGCGAACTTGAACGCGACGCGAAGCGGCGCGGCCCGGAGGGCGAAGGGCAGGAGGCCCGGAGTCATCCACCTCCCTGGCGATGCGCAGCATCGCAGGCGTGAGGCGAGCAACAGGACAACGACAGGAACGAAAGAGATTTTCCGGAGGGATACCCAAGCGGCCAACGGGGGCAGACTGTAAATCTGCTGGCTCACGCCTTCGGTGGTTCGAATCCACCTCCCTCCACCAATCACCAAGGACACCCCGGAGGGGCGGAGGGCAGGACGCCCGGAGTCATCCACCTTCCTCCACCAGCTACACGAAGTGACAAGGCGTTGCCCCGGCGGCGCGGCTCCACCTGATGCAAGGCGGGAGTAGTTCAATGGTAGAACCTCAGCCTTCCAAGCTGATGGTGCGGGTTCGATTCCCGTCTCCCGCTCCACTGAACATCGCGCAAGGTTGGTGGTTCCAGCTTCAACGGTCTTGAAATGTCCGGCATGGATGTCGGTCTGTTCTTTGCGGTCAGGAGCGGCCGCGCAAGCAACTGCTCACGTAGCTCAGTCGGTAGAGCACCTCCTTGGTAAGGAGGAGGTCACTGGTTCGATTCCAGTCGTGAGCACCATTTCACCGACGGCGGGTCGCGCAGACGGGTCGTTGCCCGATTTCGCCAGCACTTAGATCAGCTTCCATCAGATCGAGGTTTGAAGACATGTCCAAGGAAAAATTCGAGCGCAAGAAGCCGCACGTGAACGTGGGCACGATTGGTCATGTGGACCACGGCAAGACGACGCTGACGGCGGCGCTGACGAAGGTGGGTGCGGAGCGCTTTGGCGGTGAGTTCAAGGCGTATGACGCGATCGACAAGGCGCCGGAAGAGAAGGCGCGCGGGATCACGATCTCGACCTCGCACGTGGAATACGAGAGCCCGACGCGCCATTACGCGCACGTGGACTGCCCTGGCCACGCGGACTACGTGAAGAACATGATCACGGGTGCGGCGCAGATGGACGGTGCGATCCTGGTGGTGTCGAGCGCGGACGGCCCGATGCCGCAGACGCGCGAGCACATCCTGCTGGCGCGCCAGGTGGGCGTGCCGTACATCGTGGTGTACATGAACAAGGCCGACATGGTCGATGACGCGGAGCTGCTCGACCTGGTCGAGATGGAAGTTCGCGAGCTGCTTTCCAAGTACAACTTCCCGGGCGACGACACGCCGATCGTGAAGGGTTCGGCGCTGAAGGCGCTGGAAGGCGACCAGTCGGATATCGGCGTGCCGTCGATCATCAAGCTGGTGGATGCGCTGGACACGTGGATTCCCGAGCCGCAGCGTGACGTGGACAAGGCGTTCCTGATGCCGGTCGAGGACGTGTTCTCGATTTCGGGCCGTGGCACGGTGGTGACGGGGCGCATCGAGCGCGGCGTGATCAAGGTGGGCGAGGAAGTCGAGATCGTGGGCATCCGGCCGACGACGAAGACGACGGTGACGGGCGTGGAGATGTTCCGCAAGCTGCTGGATCAGGGCCAGGCGGGCGACAACGCGGGTCTGCTGCTGCGCGGCACCAAGCGTGACGACGTGGAGCGTGGCCAGGTGCTGGCCAAGCCGGGTTCGATCACGCCGCACACCACGTTCGAGTCGGAGGTGTACGTGCTGTCGAAGGACGAGGGCGGTCGTCATACGCCGTTCTTCAAGGGCTACCGCCCGCAGTTCTACTTCCGCACGACGGACGTGACGGGCGCGGTGGAGCTGCCGGCGGGCGTCGAGATGGTGATGCCGGGCGACAACATCAAAATGGTGGTGACGCTGATCGCGCCGATCGCGATGGACGAAGGTCTGCGCTTTGCGATCCGCGAAGGCGGCCGTACCGTCGGCGCCGGCGTGGTGGCGAAGGTCATCCAGTAACGGATACGGGCACCGGAATCCGGGCGTGCCGGCGATCGTTTGCCGGCGCCGCCCGGTTTGCCGGATTTCCTGCATCAAGGGGCTTTTCTTTTGCCGCGGACTGCACTATAGTGCGCGGCTCCTTGCTGACGCGGCCAGTTGCCGTGACAGCGACAACAGCGAAATGAGGCGCAGGACGTGCTTCGAGTTCGCAGACAGGGATTGTCGGCCGCGATGCTCGCGGCCACGGAACGGCAACACGGTTCCGTCTTGTTGCACATTTCAGGATTGGGCGGCCGGCAGCGGTCCGCCCAATCTTTGTAGTTGGGCGACTGGCTTGCGACACGGCTGGTCGCCGACGCTTGCAAGGGTCGGCCGGCGGCACCGTATCAAGCACCGGCGGGCGGGGTTCAGAGAGCCTCGCTGTCACCGAACACTGTTCTTTCAGATTCAAGGGACACGGCAATGGCGGACCAGAAGATTCGTATCCGGCTCAAGGCGTTCGATCATCGATTGATCGATCGTTCGGCGAGCGAAATCGTCGAGACGGCCAAGCGCACCGGCGCGACCGTGCTCGGCCCGATCCCGCTGCCCACGAAGATCGAGCGCTACACGATCCTCGTTTCGCCGCATGCCGACAAGGATGCGCGCGACCAGTACGAGACGCGCGTTCACAAGCGCGTGATGGACATCGTCGACCCGAATGACAAGACCGTGGACGCGCTGATGAAGCTCGATCTCGCGGCCGGCGTCGATGTACAGATCAAGCTGCACTGAGGCAATAGATCATGAGTATCGGGTTGGTGGGTCGTAAATGCGGCATGAGCCGCGTCTTCACCGAAGATGGTCGTTCGGTGCCGGTGACGCTGATCGAGGCGACGCCGAACCGCGTGACGCAGGTGAAGACCGTCGAAAACGATGGCTACAGCGCCGTGCAGGTCACGGCCGGCAACAAGCGCGCGGGCTTGGTCAACAAGCCGCAGGCCGGCCACTACGCCAAGGCCAAGGTCACCGCCGGGCGCGGCCTGTGGGAGTTCCGCGTCGATGCGGACGACCTGGGCAAGTACGCGGTCGGTGGCGAACTCAAGGCTGACGAGATCTTCGCGGTCGGCCAGAAGGTCGATGTCGCCGGGGTCAGCAAGGGCAAGGGCTTCCAGGGCACGATCAAGCGTCACCATTTCACGATGGGCGACGCCACGCACGGCAACTCGCTGTCGCACCGCTCGCCGGGCTCGATCGGCCAGCGGCAGACGCCGGGCCGCGTGTTTCCGGGCAAGAAGATGGCCGGTCACATGGGCGCCGTGCGGCGTTCGTCGATCAACCTCGAAGTGGTGAAGATCGACACCGAGCGTCACCTGATCGCCGTCAAGGGTGCCGTCCCCGGCGCGCCCGGTGGCGATGTGGTGATCCGTCCTGCGGTCAAGTCGAAGTAAGGAGCAGACGCCATGGAACTCAATGTCATTGGCGCCAAGCCCGTCAGCGTTTCCGACGCGGTGTTCGGCAAGGATTTCCGCGAGGATCTCGTGCACCAGGTGGTGGTCGCCTACCGCAATGCGGGGCGTGCCGGCACCAAGAAGCAGAAGTCGCGCGCGGAAGTCAGCGGCACGACCAAGAAATCCAAGCGCCAGAAGGGCGGCGGTGCCCGTCACGGCGCGCTGACCGCGCCGATCTTCAGCGGCGGCGGTGTGACGTTCGCGGCGCGGCCGCGCAGTTTCGCCCAGAAGATCAACCGCAAGATGTTTCGCGGTGCGATGGCGTCGATTCTGTCGGAATTGGCGCGCCAGGACCGCATCACGGTCGTCGAGTCGATTGGCATCGAACAGCCCAAGACCAAGCAGATGGTCGCGCGGCTGGCCGAGCTGGCGGCGAGTGGCCGCGTGGTCATCGTCACCGAAAGCGGCAGCGAGGCGCTTTTCCTCGCGGCGCGCAATATCCCCTACCTGCAGATCGTCGATGTGGCTGCGCTCGACCCGGTGAGCCTGGTTGGAGCCGACAAGGTCGTGATGACGGTCGAGTCCCTCAAGCGTGTCGAGGAGTGGCTGGCGTGAAAGAGCAACTTTTCAGCATCCTGCGTGCGCCGCACATCTCCGAAAAGAGCGCGCGTCTGCAGGAGAACAACCAGTACGTGTTCGAAGTCGTGCAAGCCGCCACCAAGGCCGATGTGAAGGCCGCGGTGGAAGGTCTGTTCAGCGTCGAAGTGGCGTCGGTCAACCTGGTCAACCTCAAGGGCAAGTCCAGGTCGTTCCGCAATCGCGCCGGTACGCGTGGCAACAAGCGCAAGGCCTACGTTCGACTCGCCGATGGTCACACCATCGACGTGACGGCCAAGCCCTAAGACGGTGGCCGTGGGCGCCTCCGGCGTGCACGGAAATCAGGAAAAGACATCATGGCACTGATCACAGTCAAACCCACTTCCGCCGGACGCCGCGCCGTAGTGCGCGTGTCCACGCCGGGCTTGCACAAGGGCGCGCCGTATGCGCCGCTGACCGAGTCGCAGTCCAAGACCGGTGGCCGCAACCACTACGGGCGCATCACCACGCGCCACAAGGGCGGTGGTTCCAAGCAGCATTACCGCATCATCGACTTCAAGCGCGACAAGGAAAACATCGCGTGCCGGATCGAGCGGATCGAGTACGATCCCAACCGTACCGCGCACATCGCCTTGTTGTGCTTCGTCGATGGCGAGCGCCGCTACATCATCGCGCCCAAGGGCGCCAAGGTGGGTGACCAGCTCATGTCGGGCCGCGACGCGCCGATCAAGGTCGGCAATTCGCTGCCGCTGCGCAACATCCCGATCGGTTCGGTCGTGCATTGCATCGAAATGAAGCCCGGCAAGGGCGCGCAGATCGCGCGCTCGGCAGGCGCGTCGGCGCAGCTGGTCGCGCGTGAGCAGGGCTACGCGACGCTGCGCCTGCGTTCGGGCGAAATGCGCAAGGTGCCGGCCGATTGCCGCGCCACCATCGGCGAAGTCGGCAATTCCGAGCACAACCTCGAGAAGCTGGGCAAGGCCGGCGCATCGCGTTGGCGCGGCGTGCGTCCGACGGTGCGCGGCGCGGTGATGAACCCGGTCGACCATCCGCACGGCGGTGGTGAGGCCAAGGCAGGTCAGGGTAATCCCCACCCGGTGTCACCGTGGGGCATGCCGACCAAGGGTTACAAGACACGCAAGAACAAGCGCACGACGCAGTTCATCGTCCGCGATCGCAGGGGTTAATCAATGGCACGCTCACTGAAGAAGGGTCCGTTCGTCGACCACCACCTGATGAAGAAGGTGGAGACTGCGGGCAGCAGCAAGAAGCCGATCAAGACCTGGTCGCGCCGCTCGATGGTGGTGCCGGAAATGGTCGGCTTCACGCTGGCCATCCACAACGGTCGCCAGCACGTTCCGGTGCTGGTCAACGAAAACATGGTCGGGCACAAGCTCGGCGAATTCGCGGTGACGCGGACATTCAAGGCGCACGGCGGCGACAAGAAAGCCGCTGACGCCAAGAAGTGACGGTGAATACGATGGAAGCCAAAGCGATCCTGCGCAGCGCGCGCATCTCCCCGCAGAAGGCCCGCCTGGTCGCCGACCAGGTGCGTGGCCTGCCGGTTGGTCGGGCGACCAACCTGCTTCAATTCAGCGACAAGAAGGCGGCCCACCTGATCCGCAAGGTGCTGCTGTCGGCCGTGGCCAACGCCGAAAACAATCTCGGTGCCGATGTCGACGAGCTCAAGGTGGCGCGCATCTTCGTCGACGAAGGGGCGATCATCAAGCGCATGCATGCGCGTGCCAAGGGTCGCGGTTCGCGCATCTCCAAGCGTACCAGCCACATCACCGTGGTTGTCGGCGAATAAACGGGACGATACTCATGGGTCATAAAGTCAATCCGATCGGCATCCGTCTTGGCATTTCCAAGGACTGGAACTCGAAGTGGTTCGCCGGCAAGCGCGAATACGCGCAGTACCTGGGTGCCGACCTCAAGGTGCGTGAGCTGCTCAAGAAGAAGCTGGCCCAGGCCGGTATCTCGAAGATCCAGATCGAGCGCCCCGCCAAGACCGCCCGCGTCACGATCTTCTCCGCGCGTCCGGGTGTCGTCATCGGCAAGAAGGGTGAGGACATCGAGAAGCTGCGCAAGGAAGTCTCCGACGTGATGGGCGTTCCTGCGCACATCAACGTGAGCGAAGTGCGCAAGCCAGAGCTTGACGCGCAGCTGGTCGCCGAATCGATCGCGCAGCAGCTCGAGCGCCGCATCATGTTCCGCCGCGCGATGAAGCGCTCGGTGCAAAACGCGATGCGTCTGGGTGCGCTGGGCATCAAGGTCAACGTTGCGGGTCGCCTCAACGGAGCGGAAATTGCCCGCTCGGAGTGGTACCGCGAAGGCCGCGTTCCGCTGCACACGCTGCGCGCCGACATCGACTATGGCTTTGCGGAAGCGTCGACCACCTACGGCATCATCGGCGTGAAAGTGTGGGTGTACAAGGGCGAGATCTTCGATCTGCACGCGGCCCAGCAGGAAGCCAAGGCCGAGGCGGCCGACGAGCGCCCGCAGCGCCGCGCGCCGAAGAGCTGACGATCTGAATCCCGCGATCAGGATGATCGCCTGGTGAGTTTCGCGGCCCGGATGGTCGCATGAAGAATACTGAAATGCGGTCGGGACGATCGCTTCTTGATTATCGCGATCCTGGACGATCGCACAGGCAGAGACCAAGTCATGCTGCAACCCAAGCGCACCAAGTTTCGCAAGGTCCAGAAGGCCCGCAACCGCGGTCTGTCCTATGTATCCAACAAGGTCAGCTTCGGTGAGTTCGGCCTCAAGGCGACCACCCACGGACATCTGACCGCGCGTCAGATCGAGGCGGCTCGTCGCTGCATCACGCGCTATGTAAAGCGCGGTGGCAAGTTGTGGATTCGCGTGTTCCCGGACAAGCCGATCACCAAGAAGCCGATCGAGGTCCGCATGGGCAGCGGCAAGGGCAACGTGGAGTACTGGGTGGCGCCGATCCAGCCCGGTCGCATGTTGTACGAAATCGAAGGCGTCGCCGAGAGCGATGCGCGCGAGGCGTTCCGCCTGGCCGCGGCCAAGCTGTCGATCCAAACCCAATTCGTTGCGCGTACGGTGCTGTGATGGAACTCAAGGAACTCCGCCAACAGAGCGAGCAGCAGCTCACCGAGCATCTTCGCGAGCTGCGTCGCGAGCAATTCAACCTGCGCATGCAGAAGGGCTCCGGCCAGCTGCCGCAGACCCACCAGTTCGGCCGTGTGCGCCGCGAGATCGCGCAGGTCAAGCACCTGCTCGGCGCGAAGAAGCAGGGGCAGTGAAATGAGCGATACCGAGAAGAAAACCCGCACCCTGGAAGGACGCGTCGTGTCCAACAAGATGGCCAAGACGGTCACCGTGCTGCTCGAGCGCCAGGTGCAGCACCCGCTGTACGGCAAGATCGTGCGCCGCTCGACCAAGGTGCATGCGCATGACGAAGCCGGTGAGTGCCGCGAAGGCGACGTCGTTCGCATTGCCGAGTGCCGGCCGCTTTCCAAGACCAAGAACTGGCGCGTGGTGAAGGTCGTCACGCGCGCCGAAGCCTGAGCGTGGGGCAAAGGGAGACAGCGACATGATCCAGATGCAGACCACGCTGGCCGCGGCGGACAACAGCGGCGCCAAGGAACTGATGTGCATCAAGGTGCTGGGTGGTTCCAAGCGCCGCTATGCGCAGATCGGTGACGTCATCAAGGTATCGGTGCGTGACGCGATTCCGCGTGGCAAGGTCAAGAAGGGTGAGGTCTATGACGCCGTGGTGGTGCGCACGCGCAAGGGTGTGCGTCGCGCCGACGGTTCGTTGATCCGCTTTGACGGCAACGCCGCCGTCCTGCTCAACAACAAGCTCGAGCCGATCGGGACCCGTATCTTCGGGCCGGTGACGCGCGAGCTGCGCAGCGAACGATTCATGAAAATCGTCTCGCTGGCGCCGGAAGTACTGTAAGAGGTGATGTCATGAACCGTATCCGCAAGGGCGACCAGGTTCTGGTGATCGCCGGCAAGAACAAGGGCCAGAAAGGCACGGTCGCGCGCGTCACGGGTGATTCCGTGTTCGTCGAGAACGTGAACATGGTCAAGCGGCACACCAAGCCGAATCCGCAGGCCAACCAGCCTGGTGGCATCGTCGAGCGTGAAGCTGCGATCCACATTTCCAATGTTATGTTGTTCAACTCCGCCACCGGCAAGGGTGAGCGCGTGGGCTTCAAGACGCTCCAGACGGGGCGCAAGGTCCGCGTGTACCGCTCCACCGGTGAAGTGGTCGACGCCTGAGGTCTGCTGCCGTGACTCGTCTTGAGACAATCTACAAAGAACAGGTCGTGCCGAAGCTGACCGAGCGCTTCAAGTACACCAACCCGATGCAGGTGCCGCGCCTGACCAAGATCACGCTCAACATGGGCGTGGGCGAGGCGGTCGGCAACAAGAAGGTGCTGGAGAACGCGGTGGCCGACATGGCCAAGATCTGCGGCCAGAAGCCGGTCGTGACTCTGTCGCGCAAGGCGCATGCCACGTTCAAGATCCGCGAGAACTGGCCGATCGGCTGCAAGGTCACCCTGCGCCGCGCCAACATGTTCGAGTTCCTCGACCGCTTCATCAACATTGCGTTGCCGCGCGTGCGCGATTTTCGCGGCATTTCGGGCCGATCGTTCGACGGCCGCGGCAATTTCAACATGGGCATCAAGGAACAGATCATCTTCCCCGAGATCGATTTCGACCAGATCGATGCCCTGCGCGGCATGGACATCGCGATCACCACGACCGCGCGCACCAACGAAGAAGCCAAGGCGCTGCTCGAGGCCTTCAACTTCCCGTTCCGCAACTAATCGCAGGCGACACCGATGGCCAAGCGTTCAATGATCAACCGCGACATCAAGCGTACCAAGCTGGTGAAGCGCCATGCCGCCAAGCGGGCGGAGCTCAAGAAGATCGTGGCAAGCACGACGGCGTCGTACGACGACAAGATCGCCGCCGCGGTCAAGCTGCAAAAGCTGCCGCGCGACTCGAGCCCCTCGCGTCAGCGCAATCGCTGCGAACTGACCGGCCGCTCGCGCGGCGTGTACAAGAAGTTCGGTCTGGCCCGCCACAAGCTGCGCGAAGCCACCATGCGTGGCGACGTGCCGGGCTTGCGCAAAGCGAGCTGGTAACAGACCGGGAATCGTGGCTCGGGAATCGCGCGAGCGCCTTCCGAAGCACCAATCCCCACTCCCGCATCCAGCGGATATCGATGCCAATCAGGAATTGAAACATGAGCATGACTGATCCCATCGCCGACATGTTTACGCGCATTCGCAATGCGCAGGCCACGGGCAAGCGTTCCGTGGCCATGCCGGCTTCCCGCGTCAAGCAGGCGATCGCCAAGCTGCTCAAGGACGAGGGCTACGTGGCCGACGTCCAGGCCAGCACGGTTGAAGGCAAGCCGCGCCTCGAGATCGCCCTCAAGTACCACGAAGGCAAGCCGGTCATCGAGCGCATCGAGCGCGTCAGCCGCTCGGGCCTGCGCGTGTATCGCGGCAAGGACGAACTGCCGAAGATCCTCAACGGACTGGGCATTTCGATCGTTTCCACCTCGTCGGGCATCATGACCGACGCGCAGGCACGCAAGAAGGGCCTGGGCGGCGAAGTCATCGGCCTGGTCGCCTGAGGCTTCCTGGAGGATTCACCATGTCACGCGTTGCCAAGAAGCCCGTCCACCTGCCCAAGGGCGTGGAGTGCCAGGTCAAGTCCGATACGATCACCGTCAAGGGGCCGAAGGGTAGCCTGTCGATGGCGCCGTTGCGCGGCGTCGCCGTCACGGTCGACAACGGCACGGTCACGTTTGCCGCGCAGGATGCCGATACGATCAAGATGGCCGGTACCAGTCGCGCGCTGCTGGCCAGCATGGTCACGGGCGTCACCGAAGGCTACCAGCGCAAGCTGGAGCTGGTCGGCGTCGGTTTCCGTGCCGCGCTGCAGGGCAAGGACCTCAACCTGACCTTGGGTTTTTCGCACCCGGTCGTGTTCAAGGCGCCCGAGGGCATCACCATCACGGTGCCGGCGCAGACCGAAATCCTCGTGGCTGGCGCCGACAAGCAGCAGGTCGGTCAGGTCGCGGCCAAGATCCGCGGATTCCGTCCGCCCGAGCCCTACAAGGGCAAGGGTGTGCGTTACGCGGGCGAGCAGATCACCCTCAAGGAAGCCAAGAAGGCGTAGTGGTCCGATACGCGGCCTGCGTGTGTCCTGGCGACCCTCTGCGGTCGGCACCCACGAAGGCAGCCTAACCCCCAAGCCGATCCGCTTCTGGAGTCACAGCAATGGAAAAGAACATCGCAAGACTGCGCCGCGCCAAGTCCACGCGCGCGCACATCCGCACTCTGGGCGTGCCGCGTCTGTCGGTGCATCGCAGCGCGCAGCACATCTACGCCCAGGTGCAAAGCGCCGATGGCAGCAAGGTCATCGCGGCTGCATCGACGTTGCAGAAGGCCGTCAAGGATGGTCTCAAGGGCACCAAGAACAAGAGCGCGGCCGCGGCCGTGGGCAAGGCGGTCGCCGAGGCCGCACTCAAGGCCGGCGTCGACACGGTTGCGTTCGACCGCTCCGGTTTCCGTTATCACGGTCGTATCCAGGCTCTGGCCGATGCGGCGCGCGAGGCGGGCCTGAAGTTCTGATTGACCTGCGCGGGCGGTTTGATGCGCCCACGCAGTGCGTTCCTGCGCAGTACCCACAACTCCAAGCGACCCAGTCGCAAGCAAAAGTCCGCTCTGCCTTGCAGGCGGCACACAGGTGAATCATGGCAACGAACAACGAACGTGAAAACAGCGATGGCTTCCTCGAGAAGCTGATCGCCGTCAACCGCGTGGCCAAGACCGTCAAGGGCGGCCGGCAGATGAGCTTCACCGCGCTGACCGTGGTCGGCGACGGCGAGGGTCGGGTCGGATTCGGCTACGGCAAGGCGCGCGAGGTGCCGGTCGCGATCTCCAAGGCGATGGAGCATGCGCGCAAGGGCATGGTCAAGGTGCAGCTCAACAACGGCACGCTGTTCCATGCGGTCAAGGCCAATCATGGTGCGGCGCGCGTGTTCATGCAGCCGGCCTCCGAAGGTACCGGCGTCATCGCCGGTGGCGCGATGCGCGCCGTGCTCGAGGTGGTCGGGGTGAAGAACGTGCTGGCCAAGGCGGTGGGTTCGCGCAATCCCATCAATCTGGTGCGCGCGACGATCAATGGCCTGCAGGCCATGGTGTCGCCGGAGCGCATTGCCTCCAAGCGCGGCAAGACGGTCGACGAGGTGCTGGGCAATGAGTAAGAACACGACCGCCGCCGGCAAGAAGATTCGCGTGCGGCTGTACAAGAGCATCAACAGTTGCCAGGGGCGTCACCGCACCAGCGTGCGCGCGCTCGGCCTGCGCAAGATCAACGACGTGCGCGAGCTGGTCGACTCACCCTCGGTGCGTGGCCTGATCAATCAGGTCAGCTACCTCGTGCGCATCGAAGAGAGCGCGTAACTCGCCACAGCATCCGGAGTTTCCAGTCATGCGTCTCAATACCATCAAGCCAGCCGCCGGTGCCCGCAAGAGCGGTGTCCGTGTCGGCCGCGGGATCGGCTCCGGCCTGGGCAAGACTGCCGGCCGCGGCCACAAGGGTCAGTTCGCGCGTTCGGGCAAGGGCAAGGTCAAGGCCGGTTTCGAAGGCGGCCAGATGCCGCTGCAGCGCCGCCTGCCGAAGATCGGCTTCCGTTCGCGGATGTCGCACGAGGTGAGCGAGGTTCTGCTGTACAAGCTCGAGGCGCTTGCGGCCGACGTCGTCGATTTCGACGCACTCAAGGCAGCGGGCCTGGTCGAGAAGCGTGCCGAGCGGGCCAAGGTCGTCAAGAAGGGCGACATCAAGCGCGCCATCAAGCTCAAGGGCGTGGCGGTGACCGCCGGCGCCAAGGCCGCGATCGAGGCTGCCGGCGGCAGCGTGGAGTAAGCCGTGGCGACGCAGTCCAACCCGTTGGCCTCACTGGGCAAGCTAACCGAGCTCAAGCAGCGCCTGCTGTTTGTCGTCGGCGCGTTGTTCGTGTTTCGTCTGGGCACGTTCATCCCGCTGCCCGGCGTCGACCCGGTGAGGATGGCCGACCTGATCGGTCGGTCGGGTGGTCTGCTCGACATGTTCAACATGTTCTCGGGCGGTGCGCTCGAGCGCATGTCGGTGTTTGCGCTGGGCGTCATCCCCTACATCTCCGCCTCGATCATCGTGCAGATGTTCGCGGCGGTGATTCCGAGCTGGCAGGCGTTGCGCAAGGAAGGCGAGTCCGGCCGGCGCAAACTCACGACCTATACGCGCGCGGGTACCGTCGCGCTGGGTCTGTTCCAGTCCTTCGGTGTGGCGACGATGCTGCAGCAGCAGGGCGGAGTGGTCATCGCGCCGGGCCCCAGCTTCATCCTCAGCACCGTGGTCGGCCTGACTGCCGGTACGTTGTTCCTGATGTGGCTCGGCGAGCAGGTCACCGAGCGCGGCGTCGGCAACGGCATCTCGCTGCTGATCTTCGCCGGCATCGTGGCCGGCCTGCCGGCGGCGGTCGTGCATACGCTCGGCATGGCGCAGACAGGCGAAATGCCGGTATTGCGCGTGTTGATCGTGTTCGCGATCGTGCTTGCGGTCACTGCCTTCGTCGTGTTCATGGAGAGCGGCCAGCGTCGCATCACCGTGAACTACGCGCGGCGCCAAGGCGGCGCCGGCAAGGCCTACATGAACCAGAGTTCGCACCTGCCGCTCAAGATCAACATGTCGGGCGTGATCCCGCCGATCTTCGCCTCGTCGCTGCTGATGTTCCCGGCGACGGCCGCGAGCTGGTTCAACAATGCCAACGAAATCCACTGGCTGCAGGTGCTGACTTCGTCGCTCAGTCCCGGTGAGCCGTTGCACATGATGCTGTACGGGCTGTTGATCGTCATCTTCACCTACTTCTACACGATGCTGACGTTCAACTCGCAGGAGACGGCCGACAACCTCAAGCGTTCGGGCGCGTTGATCCCTGGGCTGCGGCCTGGCCGCGCGACCGCGGACTACATCGAGGGCGTGCTGACCCGCTTGACGGGCGTCGCGGCGGTGTACCTGGTGGCGGTGTGTCTGATCCCCGACATCCTGCGCAACGCGTGGCACGTTCCGTTCTATTTCGGTGGTACCTCGCTCCTGATCGTGGTCGTCGTGGTCATGGACTTCACGGCTCAGATCCAGGCGCACCTGGTCTCGCACCAGTATGAAAGTCTGCTCAAGAAGGCGAATTTGCGCGGCCGTTGAGTGGCGAGACGCTAGAGGGTTAGCCGCGGTTCGGGGGCTTTTCGCAGCATCCCGATCCGGCTACAATGTCAAGTTCCCTGCGCATCCAGAAACACAGTTTGGAGAATTTCCAGCATGGCACGCATTGCGGGTGTCAATTTGCCGACCCAAAAGCACGTCGTCATCGGCTTGCAGAGCATTTTTGGTCTCGGCCGCTCACGGGCAAAGACGGTATGCGTCGGCGCCGGCGTCGATCCAACCACCAAGATCAAGGACTTGAGCGAGGCCGAGGTCGACAAGCTGCGCCATGAGATCGCCAAGTTCACGGTCGAGGGTGACCTGCGTCGTGAGGTGGGCATGTCGATCAAGCGCCTGATCGATCTGGGCACCTATCGTGGCCTGCGCCATCGCCGCGGCCTGCCGCTGCGTGGTCAGCGCACTCGCACCAACGCGCGTACCCGCAAGGGACCGCGGCGTGCGATCAAGAAATAAGTCGTAAGCGAATTCAGGATATCCGGGCCAATGAACAAACCCGCTGCAGCCAAAACCAAGAAGAAGATCAAGCGCGTGGTGACCGATGCGGTCGCTCATGTGCAGGCTTCATTCAACAACACGATCGTGACGATCACCGACCGTCAGGGCAATGCCCTGTCGTGGGCCACCGCGGGTGGCGCCGGCTTCCGCGGTTCGCGCAAGTCGACCCCGTTTGCCGCCCAGGTCGCCGCCGACAAGGCTGCACGCGTGGCCGCCGACTACGGTGTCAAGACCGTCGAGGTACGCATCAAGGGGCCGGGCCCGGGTCGTGAATCGGCCGTGCGTTCGCTCAACAACGCCGGTTTCAAGGTCACCAACATCATCGACGTCACGCCGATTCCGCACAACGGCTGCCGTCCGCCCAAAAAGCGCAGGGTTTGACACATGGCTCGCTACCTCGGTCCCACATGCAAACTGGCGCGTCGCGAAGGCGCCGATCTCAGTCTCAAGAGTCCGGCGCGCGCGCTGGATTCCAAGTGCAAGCTGGAGCAGAAGCCCGGCCAGCACGGTGCTGCCGGCGCCAAGCGCGGCCGCCTGTCCGACTACGGCGTGCAGCTGCGCGAGAAGCAGAAGGTCAAGCGCATCTACGGCCTGCTCGAGCGGCAGTTCCGTTCGTACTACCAGAAGGCCTCGAGCCAGAAGGGCAATGCCGGCGAGAACCTGCTGCGCCTGCTCGAAGGGCGGCTCGACAACGTCGTCTACCGCATGGGTTTTGCGGTGACGCGCGCCTCCGCCCGCCAGCTGGTGTCGCATGCCGGTGTGCAGGTCAACGGCAAGAAGGTCAACTTGCCTTCGTACCAGGTGCGCCCGGGTGACGAAATCGCGCTGTCGGAACGTGCCAAGAGCCAGCTGCGCGTGCAGGAGGCTCTGACCGTCGCCCAGCAGATGGATCTGACGCCGGCGTGGGTCGAGGTCGACGTGAAGAAGGCGAGCGGCCTGCTCAAGGCGCTGCCCGAGCGTTCGGACCTGCCGTCCGACATCAACGAAAGCCTCATCATCGAACTTTACTCGAAGTAGAAGCGCTCCCTCGTCGGGACTGCTTCGGCAACACCACTTCACTGTGCGGGATCCGCGAGGATTCCTGGAGTATGCAATGGCGGGATCGTCCACCAACGTGCTGCGTCCGCGCGGCATTCGAGTCGAGCGTGCCGGCAACGGCGTGGCCAAGGTATATGCCGAGCCACTCGAACGTGGTTTTGGCCACACCCTCGGCAATGCGCTGCGTCGCGTGCTGCTGTCGTCCATTCCCGGCTGCGCGATCATCGAGGTCGAGATCGACGGCGTGCTGCACGAGTACACCACGCTCGAGGGTCTGCAGGAAGACGTCATCGAGGTGCTGCTCAACCTCAAGGACGTCGCGATCCGCATGCATGGCGTCGACGAAACCACGCTCACGCTCAGCAAGAAGGGCAAGGGCGTCGTGACGGCTGCCGACATCACGGTTGACCACACCGTCGAAATCGTCAACCCCGAGCACGTGATCTGCCACCTGACCAAGGACATCGCGCTCAACATGCGCCTGAAGGTGGCGCGCGGCGTCGGCTACCAGCCGGCCACCGCCCGTCGTCATCCCGACGAGGAGGCCAGCCCGATCGGCCGCCTGCAGCTCGATGCCTCCTTCTCGCCGGTGCGCCGCGTCGCCTACAACGTCGAGAATGCGCGCCTCGAGCAGCGCACCAACCTCGACCGTCTCGTGCTCGATATCGAGACCAACGGGGCGATCGAGCCAGAGGATGCGGTGCACAAGGCCGCCGAGATCCTGCAGGACCAGATTGGTGTGTTTGGTGAGTTCTCGCGCCGCGAGAGCGTCGATGCCAAGGCCGATAAGGGTGGTGTCGATCCGGTGCTGCTGCGCCCGATCGACGATCTCGAACTGACCGTGCGCTCCGCCAACTGCCTCAAGGCCGAGAGCATCTACTACATCGGTGATCTCGTGCAGAAGACCGAGGTCGAACTGCTCAAGACGCCGAACCTGGGCAAGAAGTCGCTTACCGAGATCAAGGACGTGCTGTACCAGCGCGGACTGCAGTTGGGCATGAAGCTCGACAACTGGCCGCCGCCGGGCATCAGCCACGGCATGCAGTTGGGTTGACGTAGTCGCGGGAATCGAGTGGCGGAACCGGGCATCGCTGGCATTGCGCAGCGTTGACCAATCCCACCGCCAGAAGTCGATTCCCATACAAGAAGCGGGTAACCGCGGGATGCCGGACCTGAGTGCCGGCATCTCATAACAATCAAGATCGAGGGTTCCAGTCATGCGTCACCAGAAGTCGGGTCGCAAGTTCAATCGCACCAGCAGCCATCGCGAAGCGATGTTCAAGAACATGGCGTCGTCGCTGTTCAAGCACGAGCTCATCCGCACCACCTTGCCCAAGGCCAAGGAGCTGCGTCGTGTTGCCGAGCCGCTCATCACGCTGGCCAAGGTCGATGGCGTGGCCAATCGCCGCCTGGCCTTCGCGCGCCTGCGCGACAAGCAGGCGGTCGGCAAGCTGTTCGTCGAGCTCGGTCCGCGCTATCGCGAGCGCAAGGGCGGCTATCTGCGCATCCTCAAGTGCGGCATGCGTGCCGGCGACAATGCGCCCATGGCCTATGTCGAGCTGGTCGATCGCCCGCGCACTGACGCGGCGCCGGCGGCGGATTGAACACGCAGCGGCCAGTTCCCGAAAAGCCCCGGCCTGTCCGGGGTTTTTCGTTTCTGGAGTCCGCGCGGCGCACGCCGTGCGAAAACTGGCTGCTCGGCATCGGTGCCGGGCTGTTGTACGTGGCGGCCATCGTGGCGATGCGCTGGCTCGGTCCCTGCACCGACGAGATCACGCACTACTCGCAGGTTTGGCTGTTCACCCAGGGCGACTGGCGGCTGTTGCCGGAACTGACCACGCTTCCCGGCTACCACCTGCTGGTGGCGGCCCTACTCAAGGTGTCGGCCGCGGTGTCGCTGCAAGGCGCTCGCCTGGCCAGCGCCGCGTTTGGCTTGTGTGCGGCGGCAGGCTTCCATGCCTTGCGTACGCGGCTGTGGCCTGGCACGCAAACGCTGGCCACCGCCCAGATGCTCGCGCTGCCGATCCTGGCGCCGCTGTTTTTCGTCGCCTACACCGACGTGCTGGCGCTCGCTCTCCTGCTGTGGGCGACTTGGGCCAGCGTGTCGGCGCGCCATTGGCTGGCGGCGCTGTTGCTGCTGGCTTTGGTCGCCGTGCGTCAGCATCTGGTGCTGTGGAGTGGCCTGTTGGCTGTGCTCGCCTTGCCGCAGACGAGTCTGCGTGACGCCATCGTCGAGTGGCGTGCGAGCCTGCGTTTGCTGGCGCCGTACCTGTTGCCGGTGGGTGGCTTCGCGGCCTTCTGGCTCGGTCACGGATCGATTTCGCTGTCGCCGAGCCAGGCCGCCCTGCATCCGGACCTCAGCCTGCATGCCGGCAATGTGCTGCTTGCGCTGGCGGTCCTCGGCGCCTTGCTGCCACTGCAGGTCGTGCCGGCACTGGTGCGCAGCTTGCGCGCAGGCTGCCAGCGGCCGTGGCCACCGTTGCTGGCGCTGGCGGCGCTGGCCGGGTTCTGGTTCGGCTTCGCCGCCAGCAATCCGTACAACGGCGTACTGCCCGACTTCTACCTGCACAATCGCCTCGTGCAGGCGATCGTGCAGGAGCCGTGGTTGCGCGCGCTGGCGGCGCTGCTTGCCGCGGCCGGCGCGGCGGCGCTGGCAGCGACCGTGCTGCGGCCGGCGCGGGCGCGTTGGCTGCATGTGCTGGCGGCGTTGTTCCTGGCCGCCTCATGGTTGATCGAGCTGCGCTACGTCATGGTGCCGCTGGTGTTGTGGCTGGCGTTGCGCGAACAGGCGTCGCGGCGCATCGAATGGGCCACGTTCGGCGGCTGGCTGTTGCTGACGTGCTGGATCATGCGCGGGGTCGTCGCGCAGCGGCTTTTCCTTTGACCCGGTTGCCACCTAGACTTGGACGTTCGCAGTTCGTGGAGTGGACATGAGACTCAATCCTTTCCGATGGCCCTTCCGCGCCCAGTACCTGCTTGGCGCGGGCATCAGCCTGGCGCTGGTCGCCTATGCCTATTTCTGGGTCGAGCTGCACCAGGGCATCACGCCGTGCCCGAAGTGCATGTTCCAGCGCGGTGCCTTCGTCGGCATGGGCCTGTTCTTCCTGCTCGGCGCATTGCACGGACCGGGCGCCCTCGGTCGCCGCATCTACGCGCTGCTGGTCGCCGTGTTCGCCGCGATCGGCGCCGCCATCGCGATTGATCATTTGCATATGCAGTTTTCTCCGCCCGATCCGTTCGCGTCCTGCGGCATGGACTTCTACACTCTGTTCGATAACCGCTTTCCGCTGTCGCAGGCTATCCGCAAAGCCTTCATGGCATCGGGCGACTGCTCGGATTCGCACTGGCGTCTGCTTGGCATCACGATGCCGGGCTGGACGCTGATCTCGTATCTGAGCCTTGGCGGTGCCGCCTTGTGGGCTGGTTTCCGCAAGCGCACAACGAGGATTTTCGGCCAGTAGGCGCGACCCGGAAGCTGTGGCATGATCGAATTTTCCGCGGTGCAGCAATCATGAACCAGTTGGCGCAGGCACACATGAGTCCGCAGACGACGCGACTGGCATCCGACTGGGAGCCCGCGTCGTGGCAGACGCGCCCAAGCCTGCAACAGCCCACCTATGATGATCCGCTGGAGTTGGCGCAGGCGCTGCACAAGCTGGGTCAGTTGCCACCGCTGGTGACCTCGTGGGAAATCCTCGCGCTCAAGAAGCTGCTCGGCGAAGCGGCCGCCGGCCGGCGCTTCCTGCTGCAGGGTGGCGATTGCGCCGAGAGTTTCGACGACTGCACCTCGCCGCTGATTTCAAACCGGCTCAAGGTCATGCTGCAGATGAGCCTCGTGCTCGTGCATGGCCTGCAGCTGCCGGTGGTGCGCGTGGGGCGCTTTGCGGGCCAGTATGCCAAGCCGCGCTCGGCCGACACCGAAACCCGCGGCAGCGAGACGCTGCCGTGCTATCGCGGCGATCTCGTCAACGACAGCGCCTTCACCGCGCAGGCGCGCCGCGCCGATCCGCAGCGCCTCGTGCGCGGCCATGCGCATTCGGCGATGACGATGAATTTCGTGCGCGGCCTCATCGACGGCGGGTTTGCCGACCTGCACCATCCCGAATACTGGGACTTGGCCTGGGTCGACCATTCGCCGCTGCAGAACGAATACCGCGCGATGGTCGAATCGATCGGCCAGTCGCTGCGCTTCATGGAGACGCTGGCCGGCAACAGCATCGACAGCTACCAGCGCATCGACTTCTACACTTCGCACGAGGCGTTGCTGCTGCATTACGAGCAGGCGCTCACGCGGCAGGTGCCACGGCAGCAGGGCTGGTTCAACCTGTCCACGCACTTCCCGTGGATCGGCATGCGCACGGCGGCGCTCGACGGCGCGCATGTGGAATACTTCCGCGGCATCCGCAATCCGATCGCAATCAAGCTGGGTCCGTCGGTGACGCCCGACCAGTTGCTGCGCCTGTGCGACGTGCTCGATCCCGAGCGTGAACCGGGACGCCTCACGCTGATCCACCGCATGGGCATTGCCAAGATCGATGTCGCGCTGCCGGCACTGCTGGCAGCGATCAAGGCCGAGGGGCGCAGTCCGTTGTGGGTGTGCGATCCGATGCACGGCAATACCGAGGCCGTCGCCAATGGCTACAAGACGCGCCGCTTCAAGAATATCCGCGCCGAACTCGAAACCGCCTTCGACGTGCATGCGGCGGCCGGGACCCACTTGGGCGGGGTGCATCTGGAGCTCACCGGTGAGAACGTCACCGAATGCCTCGGTGGCGCCCGAGGTCTGACCGAGGATGACCTCGCGCTCGCCTACAAGTCGCAGGTCGACCCGCGACTCAACTACGAGCAGTCGCTGGAACTGGCGATGCTGATCGTGCGCAAGCGCGGTCACGGCGGCGCCTGAGGCCAATCGCAGGCCGGCAATCGGCGCTCAGGATGAGCGCGACGTCAGGCTGGAGCGTGGCCGGTGATGTAGCGCTCGAGCTCGGCGGCGGTCAGCGCAGGTGCGCGCAGGAAACCCTGGAACTCATCGCACGAAGTCGTGCGCAACCACTGCAGTTGCTCCTCGGTCTCGACACCCTCGGCGACCACGCGCAGGCCGAGCATGTGCCCCAGGGCGATGATGACTTCGGCCAGCGGTCGAGTCGGCGCCGCCTGGGCGACGAACGAGCGGTCGACCTTGAGGCAGGTCAGCGGAATCCGCTGCAGGTAGGCGAGGTTGGAATAGCCTGTTCCGAAGTCGTCGACGGTCACGCCACAACCGAGTGCGCGCAGGTCGTGCACGAGCTTGAGTGTCGCGGCGTCGTTGCCGAGCAGAACCGATTCGGTGATTTCCAGTTCCAGGCCGGTGGGGTCGCAACCGCTGGTGTCGATGGCGCGGCGCAAGCTGGCGATCAGCGCGCTGTTGCTGAACTGGCGAGGTGAAAGGTTGACCGCGACCGTCGCCACGATGCCGCTGCGCTGCCAGCGTGCGAGGCAGTCGACGGCCTGCATCAGCACCTGCTCGCCGAGCGGCACGATGAGGCCGGTCTCCTCGCATGCCGGAATGAACTCGACTGGCGCGACCAGGCCACGCTGTGGGTGATTCCACCGCACGAGCGCCTCGACTCCGACCACCCGATCCGTGATGACGTCGTGACGCGGCTGGTAATGCAGCACGAATTCGCGCCGATCGAGGGCGCGCTGCAGTTCGATCTCGAGGGTGAGCCTCGACTGCGCCTTGGCCAGCATCGATTCGCAGTAGAAGGCCAGGGTGCCGCCGCCGGCATCCTTGGCGCTGTACATTGCCAGATCGGCCTGTCGCATCAACGCGCCCAGGTCGTTGCTGTCGCGCGGATACAGGGCCACGCCCATTGATGCGGTCACGGTCACTTCGTGGTGGCCCAATTTGAGCGGCTGGGCGATGATCTTCAGCAGGCGCTGGCACAGCACATGCGCGGTCGTTGCGGCGTCGTCGCTGCTGGCGAACATCATGAATTCGTCACCGCCCAGGCGTGCCACGAGATCGTTGCCGCCCACCGCTTCACGCAAGCGGCCAGCCATGACCAGCAGCAACTGATCGCCCGCCGTATGGCCGAGCGAGTCGTTGATCTTCTTGAAATTGTCGAGGTCGATGAAGATCAGCGTCGCCTGTTTGCCGGTCGGACGCAGTTCGTCGATGCGTTCGCGGAACGTTCTCTCGATGAAATGGCGGTTCGGCAGCCCGGTCAGGGAGTCGTGCATGGCCAGGTAATTGGCGTGTGCCTCGACGCGCTTGAGGTCGCTGACGTCGATCTCGCTGAACAGCCAGGCCTCATGCCCGCTGACTGCATCACGGCAACGGCGCGCCGAGATGCGGTGCCAACGCTCTCCGGCCGCGCTGTTGACCCGGCACAGTTGCAGCGCCGATCCGTCGCTGCGCAACGCATTGACGAACCCGGCGCCTTCGCTCGCGTCGGCAAAGTGCTGTTGCAGCATGCTGCTGGCGCTGGCCACGTCATGGCGGGCAGCCGGGTTGCGATACAGCGCCACACCGCGCTGGTCGTAGAGAGTGATCATCACCGGCGTGTGCAGCAGGGCCTCCGCGCTGCGCAGCGTTTCCGGATCGGCCTGCTGCTCGCCCAGTGCCTCGCACAGCATCGCTACGCGACCATCGTCCAGCCGTATGCCGCTGAACATCACGCGCATCGTGCGTGGGATGCCGCGTGGGTACAACGTCCACAGTTCGCTGAAGCGCGCGTCGCTGCTGGCGAAATCGAGCTGGTACTGGCGCAGGCGGCGCGCGACTGATTCGGACATGTCCTTGCCCAGGTCGCGCGTGGTCAGTTCTGCCAGCGATGGCGACCGCCAGACTCCCAGCGCGGCCTCATTGGCCCAGTGCACGCGCGAGGCGTCGATATCGAAAATCCAAATCGGATTGCACAGCCGCGACAGCGTGGCGATCCGTTCGGAGTCGAGACCAGGCAGGGCAGGCACCGGCAGCGCGCCGGCAGCGGGAACGCAGGCAGACTGGGCCGCGTCGGTTTGCGCCGCCGCGTGTGGATCACTGGTGAATGGGTTGGACATGCCCCGCATCATGGATGACACCGCTTGCGCCATCGCTCCCCGCGTGCCGATTTACCACACTTCGCGCTGCCGCGGCAGGGGGGCGGCGTTGTCGTGCCAACTCCATGGCGCCCGCCAGCAGGGCTTCCTGGCGCGACCCCGCAGGGCGGTGCGTGTGGATACGCGATGTGGACCCATGGCGTGCATGGCAGCAGCGCGCCCGCGCATCAATCGAAGCCGTTGGCAAAGATCCTTTCACGCGTGGATTCATATGCGCCGACGTCGATGATGCCCAGGTCCACGCGCGGGTTGCCGTCCAGATCGATTGACGGAACGCCGCCGTAAGGCGAGTTCAGGCCGAGGTTGACCAGCGGCGATCCCGCGGCGGGACGCAGATCGGTGGCACTGACGAATTTGGGATCGACGTTCGGGAAATTTCCGACGTCGGCCTGCGGCGCGATGCCGTTGAACATGCCGTTGACGTTGTAGGTGCCGATGTTGTTGTACATCCAGGTGCGGATGAGGTCGCTGGCATTGCGGCTGTTGAAAGCCAAGCCGTAGCCGCCGGCCGTGACGATCGCATTGTTGACGATGCGGTACGCGGTGCCGTTGTTCGCATCGAGCAGGGTATTGAAGCCCGCGCCCGCGAGCGAAAGCGTGTTGTTGGTGAGGAACACCGTCTGGCTTGCGTTGACGGTAAAAATGCCGAGGTTGGCGTATTTGCTGCTCAGGCTGCTCAGCGCATTGTTGACGACGTAAACGTCGCCGTAGCCGATCAGCGTGACGGCGTTGTTGTAGATCGATCCGTATAGATTGTGCGCATGGCCGGTCTGGATCGTGTTCTGGAGGCGCAGGGTCTGGTTGCCCGTTCCGATCAGCAATCCGGCGGCTTCGCCGTTCGTGTTGGTGTAGCCATTGCGCAGGGTGAGGTTGCTCAGCGACACCGTTGCCGCAGCACTGCCACTACCAAAGGCATAGGCGCTGATATCGAGTACGGCCGTGATGTGCTGCCCATCGAGAATGGTCGCCGATGCCGAGGGCGATTGGATCGAACAGAACAGGGTGAGCGAGTCCGACCAGCCGCCCGATATCGCGAGGCTTTTCGCTTCGGTCGAGGTCATCGAGAACTTCACGCCGCCGGTGTAGTAGGTGCCGACGCGCAGGCGGATTTCGTCGTTCTCCCCGTTTGTCGCCGCCGTCGCCAGTGCCTGGCGGAAATCGGCTTCGTTGCCGGGGCAGAAAATGGCCGCATGCGCGGCGCCCGACGCCAGGACCAGCAAAGAGGTGGCAAGGTGTTTCAGCACGGCGAACTTCCCGATGGACCCGTTCACACGGACCTTCCGGGGGGACTGATACGCAGTTCGGCGGTGAAAACCCCAACGCGAATCGCCGGCCGGGGCCGCCACAATCGGTTGGCGCGGGGTTTGCGGCAAACCCCGCGAACTGGAGGTGCGTTGACTACGCCGCCTGCCGCGAGGCGCGCTTGCGGTCGTTTTCGGTCAGATGCTTCTTGCGCAAACGGATCGACTTGGGCGTGACTTCCACGAGTTCGTCCTCTTCGATGAACTCGAGCGCCTGCTCCAGCGACATGCGGATCGGCGGCGTCAGCTGCACGTTGTCGTCCTTGCCGGCCGCACGGATATTGGTGAGCTGCTTGGCGCGCAGGGCATTGACCGTGAGGTCGTTGTCCTTGGCATGGATGCCGACGAGTTGACCTTCGTAGATGTCGTCGCCTTCGCCGACCAGCAGTCGCCCACGTTCCTGCAGACCGACCAGCGCATAGGCCGGTGCCTGACCCTGACCGTTGGAGATCATCACGCCATTGGGGCGCTTGGCGATCGCGCCTTCGGCCTTGGGGCCATAGTGGTCGAACACGTGGAACAGCAGGCCGGTGCCGGCCGTGAGCGTGCGGAACTCGGTCTGGAAGCCGATCAGTCCGCGCGCCGGGATCATGTAATCGAGGCGCACGCGGCCCTTGCCATCGGGCTCCATGCCCGTGAGCTGGCCGCGCCGCATGCCGAGGCGCTCCATCACGCCGCCTTGGTACTGCTCCTCCATGTCGACCACAAGCTGCTCGATCGGCTCGCTCGGCACGCCGCCGATGTCCTTGATGATGACTTCGGGGCGCGACACCGCAAGTTCGTAGCCTTCGCGGCGCATCGTTTCGATCAGCACCGAAAGGTGCAGTTCGCCACGGCCCGACACCTTGAACTTGTCCGGATCGTCGGTGTCCTCCACCCGCAGGGCGACGTTGTGCAGCGTTTCGCGCATGAGGCGGTCGCGCAACTGGCGACTGGTGAGGAACTTGCCGCCGCTGTGGTCCTTGGTGCCGGCGAATGGCGAGTTGTTGACCTGGAAGGTCATGCTGATGGTCGGTTCGTCCACGGTCAGCACCGGCAGCTGCTCGGGCGCCTCGGGCGCGCAGACGGTGTCGGAAATGCCGAGGCCTTCGATGCCGTTGATGGCGATGATGTCGCCAGCCTCGGCCTCGGCCACTTCCTTGCGTTCGAGTCCGAGGAAGCCCAGCACCTGCAGCACGCGCGCATTGCGCTTGACGCCGTTGCGGTCGATCACGCTGACCGGCATGTTGGTGCGCACCTTGCCACGCTGGATGCGGCCGATGCCGATCAGGCCGACGTAGCTGGAGTAGTCGAGCTGGCTGATGCGCATCTGGAACGGGCCATCGCTGTCGACCGGCGGCTTGGGCACGTGCTGCATGATCGCTTCGTACAGCGGAGTCATGTCGCCCGAGCGCACGCCCTCGTCGAGCCCCGCATAACCGTTGAGGCCCGAGGCGTAGATCACCGGGAAGTCGAGCTGCTCGTTGGTGGCGCCGAGGCGGTCGAACAGGTCGAAGGTCTGGTCGAGCACCCAGTTCGGTCGTGCACCGGGGCGGTCGACCTTGTTGATGACCACGATCGGCTTGAAGCCCATCTGGAACGCCTTCTGGGTCACGAAGCGCGTTTGCGGCATCGGCCCGTCCATGGCATCGACGAGCAGCAGCACCGAGTCGACCATCGACAGCACGCGCTCGACCTCGCCGCCGAAGTCGGCGTGGCCGGGTGTGTCGACGATGTTGATGCGGTTGCCGCGCCAGTTGATCGCGGTGTTCTTGGACAGGATCGTGATGCCGCGTTCCTTTTCCTGGTCGTTGCTGTCCATCACGCGCTCGGCCAGCACGGTGCGCTCGCTGAGCGTGCCCGACTGCTTGAGCAACTGGTCGACGAGCGTGGTCTTGCCGTGGTCGACGTGGGCGACGATGGCGATGTTGCGCAGGTTTTCGATGGACATGCGAATGGGCGGCGCCCGCAAAGGCCCGCCTGGATGGAAAGGGGAGCCGCACATTATAGGGTCTGTGCGCCCGCACTGCAGCAAATTCCATCGCAGCCGGCGCGGGGGCGGTTCAGCGCCGGGACGGGCACGGCACCGGCGCCAGCGGGCAGGACGCGCGGCTCGGGTATCATCCACGTCCTTTTCGCTGCGGGATCGCACCATGAGCAACGACCTCATCGCCAACATCCAGACCTCGAAGGGCCTGATCCGCGTGCGCTTGCATGCGCAGCAGACGCCGGTCACGGTCGCCAGCTTCGTCAATCTCGCCCAACGCGGCTATTACGATGGCCTCAACTTCCACCGCGTCATCGCCGATTTCATGATCCAGGGCGGCTGCCCGCATGGCAGCGGCACCGGCGGCCCCGGCTACCAGTTCGAGGACGAGACACGATCCGATCTCAGGCATGACCGTGGCGGCGTGCTGTCGATGGCCAACGCCGGCCCGCGCACCAATGGCAGCCAGTTCTTCATCACCCACGTCGCGACGCCGTGGCTCGACGGCAAGCACACGGTGTTCGGCGCCGTGGTCGACGCCAGTGACAAGGCCGTCGTCGACCAGATCCGTGGCGGCGACAGGATCGAGTCGATCCGCATCGAGGGCGATGCCAGCACTCTGCTCGCGGCGCAGCAGCCGCGCATCGAGCAGTGGAACGCCGCGCTCGACGCCGCCGGCTTCAAGGCGCGCTGAGGCGGTTGGAGGGGCGCCGCGCGTTGGCGCAGCGCCCCGCCGGTTCAGGCGCGGCGCTTCACCGCGCGGTAGATGGCCAGCAGGATCAGTGCGCCGATCACGCCGCCGATGAAGCCGGAAGGCTGGATCGGGCCACCGATCGCACCGGTACCGAACACGAGGTTGGACAGGAACCCGCCAACGAACATGCCGCCGATGCCGAGCAGGCCGGTGACGATGAAGCCGCCCGGGTCGCGGCCCGGCATGAGGAACTTGGCGACGATGCCGACCAGCAGGCCGATCACGAACATCCATAACCAGTACATGGAACCTCCGCGCTGTCAGGAACTGGGCGACTGTAGCGCTGCGCGCATGTACCGGTTGTGACGATTGGTCACGGCGTGCGCAGGCCGCGCAGGAAGATCCGTGCAGCCTCCTGCACGAGCGCGTCGGCGTCGATCGGCGTGTCCAGGTGGGCATCGAGACGATGATCGAGGACGAGCCGCGCCACACCGTGCGCGAAGGCCCAGGCGGCCAGGGTCTGGTGTGTCGCCGGGGCCGGCACCCCAAGCGCCTCGACCGTCGCGCGCAAGGTCGCCAGCACAAGGCGTGAGGCCTCGAGCAGGGCTGGATACTCGAGCTTGTCGAGGGCGTTGCCGAACATGAGCCGCCACAATTGCGGCTGTTGCCGCGCGAAGTCGACGTAGGCACGCGCCATGTCGACCAGGCGCCGGTCGGGCGTCGCCAGCGGCGGCAGCGCGGCAAAGCGGGCCGCGAGCTGCTCGAAGCCGATTGCGGCGAGGTCGGCCAGCAAGGCTTCGCGGCTCGCATAGTGGCGGTAGGGCGCTGCGTGCGAGACACTGGCGCGGCGCGCGATCTCGCGCATGCCGACGGCGTCGATGCCACCGTTGGCAAGCAAGTCGGCGGCGGCGTCGAGCAGGGTCTGGCGCAGTTCGCCGTGATGGTAGGCCGTGCGCGCTGCGCGGGCGGGTGGCGATCGAAGCGTGCTGTTCATCGCGCAAGGTTAGCGGGCCGATGTTGACAGCGTCAACATCGGGCATTAGGGTGAAGCATCCCCCGCTCCGGAGACGTGCCATGGTCGCCGTCGTTGCCCCCGACTCGACACCGGTTGTCGCCGCAGGCCATGACCTGCAGGCGCTGTTGCGCGCCCAGCAGCAGGCCTTCGCGCGCGACATGCAGCCCTCGCGCGAACAGCGCCTGGATCGACTGGCCAGGCTCGAACGCCTGCTCGACGCCGACGCCGAGCGCGAGTTCGCGGCCAGCATCGCCGGCGATTTCGGCTGCCGCTCGCGGGTGGAGACGATCCTTGCCGAAGCGGTGTTCACGCGCAGCGCGCTGCGCCACGCGCGGCGCCAGCTGAAATCGTGGATGAAACCGCGCCGCGTACCGACGTCGCCGATCTATTGGCCTGGCCGTTCGCGCCTGCTGCGCCAGCCACTGGGCGTGGTCGGCATCATCAGTCCGTGGAACTACCCGCTGCAGCTCGCGCTGGCACCGTTGGTGGGGGCGCTGGCGGCCGGCAACCGTGCATTGCTCAAGCCATCCGAGCTCACGCCGCGCTTTTCGCAGGTACTGGCGCAGCGCATCGCGGCCGCGTTCGCGCCCGAGGAAGTCGCCGTCGTGATCGGCGATGCCGAGGTCGGCAAGGCTTTTGCGGCGCTGCCGTTCGACCATCTCGTGTTCACGGGTTCGACCGCAGTGGGTCGCAGCGTGGCGCAGGCGGCGGCGAAGAATCTCACCCCGGTGACGCTCGAGCTCGGCGGCAAGTCTCCGGCGATCGTCGATGCCTCGGCCGACCTTGCGCTGGTCGCGCGGCGGCTGGCCTTCGGCAAGCTGCTCAATGCCGGTCAGACCTGCATCGCGCCCGACTACGTGCTGGTGCCGCGCGCGCTGCGCGATGAGTTCGTCGCCGAGCTGCGTCGTGCGGTTGCGGCCCTGTATCCCACGATCCATGACAATCCCGACTACACGAGCATCATCAACGAGCGCCACTACCAGCGTCTGCAGGAGCTTCTCGCCGATGCGCGTGCGCGCGGCGCCCAGCTCGTCGAGTTGGCTGGCGACGCCGGCGGCGGCAATGCGCTCACGCGCAAGCTGGCGCCGGTGCTGTTGCTCGACGTCGATGACTCGATGCGCGTCATGCAGGAGGAGATCTTCGGCCCGCTGCTGCCGGTCGTCGCCGTCGACGATGCGCAGGCGGCCCTGGATCATGTCAATGCACACGAGCGGCCGCTCGCGCTGTACTGGTTCGGCCGCGATCGCGCGGCACGCGAGCGCGTGCTGGCAGGCACGGTTGCCGGTGGCGTCACCATCAACGACACGCTGCTGCACATCGCGCAGGAGTCGTTGCCGTTCGGTGGCGTCGGTCCATCGGGGCAGGGGCACTACCACGGCGAATTCGGCTTTCGCCAGTTCTCGAAGGAAAAGCCCGTGTTCATCCAGTCGCGCTGGTCCGGCGTGAGCCTGCTGTATCCACCGTACGGGCCTTTCACCGAGAAAATGCTCAGGATTCTGGCGCGGATTTCATGAGCCAGCGCGGCAGGGCGGCTGCTGCGCTGTGCTAGAATTGGCGGTTGCCAGTTGCCGCATTTTCCCCTTCGAGCAGGATCGTCATGCCCAAACTTGCCACGCGCATGGGGCGCGCCAAACCCAGTGCCATCATGGCCGTGGCCGACAAGGCCAAGGCACTCAAGGCCGCCGGCCGCGACATCGTGAGTTTCTCGATCGGCGTACCCAATTTCCTGCCGGGTGAACATGTCTACGTTGCCGCGCGTGAGGCGCTGGCGAGGGACAGCGGCCAGTACGGTTCCAACCGCGGCGCCGACGTCCTGCTCGACGCCTTCCTCACGCATCTGCACGGCAGCGGGCTGGACGGTTACACGCGCAAGAACATCGCCGTCGGTATCGGCGCCAAGCATGTGCTGTACAACCTGGCCGAAGCGCTGCTCGACCCGGGCGACACGATCGCCTTCGCCGTGCCGTACTGGACCACCTATGTCGACATCGCCGAGATCGTCGACGCGAAGATGCGGCTGATGCCGTGTCCGGCAAGCCAGGACTACAAGCTCACGCCCGCCCAGCTCGATGCGGCGCTGGCGGGGGTCAAGGTGTTCCTGTTCAACAACCCCTGCAACCCGACCGGCATGGTCTACACGCGCGAGGAGATCGCCGCACTGGCCGCGGTGCTGGTCAAGCATCCGGACGTGTGGATCATCTGCGACGACATCTACAACCGCATGGTGTTCGACGGCGTCGGCTATCACAATTTCGTCACCGCGCGGCCCGAGCTGCGCGAGCGCACGATCCAGGTCGACTCGCTGTCCAAGACCTACGGCATGCCGGGCTGGCGTGTCGGTTTCATCGCCGCGCCCGAAAGCGTCGCGCAGGCCTTCACCACGCTCAACTCCAACCACATCACCAACCTGCCCGAGATCGTCACTGCCGCTGCAGTCGCCGCGCTGGCGGGGCCGCAGGACGTGCCCGAGCGCAAGTGCGCCGATTTCCAGGCGCGCCGCGACCAGGTCGTGGCCGCGTTGCGCGCGATCCCGGGCGTGGCCTGCCCGCAGCCGCAAGGGGCGTTCTACGTGTTTCCCGACATTTCCTGCGCATTCGGCAAGAGCCATGGCGGCCAGCGCATCGGCAACGACGTCGACTTCTGCAACGCCTTGCTCGAAGCCAAGGGCGTGGCCTGCGTGCCGGGCTCGGCCTTCGGTGACCCCAATGCGCTGCGGATTTCCTACACCTGTCCGGTGGAGCAGTTGCAACCGGGCATGGCGCGCATCGCCGAGTTCTTTGCCGAGCTGAAATGAGGCCGGTGCAGCGTGCCGGTCGCCGCGCGGCAGCGGTGCCGTGGCGTGACCGGCGTGCCGTCCCCCGTTTCCCCGTCCCAGCCTTTCACTCCGAGGTATCGTCATGAAAGCTCCCGTTCGAGTCGCCGTCACTGGCGCTGCCGGCCAGATCGGCTACGCCCTGCTGTTCCGCATCGCCGCCGGCGACATGCTCGGCCCCGACCAGCCCGTGATCCTGCACCTGCTCGAGATCACCCCGGCACTGCCGGCGCTGCAGGGTGTGGTGATGGAGCTCAACGACTGCGCGTTCCCGACGCTGGCCGGCGTTGTCGCCACCGATGACGCCAATGTCGCCTTCAAGGATGTCGACTACGCGCTGCTGGTCGGTGCGCGCCCGCGCGGCCCGGGCATGGAGCGCAAGGATCTGCTCGAGGCCAATGGCGCGATCTTCGCCCCGCAGGGCAAGGCGCTCAACGACCACGCCAAGCGCAACGTCAAGGTGCTGGTGGTCGGCAACCCCGCCAACACGAACGCGTTGATCGCGCAGCAGAATGCGCCCGATCTCGATCCGAACTGCTTTACCGCGATGGTGCGCCTCGACCACAACCGCGCCAAGAGCCAGCTTGCCGAGAAGACCGGCAAGCACTCCAGCCAGGTCAAGCGCATGACGATCTGGGGCAACCACAGTTCGACCCAGTTCCCGGACATCCATCACGCCAGCGTCGACGGCAAGGCCGCGACGGAGCTGGTCGACCAGGCCTGGTATCAGGACACGTTCATCCCGACCGTGCAGCAGCGCGGCGCGGCGATCATCAAGGCGCGCGGCGCCTCGTCGGCCGCCTCGGCCGCCTCGGCCGCGATCGACCACATGCGCAGCTGGGCGCTCGGCACCGCCGACGGCGACTGGGTTTCGATGGGTATTCCGTCCGACGGCTCCTACGGCATCGCGCCGGGAGTGATCTACGGCTACCCGGTGACCTGCAAGGATGGCAAGTACGCGATCGTGCAGGGCCTGGGCATCAACGAGTTCTCGCGCGCGCGCATGGACGCGACCGACAAGGAACTGCGCGAGGAACGTGCCGGCGTCGAGCACCTGTTCGCCCGGCGCTGACGCGCTGGCTGCGCGACTCTCGCTCGCGCCATTCCATCCAACCCGATGCCCTCGACTCCGTCATGCCGGCTTGCCGGCATGACGAGGCCGCGCGGGGCGTGCACACTCTACGGAGACATCGATGAACAAGCTCGTGGTTTGCCTCGCGCTCGCGCTGGCCAGTGTCGGCGCGGTCGCCGGCGAAGGCATGTGGACACCGGACAACCTGCCCAAGGCACGGGTGCAGGCCAACCACGGCTTCACGCCGGATGCGAAGTGGGCCGAGCACGTGCAGAAGGCCGCGCTGCGCCTGGCCGGCGGCTGCTCGGGATCGTTCGTGTCGCCCAACGGCCTGGTGCTGACCAACCACCATTGCATCAATGCCTGCGTGCAACAGCTGTCGAGCGCCGAGCACGACTACATCAAGCATGGCTTCTTCGCCAAGGAAGCCAAGGACGAGCTGCGCTGCCCGGAGATCGAGCTGAACCGCCTCGACCGGATCAGCGACGTCACCGCGCGCGTGAAGGCGGCGACCGCGGGCAAGTCCGGTGAGGCATACAGCAAGGCCGAGAAGGCGATCAAGTCGGCGATCGAGAAGGAATGTGCCGGCAAGGACAGCGCGCGCACGCGCTGCGACGTGGTCGATCTCTATCACGGCGGCGTGTTCAGCCTGTACCAGTATCACCGCATCCAGGACGTGCGCCTGGCGTTTGCGCCCGAACTCGAAGCCGCGTTCTTCGGCGGCGATCCGGACAATTTCAACTTCCCGCGCTACGACCTCGACATGGGCCTGCTGCGCGCGTACGAGAACGGCAAGCCGGTCCGGCCGAAGGACTACTTCCCGTTCTCGAAGGACGGCGCCGCGGAAGGCGAGATGACGGTCATCGTCGGCAACCCCGGCGGCACCGACCGCCAGCTCACGGTCGCGCAGCTCGAGTTGGCGCGCGACGACGAGCTCGTCTCGTACCTGTTGTTCCTGGCCGAGCGTCGCGGCCTGCTGACGCAGTTCCGCAACGAGAACGCCGAGAATTGGCGCGTTGCGCAGAGCGACCTGTTCGCTACCGAAAATTCCTACAAGGTGCTGCGCGGTCGTCTGTCCGCGCTGCAGGATCCGACCGTGTTCAACCTCAAGCGTGCGCAGGAAACCGAACTGCGCGACTTCGTTGCCGCCGATCCGGCGCGCCAACGGAAGTATGGTGCGGCGTGGGACGAGATCGCCGAGGCGGTTGCCGTCGAGCGCAACAATCTCGATCGCGACAGCTACCTCGAAGGTGGCCGCGGCTTCTACACGCGCTACTACGACTATGCCCGCATGCTCGTGCGCGGCGCCGCCGAGCGCAACAAGCCCGATGCCGAGCGGCTGCGCGAATTCACCGATTCGAAACTGCCGGCGCTGACCCAGCGCCTGTTCTCGACCGCGCCGATCTATGCGAACTACGAGCAGGTCAAGTTCGGCTGGTCGCTGACCAAGCTGCGCGAGACCCTCGGCACGGGTGATGCGTTCGTCAAGAAGGTGCTGGGCAACGAGTCGCCCGAAGCGCTGGCCAAGCGCCTGGTCGAGGGCAGCAAGCTCGGCGATCCGGCGGTGCGCAAGGCACTGTGGGACGGCGGCGCGGACGCGATCGCGAAATCCGACGATCCGTTCATCGTGCTCGCTCGCGCGGTCGATGGCGACGCGCGTGCAATCCGCGCGCGCTACGAGAACGAAGTCGAATCGGTCATCGACAGCAATTCGGCGCTGATTGCCGCCGCGCGCTTCGAGAAGTACGGCACCAGCGTCTACCCGGACGCGACCTTCACCCAACGCTTCTCGTTCGGCGAGGTCAAGGGCTGGGACGAAAAGGGTGTGCCGGTGGAACCGTTCACGACGATCGGCGGCGCGTTCGAGCACGCGACCGGAGCCTATCCGTTCGCGCTGCCGCAGAGCTGGCTCGACGCCAAGGCGAAGGGTGCCCTGAACCTGGCCCAGCGCTACAACTTCGTCAGCAGCAACGACATCATCGGCGGCAATTCCGGCAGTCCCGTCATCAACGGCAAGGCACAAGTCGTCGGCCTCGTGTTCGACGGCAACATCCACTCGCTCGGCGGCAACTACTGGTATGACGAGCGCCTCAACCGTACGGTTTCGGTGCACAGCGGCGCGATTATCGAGACGCTGCGCAACGTCTACCACGCCGACCGTCTGGTCGATGAGATCGAGGCGGCGGGCAAGCGCTGATCGCGCGGGGCGCCGCTCCCCGCTGGTCGGGGAACGGCGGCCTGCGCCAAGACATGCCGGGCCGGGAATCTCGCCCGGTCTGACCTCGCCCGGCGCCGCGCCGGCCGGACCGCGGCGACGAGGATCGGGCACCGGTGCGCTCGTCTTGGCGATGCCACCGGCGGGCGTATCGGCGCCGGTCGCGCCGGCGGCGCAAACAGCGTAGGCTGCGCGCGTGGCGCAGACCGCAGCCATCGGGGCAGGGGCCGGATTGGCAAGTTCGGGTGCACATCGCGATGCAGGGGATCCAGTTGCCGCGGGCAGGCCCGGCGACAGCGTGCTTGCACGCACGCAGATCCAGCCCGATGGGTCGGCGTGGATGCTGCGCCTGGTCGAGGCGACCTCTCCGCACGCACTGGCGCAGCAGGTGGAGGCGTTCGCGCGCACGCTCACCGATGCGCAGCAAGTCGTCCTGCTGTGGCTCGACAGCGACCGCCTGCTGTGCGGCAACGATCTCGAGCTGCTCGACCTGACCGAACTCGGCGCCGCCACCGAGTTCCTGCTCGGCGCCGGCCTCGTCCAGGCGCGTGGCAGCACGCTGTTCCTGCGCGTGCCACCCAGCGCGCTGCTGCTGCTGCGCTGTGCCGGAGAGCGGCCGCCGCGCGGCGCCGAGGATCTGGCCGACTTCCTGCCGTTGATCGGCGCGCACCTCAAGCAGGCGCTCAAGTTCGCCTCGTTGCAGCGCGCCCACCGCCAGTTGCTGCGCTCGGAAGTGCTGCAGCGCGCGCTGTTCGCGATCTCCGACCTGGCCGGTTCCACGCTCGACATGGGTGAGATGCTGGAGCGCATCCACGGCATCGTCGGCACGCTGATGTATGCCGCCAATTTCTTCATCGTGCGCCACGACCCCGTGCGGCAGACGCTGCGTTTCCTGTATTTCTCGGACGTGGTCGACGCCGACAATCCGATTGGCGAGGACATTCCGCTGGCGGCCTGCGAAGGCACCCTGACCTGGCACCTGCTGGTCACCGGGCAGCCGATCATGGGCAGCATGGAGCAGATCCAGGCCATGCTGCCCGATACCTTCCGCCGCAAGGGGCCGATCAGCCGCGACTGGCTCGGCGTGCCGATGCTCAGCGAAGGGCAGGTGCATGGCGCACTGGTGGTGCAGAGCTACGAGGAAGGGATTCGCTACACCGACGAGGATCGCACCCTGCTCGAATTCGTCGGCAGCCATATCCTCACCGCGCTCGCGCGCAAGGAGCGCAAGGACGAGCTCGAAGCCCAGGTGCGCCAGCGCACGCTGGAGCTGGCGCAGGCCAATCGCGGCCTGCAGCAGGAGATCGTCGAGCGCGAGCGCGCCGAGCGGCTGCAGGCGAGCCTGTTTCACATTGCGCAGCTGGCCACCGTCGACATCGACGAGGAAACCTTCTACAAGCGCATGCACGAGGCCGTTGGTGAGCTCATCAACGCCGACAATTTCTTCATCGGCCTGCTGTCCGGGGACAAGGGTCTGCTCGACTTTCCGTACTATGTCGATGCCGGCGAGCGGCGCCAGGTGTCGCGCGAGGTGGGCCGCGGTCTGAGCGAGTACGTGATGCGGACCGGTCGTCCGCTGCTCGGCAGCCGCAGCGAGCTCGACCAGCTCGGCATGCGCGGCGAGATCGAGGTCGGTCGTTTCGGTCGCCCGTCGTTGTGCTGGCTTGGGGTGCCGCTGCGGGTCGGCGACGATGTCATCGGCGTCGTCGTCGTGCAGAGTTACAGCGAAGAGTCGGCCTACGGGCCGGTCGAGCGCGACCTGCTCGGCTTCGTCGCAACCCAGATCGCCACCAGCATCCAGCGCCGCCGTGCTGCCATGGCCTTGCAGCAGGCCAATACCGATCTCGAACGCCGCGTGCTCGAGCGTACCCACGAATTGCGCGAGCAGATCGCCCGTCGCGAGTCGATGCAGAAGCAGCTCGAGCACCAGGTCATGCACGACACGCTGACGGGCCTGCCCAATCGTCGCGCGCTGCGCGAACGACTGGAGTTCGTGCTCGAACGCGAGCGCAACGATCCCGATGGTGCGTTCGCGCTGCTCTACCTCGATGTTGATCGCTTCAAGGTCATCAATGACAGTCTCGGCCACTTGGCCGGCGACAGCTTCCTCAAGGAGATCAGCAACCGCCTGCGCAGTTGTGCCGGCAGCGCCGATCTGGTCTCAAGGCTGTCCGGCGACGAGTTCGCCGTATTGCTCGACGATGCGCGCACCGCCGCCAGTGCGGCAGCGTTCGCGGCGCGATTGCTGGCCGCCCTGAACCGGCCCGTGCACCTGGCCGGACGTGACATCGAACCTTCGGTCAGCATCGGCATCGCCGTGGGCGACCCGCGCCACGAAACGCCCGACGACATCCTGCGCGAAGCCGACCTCGCGCTGTACCGTGCCAAGGAATTCGGGCGCAATCGTTATGTCGTATTCGACGACACCCTCGCGCGCAACATGATGGACGTGCTGCTGCTCGAGGCCGAGCTGCGTCATGGCCTGCAGCGCGGCGAATTCGAGCCGTATTTCCAGCCCGTGCAGCGCCTCGATGGTGGTCGCATCGTTGGCTACGAGGCGCTGTTGCGCTGGAATCATCCCGACCGTGGCGTGCTCGAACCGATCCTGTTCGTGAAGGCCGCCCAGGAAGCCGGCCTCATGGAAGCCATCGACTGGCAACTGTTCGAGCGCGCCTGCCGCACGATGGCCGGGCACAGCGACCCGCACACGTTCGTCACCGTCAACGTGGCCGCGCAGCACCTGCGCCACGACGATTTCGACGAGCGGTTGCTGGCCATGCTCGAGCGCAGCGGATTGGCGCCGGGCCGGCTCATCGTCGAGGTCACCGAGGGCTCGCTGCTCGATGATCCGATTTGCGTGCACGCCACGCTCGAACGCCTGCGCGCATTCGGCGTCGGCGCGGCGCTCGATGATTTCGGCACCGGCTATTCCTCGCTCAGCTACCTGCATTCGCTGCCGCTGCGCATGATCAAGATCGACCGTTCATTCGTGGTGTCGCTCAACGACAACCAGATCACTGCGCACTCGATCGTTGGTGCGATCCTCGCGCTGAGTCGAGCGTTGGGGATCGAAGTCATCGCCGAAGGCATCGAATCCGAACGCCAGCATGCCGCGTTGCGCGCCATGGGTTGCGAGTTCGGTCAGGGATTCCTGCTCGGCCGGCCCGCGCCGCTGCCCGGCGCGCTCTGATACCGCCGTCGCGGCAAGCGCGCTGCCGCATCGGACCGCGTTCGAACGGCAAGCCGCGCGCCGCCACCGAACCGGAGCCATGCGGACGTGGCCACGTCCGCGTGGTGCGGCCGGTCAGGCGTCAATCATCGCCGCCCACGAGGCCGGCGCGGCGCATCTGGTGATCGACCACCACCGCAGTGGCGACGTCGCTACCGACGTTGACGGTGGTGCGCATCATGTCGAGGATGCGATCGACGCCGATGATGATGCCGATGCCTTCGGGAGGCACGCCGAAGGTCGCCAGCAGGCCGGCAATGAGCGGCAGGGACCCGCCCGGGATGCCGGCCACGGCCACCGCGCTGAGCACGGCCATCAGCATGAGGATGGTCTGCTGGGTCAGGGACAGCTCCACCCCGAAGACCTGGGCGATGAACAGCACGACGCAGCCTTCGAACAGGGCCGTGCCGCTCATGTTCATCGTCGTGCCCAGTGACAGCACGAAGCTCGACGTGCTCTCGCTGAGCCTGAGGTCCTCGCGCGCAGCCGCCAGTGCAGTGGGCAGCGTGGCATTGCTCGAGCTGGTCGAAAACGCCGTCACCAGCACCGGGCGGATCTGGCGGAAGAACTGCAGCGGCGAGCGTTTGGCGAGGAAACGCATCCACAGCGACATCGTGCCGAACAGATGCAACGCGAACGCGATCGTGCAGCCGACGACGAACCACGCCAGCGCCGCCAGCACGCTGAGGCCGACCTTGACGATGACGCTGTAGATCATTGCCGGCACCGCATAGGGCGCCAGGCGCAAGGCGAAATCGACGATGCGCGTCATGATCTGGGCCAGTGTCTCCAGGCCTTCGAGCACGCGCTGTCGGCGCGCCTCGACGAGCTGGGTGGCAGCGGCACCGAACAGGATCGCGAACAGGATCAGCGGCAGCACTTCGCCGATCGAACCACGTTCGTGGCCGGTGATGGCGCCGAGAAGGTTGCGCGGCATGAACATGTCGACGATGAGCGCCAGGCTCATCGTCGGCTGCGCCGCGCCGCGATCGGCAATGCCCTTGGCGGCGCCGCCATACTCGGCCAGCAACTGCTGCATGACGTCGGTGGGCAGGTGCCGGCCGGGTTCGAGCAGATTCATCATCACCAGGCCCAGCGTCACGCCGATGGCCATGTTGGCGAAGAACACCGCAAACGTGCGCAGCGCCAGCGGCCCGAGTCGCCCGGGCCGCCCCAGTTGCACCACGCCGGCGGTCAGTGAGGCGAATACCAGCGGCATCACCACGAAGAACAGCATGCGCAGGAACACCTGGCCAAACGGATCGAATACCGCGCTTGCGACCTTGCGCATGAAATCGAGCGTGGGCGGGTGGAAGTGGCCGATCCCGAGTGTGGCGACGGCGGCGACGATGCCGATCCCCATGCCGATGAGGATGCGGTTGGCGAGTGTCATTGGCTGGCTCATCGGCGCGAATGTACGTGGCCGGCGCGCCGGAGTCACGCACCGCGAAGGCGCTGCGGCATCGCGACGCGGCGCCGCTGCTCGATCCGGTGCGCAGCCGGCGCGCGTTCCATGCCGGCCATGGCTGCCGGGGCGGGAGCGTGCCACGCGATCGGCTAGAATAGGCGTTCTTACGGGAGCTCCCATGACTGCGATCGCACCGGCCGGCGCGCGTTTCCGCGCTGCCCTTGCCGAGGAAAACCCGCTGCAGGTGGTCGGCACGATAACGGCCTATGCCGCGTTGATGGCCAGGCGCGTCGGCTACCGCGCGCTGTACCTGTCCGGTGGCGGCGTTGCCGCCAACTCGCTGGGCATGCCCGATCTTGGCATCTCGACGATGGAGGACGTGCTGATCGACGCCCGCCGCATCGTCGAGGCCAGCGCACTGCCACTGCTGGTGGACATCGACACGGGCTGGGGCGGCGCCTTCAACATCGCGCGCACGATCCGCAGTTTCGAGCGTGTCGGTGTCGCCGCCGTGCACATGGAGGACCAGGTGGGGCAGAAGCGCTGCGGCCACCGCCCCGGCAAGGAAGTGGTGCCGGCGACCGAGATGGTCGATCGCGTCAAGGCCGCCGTCGATGCGCGCAGCGATGCCTCGTTCGTCATCATGGCACGCACCGATGCGGCGGCGGTCGAGGGCATCGACAGCGCGATCGAGCGCGCGATGGCCTATGTCGAAGCCGGTGCCGACATGATCTTTCCCGAGGCGATGCGGACACTGGATGACTACCGCCGCTTCAAGGCCGCGGTGCAGGTGCCGATCCTCGCCAACTTGACCGAGTTCGGCTCGACGCCGTTTTTCACGACCGACGAATTGAAATCAGCCAACGTCGACATTGCGCTGTACTGCTGCGGCGCCTATCGCGCGATGAACAAGGCGGCACTCAACGTCTACGAGACGATCCGCCGCGACGGCACGCAGGCGGCCGCCGTGGCGACCATGCAGACGCGCGAGGAGCTGTACGACGTCCTCGGCTACCACGACTACGAGCGCAAGCTCGATGAGTTGTTCGCTTCGACAAAATGACTCTGGAGCATGCCATGAGCGAGACCGCTGTCGCCTTCAAACCCAAGAAATCGGTTGCCCTGTCGGGCGTGGCCGCAGGCAATACCGCGTTGTGCACAGTGGGCCGCAGCGGCAACGACCTGCACTACCGCGGTTACGACATCCTCGACTTCGCGACCAGCTGCGAGTTCGAGGAAATCGCCCACCTGCTCGTGCACGGCAAGCTGCCCAATCGGGCCGAGCTGGCCGCGTACAAGACCAGGCTCAAGGCCATGCGCGGCATCCCGGCTGCAGTCAGGACCGTGCTGGAAAGCCTGCCTGCCGGCACCCATCCGATGGATGTGATGCGCACGGCGGTATCGGCACTGGGCTGCGCGCTGCCGGAAAAAGACGACCACAGCCATCCCGGCGCGCGCGACATCGCCGATCGACTCATGGCGAGCCTGGGCAGCATGTTGTTGTACTGGCATCACTTCGCCGTCAACGGCAAGCGCATCGAGGTGGAGACCGACGACGATTCCATCGGTGGCCACTTCCTGCATCTGCTGCATGGTCGCGCGCCGAGCGAGCTGTGGGTGCGGGCGATGCACACCTCGCTCATCCTCTACGCCGAGCATGAATTCAATGCCTCGACCTTCACCGCGCGCGTGATCGCCGGCACCGGCAGCGACATCTATTCAGCGATTGCCGGCGCGATCGGCGCGCTGCGTGGCCCCAAGCACGGCGGCGCCAACGAGGTCGCGCTGGAGATCCAGCAGCGTTACGACACGCCTGACGCGGCCGAGGCCGACATCCGCGCCCGCATCGAGCGCAAGGAAGTCGTGATCGGCTTTGGCCATCCGGTGTATACGACCGGCGATCCACGCAATCAGGTCATCAAGGAAGTCGCGCGCGAGCTGTCGGCCGCGCAGCACGACATGCGGATCTTCGACATCGCCGCGCGGCTCGAGACGGTGATGTGGGACATCAAGAAGATGTTTCCCAACCTCGACTGGTTCAGCGCGGTCAGCTACCACATGATGGGCGTGCCGACAGCGATGTTCACACCGCTGTTCGTGATTTCGCGCACCTCGGGTTGGAGCGCCCACGTGATCGAGCAGCGCATCGACGGCAAGATCATCCGCCCCAGTGCCAACTACACCGGCCCGGAAAACCTCGCGTTCGTACCGCTCGACCAGCGCGGCTGAGCGCTGGGGCCGCGCGGTGGCCGCGCCGCGACCGCTCGCGCTGGCGCGTCAGGCGCCTGCGGCCGAGGCCACCGGGTCGCCTTGACTGCCCTGCGGACCACCCCAATACTGGCCGTGAGCGGGTTTGCAAGGGGGTGTCATGACGACCTATGTGAAGACCGATATCGGCCGTTCCGAAGTCAGCCAGCGCCAACACAAGCTGCCGCCGGCGGTGCGCTCGTTGCTGCTGCTGATCGACGGCCAGCGCGACGTGGCGACACTGCGGCATTTCGCGCTGTCGCTGCATGCGCCGGGCGATGCGATCGAACAGTTGCAGCAGTTGGGGCTCATTGCGCTGGGTTCGGGCAAGGGCGAGGCGGCACCCGCCGACCCGGCAGGCCCGGCGCCGACCGATGCCGCCATCCGCTACATCACGCTCAGTGGCCTCATGTCCGAGGGCGTGCGTGCGTATCTGGGCATGCGCGGTTTCATGATGCAGCTGCGCATCGAGCGCTGCGGCAGCATCGACGAGCTGCTCGCACTGCTGCCCGACCTGGCCGCGGCGATCGGCAAGGCACGCTCGCGCGAGTTTGGCGCGCAGTGGGAATCGATCGTGCGCAGTTCGATCGCCTGAGGCGGCAGCAGCTCGGCCCGGCAGGATCGCGGCAGCCCCGCCGGGGGCTGCGCGATCGATTCCGGGTGCGCGGTTCAGGTCGTGACCGCGAGCACCTTCTGCACCGCCGGATCGGCTTCCATGCGGGCGCAGAATCGCGCCAGATGTTCGTAGCCACCAAGGTCCACGCCGACGCCCTTGGTCCAGCGTGACGTGATGAACAGGTACGGGTCGGCGATCGAACGCGTCTTGCCGGCGATCCACTCGTGCTTGCCGAGCTGCTCATTGGCGCGGCCGAACAGCATGCGCAAGGTCGCGCGTGCATTGTCCTTGCTCTTGTCGATCGCGGCAGCGTCGTCGAGGTAGGCGGTGGCGCCGAACAGCGGCTTGAAGGCCGGATGCAGGTCGGCATTGACGAAGGCCAGCCAACGATTGACTTCGGCGCGGCCCCTGGGGGTGCCGTCGCCATCGAGTTTCGCTTCGGGGTTGAGATCGGTCAGGTAGTGCAGGATCGCCATGTTCTGGGTCAGGACCCAGCCATCGTCCTCGAGCACGGGCACCGCGCCAGCCGGATTGAGTGCACGGAACTCGGGCGTGGCGCGCATCTCGCGCGTGACAACCTGCACTTGGTAGGGTTTGCCGATCCATTCCAGCACGATGTGGTCGGCGGTCGAGCAGGCGCCTGGCGAGGTATACAGTTTCATCGGATGTCCTTGGGTGGTGGAAAGTCGAGTGCGCAAAGCACGGCTCAAATGGTGGTACGCGCTGGCGGATGCAAGGGCGCAGGCGCGCCAAGGCGCTTCGTCCCGCACGCGCGGCGCAGCGCTGCGTCGACGCGGTGAAGGTCAGGGCGCGACGCAGGCGGCCTCGCCGCGAGGCGGCGCTCAGCGCGCGCCAAGGTCTTCGAAGCGCTGGTTGCCGATCGGCCAGGCTTGCCAGCCGCGATAGTCGAAGTGCCACCATTCGTACTGGTAGACGGTGAAACCCTCGCGTTCCATGTGCTGCCGCAGGCGGTCGCGGTTGGCCCGCGCCGTCGCGCTGCCGCCGCTCCAGTCGGGGTAGGCACGCTCGGAGAATTCGTCGTACAGGCTCGGCATTTCGAGTTCCTTGCCGGTGCTCAGATCGACGAGGGTCAGGTCGACCGCGCAGCCGCGATTGTGGCGCGACCCCTTGGCGGGATCGGCGACGAATCGGTGCTGTTCGACCGGTGTCGCGTCCCAGAACATCTTGGTGACGTACCAGGGCCGATAGCCGTCGTGGACCAGCAGGCCCAGCCCCTCGGTCGCCAACGCACGCTGCACGCGCGCCAGCGCCTCGGCAGCCGGGCGCTGCAGGAAGGCGCGCGGCTGGCTGTACAGCGCCACGCCGAGAAAGTTGCGGGTGCCGGCATAGCGGATGTCGAGCCGCAGCGTGGGGTCGAGCGTGACGAGCTCGACGAGATCACTGGGATGGAACTCGCCCGTCTCGTGCGGCGGCGTTGCCGCCAGTGCCAGCGGCAGCAGTTGTTCGACCGGCCGCGCCGGCTCGATGCGGAACACCGCATCCGCGGGCGCGGCGCGCTGCTGCGCGGTGGCGCTGCAGGCGCCAAGCAGCGCCAGCAGGAAACAGGTCAAGAGGCGTTGCATGGAGTTTCCCCGTTGGGTTGACGTGACCGGTCGATGATAACCGGCCGAGTGTGGCGCGCCCGCCGCGGCCGTGGCGGCCGATTCGCGTTCGGGCATCGCGTCACAGCGTCGTCGCCAGTTGCGTGCCCTGTGCGATTGCGCGCTTGGCGTCCAGTTCGGCGGCGACGTCGGCGCCGCCGATGAGGTGGCCGCGCAGGCCACGCGCCGCCAGCGCCGCATGCAGGCTGCGGTTGGCTTGCTGGCCGGCGCAAACGACGACGGTATCCACGGCCAGCACCTGCGCCTGACCGTCGATGCGGATGTGGAGACCGGCATCGTCGATGCGTTCGTATTCGACGCCGCCGAGCATGGTCACCTGCTTGGCGGCCAGTGTGGCGCGATGCACCCAACCCGTGGTGCGGTTGAGGCGCTTGCCGAGCTTGCCGGGCGTGCGTTGCAGCAGCCAGACCTGACGCGCGGCCGGGGCCGGTGCCGGCGGCAGCAGGCCGCCGCGTGCAGCCAGGCTCGTGTCCACGCCCCATTCGCGCGCCCAGCGCGCGATATCGGTGCTCGGCGAGGGGGCCGGTTCGATGAGGAACTCCGCCACATCGAAGCCGATGCCGCCGGCGCCGATGATTGCCACCCGCTGCCCGACCGCGGCGTGGCCCTGCAGCACATCGACGTAGCTGAGCACGTTGGCGCGCTCGGCGCCGGCCAGCACCAGCGCGCGCGGCGTCACGCCAGTGGCCAGCACGACCTCGTCGTAGCCGCCGAGCGCATCGGGCGTGGCCTCGGTTGCAAGGCGCAGTTCGACACCGGTCTGCTCGATGCGCCGGCTGAAATAGCGCAGCGTCTCGGCGAACTCCTCCTTGCCAGGAATCCGCATCGCCAGCCTGAACTGGCCGCCGATCTGCGCCGCGCGTTCGAACAGCGTCACCGCATGGCCGCGCTCGGCCAGCGTGGTGGCGCAGGCCAGTCCGGCCGGACCGGCGCCGACCACCGCGATGCGCCTGCTGCTGGCGGCCGCTGTCACCACGAGTTCGGTCTCGTGACAGGCGCGTGGGTTGACGAGGCAGCTCGCGCGCTTGTGCTCGAACACGTGGTCGAGGCAGGCCTGGTTGCAGGCGATGCAGGTATTGATGTCGGCGGCGCGGTCCTCGCGTGCCTTGCGCAGCCAGTGCGGATCGGCCAGCAACGGGCGTGCCATCGACACCATGTCGGCATCGCCGTCGGCGAGGATGCGCTCGGCCACCGCCGGCATGTTGATCCGGTTGCTGGTGATGAGAGGGATCGACACCTCGGCCTTGAGTCGCCGCGTGACCCAACTGAAGGCGGCCCGCGGCACGCTGGTGACGATGGTCGGCACGCGTGACTCGTGCCAGCCGATGCCGCTGTTGATGAGGCTGGCGCCGGCGCTCTGGATCTTGCGGGCGAGGGCCACGATCTCGTCCCAGGTCTGGCCACCGTCGACCAGGTCGAGCATCGACAGCCGATAGATGATGAGGAAGTCCGGTCCGACCGCGGCGCGCATGCGCTGCACGATCTCGACCGGCAGACGCTGCCGCCGTTCGACGCTGCCGCCCCAGGCATCGTGGCGCTGGTTGCTGCGTTCGGCGAGGAACTCGTTGATGAGATAACCCTCCGAGCCCATCACCTCGACACCGTCGTAGCCGGCCTCGCGGGCCTTGCGCGCGCAGTTGACGAAGTCGGCGATCGTGCGCTCGACGCCGCGGGCGCCGAGTGCGCGCGGCGTGAACGGCGTGATCGGCGCCTTGAGCCGCGAGGGTGCCACCGAAAACGGGTGATAGCCGTAACGCCCGCCATGCAGGATCTGCAGGCAGATGCGGCCACCCTCGTCATGCACGGCGCGCGTCACCTTGCGATGGCGCGCCACGTGCCAGGGCATCGACAGCCGTCCGCCCAGCGGCGTGAGCCAGCCTTCGATGCTCGGCGCGATGCCGCCGGTGACGATGAGGCCGACGCCACCGCGGACGCGCTCGGCGAAGTAGGCGGCGAGCTTGTCGAAATCGCGCGCGCGATCCTCCAGCCCGGTGTGCATCGAACCCATGATCACGCGATTGGGCAGCGTCAGGTGGCCCAGGTCGAGTGGGCTGAACAGGTGCGGGTAGGGCATGGGGAGGCGGCGCTCGCAGTCAAACGATCGTATGAAGATGCCGCGAGCGCGGGCTCACGGCAAGCGCCGGCATCGGCGCACCGCCGCGTCGGCGCTGCCAGTGCCATTGCGCCGGCGCTGGTGGCATGCTGCGGCATCGTCGTGAGGGAGGCCCGGATGCGCGCGTGGGTTCTGCTGCTGATCGTCACGAGCGGCGCGGCCGTCGCCGGCGAATGTGAACGCGCCGGCGACAGCGTGTTCGCGAGTGGCTTCGAGCGCGTGCCGCTGGCGGCGCGCTACGTTGCGCTCGATGGCAACGACGCTGCCGCTGGCGGGGTGGCGGCGCCGTGGCGCACGCTGCAGCACGCGGTCGACACGGTGGCGCCAGGTACGGCGGTATGCGTGCGCGGCGGCGTCTACAACGCGCTCGTCACGGTGACGCGCTCGGGCTCGGCGGACGCCGGGCCGATCGTGCTGCAGGCAGTGCCGGGCGAGACGGTGGTGATCGACGGCGCCGGTCTGCCGATCCCGAGTGGCCAGCACGGACTCGTCACGCTCAGCGATGTGAGCCCCGTCGTGGTGCGTGGCCTGGAGCTGCGCAACTACGTGACCGCCTCGACCAGCAAGGTGCCGATCGGGCTGTATGTGACCGGCGCCGGCAGCCAGATCCGCATCGAGCGCAACCACATCCACGACATTCGCAACACCGGCAACGGCTGCGCGGCCAATGCGTTCGGCCTCAAGGTCGACGGCACCCGCGCACCCGCCTCGATCAACCAGCTCGTGATCGCCGGCAACGAGATCGACCACCTCGTGCTCGGCTGCAGCGAGTCGTTCTCGCTCGACGGCAATGTCGAGCATTGGGTGATCAGCGACAACCTCGTGCACGACACCAACAACATCGGCATCGGCGCGATCGGTTTCGAGGGCGTCGCGCCCGACCCGGCCTACGACCAGGCCCGCGACGGCGTCATCGTCGGCAACACCGTCCACGCGATCAGCTCCTACGGCAACCCGGCCTACGGCAACGAATACGCGGCTGACGGCATCTACGTCGATGGCGGCACGCGCATCCTCATCGAACGCAACCGCGTGCATCACGTCGACATCGGCATCGAAGTTGCCAGCGAGCATGCCGGCCACACCAGCAGCGAGGTCGTCGTGCGCAACAACCTCGTCTACTTCGGCCACTCGGCCGGCATCTCGATCGGCGGCTATGCGGCCAGCGTCGGCGGCAGCGAGGCGGTGACCATCCTCGGCAACACGCTCTATCGCAACGACCAGGCCGGCACCGGTTCGGGCGAGTTCCAGATCCAGTACCACGCCAGCAACAACCGGTTCGCCAACAATCTCGTGTACGCCGGCACCGACGGCGTGCTGCTGAGCGCCTACACGGGCGATGTGCCGCAGCCGGCCACACTCGATAACAACCTGTATTTCACTGCAGCGGGCGCGGCTGGCGCGAGCTGGGTCTGGCTCGGCAGCGAGTATGCGAGCCTGGCGGCATTTCGCGCCGCTTCGGGGCAGGACGCGCAGTCGCTGATCGCCGATCCGCTCATCGTCGACGCGATCGCGCCCGATCTGCGCGTGGCCGCGGGTTCGCCCGCGATCGATGCCGGCGCCGATCCCGGCAGTGGCCTGGCCGGTGCGCTCGACTTCGCGGGCCGGCCGCGCATCAACGGCACCGCGCTCGACATCGGCGCCTACGAGCACTGACGCCGACGCGCCGCGGCTGGCAAAATGGCGCCCCGGCGCCGGCGCGCATCGCGCCCGGGGCCACTCCCCGCAGTCGTGTTGCCGGCGATCGGTCATGCCGGTCGCGACGCCGCCCAGCCGCCAAGGATCACCGCCATGAACCGACTCCACCGCAAGCCCTTGCCGGGCACCACGCTCGACTGGTACGACGCGCGCGAGGTGGTCGAGGCGTTGCAACCGGGCGCATGGGCGGGCCTGCCCTACACCGCACGCGTGCACGCCGAGAACATCGTGCGCTGTGCCGATCCGGTGCGCATCGACGCCTTTCTCGGACAACTCATCGAACGGCGCCGCGATGTCGATTTCCCGTGGTTTCCGGCCCGCGTGGTGTGCCACGACATCCTCGGCCAGACTGCGCTGGTCGACCTGGCCGGCCTGCGCGAGGCGATCGCCGCCGCCGGCGGCGATCCGGCCAAGGTCAACCCGGTGGTGCCGGTGCAGCTCATCGTCGATCATTCGCTGGCCGTGGAGGCGCCCGGTTTCGACAAGGATGCCTTTGCCAGGAACCGCGCGATCGAGGACCGCCGCAACGCCGACCGCTTCCATTTCATCGACTGGTGCAAGCGCGCTTTCGACAATGTCGACGTGATCCCGGCCGGCAACGGCATCATGCACCAGATCAATCTCGAGAAGATGTCGCCGGTCGTGTACGTGCGCGACGGCGTCGCCTTCCCCGACACCTGCGTCGGCACCGATTCGCACACGCCGCACGTCGATGCGCTTGGCGTCATCGCGATCGGCGTCGGTGGCCTGGAGGCCGAGAGCGTCATGCTGGGACGCGCCTCGATGATGCGCCTGCCCGACATCGTGGCGGTGGAGCTGGCCGGCCGGCCCGGTGCTGGCATCACCGCCACCGACGTGGTGCTGGCGCTGACCGAGTTCCTGCGCAAGGAAAAGGTCGTCGGCGCGTATCTGGAACTGCGCGGACCCGGCGCGGCGGCGCTCACGATCGGTGATCGCGCCACGATCTCGAACATGGCGCCCGAGTATGGCGCCACCGCGGCGATGTTCGCGATCGATGCCAACACGCTCGACTACCTGCGCCTGACCGGCCGCAGCGACGAACAGGTGGCGCTGGTGGAAACCTATGCCAGGGCCGCCGGCCTGTGGGCCGACGATCTGGCCCAGGCGCGCTACGAGCGCACGCTGCATTTCGACCTCGGCAGCGTGGTGCGCAACCTGGCCGGGCCGAGCAATCCGCATCGGCGCCTGCCGGTGAGTGCATTGCGCGACCGCGGCGTGGCCGACGAGGCCAAGCTCGCTGCCGCGCGCGGCGAAGAGGCGCGCGGCCTCATCCCCGACGGCGCGGTCATCATTGCCGCGATCACCTCGTGCACCAATACCTCCAATCCGCGCAACGTGATCGCTGCCGGCCTGCTCGCGCGCAACGCCAACCAGCGCGGACTGGTGCGCAAGCCGTGGGTCAAGACCTCGCTCGCGCCGGGATCGCGCGCGGTCGAGTTGTACCTGCGCGAAGCCGGGCTGCTCGGCGAGCTCGAACGACTCGGCTTCGGCATCGTCGGCTTCGCCTGCACCACCTGCAATGGCATGAGCGGCGCGCTTGATCCGGCGATCCAGCGCGAAGTCCTCGAGCGCGACCTGTACACCACGGCGGTGCTGAGCGGCAATCGCAATTTCGACGGGCGCATCCACCCCTACGCGAAGCAGGCGTTCCTGGCCTCGCCGCCGCTCGTGATCGCCTATGCGATCGCCGGCAGCGTGCGCTTCGACATCGAGAAGGACGTGCTCGGCGTCGATGCGCAGGGCAACGAGGTTCGCCTGCGCGACATCTGGCCGAGCGATGCCGAGATCGATGCGGTGGTCAAGTCCAGCGTCAAACCCGAACAGTTCCGCAGCATCTACGAGCCGATGTTCGCGCGTCATGGCAGCGTGGCGCGGGCCCGGCCGCTGTATGAGTGGCGCGCAGCGAGCACCTACATCCGCTGCCCGCCGTACTGGGAAGGCGCGCTGGCCGGGGCGCGCACACTGCGCGGCATGCGGGCGCTCGCCGTGCTCGGCGACAACATCACCACCGACCACCTGTCGCCGTCGAACGCGATCCTGCCCGCCAGCGCGGCCGGTGAATACCTTGCCCGCATGGGGCTGCCGGAGGAGGACTTCAATTCCTACGCCACCCATCGCGGCGACCACCTCACCGCGCAGCGCGCAACCTTCGCCAACCCCAAGCTCGTCAACGAAATGGCCGTGGTCGATGGCACGGTCGTGCAGGGTTCGCTGGCGCGGGTGGAGCCTGATGGCGTGGTCATGCGCATGTGGGAGGCGATCGAAACCTACATGGAGCGCAAGCAGCCCCTCATCATCATCGCCGGCGCCGACTACGGCCAGGGTTCGAGCCGCGACTGGGCGGCCAAGGGCGTGCGGCTGGCCGGGGTCGAGGCGATCGTGGCCGAAGGTTTCGAACGCATCCACCGCACCAACCTCGTCGGCATGGGTGTGCTGCCGTTGCAGTTCGAGCCCGGCACCACGCGCCGGACGCTGGGGATCGATGGCAGCGAGACCTTCAGCGTGCGCGGCGAGCGCGCGCCCGGTGCCACCCTCACGCTCGTGATCGAGCGCCGCGATGGCAGCGCGGTCGAGGTCCGCGTCACCTGTCGCCTCGATTCGGACGAAGACCTGCTGATCTACGAGGCCGGTGGCGTGCTGCAGCGCTTTGCGCAGGATTTCATGGCCGCCAGCAGCGCGGCCTGAGCGCATGGAACGGCTGGCGCCGGCCTTGCCGGCGCCGCATGACCGCGCTCGGAAGGGTTCAAGACCGTTGGCGAAGATGCGCTCGGCCAAGCGCAGGCGCCAATCCATCGGAGCGGCGCGCAGGGCGCCGAGGTGGTCGAACCGACTCGCAGCCCAGTCGCCCGAGCGGCCATGGACCTCGCCAGGTGAGGATTGACCTGCGCTCGCCGCCTCGCCATGGCGACCGCTTCGGGTCGGCGGCGTTCATCCAGACCGGCGCATCATGCCGGGTTGCGGCAGATCGGTGCCGCCGCCGCGGGCAGCGTGCCGGCGCGCGGATGCGGGTGGGAGGCCAACCACGATGACATCGATTGCTGTCCAGGGGCGCGCCGATTGGGACGAGGTGCTTGTCGCGATCGTCGATTACGTCGAGCGTTTCGAACCGCGCAACGAACTGGCCTGGCATACCGCGCGCCACATGCTGCTCGATTCGCTCGGCTGCGCGTTCGAGGCGCTGCAATACCCGGCCTGCACCAAGTTGCTCGGGCCGGTCGTGCCCGGCGCCACGCTCGCCAACGGGGCGCGCGTGCCGGGCACCGGGTTCGAACTCGACCCGGTCAAGGCCGCGTTCGACATCGGCACGACGATCCGCTGGCTCGACTTCAACGACACCTGGCTCGCGGCGGAGTGGGGGCATCCTTCGGACAATCTCGGTGCGATCCTGGCGCTGGCCGACTGGCGCAGCCGCAATGGCGCCGCGCTGACGATGCGCGACGTGCTCGAATGCGCGATCAAGGCGCATGAGATCCAGGGTGTGCTCGCGCTGCGCAATTCGTTCAACCAGGTCGGTCTCGATCATGTCGCCCTCGTCAAGCTTGCCTCGACGGCGGTCGCCTGCCGCCTGCTCGAGCTCGACCGCGCGCAATCGCTGGCCGCGCTGTCACAGGTGTTCGTCGATGGACAGGCGCTGCGCACCTATCGCCACGCGCCCAACACGGGTTCGCGCAAGAGCTGGGCCGCCGGCGATGCGACCAGTCGCGCCGTGCGCCTGGCGCTGATCGCACGCAGCGGCGAGATGGGCTACCCGAGCGCGCTCACGGCGCCCGCTTGGGGGTTCTACGATGTCTCGTTCCAGGGACGGCCATTCCGCTTCGAACGCGAGTTCGCCAGCTACGTGATCGAGAACGTGCTGTTCAAGATCAGCTATCCGGCCGAGTTTCATGCGCAGAGCGCGGTCGAAGCCGCGCTGACGCTGCAGGCGCGGCTCGCGGCGATGGGGCGCGGCAGTGACGACATCGCCGCGATCGTGATCCGCACCCAGGCCGCCTGCATGCGCATCATCGACAAGCAGGGACCGCTCGACAATCCAGCCGACCGCGACCATTGCATCCAGTACATGGTGGCCGTGCCGCTGATCTTCGGGCGCCTGGGCGCCGCCGACTACGAGGACGCGGTCGCCGCCGATCCACGCATCGATGCGCTGCGGGCGAAGATCCGCTGCGTCGAGGACCCGCAGTTCACGGCCGACTACCACGATCCCGACAAACGCTCGATCGCCAATGCGCTGACGGTCACGCTGGTCGACGGCAGCGTGCTCGACGAGGTGCGCGTCGATTATCCGATCGGCCATCGCCGGCGCCGCGACGAGGGCCTTGCCTTGCTCGAGGCCAAGTTCCGCCGCAACCTCGCGCGCTGCTTCGATGCGGCGCGGCAGCAACGCATCCTCGCGGTCGCGCTCGACCAGGCCCGACTCGAGGCAATGCCGGTTCGCGAGTTCATCGATCTGCTGGTGCCGTGAACGACGCCGCTTGTGCGGCGCGGAACGCTCGCGCAGACTGTCGCGCCATTTCCACTGTCGACGCGCGCCTGGCCGCCATGGATGTCCTGCCTGCCGGCGTACCCACGCCACCAAGCCTGCCTCGCTGTCGGCGCGTGCGGCTTCGCTCGGCGCGTCGATGAGCGGCGCCGGCAATCGCGTGCACGGTCTGGCCGGCGACAGCGACATGGCCGAGCCCGATTGGCCGCCGCTCAATGCTGGCGAGCTGGTCCCGCTGCTGGCGCGCTATCCCGCGCTTGGCGCGCTGCGGGCGATCGTCTGGCACAGCCCGCGGCCACTGTCGGCGGCGGCGCTGGTCGATTGCGCGGGCGGCCGCGTGTTCGTCAAGCGCCACCATCGCAGCGTGCGCGATGCCGCGAGCCTGGGCGAAGAGCATGCCTTCGCCGCCTGGCTGCGCACACACGGCATGCCGATCCCGCCGCTGCATCGCGATTGCGATGGGCAGGAGACGGTCGCGCTCGGTGACTGGGTGTACGTCGTGCAGGAGCCGGCAGCGGGGCTGGACCTGTATCGCGACACGCGCTCGTGGCTGCCGCTGACGCGCCCGGCGCACGCAAGCTGCGTCGGCGCGACGCTGGCCCGCCTGCATGCGGCGGCCACAGGGTTCGTGGCGCCTCAGCGCAGCACGCATGTGCTGGTCGCACGCAGCGAGCTCATCGAGGCCGCCGATCCCGTTGCCGCACTCGCCGCGCAACTGCCGGCGCGCCCCGGTTTGGCCAGGTTTCTCGCCGCCCGCGACTGGCGCCGCGAACTGACCGTCACGCTGGCGCCGTTCCACGCGCGCTTGCAGCCCGCGCTGGTGTGCCAGCCGAGAGCGTGGACGCACGGCGACTTCTACGCCTCGAACCTGTTCTGGAGCACCGCCGGCGATGCGGCACAGGTCACGGCCGTGGTCGACTTCGGTCTGTGTGCGCGCACGTTTGCGCTGTTCGATCTCGCCACCGCGATCGAGCGCAGCGCGATCGCCTGGCTGCAGGCCGGTGAGGATCGCGCGCGCAACGCGATCGCGCTGGCACTCGTTGCCGGTTACCGCAGCCTGCGGCCACTCGGCGCACAGGACCTGGCCGTGCTGGCCGACCTGCTGCCGCTCGTGCACGTCGACTTCGCGCTGTCGGAGGTCGAGTATTTCGATGCGATCACGCGCAATCGGGCCAATGCCGAGCTGGCCTGGAGTGCCTTCCTGCATGGCCACGCGCGCTGGTTCACGACGCCGCACGGTCGCGCCATGCTCGATGCCTTGCGCGCCGCCTGAGGCAACACGTCGCCGACGATTCGTGGTTCAATGGCGCCCTGAAGCGGGGGTGCCCGGCGTCGCCGGGCTGAGAGAGTCCCTTGGAACCTGATCCGGTTTGCACCGGCGTAGGGAGCTTGCATGCGGTGACCGGTCGCGTTCGCGGCCAGTCGCGCGCCGTCGCTTCGTCCACTCCGCCGACGAACCGCGACCATGAATCTCCACCGTATCTGCCTTCTGCTCGTCCTGCCGGCCAGCACATGCCTGGCCGCCCCCGACGATGAGCTCGATTCGCCACCAACCCTGACCACGGTCGATGTGACCGCAGCGCCACCGGCCCGCGACGAGGGCGCCATGCTGACGGCGTGGGGCAGCGCCACGCTGCAGGACACGCCCGCCACGATCACGGTCATCGACCGCGCCTGGCTCGACACCCGGCAGCCACGGACCTTGAGCGAGCTGGCGCGGCTCGATCCCGCACTGGGCGACAACTACGCGCCCGAGGGCTATTACCAGAACCTGTCGATCCGCGGTTACGCGCTCGATCTCGGCACCGGCTATCGCGCCAACGACCTCGTCATGACCGGCGAGCAGCGCATCGCGCTCGAGGACAAGCAGGCGGTCGAGATCCTCAAGGGACTGGCCGGTCTCGAGGCCGGTGTGATGGAGCCGGGCGGAGTCGTCAATTTCGTCAGCAAGCGCAGCGCCGACGTCCGCGCCGTCACCTTGGGCACCGATGCGCGCGGTTCGCGCTACGCCGCATTCGATGTCGGCGCCTGGCTGACGCCGAGCTTCGGTCTGCGCGCCAACGCGGCCTGGGAAGACCTGCACTCATACATCGAGCATGGCGACGGGCGTCGCAATTTCCTTGCCCTCGCGGCCGATTGGCATCCGACGCCCGAGGCAACGCTCGAGTTCGATGCCAACTACCAGACCAGTGCGCAGCGCTCGGCCTCGGGCTACCAGTTGCTCGGCGGCAGCGTGATGCCGTCGCCGGTGGACCGCCGCCGCATGCTCGGCTACCAGGCGTGGCAGGAGCCGGTCGCGATCGCGAGCAGCAATCTGTCGGCCCGCTACACCCAGGCATTCGGCGCCGACTGGCGGCTGCGTCTGGCCGCGGCGCAGAGCCGCAGCGTGATCGACGACAGCGTCGCCTTCGCCTACGGCTGCTTCTACCAGGACAGTTGCGCCGACAATCCGCCCGGCGCCTGGTTCGCCCCCGATGGCGGCTACGACATCTACGACTATCGCAGTCCGGACGATCGCCGCGTCGGGAGGCAGCTGCGTGCCACGCTCGAAGGCAGCTTCGCCAGCGGCCCGCTCACGCACGAGCTCAGCCTTGGCGGCGACGCGTTCGCGCGCACGATCGACCGCCACGTCAACGTCAACGCCTGGGTCGGCAGCGCCAACATCGATGCGGCACAGGTACCGCCGTTTGCGCCGTCGAGCCGGCAGCCGGGACCGTCGGTACGGCGCCTGGCCAGCTGGCAGCACGCGGTCTTTGCCGCGGACCGCGTGAGCCTCGGCGAGCAGTGGCAGCTCATCGCCGGCGCACGCCTGGCGCGCGTGCACGATCGTGCCTGGAGCAAGCGCGGCGAACTCGAGCGCGACACGCGGCTCGATCAATGGTTGCCGCAGGCCGCACTGCTGTGGCTGCCGTCGAACGCGCTGACGACCTACCTGAGCTACAGCGAAGGCCTGTCGCTCGGCAAGGAAGCGCCGTGGTGGACGAGCAACGACGGCGCCACGCTGGGGCCGCGTCATTCACGCCAGCTCGAACTCGGCGCCAAGTACCGCATGGCTGCGGCGCTCGACCTCGGTGCGGCCTTGTACCGGATCCGCCTGCCATGGCAGTTCGCGCAGCCCGACGCGAGCGCGGCCGGCTACACCTTCGTCGAGCGCGGCGAGGAAGTGCACACGGGGCTCGAACTGTCCGCGCACGGTCGCGTCGGCGAGTCGCTGCGCATCGATGCCGGCCTCAACTTCATCCGTGCGCAGGGGCGGCGCAGCGGCACGCCAGCCTACGACGGTCACCAGGTCGTCAACGTGCCGCGCCTGCGCGCGAGCGTGCAGCTCGACTACACGCTGCCGGCATCGCCGCAATTGGGCCTCGTCGCCGGCTGGCGCTTTGCGGCGCGCAATCCGGCCACGCCCGACGGTCGCATCGGCGCAGCGGCGTACCAGGTATTCGATCTGGGCCTGCGCTACACGACGCAGTGGCAGCAGCATCCCTTGACCTGGCGCCTCGCGGTCGACAACGTGTTCGACCGCTTCTACTGGCGCGACACGGGCAGCTCCGATGGCGACAACTATCTGTTCCCCGGTGCACCGCGCAGCGCCCGGCTCACGCTGACGCTGGGGTTCTGAGCATGGACTGGATCGAACTGCTCGCCGCCGTGCTGAGCGCCTGGGCCGTGTGGCTCACCGCACGCCGCCGCCCGTGGTGCTGGCCGCTTGGCCTGCTGTCGGTGGCCGTCTACGGCTGGGTGTTCATCGACAGCAAGCTGTATTCCGACGCGCTGCTGCAGGGCGCGTTCGCGCTGATGATCGTCTATGGCTGGTGGCGCTGGTTGCACCATCTGGCCGACGATGGCCGCGTGCGCATCGCGCCACTGCCCGCATCGCGCGCGGCGCTGCATGTTGGCTTGGGCGCGCTCGGTGCACTGGCGCTGGGTGCCTTCATGCATCACCAGACCGACGCCAGCCTGCCGTGGCTCGATGCCGCGCTGGCTGCGTTCAGCCTCGTCGCCCAGGGCTGGCAGGCCGGCCGCCATGCGGCCGCGTGGTGGTTGTGGATCGTGGTCGACGTGTTCTACATCGGCCAGTACATCTACAAGGAGCTCTACATCACGGCGGTGCTGTATGCCGTATTCCTGCTGCTGGCCGCGCATGGCCTGCGCAGTTGGGGGCGCGTGCGACTGGCCACGGCGGCGCGGCTGGCCGGCGGCTGATGCGCGCCGGTCGACGGCGCGCGGCCGAGCCAATACGCTGGGCGCCCGGCGCCGCCCCGCGCACCGATTCGAGGACCGCATGAGCAAGGGCAAGCAACTGTGCATTCCCGCCACCTGGATGCGTGGCGGCACCTCCAAGGGCGTGTTCTTCCGCCTCGCCGACCTGCCCGAACCCGCGCGCGTGGCCGGGCGCGCGCGCGATGCGCTGCTGCTGCGCGTGATCGGCAGCCCGGACCCTTACGGCAAGCACACCGATGGCATGGGCGGGGCGACCTCGAGCACGAGCAAGTGCGTGATCATCGCGCCGTCGACGCGCGCCGATCACGACGTCGACTATCTTTACGGCCAGGTCAGCATCGACCAGGCCTTCGTCGACTGGTCGGGCAACTGCGGCAACCTGTCGACCGCCGTTGGCCCGTTCGCGGTTGCCAACGGCTTTCTCCCGGTCGCGCGCATCCCGCGCGATGGCACGGTCACGGTGCGCGTGTGGCAGGCCAATATCGGCAAGACGATTCTCGTGCACGTGCCGATCGCCGACGGCGAGGTGCAGGAGATCGGCGACTTCGAGCTCGATGGCGTGGCGTTTCCGGCCGCCGAGATCGTGCTCGAGTTCATCGATCCGGCCGACGACGGCGAGGCGGGTGGGGCGATGTTCCCGACCGGGCGCCTCGTCGACACGCTCGAGGTGCCCGGTATCGGCCAACTGCAGGCGACGCTGATCAGCGCCGGCATTCCCACCGTGTTCGTCGCTGCGGCCGCTCTCGGGTACGACGGCACCGAATTGCAGGCGGCCATCAACGACGACCGGGCGGCGCTGGCACGCTTCGAGGCGATCCGCGTCGCCGGCGCGCTGCGCATGGGACTGATCCGCGACGCGGCCGAAGCGGCCACGCGTCAGCACACGCCCAAGGTCGCGATGGTGGCGCCGGCGCGCGACTATCGCGCGGCAAGCGGCAGGATCGTCAACGCGACCGCCATCGATCTCAACGTGCGCGCGCTGTCGATGGGCAAGCTGCACCACGCGATGATGGGGACCGCCTCGGTGGCGATCGCCACCGCTGCCGCCGTACCGGGCACTTTGGTCAACCTCGCCGCCGGCGGTGGTGAGCGCGACGTGGTGCGTTTCGGCCATCCATCCGGCACGCTGCGCGTCGGTGCGGAAGCCAAACTCGTCGACGGCCAGTGGACGGTGACCAAGGCGATCATGTCGCGCTCGGCGCGCGTGCTGATGGAGGGACAGGTGCGCGTGCCGGCCGACGTGTTCGCCGGCGCCTGATGCTCACGCCGTGCGGTGCAGGACCAGTTCGAGCACGAACTTGGTGCCGAAGAACGCCAGCAGCAGGAAGGCCATGCCGGCGAGCGTCAGGTTGATCGCGCGCGCACCGCGCCAGCCGTGGCGCACGCGCCCGTAGACGAGCACGCCGAACACGAGCCAGGCGGCGATCGACAGTGCGGTCTTGTGCGCCAGATGCTGGCCGAACAGGTCCTGCACGAACAGGATGCCGGTCAGCAGCGTCAGCGTGAGCAGGATGAAACCGGCGCCGATCAGGCGGAACAGCAGGGTTTCGGTCAGGGTCAGCGGCGGCAGCGCGCGCAGCAGGCCACCGAAGCGGCGATGGCGCAGCGCGCGTTCCTGCGCCGCCAGCAGCAGCGCCAGCGCGGCGGCGATCGACAGCACGCCGTAGGCGAGCAGGGCGATCGTCACATGCAGCTTGATCTGCCAGTCCATCGGCTGCGGTGCCGTCGGCGGTGCCGCAAACACGTCCAGGCCCAGCAACAGGGCCGCCGCCGGAAACACGATGACGCCAAGCGCGGCGATCGGACGCGACAGGTTGACGAGGATCGTCAGCGCCGCCACCACCCAGGCGACGAGCGACAACGCCGCGAAGAAATGCAGGTCCAGCGCGCCACGGTGGGCGAGCAACAGCACGCCGGCATGGGCAAGGAAGGCCAGCGTGGCCAACGCCATCGGCAGGCGCGGCTGCGGCGTGCTGTCGGCCAGCAGCGGCCGCGCGATCAGCGCGGCTGCCAGCAGGTACAGCGCGAGCGCGCACAGCGCGAGGACAGGGATGGCCATGAGCGCGAGTTTCGCACGAGAGGCAAGGCGGAATCGACCCGCGGCGAGGCACGCCGCGTGCTGCCGCGCCGGCCTGCAGCGGGTTCGGCGCGGCGCTGCCGCCAGGGCCGCACCGGGTGGCGCCGCGCCGGCCTCGGCCCGGCCGCGCGCCCTCCGCTACAATCAGCGCTTTGCCGACTGCGCCAATCGTCATGTTCGAGTCCCTGAGCCAACGCCTGTCCGCCACCGTCCAGCGCCTGCGCGGCAAGGGGCGCCTGACCGAATCGAACATCCGCGAGGCCTTGCGCGAGGTGCGCATCGCCCTGCTCGAGGCCGATGTGGCGCTGCCGGTGGTGCAGGCGCTGATCCAGCGCGTGCAGGTCAAGGCGCTTGGCCAGGAGGTGCTGCGCAGCCTCACGCCGGGCCAGGCACTGGTCAAGGTCGTGCGCGACGAGCTGACCGCGGTCATGGGCAGCGCCAACAGCGATCTCAACCTTGCTGCCGCGCCACCGGCGATCGTGCTGATGGCCGGCCTGCAGGGTGCCGGCAAGACCACCACCGTGGCCAAGCTCGCGCGCTTGCTCAAGGAGCGGCGCAAGAAGAAGGTGATGGTGGTGAGCTGCGACGTGTACCGACCGGCGGCGATCGAGCAGTTGCGCACGCTGGCCGCACAGGTCGATGTGTTGTTCCACCCGTCGGCCGCTGGCGAGGATCCGGTGGCGATCGCGCGCGCGGCGCACGACGCGGCACGCCGCAACTTTGCCGACGTGCTCATCGTCGACACCGCCGGCCGCCTGCATGTCGATGCGGCGATGATGGACGAGATCAAGGCCCTGCATGCCGCGCTCGACCCGGTCGAAACGCTGTTCGTGGTCGATTCGATGACGGGCCAGGACGCCGCCAATACGGCCAAGGCCTTTGCCGAGGCGCTGCCGCTGACGGGCGTGGTGCTGACCAAGACCGACGGCGATGCGCGCGGCGGCGCCGCGTTGTCGGTGCGCTACGTGACGGGTCGGCCGATCAAGTTCATCGGCGTGAGCGAAAAGCCCGACGGGCTCGAGCCGTTCCACCCCGATCGCATTGCCACGCGCATCCTCGGCATGGGCGACGTGCTGTCGCTGGTCGAGCAGGTCGAGCAGAGCGTCGACCAGGAAAAGCAGCGCAAGCTGGCCGAGAAGGTGATCAAGGGCAAGCGCTTCGACCTCAACGACATGCGTGACCAGCTCGAGCAGATGATCAACATGGGCGGCATCGCCTCGCTGATGGACAAGCTGCCGGGTGTGTCGAGCCTGCCCGAGCACGTCAAGGGCAAGGCCAACGACGGTGAGGTCAAGCGCATGATCGCGATCATCGGCTCGATGACGAAAAAGGAACGTCGCCACCCCGATCTGCTCAACGGCTCGCGTCGTGCCCGCATCGCGCGCGGCTCGGGTACCCAGCCCGCCGACGTCAACCGCCTGCTCAAGCAGTACCAGCAGATGGAGAAGATGATGGCCAAGCTCGGTGGCGGCGGCATCAAGGGACTCATGCGGCAGATGGGCGCCGCGATGAAGGGCATGGGTGGCGGTGGCATGCCGCCCGGCGGCTTCCCCCGCCGCTGAAGGCGCCGCGGCGGTCAACCGGCCGCGCGTCGGCGCGTTGGATGCGTTCATCGCCGCGATGCCGCGTCGTGGGTTGTGTCACAACCCGGGCGCTCGGCACGGCGCTATGCTGCGACCTCGGGTTCGGGGTCAGTGCGGGGCCATCATGAACAAGCTGTTGCGGGCACTGTCGGGGTGCGTGTGCGCCTGCGTGTTGGGCGCGGGGACGTTGCAGGCGGCGGTCCACGACCGCATTTTCCGCTATGGATTCGATCCGGCCAGCGATGCGCCGGCCAATGCCAACGAGGCCGCGCGGTTCCTGACCCAGGCCACGTTCGGACCGACCCAGGCCGACATCGCACGCCTCATGGCGCTCGGCTATGACGCGTGGATCGAGGAGCAGCTCGGCAAGCCGGCCACCCTGAGCCAGCCGACCGTCGAGCAGGTCGTCAACGCACGCACCGCCGGTGGCCAGAACGTCGGTTCGATGCAGCGCCTGCAGCGCTGGTACTGGCAGGCGGCCTACGCCCCCGACCAGTTGCGCCAGCGCATGGCGTTCGCGCTCAGCCAGATCTTCGTGATTTCCGACCAGGGCAGTTCGATCAGCCAGTACGTGGTACCGATGGCGGGCTACCAGGACATGCTTGCGCGCGACGCCTTCAAGCCGTACCGCACGCTGCTCGGTGACGTCACGCTGCATCCGATGATGGGGCGCTACCTGTCCTCGTTCCGCAACCAGAAGGCCGGCGCCAGCACCAGCCCGGACGAAAACTACGCGCGCGAGGTCATGCAGCTGTTCTCGGTGGGGCTCATCAAGCGCAACATGGATTTCACGCCGGTCCTCGGCGGCGGCGTGCCGATCCCGACCTACGACCAGACCACGATCACGCAGACCGCCAAGGTGTTCACCGGCTTCACCTGGAACGATGCGCCGACCAGCCCCTCGCCGAACTTCTACGGCGGTGGCCAGACCTTCGCCGCGCAGTCGGCGCCGATGGCCTGCTGGGGCACCGAGCTGTTCCCGGCCACCGGCACCGGCAGCAACAACATGCGCCATGACATCAGCGCCAAGTCGGTGCTGGCGGGCCTCACGATTCCGGCGGGACAGACCTGCGCGCAGGATGTCGGCGACGAACTCGACATCATCGCCGCCCATCCCAACGTCGCGCCGTTCATTTCGCGTCAGCTCATCCAACGCTTCGTCACCAGCAATCCGTCGCCGGCCTACATCGAGCGCGTGGCCACCGTATTCGACACCAGTTATGGCGACCTGGGGGACGTGATCAAGGCGATCCTGCTCGACAATGAGGCGCGTCAGGCGCCCGTGCTCACGGCCGGCGATTCCTACGGCAAGCTGCGCGAGCCGGTGCTGCGCCTGACGGCGATGTGGCGCGCGTTCGATGCGCAGCCCCCGGCGCCCGACGCCTATGGCGAGGTCAAGATGACGGCCGGCAGCAGTCTCATCGGCGCGCTCGCGCAGGGACCGCTGCAGTCGCCGAGCGTGTTCAACTTCTACGTGCCCGACTACCAGCCGCCCGGTGCGCTGGCCGACGCCGGTCGCTACGCGCCGGAGCTGGAAATCGTCAGCGAGAGCACGACCTACAGCACGGGCAACACCTGGTACAACTTCACCGCGCGCGCCTACCTGGGCATGAGCAATCCCCCGGTCGACCGGCCGCTGGTGAACCTCGCCGCGCTTACCGCCAACGCGACTGCGCCGGCGGCGATGGTCGCCACCATCAACCAGCGTCTGCTGTATGGCTCGATGTCGCCGATGCTGCAAGCGACCCTGACCGGCATGCTGATCAACCTCAACGGCGCCAGCGCGGCCGAAAAGGCCTGGTCGGCGCTGTACCTGACGATGCTGTCGCCCGATTACGCCACCCAGCGCTGAGGACACGACCATGAGCCAGATTCGCCAGACCCGTCGTGACTTCCTGCGCGGTCTCGCCGCGGCTGCCTGTTGCGGTGGCGTTCCGGCGCTGTTTCCGCAGCTGCGCATGATCGGCACTGCACTGGCCGGGACGCGCGCGCTGACCGGCTACAAGGCGCTGGTGTGCGTATACCTGTCCGGCGGCAACGACTCGTGGAACATGCTGGTGCCCTACGACGCGGCGCGGCATGCGGTCTACGCCACCTCGCGCGGCGGCGTCTACAACGCCAGCGGCAACCCCGGGGGGCTTGCGCTGCCCTTGCCCACGGGCAGCCAGATTCCGTTGCAGACGATCGTCGACGCCGCCACCACGGGCGACGTCAGCCAGTACTTCATGCATCGCTCGCTGGAACGGCTGGCGGCCATCTACCGTGCCAACAAACTCGCCTTCGCCGTCAACGTGGGTCCGCTGGTGCGCCCGATCACGATGGCCGACTACGCGACCAGCAGCAACCGGCCGCCGCAACTGTTCTCGCATTCGGACCAGGAAAACCTTTGGCACCAGGCCAACACCACCGCCGGTTCGGTGCGTGGCTGGGGCGGGCGCAGCGGCGACATCGTGCGTTCGTCCAACGCCAACCAGGATCTGTCGCCGTGCATTTCGATCGCTGGCGCCAACCGATTCGAGATCGGCTTCAACACGGTGCCCTACCAGATGTCATCGAGCGGGCTGACCGCGCTCAGTGGCATGTGCAATCCGACGCCATGCTCAGGCGTGAGCGCGACCAGCGTGCGCGACAACGCGCTCAACGCGATGCTCGAGGCCAGTTACGAGAGCGACCTCGCTGGCGAATACGCCAAGGTGTTCGGCCGTGGTCGCGACTTGTACAACCTGCTCAAGGCCGGACTCGATGCGACGACACTGGCCACCACGTTCCCCTCGGGCAACACGCTCGCGGCGCAACTGCAGACCGTCGCCAAGCTGATCAAGCTGTCGCGCCAGCAGAACTATGCGGCGCGGCAGATCTACTACGTGCGCTATGGCGGCTTCGACCTGCACGCCGGGCTCATGTCCGGTGGCAACAGCGATCATGCCGCACTGCTGGCCAACGTCGATGCGGCGCTGGGGGCGTTCTGGGACGCGCTCGGGCCCGGCGACATCAATTCGCGCAACGAGGTCACGGTGTTCAGCGCCTCGGAGTTCGCGCGCACGCTGCAATCCAATGGCTCGGGCTCGGACCATGGCTGGGGTGGCGTGCAGTTCGCGTTCGGCGGCGCGGTCAATGGCGGGCGCCTGTACAGCGATGGCGGCGGCCCGATCAGCGGCTTCCCCAACCAGAGCCTGACCGCACCCAACAATTTCTCGCGCGGACAGATGATCCCCGGCATCAGCGTCGACCAGTACGCCGCCACGTTGGCGCAATGGCTTGGGGTCACCGCGCCGGCTGACCTTGCCGCGATCTTCCCGAACCTCGCGCAGTTCGGCAGCAGCAACCTCGGTTTCGTGTAGGTGGCGCCGCGTCTGCTCGCGCTGGGGCTGCTGCTGGCCGGCGCCGGCGCCGCTGCCGGCACGCCGCCACCGGGCGGCTGCACGCGCATTGCCGATATCGCGCCGCTCTACACGATCACCTACGGCGCGGCGGTGCAGGGCCTGTTCGACGACTACGCGACCAACGGCGGCAGCGCCGGTTGCGTCGACTGTCACTTCGCGCCGCCACCACAACCCAGTGGTGGGCTCGACCTCAGTGCCGGTACGTCGTGGGCCCATCTGGTCAACGTGCCGAGCCACGAGGATCCGTCGATGCTGTATGTCGTGCCGGGCGATCCCGCGCGCAGCCTGTTGTTCCGCAAGATCAACTGCGACGATCCTGGCGTCGGTGGGCGCATGCCGCTCGACGGCTATGGCGGCGGGCTGCTGCCCGAGCAACAGGCGTTGATCTACGACTGGATTGCCAACGGTGCGCAGCCCGGCACCAGCGACACGCTGTACCGCGACGGCTTCGAGATCCGCGGCTTCGTGCCCTGACTGGCGCCCGTACGGCGCCAGCCGCGTGCGCCCGCCACTCATGCCAAGTCGTTGCGGGGCTTTATTTTTTCCCGATTGCCGCTAGAATGGCGGGCTCCCGACGCGCAGGGACCGCTTCCGGTTCCGCCGACGACGGCGCAGACTCCGAAAAAAACCGAGCAAAATCAATGGTCAAGATTCGCCTTTCCCGCGGCGGTGCGAAGAGCCGTCCGTTCTACCACATCATCGTGACGGACAGCCGCAACGCCCGCGATGGCCGCAACATCGAGCGCGTGGGTTATTTCAACCCGATCGCGACCGGCAAGGAAGTGCGCCTGGAGCTGGACACGGGCAAGGTCAAGGCCTGGCTCGACAAGGGCGCCCAGCTCACCGACAAGGTGCGCGTGCTGTACAAGGAAGCCAGCAAGCAGGCAGCCTGACTGCCGTGACCGGGGCGGCCAAGCTCGTCCTGCTCGGCAAGGTGGTCGGGGTGCACGGTATCCGCGGCGAGGTCAAACTCGAGTCGTATACCGAGCCCAGGACGCAGATCTTCCGCTACCAGCCGTGGCAGCTGCGTTCGGCAACAGGTGAAACCACGATCGCGGGCAGCCGCGGGCGTGAACAAGGCAAGGGCATCGTGGCGACGTTGCCCGGCATTGCCGATCGCGACGCTGCGGCGGCGCTGGTCGGCAGCGAGATCCGGGTCGAGCGCAGTGCGCTGCCTGCGGTCGGTCCCGGCGAGTATTACTGGGTCGATCTCGAGGGCCTGGTGGTGGAAACGGTGCACGGCGTGTCCTTGGGCACGGTGTCGCATCTGGTGGCAACCGGCGCCAACGATGTGCTGGTGGTGAAGGACGCAATGCGCGAGCGGCTGATTCCGTTTCTGGTCGGTTCGTTCGTGACGCAGGTGGATCTGGTCGGCGGGCGCATCATCGTCGACTGGGATCCGGAGTTCTGATCGACGCGCTCAGGGATGATCGCAACGGCTAAACCGGCGGCAGCAGGGACAGGTGCGACAACACGCATGCGCATCGATGTCATCACGCTGTTTCCGGATTTCGTCGAAGGTTGTGCGAGAGTGGGAGTGGTCGGGCGCGCTTGCGAGCGCGGGCTGATCGAGATCGCGACATGGAATCCGCGCGATTTCGCCAGTGACAACTACCGCTCGGCCGACGATCGCTGCTATGGCGGCGGTCCCGGCGTGGTGATGATGATCGATCCGTTGGCAAGGGCGCTGGCCAGTGCGCGCGCCGCCAGTGGGTCGAGCGAAGGCAAGGCGATTTACCTGAGCCCGCAGGGAAGGCGGCTCGACCAGGCCAAGGTGGAGGCACTCGCGCGGCGCGATCATCTGATCCTGCTGTGCGGCCGCTACGAAGGCGTGGACGAAAGATTCATCGAGCACGCGGTCGAGGAGGAGATATCCGTCGGCGACTACGTGCTCTCCGGCGGCGAGTTGGCGGCGGCGATCATCATCGACGCGGTCGGGCGCCTGCAGGAAGGTGTGCTGCACGATGCGCAGTCGGCGTTGCAGGATTCGTTCGCGAATGGCCTGCTCGACTGCCCGCACTACACGCGCCCGGAGCGGCACGCGTGGGGCGTGGTACCGGCGGTGCTGACTTCGGGTGACCATGCGGCCATTGCGCGCTGGCGTCTGAAGCAGTCGCTGGGACGCACCTGGTTGCGGCGGCCCGACCTGCTGGCGCAGCTCGAGCTGGATGACAGGCAACGCGCGCTGCTGGACGAGTTCCGGCGCGAGCACGAGGCAAAGACCACGCGCGATCGCGACAGCGGTTCGGGCGAATGAAACATCGGACCCATTGGTGAACGTGATGAACCTGATCCAGCAATTCGAAGCCGCCCAGATGACCCGCGCCCTGCCGGAATTCGCCCCCGGCGACACCGTGATCGTCAACGTCAAGGTCAAGGAAGGCAACCGCGAGCGCGTGCAGGCCTACGAAGGCGTGGTCATCGCGCGCAAGAACGCCGGCCTCAACTCGGCCTTTACCGTGCGCAAGATCTCGCATGGTCATGGCGTGGAGCGCGTGTTCCAGTCGCACAGCCCGGCCATCGACTCGGTGGTGGTCAAGCGTCATGGCAAGGTGCGCGGCGCGAAGCTGTATTACCTGCGTGGCCTGGAAGGCAAGGCCGCCCGCATCCAGGAAGACCTCGGCGCCACCGCCAGGAAGTAATTCCTCCCTCATTGGTCTTGGAGCATCGAGTCGCGTCTGTGCTCCTCGTCGGAACGGCCCCGGCAACGGGGCCGTTCTTTTGCGTGTGGTGCTGACGACGACGGCACTGCCGGCGCAGCGATGGCGCGCCGTGGTCAGGCCCGGCTCGGCGCCCAGCGACCCGTCGGCCAGTGGCCACGCCCAGTGACCCCGACTTCGCGGCGTGCCGGCTTGAAGCCCGCGCCGGGCGCCACCATCTGCGCCGCAGCCATTTTTTGCCGAGGGAGCCATGACGAGCCAAACCGAGACGCGCCCATTCGAGGCCGAAGTGTCCCAGGTACTGCACCTGGTCACCCATTCGCTGTATTCGCACAAGGACATCTTCCTGCGCGAACTGGTCTCCAATGCATCCGACGCCTGCGACAAGCTGCGCTTCGCCGCGCTGTCCGACGCCGCGCTCACCGCGGGCGATGCCGAGCTGCGCATCGAGATCGAGTACGACAAGGACGCGCGCACGCTCACGATCCGCGACAACGGCATCGGCATGACGCGCGAGGAGGTGATCGACAACGTCGGCACCATCGCGCGCTCGGGCACGCGCAAGTTCCTCGAATCGCTGTCGGGTGACGCCCGCAAGGACACCCAGCTCATCGGCCAGTTCGGCGTTGGGTTCTATTCGGCGTTCATCGTCGCCGACAAGGTCACGCTGCTGACGCGCAAGGCCGGCGGCAACAGTGCCGACGGCGTGCGTTGGGAGTCGACCGGCAGCGGCCAGTACACGCTGGAAGCAGCCGACCTTGCCGCGCGCGGCACCAGCGTGACGCTGCATCTCAAGGCCGGTGAGGAGGAGTTTCTCGACGGCTGGAAGCTGCGCGAACTGGTCAAGCGCTATTCCGATCACGTCGCCTTCCCGATCCGCCTGCGCGCCGAAGACGGCGACAAGCCCAGCGGCGAGTTCGAAACCGTCAACCATGCAGTCGCCCTGTGGGCGAGGCCCAAGGCCGACATCAGCGACGACGACTACCGCGCGTTCTACAAGTCGCTCAGCCACGACTTCAATGAGCCGCTGGCGTGGACGCACAACCGCGTCGAGGGCGCGCAGAGCTACACGAGCCTGCTCTACGTGCCCGAGAAGCCGCCTTTCGACGCGGTGTTCAGCGGCCGTGACGAGCGCCACGGCCTCAAGCTCTACATCCGCCGCGTGTTCATCATGGACGCCAGCGAGCAGTTGTTGCCGACCTACCTGCGCTTCGTGCGCGGCGTGGTCGACTCCGACGACCTGCCGCTCAACGTGAGCCGCGAGATCCTGCAGGAGAACCGCCTCGTCGCGCAGATCCGCAGCGCCTGCGTCAAGCGCACGCTCGACCTGCTCGACAAGCTCGCCAAGGACGAGCCGGAGAAGTTCACGCAGTTCACCGCGGCGTTCGGCAACGTGCTCAAGGAGGGCATCGCCGAGGATGGCGCCAACCGCGAGCGCATCGCCAAACTGCTGCGCTTTGCCTCGACCCAGGGCGAGGATGCGAACAAGACCGTCTCGCTCGACGACTACATCGCGCGCATGGCGGCCGGCCAGGAAGTCATCTGGTACATCACCGCTGATTCGTGGCTCGCCGCGCGCAACAGTCCGCAGATCGAGTCGCTCAAGGCGCGCGGCATCGAGGTGCTGCTGCTCGGCGACCGCATCGACGAGTGGATGATCGGCTACCTGCACGAATACGCCGGCAAGAAGCTGCGCAACGCCGCCAAGGGCGAGCTCGACGCCGCCGATGGCGGCGACGCGCAGGCGCGCGAGGCGGCGGCGCAGGCCGCGCAGCCCGTGCTCGACCGCCTCAAGCAGTCACTCGGTGACGCGGTCGACAAGGTGCAGGTCGGTCACCGCCTCACCGAATCGCCGGCCTGCATCGTGCTCGGCGAGTACGACATGGCGCCGCACATGCAGCGCCTGCTGCGCGAGGCCGGGCACGACGTGCCGGCCAGCAAACCGATCCTCGAGATCAACCCGCAGCACGCGCTCGTGCAGCGCTTCGCCGCCGAGACCGACGCCGCGCGCAGCGCCGATCTGGCCCAGTTGCTGCTCGAGGAAGCGCAGCTCACCGCCGGCGACCAGTTGCCCGACCCGAGCGCATTCATCGCGCGCGTCAACCGGATCGTGCTCGGCGCGTGATCCGCAGCGTCGATCGTCGCGGCGCGGCCGTGGCGATCGACACCGTGCCTTTTCGTCCGCATGCGGTGGCGCATCCGTCTGCCGCGACCCGGCCGCCTGCGTGACTGGGCGGCCGAGGGCGTCGGGCCGCGGCCCGCCTGCGGACCGGATGCTCAGCGCTGCAGGTAGTCGTACACGACTTCGCCGTAGGGCAGCAGCAGGTCGGCCTTGAGGTGCACTGCCGAGACGACCTCGCGCACCGGCAGGTCGGCGACCGGAGCGAGCGCATGCGCGAACAGTTGCAACGCGCCGGGGCCGCTCCAGGCGCCCTTGAACTGCACGCACTTCATCGCGTAGCGCACCAGCTCGCACACGCGCGGCGTGCCGTCGACATGCGGCATGATCTTGAGCAGGAACGATGGCGCTTCGAGGCTTGCGATCGCCTTGCGCTCATCCATGCGCGAATACTTGTAGCCCATGGTGCCGATCGCGACGGGGATATCGGAATAGCGCAGCACGCCCACCAGCGTGTCGCGGTGGACCTTGAGCTCGGGTTTGCCGAGTTTTTTGGGGAATCCCCACAGTTCGCGCCCACCGGCGGTCGGCGGATGGTCGTCGAGGAACATCATGCGCACGTAGCCGCCGTCCTCGCCGCGCAACCGCACCGGAATCACCTGGCCCGACTCGGTGTAGTCGCCGAAGCCGGTCGAGTCGGGCATGCGAATGAACTCGTACTTGACCAGCGGCTCGGTCACCTCCAGCGGCGCCGGCACCACGCGGCGCAGCGCCTCGGGATCGGTGCGGTAGGTGACCACCAGATACTCGCGGTCGACGAACAGGTACGGCCCGGGCGGATAGGCCGGATTGTCGATCGGCATTGCAAAGGCTTGTTGGCGAACCTCGTCCTCGGTCATGGCATGCTCCGGTGTCGGAATGAACTGGCGTGGTATACGCCGGCGTGACTGAACCCCGCGCAAGCCAAGGCGGCAGCGGAGCCGCGTGCTAGCATCGTCGTTCCGCTTTCGCATCACGGTGTGCGCCACGCCATGCAGATCCAGACCAAGCTGCCCAAGGTCGGCACCACGATTTTCACGGTGATGAGCCAGCTCGCGCTCGAGCACAAGGCGATCAACCTCGGTCAGGGCTTCCCCGATTTCGACGGCCCGCCCGCGTTGCGCGATGCGCTCACGCGCGCGATGGCGCAGGGGCGCAATCAGTACGCGCCGATGACCGGCGTGCCGGCGCTGCGCGAGGCGATCGCGCGCAAGACCGAGCGCCTGTATGGCCGCAAGGTCAATGCCGATACCGAGATCACGGTGACGTCGGGGGCGACCGAGGCACTGTTCGCGGCGATTGCCGCGGTCGTGCAGGCCGGTGACGAGGTCATCGTGCTCGATCCGTGCTACGACAGTTACGATCCGGCCATCACGCTGTGCGGTGGCCGTGCCGTGCACGTGCCACTCGATCCGGCCAGCTTCCTGCCCGACTGGGCGCGCATCGAGGCCGCGGTGACGCCGCGCACGCGCCTCATCCTCGTCAACACGCCGCACAATCCCTGCGGCTCGGTGTTCAGCGCCGACGACGTCGCCGAGCTCGCCTCGCTGGCACGCAGCCACGACCTGTTCGTGGTCTCCGACGAGGTCTACGAGCACATCGTGTTCGACGCGGCTGCCCACCAGAGCGTGCTGCGCCACGCCGAGCTCGCCGAACGCAGCTTCGTGATCTCCTCGTTCGGCAAGACCTACCACTGCACCGGCTGGAAGATCGGCTACTGCATCGCGCCGCGGGCGCTGTCGGCCGAGTTCCGCAAGGTGCACCAGTACCTGACCTTCTGCACCTTCACGCCGGCGCAGTGGGCGCTGGCCGAAGTGCTCGAGGCCGACCCGCAGCACTACCTCGACCTGCCCGCGTTCTACCAGGCCAAACGCGACCATTTCCGCGCGCTGCTGGCGCGATCGAAGTTCAGGTTGCGTCCGGTGGGTGGCTCGTATTTCCAGATCGTCGACTACTCCGCGCTCAGCGACGCCGATGACCTTGCCTTCTGCGAATGGCTGGTCAAGGAAGGCGGCGTGGCGGCGATTCCGCTGTCCTCGTTCTACGACGAACCGCCGCCGGGACAGCGCCTGGTGCGGCTGTGCTTTGCCAAGAGTGAGGCACTGCTCGAGGAAGCCGCGCAGCGACTCGAGGCCCTGTGACATGACCACGCCGCAGCCATTGCGCGTTGCGCTGGTGCAGGGTGCCACGCGCTGGCACGATCCGGCCGCCAACCGCGACTACTACGGGCAACTCATCGCGCCGCTGCGCGGCAGCGACCTCGTGGTGCTGCCCGAAACCTTCACCAGCGGCTTCTCCAACGAGGCGATCCACTCCGCCGAGGACATGGACGGCCCGACCGTGGCCTGGCTGGCGGCACAGGCGCGCCGGCTCGATGCCGCAGTCTGCGGCAGCGTGCAGTTGCGCGTGCGCGACCAGGTGTTCAACCGCCTGCTGTTCGCCACGCCTGACGGCGCGGTGCGTCACTACGACAAGCGCCACCTGTTCCGCCATGCCGACGAGCACAAGCGCTACGCAGCCGGCAGCGAGCGCATCGTGCTCGAGTGGCGCGGCTGGCGCATCGCCCTCATGGTCTGCTACGACCTGCGCTTTCCGGTGTGGTCGCGCAACCGCTACGACGAGGCTGCGCAGCGCTTCGACTACGACCTCGTCGTCTACGTCGCCAACTGGCCGAGCGCGCGGCGTCACGCCTGGCGCACGCTGCTCGCCGCGCGCGCGATCGAGAACCTCGCCTTTTGCGTCGGCGTCAACCGCGTCGGCTACGACGGCAACGACCTGCACTACGCCGGCGACAGTGTCGCCCATGACTTCCTCGGTCAGCCGCTGGTCGAGGTCGGCGCGCAGGAACAGGTGGTGACGGTGGCGCTCGACGCAGCCGCGCTGGCCGCGCATCGCGAGCGCTTCCCGGCGTGGCTGGATGCCGACCGCTTCGAGTTGAGTCCCTGAACCCCGCGACCGTGCCGCGAGGCACAAGGCAAGACCGATGGCCGAGCCATTGCCGCTGACCGCCCGTGACCGGCGCGAACTGATCTGGTTTCTGCTGCTCGCGCTGCTGCTGCTGGCCGCGGGCATCGGCCTGCGCGATCCGTGGCCGGCCGACGAGCCGCGCTTCGTGCTGGTGGCGCGGCAGATGTTCGAATCGGGCGACTGGCTGTTCCCGCATCGCGGCAGTGAGCTGTACTCGGACAAGCCGCCCGTGATGTTCTGGCTCATGGGACTCGCCCATGCACTGGTGCGCAACTGGCGCGTGGCCTTCCTGCTGCCGTCGCTGGCGGCCGGCATGGCGACGCTGGCGTTGACCTGGGATCTCGGACGGCGCCTGTGGAATCCGCGCGCCGGGCTGTACAGCGCCATCGCGGTGCTGTTCGCGTTCCAGTTCCTGTACCAGGTCAAGCGCGCGCAGATCGATCCGCTCGTCATGGGCTGGATCACGCTCGCCAACTGGGGCCTGTTGCTGCACTGCCTGCGCGGGCCGAACTGGCGCGCCTATTGGCTGGGCTGTTTCGCCGCCGGCGTCGGCGTCATCACCAAGGGGGTGGGCGTGCTCGCGCTGCTCATGCTGCTGCCGTATGCGTGGGCGCGCGTGCGCGGCTGGGACGGCGTCACGCGCACCCGCGGCGAAGCCGGGCGCTGGGCGCTCGGTGCGGTCGCGTTCCTCGCGCCGATCCTGCTGTGGGGCGGCGCCGTGCTGATCGCGGCCAGCATGCACGGCACGGCCGAGTACGCCGGCTACGTCGATGACCTGTTCCTGCGCCAGACGGCCGGGCGCTACGCGCGCTCGTGGGCGCATGTGCAGCCGGTGTGGTACTTCCTGCCGGTGGTGCTGTTCAACTGGTTGCCGCTGTCGCTGGCCTATCCGGCGGCCCTGCCGCGCTGGTGGCATGCGCTGCGCGCGCGCGAGCCGCGCGTGATGCTGCCGCTGGCATGGAGCCTGTTGCTGCTGGTGTTCTTCAGCATCCCCAGCGGCAAGCGTGACGTGTACCTCATGCCGGCGCTGCCAATGGTGGCGTTGTCGATCGCGCCGTGGTGGCAGCAGATCGTGGCAAGCCGCTGGCTGCGCCTGGGCGCGCTCATGCTCACGCTCGCCATCGGCCTGTTGTGCCTGGTGGTCGGCAGCCTGGCGTGGGGCGGTCATCTGCCGGCGGCGCAGAAATTCCTCGCCCAGCGCGAGCTCGGCGCCGACGCACATCTCGTGTGGGGCGTGGTGATCGCCGTCGGCGCGGGTTTCGTCGCCGCGGCCGCGCTGCTGCGCCTGCGCGGCGGCGTGGTCGCGCTGCTCGCGGGCAGCGCCTGGCTGTGGTTGCTGATCGGCTTCGTCGTGCAGCCGGTGCTCAATGACTCGAGTTCGGCCGCAGGCCTCATGCGCGCCGCACGCGAACTGGCCGGGCCCGGCGTCGAGCTCGGCCTGGTGGCGTGGAAGGAGCAGAACCTGCTGATGGCGGTCGGGCCGGTGCGCGATTTCGGCTTCCGCGCGCCGTGGCAGCAGCAGTACACGCGCGCGGCGCAGTGGCTGGCCGTGGCGCCGCAGCAGCGGCGCATCTTCATCCTCGAGGACGCGATGCGGCGCATGGGTCGCTGCGTCGATACCACGCACGCGCAGTACATCGGCCACGCCAATCGCCGCGAGTGGTGGCTGCTCGGCGCCGATGCGGTCGTGCCCGGTTGCGTGCCGGCTGCCGACCCCGCGGCGGCGGCTGACGAAGAGGCCGATCCCTGAGCGCAGGCGCTAGAATCGGCGCCAGTGCAATGGCGGAGGCCGGGCGATGGACGAGGGGCAGGTGGTTGCCGGCGCGGACGCGGCGCTCGATGCGGTCGAGGCGCGCATCCTCGGTTGCCTCATCGAGAAGCAGGCGACCACCCCCGAGCTGTATCCGCTGACGCTCAACGCGCTGGTCGCTGCCTGCAACCAGAAGACCAGCCGCGAGCCGGTGATGCAGCTCGAGCCCGGCGTGGTCGGCCATACGCTGCGCGTGCTCGAAGGCAAGGGACTCGTGCGCGTGGCGGCCTCCTCGCAGCGTGCGCAGCGCTACGAGCACCGCTTCGAAAGCCGCTGGAACGTGACCGCGCGCCAGCGCGCGGTGCTCTGCGTGATGCTGCTGCGCGGTCCGCAGACGGTGGCCGAACTGCTCACGCGCGGCGAGCGGCTGGCCGATTTCCCGGGACTGGATGACGTGCGCGACACGCTCGAGCGGCTGCTGCAACGCGAACCCGCGCTGGTCACGGCGCTGCCGTTGGCGCCGGGCCAGCGCGAGATCCGCTACATGCATCTGCTCGGCGGTCCGATCGATCTCGAGGCGCTCGCCGCGGCCAGCGCCGCTGCACCACGCGAACCCGCCGCCGGCGCGCTCGCCGACCGCGTCGAACAACTCGAAGCCGAAGTCGCCGAACTGCGCGCGCAGGTCGAGGCGCTGCGCCAGCGCCTTGATGCCGTCGGCGCCTGAGGCCACGCCGGCAGCCGGTGCAGGCATGCCTTTCGGCGCATGGGCGGCGGGCCGCTTGCAGGCACACTGCGCGTTGTCCTGGGCGCGGAGCATGGCGATGAATCGGATGGCGATCGGTGTCTGCGCGCTGCTGGCGCTGGGCATGTGCAACGCGGGCGCGGTCGAGACAGCGGCGGGTAAGGCCGCGCCGGCGGTGACGGTGGCGGCGGCGACCCAGGGGATGGCGCATCAGCCGGGTTTCCTCGACGTCTACCGCGACGAGGCCAAGGGCCGCGTGCTGCTTGGGCTGCGCGACTTCGACCAGCCGTTCCTGCTGCTGAGTTCGCTGCCGGCGGCGCTGGGCTCCAACGACATCGGCCTCGATCGCGGCCAGAGCAGCGAGTCGCACCGGGTCGAGTTCCGCCGCATCGGCGCGCGCGTCTACCTGGTCGAGGACAACACGCGCTTCCGCGCGGCGACGAGCGATGCCGACGAGGCTGCCAGTGTGCGCGAGGCCTTCCCCGAATCGGTCCTCTGGGCCGGCGACGTGATCGCGCAGGGGCAGGGCGTGGCGCTGGTCGATGCGACCTCGCTGCTGGTGAGCGATCGCCACGGCGTTGCGGCGCGGCTGGAGTGGGCCAAGCAGGGTCGCTACGAAGTCGATCCGCAGCGCAGCGCGCCCGTGCTCGCGCAGGCGCGCAGCTTTCCCGACAACACCGAGCTCGAGGCCATGCTCACGTTCAAGGGTCCGGGCGAGGGGCGCTACGTGCGTGACGTGGCGATGGATGCGCAAAGCCTCACGCTGCGCCAGCATCTGAGTTTCGTGCGCCTGCCGCCGCCCGGCTACACGCCGCGCGCGTTCCATCCGGCCTCGGGCGGGCTCAGCGTGGGCTGGGTCGATTTCGCGCAGCCGCTCGCGGCGAGCGTCGACCAGCGCGTACAGCCGCGCTTCCGCCTCGAGAAGATCGATGCGGCCGGCCATGTGCGCAAGCCGATCGTGTTCTACCTTGACCGCGGCACGCCCGAGCCGGTGCGTTCGGCCTTGCTCGAGGGCGCCAACTGGTGGCGCAGTGCGTTCGACAAGGCCGGCTTCAAGGATGCCTTCCGCGCCGAGCTGCTGCCCGAGGGCGTCGACCCGATGGACGTGCGCTACAACCTCATCAGCTGGGCCCATCGCGCCACGCGCGGCTGGTCCTACGGCCAGCCCATCGTCGACCCGCGCACGGGCGAGATCATCCGCGGCAACGTCACGCTCGGCTCGCAGCGCGTGCGCCAGGACATCCTCATCGCCGAGACCCTGCTCGCGCCCTACGACAAGGCCGACTCGGCCGCGCTCGCCGACCAGGCGCAGCAGATGGCACTGGCGCGGCTGCGCCAGCTCGGCGCGCACGAGGTCGGGCATGCGCTCGGCTTTGCCCACAACTTCGCGGCGAGCCGCCACGGCAACGGTTCGGTGATGGACTACCCGCATCCGCTGCTCAAGGCCAATGCCGACGGTACGCTGTCGCTGGCCGACGCCTATGGCGTGGGGCTGGGGCCGTGGGACGACTTCATCGTCGCCCACGCCTATGCGCAGTTTGCGCCGGGCGACGAGCAGGCTGCACTGGCACGGCTGCGCGCGGCCATCGTGCAGGCCGGCTACGCGTACTTCAGCGACCAGGACACGCGCAGTCCCGGTGATGCCGAGCCCGATGGGCTGCTGTGGGATTCCGGGCCCGACACGCTGCAAACCTTCGATGCACTGCTGACGGCGCGCGCGACGGCGCTGCGCGGCTTTTCGGCCGGCGTGCTGCCGCCGCAGCGTCAGGTCGGCGAGCTCGAGGCGCGCCTGGTGCCGCTCTACCTGCTGCATCGCTACCAGACCGAGGCGGTGGCGCGTCTGCTTGGCGGCGCGGGCTATGCCTATGCCACGGCCGGCGACCATCGCGCCGGCACCACGCCGGTGGCGGCCGCGCGCCAGCGCGCCGCACTGGCGCGCCTGGTGGCCACGCTCGGCGCCGATACGCTGGCGCTGCCGACCAGCGTGCTCGACCTGCTGACACCGCCGGCTGGCGAATACGCGCGCAACCGCGAGTATTTCGCCACGCGCATGGATCCGCTGTTCGATCCGCTGGCCGCCGCCGCTGCCGCCGCGGCGCAGACCACGCTGTTCCTGTTCGCACCCGAGCGGCTCAACCGCCTGGCCTGGCAGCATGCGCGCGATGCGCAGCAGCCAGGCGTTGCCGACACACTGGCGGCGGTGTTTGCCGGCACCTGGCAGCAGGCGCCGCGCGGCGACGCGGCGGCCGCGGTGCAGGACGCGGCCAACTGGGTCGTGCTCGATGCGCTGCTGCACGTGCTCGACGAGGGCAAGCTGCATGCGCAGGTGGCCGCGCAGGTGCGCGCGAGCCTGCAGCAGTGGCAGGGCGAACTCGGCAAGGCGCGCGGCGAGGCGCCCGCGCGCGCGAGCCGCAGTGCCGCCGCCGACCTCATCGCGCGCTACCTCGCGGACCCGAAGTCGGTCACGCTGCGGCCGTTGCCGACGATCCCGCCGGGCGCACCGATCTGACCTGCACGGCGCGCGGCAGTGGCGCCGCGATCGCGCGCGGTCGAGCGACGTGGCCGCCGAGGCGGTCAGAGCAGGGCGCTCGCCTCGGGCCAGTGGCGGCTCAGGATGGCTGCTGCGCCCGGATCGTCGGCCAGCAGCGCGAAGCCGGTCGGCTCGAATGCGGGCGCGACGCTGCAACCGACCAGCGCATAGTCGCCGAGCGGCCGCGCCGCCTGCCAGCAGCCGGCCGGCACCACGATGAGCGGGCAGGTGCCATGCGCATCGGGACGGCCGAGTCGCCGGCGCACCAGCGCGTTGACCTCGGCATCGAAGATCGACAGTTCCAGCGCATCGCCTTCGACATGGTGCCATGCCTCGTCGGCGTCGATGCGATGCCAGCGGCTGAGTTCGCCGGCGGCGAGCAGGTAGTGGATCGCGCTTGCCAGTGGCCGCTCGCGCTCGCCGTCGCGGAACTGGCGTTGCGCCACGTGGGTGCGGCGGTAGTGGCCGCCTTCGACGTGGGGGACGAGATCGAGCAGGCCGATCAGCTCGCGGGCGCGTGGATGCATGGCGCTCAATGCCGCGTCGTCGCGGCCGGTGGTTCACTCGCGAACAGCATGGCCACCTCGTCGGAATCGAACACGTAACGGCGATTGCAGAACTCGCAATCCACCTGCAGCGAGCCCTGTTCGGCCAGCGCCGCCGCACATTCGGCCTCACCGAGCGAGTGCAGCATGTCGGCCACGCGCTGCCGCGAACAACTGCAGCCGAAGGCCAGTGGTTGCGGTTCCTGCAGGCGTACGTCCTCCTCGTGGAACAGACGCAGCAGCAATGTCGCAACCGGCACGCGCGCGAGCTCGTCGCTGCCGAGCGTGGCCAGCAGGTGGTTGACGCGGTTCCAGCCGTCGGCGTCACGCACGCCGCCACCGCCGGCCGCCGCGACCTGCTGCAGCAGCAGGCCGGCGCAGTGATCGCCTTGCTGCACGAGCATGATGCGCGTGGGCAGTTGTTCGGAGCGCACGAAATAGTGCTCGAACGCCTGCGCCAGATCGCCGCCCTCGACCGGCACGATGCCCTGGTAGCGCGCCTGGGTCGTCTGGTTCTCGATCGTGATGGCCAGCCGCGCCTGTGGTTCCACGCGCGCCTCGTGCGCGCTCGCCGGCGCCGTCATGCGGGCGATGCCGCGCACGCGGCCGTCGTGGCTGCACTCGGCGAACAACAGCTTGAGCGCGCCGCTGTCCTGCAGCTGCACCGACAGCCGGCCGTCGAACTTGATCGAACTCGTGAACAGCGCGCTCGCCGCCAGCGCCTGGCCGAGCAGTTCACCGAGCGCGCCGGCATAGTCGCCGTGACTGCGCAGTTCCTGCCAGGCGGCATCGAGGCGGACGTGGGCGCCGCGCACGCCGGCGCGGTCGAGCTGGAAGCGGGAGAGGGCGTCTTTCATGGGGCGCAGTGTATGGGGACGCGCGGGGGTGGTTGCAATGGCGTGGTCGGTTCCGTTCAACGATGCCTGACGATTCGAGTGACCGGCCCTTGGCCTCGACGACGGCTGGTTTCGAGGCGAGCGCATGCACGTGGTACTGCGCAAATACGGCAACAGCACGGTCGCGGTACTGCCGTCGGCGTTGCTCAGGGAACTCGGCCTGGCGGCGGGTCAGGCCATGGCGCTGGAGACCAACGCGCACGGACGTATCGTGCTTGCGCCGAGCCGCAACTACACGCTGGCCAAGCTCATCGCGCCGTGCGATCCCAAGGCCGAACCGCCGGCGGACAGGCGGCTGTGGGACGGCGCGCCGGCGGTCGGCAACGAAGCCTGGTGGTGGCGACGTTGCCCTGCTCGACACGATCCGCATGCTCGACTTCGTGGCACGCAAGGCGCGGCGCAGCGAGCGCGCGCCGGCCCTGATCATCGACGATGCGCGGGCGCGTCTGGCCGCGCTGCTTGCGCTGCCGCCCTGAACGCAGACTGGCGGCACCGGCGGAAGCGGCGCGACCTCAGGCCGCCACCCGTGCGCCGAGCGTGCGCAGCAGGTCGGTGGCGGCGCGCAGGCGTTCGGCGCTGCCTTCGAGCGGCATCCTGAATTTGAGCTTGTCGGGGCCGTCGAGTGCGTATACGCGCGGCTGCGACTGGATCAAGCGGATCACCGCCAGCGGTTCGATCGCCGGTTGCGGCTGGAAGATCACGCGACCGCCCTGCGCGCCGAGTTCGAGCTTGCGGATGCCCAGCGGCGTCGCCGCGAGCTTGAGCGAGGTGACCGCGAACAGTTGCTTGACCGCATCGGGCAGCAGGCCGAAACGGTCGACCATCTCCACTTGCAGTCCGCGCAGCTCCTCATCGTTGCGCGCGCTGGCGATGCGTTTGTACAGCGTCAGCCGCGTGTTGACGTCGGGCAGGTAGTCGTCGGGGATGAGCGCGGGGATGTTGAGCGCGATGTCGGCCTCGTTGCTGCTGGTGAGCTCGAAGTCGGGCACCTTGCCGGTTTTCAGCGCGCGGACCGCGCGATCGAGCATTTCGGTGTAGAGCGCAAAGCCGACTTCCTCGATCTGGCCCGATTGTTCCTCGCCGAGCAGCTCGCCGGCGCCGCGGATCTCCAGGTCATGGGTGGCCAGCGTGAAGCCGGCGCCGAGTTCGTCAAGCGAGGCCAGCGCCTCGAGGCGCTTCTCGGCATCGGCGGTGATCGCGCGACCCTCGGGCACCATGAGGTAGGCATAGGCGCGGTGATGCGAGCGACCGACGCGGCCACGCAACTGGTGGAGCTGGGCCAGGCCGAAGCGGTCGGCGCGGTTGATGATGATCGTGTTGGCGCTGGGTACGTCGATGCCCGATTCGATGATCGTGGTCGCCACCAGCACGTTGAAGCGCTGGCGGTAGAAGTCGAGCATGATCTGCTCGAGATCCTTGTCGGGCATCTGGCCGTGGGCGTAGCGGATGCGCGCCTCGGGCATGAGCTCGGCCAGTTCGCGCGCGGTCCTTTCGATCGTCTCCACGTCGTTGTGGACGAAGTAGACCTGGCCACCGCGCGCGTGCTCGCGTTGCATGGCCTCGCGGATCGTGGCGCTGTCGTAGGGGCCGATGAAGGTCTGCACCGCGAGGCGATTGGCCGGCGGCGTGGCGATGATCGACAGGTCGCGCAGTCCGGTCATCGCGAGGTTGAGCGTGCGCGGGATCGGTGTGGCGGTGAGCGTGAGCACGTCGACTTCGGCGCGCAGCTTCTTGAGCGCCTCCTTCTGGCGTACGCCGAAACGCTGCTCCTCGTCGATCACGACCAGGCCCAGGTCCTTGAAGCGCACCTCGTCCTGCACGAGCTTGTGGGTGCCGATCATCACGTCGACCTCGCCGGCGGCGAGACGGTCGAGCGCGGTGCGCATGTCGCGCGGCGACTTGAAACGCGACAGTACCTCGACGCGGACCGGCCAGTCGGCGAAACGGTCGCGGAAGTTCTGGTAGTGCTGCTGCGCCAGCAGCGTGGTCGGTGCCAGCACCGCCACCTGGCGGCCGGCCGTGGCGGTGGCGAAGGCCGCGCGCAGCGCCACCTCGGTCTTGCCGAAGCCGACGTCGCCGCAAACCACGCGGTCCATCGGTCGCGGCGAGGCCAGATCATCGAGCACGGCGGCGATCGCGGCGCTCTGGTCGGGCGTTTCCTCGAACGGGAAGGTGGCGCCGAACTGCTCGATGAGCGCACGGTCGATCGGCAGCGCCACGCCGCGGCGGGCTTCGCGCTGGGCGTAGATCGCGAGCAGCTCGGCAGCGGCGTCGCGCACCTTCTGCGCAGCCTTCTTGCGCGCGCGCTCCCAGGCGTCGCCGCCGAGCGCGTGCAGCGGCGCCAGCTCGGGCGCCGTGCCCGAGTAGCGCGACACGAGGTGCAGTTGGGCGACCGGCACGTAGAGCTTGTCGCCCTTGGCGTATTCGATGGCGAGGAACTCGGCCGGCTCCTCGCCGTATTGCTGGCGGCCGCCGACATCGAGCTTGATGAGGCCCTGGTAGCGCCCCACGCCGTGATCGACGTGCACGATCGGCGCCCCGATCGACAGCTCCGCCAGGTCGCGCAGCACCGCCTCGGGGTCGCGCGCGGCACGCTTGCGGCGCCGCGCCTGTTGCGCGCGCTCGCCGTAGAGCTCACGTTCGGTGAGCACCGTGAGCGCGGGCTGGGACAGCGCAAAGCCCTGCTCGAGCGGCGCCACCGTGATACCGAAGCGCTGCCCGGCGCCGGGCGATGCCGATGGCGCCGCGGTCGGCTCCGCAGCCGCAAGCCCCGGGCGCGCGGCGTGGTCGGGCTGGACGGCGGCGGTGTCCGCGACGAAGTCGCGCCACGAGACGACCGGCATCGGTCGCAACTGCGCCTGCGCCAGCTGCTCGATGAGCGCCTCGCGGCGTCCGGGCGAATCAACCGCGAGCAGTACGCGGCCGGGGTAGGCGGCGAGGAATTGCCGCAGCGCCACGCCGGGTTCCTCGCCCTTGCGATTGAGCGGCAGCATCGGTGCCGGCTGGGTGCCCAGATCGGTCGCATGCGCGCCCTGCGCGGTGGCGACGGCGGCATCGTCGCCGGCGCGTGCGATCACGTCGACGCGCAGCGCGGCGTTGAGCCGTTCGCGCAGTTGCTGCGGTGGCAGGTACAGCTCGCCGGGCGGCAGTACCGGGCGCTCGAGGTCGTGCGCCCGTTGCTCGTAGCGCGTGGTGGTCTGTGTCCAGAAGCCCTCGCTGGCCTCGAGTGCGCCGGCGCCGAGCACGAACAGCGCCTCGCCGGGCAGGTAGTCGAACAGCGTCTCGGTATGCTCGAAGAACAGCGGCAGGTAGTACTCGATGCCGGCCGGCGCACCGCCTTCCTTGATGTCCTGGTAGAGCGGACAGCGCCGCGGATCGAGCGCAAAGCGCTCGCGCAGCGTGTTGCGGAAGGCCTTGGCCGAGTCCTCGGTCAGCGGGAACTCGCGCGCGGGCAGCAGGCGCACGGTGTCGACCTTGTGCTGCGAGCGCTGTGTCTCGGGATCGAAACTGCGGATCGACTCGATTTCCTCGTCGAACAGCTCGATGCGGTAGGGCGTGGGGCTGCCCATCGGGTAGAGGTCGAGCAAGGCGCCGCGGATCGCGAAGTCGCCCGGCTCGTTGACCTGCGGCACGTTGCGATAGCCGGCCGCGGCGAGGCGGCGCTGCTCGGTGCCGAGGTCGAGGCGCTCGCGCACGCCGAGCATGAGGCTCGATGCCGCCAGGTAGCTGCGCGGTGCGAGGCGCTGCATCAGCGTCGCCGCCGGCACCACGAGCACGCCGCGCCTGAGCGCCGGCAGGCGGTACAGCGTCGCCACGCGCTGCGAGACGATGTCGGCATGCGGCGAGAACAGGTCGTAGGGCAGTGTTTCCCAGTCGGGAAACTGCAATACCTCGAGCCCGCTGCCGGCGAATACCGCGATCTCGGCTTCGAGTGCATGGGCGGCATGGGTGTCGCGCGTGACCACGACGATGAGCCCGTCGCGCGCGCTGCCGGCGCGTGCGAGCGCGAGCGCGAGTGCCGAGCCATGCGGCGCGAGCCACTGGCGGCGTTGCCGGGGCGAGGTCGGTAGCGGTGGCTGGAGCAGGGGCGAGTTCATCGATGGGTGCCGCGGCGGGACATTCCGCGCGCCGCGACAAGGCGAGCCAAACCGGCATTTTAGCCGGTCGCCCGCGCGCAGCGTAAGCGCGGGCGCCGGCGGCTGGCCTTTACCGCGCGTTTACGCCACGCGCGGCGAAGCGATCGCCGCAATCGGCGAGAATGGCGCAATGCAACGACGAGGAGCGGGCCGGGCATGAGGTCCAGGCGTTGGCAGCTGTGCACCTGTGCCGTGGCGCTGTGGGCGCTGGCGGCCTGTTCGCGCGAGAGGGCGCCGCCCCGGACTGCCTCCGTGCCCGTCACGGTCACGCGCGCGGTCACGCGCGACCTGCCGATCGTGGTCAGCGCACCCGGCACGGTGGAGGCGATCAATGCGGTCGCGGTCAAGTCGCGCGTCGACGGCCAGTTGCTCGAGGCGCTGGTCGGCGATGGCGCCGAGGTGGCGGCGGGCCAGCTCCTGTTCCGCATCGATCCGCGTCCGGCACAGGCCGCGCTGCAGCAGGCGCAGGCGGCGCTCGCGCGTGATCGCGCCACGCTGGTGCAGGCGCGCTCGCAGGTCGAACGCTACCGCGACGTCGCGGCCAAGGGCTATCTCTCGGCCGATCAGATGGAGCAGTACCGCACCAATCTCGGTGTGGCGCAGGCGGCGGTCAAGGTCGACGAAGCCAACCTCGAGGCGGCGCGCCTGACGCTCGGCTACACGCAGATCCATGCACCGATGGCCGGCCGCCTCGGTCGCATCGCCGTGCAGCCCGGCAATCTCGTCAAGGCCAACGACAGCACGGCCCTGGTCACGCTCAACCAGATCGAACCGATTTACGTCAGCTTCGCCCTGCCGGGCAGCCAGGTGGGCCGCGTGCTGGCGGCGCAGCAGGCCGCGCCGCTGCTCGTGCTGGCGAGCGCGCCCGGCATTGCGCCGCCGGTCGAGGGGCACCTGGCCTTCGTCGACAATGCGGTCGACAGTGCCAGCGGCACGATCCGCCTGCGCGGCGAGTTCGCCAACGCGGGCCATGTGCTGTGGCCGGGCCAGCTCGTCAGCGTCGAACTCACGCTGGGCCATGATGCCAACGCCGTGGTGCTGCCGGCCAAGGCCGTGCAGAACGGTCCGCACGGCAGCTACGTGTATCTGGTGCGGCCCGATCGCAGCGCGCTGCAGCGGCCGGTCACGGTGGCGCGCGTGCACGAGGGTGTCGCGATCATCGAACAGGGCGTCGCCGATGGCGACCTCGTGGTGCTCGATGGCCAGTCGCGGGTGCAGGACGGCAGCGAGCTGAAATTCGATGCGGACGCTGCCAGCGCGGCAGATTCGCGGCCGTGAACATCTCCGCGCTGTTCGTGCGGCGCCCGGTCATGACCACGCTGGTCATGCTCGGCATCGTCGTGTTCGGCATCGTCGGCTATCGCGCGTTGCCGGTGGCCGCGCTGCCCAACGTCGACTTCCCGACGATCTCGGTCAATGCGAGCCTGCCCGGCGCCTCGCCGGCGACGATGGCGTCGGCGGTGGCAACACCGCTCGAAAAGCAGTTTTCGACGATCCCCGCGATCGACTCGATGACCTCGCAGAGCTCGCTGGGCTCGACCAACATCACGCTGCAGTTCGCGCTCGACCGCAACATCGATGCCGCCGCGCAGGATGTGCAGGCGGCCATTTCCTCGGCCCTGCGCCAGTTGCCGCCGCAGATGACCTCGCCGCCGACGCTGCGCAAGGTCAATCCGGCCGAATCGCCGATCTTCTTCATCGCGTTCACTTCGAGCACGATGCGCCTGTCGGCACTCAACGAGTACGCCGAGAACACGCTGGCGCAGCGCATCTCGATGGTCGGCGGCGTGGCCCAGGTCAATGTGTGGGGTTCACAGAAGTATGCGGTGCGCATCGATCTCGACCCGCATGCGCTGGCCGCGCGTGGCCTGGGCATCGACACCATCGCCGGCGCGGTCGGTCGCGGCAACGTCAACCTGCCGACCGGCACGCTGTATGGTCCCGACCGCGTCTACAACGTCATGGTCGATGGCCAGATGCACGACGCGGCTGCGTTCGGCGAGCTCATCGTCAGTTATCGCGATGGCGCGCCGGTGCGGCTGCGCGACGTGGCGCGGGTCTACGACGGCGTGCAGAACGACAAGGGCGGTGCGCTGCTCAACGGCGAGCGCGGCATCGTGCTGGCGGTGCAGAAGCAGCCCGGCGCCAACACGATCCAGGTCGTCGACGACATCCGCGCGCTGTTGCCGGGCTTCGAGCGCACGCTGCCCGCGGGCGCGAAACTGGAGATCATGTACGACCGCTCGCAGAGCATCCGCGAGTCCGTCGACGAGGTGAAGTTCAGCCTCATGCTGGCGTTGGCGCTGGTGGTGCTGGTGATCTTCCTGTTCCTGCGCAATCTGTCGGCCACGCTGATTCCTTCGCTCGCGCTGCCGATGTCGATCGTCGGCACGTTCGCGGTGATGTACGCATTCGATTTCTCGATCGACAACCTGTCGCTGATGGCGTTGACGCTGGCGGTCGGCTTCGTGGTGGACGACGCGATCGTCATGCTCGAGAACATCGCCCGCCACATGGAGATGGGCAAGGATCGGCTGCGCGCGACGCTCGACGGCGCACGCGAAGTCGGCTTCACGATCGTGTCGATGACGCTGTCACTGGCCGCGGTGTTCATCCCGGTGGTGTTCATGGGCGGCATCATCGGGCGCTTGCTGCGCGAGTTCTCGGTGACGATCGTTGCCGCGGTGCTGGTGTCGGGCCTGGTGTCGCTGACGCTGACGCCGATGCTGTGCAGCCGCTGGCTGCAGGCGCCACAGTCGATTCGTCACGGCCCGCTATACCAGTGGAGCGAGCGCGCCTACGAGCGCGTGCAAGCCGGCTACCGCCACACGCTCGAGGCCTGCGTGAACCATCCGCGCGCGGTGCTCGGCCTGTTCCTCGCGCTGATCATCGCCACCGGGGTGCTCATCGTGCGGGTGCCCAAGGGCTTCCTGCCCAACGACGACACCGGCCAGATCTTCGTTTCCACCCAGGGCGCGCAGGACATCGGCTTCGAGGCCATGCTCGAAAAGCAGCGCGCGGCGATCGACATCATCCGCGCCGATCCCAATGTCGCCTACGTGATGGCCTTCGTCGGTGCCGGCTTTGGCGGCGGCGCGCTCAACCAGGGCCGGCTCATCGTCAATCTCAAGCCGATGGGGCAGCGGCTCGGTGCCGATGCGGTGGTGCAGCGGCTGCGCCCCAAGCTGCAGGGCATTCCCGGTCTGCAGGCGTTTCCGCAAAACCTGCCGCTGATCCGCATCGGCGGCCGCCCGACCAACAGCGTCTACCAGTTTGCGCTGCAGGACACCGACACGCGCCAGCTGTTCGAGTGGACGCCGCGCGTGGTCGCCGCGCTGGCCAGGCAGCGCGGATTCCTCGATGTGAGCAGCGACATGCTCATCGCCAATCCGCAGCTCGACGTGACGATCGACCGCGACGCGGCGGCGGCCTACGGCGTGACGCCGCAGGCGATCGAGACCGCGCTGTACCAGGCCTTCGGTCCGGCCCAGGTGTCGACGATCTACACCGACTCCGACCAGTTCTGGGTGCTGATGCAGGTCGATCCGCAGCTGCAGGCCGACCCCGCGGTGCTGTCGTCGATCTACCTGACGCCGACGCAGGCGCCGGGCGGTGCCGCCGGGGCCGTACCCCCGGCGCAGCTCGTGCCGCTGTCGGCGGTGACGCGCACCGGCCAGTCGGTCGGCGCCGCCACGATCAACCACCTCGGCCAGGTGCCGGCGACCACGGTGTCATTCAATCTCGAGCCCGGCATGGCGCTGAGCGATGCGGTGGCGACGATCGACCGCGTGGTGGCCGAACTCAAGCTGCCCGAGACGATCAGTGCTTCGCTGCAGGGTACCGCGCAGTCGTTCCAGGCCTCGGTGGCGGGCATGGGCATGCTGCTGTTGCTGGCCGTGTTCGTGATTTACCTCGTGCTCGGCATCCTCTACGAGAGCTTCATCCACCCGTTGACGATCCTGTCGGGCCTGCCCACGGCCGTGTTCGGCGCCCTGCTCACGCTGCTCGTGTTCGGCCGCGAGCTCGACCTGTACGGCGCGGTCGGGCTCATCATGCTGATCGGCATCGTCAAGAAGAACGCGATCATGATGATCGACTTCGCACTCGACAGGCAGCGCGCGGGCGAGGATGCGCGCCACGCGATCGTCGATGCCAGCGTGATCCGCTTCCGGCCGATCATGATGACGACGTTCGCCGCGCTGATGGGCACGCTGCCGATCGCGCTCGGCGTCGGCGCCGGCGCCGAGGCGCGGCGACCACTCGGCCTCGCGGTGGTCGGCGGCCTCGTCACCTCGCAGCTCCTCACGCTCTACATCACGCCGGTGATCTACCTGTATTTCGAGCGCCTGCAGGAGCGGCTGCGTGGGCGCCGCGCCCGCGCCTCAGCGCCGGCGCAGGCGGTGTGACAGGTCGAAGCGCACGCGCACCACGCCGGGTTCGTCCTCACTCGCCTCGCGGGTGGCGCCCAAGCGCCGCGAGAACTCGAGCATCTGCGTGTTCTGCGCCAGCACCGTACCCCACAGGCTGGCGACGCCGCGCTGCCGCGCCTCGCGCACGAGCCGATGCATGAGCGCGCGCCCGAGGCCATGTCCGGCCAGGGTCGGGTCGGTGATCACGGCGAACTCGGCGCCACTGCCGACCGCATCGACGAAGAAGCGCGCCTCGCCGCGGATCTCGCCGTCCTCGTCGAGCACCACATAGGCGGCGCCGACGGCGGGATCGACGGTGGCGAAGCGCGTGGCCGCCTCCAGCGACAGCTCATTGATGCGGTGAAACGTGCGCTGGCGCACCTGCTCGGGGTCGAGGCGCTGGAAAGCGCGTTGCAGGGCCGGCACGTCGCTCGGGTGGATCGCGCGCAGGCGGTAGAGGCGGCCGTCACGCGCGCGGAACGCACGGCCGCGCGTGGGCGAGCGGCGGGTGGCGGCGGGCGGGCGCGGCGTCGACATGCGCGGCAGCGGCGGTCAAACAGGCCGCCAGCATGCCACGGCGCGACGCCAGCGTCGCGCGTGGCGCATAATGGCGGGGTTCGCGCATCGCCGGGGGCGGCGCGACCCACTGGGTTGGGGACGACATGAGCCACCAAGCAAGCGGCATGCGTGATGCCGATCTGGACGACCTGTGCGCGCGCTGGCCCGGCGCGACGCGCGCGATCAAGTGGGAAGTGGACCTGGTGTGGAGCGTGGCCGGCAAGATGTTCGTCGCCCTGTGCACGCTCGGCCCCGACCGCGGCCGGCTGTCGTTCAAGGTCGAACCCGAGCAGTACGCCGCGCTCAGCGGCCGACCGGGCATGATGCCGGCGCCCTACACCGGCAGCATGTTCTGGATCAGCGTGACCGAGCCCGAGCGGTTCTCGACCGCCGATCTTGCGGCCTGGGTACGCGGTTCCTACGACCTCGTGCGGGCCACGCTGCCGAAGAAGACCCAGGACGCACTCGACGCGTCGTGAAACCTGCCACGATGCGCGCCGCGCTTGCGGCGCCGACGTCCCCATTCCCCCTGCCAGCCCCTGTCCCATGTCGACCCAGGCCGATTCGCTCAAGACGATCTTCTACGCGCTCGGTGCCAATTTCGCGATCTTCCTCACCAAGGCCGGGGCCGCCGCCGCCACCGGTTCGGGCGCGATGTTTGCCGAGGCCGTGCATTCGCTGGCCGACTGCGCCAACCAGCTGTTGCTGCTGCTCGGACTGCGCAGCGCGCGGCGTGCCGCTTCCGAGGAGCATCCGCTCGGCGAGGGCAAGGCCGTGTACTTCTGGTCGTTCCTCGTCGCGCTGCTGCTGTTCTCGGTCGGCGGCGCGTTCTCGATCTGGGAAGGTCTGCACAAGCTCTCGCATCCCGAGCCGTTGCGCTGGCCGTGGCTTGCGATCGGCGTGCTCGGCTTCGGTGTCGTCGCCGAGAGCCTGTCGATGTGGGGCTGCCTGCGCGAGGTCAACAAGGCGCGTGGCGACAAGAGCCTGTGGCGCTGGTTCCGCGACAGCCGCCAGAGCGAGCTCATCGTCGTGTTCGGCGAGGATTTCGCCGCCTTGTGCGGCCTGAGCTTCGCACTCGCAGCGGTGAGCCTCACCGCGATCACCGGCAATCCGCTCTACGACGCCGCGGGCACGCTCGCGATCGGCGTGCTGCTGGTGCTGGTCGCGATCTTCATCGCGATCGAGGTCAAGGCACTGCTGATCGGGCAGAGCGCCGACGCCGAACTGCGGCGGGACCTGCGGGCGTTCCTCGACGCGCGCGACGAAATCGCCGAGGTCTATCGCCTCATCACGCTGCAGCTCGGTCCCGACGTGATGGTGGCGATCAAGGCGCGCATGCAGGGCGCTGCCAGCGGCGACGAGCTGATCGCCGCGATCAATGCGGTGGAACGCGACCTGAAGGCGCGCTTCGCCCAGGTGCGCTGGTCATTCTTCGAGCCCGATATCGCCGATTGAGCCGCGTCAGGCCCGGTGCCACCCGTGCGGGTACGCCACGCTCAGTCCGTTGCACCGGCGCGGTGGCCGCGCAATAGCAGCGCCAGCAGTGGCGGCGTGACGATCGCGGTGAGCAGCGACATCGCGACGATGACGGCGTAGAGCTCGCCCGAGAACACGCCTGCGGCGAGGCCGAGGCTTGCGATCACCACGCCGACTTCGCCGCGCGGCACCATGCCGACGCCGACGATCGCCGCGCCGCGGCGGCCGAGCGCGAGCGCACCGAGTGCCCCGCCGACGAATTTGGTGGCGATCGCGATGAGGCTGGCGATCGTGAGCATCCACAGCGCGCTGCCGCTGGCGAACACGGCAAGATCGATCTTGGCGCCGGTGAGCACGAAGAAGAACGGCGTGAGCAACGCCAGCAGCGGCTGCATCTGGTGTTCGAGTTCGTCACGGCGCGGGATTTCCGAGGCGATCATGCCGGCGAGGAAGGCGCCGATGATCGCGGCGAGACCGAAGCCGGTCGACAGCCAGGCCAGGCCCAGGCAGATCGCGAGCGCGATCGTCAGCGGCGACAGCGGGTTGATCGGGCGGTCGAGCCAGTCGCCGCGCTTGCGCATCACGCGCGTGCCGACCCAGCCGATGATGGCGACGAAGCCCAGCGCCTGCACCAGCACCAGGCCGAGGCCGGCAAGGTCGATGCCGCCGTCCTCCTGCAGCGAAGTCACCATGCCCAGCAGCAGCATCGCGAGGATGTCGTCGATCACGGCGGCGCCGAGGATCACGCGGCTCTCGATGCGGTCGAGCACGCCCAGCTCCTGCAGCACGCGCGCGGTGATGCCGGCCGAGGTCGCGACGAACGCGGCGGCGACGAACATCGACTTGACCCAGTCCAGGCCGCTGCCGTGCGCCCACAGCGCGCCGCAGACGAAGGGCAGCAGCACGCCGAGCACGCCCACCAGCAGCGCACTGCGGCCGACCTTCTTGAGGTCGTCCAGCCGTGTTTCGAGTCCGACCGCGAACAGCAGGAACACCACGCCGAGCTCGGCCAGCAGGTCGAGCGGGGTGCCCGCGGCAAGCTCGTCGAACCTGATCCAACCCAGCGCCGAAGGGCCAATCGCGCAGCCGGCGAGGATTTCGCCGACCACGCCCGGCAGGCGCAGGCGCTGTGCCAGCTCGGCGCCGACCTGCGCGGCGACGAAGATCACGAACAATGCCAGCAGGATGTCGGCGGCGTGGTGCATTCGGCGGCCCTCAGGGGGTGAAATGACGTGCGTTGAGCCACAGGTGGCAGGCGATGCTGGCGGCGTAGCCCACTGCGATCGGCACGATCCAGCGCAGATGGGCGTTGAAGGTGTAGGCACCGCGCGAGGCTCCCATCAGCGCCACCCCGGCGGCCGAGCCGATCGACAGCAGGCTGCCGCCGACACCGGCGGTCAGCGTGACCAGCAACCATTGCCCGTGATCCATCGGCGGATTCATCTTGAGCACGGCGAACATGATCGGGATGTTGTCCACCACCGCCGACAGCAGCCCGATCGCGGTATTGGCGCCGGTATGGCCGAGCGTGCCGTAAAGCCCGTGCGAGGCCAGTTCGAGATAGCCGATCGCGGCGAGCGCGCCGACACAGGCGAACACGCCATAGAAGAACAGCAACGTATCCCACTCGGCGTTGGCGATGATGCGGAAGATCGAGTAGCGCGACGGGTTCTCGATGCCGTTGGCGAAGGCGTAACGCAACTCGCGGCGCTCGATGCGCGTGGCGACGAGGTTGAGCAGGGCCAGTCCGGTCAGCATGCCCCAGGCCGCGGGCATGTCGAGCCACTGGCGCCCAGCCACCGTGATCGCGATCGTGGCCGCGAAGGCGACGCAGATGCCGAGCCCGCCGATCTTGATCGGGCTGCGCTGCGCCGGCGCGTGCGGGTGGCCCTGCGGCACCGCGAAATGCATGAACGCGGCCGGCACCAGCCAGTTGACGAGCGACGGCACGAAGATCGCGAAGAATTCGGTGAACTGCACCTTCTGTGCCTGCCACACCATCAGCGTCGTGATGTCGCCGAACGCGCTCCAGGCGCCACCCGCATTGGCGGCCACCACGAGGTTGATGCAGGCCAGCGTGACGAAGCGCCGGTTGTCGCCACCGACCGCCAGCACGACGGCCGACATCACCAGCGCCGTGGTGAGGTTGTCGAGCACGGGCGAGGTCAGGAACGCGAGCAGGCCCGTGATCCAGAACAGCGGCCGGTAACCGAGCCGGCGCTGCACGAGCCAGTCGCGCAGGGCATCGAACACGCCGCGCTCGCCGATCGCGGTGACATAGGTCATCGCCACCACGAGGAAGAAGAACACCTCGGCGTATTCGAGGAACATGGCCTTGAACGCCTCGTGCACGGGTGCCGCATCGCCGCCGGCGTGGATCGTCCACCAGGCCAGCAGGCCCCACATGATGCCGCCCGCCAGCATGACCGGCTTGGACTTGGCAATGTGGATGCGCTCCTCGGCAATGACCACCGCGTAGGCGAGCACGAACAGCGCCAGCGCGATCCAGCCGACCGGATGGTTGACGAGGTCGAGGCTGATCGCGCCGCCATCGGCCCGGGCCGCGGGGGCAAACAGACTCAGCAGCAACGCCAGGCGGACACGCATCGTGGGTTCTCCATCGGGATTTCCGGGCAACGCAAGGGCGGCTCCATCCACAGCACCGGCCGTTTCGCGCAGGTGGCCATTCGGCGTGCGGCCACCGGCACGGCGCGGCGGTGTGCCGGCCGATCGCCGCGCGGCGCGCGCGGGTGGACGGCGGCGGAGCAGCCCTAGGGTAACAGCGCGGGCGCCGCCTGCGCGCCCCGGCGTGGTTGCGTTTTTCACCGCTCCGCGCCAATGCTAGGCAACCAGGTCGCCCGGAACAGCCCCATGCAGGATGTATTTGCCAGCTCGCGCGAAGCGATGTCCAAGGTCGACACCGCGTGGCTGCGCATGGAGCGGCCGACCAACCGCATGATGATCACCGGCGTGCTCATGTTCGCCGGGCCACTCGATCCGGTCGCCATCAAGGCCCTGTTGGCCGAGCGTTTTCTCGCCTATCGGCGCTTTCGCCAGCGCCCCGTGCTCGGCGTCAACGGCGCGCATTGGGAGATCGACCCGGACTTCGACATCGATTGGCATGTGCGCGTGGCGGCGCTGCCCGGCGCCGCCGACAAGCGCGAGTTGCAGGACTTCGTCAGCGACCTGGCCTCGAGCCCGCTGGACCAGTCCAAGCCGCTGTGGCAGTTCCATGTCATCGAGAACTATCGCGGCGGCGGGGCGCTGGTCGCGCGCATCCACCATTGCTATGCCGATGGTCTCGCATTGGTGCAGGTGCTGCTCTCGCTCACCGACACCGCGCCGCAGCCCGAGGCGAAGGCCGAGCTGGCGCGGACCTGGCTCAAGCGCGACCGCGGCAGCGTGCTCGAACGGCTGCTCGAACCGATGCAGGGCGGCCTGCAGAAGGTGCTCGCCGCCGGCGAGAAGACCTGGCAGACGTTGGCGCAGATGCTGGCCGATCCGTCGATCGCGGCCGAGTTTGCCCACGAGGGCAGCGAGATCACGCGCGAACTCGCAGTGACCGTGACGCTGCCCGATGACCCCAGGACCGCGCTCAAGGGACGCCTCGGCGTGGCCAAGCGCGTGGCCTGGGCCGAGCCGTTGCCGCTCGATGAGGTCAAGGTGCTCGGCAAGGCGCTCGGCTGCACGGTCAACGACGTGCTGCTGGCCTGCGCCGCCGGCGCGCTGCGGGGTTACCTGCGCGACATCGGCGAGGACATCGACGGCCTGACCATCCGCGCCACGGTGCCGGTCAACCTGCGCCCGCTCGAACATGCCAGGAAGCTCGGCAACCACTTCGGCCTCGTGTTCCTCGACCTGCCGATCGGCGAGCCCAATCCACTGCGCCGGCTCGAACGCGTGGCGGCCTGCATGCGCGACCTCAAGGGACGCCGCCAGGCCGTGGTCGCGTTCGGGCTGCTGGCCGCGCTCGGCATGGCGCCCGCGCCGCTGCAGGAGCCGGCACTCGCGCTGTTCAGCCGCAAGGCCAGCGCCGTCGCCACCAATGTGCCCGGCCCGCAGCAGCCCCTGTTCATGGCCGGCGTCGAAGTGCGCGAGCTCATGTTCTGGGTGCCGCAGACCGGCTCGATCGGCCTGGGCCTGTCGATCCTCAGCTACAACGGCCACGTCCATTTCGGCCTCATCGCCGACCACCGCAGCATCCGCAACCCCGACGCGATCGTGGCGCGCTTCGGCGCCGAGTTCGAAAAGCTCATGCTGATCGCGCTGATGGAGGACTGGGGCGAGGAATTCGGCGCAGGTGATGCCGCCTCGACGCTGGCGCGCTACCTCTAGTCCGGCGCGGCTCAGCCCGGCGCGCGCGACGCCTTGCGCGCGCGCCTCGGCGCGGGCGCCGGCAGCAGCTCGGTCAGCGCCTGGTAGCGTTCGAACAGAAAGGCCACGCGCTCGGCGTCGGTGGTGAGTTTGGGCGGTTTGCGGCCGGCGGATTTTTCGGCGGCGAGGTAGGCGGCGTCCACGGCTTTGTCCAGCGCGGCGTGGGCTTTCACCAGCACCGGGGGCATGGTTAGCGGGTTGTAGAGGTCGGCGAGGGTGGCATCGGGGAATTGGGTGCGGGCGTCGAGCACGGCTTGCGCGGCAGCCTCGATGACGGCGCGGTGTTTGCCGTCGTCGCCCAGTTCGGGCCAGGGGAAGTTGTTGTAGACGATGCCGGCGGAGTAGCGGTAGTCGCTTTTCAGGCGGCCGCAAACAGTGCGCACCCAGGCCATGTGCATGGTGGACGTGACAACACCAAAATCATGCAATGTGGCATGCGAAACAATCTTCACGAGATTGCTGCACAGCGTATCTGGCGACATAAATCCAATGGGTATGAAATCGCGTCGTTCCGATGACACTTCCGGAATCACCAGATAGTTGTCATCTGGAATGTTCTCCACATGGAACCGCGTCGGCGTATCCGCCAGTTTTTGCGTTGGTGCGCTTTTGCCCGCCTTGCGCAAGGCGCGTACCGCTTCCACCCGCTTCAATGCCTCGGGCATGGCACGCAGTTCGTGCGGCGGGCAATCGCCCAGCCACAGGCACCAGCGCTCCCAGCCGTTGATGAACTCATCTGATCCAAGCCAGCGCCGGAACCATTTTTCCGCCGCAGGTTCGATGGCAATAAAGGCGTCACGCTCTTCGGTGGTGAACAGATAGTTGCCGCCGTCGATGGGCTTGTTGCCAATGCCGATCTCCGGCACATCGCAGATCGGCTTGCTGCGGTTTGGCAGCAACACATCCACCGCATCCACCAGATACGGATTGATATTGCCTGCCACCACTTCATGCGGTTGGCCGGCGATGTCCTGATAGTCGAACAAGCGCTTGGGCGTGATCTCGCCCTGCGCAAAGCCCACGATCACGCAATGCACCGCCGCCACGCCGCGTGCCTCGTTGTTCCAGCGGAAGGTGCGATGGGCGAAGAAAATGCGCATGCCACGCGCCAGCATTTCGCCCCAGAGAATGCCGACCTGTTCGCCCTGGCAGATGGAATTGGTGGACACGAAGGCGCAGCGAGTCGCCTTGCCTTCAATGAACTGCGCGGCTTTCAAGTACCACGCGCTGACGAAATCCAGCACACCTGCGCCTTTCAGATTGCCGGCCACGGCCAGCAAATCCTCGCGCTGGTCGGCACTCATCAGCTTGGAGCCGATAAACGGCGGATTCCCGAGGATGTAATCCAACGCCAGCGCCGGAACAACATCGTTCCAGTCGATCCGCAGCGCATTGCCATGCACGATGGTCGCGGACTTCTTCAGCGGCAGGCGGGTGATGTTCTCGCCGAACTGCGCCGACACGCGCTGGTTCATCTGGTGGTCCATCAGCCACATCGCCACCTGCGCGATCTGCGCCGGGAACTCCTCGACCTCGATGCCGTGGAACTGATCCACGTCGACCAGTACGTGATCCTGCACCTGCACCAGCACCGAGCCCTGGCGGGCAAACTGGCGGGTCAGCACCTCCAGCTCCAGCTGGCGCAATTCGCGGTAGGCGATGATGAGGAAATTGCCGCAGCCGCAGGCGGGGTCGAGAAACTTCAGCGTGGCCAGCTTGCGGTGCAGTTGCGCCAGCTTCTTCTCATCGTTGCCGGCCTTGTCCAGCTCGGCCTTGAGGCCATCGAGGAACAGCGGGCCGATCAATTTGAGGATGTTCTTTTCGCTGGTGTAGTGCGCGCCCAGGTTGCGGCGGGCCTTGGCGTCCATCACCGACTGGAACATCGAGCCGAAGATGGCGGGGCTGATGCGGCTCCAGTCAAGCTGGCTGGCGTCGAGCAGCAGGCCGCGCATCTGCGCGTTGAAGTCGGCCAGCGGCAAAGGTTCCTCGAACAATTTGCCGTTGACATAGGGCAGTTCGGCCAGTTGCTCGTCGAGCGTGGTCTGGCGTTTGTCGTCGGGTGTGTTCAATACCTGGAACAGGCGGCCGATCCACAGGCCGAGGTCTGCGCCATCTTCCGAAGTGCGCTGCGCGATGAGGTCGTGGAAGGCTTGGCGCGGGAAGATGCCGGTGTCGTCGGCGAACAGGCAGAACAGCAGCCGCACCAGCAGCAGTTCGAGCGCGTGGCCATCGTAGCCGGCGGCCTTGAGGGCGTCGTGCAGCTTGCCCATGCGCTCGGCGGCCTGCACGTTGACCGGGTCTTCTTCCTTGTAGGTGCGGGTCTGGTAGCCGCTGATGAAGCCAAAGCGGACAATTTCCTTGTGCAACTCGGCCAGCGGAAATTCGCTGCGCTCGCCGCTTTCCAGATCGTGCAGGCGAAAGCGCTGGAAGTCGGAGACCAGAATGTAGCGGGGGAGCTCCCTGTCTTTGAGGCCGGCGAAGTAGTCGGTTGCCTGGGCGTAGGCGGCGTCGAGGTCGCGGCCCTGGCTCTTGTGTTCGATCAGCAGCACACCGGGCCAGAATACGTCGATGCGGCCATGCTGGCTGCCGGTGAAGCGCTGGGCCTTCTGCTCGAACACGGCGACGCGGCGGCGGTTGACGCCGAAGACGTTGAAGAACGCATTCCAGAAACTCTGCGCCTCGGCGCGCTCGCTCGATTCGCCGGTCCACTCTCGGGCGAAGGCGCGGGCGCGCTCCCTGATTACGTTGAGACTCAACGGCATGTCGGCCCCCTTTGGCTGCACAGCATAGCTGCTGGCGGCATCGCCGCGGGCGGCCTCCTGCAGGCACGCGGCGCTTGCCTCGTCGGGCGTTTCGCGGCGGCCTGCGCCGCGTTCGGCAGGGGCCGGTTTCCGCCGCCGAGCGAAAAGGATCGGCTGTCAGCCGCGCACCACCAACAGGCGTGGTTCGGTCATGTCGGCGATCGCGCAGCGGATGCCTTCGCGGCCCAGGCCCGACAGTTTGACGCCGCCGTAGGGCATGTTGTCGACGCGGAAGCTCGGGATGTCGTTGATGATGACGCCGCCGACTTCGAGTTCGTCCCAGGCACGCAGCGTGTGTGCGAGCGAGTCGGTGAACACGCCGGCCTGCAGGCCGTAGTCGGAGTCGTTGACGCGCGCGAGTGCCGCGTCGAAATCATCGAAGGCCGACAGCAGCGCCACCGGGCCGAACACCTCGAGGCGATTGAGCCTGGCGTCGTCGGGCACGTGCTCGAGCACGGTCGCCGCGAGCATGTTGCCCTGGCGCGTGCCACCGCACAGCAGCCGCGCGCCGGCGGCCACGGCCTCGGCGATCCACTGCTCGAGGCGCTGCGCGGCGGCGGCATCGATGACCGGGCCGAGGAAGGTGTCGCGCGACCTGGGGTCGCCGCAGCGCAGCGCGCGCGCCGCCGCCACGAAGCGTTCGCGCAACTGGGCGTGGAGCGAGGCGTGGACGAAGATGCGCTGCACCTTGATGCAGCTCTGGCCCGACTGGTAGTAGGCGCCGAGGATGAGCCGCTCGACGATCGCGTCGAGCTTGTCGCGCTGGTCGCCGTCGACGATGCAGGCTGCGTTGCCGCCCAGTTCGAGCACGACTTTCTTGCGCCCGGCGCGCGCCTTGAGCTGCCAGCCGACCTGGCCGCCGGTGAATGACAGCAGGCGCAGGCGCTCGTCGCTGACGAACGGGTCGGCATCCTCGATGCGGCACGGCAGGATCGAGAACGCGCCGCGTGGCAGGTCGGTTTCGGCGAGGATCTGGCCGATGATGAGCGCGCCGAGCGGCGTCTTCTCCGACGGCTTGAGAACGAACGGGCAGCCCGCCGCGATCGCCGGCGCGACCTTGTGCGCGACGAGGTTGAGCGGAAAGTTGAACGGCGTGATGAACGAGCAGGCGCCGATCGGTACGCGCCGCACGAAGCCGCGATAGCCGGCCGTGCGCGGGCTGATCTCGAGGTTGGGCATCTGGCCGTCGATGCGCAGGGTTTCCTCGGCGGCGATGCCGAAGGTGTCGATGAGCCGCGTGACCTCGCCCTCGGCATCGCGGATCGGCTTGCCGGCTTCGATGCAAAGCGTCAGTGCGAGCTCGTCGAAACGCTCGCGCAAGCGCGTGATGCAGTGCTGCAGGATGGCCTGCCGTGCATGCGGCTTGAGCGCGCGCATCGCCGCCTGCGCGGCGCTGGCGGCGGCGATCGCGGCCTCGATCGCGGCTGCGTCGGCCACTGCGACCTCGGCGGCGACCTCGCCGCTGTATTTGTCGAGCACGGCGAGGTCATGGTTCGGAGCTTGCGCCGTGTTGGCGAGATAGTAGGGCAGGCGGGACGTGGACATGGCGGCCTCCACCGCAGCGACGACGCACCATGGTCGCGCAATGGGTGGAGCGCTGCGCTGAACGTGGCGCGCAACGGCGCGCGTATCGCCGGGTGCCGCTATCGCACAGGCGGCCGCGGTTCGACGCGCAGCGGCAGCTCGCCGTCGGCGAGCCGCGCGCGCAGGCGCTGGCCGGGCGTGACCTGCGCGATGCTGTGCACGAGGCGGCCGCTGTCGCCATCGAGCAGGATGGCGTAACCGCGCTCGAGGGTGGCCAGCGGACTGACCGCGTGCAGCGCGCGGGCGAGCTGGCCCAGACGCGCCATGGCGCGTTCGAGCTGCTGCGCCTGCGCGCCGCGCAGGCGACGTGCCAGCAGGTGCAGGCGCTCGTGGCGCTGCGCGAGCAGGGTCGCCGGCGCGCGCAGGTGCAGGCGTCGCTGCAGGTTGGCCAGGCGTTCGTGGCGACGCTCGAGGGCATGCCGGGCGCTGCGCACGAGTCGTGCGTGGAGCTGGTGCAGGCGCTGCTCGCCGTGGGCGAGGCGGGCCTGCGGGCGCTGCGAGTTGAGGCGCGCGAGCAGATGGTCGAGGCGCTGGCTGCGCATGTCGAACCGGCGCTGCCAAAGCTGATCGAGTCGCCTGCGCTGGTGGCCCAGCGTGCGCGCGAGGTCGTTGCGATCGGGAACCAGCAGCTCGGCCGCGGCCGACGGCGTCGGTGCGCGCAGGTCGGCGGCAAAGTCGGCGATCGTGAAGTCGGTTTCGTGGCCGACGGCGCTGACCACGGCGATCGCGCTGGCGCGGATCGCGCGCGCCACGGCTTCGTCGTTGAACGCCCACAGGTCCTCGAGCGAACCGCCACCGCGCGTGAGCAGCAGCACGTCGTGGCGCCGCGCGCGCGAGGCCGCGGCGAGCATGGCGACGATCGCTGGCGGCGCTTCCTTGCCCTGCACCGGCACCGGCAGGATGTCGACCTCGACCAGCGGATAGCGCCGGCGCAGCACGCTCAGCACGTCGCGGACGGCGGCGCCGCTGGGCGAGGTGATGACGCCGATGCGGCGTGGCAGGCGCGGCAGTGCGCGCTTGGCCGCCGCATCGAACAGGCCTTCGGCGCCAAGGCGCGCCTTGAGCTCCTCGAACTGGCGTTGCAGCGCGCCGGTACCGGCTTCCTCCAGCGATTCGACGATGAGCTGGAAGTCGCCGCGCGCCTCGTACAGGCTCACGCGGGCGCGTGCCAGCACGCGCATGCCGTCGCCGGGGCGGAAGCGCAGCGAGCTGCTGCGCGGGCGGAACATCGCGCAGCGGATCTGCGCCGCGGCGTCCTTGAGCGTGAAGTACAGGTGGCCCGACGCCGGCCGCGACAGATTGGAGATCTCGCCCTCGATCCACAGCGGCGGCAGCGCGTCCTCGAGCAGGTCATGGACGAGCCGCGCTAGCGCGGTCGGAGTCCAGACCTCGCGGGTGGCAACAGGTGGCGGGGCGGGCGTCGGCATCGTGATGGCCGCGCGGCGGCAGCATGCGGCGCGGACAACGAGTCTGCGCGATCCTCGGCGCGACCACAACTGTATGCCGCAAGATATTGATTGTGCGTATCTTGATGCCGCGTTCAGTGGCGCCGCCGCAACTGCACGAGGCGCACCGCCAGCGCGAGCGTGGTCCACAGGCCGAGGACGCCGAGCGGCCAGGCGAACAGGTGCGGCCACAGCAGCGCAACCACCGACAGCAGCAGGATGACGAGCGTGCCGAGCAGCAGCGGAGCCGCTTCGGCCGCGCCGAGCAGGCGTCGATTGGTGATGGCGGCGCCGACCGAGTTGGCGATGCGCAGCGCGCTCGCCGCGGCGCGGCCCGAGCTGCCGCCCTGCGGCCGGCCATGCTCGGCGTCGCCTTCATGGCGGCGCGGCCGCGGTGAGCGCAGCACGACTTCGGTGGCATGGCCCAGGTCGTCCTCGTACTGCGCTTCCATTCGTTGCGCGAACGAGGCGTCCTCGACTGCCACGTCGATCTCGCAGTTGCCGATCCAGCTGGCGAGGTTGAGATTGGTCGAACCGACGCGCGCCCAGCGCGAATCGGCCACCGCGGTCTTGGCATGCATCATCGAGCCATTCCACTCGAACACGCGGATGCCGGCTTCGAGCAGCGGCCGGTAGCCGAGCCGCGACACCGAGCCGACCGCCGGGATGTCGCTCGAACCGGGCACCAGCAGACGCACGTCGACGCCGTCGTGCGCCGCGGCGATCAGTGCCTGCACATACGGCGCGACGCCGACGAAATAGGCATCGGCCAGCCACAGGTTGCGCCGCGCGATGCCGGCGACGAGCTGGTCGAGTCGGTACAGGCCGGCCGTGTTGGGCAGGGCTGCCACCACGCGCAGGTCGACCGTCCCCGCGTCGGCGATCGGCGTGGCCGCCTGCAGCACCGTGTCGGGCAGGGCCGGGCCCATCTGTGCCCACACGGCCGCGAACGCCTGCACGAGCTCGTCGACGGCGGGACCACGGATCGCCACCGCGCTGTCGCGCCATGCCGGTACGCCGCGCGCCGGGTCACCGAGCCAGGCGCCGCTGACGCAGATGCCGCCGACGAAGCCGACCGTGCGGTCGATCACGAGCAGCTTGCGGTGGTCGCGCGAGAGCCAGCCGAATGGGCTGAGCAGGCGCGGCGCATTGTAGGTGCGCAGCTCGCCGCCGGCGGCGAGCAGTTCGCGCCACAGGCGCAGGCCCGACTGGCCGAGGCAGCCGAGCCAGTCGCGCGTGACGCAGACGCGCACGCCGGCCCGCGCGCGTTCGGCCAGGGCAGCGGCGAACTCGCGGCCGACGTCGTCGTCGCGGAAGATGTAGTTGGCGAACAGGATATGGTCGGTGGCGCTGCGGATCGCCGCCAGCCAGGCCGCGTAGGCGCTGGCCGCGTCGACATGCAGGTCGAGCGCGTTGCCGGCAACGAGCGGCGCGCCGGCGGCGCGGCTCAAGGCCTGCTCGGCGAGCTGGCGTTGCGGACTCGGGCGGAACGGCGCGTCGGGCATGGCGGCAGTGTAGCGAAGGCGACGCTGCCGGGCCGGTGCGGTTGGCCATTGTGCGAAAATGCGCGACTGCCGCCCTGCGGCCACCCGTTTCCCGGAGTCACCCGCGACATGAATCCTTCCGTTTCCAGTGGCATTGCGCGCCGCGCGAGCGTGCCGGTCGTGGTGGGCAGGATCACGGTCGGTGGCAGCGCGCCGGTCGTGGTGCAGTCGATGACCAACACCGATACCGCCGACGTTGCCGCCACCGCACGCCAGGTGGCCGAACTCGCGCGCGCGGGTTCCGAGCTGGTGCGCGTCACGGTCAACACCCACGAGGCCGCGGCGGCCGTGCCGCATATCCGCGAGCGGCTCGACATGATGGGCGTGTCGGTGCCGTTGATCGGTGATTTCCACTACAACGGCCATCAGTTGCTCGAACGCGAACCGGCCTGCGGCCGCGCGCTGGCCAAGTACCGCATCAACCCCGGCAATGTCGGCTTCGGCAAGAAGAAGGACACCCAGTTCGCGGCCATCATCGACAGCGCGCTGCGCAACGACAAGCCCGTGCGCATCGGCGCCAACTGGGGCTCGCTCGACCAGGCCATGCTGGCCGCGCTGATGGACGACAACCACGCGCGCGCCGAACCGTGGGACGCCGCGCGAGTCGCGCGCGAGGCGCTGATCCGCTCGGCGCTCGATTCGGCCGCGCGTGCCGAGGAACTGGGTCTGGCGCGCGACCACATCATCCTGTCGTGCAAGGTGTCGGGTGTGCAGGAGCTCATCGCGGTCTACCGCGATCTCGCCGCGCGCTGCGACTACGCGCTGCATCTGGGCCTGACCGAAGCCGGCATGGGCAGCAAGGGCATCGTCGCCTCGAGCGCGGCGCTGGCCGTGCTGCTGCAGGAAGGCATCGGCGACACGATCCGCATCTCGCTCACGCCCGAGCCGGGCGAGTCGCGCACGCGCGAGGTCATCGTCGCGCAGGAACTGCTGCAGACGATGGGCCTGCGCGCGTTCACACCGCTGGTCACCGCCTGCCCGGGTTGCGGTCGCACCACCAGCACGCTGTTCCAGCAGATCGCCAAGACCGTGCAGGACCATGTGCGGGCGAAGATGCCCGAGTGGCGCATCAAGTACGACGGCGTCGAAAACCTCACGCTCGCGGTGATGGGCTGCGTGGTCAACGGGCCAGGCGAATCGCGCCATGCCGACATCGGCATCTCGCTGCCTGGCACCGGCGAGGCGCCGGCGGCGCCGGTGTTCATCGACGGCGAAAAGGCGCTGACGCTGCGCGGCGAACATATCGCCGAGGAATTCGTCACGCTCGTCGAGGATTACGTCGCGCGGCGCTACGCGCAGCGCCAGTAGCGCCGGGCGGCGCGATCAGCGCACCAAGGGCGCCGCAGCTCACTCGGCGGGCTGGCTCAGCACCTGCGGCGCCGCCTGATGGCGCTGCCGCGCCAGGCGCGCCTCGCGCCGCGCGATGTAGAGACTGGCGCCCACCACGATGAGCGCACCGCACACGGTGTAGCGGTCGGGTGCTTCGGCAAACAGCAGCCAGGCGAGTATGGCCACGAACACGAGCTGCAGGTAGCTGAACGGCGCCAGCGTCGAGGCTTCGGACAGCCGCAGCGCATGGGTCCAGAAATACTGCCCGGCGGTGCCGAGCACGCCGAGTGCGATCAGCAGCGGCCACAGCTCGGCGCTCGGCCATTGCCAAACGGCCAGCGCGGCCGGCAGCGACAGCGGCACCCATAGCCAGGTCGTCAGCAGCACGATGGTGGCGACCGGATCGGTGCGCGACAGGAACTTGATGCTGATCGTCACCGCGCCCGAGCAGGCCGCCGCGAACAGGGCCACGAGGCTGGCCTGCGTGAACGCATCGCTGCCGGGGCGCACGATCACGAGTACGCCGATGAAGCCGGCCACCACCGCGCTCCAGCGCCGCAGGCGCACGATTTCGCCAAGGAACATCACCGCGCCGATCGTCACGAACAGCGGCGAGGAATACGACAGTGCGATCGCCTGCGCCAGCGGCAGGTGCGCGATCGACCAGAAACCGGCCAGCATCGACACCGCGCCGATGGCGCAGCGCAGTACATAGAACATGAGGCGATCGGTGTAGAGCGTGCGCCAGCCATGGCGCAGCAGCAGTGGCATGGCCGCGAGCGCGCCGAAGAAGCTGCGCAGGAAGGCGATCTGGAATGGATGCAGGTGGTTCGCGCCGATGCGGATCAGCACCGCCATCACGCCGAAGCACACGGTGCTCGTCACCATCATGACGATCGCACGCCGCGGCAGGGCCGAAGCGGCGGGAACGGCGATCGCGGGAGCGTCCAAGTACGGCGACAACGATGGGGCGGCCGCGCATGCTAGCACTGTCCGCATTGTCGCCGGGGCCTGCGCTCGGCTACGCTGCGCCGCTGGTTTCCCGGGTGTTCATGATGTCCGCAGTGCCTGCCTTCATCGTCGCCATTCCCGCGCGCTACGCCTCCACGCGACTGCCGGGCAAGCCCCTCGCGGCACTGGCCGGCGAGCCGCTCGTGCTGCACGTGGCGCGGCGCGCGCTGGCCGCAGGTGCGGACGCGGTGGTCGTCGCCACCGACGATGCGCGCATCGCGCAGGCACTGGCCGGCAGCGGCGTCGAGGTGGCGATGACGCGCGCCGACCACGCTTCGGGCAGCGATCGCCTGGCCGAGGTGGCCACCCGGCTGCGCTGGGCCGACGCCGCCATCGTGGTCAACCTGCAGGGCGACGAACCGTTGGCGCCGCCAAGCGGCATCCGCGCGGTGGCGCAGGCACTGGCCGACGACGCCGCGCCGATGGCGACGCTGGCGACGCCGCTGACGACGAGCGAGGAGCTGTTCGATCCGAACGTGGTCAAGCTCGTGCGGCGGGGCGACGGCCGCGCGCTGTACTTCTCGCGCGCGCCGCTGCCGTGGCCGCGCGATGCGTTCGCGCGCTCGCGCGAGGTGCTGCCGCCGGCCACGCCGTTCCTGCGCCACATCGGCATTTATGCCTATCGCGCCGGTTTCCTGCGCCAGTTCGCCCAGCTTGCGCCGACGCCGCTCGAGCGCGCCGAATCGTTGGAGCAATTGCGTGCGCTCGAACATGGCCATGCGATCGCGGTGCGGCTCGCGCCAGAGCCGTTCCCGGCCGGCGTCGACACGCCGCAGGATCTTGCGCGCGTCGAACGCATGCTCGCCCAGGGCGCGCGATGACCCGCATCCTGTTCGTCTGCCTGGGCAACATCTGCCGCTCGCCGACGCTCGAGGCGGTGGCGCGCGTGGAGTTCGCGCGCGCCGGGCTCGCGGTCGCGGTCGATTCGGCCGGCACCGCCGATTACCACGCCGGCCAGCCACCCGACCGCCGGTCGATCGCAGCCGGTGCGGCCCATGGCTATGACCTGTCGGCGTTGCGTGCACGCCAGATCGTCGCGGCCGACTTCACGCGCTTCGATCGCATCCTCGCTGCCGACCGCGCCAACCTGCGTGACCTGGCCGCGCTGCGTGGCGGTCGCGGCACGCAGCCGGCGCTGTTCCTGCCCGACGCCGAGGTGCCCGATCCCTACTACGGCGGGCCGGCCGACTTCGAGCGCGTGATCGAGCTTGCGCGCACCGGCATGGCGGCACTGATCGCCGAGCTGCGCGGCGGGCCGCGCTGAGGCGCGGCGCGGGTGGCGTCGCGGCATACAATCGGGCCGTGAGCGACACCGCGTTTCCTCCTTTCGACGGCAAGGCCTTCGTGCGCACCCTGACCGGTGCGCCGGGCGTGTATCGCATGTTCGATGCGCGTGGCGACCTGCTCTACGTCGGCAAGGCCGGCAACCTCGCCAGGCGGGTCGGCAGCTATTTCCTCAAGCCGAACATGGATCCGCGCATCGCCTCGATGGTGAGCCAGGTGGCGCGCATGGAGACCACCGTCACGCGCACCGAGGCCGAGGCGCTGCTGCTCGAGGCCCAGCTCATCAAGTCGCTGCGGCCGCGTTACAACATCGTGCTGCGCGACGACAAGAGCTATCCCTACATCCACCTCACCGGCCCCAGGAGCGGCGCGCAGGCACCGACCGCCGACGCCGCGCCGAGCGAGCGCTACCCGCGGCTGGAGTTCCATCGGGGTGCGCGCGACGGCGGGGGGCGCTACTTTGGCCCGTTCCCGAGCGCGGGCGCGGTGCGCGAGAGCCTGGACCTGATCCAGAAGCTGTTTCGCCTGCGCAACTGCGAGGACAGCTATTTCCGCAACCGTTCGCGGCCTTGCCTGCAGTACCAGATCGGTCGCTGCACGGCGCCGTGCGTGGGTTACGTCGACGCGGCAGCCTATGCCGAGCAGGTGCGCCATGCGCAGATGTTCCTCGACGGCAAGGCCGGTGCGGTGATGGACGAACTCGTTGCGCAGATGGAAGCGGCCAGCGCCGGCCTCGCGTTCGAGCGTGCCGCCGCGATCCGTGACCAGATCGCGGCGGTCAAGCGCGTGCAGGCGCATCACTATGTGCAGGGTGCGAGCACCGACATGGACGTGATCGCCTGTGCGCTCGACGGCGGTGTCGCCTGCGTCAGCGTGCTGTTCTTCCGCAACGGCATCAGCCTGGGCTCGCGCGATTTCTTCCCGCGTCTGGCCGGCTGCAGCGAGCCGGCGACGGTGCTGGGCTCGTTCCTCGCCCAGTATTACCTCGACCGGCCGCTGCCGCGCGAGCTCGTCGTGAGCGACGCGCCGGTGGACGGCGCGGCGCTGGTGGCGGCGCTGAGCGAGCGCTGTGGCCATGCCGTCGAGATCAAGTCGCGTGTGCGCAACGAGCGCGCGCGCTTCCTCGATCTCGCGCGCCGCAACGCACAGGCCGCGCTGGCGGCGCGCCTGGCCAGCAAGCAGACGCTGCTGGTGCGACTGGAGGCGCTGCGCGAGCTGCTCGGCATGGAGGAGACGCCGCAGCGCATCGAGTGTTTCGACATCAGCCACACGATGGGCGAGGCGACGGTGGCAGCGTGTGTCGTGTTCGGTGCCGACGGTGCCGACAAGTCGCAGTACCGGCGCTACAACATCACCGGCATCACGCCCGGCGACGACTACGCCGCCATGCACCAGGCCCTGCAGCGGCGCTACAAGCGCGTGCAGGCGGGCGAGGGCGTGCTGCCGGACCTGCTGCTCATCGATGGCGGAGCGGGCCAGGTGCGGCAGGCGGTCGACGTGCTCAACGAGCTCGGCGTCGAGGGCGTGCCGATCGTCGGCGTGGCCAAGGGCGCGGCGCGCCGCGCCGGCGACGAGACGCTGATCCTCGCCGACAGCGGACGCAGTGTGTTCCCGGGGCCCGAGTCGCCGGCCTCGCACCTGATCCAGGCGGTGCGTGACGAGGCGCATCGGTTCGCGATCGGCGGCCATCGCGGGCGACGCGAGAAGGCGCGCGAGACCAGCACGCTCGAGGAGATTCCCGGCATCGGGCCGCGCCGGCGCGCGGCGCTGCTGCGCCACTTCGGTGGCCTGGGCGGTTTGGCGCGGGCCGGCGTGGAGGAGCTCATGGAGGTGGCGGGTATCCGCCGCGAGCTGGCCGAGCGCATTTACGGCGCATTCCACGGATAATGCCCGGCGATGACGATCACGATCCCCACCATCCTGACGCTGTTCCGCATCGCGTTGCTGCCGGTCATGGTGGTCGTGTACTACCTGCCGTTCCGTGGCGCCAACATCGCCGCCGCGCTCGTGTTCGTGGCGGCCGCGGTCACCGACTGGGCCGATGGCTGGATCGCGCGGCGTTGGAACATGGGCTCGGCCTTCGGCGCCTTCCTCGATCCGGTTGCCGACAAGCTGATGGTGGCCGTGACGCTGTTCCTGCTCGTGCAGGACAATCCGACCCCGCTGCTCGCGATCACCAGCGCGGTCATCGTCGGGCGCGAGATCAGCATTTCGGCGTTGCGCGAATGGATGGCCGAGATCGGCCAGCGCGCCACGGTACGGGTGGCGATGATCGGCAAGGTCAAGACCGCGATGCAGATCGTCGCGATCGTCGTGTTGCTCTACCAGCACGATTCCGAAGAACTGCGCCTGTTTCGCGTCGGCGAATCGCTGCTGGTGCTCGCCGCCATCCTCACGATCTGGTCGGGCCTGCAATACGTGCTGGCCGCCTGGCCGATCCTGCGCGAGCAGAAATAGCGCGGCAGGCGAGGTGCCCGTCGGCGCCCGGATCGCCCTGCTGCGGCTCGGGTTGGTGCGGTGGGGTGTGCCCGGGGCCGGACTCGAACCGGCATGACCTTGCGGTCGAGGGATTTTAAGTCCCTTGCGTCTACCGATTTCGCCACCCGGGCGCGTGGCGCGCGCGGTGCGCGTCGGCGGGAGTTGCGGCTCCGTGGGGAGCGTTGGAGGCCTGGGTCGGAATCGAACCGGCGTACGCGGATTTGCAGTCCGCTGCATGACCACTCTGCCACCAGGCCGGTGACACTGCATCCTGCTGCCGCGCTGCTGCCGGTGACCCGTGGCGCCCGCTGCGCGGGGCCCGCGGATGACGCGTCGATGTAGCCGCAAGCGCTGCAAAAAACGAAACCCCGGCGCGCCGGGGTTTCATCACATGTCCTGGAGCGGGAAACGAGACTCGAACTCGCGACCCCGACCTTGGCAAGGTCGTGCTCTACCAACTGAGCTATTCCCGCGTGGGACGCGCATCATACGTTTTGGCGTGCGGGTGTCAACCCTTGCCGCCCGCGCGGCCGCCGGCGCCGGCTGCGCGGGGCGGCGGCAGGCGCATGACGATACCGGCAGTTGGCGCTACTCTGGCCGCTGCGGCAGCGGCAGCGGAGCATGCGGGTGGCAACCGGTTGGGCAGGTGATGGCGCGGTGCAGGACCAGATCGACGCGACGGTCGCCGACGCGGTGCAGCGTGCGCGCAGCCGCCTGCAGCAGGGGCCCAGTCTCAGCCACTGCGAAGAGTGTTCGGCGCCGATTCCGGCGGCGCGCCGCAAGGCGCTGCCGGGTGTGCGCCTGTGCGTACCCTGCCAGCAGGCACACGACGCGGACGCGGCGCGGTTCAGCCCCTACAACCGGCGTGGCAGCAAGGACAGCCAGTTGCGTTGATCGCTGCGCGTTCGCGCAGTGACCGCCGGTCCACGTATCCTTGGCGTTTTCCATCCTGCGCAGCGAGTCCCACGCCATGTCCGAAACGCCGCCCGATCGCCTCAGCGTCGATCCGCAGAGCCCGCACTACGATGAGGCCGTGCTCGCGCGTGGCGTCGGCATCCGCTTCAACGGCCAGGAGCGCACCAACATCGAGGAATACTGCGTGAGCGAAGGCTGGGTGCGGGTCGCCGCCGGTCGTGCGCGCGATCGGCGCGGGCGCCCGATGACGCTCAAGATCAAGGGCAACGTCGCGCCCTATTTTCAGGACAACCAGCCTGCGGACGACCCGCCCGCGGCCTGACCGGCCGCGCGCGACCGGCGCGCCAGCCACACCCGGTGTGGCGGCGTCCCAGCTTTCGTCATGGGGCGGCGCCGCGCTGGCCTGTTAGCATCGGACGGTTTTCGGTCACCGAGGGCTTCATCCGATGAATAGCAGACTGTGCGCGGCCATCGCGCTTGTTGTGTCGGCTCCCGTGTTCGCGCACGATCCGCCGCGTTTCGACCCGCAGCGCCTGTCCGAGGAGGTCAAGACGCTGTCGTCCGATGCCTTCGAGGGCCGCGGCCCAGCCACGCCGGCCGAGCAGCGCACGGTCGACTACGTCATCAAGCAGATGCAGGCCGCCGGCTTGCAGCCGGGCGGTGAACTCAAGGCCGGCAAGCGCACCTGGACCCAGCCGGTGCCGCTGTTGCGCGCCGACATCGTCGGTACGCCCAAGCTCGCGTTTGCCCACGACGGCAAGCCGCAGGTGCTCGAGCAGGGCAAGGACATCGCCGTGCGTGCGGCGCTGGACGGCTCCACCAAGGTCGCGATCGACAAGGTGCCGGTGGTGTTTGCCGGATACGGCGTCACTGCGCCCGAGCGCGACTGGAACGATTTCAAGGATCTGGACGTGCGCGGCAAGCTCGTGCTGGTGCTGATCAATGATCCCGACTTCGAGAGCGGTAGCGGCGACTTCGGCGGCAAGGCGATGACCTATTACGGCCGCTGGACCTACAAGTACGAAGAGGCCGCGCGGCGTGGTGCGGCCGGCTTGCTGGTGATCCACGAGACCGCGCCGGCCTCCTACGGCTGGGCCACGGTCAAGAACTCCAACACCAACACGATGTTCGACATCGTGCGCAAGCAGCCCAAGGCCAGCCACTCGCAACTGGAAGGCTGGATCCAGCGTGACGTGGCGGCGAACCTGCTCAAGCAGGCCGGGCTCGATTTCGACAGCCTCAAGCAGCAGGCGCGCACGCGCGACTTCAAGGCCGTGCAGCTCGATGGCGTGACCTTCTCCGCGCACTACAACGTGCGCAGCCAGGTGATCACCTCGCGCAACGTGGTCGGGCGCATCGAGGGCAGCAGCCATCCCGACGAAACCGTCATCTACAGCGCGCACTGGGATCATCTGGGTGTCGGTGCGCCCGACGCCAAGGGTGATCGCATCTACAACGGCGCAGTCGACAACGCCACCGGCACCGCGGCATTGATCGAGATGGGCCGCGCGTTCGCGCATGGGCCCAAGCCACAACGTTCGGTGGTGTTCCTCAATGTGACTGCCGAGGAGAAGGGCCTGCTGGGTTCGGAGTATTACGCCGCCAATCCGCTGTATCCGCTGGCGACCACGGTGGCGGTGCTCAACATGGATGCGCTCAGCCCGTTCGGGCCGGCGCGCAACTTCACCACGTCGGGCAACGCCGCGTCGGACCTGCTCGACAAGCTCGTGGCCGACGGCAAGGCGATGGGGCTGGTGTTCACGCCCGACCCGCATCTGGAAGCGGGCTACTTCTTCCGTTCCGATCATTTCCCGTTCGCCAAGCGCGGCGTGCCGGCGCTGTCGTTCGGTTCGGGCAACGACTGGGTCGATGGCGGGGTGGCCGCCGGCGAGGCCGAGCAGGCCGCCTACACCAGGGATCGCTACCACCAGCCGGCTGACGAATGGCAGGCGAACTGGCCGTTCACGGGTCTGGCGCAGGATCTGCAGCTGCTGTACCGGGTCGGCAGTGAGCTGGCCAATTCGCGCGACTGGCCCGGCTGGCCGCGCGATTCCGAGTTCAGGGCCGCGCGCGAGTCGAGTGCCGGACAGCGCCAGTGACCGTGTCCCGGCGCGGCGCTGCGGGCGCCGCGCCGGCGTTCATGCGTTCCTTTCCCGGCGCACGCCAGGCCGCCATGCGGTGACGCCGCCGGTCAGTCGAACCCGTTCTTGAAGATGAGGTCGGTACCCACGGGCACGATGCAGGCTGGCGTGTGCGCGGCGATGAGCCCGCTCAGCTGCGTGATCTGGACCGGGTGGAACTGCGCGACGTTGGCGCCGCAGGCCGCGCCATTGGGCGCGCTCATGTGGCAGTAGCTCATGACCGTGCCGTTGTGCGCGCCTGGTCCCGATACCGGGCAGCTCACGGCGCCGCCGTAGCAACCTATGCCCGATTCGCCCTTGTAGCACTGGTCGATCGTGTCGCTCGCGACCGGCGAGCTGCCATTGGTCGCGCTCGCGCAATGGGTGTGGGCGGCGCCGAAATTGTGGCCCAGTTCGTGGGCGACGAGATTCGCCGACGAATTCACCGGCACGGCCGGGTTCGTGAACACCTTGTTGACGCTGTAGCTGTAGGTGCTGTCGCAGTAGGCATCGAGCCAGGCGATGCCCGAGGCGCTGTAGCCGCCCGTCATCTGGCCTGAGAGCAGCATCGCGAACGCGCGTTGCACGCTGGCGTGGTGAGAGTGCCAGTAGCTGCCGAAACTGTTGAGGTCGGTCGTGTTGGCAGCCGCGTCGGCGGCGATCGTGTACGGCGTGCCGGTGGTACGGAACAGCGTCGTGCCCTGCAGCAGGGTGATGTTGAGGTCGCGCTCGTACATGATGTTCATGCTGCCGAACAGATCCGCGATCCAGTTGCTGGCGGCCGTCACGTTGGCCGCGGCCGTGCCGCCGAAGCGGTTGACCAGCAGCTCCTTGTCGACGTCCACCGCAACCGTGGCCGTGCGCGCCGCCGCCATCGTCGTGTCGGGTGTGAACGCAAACGGCAGCGTGGCACTGGCGGCGGCGGTGACGACTGCATCGTCGGTGCCGAGCGTGCGCAGGGTCACGCCGGCCGGCAAGGCTTCTTCGCTCGGCCGCACGATGAGGCGCAGTCGCGGCGCTTCGCCTTCGGCGCTGACCACGAAGCTGCCCGCCGCGGACGAACCCGAGCCGGCGATATCGCGCAGGCCCGGCGCGAAGGCCAGATGCACGCGCGTCTGGCCGTTCTCGTCGCTGCCGATGAGCTGGATGCGCGCGCTGCGCGGGACTTCGCGTTCGCCATCGGCGCCGCTGGTGAGCAGGCGCGCGCCCGGCGCGTAGACGTCGATGCGCTTGAACTGCAGGCGATGGCGGATGCCGGCGCCGTCGGGAAAGCCGTCGATGCCGAGGTGGCCGTCGACCGTCACCGAGTCGAGCGTGGCGAAGCCGGCCGGCGACAGCGAGTATTCGTGTGGAGCGGCCGCCAGCGTTCCGGCGTGGACGAGCAGAACGAGCGTGAGCAGGCTGCGCATGGATTCCCCCATCGTGGCTGTTGCCACGCCATTGTAGCGATGCGCTGCCACATCGGCAGCGCGCTCCATCACCGTCGCGGCGTGCTGGCGGCGGGCTGCGCGCCGTCGAGCAGCAGCAGTGGATCGAGCCGCACGCCGAACCAGTTGAGCCCCCAATGCACGTGGGGTCCGCTCGCACGGCCGGTGTGGCCTGCCGCGCCGAGCACCTCGCCCTGTTCGATGCGCTGGCCGACACGCACGTCGATGCGCGACAGGTGCAGGAAGTTCGAACTGACGCCGTGGCCATGGTCGAGCAGCACGGTGCCGCCGGTGAGATACAGGTCGGCATCGGCAAAGCTCACGATGCCGGCGGCAGGGGCCAGCACCGGCGTGCCTTCGGGCACGGCGATGTCCATGCCCGAATGCGGTGCCTTCGGTACATCCCTGCCATCGACCACGTAGATGCGCTGGTTGCCGAAGCGGCCGCTGATGCGGCCGTGCACGGGCCACTGGAAATCGGCGCGGTAGTCCTCGCGCGCATCGTCGCGCTCGCGTGCGGCGCTCACGCGTGCCTGTTCGCGCGCGATGCGGGCGGCGATCGCTGGCGGTGGCTCGACGCTGGCCGGAGGTACACCGACGACACGCTCGATCGGCCAGTCGCGTGGCGTGACCTCGATGTGCACCTGCTCGCGGTGGCCGTCGGCCGTGATCGTCTCCAGGCGGACCGGGCCGTGTTCGTCGCGACCGATGCCGAACACGACCGCGCCATCGGGGGCGACCCGCAGCGCTTGCCCGGCCAGGTACACGCGCGTGCGCGGCGTGACCTGCGCGCGCACGAGCGAACCCTGCGCCGCGCTGGCCGGGAACGGCGCGCCGGCGCTGGCCGCTGGTGCGAGCAGTGTCGTGCCGAGCACGGCCAGCAGTGCGCAGCGCGCGCGCAGGCCCGCTGCATGGCGCACTGCGCGCGGCACCGGTTGGCGCAGGGCGCGCGTGATCATCGGGCGAAGCCCAGTCGTTGCCCGCGCACGCGATCATCGACGTGCGCGCCATCCCAGACCTGCATGCCGTTGACGAAGGTGGCGGCGATGCTGGAGCGGAACGTGTAGCCCTCGAATGGCGTCCAGCCGCATTTGGACAGCACGTCGCGGGCCGTGACCGTGTGCGGCCGTTGCGGGTCGACCAGTACGAGATCGGCGTGACAGCCTTCGCGCAGCCAGCCGCGTTCGTGCACGTCGAACAGCGTGGCGGGGGCATGGCACACCGCCTCGACCACGCGCTCGAGGGTGAGCACGCCATCGAACACGCGCTCGAGCGCGCACTGCAGCGCGAACTGCACCAGCGGCAGGCCCGATGGCGCCCGCGCGTACTGCGCCGATTTCTCGGTCACCAGGTGCGGTGCGTGGTCGGTGGCGAGCACGTCGATGCGACCCTCGGCCAGCGCGCGCGTGATCGCGGCGCGATCGGCGGCGTCCTTGATCGCCGGGTTGCACTTGATGAGGCTGCCGAGCCGCGCGTAGTCGTCGCTGCAGTAGTGCAGGAAATGGACACAGGTTTCAGCCGTGATGCGCTTGCCGCGCAGCGGCCCCGGATCGAACAGGGCGCACTCGTCGGCGGTGGAAATGTGCAGCACGTGCAGGCGCGTGCCATGCCGGCGTGCCAACTCGATCGCGAGCCGGGTCGACTTGAGGCAGGCCTCGCGCGAGCGGATCAACGGATGCTGCGCGATCGGGATGTCCTCGCCGTAGCGCTCGCGGGCCGCGGCTTCGTTGGCGAGGATGATCGGCGTGTCCTCGCAGTGGGTGATGATCGGCGTCGGCGCGTCGCGGAAGATGCCGTCGAGCGTGGCTGGATCATCGACCAGCATGTTGCCGGTGGAGGCGCCCATGAACACCTTGATGCCGGGTGCGGCGCGTGGGTCGAGGCGACGGATCTGGTCGAGGTTGTCGTTGCTGGCGCCGAGGTAGAACGCGTAGTTGACGCGCGCCACTTCGGCGGCGCGTGCGTACTTGGCTTCGAGCGCGGCGTGGTCGGTGGCAGGCGGTCGCGTGTTGGGCATCTCCATGAAACTGGTGATGCCGCCGGCGGCGCAGGCACGCGATTCGCTCTCGATGTCGGCCTTGTGGGTGAGTCCGGGTTCGCGGAAGTGCACCTGGTCGTCGATCATGCCGGGCAGCAGCCAGCGACCGCGTGCATCGAGCACCCGCTCGCCCGGCTGCGCCGCAAGGCTGGCGCCGATCTGGTCGATGCGCCCATTGCGGATGCGCAGATCGCCGTGCCAGCGACGCCCGTCGCTGACCAGTTCGGCGTTGGTGATGAGCCAGTGGCTGTCGAGGTCAGTCATGCGGATGCTCGTGTGGATGGGGAAGGGGGCGCGGAAAGCAGCGGAAGGTCGTCGGCACCGGGTCGTGGCCGCCACGACACAGCGGTTGGCAGCGCACGATACGCCAGCTCGCCAGCCACAGCCCGCGCGCCGTGCCGAAGCGTGCGAGCGCGACGCGCGCGTAGTCCGAGCAACTCGGGTGGAAGCGACAGCGTGGCCCGAGCAGCGGGCTGACCACGCGCTTGTACGCGCGCAGCAGGTGGATGAGCAGGCGGGACATCTCGCGAGGTGACGGCGGTCCTGGGCGGGGCGCGAATTTGCGCGGCGATCGGGCACGATTGCCGCGGTTGCCGGGGGTCGACACTTAGGCTATAACACGCGACCGCTCGGCTCACAAGGCGAACACCGGACATGGCGACAAGCAAGGCGAAAGGCAAGGCGAAAGCACCCGCGCCGCGCAAGGCGGCGAAGGCGACCAAACCGACCGTGGCCAAGAAGGCCGCCGGCAACAAGCCTGCTGCAAAAAAGCCTGCCGCAAAGAAGCCTGCCAAGCCGCTGGCACGCCAGCCTGCCAGCCGCGCGCCGGCGAAGGCGGCGGCTGCGAAGCAGGCCGTGGCGAAGAAGGTCGCGGCGAAGAAGCCCGCGGCGAAGAAGCCCGTGGCGAAGAAGGTCGCACCTGCCCGGCCCGTGGCGCGCAAGGCTGCGCCGGCCAAGGCACCGCCGCGCGCCGCGAAGTCGCCGGCGGCACCAGCCAAGCCCCCCGTGGTGACCAGGCCCAAGGCCGCTGCCACTCCATCAACGAACAAGGTCGCCGCGCCCGTCGCGGCGCCGAGCAAGTCATCCGTGAAAGAAAGCAAGTCCAATCCGAATGAAGGTGTCACGGCACGCGCCGTGAAGCGATCCGTGGATGCCGATCTCGGCATCACGCTGCAGGATGGCCGCTACGCGCTGCCGGCCACGACGACCATCCCGTTGCCGAAGGGCTACCGGCCCGGTCCCAAGGAAGAGTACATGGGGCCTCCGCATCTGCAGTATTTCCGCAACAAGCTCAGCGACTGGCGCGAGAGTCTGGTCGAGGAAAGCCGCCAGACCATCGAGAGCCTGCGCGACGAAGTGCGTGATGTCGGCGACGAGGCCGAGCGCGCCACGCGCGAGACCGAGAACTCGCTCGAACTGCGCACGCGCGACCGCTACCGCAAGCTCATCGCCAAGATCGACAAGGCGCTCAAGCGCATCGAGGAAGGCCGCTACGGCTTCTGCGAAGAGACCGACGAGGAGATCGGCATCGAGCGCCTCGAGGCGCGTCCGATCGCCACGCTCAGTCTCGATGCGCAGGAACGCTGGGAACATCGCCAGAAACAGATGGGCGACTGAGTGGCGGGCTGGCAACCGGGAGCGGGGCATGGGGTGGCGGGATGGCCGTGGTCGGCCCCGCAGCGTCACTCGCCCATGATGTCGATGCGCCCGCCCGCGCCGTTGCCCCCGAGCTGTTCCGCTCCCCCGTTGCCATGATGGGCGCCACACGCTACTTCGGTACCGACGGCATTCGTGGCCGCGTCGGCGAATGGCCGATCACGGCCGATTTCATGCTGCGCCTTGGGCGTGCGGTCGGCAGCGTGCTGGCGGCGCGGGGCGGCGCGGTCAACGTCGTTATCGGCAAGGACACGCGCATCTCGGGCTACATGTTCGAGTCGGCGCTCGAGGCCGGCCTCGTTGCCGCCGGCGCCGGCGTGAGCCTGCTGGGACCGATGCCGACGCCAGCCGTGGCGTATTTCACGCGCTCGCTGCGGGCCAGTGCCGGCATCGTCATCAGCGCCTCGCACAACAGCCACCACGACAACGGCATCAAGTTCTTTTCCGGCGAGGGCGAGAAGCTCGATGACGCGCTGGAGGCGGCCATCGAGGCCGAACTCGAGGCGCCATTCAGCACCGTGGCCTCGGCTTCGATCGGCAAGGTCGTGCGCGTGCGCGATGCGGTGGTGCGCTATGTCGAGTTCTGCAAGTCGACCGTGCCGGCCGCGCTCAACCTGCGCGGACTGTCGATCGTGCTCGATTGCGCGCATGGCGCCACCTACCAGGTCGCGCCGACCGTATTCGGCGAGCTGGGCGCGCGCGTGGACGCGATCGGCATCGCGCCCGACGGCCTCAACATCAACCGCGAGGTCGGCTCGACCCATCCGCAGGCGTTGATGCAGGCAGTGCTCGAACGCGGCGCCGACGTCGGCATCGGCTTCGATGGCGACGGCGACCGCGTGGTCATGGTCGATCGCCATGGCGCGCTCGTCGACGGCGATCAATTGCTGTACGTGCTCGCGCGCGACTGGCACGCGAGCGGTCGTTTGCGCGGTCCGCTGGTCGGCACGCTGATGAGCAATTACGGTCTCGAGCGCGCGATGGCCGGGCTCGGCGTACCGTTCCTGCGTGCCAATGTCGGCGATCGCTACGTGCTGCAGATGCTCAAGCAACATGGCGGCGTGCTCGGTGGCGAAACCTCGGGGCACATCCTCACGCTCGATCGCACCACCAGCGGCGATGCGATCATCGCCGCGTTGCAGGTGCTCGATGCGTTGCAGCGCGCGCAGCAACCGCTCGACGCGGCCGTCGCCGGCATGAGCAAGGTCGCCCAGCACACCGAGAACGTCGCCGTCGCGGGTGATGCCCGCGCCGTGGTCGCCGCAACGTCCGTGCGCACGGTCCGCGAGCGCATCGAGGCCGAGCTGGTGGGGCGCGGCCGCGTGGTGCTGCGGCCATCGGGCACCGAGCCCTTGGTGCGTGTCACGATCGAGGCCGAGGATGAGGTCATCGTGCGGCGTTACGCGCGCGAACTCGCGCAAGTCGTAGAATCGGTGGCCTCGCAGCGACACGGGTGAGCGCCGATGAGCGCCGCAGTCCCCAGTCCCGACATCCCCCGCTGCGCCGGTGATCGCGCGCGCTTCGTCGCCGCCGCATTGCGGCGGCCGCTCTGAATGTTGGTGCGCCGATGAACCTGCCCGACGCCAGGCGCGGCTGGCTGGCGCGGCATGGCGGCTGGTGGGCGCCGCTGCTGATCACGCTCACGCTCGTCGCGGTCGGTTGGCCGGGGCTCGATGGCGATTGGGGCCGCGACGACTACTTCCAGCTCGCGCTGGCGCGCATGATCGGTTCGCCATGGCCGCTGTTCGGCAGCGATCACTACCCGGTGCCGGGTTCGGTGTTCCGCCCGCTCGGGTTTGCCTCGATGTGGCTCGACACCTGGTTGTTCGGCGGTGCCTATCGTGGCCATGCCGCCTGCGACCTGGCGCTGCATGTGGGCGTGGCGCTCGCGCTGTTCGGCCTGTTGCGCCGGGCTGGCGTCGATCGGCCGGCCGCGGTGTTGGCGACGCTCGTGTTTGCGCTGCATCCGGTGGCACTGGGCCCGGCACAGTGGTGGTCGGCGCGGTTCGACGTTCTCGCCGCTGCGTGCATCCTGGGTGCCCTGCAGGCGGGATTGGCCTGGTGTGTACGGCCGCGCGGGACGAGCCTGCTGCTGGCGCTGCTGGCCGCATTCGCGGCCATGGCGAGCAAGGAAATCGGACTCATCGCGCCGGCGCTGCTCGCGCTGCTGTGGCTGCACTGCGCCTGGCGCGAGCCGGCGCAGCGCGTGCGTGCGCTGTGGGCGGCGGCCGCTGCCGGCCTGTGCGCCGCGTTGTTCCTGCTGTGGCGCTGGCGCGTGCTCGGCACGGTCGGCAGTGGCCTGCTCGGCGGACGCGCGCTCGTCGATGCCCTCGCTGGCGGGATCGGCGTGTGGCTGCACGAGGCACCGGGCTATTTCTCGTTCGCGGCGCGGCTGGCGTCGTGGCAACGCGTGCTGCTGGCACTGGCACTGTTCGGCCTCGCCGCCACGTGCGGGCTGCTGGCGTGGCGACGGCGCGGCTCGCCCACGGCGATCGGGCGGGCGGTCCCGGCCGCGCGTTTCGCCTTGCTGTGCTGTGGCCTCGGTCTGCTGCTGCTGCCGGCCGTGCTGCAGGCGCCGGTCGCGATGCTCAATGGCGCTCCGCTGCGCGCCGACGATTCGGCAGTGGAGGCGGCGATGCAGTCGCGGCTGTATTACCTCGGCATGGCCGGTCTTGCGGTGCTGCTCGGCGCACTGTTGGCGGCCTGCCGGGGGCGCCTGCGCCATCTCGCCGGCGCCGCCACGCTGCTCGCGCTGGTGGCGCTTGGCAGTGCCGGCCAGCGCGCGGTGCGCGAGTTCGCCCAACGCTCGGTCGACAACGCGCGCAGCGCCCACGCCGCGGTCGCGGCCGTCGCGGCGCTGCCGTTGGTCACCACGCCGTGCCGCATCGTGTTCGTGGGCGCGCCGCAGCCAGCAGAATGGGGGGGATTCGTGTCGATGGATGGCATCGTCAAGGCGTTGGCGGCCGATCGGGCGGCCATTGCGCGGTGCTGGATCTTCGAGGATGGCCGGCCGACCTGGTTCCATCTGCAGGACGCCACGGCGCGTCCGGCCGATGCGCTGCCGTGGACGCCGCTCGTGGTCGATGGCCAGGCCGTGCCGTGGCCGCGCGTAGGCGATCTGCGCTATGCCTACCTGTCGCCGCCGCCGCGGTTCGACCTGCGCACGCTCGTCGGCACGCACTTCCTGCGCTGGCGGGATGGTCGTTTCGAGGACATCGGCGTCGAGGTCGCGGCCGGTCGTGTGCAGGTGCAGCCGTGGCACGCCGAACCGACGCGGCATAATTGAACGCCCGATCCTTGCCCGACCTGCCGATGGACGCCACCCCCGACTGCCATGATTCGATCCGCGCCGTGCTCTGGCAGGACGACCATCTGCGCCTGCTCGACCAGCGCCTGTTGCCCGCCCGGGAGCGCTACCTCGACTGTCGTGACAGCGGCGAGGTCGCGCAGGCGATCCGTGACCTCGCCGTGCGCGGGGCGCCGGCGATCGGCATCGCCGCGGCCTGGGGCGTCGTGCTCGCGGCGCAGCGTGACCCGGCCACGCTCGACGCTGCGCTGGCGCAGCTGCGCGCGGCGCGGCCGACCGCGGTCAACCTCATGTGGGCGCTCGATCGCATGCGGCGCGTGATCGAAGCGGTGCGCGGCAGTGACGGATCCGTGGCTGGGGCGCGCGCGGAGTTGCCGCGCGTTCTCGCGCGCGAGGCGCGCGCGATCCAGGACGAGGATCTGGCGGCCAACCGGCGCATGGGTGAGCTCGGCGCGGCCTTGATCGCGCCGGGCAGCGGCGTGCTGACCCATTGCAATACGGGTTCGCTCGCCACCGCCGGTTACGGCACCGCACTGGGCGTGATTCGCGCCGGTGTCAGCAGCGGGCGCATCGCGCGCGTGTTTGCCGGCGAGACACGCCCGTGGCTGCAGGGCGCGCGGCTGACGATGTGGGAGCTCACCCGCGATGGCATCGATGCGACGCTGATCGCCGATTCCGCTGCGGCGCACCTGATGCGTACCGGGCAGGTGCAATGGGTGATCGTCGGTGCCGACCGCATCGCGGCCAACGGCGACACCGCCAACAAGATCGGCACCTATCAGCTTGCGATCGCGGCGCGGCACCACGGTGTTCGCTTGATGGTGGTGGCGCCATCCTCGACCATCGACCTGGCCACCGCCAGTGGCGCCGACATCGACATCGAGCTGCGCAGCGGCGACGAGTTGCTGGGCTATGGCGGCACGCGCACGGTGGTGGCGGGTGCCCGCGCGTGGAATCCCGTGTTCGACGTGACCCCGCATGCGCTCATCGACGCGCTGGTGAGCGAACGCGGTGTCGTCGAGCGGCCCGACGTGGCGCGCATGGCCGCCCTGTTCGGCGCGCGCTAGGTACGCCCGATGTCGCTGCGCCGACAGCTCGGCCTGTTCGCGCTGAGCGGCGTGCTCGGCTTCGTCATCGACGCCGGCATCGTGCAGATGCTCGTGCGCGAATTGGCGATGAACCCGTATCTGGCGCGCCTGTTTTCGTTCCTTGCCGCCGCCAGCAGCACCTGGCTGTTCAACCGTCGCTACACGTTCGCTGGCCAGGGCGGCGGCAGCAAGCGCCGCCAGTGGCTGCGCTACGTGATCGCGATGGCCGGCGGCTTCGCACTCAACTACGGCGCCTATGCGCTGTGCGTGGCGAGCTGGCCGCTGGTGCGGCAGTGGCCGGCGATCGGCGTGGCAGCGGGGTCGGTGGCCGGCGCGCTGGTCAATTTCCTGAGCTCCAAATACTGGATCTTCCGCCCGCCGGCGCAGGCGGCGGCGGTGGTCGAGGGCGACCACGCGCAATAGCGTGCGGACACGCCTGCAAAGGCGGAAAAAGCGGGCAAAATTCGCCCGTCCGCGACGCGCCGTGTGCTAGAATCGCGCGTTGTTTCCCGGCGCGTCGGAAGACTGCCGCAAGGCGTATTCCGGCCCCGGCCGAAACCGCCGTTCGCGTTGTGACAGCGGCGATCTTGCGCCACGTCGCGCCCCACCATGGACTTCGAGGTTGCCGATGGCTGAGACGGCCAGAGAGATCATTCGCGTCAATATCGAGGACGAGGTCAGGAAGAGCTATCTCGACTACGCGATGAGCGTGATCGTCGGACGTGCGCTGCCCGACGTGCGTGATGGTCTCAAGCCCGTGCATCGTCGCGTGCTGTACGCGATGCAGGAGCTCAACAACGTCTGGAACCGCCCCTACGTCAAGTGCGCGCGCGTGGTCGGTGACGTCATCGGCAAATACCACCCGCACGGCGATTCGGCGGTGTACTACGCGCTGGTGCGCATGGCGCAGGAGTTCTCGCTGCGCTACCCGCTGATCGACGGCCAAGGCAACTTCGGCTCGGTCGATGGCGACAATGCCGCGGCGATGCGCTACACCGAGTGCCGCCTCGACCGGCTGTCGTCCGAACTGCTGGCCGATCTCGACAAGGAAACCGTCGATTTCGTGCCCAACTACGACGAGAAGGAGCTCGAGCCGGCAGTCCTGCCCACGCGCATTCCCAACCTGCTCGTCAACGGCTCGGCCGGTATCGCGGTCGGCATGGCGACCAACATCCCGCCGCACAACCTCAGCGAAGTGCTGGCCGCCTGCATCGCCGTGATCGACGATCCCGAGCTCGGTTTCGACGAGCTCATGCAACTGGTGCCGGGCCCCGACTTCCCGACCGCCGGCATCATCAACGGCGCGGCCGGCATCATCGAGGCCTACAAGACCGGGCGCGGCCGCATCCTCGTGCGCGCCAAGGCCGACATCGAAACCCATGACAACGGCCGCGAGTCGATCGTCGTCACCGAGATTCCCTACCAGGTCAACAAGGCGCGGCTGATCGAGAAGATCGCCGAACTGGTCAAGGAGAAGAAGCTCGAAGGCATTTCCGAGCTGCGTGACGAATCGGACAAGGACGGCATGCGCATCGTCATCGACGTGCGCAAGGACACGCTGGCCGACGTGCTGCTCAACAACCTGTTCCAGCAGACCCAGTTGCAGGTCACGTTCGGCATCAACATGGTGGCGCTCGTCGATGGCCAGCCGCGCACGCTGGGCTTGCGCGAGATCCTCGATGCCTTCATCCGCCACCGCCGCGAAGTCGTCACGCGGCGTACGATTTTCGAACTGCGCAAGGCGCGCGCACGCGCCCACATCGTCGAGGGCCTGACCGTTGCGCTGGCCAACATCGATGCGATGGTCGAGCTGATCAAGACCTCGCCCTCGCCCGAGGTGGCGCGCGAACGCATGCTGGCGCGGCGCTGGGAGCCGGGCATGGTCGGCGCCTTGCTGGCGGCAGCCGGCGCCGATGCCTCGCGGCCCGAGGATCTCGATCCGCTGGTTGGCCTCAAGGCCGACGGCTACCAGTTGTCCGAGCTGCAGGCCAAGGAAATCCTCGAAATGCGCCTGGCGCGCCTGACCGGCCTCGAGCAGGAGAAGCTCAGCGATGAGTACCGCGAGCTGCTCACCACGATCGGCGCGCTGATCGAGATCCTCGAACAGCCCGATGTCTTGCTCAAGCTCATCCGCGATGAGCTGGCCGCGCTCAAGGAACAGTACGGCGATGGGCGCCGCACGCAGATCCAGGCCAGCCAGGAAGATCTCGACATCCTCGACCTGATCGCGCCCGAGGATGTGGTGGTGACGCTGTCGCACACCGGCTACGCCAAGCGCCAGCCGGTCAGCCTGTACCGCGCGCAGCGACGCGGCGGCAAGGGCCGCTCGGCCACCAACATGAAGGAAGAGGACTTCATCGAGCGGCTGTGGATCGCCAATACCCACGACACCCTGCTGGTGTTCACGAGTGCGGGGCGGGTGTACTGGCTCAAGGTGTTCAAGCTGCCCGATGCCGGCCCCAACACGCGCGGCAAGCCGATCGTCAATCTGCTGCCGCTGGTGGAGGGCGAAAAGGTGCAGGCGATCCAGGCCGTGCGCGAATACGACGCGAATCACTTCGTGCTGTTCGCCACGCGCAACGGCACGGTCAAGAAGACGCCGCTGACCGAGTTCGAGTTCCAGTTGCAGCGCGGCAAGATCGCGATCAACCTCGACGAAGGCGATGCACTGGTCGACGTCGAACTGACCGACGGCAGCCGCGACATCATGCTGTTTGCGTCCAATGGCCGCGCGGTGCGCTTTGCCGAGGACGAAGTGCGGGCGATGGGGCGCAGCGCCGGCGGCGTGCGCGGCATCCGCCTCGCGGCCGGTGCGCAGGTGGTGTCGCTGCTCGTGGTCGAGCATGCAGCCGAGCAGGGCGGTGACGAAGACGATGTGCCCGACAGCGAGGAGGCGACCGTCGCCAGCGAGCCGTGCGTGCTCAGCGCCACCGAACGCGGCTATGGCAAGCGCACGCCGCTGTCGCGTTACCCGCGCAAGGGACGTGGCATCCAGGGCGTGATCGGCATCCAGTGTTCCGAGCGCAATGGCGGCCTCGTCGGCGCCGTGCTGCTCGATGCCGCGCACGAGGTGATGCTGATCTCCAACCAGGGCACGCTGGTGCGCACGCGCGCGGCGGAGATCGCCTGCGTCGGGCGCAACACGCAGGGCGTCAAGCTCATCAGCCTGCCTGACGACGAGGCGCTGGCCGGCGTGGTCAAGGTCGAGGGTCTCAACGGCAACGGTGATGAGGACGAGGCCGCCGAGGCCGGCCCGGCCGGCGACGACGCGGCAGCGCCATGATCGAAGGCCGCGTCGCCACGACATGGCGACGCGGCCGCGGTGCGGCCAGGTTCGGCTGCCGCTGGCAGGCTTGAATCGCGGCGCCGTTTCCCCCATCTGAGGGCCATCGCGGCCGCTGGTGCCGCTTCCGACAGTGGAGGATCTCATGGCGATCACCCGTTACAACCCATGGTCGACCCCGAACAACCTGCAGTCCGAACTGATGGGCGTTTTCGACCGTTTCCTCGGCAATGACGACACCGACCAGTCCAACGTGGTGACGAGCCAGTGGACGCCGCGCGTCGACATCAAGGAAGAGGACAAGCGTTTCGTGATCCTGGCCGATATCCCCGGCGTGGATCCGAAGGACATCGAGGTGCACATGGACAAGGGCATCCTCTCGCTCAAGGGCGAGCGCAGTTCCGAGAACAAGGAAAGCCACGGCAAGTTCACGCGCGTGGAACGCATGCACGGCACGTTCTATCGTCGCTTCGCGCTGCCCGACAGTGCCGATGCGGATGGCATCAGCGCGGCCGGTCGCAACGGCGTACTCGAGATCTCGATTCCGAAGAAGCCCGAGACCACGCCGCGGCGCATCGAGATCAGGGCCTGACGGCCACCGGCCGCCAACGCGGCCGGTCACGACGGCGGTGCTGCGCCATGCCCTGCATGGCGCAGCCCGGCAGCCGCCCAGGGACGGCCCGCGGTGAACCACCGCGGGCCGTCGTGCATTGAACGCGGGGACCACGCATGGAGTTCAAGGACTACTACGAGACTTTGGGTGTCAAGCCCGACGCGAGCGAGGCCGAGATCAAGGCGGCCTATCGGCGTCTTGCGCGCAAGTATCACCCCGATGTCAGCAAGGAGACCGCGGCCGAGGATCGGTTCAAGGCGGTCAACGAGGCCTACGAGGCGCTGCGTGAACCGGATCGGCGCAAGGCCTACGACCAGTTGCGCGCCGGTGGCTATCGCGGTGGCGACGCGTTCCGCGGCCCGCCGCCGGGCTGGCAGCACAGTCAGGAATTCGGCGAGGAAGGCGCCGATTTCAGTGACTTCTTCGAATCATTGTTCGGCGCCCGCGGCGGCGCCGGCGGCCGCCGCAGCAGCCCGCGCACGGGACGTGACATCCACGCGCAGATCGCGGTCGACCTGCGCACGGCCTGGCAGGGCGGGCGCGAGCGCATCGCGCTGCGTGATGGCGGCGGCGGCGAGCGCACGCTCGAGGTCAAGATTCCGGCCGGCATCATGCCGGGGCAGCAGATCCGGCTGGCCGGGCAGGGCAGTCCGGGCCTGCAGGGCGGCAAGTCCGGCGACCTCATCCTCGAAGTCGGCCTGCGCGAGGACCCGCGCTTTCGGCTCGAGGGGCGCGACGTGCACCTGAATCTGCCGATCACGCCGTGGGAGGCCGCGCTGGGCGCCAGCGTGACCGTCCCCACGCTCGGCGGCAACGTGGAACTGCGCATTCCGGCGGGCTCCGACAGCGGCCGCAGGATGCGTCTGCGCGAGCGTGGCTGGCCGGGCAAGACTCCGGGTGACCAGATCGTCACGCTCGTCGTGCACACACCCAAGGCGCACAGCACCGAACAACGCGGCCTGTATGAGGCGCTCGCTCACGCCTACGCGGATTTCGACCCACGCCAGTAGGCAGCGCACCCGTGCGACGCGCCTTTGCGCGCGTCATGCCGGCCCCGGGTGGGACGGTGGCGCCGGCGGCTGGGTTGTCGCGCCGGCGCGCAGCGTTCAGTGCGGCAGGTATTCCTGGATCACGCGCGACAGTTCGTCGTCGTCGATCGGCTTGGTCACATAGGCCTTGGCGCCCTGGCGCATGCCCCACACGCGATCGGTGTCCTGATCCTTGGTGGTGACCAGCACGATCGGGATGTGGCCCGTATTCGGGTCCTTCGAGATCGTGCGTGTGGCCTGGAACCCGTTGAGGTTGGGCATCACCACATCCATGAGGATGAGGTCGGGCAGCTCGCGCCGCGCCGCTTCGACGCCCGCGGCGCCATCTTCGGCCGTGACGACGTCGTGGCCCAGCTTTTCGACCGCACGTTTCATGCTCACGAGCTGGGACGGTGAATCGTCGATGATCAGTACTTTGGACATGGGCTGCCTTCCCCCTGTGGAGGGTCAATTCTAGTCACGGTTCCGGTGGCTCGCCAAGCCCGTTCAGGCCAGGCGCACGATCGTGCGGCCCAGCGAACGGCCGCCGACCATTGTCGCAAAAGTTGCCGGCAAGGCGGCCAGATCCACTTCGTGTGCCGCGATCGTGGCCAGGTGCATTGGCTTCCATGGGCCTGCCAGGCGCTGCCAGACCTCGTCGCGCAGCGCGCGCGCGGTGCCGGCCGAGGCCACGCCCAGCAGCGACAGGCCGCGGATGATGAATGGCATCACCGTGGTCGCCAGCTCGATGCTGGCGGCGTTGCCGCAGGTGGCGATATTGCCGTAAGGCCCGATCACGCGCGTGAGGCCGGCCAGCATGTCGCCGCCGACGTTGTCGATCGCGCCGGCCCAGCGCGCGGTCTCGAGCGGGCGCTGGCCCCAGAACAGGCCTTCGCGCGCGATGCACTGCCTTGCGCCCAGGCCGATCAGGTAGTCGAACTGCTCGACCTTGCCGGTGATCGCGTGTGCCTCGAAGCCGGCGCGGGTGAGGATGTCGATCGCCAGCGAGCCGACCCCGCCGGTGGCGCCGGTGACGACGATCGGGCCCATGTCGGGCGTCTGCCCATTGCGGATCATCTGGCTCAGCGCGAGTGCGGCCGTGAAGCCGGCCGTGCCGAGCTGCATCGCCTCGCGCAGCGTGAGCCCGTCGGGCAGCGGGATCGTCCATTTCGAGTCCAGCCGCAGGTATTGCGCGTAGCCACCGTCGCGGGTTTCCGACAGCCCGCAGCCCGTGCACAGCACCGCATCGCCTTCGCGGAACGACGGGTCCGTCGAGGCGGCGACGTAGCCGGCGGCATCGATGCCGCCATTGAGCGGAAACCGGCGCAGGATCTTGCCCTTGCCGGTGCCGGCCAGCGCATCCTTGTAGTTGACCGAGGAGTAGGCAACCTTGACCAGCACCTCGCCGGGCGTCAGTTCCTCGGTCGACATTTCTTCGATGCCGGCGCGGTAGCCGGCCGCGTCGTTGTGGATGCGGAAGGCGGAGAAGGCTTGTGCGGTCATGCTGTGTGCTCTTGGCCCGTCATTCCAGCGAAAGCTGGAATCCAGCTCTTGCATGGATCAAAGAAGATTCGGATAAAGATCCTGCCACCTTGGGTTGGACGCTTCGATCACGTCGATTTTCCATGGGCGCTTCCATGCCTTGATCGCTTTTTCCCGGGCGATCGCCGACTCCATCGTCTCGTGCTGCTCGAACCAAACGAGGTTGTGTATCCGATACTTTTTTGTGAAACCAGCCACCGCGTCGTTCTTGTGTTCCCAGATGCGCTTGACGAGATCGGAAGTCACTCCGACGTAGAGAGTGCCTTTCCAGTCGCTCGCCAGCATGTAGACGCAGGGTTGTTTCATCGCCCGCCAAAGGCTGGATTCCAGCTTTCGCTGGAATGACGAGGTGAAGATTCGCACGCTCTGCAATCTCGTCATTCTGGTCTTCGCCGGAATGACGACTTCGGGGTGCAAGCTTACCGTGCGGAAAGTCGTTGGTGCTGCCAACCTTCAGACGTGAGCACGAATATGTCAGTTTCCGTGTGTTCACCGGCAAGCTGTTTGGCGATGGCGGGGAATGCCTTCTGAATTGAAGCATCCTGTGTCCATTGGGCAGCGCCTTGGATCGTGTAGCGGTAGCTGACCTTGGAGATGCGATAGCCCATCGAGTCTGCGGGTTCGGTGTAGCTGTCAATGGCAACGACCTTTGGTGTGCCAAAACACAGCTGATGCAGCGTCATCTTGCCGAGCCCGCCACCGATCACGCGGTCTTGGTAGTACTTCTTGCCCAGTTCGCTCAGGTCGTAGCGCGTTGCGGCCACCGGTGTGGGCTTGTCGAGCGTGAAACCGCGAGGCGCGATCGTGGTCGGGCTTCCGGTCAGCAGGCCGACGGAAGCCATGGCGAGAATCTGCACAGCATTGTTCAGCGAGTCTCCAAGTTCGTTGCGCTGGTCGGGAAGGGTCGCAGGAAACGGAGCGTCGAGGGAGCGAAGGTCGATACAAGCCGGTGCGCGTGTTTGGTCAAAGTATGCGTCCAGCGCCTTCTTGAAATTGGCTTTGCTGGCCGCCTTCGGGTCGGCACACGCAGTCAAGCAGATTGCGGCTAGGGCAGATGCAGCAAATTTCCCTGCTTGCACGAGAGTCTCCTTGAGTTCGTACGCCTTCCCGTGCGATTCGTGTCAATTGGCCTTGTGGATCGCGCGCTTGTCGACCGCCAGTGCCGCTTCGTGGACGGCTTCGCTGAGCGTCGGATGCGCGTGCACGATGCGGGCGAGGTCTTCCGAGGAGCCCTTGAACTCCATCGCGACCACGCATTCGGCAACGAGTTCGGAGACGTTGGCGCCGACCAGATGCACACCGAGGATGCGATCGGTGTCGGCGTGGGCGATCATCTTCACGAAGCCGGCCGGTTCGTTCATCGCGACGGCGCGGCCAATCGCCGCGAATGGGAACGAGCCGGTCCGATAGGGGATGTTCTCGGCCTTGCATTGGGCCTCGGTCTTGCCGACCCAGGCGATTTCAGGTTCGGTGTAGATGACCCACGGCACGGTGTCGAGATTGACGTGGCCAGCCTTGCCGGCGATGAGCTCGGCGACGGCGATGCCTTCCTCGGAACCCTTGTGCGCGAGCATCGGCCCACGCACGCAGTCGCCGACGGCCCACACGCCTTCGACGCCGGTCCAGCAATGCTCGTCGACGACGACGCGGCCGCGCTCGTCGAGCTGCACGCCGGTGCCGTCGGCGAGGACGCCCGCGGTGTAGGCGCGGCGACCGACCGCGACCAGCAGCTTGTCGACGACGAGCTGCTTGTCGCCATCCTTGGTGGAATAGGTCAGATGCACTTCCTGGCCCTTGATCTCGGCCTTGGCGAGTTTGGCGCCGAGCTCGATCTTGAGCCCCTGCTTGGCGAACTCGCGCGCGGCGGCCTTGGCCACCTCGGCGTCGGCGGCGGCGAGGAAATCGGGCAGCGCCTCGATGATCGTCACCTCACTGCCCAGGCGCTTCCAGACGCTGCCCAGTTCGAGTCCGATCACGCCCGCGCCGATCACGCCCAGGCGCTTGGGCACGGCGCTGAAATCGAGTGCGCCGGCATTGTCGACGATGTGCTTGCCGTCGAATTTCGCGAACGGCAGCTCGATCGGGACCGAACCGGTGGCGATGATCACGTTGCTTGCGGCGAGCGTCTGCTTGCTGCCGTCGGCCGCAGTCACTTCGACCTGGCGACCGGGCAGCAGGCGGCCCTTGCCGAAATACGGCGTGACCTTGTTCTGCTTGAACAGCATCGCGATGCCGCCGGTGAACTGCTTGACGATCTTGTCCTTGCGGCCAACCATCGTGCCGACATCGATCGCCGGATCCTTGGCGCTGATCCCGTGTACCGCGAAGGCGTGGGTCAGGTTGTGGAACTGGCGCGAGGAATCGAGCAGCGCCTTGGACGGGATGCAGCCGACGTTGAGGCAGGTACCACCGAGCGCGGCCTTGCCATCCTTGCCCACGAACATGTCCACGCAGGCGGTCTTGAGGCCGAGCTGGGCGGCGCGGATCGCGGCCACGTAGCCGGCCGGGCCGGCACCTATCACCACAACGTCAAACTGATCCATTGCACAGGTCCTTCGGAAGCGGGGAAACCGACCAGGTGAGGCAGCGGGCGGGCGCCGCGCAGGGCGCCTGCCGGCGCCGCCGTCGGTTCGGCGGCGACGCCTTGGGTCATCACATGCCCAGCAGCATGCGCTGCGGATTCTCGAGCTGGTTCTTGATGTCGACGAGGAACAGCACCGCGTCCTTGCCGTCGATGATGCGGTGATCGTAGCTGATCGCGACGTACATCATCGGCGCGGCAACGACCTGGCCGTTGTCGACGACCGCGCGTTCCTTGATCGTGTGCATGCCCAGGATCGCGCTCTGCGGCGGATTGACGATCGGGGTGGAGAACAGCGAGCCGAACGTGCCGCCATTGGTGATCGTGAAGGTGCCGCCCTGCAGGTCGTCGAGCGTGAGCCCGCCCTTGCGCGCGCGATTGGCGAAATCGGCAATGGCCTTCTCGATGTCGGCAAAACCCATGTCCTGGGCATCGCGCAGCACCGGCGTGACGAGACCCTTGTCGGTCGACACCGCGACCGAGATGTCCTGGTAACCGTGGTAGATCACGTCGTTGCCGTCGACCGAGGCGTTGACGATCGGATGCCGCTTGAGTGCCTCGCAGGCCGCCTTGACGAAGAAGCTCATGTAGCCGAGCTTGATGCCATTGGCCTTTTCGAACTGCTCACCGAGCTCCTTGCGCATGGCCGCGACCTTGCCGAGGTTGATCTCGTTGAACGAGGTCAGCATCGCGATCGAGTTCTTCGACTGCATGAGGCGCTCGGCGATGCGGGCGCGCATGCGCGTCATCGGCACGCGCTCTTCGGGCCGCGCGCCGCTCGTGCGCGCGGCAGCCGCCGCGGCGGGCTGGGCGCCGGGGGCGGCGGCGGGCGAACCCGTGCGCATGAAGTTGACGAGGTCTTCCTTGGTCACGCGGCCGTCACGCCCGCTGCCGGCCACCTGGGCGGGGTCGATGCGGTTCTCGGTCGCGATGCGCTGGCCGGCGGCAGCAGCTCAGCCGACCGGTGCGAGCCGGCTGCCGCCGGCTGGGCGTGGCGCGGGCGCGGGCGCGGCGCGGGCCGGTTCGGCGGCCTTGGCCGCGGTGGCGGCGGCAACGGCGCCTTCCTCGAGAATCGCCAGCACCTGCTGACTCGTCACCGTGGCACCGCTGTCGAAGCGGATTTCCTTGAGCACGCCATCGACCGGCGAGGGCACTTCGAGCACGACCTTGTCGGTTTCCAGATCGACGAGATTCTCGTCGCGCTTGACCGCATCGCCGGGCTTCTTGTGCCAGCTCGCAATCGTGGCGTCGGAGACGGATTCGGGAAGAACGGGAACCTTGAGTTCAATCGACATGGCGTGGTCCTGGGCGGGCGGCCAGCCATGGCCGCGAAGTTCGTGGAAGCGGCCGGTCCCGGCCGCGTTGTCTCATCGGGAAAACGTCACTCGGCGCTGGGTTGGGTGCCGACCGGGCCGACGAGGGCCTGCTCCAGCAGCGCGGCCTGCTCGGCCAGGTGGGTCGACAGGTGGCCGCACGCCGGTGCCGGCGAACGACCGCGGCCGGCATAGGCCAGCGTCGCCTGCGCGGGCGTCACGGCCTGCAGGTGATGGCGGATCTGGTACCAGGCGCCCTGGTTCATCGGTTCTTCCTGGCACCAGATGACTTCCTTGAGCGCAACCTGCCGGGCCAGTTCGGCCGCCACCGCGTCGCGCGGGAACGGATACAGCTGTTCGACGCGGATGATCGGCACGTTGCTGATGCCGCGCTTGCCGGCCTCCTCGACGAGATCGTAATAGACCTTGCCCGAGCACAGCACGGCGCGTTCGACCTTCTGGCCATGTTTGGCCGTGGTGTCGACGATCACGTTCTGGAAGCTGCCGGTGGCCAGCTCATCGAGCGACGACACCGCATGCTTGTGGCGCAGCAGCGACTTGGGCGTCAGCACCACGAGCGGCTTGCGGCAGTCGCGGCGCATCTGCCGCCGCAACAGGTGGAACATCTGCGCCGGCGTGGTCGGCACGCACACCTGCATGTTGTCGAGGGCGCACAGTTGCAGGTAGCGCTCCAGTCGCGCCGAGGAATGTTCCGGCCCCTGGCCTTCGTAACCATGCGGCAACAGCAGCACGAGGCCCGACAGGCGATCCCACTTGGCTTCGCCCGAGGAAATGAACTGGTCGACGACGACCTGGGCGCCGTTGGCGAAGTCGCCGAACTGCGCCTCCCACAGCACCAGCGTGTTCGCATCGGCGGTCGAATAGCCGTACTCGAACGCCATCACGGCCTCCTCGCTCAGCAGCGAGTCGACGATCGTGACGCTGGCGCCCTCGCGCACGCGCGCGAGCGGCAGGTATTCGCCGCCGCTGTTCTGGTCGTGCAGCACCGCGTGGCGATGGAAGAAGGTGCCGCGGCCGCTGTCCTGTCCGACCAGGCGCAGGTCATGGCCGTCGGCGATCAGCGAGGCATAGGCGAGGTTCTCGGCCGCCCCCCAGTCGAGGGGTTGTTCGCCGGCCGCCATCTTGACGCGGTCGGCGTAGATCTTGGCCACGCGCGGATGCAGGGTCAGGCCCTGCGGCAGCGCGAGGATGGTCTGGTTGAGCGCGGCCAGCGACTCGCGCGCAACGCCGGTGTCGAGGGGCTGGTCGAGCCGTGCACCGATGTGGCGACTCCAGTCGACGGCGAAGGCGTCCTTGAAATCGGGGTCGAGCTCGGGGATCGGCGTGCCGGCCTCGAGGCGCTTGCGGTAGTCCTCGACGAGTCGATCGGCGTCGGTCTGGCCGAGCGTGCCGGCCGCGATGAGCTTGCTGGCGTACAGCTCGCGCGCGGTCGGGCGGGCACGGATGACCTGGTACATGAGCGGCTGCGTCGCCGCCGGCTCGTCGGCCTCGTTGTGGCCGTGACGGCGGTAGCAGACGAGGTCGATGACGACGTCGCGCTTGAATTTCTGGCGGAAGTCGAACGCGAGTCGCGCCACGAACAGCACCGCTTCGGGGTCGTCGCCGTTGACGTGGAACACCGGCGCGCTGAGCATCTTGGCGACGTCGGTGCAGTACAGCGTCGAGCGCGTGTCGTGCGGGTTGGAGGTGGTGAAGCCGACCTGATTGTTGACCACCACATGGATCGCGCCGCCGACCGCGAACCCGCGCGCCTGCGACATGTTGAGCAGTTCCATGTTGACGCCCTGGCCGGCGAAGGCCGAGTCGCCGTGGATCAGCACCGGCACCACGTGCTCGCGTGCCACGTCGTTGCGGTGCACCTGGCGTGCGCGGACCGAACCGCACACGACGGGATTGACGATCTCCAGATGCGAGGGATTGAAGGCCAGCGCCAGATGCACGGTACGTCCCGGCGTCTTCACGTTGGCCGAGAAGCCCATGTGGTACTTCACGTCGCCCGAGTGGGCCGGGTCGTCGGGATGGTCGAACTTGCCGTCGAACTCGGCGAACAGCTTTTCCGGCGACTTGCCGAGGATGTTGACGAGCACGTTGAGGCGGCCGCGGTGGGCCATGCCGATCACCATGTCGCGCATGCCGTCGGCGCCGCCACGGCGCACGAATTCGTCGAGCAGCGGGATCAGGCTGTCGCCGCCTTCGAGCGAGAAGCGCTTCTGGCCGACATACTTGGTGTGCAGATAGCGCTCCAGCCCGTCCGCCTGCACGAGCTTTTCCAGCACGCGCTTCTTGTCGTCGACCGACAGACCGGGGTTGCCGCCGGCGCGTTCGAGCTGTTCGTGCACCCACTGGCGTTGTTCGACATCCGAGATGTGCATGAACTCGGCGCCGATGCTGCCGGCATAGGTGGCGCGCAGCAGCGCGACGAGGTCGCGCAGCTTGAGACGGGTCGGACCAGCCAGCGAGCCGGTGTCGAATTCGCGCTCGAGGTCGGCCGCGTCGAGGCCGTGGTACTCGGGCTGCAGATCGGGTGCGCCAGGGCGCGGCAGCAGGCCGATCGCCCTGAGGTCGGATTCGGGGAAGGCCTGCTCCAGCTCGAGCGGATCGAGCTTCGCCGCGAGGTGTCCGCGCGAGCGATAGGCGGTGACGAGCTTGAGCACTGCGGCCTGCTTCTGCGACTGACCTGCGTCGACCACCGCCGTCAACGCGGGCTGCGCCGCGCGCGGCTGGCGCTGTGCCGCCTCGATGCGCGCGATCGCGGCCAGGTGCGAGGCATCACGGACCCCGCGCCCCTGCAGCTCGCCGAAGTAGCGGCGCCAGACCGGGTCGACTGCGTCGGGGTCGGCCAGCCAGGCCTCGTAGAGCTCGTCGAGGTAGGCCGCATTGCTGCCGCCGATCGCCGAGGTGGCCTGGAACCGCTCGAACAGGTTGTGGGGTGTCGGATTTGCGCTCACGCGGTTGCCTTCGTGCTCGGGATGAGGCGCGCGGCGATGCGCGCCGGTGGCTGGTGGGCGCCGCTGCGGTGGATGCAGCCGGCACAGCGGCGGGATTATAGCGTTTCGCCCGTCGTTTGTTGCGTCTGCACATGGCGCGCTGGCCGGTGCGTTGGCGCGCAGTCAGTGATCGATCGCAGCGGCACGCGTTCGCGCGATCCGTGCCTGCGCCGCTGCGTCGCAGTGGTTGGTTCGAGCCGCGCTCAGATGCCGAGCACGCGCAGGTCGGCGCTGGGCTGCGAGCGCTCCCAGATTTCGTTGAACGTGGCCAGCAGTTGCGCATGGCGGCCCGGGTTGCAGGTGTGCCCTTCGCCTTCTGGCCGGCTGCCGAGGGGGCGCAGCAAATAGCCTCCGCGATCGTTGACGAGGAAGGCCGATGGCTCGGCGAGATCGCGGTCCTCGACCGGTACGCGCAGCTCGATCGCGCTCGACAGCTGCTGCGCCAGGCGCAGCAGGCCGTGGCCGTCCCGGATCGCGCGGCGCGGCTCCTGGACCAGCAGGCGCACGCGGGCATGGCGGCCGGTCAGCGCGATGCGCTTGACCGCCTCCACCAGAGTGGCGTTGTCGAGCAGGGCAGGCTCCAGATCGCGACTGAACAGCGCGACCTCGGCGCGCGCATCGGCGAGCAGCACCAGCATCGCGTCGCGTGCCTCGCCGAAGCTGCGGCTCTGCAGCACCTGTGCCGGCGGATGCTGCGTCGGTGCCGCCGCCGGCGGCGGCGCCAGCGGTTGCAGTGGCAGGCGCATCAGGCGGTGGGGAATGTCGCATTCGAGGAATTCGGGGCCTTCGGCGACGAAGCCGGCGCGTTCGTAGAAGCCGATCGCGTGGCTTTGCGCGTGCAGGTCGAGCTCGGGCCAGCCACGTGCGCGTGCGTACTCGATCAACGTGCGCAGCATGGCCTCAC
>NZ_JAHCAQ010000010.1 GCF_019634845.1 Dokdonella sp.
GCGCTGAGCGAGATTGCCGTGGCCTACACCGGCGAACAGTGGCGGCTCGGCACAGCAGGCCGCAGCGACCGGCTCGACTTCCAGTACAGCCTGAATGCAACGTCGCTGACCGACAACAACGCGACCTGGATCAATGTCGACGCACTCGACTTCAGTTCGCCCGTGACCAGCGGCACGATCGGCGCGCTCAATGGCAACGCCAGCGCCAACCGCGCGCTCGTGAGTGGCTCGATCACGGGCCTCAATCTCGCGCCGGGGGCATCGTTGTGGGTGCGCTGGTACGACTACAACGCGACCGGGGCCGACGATGGACTCGCGATCGACGATGCCTCGTTCGCGGTGGCCGGCGGGCCGCCGGTCGACAATCCGCCACAGCTGCTGTCGACGACCCCGGCCTCGGGCGCCGTGCAGGTCGCCCTCAACGCGACGCTCGCCGCCGTGTTCAACGAAGCGGTCACGCTCGGCAGCGGCTGGTACAACCTCGCCTGCACCGTCTCGGGCGTGCACACACTCGGCGCCAGCAGCGGTCCGGCCAGCTACAGCTTCAGCGTCACGCCGGCCTTCGCCCAGGCCGAAAGCTGCACCTGGACGCTGTACGCCGCGGCGATCACCGACCTCGACGGCACGCCCGACGCGCTCGCCGGTGGCGACGCCACGATCACGTTCACGACGTTCGATCCGAGCAACCTCCCGCCGCCGACCGTGCTGTCGACGATCCCGGCCAATGGCGCCAGCAACGTGCCGCGCGGCTCCGACATCCGCATCACGTTCAGCGAAGCAGTGGTCACCGAGGCCGGTGCCTTCGCCCTTGCCTGCGGCGGCAGTTCGCGCTCACTCATCGAAAGCGGCAGTGGTGCCAACCGCACGCTCACGCCCGACCAACTGCTGCCGGCCGGCGCCAGCTGCACGTTCACGCTCGACGGCGCCCACGTGCACAACGGCAGCGGCATCGCGCTGGCCGGCGTGCTCACGCTCGACTTCACGGTGGCCGACAGCAGTTCGCTCGACACCTACTACCAGCATGTCAACACTTCTTCGCCCGCGCAGCTGCGCTGCTCGCTGCACGAGACGATCAAGGGCCACACCGTGTACCCGTACAGCGGCGGCAGCCAGAACGTGTGGACGATCCTCGAGATCGCGCAGCAGGTACCCGGCAACCCGAGCAAGATCATTGACGTGTACCGCAACCGCGCCTACAACGCGGTCAGCGATCGTGCCGGCACCGGCAGCGGCATCACCTACAACCGCGAGCACACCTGGCCCAACTCGCTCGGCTTCGCCAACAACAGCCTCGCCGCCTACACCGACACCCACATGCTGTGGCTGTCGGACACCGCGCAGAACGCCTCGCGCGGCAACAAGCCCTACGGCAACTGCGGCAGCGGTTGCACCGAGCTGCCGACCGAGGTCAATCAGGGCGTCGGCGGCCCGGGCCAGTCCAACTGGGTCAAGACGCCCGACGGCAACGCCGGCACCTTCGAGGTCTGGAACCACCGCAAGGGCGAGATGGCGCGCGCGATGTTCTACATGGCGATCCGCTACGAGGGCATCGCCGCCGAGGACGCGCACGACGGCAACATCCCCGATCTCGAGCTGACCGACAATCGCAGCCTGATCGTCATCACGAGCAACACCGCGGCCAAGGCCTACATGGGCCTGCTCACCGACTTGCTGGCCTGGCACCTGGCCGATCCGCCCGACGCCGAGGAAGTCGCGCGCAACAGCGTCATCCAGACCTTCCAGGGCAACCGCAATCCATTCGTCGACCATCCCGAGTGGGTGTCGCGCGCGTTGTTCGAGTCGAGCCAGCCCGCCACCTGCGAACTCGCTCAACCCAGTGACGTGATCTTCGAGAACGGCTTCGATATCAACTGAGGACTCGTCGCCAGCGCCACCGCCCGGCCGCGAGCAGGCCGGGCGGCAGCGCTGCCGGCGGGACAGCGCGATTGGGCGCAGCGCCAGGCCCGTTCCGCTGCCTGCCCTTGGTGAAGCACCTGGCGACGGCGGGCGCTCCGTCGTCGATCGACGCCGCGCCGCATGCCCTGCGTGCCGGCGGTGCCGTTGGCAGCACGCGCATTGGCCCGACCCCGCGCCGATGTGCGACCATGCCGGGTTGTTCCGATCGGCTGCCAGTCCCATGTCTGCCCTGCTCGTGCATTGCACCTGTCCCGACGCGGCGAGCGCGCGGCACATCGCCGAAGTGCTCGTGGCCGAGAAATTGGCCGCCTGCGTGCAGGTGCTGCCCGAGATGCTGTCGATCTACCGCTGGCACGGCGAGGTGCAGCACGATCGTGAACACCTGCTGCTGATCAAGACCGCTGCCGACCACTGGCCGGCGCTGGCCGCGCGTATCCCGCAACTGCATCCCTACGACACGCCCGAATTGCTGGCATTTGCGGCAGTGGACGGCAGCGCGGGCTATCTGGCTTGGCTCGCCGACCAGGTTCAGGAACGGTGAACATCGTGCAAGTTGTGTGGTCAAAGCGCGGTCTTGGGTGGCCATCACCCCGTTTTCCGGAGCATCGCCGCATGTTGAAGTGGCTGGGAGCCTGCGCGACCGCATTGTTGTTTGCGGGTGTCGCCGGCGCGCAATCGCAGGACGACCTGCTGCCGGTCGAGCAGGCATTCCAGGTCAAGGCCAGCCTCGCCGAGCCGGGCCGCATCGCGCTGCGGATCGACATCGCGCCCGACTATTACCTCTATCGCGGCCGCATCAAGGCCAAAACGGCGCAGGATGGGCTCGAGCTGGGCACGCTCGACCTGCCGCCCGGCATTCCCGAGCACGACGAATTCCAGGGCGACGTCGAGATCTACCGCGGCAGCGTCGCGGCCAGCCTGCCCTACACGCTCGCGCAGGCCACCAGCAGCGCCAGCGTCACGCTCACGGTGCAGGGCTGCCACGAGGTCGACCCCAAGATCTGCTACCCGCCGCACCCGACCACATTCACGCTCGATCTGCCGGCCAGCGCCACGCCTGCGGCGGCGGCCGCAGGGGCTGCGCCACCCGCCAGCGGACTGGTCAATCTCGGCGGCGCAGGCGGACTCGTGCAGGGCAGCGCGCCGCTGCCGCCCGAGCAGGCCTTCGTGTTCGAGGCGATCGCGCTGTCGCCGACGCGCGTGCTCGCGCGCTGGAGCATGCCCAAGGGCTATTACCTGTACCGCGACAAGAGTGACGTCGCGATCGCGCAGGGCGATGGCGTGGTGCTGGGCGCACCGCAGTGGCCCAAGGGCACCGACCACACCGATGAGCACTTCGGCACCGTGCCGGTGTATTTCGGCGAGGTCGAACTGCCGCTCGACCTCGCGCGTGACAACGGAGCGGCGCAGGCGATCACGCTGCATGCCGAGTACCAGGGTTGCCAGGATGACGGCCTGTGCTATCCGGTGCTGCAAAAGGACGTGGTGGTCAATCTGCCGCCCGCGAACGCGGCCGAGCTGGCCGCGGCGAAGGCCAGTCTCGCCGCGCCAGCGGCGGCGCCGCGTCGCGCCGTGGCCGACGCCGCGCCAGCGACTGCAGCCACCGCGCCGGCGTCGCCGGCTGGGCTCGCCTTCGCATTGCTGCTCGCGCTGCTCGGCGGCGTGATCCTCAACCTCATGCCCTGCGTGCTGCCGGTACTGTCGCTCAAGGTGCTGGGCCTGGCGCAGAGCGGCGAGAGTGCCGGCACGGCGCGCCGCCATGCGCTCATCTACAGCGCCGGCGTGCTGGTGTCGTTCGCGGCGGTCGGGCTGGCGGTGGTCGGCCTGCGCGCTGCCGGTCATGCCCTGGGCTGGGGCTTCCAGCTGCAGCAGCCACTGTTCGTGGCCGTGCTCGTGTACGTGATGTTCGCGATCGGCCTGAGCCTGTCGGGCGTGTTCAATCTCGGCGCCGGTCTGGCCGGTGTCGGCAGCGGGCTGGCCAGCCGCAGCGGCGCGGCCGGCGATTTCTTCACCGGCGTGCTCGCGGTGGTGGTGGCCAGTCCGTGCACGGTGCCGTTCATGGGCTCGGCGCTTGCCTACGCATTCACGGCCTCGCCGTGGGCGGCACTGCTGATCTTCCTGGCGCTGGGCCTTGGCCTGGCGCTGCCGTTCCTCGTCATCGGCTACGTGCCGGCCCTTGCGCGGCGCCTGCCGCGGCCGGGTGCATGGATGGAAACGCTCAAGCAGTTCCTCGCGTTTCCGATGTACCTGACCGCCGCATGGCTGGCCTGGGTGCTCGGCAACCAGCGCGGCATCGACGCGGTCGGCTACGTGCTGGTCGGCGCGATCGTTCTCGCGCTGGGCCTGTGGTTGCGCGAACACGGGCGCTCGCGCGGACTGGCCGTGCGCGCACTGGCCGCGCTCGTGCTGCTGGCCGCACTGGTGCCGCTCACGCGCATCGACGCACTCGCGCCGGCGAGCAGCACGACAGCCAGCCGTGCCGAGCCCTACTCGGCGCAGCGGCTGGCCGAACTGCGCGCGCAGGGACGCGGCGTATTCGTCGACATGGGCGCCGACTGGTGCGTGACCTGCAAGGTCAACGAGCGCGCGGTGCTGCACACCGATGCGTTCCGCGACCTGCTCGCGCGCAGCAACAGCGTGCTGATGACCGGCGACTGGACCAATGCCGACCCAGCGATCAGCGCCTTCCTCAAGGAGTACAAGGCTGTCGGCGTGCCGCTGTACGTGGTGTTCCGACCGGCCGAGGATGGGCCGGGGCAGGTGCTGCCGACCCTGCTTACGCACCGCATCGTCGCCGATGCGCTGGCGCCGCGCTGAGCTGGTCCGATGCGACGTTCACCCGGTTGGATCGTCGTCCTCGCCCTGCTCGGCGCCACCGCCGGCATGCTGGCCGGGCGCTGGTTCAAGCCCTCGGGCGGCGGCGAAGGCTACAGCCAGGTCGGTGCGCCACGCGCGGCCTTCGTGCGCCCCGATCCCGAGGGCAAGCCGCACGACATCGCCGCCTGGGACGGCAAGCTCATCGTGCTCAACTTCTGGGCGAGCTGGTGCGCGCCCTGCCGCGCCGAAATGCCCGCGCTCGATCGCATCGCGCAGCGCCATGCCGGACATGGCGTCAGCGTCATCGGCGTGGCCGTCGACGAGGCCGCGGCGACACGCGACTTCCTGCGCGAACATCCTGTCGGCTATCCGATCCTGGTCGATGACCCACAAACGAGCGGCGAACTGTCGACAAGTTACGGCAACGAGCGCAAAGTGTTGCCCTACACGGTGCTGATCGGGCGTGACGGGCGCATCCTTGCCCAACATTTCGGCAGTTTCGACGAAACGGCGCTCGACAACTGGCTACGACTACATTTGTAGCCAATCTCGGCAAAATCCCCTCGAACATCGCCGAACTGGACAGGCCGGGCAGGCTGGTCCAGACTAGCCGCCCCGCTTTGGCAGCACCGGCTCCGTGGCACATATCCTCGTCCTGCACGGCCCCAACCTGAACCTGCTCGGCAACCGCGAGCCGCAGACCTATGGCCACGCCACGCTGGCCGAGATCGATGCCGGCCTCGTCGAACGCGCCACCGCCGCCGGCTGGCAGCTCGACAGTTTTCAGTCCAACGCCGAGCACGAGCTGATCGAGCGCGTGCAGCGCACGCGCGGCGACGGCACCGCCTTCGTCATCATCAATCCGGCCGCGCTCACCCACACCAGCATCGCGCTGCGCGACGCCTTCGCGGCGGTCGGGACGCCATTCATCGAGGTGCACCTGTCCAACATCCACGCCCGCGAGCCGTTCCGCCAGCACAGCTACCTCAGCGACCTCGCCAGCGGCGTGATCGTGGGCCTCGGCCCGCTCGGCTACACCCTGGCACTCGACGCCGCGATCGCGCGGCTCGGCCACCCGACCTGACCCCGCGCACCGGCCTGCGCCGGCGCCCACACGAGAGACTTCCATGGATCTGCGCAAGATCAAGAAACTCATCGACCTGCTCGAGGAATCCAACCTCGCCGAGCTCGAAATCAAGGAAGGCGAGGAAATCGTGCGCCTGTCGCGCCTGCCCAAGGGCATGATCGCCGCAGCGCCCGCGCCCGTGCAGCAGGTCCGCATGGACGCACCGGCAAGCGCCGCCGCGGTGGCTGCGCCGGTTGCGAGCGCGGCGCCGGCACCCGGCGGCAAGACGTTGCCCGAAGGCACCGTGGTCAAGTCGCCGATGGTCGGCACCTTCTACGTCTCGGCCAATCCCGATGCACCGCCGTTCGTCAAGGTCGGCCAGAGCGTCAAGCCGGGCGATACGCTCGGCATCATCGAGGCGATGAAGATGTTCAACCAGATCGAAGCCGAAGTGGCCGGTGAAGTGGTTGCGGTGCTGGTCCAGAACGGCCAGCCCGTGGAGTTCGACGAGCCACTGTTCGTGATCCGTCAGGGCTGAGCGACGCACGCCAGCGCGCCGCCTCGGCTGCCTCACCGCTCCCGCCACCCAATCCTTCGCTCTCTCCAACGACCGCAGCCCATGCTGGAAAAAATCGTCATCGCCAACCGTGGTGAAATCGCGCTGCGCGTCCTGCGTGCCTGCCACACGCTCGGCATCCGCACCGTGGCCGTGCACTCCACCGTCGATCGCAACCTCAAGCACGTCGGCATGGCCGACGAGGCGATCTGCATCGGGCCGGCCGCGTCGGCCGACAGCTATCTCAACATCCCGCGCATCATCGCGGCGGCCGAAGTGACCGATGCGCAGGCGATCCATCCCGGCTATGGCTTCCTGTCCGAGAACGCCGATTTTGCCGAGCGCGTGGAAAAATCCGGCTTCATCTTCATTGGCCCGACCGCCGACGTGATCCGCCTCATGGGCGACAAGGTCGAGGCGATCAAGGCGATGAAGGCCGCCGGCGTGCCCTGCGTGCCCGGCTCGGGCGGGCCGCTCGGCGACGATGTGGTGGCCAACACCAAGATTGCGCGCGAGATCGGTTACCCCGTGATCATCAAGGCGGCCGGCGGCGGCGGCGGGCGCGGCATGCGCGTGGTGCACACCGAGGGTCACCTGTCGAGCGCGATCCAGATGACCAAGTCCGAAGCCAAGGCCGCCTTCGGCAATGGCGAGGTCTACATGGAGAAGTACCTGGAAAATCCGCGCCACGTGGAAATCCAGGTGCTCGCCGATGGCCAGGGCAATGCGATCCACCTCGGCGAGCGCGACTGCTCGATGCAGCGCCGCCACCAGAAGGTGGTCGAAGAAGCACCGGCACCCGGCATCACGCCCGAACAGCGCGCGGCGATCGGCAAGGTGTGCGTGGAGGCCTGCAAGCGCATCGGCTACCGCGGCGCCGGCACCTTCGAGTTCCTGTACGAAGATGGCCGCTTCTACTTCATCGAGATGAACACGCGCATCCAGGTCGAGCACCCCGTGACCGAGCTCGTGACCGGCGTCGACCTCGTGCGCGAGCAGCTGCTGATCGCCTCGGGCCAGAAGCTGTCGCTGCGCCAGGAGGACATCGTGCTCGATGGCCACGCGATCGAGTGCCGCATCAACGCGGAGGATCCCGACACGTTCCTGCCCTGCCCCGGCACGATCAAGCGCTTCGAGGCGCCCGGCGGCCCGGGCGTGCGGGTGGACACCCACATTTACGACGGCTACCGCATCCCGCCCAACTACGATTCGATGATCGGCAAGCTCATCGTGCACGGCCGCGACCGCGACACCGCGATCGCGCGCATGCGCATCGCGCTGTCGGAGCTCGTCATCGAAGGCATCAAGACCAACGTGCCGCTGCAGCAGCGCATCATGGCTGATGGCGGCTTCCGGCACGGTGGGCAGAACATCCACTATCTCGAGAAGCGCATGGCCGAGATGCGCGAAAAGGCGATCGGGATCGCCTGACCTCGTCGCGCGCGGCGTCACGCTGCGCGCGGTGGCCGGCATCGACGCGCCCGGCCGCAACCGCGGCGCCATCGGCGCCGATCGCATGCCGCCCGCGCCGCGCACTTGCCAACACCCATTGCCCGCTTCCATCCTCACCGCCATGCCCTTCCTCGAACTGTCGCTCGCGATCGCGCACCATGAGCAGGAACGCATCGAGCTCGCGCTCGAAGAGGCCGGCGCGCTGGCGGTGACGCTGCTCGATGCCGAGGTCGACACGCCCAACGAACAGGCGATCCTCGAACCGGGCGTGGGCGAGACGCCACTGTGGCAGCGCATCGTGCTCAGCGCGCTGTTCGCCGCCGACGCCGATCGCGTCGGCCTGCTCGCGCTGCTGGCCGAACTGCTGCCAGATCTCGCCCCCGAGGCGATCACCATGCGCGAGGTGGCCGACCAGGACTGGACGCGGGCGTGGATGGACGACTTCAAGCCGATGCGCTTCGGGCGCCGGCTGTGGATCTATCCGTGGAACATCGAGCCGCCCGCCGACGCGGGCGATGCGGTGGTGGTACGGCTCGACCCGGGTCTGGCCTTCGGCACCGGCACGCACCCGACCACGGCGCTGTGCCTGGAATGGCTCGATGGCCTCGACCTCGCCGGCAAGCACGTCATCGACTACGGCTGCGGCTCGGGCGTGCTCGCGATCGCGGCGCTCAAGCTCGGCGCCGCGCGCGTGAGTGGCGTCGACAACGACCCGCAGGCGCTGCTCGCGAGCCACGACAACGCGCAGCGCAACGGCGTCGCGCAGGGCCTGCAGCTGTTCACGCCCGAGGCGTTCACCGCCACGCCGGCCGATGCATTCGTCGCCAACATCCTCGCCGGTCCGCTGGCGCAGCTCGCCGAGCGCTTTGCCGCCTGCACCAGCCCCGGCGCACCAATCGCGCTGTCGGGCATCCTCGCTGGCCAGGAGGACGAGTTGCTGGCGATCTATGCGCCGTGGTTCGACGGGCTCGTGGTTAGCCACAGCGGTGACTGGCTGCGCATCAGCGGGCGACGCCGCAGATGACCGGCTGCCGTCAGCGCGATCGGCGCGCGTAGAATGCAGCCCTGCCGCCTGTCGACGAGGTGTTCGTGAATCCGCTCGCGTGGCTCGGCCACCGACTCGCACGCTACCTGTCCAGGCCGCGCGACCGCGACTCGATCCGCACCAGCCGCTCGGGCCTGCTGGCGGCGACCCTGCACAAGGGCGACGTGCTGCTGGTCGACGGCACCAGCCGCTTCGCCGGCGCCGTGCGCTACATCACGCAGTCGACCTGGTCGCACGCCGCGCTCTACGTCGGTGACGCCCTGTTGGCCCGCCAGGGCAGTGCGCAGATGCTGATCGAGGCCGATGTCAGCGAAGGCGTGCGCGCCGTGCCGGTGGCGCGCTATGCGCACGTGCACACGCGCATCTGCCGCCCGGTCGGCCTGCAACCGTCCGAGATCGACGCGCTGGTCGACTATGCGATCGGCCGTCTCGGCCAGCGCTACGACCTGCGCAACATCTTCGACCTGGCGCGCTACCTCATCACCGCACCGCCGGTACCGCTGCGCTATCGGCGCCGCCTGCTGGCGCTCGGCGGCGGCGACCCGACACGCGCGATCTGCTCGTCGCTGATCGCGGCCGCATTCGAGTCGGTGCGCTACCCGATCCTGCCCGACATCGAGGTGATCCAGGTGCAGGGCGAGGCCGGCGAGGCGTATGCGCGCGAGATGCTGCACATCCGCGATTCGCGCCTGTTCGCGCCGCGCGACTTCGACGTGTCGCCCTACTTCCGCATCGTCAAGCCCACCCTTGAACACGGCTTCAATCCGCACGCGCTGCTGTGGGCCGATCACGCCGATCTGCCGCACGACAACGGCGCGGCCCGGACGGCGGGCATGTAACATCGCCACGACATCCGCCACGACCGCCTGCCATGTACACGCAATGCCCGCAATGCCTGACCATCTACCGGGTCGAGGAAAAGGACCTCGCCGCCGCCCATGGTCACGGCCGCTGCAACCATTGCGACAGCGTGTTCGACATGCTGGCGACCTTGACCTCGCAATTGCCGCTGGAGTCGATCGAGCACCTGCCGGCGCATGTCGCGCAGGCAGACCCGCCAGTGCTCGGCGCACCGGTGTTGCGGCCACAGTCGGCTCGTGGCGAGCTGCCTGCCGCCGCCGCATCGACACCGCGCGGCGCCCGCCGCGGCACGCTGCCAACCTTTGCCCGCAGCCACCGCACACCGTCGCGTGGCAGCCGCGGCTGGCTCGTGGCCAGCGCCGTGCTGCTGCTCACGCTCGGCGCGCAGATCGCCTGGTCGCAACGCGCGAACTGGATCGACGACGGGCGCGTGCGCAACCTGCTCGAACCGCTGTGCGCAAAACTGCACTGCCAGTTGCCGCTGCGCCACGACATCGCCTCGCTTGAGCTGCTCTCGCGTGACATCCAACCCCACCCCTCGGTCCACGACGCGCTGATCATCTCGGCGACGCTGCGCAACGATGCGCCGTTCGCACAGGCCTGGCCCACGGTCGAAGTCGCCTTGTCGGACCTCGACGACAAACCGATCGCGATGCGTCGCTTCCTGCCGCGCGACTACCTGGCCGATGCGCGCGCGATCAACCAGGGCATCGCCGCCGGCGCCAGCAGTTCGCTCGTATTCGAGGTCGTCGACCCTGGTCACAACGCCGTCGCCTTCGAGTTCCGCTTCGAATAGACCCTGCATTGACAAGTGCTTGCGCGCACTGTCGCCGATGTGCGTGAGCACACGCGCGCAAGTGCCCGCAATGCAAGCATTCGTCACGATCGGTTTCGCGCGACGCCGATGCCACTTACCAAGACCGGCAGTGGCCGCTAAGATGACTGTCCAGCGTGCTTGCGTCCTGCGTTGGCCCGCATCAGGGAAGCACAATCAATTCAGGGGCTCGTCGATCGTGAATGCCGCCATCTCCTTGCGCGCCAGTGCGCCGCAGGAACCCTTACTGCAACCGGCACTGAGCGACTGCGTCACGCGCGCGGTGCGTCGTTACCTGGCCGATGTCGAGGCACGCCCCGGCGAAGGGCTGCACGCGCTCGTGATGCAGGAAGTCGAGCTGCCGCTGCTGCGCGAAGTGATGGCCTGCTATGGCGGCAACCAGAGCCGCGCGGCCGAGGCACTGGGCATCACGCGCGCGACCTTGCGCCGCAAGCTGCAGCACTACGGGCTCAACGACTAGTCCCCGGGGCGCGCCATAGCCTGCGCGGAGCGGCCAAAAACGCGCAAATTTGCCCGGTTTGGCGCCCACGGACCGCGCCGCGGCCCTATACTTCGGCAGTTTCCCGGCTCCGATTCCACCATGTCCGATTCCCGCAAGGTAGCGGTACACCGCGCACTGCTCAGCGTGTCCGACAAGAGCGGCATCGTCGACCTCGCGCGCGGCCTCGATGCACTGGGCGTGATGCTCATCTCCACCGGCGGCACCGCGCGCACGCTGCGCGAGGCGGGCCTGCCGGTCAGCGACGTCAGCCAGATCACCGGCTTCCCCGAGATCATGGATGGCCGCGTCAAGACGCTGCATCCTTCGGTGCATGGCGCGCTGCTGGGCCGGCGCGGTGTCGACGACGCCGTGATGGCCGAATACGGCATCGCCCCGATCGACCTGCTGGTGGTGAACCTGTATCCGTTCGAGCGCGTCGCCAACGCGCCCGACAGCACGCTCGACGACGCGATCGAAAACATCGACATCGGCGGCCCGGCAATGCTGCGCGCCGCCGCCAAGAACCATGAGCGTGTCGCGGTGGCGGTCGACCCGGCCGACTACGCCGAGCTGCTGTTTGCACTCGCCCATGGCGGCACCTCGCTGGCGTTGCGGCGGCGGCTGGCGGCAGCGGCCTACGCGCATACCGCGCGCTACGACGGCCTCATCGCCAACTGGCTCGGTACCCACGCCGACGCCGACAAGCCCCAGGCCTTCCCGGCCGCGTTGCGATTGGCCTTCGAGCGACGGCAGCCGCTGCGCTATGGCGAAAACCCGCACCAGGAGGCCGCCCTCTACGTCGAACGCGGCGGGCCGCGCGGCACGGTCGCCAGCGCGCAAGTGCTGGCCGGCAAGGAGCTGTCCTACAACAATCTCGTCGATGCCGACGCCGCCATCGAATGCGTCAAGGCCTTCCGCAAGACGCCGGCCTGCGTGATCGTCAAGCACGCCAATCCCTGCGGCGTGGCGCTCGGCGCCAATCTCGGCGAGGCCTACGAACGTGCCTATGCCTGCGATCCGGTATCGGCCTTCGGCGGCATCATCGCGTTCAACCACGCCGTCGACGCGGGCGTGGCGCAAGCGATCCTCGCCCGCCAGTTCGTCGAGGTGATCGCCGCGCCGGCGTTCGATGCCGCCGCCATCGACGTGTTGGCGGGCAAGCCCAACGTGCGCGTGCTCGCCATCGGCGAATGGGACGAACAGGCCGCACCGGCGGTGGACTACAAGCGCATCGCCGGCGGCCTGCTGGTGCAGGACGCCGACCGCGATACGCTGCTGCTGAGCGACCTCAAGGTGGTGTCGCAACGCGTACCCGACGCCGCCGAACTGCACGACCTGCTGTTTGCCTGGCATGTGGCGATGTACGTCAAGTCCAACGCGATCGTCTACGCGCGCGGCAGCCGCACGATCGGCATCGGCGCGGGGCAGATGAGCCGCGTGGTGAGCGCGCGCATCGCGGCGATGAAGGCGGCCGATGCCAAACTCGAAGTGCCCGGCAGCGTGATGGCGTCCGATGCGTTCTTCCCGTTCCGTGACGGCATCGACGCCGCGGCCGCGGTCGGCATCCGTGCGGTGATCCAACCCGGCGGCTCGCTGCGCGACAAGGAAGTGATCGCCGCCGCCGATGAACACGGCATGGCGATGGTGTTCACGGGCATCAGGCACTTTCGGCATTGATGCCGCTGCGCGGCATCAATCCCAAAGTTTGCGGAGCAAACTTCGGGCCCCGGCCTGGCCTTTCCACACCCCCATTCGCGCCTGCGGCGCGAATCGCCCCCTGACTCAGGGGGCCAAACCGCACCGGACGCCGCACGATGTCGTCACCGTCACCGAAATCCCGATGCCGCCGCGCGGCATCAATCCCAAAGTTTGCGGAGCAAACTTCGGGCCCCGGCCTGGCCTTTCCACACCCCCATTCGCGCCGTGAGTGAGCGCCTCATCCGACAGGAACCTGCCTCATGAAGATTCTCGTCATCGGTTCGGGCGCGCGCGAACACGCGATCGCCTGGAAGATCGCCCAATCGCGGCGCGTGACCGAAGTGATCGTGGCGCCCGGCAATGCCGGTACCGCGCGCGAGCCGCGCATGCGCAACCTGCGCATCGCTGCGACCGACGTCGAGGGTTTGCTCGCGCTGGCGCGCGTGGAAAAGATCGACCTGGCCGTGGTCGGTCCCGAAGCCGCACTGGCCGCCGGCGTGAGCGACCAGTTCCGCGCCACCGGCATCCGCTGCTTCGGCGCCAGCCGCATCGCCGCGCAACTGGAGAGTTCCAAGGCCTTCGCCAAGGATTTTCTCGTCCGCCGCAACATCCCGACCGCAGGTCATGCCACCTTCGACGACCTCAACCGTGCACTCGCCCATGTGCGCCGGCACGGCGCGCCGATCGTGATCAAGGCCGACGGCCTGGCCGCGGGCAAGGGCGTCATCGTCGCACTGACCCTGGCCGACGCCGAGCAGGCGCTGCACGACATGCTTGGCGCGCACAGCCTCGGCGCGGCCAGTGCGCGCGTGGTGATCGAGGAGTTCCTCGAAGGCGAGGAAGCCAGCTACATCGTGATGAGTGACGGCCACAACGTCTTGCCGCTGGCCACCAGCCAGGACCACAAGCGCCGCGACGAGGGTGACCTCGGGCCCAACACCGGCGGCATGGGCGCCTATTCGCCGGCGCCGGTGGTCACGGCTGCGGTCGAGCAGCGCATCCTGAACGAGATCGTGCGCCCGACCATCGCCGGCATGGCCGCCGAGGGCGCGCCGTTCATTGGCTTCCTCTATGTCGGATTGATGATCGATGCGCACGGCAATCCACGTGTCATCGAGTTCAACGCGCGGCTGGGTGATCCGGAAACCCAGCCGATCCTGATGCGCCTGAAGTCGGATCTCGTCGACCTCATCGAGGACGCCTTCGACGGTCGCCTCGATCGCAGTGTGGCGCAGTGGGATCCGCGTCCGGCGATCGGCGTGGTGATGGCCGCCAGCGGCTATCCAGGCAAGCCGCGCACGGGCGATGTCATCCATGGCCTCGACGCCCGCCACGAGGCCGACATCGCGGTGTTCCACGCCGCCACCGCGGTCGACGCGCAAGGGCGCGTGGTCAGTGCCGGTGGCCGCGTGCTGACCGTATGCGCGCGCGGCGAGGACATCGCCGATGCGCGCGAGCGGGTGTACGCCGCGATCGGACACATCGGTTTCGACGGCGCGTTCTGGCGCCGCGACATCGGCCACCGCGCGCTCGCGCGGGGCTGATGCGCGCAGCGCATCTAGCGGGCGCTCGAGTCGGCCGCGCCGGCCCCGAGCGTCCGCAGCCACGTCAAGCCAGGCAGCAAGCCGATGCGCGCAAATGCCAGCGTTGGGACGACCGCGTGCGGCCAGTGCCCTGCGGCGCAAGCCAAGGCGTTCGACACCGGCACCAGGAACGGCCTGGCAGCGGCACTCGGTTCCGTTACCGTGCGCCTTGACCGGCGCCCGCCGGCACCTTGTCGACCTGCGCGCGCGGCGGGTTGAACAGCTCCGATTGCGCCGGCCATGGCAGCGTCGGCAGCTTGTGCGCACGGAACTGTTCGAGGAAGTCCTTGTAGGGCGGCAGCGCCTGCTGACCCTCGTTGCGCAGGACCACGAACATCGCGCCCTGCTGCGTGGTGACGGCATCGTCCCACTTGCCGTTGGCGGCCAGCGCCAATGCATAGGCCTCGGCCACGACCGGCATCTCGGTCGAGCGGTACAGCTTGACGCCATAATCGAATGCCATGCGCTTTTCCTGCGCGCCGGCGGCGGTGCAGGTACTGGCGCTGCGCACGAACAACTGCAACAGGAAGCCTTCGTTGGGCGTCTTGCGCAGCGCATCGTTGAGCGCCTTGAGCGTGTCGGCGCAGCGGCCGGCGATGGCCTGTGCCGCCACCAGGCGCGACCACGCCTCGTCGTTGCCCGGCTCGTTGCGCACGACCGCGCGATACTCGTCGGCCGCCGCATCGTAGCGCTTGGCGCGCAGGTGGACGGCGGCCAGCGCGAAGTGTCCCGCAGCGAGCCCGGGCTGCACCTGGATCGCCTTTTCGTAGGCCGCGCGTGCCGCCACGTCGTCGCCTTGCATCTCCTTGACCAGTCCCTCACCCACATGCGCCATGCCATTGGCCGGGTCGGCGCGCAGCGCCATCGCCAGCCGGGTTTGCGCCATCGGCAGGTGCCCCGAGGCCGCTTCTACATGGCCATACAGCGCGAGCAGCATGGAGTCGTTGGGCGAGGCCCGCAGTGCTTCATCGAGCGTGCGGCGTGCCGCGTCGTAGTCGCGCGACTTGAGTTGTGCGAGCACCTTGACGATGGCCTGCTCGCGTGGCGCCAGCGCCGGCGCCTGCGCTGCGCCGGTCGCGGCGCCATCACCGAGCACCTGTTGCGCGATCGGGTCGTACAGCGTGGGCAATACGTCACCAGCCTTGGCGCGCGCCTGCGCCGCGGCGCCCGCATCACCGGCGGCGGTGTAGGCCGTCGCCAGCTGTGCGTTGAGGCGCGTCGCCTCGGGCGCGATCGCGAGCGCGCGCTTGAACAGCTCGACCGCATCGGCGGCGCGACGCTGCTTGAGTGCGATGTCGCCGAGCAGCGCAAGCGGCACGGCTTCGCGACCTTGCGCCAGTGGCTCGAGCACCTTGCGCGCTCCGTCGAGGTCACCGGCCTGGATCCGGTTGTTGGCCACCGCAACGCGGATCGGCAGGTAGTTCGGATCGAGTTTGAGTGCAGCCTCGAAGTCACCGCGCGCCGCGGCATCCTGCTTGTTCAGGCTCCGCAGCACGCCACGCATGTACAGCCAGCGTCCGTTGCGCGGCGCAAGCGCGATGGCGTTGGCGAGCGCGACTGCTGCCGCGTCGGGGAAGCCGTTGCGCGCATAGGCCGCGCCAAGCAGCGCGTAGGTTTCGGCCAGCGGATCGCCGATCAGCACACTCTTGCTGTTTTCGAAGCTGGCGCGCTGGGCGCGCAGTTCGCTCGCACGCGCGGCCGGCAGTCGCGACAGATCAGGCGAGGGAACCGCTTGCAGCGTCGGTGTGCCATCGGCAGCGGCAACGGGAAACGCGGCGCCTGCGGACAGGCACAGTGCGGTGGCAAGCAGCAGGATTCGAATCGACATGGGCGCGGCGCGGGCGAGGTTCGGGATCGCCTAGTGTAATGGCCATGGCTGAACCGCCGGCGGGCCGGCGCAGGCGACAGCCTGGCGCCGCGCCTGCTAGATTCCGTCGGCCACTGCCGCGCGCCCAAGGGACTGTGCATGTCCGATTCGAGCCAATTCCGCCTGCTCGGCACCCGCCGTTTCGCACCGTTCTTCGCCACCCAGTCGCTCGGCGCGTTCAACGACAACGCATTCCGCAATGCGCTGGTGGTGCTGGTCGGCTACCACATGGGACTGGATGACGATGCCGTGGGGTTTTACTCCAACATCGCGCCGGCGCTGTTCATCCTGCCGTTCTTCCTGTTCTCGGCCAGTGCCGGACAACTGGCCGAGAAGCGCGAGAAGGCGCAGATCATCCGCTGGGTCAAGCTGTTCGAGATCGCGGTGATGCTGCTGGCCGCGGTCGGCTTCTGGCTCAAGTCGATCCCGTTGCTGCTTGGCGTGCTGTTCCTCATGGGTCTGCACTCGACCGTGTTCGGTCCGATCAAGTACGCGATCCTGCCGCAGGCGCTGCGCACCGAGGAGCTGGTGGGCGGCAACGCGCTGGTCGAGACCGGCACGTCGCTCGCGGTGCTGCTCGGCATGGTCGCCGGTGGCGCGGCGATGAGTCACAGCCCGCTGCTCGCCTCGCTGCTCGTGGTCGGGGTGGCGCTGATCGGCTGGTTCAGCAGCCGCGCGATCCCGGCCGCGCCCGCCACCGCGCCCGACCTTGTCTTCAACTGGAACCCGCTCACCGAGACCTGGCGCGTGCTGGGCTTCGTGGCCAAGGACCGCACGATCTTCAATTCGGTGCTCGGCATCTCGTGGTTCTGGTTCTTCGGCGGCGTGTTCACGATGCAGCTGCCCAACTACACCAAGCTGTTCCTCGGCGGCAACGAGGGCGTGCAGATCCTCGTGCTGGCGCTGTTTTCGCTCGGCGTGGGCGCCGGCTCGCTGCTGTGCGAACGGCTGTCGGGGCACAAGGTCGAGATTGGACTCGTGCCGCTGGGCTCGATCGGCATCACGCTGTTCGGCCTCGATCTGTATTTCGCCCGGCCCGCCGCCGCCAGCCTGCACGACCTCGGTGCGCTGGCCTTCCTGGCCGCACCCGGCAGCTGGCGCATCATCGCCGACTTCGTCCTCGTCGGCCTGTTCGCCGGCTTCTACATCGTGCCGCTGTTCGCGCTGGTGCAGAGCCGCGCCGAGCGCAGCGAGCTGTCGCGCGTCATCGCCGGCAACAACATCATCAACGCGCTGTTCATCGTCGGTGCGGCCGCGTTCGGCATGGGCCTGGCGGCGGCCGGGCTGACGATCCCGCAGATCTTCCTCGCGGTGGCCGTGCTCAATGCCGTGGTGGCGATCTACATCTACACGCTGGTGCCCGAATTCCTGATGCGGTTCCTGACCTGGATCCTCATCAACACGCTCTACCGCGTCGACGCGCGCGGCCTCGACAACGTGCCCGAGCATGGGCCGGCACTCATCGTCTGCAACCACGTGAGCTTCGTCGACGCGCTCATCGTCGGCGGCTGCGTGCGGCGACCGATCCGCTTCGTGATGTACTACAAGATCTTCCGCATCCCGGTGCTGAGCTTCATCTTCCGCACCGCCAAGGCGATCCCGATCGCCGGCCACAAGGAAGACCCGGCCTTGCTCGAGCGGGCGTTCGAAGCGATCGACGCCGCGTTGCAGGAAGGCCACGTGGTCTGCGTGTTCCCCGAAGGCGGCCTCACCAGCGACGGCAGCATGGCGCCATTCCGCCCCGGCGTGGAGCGCATGCTGGCGCGGCGCCCGGTGCCGGTGGTGCCGTGCGCGCTGCGCGGCCTGTGGGGTTCGGTGTTCAGCCGTCGCGACAGCCTGCTCGGTCGCGCGCGCCTGCCACGGCGCTTCCGCGCCCATATCGAGCTCGTGGTCGGTGCACCGGTCGCACCGGCCGACGCCAGTGCGGCGCGGCTGGAAGCGGCCGTGCGCGAGCTGCGCGGCGATCTGGCCTGAGGCGCGGCTATTTGTCGACGAAGGCGCGCTCGACCACGTAGTCGCCCGGCGTGCCGATGCGCGGCGAAATCGCAAAGCCGCGCGCATCGAGCAGGCTGCGCAGGTCCTTGAGCATGGCCGGGCTGCCACACAGCATGAAGCGATCCTGCGCCGGATCGAGCGGACCCAGGCCGCAGTCGCGCTGCAGGTCGCCGCTTTCGAGCAGCGCGGTCAGCCGGCCACGATGGCGGAACGGCTCACGCGTGACCGCCGGGTAGTAGATGAGCCGGTCGCGCATGAGTTCACCGAGGAACTCGTGCCGCGGCAGCTCATTGCTGATGAAGTCGCCATACGCCAGATCGGCGATCGTGCGCACGCCGTGGGCGAGCACGATGCGCTCGAAACGCGTGTAGATCTCCGGGTCCTGGATCAGGCTCAGGAACGGCGCCAGGCCGGTGCCGGTGCCGAGCAGGTACAGGTGCTTGCCGGGCTTGAGGTCGTGCAGCGTGAGCGTGCCGATCGCCTTGCGGCTGACAAGCACCTCGTCGCCGATCTTGAGATGCTGCAGGCGCGAGGTCAGCGGCCCGTTGGCGACCTTGATGCTGAAGAACTCCAGATGCTCTTCCCAGTGCGGACTGGTGATGCTGTACGCGCGCACCAGCGGCCGGCCATCGACCACGAGGCCGAGCATGATGAAGTGGCCGCTCTCGAAGCGCAGGCTGTCGCTGCGCGTGGTGCGGAAGCTGAAGAGGTCGTCGTTCCAGTGGTGGACGGCCAGGACGCGTTCGGTCGTGTAGGGGGTCATGCGGCGGTATTGTGCGGATATCGATCGGGCGCGATGGGCGGCAATGCGTCGCGGTCATGCGCGCGGCCGCCGTCGGCATGCAAGGGCTTCACAGATGGGTGCGCGGGCGCGCCATTCAATGCGTCACGATGAGCACCGCGGCCAGCGCCAGCACGGCCAGCCAGGCCACCAGCACGCGGCGCAGCACGCGCCGCGCGTCGGCCAGCTCCGCCAGCGGATCGGCGACATCCTGCGCGTAGCCATCACCGGCCTCGACATCGGCGTTGACTCCGGCGCGGGCCAGCACAGCCAGGAATCCGAGGTCGAGCGTGAACACGCCCCGTCCCGGCGCGGCATGGTAGTCGCGCCAGGTGCCGATCACGGCATCGAAGTCCGACACCAGCGCCAGGGTAAGCGCGACGAGGTGCGCCGGTGCCCAGTCGAGCAGGCGCGCGGTGCGTTCGAGCACTTCGTTCTGCGCATCGCCCATCAGCGGCCGCAGCGCCGCGTGGCGCGCCAGCAACTGCACCAGGCGATACCCGAGCGCTCCCGCCGGGCCCAGCACCACGAACCAGAACAACACGCCAAACCAGCGCGACAGCGCCGAGGCGAACGTCGCTTCGACGAGCGCCGCCGACTCCAGCGGCAGCGTCTGCAATGCCGGATCGGGTCGCAGCGCCTGCGCCGCCGCCAGGCGGCGTTCGCCATCGGGCGCCTTGAGCACGCCGTCGACGTCGGCGTCGAGATCGCGCGGACCCCAGCAGTAGTACAGCACGAGCACCGCGAACACGAACCCCGGCAGTCCGAACAGCACGCGCGCCAGCGCCATCTGCAGCAGTGCGCAGGCGACGACGAGCAGCAGCACCAGGGCCGCGAGGCGATAGCTCGACGAACGCTCGTGCGCAGGGCCCATCCAGCGCTGCGTGGCCGCCTGCAACCAGCCAAAGTCGCGCCAGCGTGCGAGGTCGGGCGCCGCATGCGCGGCGACCAAGGCGAGAACGATGGCGAGGAAGGTCGGAGCCATGGGCGCTGGCACTGCCGTGTTCGGGCGATCGCACCATTCTAGCGGACACGGCAGCGCGCCGCGGTGACCGTGACCGGGCGGGCGCTGCGCTGCGCGCGGCAGGCGCCGGCGGCAAACCGGATCGCCAGGCGCCGCACGTTCAACTCGCGGCGCGCAGCGTGTGCTCCAGCGCGTCGAGGTCGACACCGCGACCGCGCAGCCAGTGCGCGATGAGCGCACGCGACACCGACACGCGCGGCGGCAGGCTCAATGAACCCGCGCGCAAGCCGTCCACGAGTTCGCCGGCGCTGAACCAGCGCGCGTCGGCCAGCTCGTGGCCGACGCGGATCGAGGGATCGTCGGCCTGCGCCACGAAGCCGAGCATGAGTGCGGCCGGAAACGGCCATGGCTGCGAGGAATGATAGGCGCAGGCGCCGACCCGCACGCCGGCTTCCTCGTGCACTTCGCGCCGCACCGCATCCTCGATCGATTCGCCGGGCTCGACGAAACCGGCCAGCGTCGACCAGCGCCCGACCTGCCAGCTTGCCTGGCGGCCAAGCAGGCAGCGATCCTGCCAACCGACGATGACGATGATCGCCGGGTCCAGCCGCGGAAAATGGTCGATGCCGCAGCCGGGATTGCTGCAATGGGCGCGATGGCCCAACGCCACCAGCAGCAGCGGCGCGCCGCAGGCGCCGCAGAAGCGCGCCCGTGAATGCCAGTGCGCGAGTGCGCGCGCATAGGCGAACAGGCCGCTGTCGAAAGCCGGCAGGCGCAGCCCGGCGCTGCGCAGGTCGAGATCGGTGGCCGCCAGCCGCGCCGCCAGCGCGAGGCCATCGGCTGCACTCACGCACAGCGCAAACAACGGACCGTGTGCATCCTCGCCAAGATAGGTCGCGGCGACCTGCGGCAGCAGCGCGCGCCGCTCGCGACTGTCGAGCAGGCGCAGCACCGTATCCGGCGCGGCGCCGACGAGGGCGCGAAAGCCATCGCGCGCATCCTCGCGCAGCAACAGGTAGCGGCCACGCGGATCGGCCGCCTGCGCCAGTGCCCACGCGGCGTCTTCGCGCTCCTCGGCCCGGCGATCGAGCGCGAGGCCAGCGAAGGCGTGGACGGGGTCGATCAAGGGCCGATCAGACGGTGAACGAGGAACCGCAGCCGCAGGTCGTGCGCGCGTTGGGATTGCGGATCACGAACTGCGCGCCGGACAACGACTCGGTGTAATCGACCTCGGCGCCGGCCAGGTACTGCAAGCTCAGCGGGTCGATCAGCAGCGTGACGCCGTCGCGGTCGAGTGCGAGATCGTCCTCGGCACGCTCCTCGTCGAAGCTGAATCCGTACTGGAAGCCCGAGCAGCCGCCGCCGCTGATGTACACGCGCAGCTTGAGATCGGGATTGCCTTCCTCGGCGATGAGCTCGCGCACCTTCTGCGCGGCCGCGCCCGTGAACACGAGTGGCGCGGCGCCGCTGTCGAGGTAGGTCGGGGTGGCAGTGTCGTTCATGACATCAACTTCATCGGTCGCTCGCGCCAGCGGGCGCTGGGTACATTCTAGGCCGATGCGACTTCGGCCGCGCCAAGCGCAGCCTCGGTGCCGGTCGGGCCGGTCAGGCGGCGCTGGCCGCCATCCTCGTAATTCATGCTGCCGTTGACCTGTGCGCCAGCGGCCATTTCCAGCACCTTGTAGTAGACATTGCCGTTGATGCGCGCGCTGGTCCCCAGTTCGAGGCGCTCGGCCACATGCAGGTCGCCTTCGATGGTGCCGTTGATGACCGCGCTCGACACCCGCACCTCGCCGTGGACGCGGCCCTTTTCGCTGAGCGTGAGCACAGCGCCGGCGCCGTCGGCGGCGACGGTGCCCTTGACCATGCCATCCAGATGCAGGCCGCCGTCGAAACGGACGTCACCCTCGATCGTGGTGCCATCGGCAATCAGGGTGCTGATCGAGGCGATGACGCGGTCGCGCTTGTCATTGCGGAACATTTTCGTACTCCTGGCCCTTGGTCGCGTCGGCCCATGCGAAGGACTGCTCGGCGCGCGCGCCATCGCCTTCGGCGCGCACGACCACGCGATTGGGCGCAAAGCCGTCGGGGAGCATCATGGTACCGCGCACCTGCGCGAAATACTTGAACGTGTACGCAGTTCCAGCCGCGTTGGGATCCTGCACGAGAGTCTTCCAGTCGAGCGTTTCGAGGCGGCCGTCGAGCACGCCTTCCACGCTCAGCGCGACGCGCCCGCTGGTTTCATCGCCGCGCTTGAAGTTCTGGGTCAGCGTGGCGATGAAGTTCCATGCCCGCGAGCCCGCCACCGGCGTCACGCGCAATGCCTGCACCGTCAGTCCTTCGCGCTTGCCACCGAGCAGGCGCCCGTAGAACGCCAGGTCGGCGCGCAGGCTGTCGAGCTCCTCGTCGCGGTCGCGCAGGGAAGCCTGCAGGTCGCCCAGCGCCGCCTTGGCCACCTGTTCGGAACGCGACAGTTGCGCGATGCGGGCATCGAGGGCGAGGTTGCGCTCCTGCGCCGCGCGCAACGCGGCAGCGCTGCCGGCGTCGGAGCGCTGGCGCATCAGCGCCGCAGCGGCCACCGCCATCAGCAGCAGCGAGGCGAGCCAGATGAGCGCCAGCAACCAGCGTCGGCGTCGCTCCTGGCCCGGATCGGTACTGCGCACGACATAGGTGGGCAAACTGGGCATGCGGACACCGCGCCGGCCGATGGGAACCGCGAGTTATAGGTGGCGCGGCCCGCTGCGGTCAACGCGCGCCGCAGCAGCGCCGTCGCGGTACTCCGGCGCAGGTACAATCGGCGCTTTGTCCGGCGATGCCTGTCATGCTCTGGCTCAAGGCCTTCCACATCATCTTCGTCGTCACCTGGTTCGCCGGCCTGTTCTACCTGCCGCGGCTGTTCGTCTACCACGCCGAAGCGCGCGAACCTGCGCTGCACGAGCGCTTCAAGATCATGGAGCGGCGCCTGCTCGGCATCACCCACATCGGCGGCGTGCTGGCGGTCGGCCTCGGCCTGGCGACGATGGCGGCGTTTGCCTGGCACAACCTCGCCTACCTGCGGCAGGGCTGGCTGCATGCCAAGATCGCGCTGGTGCTGCTGCTGATCGGCTACCACCTCATGCTGGCGCGCATGGTCGGCCAGTTCGCGCGTGACGCCAACACGCGCAGCAGCCGCTGGCTGCGCGTGTTCAACGAGATTCCGGCACTGCTGCTGATCGCGATCGTGCTGCTGGTCGTGCTCAAGCCCTGGTAACACGGCGGCATCCGCCGCGGGCGGTTGACGCGCCCTTCAGTCGCGCAGCTTGTCCTGCAGGTAGAGGTTTTCGCCCAGCCGCTCGATGAGGCCGAGCTGGGTCTCGAGCCAATCGATGTGCTCTTCTTCCGATTCGAGGATGCGCCCGAGCAGTTCGCGGCTGACGTAGTCGCCCAGCGCCTCGCAATCGGCGATGCCGGCCTTGAGGTCGGGCACCGCCGCCATCTCCAGCTGCAGGTCGCAGGCCAGCGCCTCGCGCGGGGTCTCGCCGATGCGCAGCTTACCCAGCGCCTGCAGGTTGGGCAGGCCATCGAGGAACAGGATGCGCTCGATCAGCATGTCGGCATGCTTCATCTCGTCGATCGATTCCTTGTATTCGTGCTCGGCCAGCTCCCGGTAACCCCAGTTGCGGAACATGCGCGAGTGGAGGAAATACTGGTTGATCGAGGTGAGCTCGTTGAACAGTGCCTTGTTGAGGTGCGCGATGATCTTCGGATCGCCTTTCATGATGAGTCCCGATGACAGGCGCGCGCCGGCCAGTCCAACGCGCCAATGAATCGGCCTGACTATACGAGCGTGCCGCAGGCACGGCAAAGCCGCGCGCATGCGGCGCGGCGATCAGGCATCGAGGGAACGCGGCTCAGGCCGCGTGAGCGAAGCTCGGCAGACCCAGCGGACGGGACCGCGCGGTCACCGCTTCGTCGAACACCGAGCGGGCGACGTCCTCGCAGTTGCCGCAGCAGTTCGAGCAGCCCGTGGCATCGCGCAGGCTCGCGAACGAGTCGGTGCCATCGGCCACGGCGGCATGGATGTCACGGTCGGTGAGGGCATTGCAGATGCAGACGTACATGGCATGGCCGGAATGCGGGTCCACGCCATTCAAATGCAAACGCGAATGATTGTCAACACCGATCAGAAAACTCAGCCCGCCTGCGCCGTCGGCTGCGGCCATTGCTGCTGCCGCAGCGACAGCGCGCAGTTCGCCTCGGCCAGGGTCACCAGATGGCGCAGGGCCTGCTCGTACACGCGGCGCTTGAACGTGACCACATGCGCGGCCGGGTACCAGAAATCGACCCAGCGCCACAGATCGAACTCGGGTTCGTCATGCGCATCGAGCCGCACCGCCGAGTCGTCCCCGAGCAGGCGCAGCAGGAACCACACCTGCTTCTGGCCGATGCATACCGGGCGATGATGCCGGCGCACGAAGCGCTGCGGCAGCCGATAGCGCAACCAGCCGGGCGTCGCGCCCAGCACCTCGACATGGTGCGGCTGCAGGCCGGTCTCCTCCGCCAGTTCGCGATACATCGCCTCCAGCGGCGTCTCGTCGCTGTTCATGCCGCCCTGCGGGAACTGCCAGCCATCGCGCCCGACGCGGCGCGCCCAGAACACGCTGCCTTGCGCATTCATGAGGATGATGCCGACGTTCGGTCGATAGCCATCGGGATCAATCATGTCCAAACAACGTTGCAAGTACTTGATCCGATTCTTCCACACGGCTCCGGCACACGGCAAGCCAAGCCGGCCATCGGCGACTTGACAGCCTGCGGCAAGCCACTAGAATCGCTCGCCCCGCGCCGGACGCATGGTCCGCTGCAGTGCGTACCGACCGCGCCGGGGCGCATCCCACCCAAGCCGGATCAGGCCGCGCCCCATGCGAGGCGTCCCGGCACGGTACAATGCGACGCGATGGCTATGTAGCTCAGCCGGTTAGAGCACAGCACTCATAATGCTGGGGTCGGTGGTTCGAGTCCACCCATAGCCACCAGAATGTCAATATAAAACAATCTGTTGCATAGAAAGAGGCCCACCATCGAGTGGGCTTTTTTGTGCCCAAAATCCGGATGGGCGAAATCTAGGGGGCATGTCAGACCACCCCGTCGCCGAGCAATCGCTGCCAGTAGAAGACCCGCGTCAAGACATCTCGACGTCGTCGAACACGACCAGTTGCGAGCGCAGGTAGACGCATTCAACGCAGTCGCCCCGAGACAAGCACGGCATATCCGCAACCCCGGATCCAGATGACATCGGGAATGTCGTTGTTCTCGTCGTTTTCTTCAAGACGGAACCTGATGACAGCACTCACCGTTAGTGCGTTGTTCGGTCCGCCGGCAGACGCCGGACTGGAACCGGGGGGAGGCGGTATCAGCGGAGCATTGACTGCCGCGCCGTCGGGCATGCAACGCATTTCCGGCAGCATCATCTGTCGCGCTCATTCCGCTTCCCGCTTTCTGCGAAGCAGCGTCATTGCCACCAATCCGGCCAACAACGCCGCACAGGCGATCGCGAACGCATCGCCGATACGCGAATACGCTGTAACGCGCGCCGCCATTTGCAGGCGCGCGGAAGCAATGCCGCCGGGATGGGCGAAGGAATCCGACTGCGCCAGCACGTTTCCGGTGGCGTCCGCCACCAGCGACAGCCCGTTGCTGGTGGCGCGCACCACCGCCAACCCGTTCTCGATCGCACGGAAGCGCGCCATCTGGCCGTGCAGCGGGGTGATGGCGCGCCAGTCGTTGGCCGGTATCGCCAGCACGTCGACGCCGCTGCGCCTGGCCTTGCGGACCAGCGCGGGGAAGTCGGCATCGAAGCAGATGACCACGCCGAGCCGGCCGAACGGCGTGGTGACCGAATGCACTTGCCCGTCCCCGGCGACGATGGGCTCGCCCGGCACCGGGATCGCCTTGTGGTAGTCGAAGGCGAGGCGCCCGGCGGGATCGAACACGAGCGCCTTATTCGCCATCGGCGCGTTCGGCTCCGGCGCGACTTGGGCGGCGCCGGCCACGAGGTAAACGCCATGCCGGCGGGCGAACGCGCCGGCGCGCGCCATGAACTCCGGTTCCAGTGCGGCGTCGTATTGCGCACCCGCTTCCGGCCACACGACCAGCGCCGCACCCGACCGAACTGCCGCCTCGGCGCTGGCGAACAGGGCGTCGAACCGCTTGCGCGCGCCGGCATCGCGGCAGGCGTGGTCGTCGCGTGAAGCGCAGCCTTCGAAGAACCGATCGGGCAGGCCGGCGGGCGTCGCCAGCGCCGCGACCCGCACCGGCGCGGCGGCCGGCGGCGCATTGCTGGCGCGCACGATGCCGTATCCCAACGTCAGTGCGAAACAGACCGCGAATGCCGCGGATGCCATCCACGCACCCGTCTTCTGCGGCTCGAACAACTGCTGCGCCGCGCTGGCGAACCAGAACACGAAAAACGTCACGCCCCAGACGCCCGCCACCGAGGCGAACTGCGCGAGCGGCGCGAAGCCGGCCTGCACGTAGCCATCCACGCCCCACGTCCCGAACGGACTGGCCGCCGACAGCGCATGCAGCAGCGCCACGCCCGCGGCGGGAAAGACCAGCGATGCGGCTAGCGGTCGCAGGCGCGGCGCAAGCAGGCGATGGAGCAGATAAGGCAGCGCGCCGAGCAGGCCCGACACCACGCAGGTGACGACGAATTCCGCCTGGGGTGCCGGGATGACCCCGCGCATGGTGACGAAAGAGGCGATGCCCAGCGCCAGCGAGAGCAGCAGGGTGCCCGGCAAGGCGCGCGTGCCGGTGGCGAAGCGCAGCAGCAGCAGCGGCGCGATCCAGGCGACCGCGGCATGCGCGGTCACGCCGTTCGAGAAGCAGGCCGCCAGCGTGCCGAGCAGCAGGCATCCCCATTGCAAGGGGGCGGAGCGTGCGGAAAGGGAAATCGGCATCGGGCAATTTGGTATGCAACCAGGTGCATATAAGCCATCACCCGGACTTTTGCTAGTATAAATAGAGTGCATAAGGGCGTTCCGATGTCATTGAGAATGCTGATTCTGGCGATCGTCGAAGCCAAGCCGAGTACTGGCTACGCGATCACCAAGGAGTTCGACGCGGTGGCCGGCTTCTTCTGGCGCGCCAGCCACCAGCAGGTCTATCGCGAGCTGGCCGCGCTGGCCGACGAAGGGCTGGTACGCTTCAAGGACGTAGCCCAGGAAGGCCGCCCGGACAAGAAGGTCCATGCGATCACCGTCGCGGGCCGGCGCGCGTTCGCCGAATGGTACGCGCAGCCGCAGGATATTCCCCGACTCAACGATCCGCTGATGGTGAAGGTGTTCACGGGCGAACTGGGCGGCGTCGACAACCTCATCGAACAGCTGTCCGCGGCGCGCGCGCAGCATCTCGACAAGCTGGCCATGCTCGAAGCGATTCAGCGCGAGCACTACCCGGAAGCCCCGGCCGACATGCCGCGCTGGAAGCAGCTGGTGTACCTGACGCTGTGCTGGGGGCTGGCGCGCGAGCGGGCGTGGCTGCAATGGGCGGAGCAGAGCGAGGCGTTGTTGCGGGGATGAGCCTGTCCTCCGGCGAGGTTCTTTCGCACGGCTCGAACCGGCATCGACCTATTCTGAATCTGCCAAAAGTTCTTGAGCTTGCGGCTGTCTGTGAGATTTTCGATTGCTCGCGCTTCGCCATCACGACCGTTAGGGATGGTCTGATCAATCGCCACCGAGCTGCCTCCGCGTGCGATTGGGCCCTGCGCCGGTGAAGACACCCATTTGGGCGGCGCAATACCGCCCCATGTGCACCGCAGTGAACCCTTTCGGGCCACTGCGGACGCAGTCACCCCATGCCGGTTGCAACAAGCGCTTGCGCGCCATCCACAGATTGACCAGCGCAAGCAGCGTCGTCACCTGCGCGCCGTTCTTCGCCAGCCCTTGTAGCGCGCCTTCACGTAGGCGAACTGCCGATTGAGCACGCGGAAGGGATGCTCCACCGCCGCGCGGATCGAGGCCTTGGCGTGCTCCAGTTGCTCGGTGATCTCACGCAGCATCGGGGCGTCGACACCCTTCACCGCGCTGCGCTTTGCCGCGATCCAGAACCTTCGGCCACGCTTGGCCGCACGTTTCTCTGATCCGATGTAGCCGGCATCGCCGAAGACGTGCTGCTCCTTGCCGTGCAGCAGATCCGCCGCCATGGTCACATCGGCCACGTTCGCCGCCGTGCTCACCACGGTGTGCACTAGGCCCGACCCCTCGCCCACGCCGATATGCGCCTTCATGCCGAAGTACCACGGTTGGCCCTTCTTCGTCTGGTGCATGTCCGGGCCGCGTGCCTTGGCATTGTTCTTCGTCGACGGCGCCGCCGCAATGATCGTGGCGTCCACGATGGTGCCTTGCGACAGCTTCATGCCGTGCCGCTTCAGGTGCTCGCTCACCGCGGCCAACAACGATTCGGCCAGGCCGTGCTTCTCCAGCAGGTGGCGGAACTTGGACACCATCGACTCGTCCGGCGCGCTTTCCTGGCCCAGGTCGATGCCCACGAAGCGGCGCATCGCGGCCGAGTCGTACAGCGATTCTTCCACGCCCGGATCGGACAGCGCGTACCACTGCTGCAGAAAATGGATGCGCAGAATGCGCTCCAGCCCGACCGCGCGCCGGCGACCCACGCCGGGCTCCGGAGCCTTCGGATAGCGCGGCGCGATGACCGCACACGGCTCCGCCCACGGCACCACCTGATCCATCTCCGCCAGGAACACGTCACGCCGCGTCGGCTTGCGGTGCCACTCGAAACCGGCGTCGTGCTGCATCGACAGGCTCATCTGCTTGGTCGTCATCGGGCACGATCCGGCTACAGGTCGGGGCTTCGGCCGCGGGGCAAAATCAGAGTTTCCCTAATGTTCTCTGACCCGTTTTCCCGACCTGTTTTCCCGTGCTCCGCATAGCGACCGGATGACATCAACATTCCGTGCTCTCAACGACGACCTTCGACGTTCAAATCACACCGCCAGGACGCATGGTCCGTGATCGGGATGCGATATCCGAATGCTGCGATGCCAGACCTGACCCCTGTGGAGGTGTTGATGGCAGTGGATGCCATTTCCAGCGCGAAGGCCACGGAGCCATGTCACTGGCGACATGGCGGCCACCCAAGTAGTGGATGCACACAGCAGGAAGGGCGAGAAAGCAAGCTGATTGCTTGGCCGTTGCCGAAAGAGCGGGCGCCAACGTCAATTGGTGCCGCTGCAGGTTGCAATCCGCAAGCCCACGACGCCGTGCGCCTTCATGCCCTCACCCCCGGCCAGTTCCGCAATTCTTCCACCGCATCCAGCGCCTCGCGCAGCTCGCCGCCGACCTCCCGTTTCCACAATGCGGCGGCCTGCGCCCTGCCGCCCCGACGCAGGGATTCGCACAGTGCATCACGCGTGGCCTGTGGCAATGCCATCCACCGCCGCAGGGTGAGCGAACCCGGCGCGCCATGACGATTCGCGGGATCGCGCGCGGCGAAGCAGGGATACAACGCGGGCAGACGCGCATGGACGTCGCCGCCCTCCCGTGCGCAGTGCAGTTGAGGCATCACCGATTCGGGCAGGTCCCAGCCCAGGGCCATGGTCGGCGTGTCGAGCAGTTGCGCGACATTGGCGGCCATCAACACCTGCGCCGAGCGCACCACGGCGGTCAGGTCGTGCGGATCGACGCCGGCCGCCAGCAAGCGCTCCAGCGCCGGCAGATCGATGAACGGGAACCCGCTCGGCCCCGCTTGCCGCCAGCGTGCAATCCATTGCGGCTCGGGCTGTGTTTCGTCCACCACGTCGGCCCACAGGCCGCGCAGCAGCAGTTCCTGCAGCAACAGGCGCGCATCGCCGGCGGCCAGCGCACGCAAGGCGTCGTCCGCGCACCCGGCATCGACGCCCGCATCGGTTAACCGCATGCGCAGCAAGGCGAGGTCAGCGGTGGTGGGCGGGCCTGCCGCATCGAATCTTGCCGGTCGCCCCGCCACCAGCGTTTCGCATTGCCAAACCGGGAGGATGGATTGGGCGGGCGGCGCGGCTTGCGGCAGGCGCGACAATTCGTCGCGCAGGGCCTGCGGCGAAAGCCAGCGCAGTTCCCCATCCGCGCCCTGCATCGGGTCGTTCGCGACCAGTGCCCGCAGCCTTGCGCCCGCGGCGCAATCCAGTGCGATGGCGGTGCGCTCGATATCCAGGCGTACGATGCGCACGTCGTCCCCGGCGCTCCAGCGCGGCGCGTCGGCGCATTCGCCGCCCAGCGCGCGCAGCAGCATGGCGCAGGCGAAGTCGGCGAAGCTGGCGTGCGCTTCCGTGCACGGCCCGCCGGCATGCGGCAGCCGCAGCACCTGCGGCTCGGCGTCGGGCCGCGCCAGCAGGCACCAGACATCGCCGCCGCCGTCCTCGGCGAACGGCAGGAAACGCAGACCTTGCTGGCAGTCCGGGCGCAGCCATTCTTCGATGTGGATGGCGCTGGCATCGGCGCCGATCCATTCGAAATCGCGGCAAGCGATCAAGGCGGGCGGATCGCGCAGGTAGCGTTCGCGCGAGTCGGCCGCCCAAGCGGGGCCGTACTCGGTGCGTCCGGCGGCGAGCAGGCGCCGCAACGCCGCCGGCAGCGTGATTCCGACCCGCCGCGCCAGCGCCTCGTAGCCTGCTGCTACGTCAGTCATGCGCCCGCCTCCCCCGCGATCTGCGCACGCACGCGCTCCAACTCGGCCTCTTCCGCCTCCGTATCGGCATCGACTTCGGTCACCAGCAGGCGGATCCCGGGATGCGCGGCGAACGCGCCTTCATGCTCCAGCCGCGCCAGCACGCGGCGCAAGCGGTCGAGGAAAGCGTCGGCGATTCCGGGGTGGGCAGCGCATGCGTCTTCGTAGCGAACGCGCAATGGTTCGTAGCGCCGGTGCCAAAGTTCGGTCAGCGCCGGCAATTCGTCCTCCACTGCCTCATGCTCCCAGTCGGGCGGCTCCATCGCCGCGCGCTCGGGCAGGAAGGTCAGGCTGATACTCAGGAAGCCATGGGCGGAGCTGCAGTTGTAGGCGAAGCCGGCAATGCGCGGCTGCGTTGGCCAGGCTTCGCGCGCGGCGTCCAGTGCGCGCAGGGTCAGTTCGCGCACCAGCGGTTCGAAACCGGCGGCGGACAACATGTCAGTGTCCATCGGCATTCTCCTTGTCGTCGCTGTCCACGATGCACGCCTGCCCGGCCGCGGCCATCCGCGCAAGTTGCGCCGCGGCCTGCGCGTGCAGCGCCGGCTGCGCATGGAAGTTGAAGCGGATGCGCTCGGACAACGCCAGCGCCTGCGCACCCGCCGGCGACAGCGCAAGTTCGATGGCCATCGCGCCGATCCGCAGTGCGCGCACTTCGCCGCTGCAGGCCAGGTCCTGGTCGGTGCGCTCCAGGTACAGCGCGTCGCAAGCGGCATCGCCGGTCGCCTGCTGACCGCAGGCGATGTGCAGCACGTCGAGTGGATCGTGTTCGGATACGAAACCCAGACTGAGCCACTGCAGGCCATCGCCCTCGCCGCTGTGCACTTCGACCACGTCGATGTCACCCTCCAAGGTCGGGTTCATAGCTCAACCCTCCGCACAGATTTCGTCGAGCCGTCCATCGATCAGGCGAAGGCTCGCGCACTGCTCGTCCCACGGGATTTCGTAGTGGATCGAGCAGGCGTTCGCGTCGTCACCACCGTGCACCTCGATCCAGCACGGGTCGAGATGCGACCACAGGTTGGCGTCGCACAGCGCGATCTCGTCCGGCACGACCTCGCACTCCCGCAGGTAGGCGACCAGCGCCGGTGTCGCCTGCGCGCGGATGCGCTCGCCATCGGCCAGCACGCGCGCGAAGGCGGCTACCTGTTCTGGCATCGGCCCCTCGCGCCGGCCATGCACGCGCAGGGCGAAACCCACGCCCAAGTGCGGCAGGTCGATCGTGCCTTCCCAGACGCTGCTCTGGCCCTGCGCGGTGAGCCTGCCGAAAGGCGGGCAGTCGAGGTGACGGTCAAAGATTCCCATGCGGGGCTCCACTGGCCTTCAGGATTTCGGGATTGCGAACACCGTTGCCTGGCATCGCGGCGTCATGCTGCGTGCTTCCCCACAAGCGGCCGCGAGTTGCCGCAGGCATCGACGTAATAGCGCCCGGCCCGGTCGCGCTGCAGGTACAGCAGATAGCGACCGCCGACCTCCATCGGAAAGCGCGCACTGGTGTTTTCGCTGGTCAGGTCGAATGTCGCAGGCGCCCGCCCGCCGAGGAGGCGCAACCGCGCCACCCGGTAGCGGATGGCGCTGATGCCGTCTGGATCGTCCGCATCTTCATGCAGTGGCGTGGCGGACAGCACGCGCACCAGCAGCACCCCGGTCGCGGTGGCGGCCTCCCGCGCATGCGTTGGCGCACGACCATCCAGACACAGGGCATGAACCGGTGCCACCCAGGCAATGGCCAGCGCCATCGCGGTGAAGCGGTGCAGGGTCAGCATCATGCCGCCATCCGGGCTTCATCGACGCTCACGGCTTGGCTTCCGGTTCCAGTTCAATGCGGTAGTCGTCCTGCAAGGCGCGGCCGCTGCGATGGTGCGGCCACTGGAACAGGTAGCGGGCTTCTTCCAGTTTCCCGCGCAGGCGGTAGCGGGCTTTCAACCGCAGCGTCGGGCGGCCCTTGCCGACCTGTTCAACGCGGCCGATCTGCACGGCATCGGCGGGACTGTCTGCGGTGAAATCGGTATGCGCCATCACTCGACCGTCGCGCAGCACCAGCAGCAGATGGGTGTGCTGGTAGATGCCGAGGAACGGCGACTCGGCGTGGATCAGCCGGGCGATGCCGTCCATCTGCGGACGCGCGGTGTTCCGCATCAGGCCGAGCAGGCTATGGCTGACGATGACGGTGTTGCGCAGGCGTGCGTGCAGCAGCGCACGGTTGTCGGCGATGCAGTCGGCCAGCCGGCGCACCTCCGCCGCATCGGCGAGCGACGGCGGCAGGTAGAGGGTGTCGCCGCGTTCGTGGTCGCCGAATGTCGACAGGCCCGTTGTATCGAGATCGAGGCCGAAGTTGTAGCTGCGCGCGGGATCGCGCAGGCGGTACCCGTCCAGGTTGCGGTAATAGCCCTCGAAGTGAACCGCATCCAGCGCTTGCCCGCGGTAGCGGTAGCGCAGTTCCAGCATCGAGCCGCCGGCCTCGTTGCGGTTGTAGGGGCGCGCATCGATCGTCAGCGCGCCATCCGGGCAGGCCAGCTGCACCACGGGTTGCCAGCCGGCGGCCATCAGCGGGCTCCACGCCAGCAGCATGGACAGTGCGGCCAACGGCCAGAGGCGGGACTTGCGTGGAGGGTTACGGCTCGGCATCGGTGATTCATCGGTGGGTGATGTAGTACCAACGGCCTTTGCCGTCGGATTCGCTCATGGCGTCCGTGCGCATGTCGCCGCGCGCCTTGGCGTCGAACGCCCGTGGATCGGCGTCGCCACCGACCCACAGATAACCGGCGTAGTGGTCCAGCAGGCCGCGATCCGTATAGAAAAACACGTAGTCCTGACCCCGATGGTGCTCGACCACCACCTCGTTGCCGCCCGCGGAGACCTGCGGAGTGCCATGCAATGCGATCAGGTCCGGATTGTGCGCGACGTTCGGCACCAATCGCCCGGCCTGCACCGCCGCGATCACCGTCTTGCGTGCTGCCAGTCGGCCATGGAAGTCGGCCCACAACCACCAGCGCTCGAAAGGCGCCAGCAGGGAGAAGGCCATCGCGGCGACGCAGGCCAACGCCGGCAACCATGCGCGCCAAGGTCGGCGCCACGCATGCCGCACGGCCAACATCAGCGCACCCAGCATCAGCAGCCAGACCAGCGCGAACCACGGCCCCAGCAGGAACGGCGTCAGCCAGTCCAGCAGCGACCATTCCAGCGCATGACTGGCCAGCAAGACCAGACTGGCGACGCCGATGGTCACCCACAGGCGGGCCGCGCGCGGGCGTGGGGACGGATCGGTCATGAGAGAGGCGAATGGGGTGGCGGGGGTCGGAAACAACAACGATTCTCGGCGTCCGATCCGCTCGTATTATCCCCGATGAGCGAAACAGATATCGAACCACGTACAATCCATCGTCCCAACAACAAGGCCACGCGCGGCGGCGGAGTTCCGTTCATACCGGAATGGGCCGCGGATGCGCGTCGGCAGGCATTCAACAACAATCGGAGCATCCATGGCATCGTGCGGAGCATGCGGCACCACCATCCTGTTCGGCGGACGGGACTATGCGGGGATGCGTTTTTGCAGCGAGAAATGCGCGGCCAACGGCCGTGTCGCCATCGCCGCGCAGCGTGTACCCGATGCGGAAGCGCTGCTGCTGGCATCGCAAATCCATGCAGAAAAATGCCCGAAATGCGCGGGACCCGGCCCGGTGGACATGCGGGCTTCGTACAAGGTGTGGTCGGCCGTGTTCATGACCCGCTGGGCCAGCGCCAGCCAGGTGGCATGCCGCCGTTGCGGGATCCGGAAGCAGTCGCTGTCGGCGCTCGGCAGCCTGATCTTCGGCTGGTGGGGCTTCCCGTGGGGATTGATCATGACCCCGGTGCAGCTGTTCCGAAACATCGCCGCCATCGTCAAGCCGCACGACCCGGCCCGGCCATCGCCGCAGCTCATCCAGCACTCCCGGCTGCTGCTGGCGGACCGGATGCTCGAATCGCAGGTCTAACCTCCGCATGAAACTGCTCCGCGCATCCAGCAGCCTGGCGTTCGTCCACTCCCTCCGCATTGCCTTGGAGGGTGAAGACATCGAAACCTACTGCTCCGACGCCGAAACCACCAGCCTTCCCAGCATCGCCGGCGCGATTGGCAGCTCGAACAGGGTGTGCGTGCTCCACGAGAAAGACTAGGGGCGTGCCCTCGGCACCATGAACAGGTTGTCCGGCCCCGCAACGGAACGCGCGGTTCCGGCATCCGCGAAACCCCCGTTGCCGCTCTGGCTGGTGGTTGGCGCTTCCGCGCTGTTGGTTGCGGTGTTGGCGGGCATGCTGGGGGCATCCGCATGAATCCAGACGAATCCGGAAAACGCCGCAATGCGAAGCGGCACGATCCGATACGGAAATCGGGCAGGTAGTGCGCGCCATGAAGCCGCCTTTTCTTGCCTTTTCGAAACGACGACCGCCGTTTCATGACGGCGCGAACGAAGCACACGCGCGCATCGCGTTCGATTGCCGCGTGTGCAATGCGACGATCGAGGAGAACGCACTGGCCTGCCTGTCCGCAGGCGCGGACGGGTACGCCGGCCTGGCGGAAGGCGCGCGCAGCCACATCGCACGCGCCTGCGGCATGCAGGACGCCCGTTTCCCGAACGGCCGCTGCGCCACGTTCTGCACCACGGCCTGTCCGCAGTGCCGGGCGCGCTACGTCCTTGCCATCGACTTCCATGAACAGCAGCCGGCGCGCTACATCGGCGTACTGCAGGCATTGGCCGGTTTCCCGGCCGACGACGTTTGCGCATCCCCCCCCACGATCCGGCGTGACCACCTTTCCCCCAAACCACGGTACCCAATATGCAGCTTCCCCCAACCGTCCCCTTGCGCACACTGCTGCAACAGGCAGCGCATGCCGATCCCGAAGGCTGGCTGTACCTGCGCAAGGTGCCGGACGCACTGGACGATGTCGGCTTCATCCATGTGGACATTCCCGACGAGCCGGCCGCCGTGCAGAACGCGCGCGCCCTCGCCTGGGCCGAGACGGACTGGCTGCCCTACCTGCCAGTGGAGGATTTGCAGGCACTGCTGCGCGAGCGCATCGCGCCGGACGCGGACGACGCGGCCCAGTTGGAGGCGCTGCGCGCATATCTGCTGGACGAAGCCGCGTTCTACCGCGCGCAGCTCGACCCGCGCATCGACCCTGATGCAGGCGATGACGATGACGACGACGAAAGCGACGGCTCGCCCGGCTGGGACGCCATCGACGCCGCCTGCGCGCGCCTGTATCCGGACCAGGAGCCGCGTCATTTCGGCACCCTCGTCAAGAGCTGGATGGGCGGCCACGACCCACTGGACGGCATCAGCGCCTACAAGCGCCTCGATCCGCAGCCGCATTGGCATTTCGTCACCTACGGTCTGTCCGACCTGTACCAGAACTCGCACGATGGCGCGCACAGCGGCTGGGGGCTGGAACTGAGTTTCCGACTGGCCTGTGCCGCCGACGCCATCGAGCCGCCAAACTGGGCCTTGAACTTCCTGCAGAATCTGGCGCGTTACGTCAACGACAGCAGCAACGTGTTCCGCGATGGCGACTGGATGAGCGCCAACGGTCCGATCGCGTTGGAGACAGACACCCTGCTGCGTTCGATGGGCTTCGTGCTGGATCCGGAACTGGGCACCATCGATACACCCAATGGCAGTGTGGCGTTCCTGCAGGTGGTGGGCCTGACCGCTGCGGAAGAAGCAGCGGCCCGTCGCTGGAAAACGCGCAATTTGCTGGACGTGCTGCAACCCGCCATGCCGCTGTGGATCACCGACCTGTCGCGCCCCTGCCTGCTGCAGCGCGAAGACCTGCGCCGCCAGGTCCAGGCCGGTTGCGAACGCGAGGGTTCTTCCAGCGGCATCCTGCACACCGATGTGCTGGACTGGCGCCAGCAAAAGCGCCTGCTGCGCACGCCGCTGACCGAGATCGTGCTGGGCGCGCGCCAGGCCGGCGACCTGGCCGAACTGCTGCCGCTGCGCCTGCCGTTTGGACGCGAGTTCGCGCTGAGCGGAAATAACCGCATGGTGATGCTCCAACCGGCGCAGTCGGACAAGATCACCGTTGCCGGTGACACCCTTGTCCTGCATCTCACCGATGCGACCGTGCGCGGTCTGGCCACCACCTTGCGCACGCAGGCCGGGCGCTATGTGACACCGGGCCTTCCGCAGCTGTGCTGGCAGGTCGAACCCACGCAGATCCGCGACCACGAAGGCCGCGTGGTGGAGACCATCGGATGAGTGCGCATCACGGGTTTTCGCAGTCGCACGTGGACGAACTGCGCGCACACGGCATCGAACTGTTCGCCGGGCGGGTGATCTTCGACGCGCAACCGCCGCTGTCCGAGGCGGACATCGCGGCGGTGCAGGCGACGTGCAGAGGGCCGCTGCCCGCGGGCCTGCTCGCCCTGTGGCGGCAGACCGCCGGCGGGCGGCTGGCCTACGACCTCGATCTCGAAATCGAAACCGCCGAAGGCCGGCGCATCGAGGCAATCAGCTGGACCGAACTGTTCTACCCAGACAGCGGACGCTATCGCGATCTGTGGGGCTGGATCGAACACGAACAGGAACAGGCGCTGGAAATTGCCGAGGACGCCGGCCTCGACCACGACGGCAAGCTGGACTATCTGCCGTTCGGCGGCTTCGAATACTGCGACCGCATTTACGCGGTGACCGCAGCCGACGCGCCCGACTGCGGCGGAGTATTGGCCTGGAAGATGGGCCTGCCGCCGGCGTGGGCACCGGCCCTGACCGAAGATGCGGTGACGAGCTTCGCGCCCGATCTGCACGCCGCGTTCGCGCAGCTGGCCTTGCACCAGGACCCGCTGGCACCGCACGAGGATTACCACGCCGGCACGGAACTGCTGGAGTACCTGGACGAGCGTCGCGCGCAGGGCTTGCCGGCGGAACTGGCCGATGCCCTGCTGGCGTTCTACCGCCGCGCCTTGATCGACTGGCGCGGCCTGCTGGAAACCGGCACGCTGGCCGCGCACCCGCGCGCCTTGCGGCTGGCGCTGGCGCATGCGGTGGAACAGGACGATGCCGGCCTGCTGCGACGCCTTGCTGCCGCCGGCTGCCCACTGGACGGCCTGGTGCGGGGCAGCGACGACGCGCTGGCCCATGCGCGCTTCCTGAAGAAGCCGGCGGCGGTCGAAACGCTCACCGTGCTGACCCGCCGCTGAGGTTGCCCCCCGAATGATCCAGCGCCCCCTCCACACGCCCTCCGTAACCACACCAGATGTGGGCTCCCAGATTGCGCGAGTCATGCGCGGCGTCGCTCTGGCGCCATGGTTTGCCGCAGCCGCGTGCGTACTGCTGGCTGTACCAGGCACGGCCGATGCCGGCCAGTCTGCCATCGCCCACGTTGCCGCCTGCGGCCTGGAGTTCGATCTGCCCGCGGGCTACAAGATCACCCGGCCAAAACGCATGGTGGATGCGCGCGATGGCGCGTCGTGCAGCTTCGACATCGTCAAGGCCAGACCCGATCCACCGCAACAGGGCGAATGCAAGGATGAGGAAGACAGCGGCCAGCCACCGTTCGATGTGTGCGACTGGATGATCGACGGCGGCCCCGCCTCGCCCAGCGTGCTGGTGGTGCGCGTGCGTCCGGGTGGCCGGCCGCTGCTGGATGATTTCGTGTTGGACGATTCAGGCCGCTGGAACGTGACCAATGCGCAGGCTGGCGGCCAGCCCGCCCAAGCCATCGACTTCTTCGGCAAACCGGCGTGGACAGGCGAAGCCATCGTGCGGATGTACTGGTATCGCGCGCGCACCAAGAATTTCACCGGCATCTACGCCGGTTCCGGCGGCAGCGACGTCACGCTGGTGCAGTTCGCATCCGATCTGTTCGTGGAATTGCACGACCCGCCGCAGGATGCAAACGGCGAATGCACGACGTTCTGCGCCAGCTTGCATCTGGGCGCACGCACGCAAGACCTGCCATGACTCCCGCCGAGCGCATCGACACCCTGATCGCACGCCTACACGCATTGGCGCAGCGCGACGAAGACATCGACATCTCCTGGGCCGGCCCCGGCACCGAGCAGGCCCTCACCGCCGTCGAGCAGGCATTGGGCGTGCGCATTGCGGGCTCGTTCCGCGATTTCATCCTGCGCACCGGTGGCGGCGGGCTGGACTTGTTCCCGATTTCCGCCATCCCCGCCGACGCGCCCCTGGGCGGCTACCACACCGTGTACGGCGACACCCTGTATTGGCGTCACGATACGGGCGGCACGCCGCTGCCGCAGCACTTGGTGGTCATCCAGCGCGATCTGGACGACAACGAACCGTTCTGCCTCGACACCTCGCGCGTGGTGAACGGCGAAAACCCGGTCGTGCTGTTCTATCCCGGCTCTCGCAGTGGACACGTGGATCGCATCGCGCCCGCCTTCCTCGACTTCTACGAAGCCTACCTCGCGCCGCATTTCGAACAGTGAGGAAGCCGATCTTGCGATCATTCATCGTTGACAGCCATGCGCGTCGTTCGTCAGGGCTCGCTGCTTGAACTGCGCGCTGAAGCGGGCGCGCCGCGCCTTCTGTCCTGCCGCCTTCCTCGTTGTCATGATGTCCACCTCGGGTTGCGATAGTGAATCGCTTAACCATGTGTCCGTCGAGCGGGAGCCAGATCAGTCGCCCACGGCACCGCAACCGTCATGACCCCGTGCTCGGCACGGCGCACGCGGGGAACCTCCGCGTCGAGCACCGTCGTGAACTGTCACGCATCCAGATGCCGCCACTTGCGCCGCCGACGGTCATCGCCGGGCGAAGGGGCTCCGCACGTCGGGCACGTAAACGTTGCATCCGCCGAGGCGGCGACCTCGACAGTCACCGCGCCGGCAGCTGGATCCAGATCAACTTGAACCACCTTCCATGGGCCGCGCAGGCCAGGAATCTGGGCATGAAGGTCGCCATCTCTCATCCCGCAGGGACCAAGACACCCACCTCAAGCGGTCAAGCTGGAGCCGCCAGGCATGCCGATCGCCCGTTGCGCTCCGCCGACGTCGCCCGCCCCACTAGAATCGTGACAAGCCGATGTCGTTGCGTCGGCGCAGGGGTGGTCATGGCAGCAACCGCATCAGTTTCGGCAAGGCTCAAGAAGCAGTTCCGCGCCTGCATCGAGCAGCACGACGAGTCCGCGCGCGTGCGCTTGCATCGGGCCATCAGTTGGCTCGCGCGTGCCGAAGCCGAAGACGACGACAATGATGCGCGGTTCGTGTTCCTGTGGATCGCGTTCAACGCCGCCTATGCGCGCGAGTTCGCGCTTGAGGGCAGTGCCCGCGAGCAACTCAACGGCTTTTTCGAGCACTTGCTGCGGCTTGATGCAGGCAAGCGCATTGCGGCCCTGCTGCTGCAACACTTTTCCGGTCCGATTCGCACCATGGTGGCGAACCGATATGTCTTCGAACCGTTCTGGCGCGCCTTGCGCAGCCACGATTCGAGTGGGCGCTGGGAGACAAGCCTGGCGGCCGGCACCAAGGCCGCGACACGGGCCATGCTCGACAACCGTGTCGACATCGTCCTCTCTGTCGTGTTCGATCGCCTTTACGTCCTGCGCAACCAGCTCGTGCACGGTGGTGCAACCTGGAACAGCAAGGTCAACCGCGCGCAGGTGCGCGACGGCGCCCACATCCTGATGGCATTGGTTCCGCTCGTGATCGAGCTCATGGTCGAACACCCGGAGGCAGACTTCGGCGAGATACTTTTCCCCGTGCTGCCGCCCCATTGAGACGGCCGCTCATGCCCTGCGCAACGGGCGCCGGGTCGTTGCGGCAGCCGACGCCATCAACCGACTGCACAAGGCCAAGGTCAGCCAGCGGCAGTCCTGGCGCAACCGCAAGGCCGTGGCGATGGCCACGCCCGAGTCGGTGCAGCGGGCCGATCACCGACAACCGCCGCGATCGATCGCCAACACCACCCAGCAGCGGGCACCGTGGCGGCCTGCCGTTGGCGACCGGCGGCGTTGGGCAAGGCACGCATGCCTCGAGCAACGCCGCCTGCGCAGCGCACGGAATCGTTCACGGCGCTCGCTCAGCGGTCAACTAGGCAAGGAACCCGATGCGGCGACTGCGGGCTGTCGGCTTCATCGCAACTTCCTGCGCAAGCAGTTGCACCACACGTCGCGCCGCAGCGGGTTCGCCAGTCACGCGCAGCTGCCGCAGCACATTCGCGAAGTCTCCCGGCACAAGCTGATCGAGGCTTTCCAGGACCGGAAAGGCCGCATCGACATCAGCGCCGTTGCCACAAATGCGCGTCAGCATCGCGCGGCGTTGCTCGCGCGTGAGCCAGTCGAACTTGACCTTGAAGTCGAAGCGTCGCAGCGATGCCGCATCGAGCGTATCGACGAGATTGGTCGACGCCACGAAGATGCCGTCGAACGCCTCCATCTGCGTCAGCAACTCGTTGACTTGCGTGACCTCCCATGACCTGGCCGCGCCGGCGCGATCGCGCAAAAAGCCGTCGGCCTCGTCGATCACGAGGATCGCGCGCTCATCGCTCGCGCGCCGGAAAGCATCGGCGATGTTGCGTTCGGTCCCGCCCACCCATGAACTCATCAGGTCCGAGCCGCGCTTCACCAGCACGCTGCGGTCGATGACTTGGCCAAGGTGATGGGCGAATGCGGTCTTGCCGGTGCCGGGCGGTCCGTACAAGCACAGCCGGGCGCCGCCGTTGTTGCGCCGCAACCCATCCACCAGCGTGCCGAGATCGCGGTCCGTGTTGAGGAAGGCCGCGTCGTAGTGTTCGGGCAGCGCGAACGCGGCTGCCCTGACGCGGTGCCCAGCCGCCTTGAGCATCGAGGTCACGTGGCGCTCAACCTCGGCGTCGCGCACGCGCAGATCCCTGCATCGCAGCGATTTCGCCACACGCGCAGCCTTCTCCACGAAGGCTGGCACGAGCGCTTCGACCGCAGCCAGCCGCTCGACACACTGCGCCGACAGCTCGCCATCCTTGAAGTAGCGGCGCACGATGCGCCGACGTGCAGAAGCCGGCGGCGACGCCAACTCCAACACAAGGTCGAAGCGCCGCAGGTAGGCGTGATCGATGGCACCGATCGAATTGCAGACCCAGAAAGCCGGCACCGGGTTCTGCTCAAGCATCTGGTTGATCCAGCTCTTGCGCAACTCTTCCGAGTCGCGTCCCGAAAACCTGCCGCCAAGCGTTGCTGCCAGGGCGCCGTCGCTGCCGAACACATCTTCCACTTCGTCGAACAGCAGCAACTGCTTGGGTCTGCTCGCGAGCAGGTTTTGGCAAAGGCCGTATGCACTGAAACGCCGGCGGCCTGAGATGGAGTCGCCGGCGGAGTCCTCATTGGGAACTTCGTGCAGATCGGCGCCGAGCTTGCCGGCAATCGCGCGGACCAATTCGGTCTTGCCGGTCCCCGGTTCTCCGTGGATCAGCACATTCACACCGCGCCGCGTGCGACGCACGCTGTCGGCGATGTACTGCAATATCGTCGGCAGTTCCGCCACATGCGAATAGTCATCGATCGACAGCGTGGCCGGCGGCGACGGCTTGACGAGGCTGCGTAGCAGCTGCGTCTCATCGAGATTGGGCGATGACAGTACGTTCATGACCTCCTGCGACAACTCCAGCGGATTGGACGAATAGCCATCGTTCCGCCAGTCGGCAAGAAGACCACTGCGCAGCAGGAACGAACCCGGTGCACAGGCCGTCGCTACCGCGCGCGGCCGCAGGCCCGTTGCGGAATGGATGGCGCGCAGCGCATCCTCGGGCGAGCAGATCACGATGCTGATCAAATCACGGAAATGGCGCGATTGGGTCGCGACCGCAGCCAAGCGGAGGATTTCGCGCTCCGCCGTGTTGAGTTTGAACGCGTTGCCGAGGTGCGCAATGTTGCGGTCGAGCGCGCGCTCCTTCGAGCGAAAGCGGGCCTCCAGTTGCCTGCGTCGCGCCCCGAGGGCTTCGCGGAACTCGCCCGGGGTGATCCTGCCGTCATGCGCCGGGCTGCTTTCCAGCCCGACCAGAGTCAGCACATCGTCGTCGCGCACGCGATTTTGCCGCAGCAAGCGAGCATGCCAATCCTGGTCATCGATCATGCGCAGCGCATAGACGGCGGCCTCCAACTCGCCGCGCGAGCCTAACGGGATCGCCACGAAGGGCGACGATCGCCGTCGTGAGGGCGGCGCGAGCGGCGCTGCGTCGTCGACGAGAAAATCATCAAAGCCGTAGTCCTGCGTCATCGTCGTAGTCTCCGTGCCAAGTGCCTCCATGGTTGGGCATACTCACGACATATGGCGTCGCATGCGGCAGCGCACTTGACATGGGACGACGCACTGGGAGGGTGAGCGAATGAAGAGGAACCAGCAATCCATCGAGACGGCCAAGCGCTACATCGCGATGCTCGGCTACATCCCGCGCCGCCCCCACAAGATCACCACCAGCGAGCTGTCAGCGAAGCTGGAGGCCGCCGGGCTGCGAATCGATGTCCGCAGCATCCAGCGCGACCTCAACAAGCTGTCCACGAACTTCCCGCTGGTCAGCGACGAGGCGCGCCCGGCGGGTTGGTCGTGGCGGGAGGAAGGGCCCCAACTGAGCATTCCGCACATGGATCTCTCCACGGCGCTGACGTTCGAACTGCTGTCGCGCTACCTTTCGCCCATCCTGCCCCGCAAACTCCATGCGCACCTGCGGCCCAATTTCGCCGAGGCGCGGCATGTACTCGACCAGATGGGCGCATTGCCGTTGGCGCGATGGTCAAAGAGGATCGCGGTCGTTCCTGCATGGCAACCGCTTCTTCCGCCGGAGGTCAGCGGACCGGTGCTCGATGTGGTCTACGAGGCACTGTTGTCCGCAGTACGCTTCGAGGCCGACTACCTTGCACTGGGCTCCGACAAGGCCAAACGCTACGTCTTCAACCCACACGGGCTTGTCTATCGGCAAGGCGTGATCTACCTCGTCGCAAGCCTGTTCGACTGGGACAACCCCATGCTGTTCGCGCTGCACCGGATGTCGGGTGTCGTGCTTCTGGGCGATGCCGCGCGCAACCTCAAAGACTTCGACCTCGACCGCTACATCAACGAAGAGCATGCGTTCGAGATCCCATCGGGCGCCACGCTCCGCATCGAGCTGCGGCTCGCTGCGTGGCTGGCGCGCCACCTCGGCGAGTCGCGCCTGTCGAAAGACCAGACCATTGCACCCATTCGTGGCAGCGATCAATTCCGACTCGTTGCAACCGTGGCGGACACGGCACAGTTGCACTGGTGGCTTCGCGGCCTGGGGCCGGACGTCGAGATCCTGAAGCCGGCCGCGCTGCGCAGGAAGATCAAGGCCGACGTGGCTGAACTGGCGTCGATGTACCGCTGATCGTCGTTGCTGCGGTTGCCTGCGACGCTACCTGTCGCACTACTGATACACAATGCAGGCCATGAACGCTACAGTCCGCCGCACCAAGCCAGCCGCGCCTGGCAACAAGCCGAAACCGGCCACGCCACGGCTGTCCAAATCCCGCATCCAGTCGGGTCGACAGTGCCACAAGCGCCTGTGGCTCGAGATACACCAACCCGACGCCATCCAGTGGGATGACTCGGCCCAGGCACGCCTGGACCAAGGCACGGCGTTCGGCGAGCTCGCCCGTGACCTGCTCGGCGGCGGGTTGCTGATCGAAGCCGACCACCGGCACTTCGACCAAGCGCTCGCACAGACGCGCGACGCGCTGTCCTGCAGCCGTTCGCGACTGCCGCGCCTGTTCGAGGCAGCCTTCGAGTTCCAGGGCGTGCGCGTGCGCGTCGACGCGCTCGAGCGCGGTCGCAACAGCGATACCCTGATCGAAGTGAAGTCCTCGACCGGGGTCAAGGACGAATATCTGTGGGACTGCGCAATCCAGGCGTGGGTGCTGCGTGGTGCTGGCCGGCCGCTGCGCCAGATCGCTCTGGCGCACGTCAACAATCAATTCGTCTACACCCGCGAAGGCGACTACGACGGCCTGCTCGCGATCGAGGACATCACGGCGGAAGTCGAGGCCCTGCTGCCGAGCATCCCGGCGCTCGTTGCAGAACTGAAGCGTGTCGCCAAGGGCGACCTGCCGCGGATTTCGACTGGCGCGCATTGCCACACGCCCTACGAGTGCCCGCTGCTCGCATACTGCCAGGCCCGCGAGCCCAAATTGCCGGACTATCCGGTCGATGTCCTGCCGCGAGGTCACGCGCTCATCGCGCAGTTGCGCGCGCAAGGCCATGTCGACATCCGCACCGTGCCCGACCACTTGCTGACGCGCGACACCCACAAGCGCATCGCGGCCGCAACCCGTGACAACAAGCCATTCGTGTCCGACGAGTTCGCCTCGATTCTCGATGCAATCGCGTATCCACGTTTCCATCTCGATTTCGAAACGATCCAGTACGTCGTCCCACGCTGGCTCGGGACACGCCCATTCGAACAGTTGCCGTTCCAGTTCTCGTGCCATGTCGAGGATCGCGGCGGCACTCTGCGGCAGGAAGCGTTCCTCGATGTTTCCGGCCACCCACCCCTTGCCGCGCTCGTCGATCGCCTGATCGAAGTGGTCGGCAAGTCCGGGCCGATTCTGGTCTGGAACCAGGGTTTCGAGGGCCGTTGCATTCGTGAGCTGGCCGCACGATTTCCGGAGAAGCGCAAAGCGCTGCTGCGCATCGTCGACCGCCTGGTCGACCTCCTGCCGATCTTCCGCGAGCATTACTACCACCGCGACATGCTCGGGTCGTGGTCGATCAAGGCCGTGCTGCCGACCATCGCGCCCGACCTCGATTACGGCGATCTCGACATCGGCGACGGCGGCGCCGTGCAACTGGCGTACCTGGAAGCGATTGCGCCCGATACGACGGCGCGCCGGCGCGAGGAACTGCGCAGCCAGATGCTCGCCTATTGCGAGCGCGATACGCTGGCCATGGTCAGGTTGTCCCAGTGGCGACCGGCAGCCGCGGTCCGCCGCGCCAATCGCGGGGGCCGCGCGAAAGCCTCATGACGGTGGTGCGGCCGGCGCCCTGTTCCGCCTGCCGTAACCGGCGCGCAGCCACGGTGCCCAGCCGTCAGGCGCGGTAGCGCAGCGCTTCGAGCACCAGCGCGAAGGCCGGTGAAGGCTGGCGACGGCTCGGGTAGTACAGGTGATAGCCGGGGAACGGCGGGCACCAGGCCTCGAGCACGCGGACGAGGCGGCCGTCGGCGAGTTCCGCGCCAACCTCGTCCTCGGGCATGAACGCGATGCCGAGGCCAGCGAGCGCCGCCTGGATGGCCGGCGGCGTCGTGTTGAAGATCAACTGGCCTTCGACATGCACGTTCTGCGGACGGCCGGCACGTTCGAACTCCCACGCATACAGCCCGCCGTAGGTCGGCAGGCGCAGATTGATGCAGTTGTGCGCGAGCAGGTCTTGCGGCTTCTTCGGCGGCGGATTGGCGGCGAAGTAGGCCGGCGATGCCACCGTCACCATGCGCAGCCTCGGTCCGATCGGCACCGCGATCATGTCCCTGTCGATGCTGTCGCTCATGCGCACGCCGGCATCGAAGCGGTCGGCGACGATGTCGCGAAACCCGTAGCTGACGTCGAACTCGATCTTGATGTCCGGATACTCGCGCAGCAGCGGCGCGAGCTTGGGCAGCAGGATCGAGCGCAGCACGCGGTCGCCGCAGGTGATCCGCACGGTACCGCCCGGCTTGTCGCGCATCGCGGTCAGCGCGTCCAGCTCGGTTTCGATCTCGTCGAAGCGATGGCCGATCGCGTGCAGCAGGCGCTCGCCGGCGGGCGTGGGCGACACGCTGCGCGTGGTGCGCGTGAGCAAGCGGATTTGCAGCCGCGCCTCAAGGCCGCTGATGGCCTGGCTGATCGCCGACTGGCTGATGCCGAGCAAGGCGCCGGCGCGGGTGAAACTGCCCTCGCGCGCGACGGTGACGAAGTACAGCAGCTCGTTGAGGTTGCGTCTGGCCATGCGTCTGGCGCGCCACGACAGGCAGTGGTCGACCTTATAGCTGCTCCGAGGGCGGGTTCGCCAGTCGTCGCCGATCGCGACTGCAACGGCTCGCGGTGGCCGGTTTCGCTCCACGCCGCAGCGCGCCCCGGCAGCGGCGTCGATGCTCGCGCGTCGCGCGCGGCGCCGAGGTCACGGTGTCCACGACGACGCCGGGCGCGCGCGGCCACGCAACGCCTGCCGGCGGCAACGACCTTGCTGGCCAGCGCCGCTGCGGCGCGCGATCATCGGCCTCGTCGGCGCCGGGTCCGCGCACGAGGTTGATCGATCATGCAGGCCTTCATCGTCCATCGCTACGGGGACCCGACCGCGCGGCGCATCGGCGAAGTGCCGCTGCCGGAGCCCGCCAGCGACGAGGTGCTGGTCAAGGTGCATGCGGCGGGCATCAATCCGCTCGACAGCAAGCTCGCGGCGGGCGCCTACAAGGCCGTGCTGCCGTACCGGACGCCGTTCATCCTCGGCCACGATCTGGCCGGCGTGGTGGAGCGGATCGGCCGCGGCGTCACGCGCTTCCAGCCCGGCGATGCCGTCTTTGCGCGCCCGCGCGACGGCCGCATCGGCACGCTCGCCGCGTTCATCGCGGTCAACGAGGCCGACCTTGCGCGCAAGCCGGCCAACCTGACGATGGAGCAAGCCGCGTCGCTGCCACTGGTCGGCCTCACCGCCTGGCAGATCCTCGTCGAACGCGCCCATGTCGAGGCCGGCCAGAAGGTGCTGATCCATGCCGGCTCCGGCGGCTTCGGCACGATCGCGATCCAGCTTGCGAAGCATCTCGGCGCCCACGTCGCGACGACCACGGGCCCCGCCAATCTGGCACTGGTGCAACGGCTCGGCGCCGCCGTGGCCGTGAACTACCGAAGCGAGCGATTCGAGGACCGGCTCGAAGGCTATGACCTCGTGATCAACACCCAGGACAAGGCCACGCTCGAAAGATCGATCGGCGTCCTCAAGCCCGGCGGACAACTGATCTCGCTGTCAGGCCCGCCCGATGCCGAGTTCGCCAGGGAAGCCGGACTCAACCCGCTGCTGCGACTCGTGGTCGGCGCCATGAGCGCCGCCATCCGGCGCAAGGCGCGGCGTCACGCCGTGCGCTACGCCTTCCACCTCATGCGCGCGAGCGGCGCGCAACTGGAGCGGCTGACGCCGCTGCTGGAAAACGGCACGATCCAACCCGTCGTCGACCGCATCTACCCGTTCGCGCAGATCGCCGAGGCCTTCGCGCATCTCGAATCGGGACACGCGCGCGGCAAGCTGGTGGTTCGCATCGACTGACCTGCGTCATCGCTGCGCGGGGCTGCGCGATCGCGGCCCGCGTTTCGCACGGGTTCGCCCGGCTCGGCGCACGCGTGGGAGTCGATCTGAACCGGCGTGACACTCTCAAGCTCGCAGCGACAACGCGCACAGGCGGCACCGCGATCCGCGTGTGCCTGGCCACCGAAGCGGCTCGAAGCATCGTCGTTGAACGCCGCGCCATCGACATGACCTTCAACAACGCCGGCATCCAGGTGCCGCCGAACGATGCAGCCGACGAGCCGATCGAGAATTTCCGGCGCATCGTCGCGGTCAAGTCGTTCGGCGTATGGGCCAGAATGGAGCACGAACTGCGCGTGATGCGCGCGCAAGGATCGGGCGCGATCGTCCACGATTCCTCGCTCGGTGGCCTGATTGGCCTGCCCGGACGCGCGGCTCACCACGGCACCAAGCACGCCGCGCCCGGCATGACCAAGAGCGCCGGCGTGGAATACGCGCCGCGCGGCATCCGTGTCAACGCGGTGTGCCCCGGTGACCTGCCAGTCTATGTCGGCTTCACCGAGCACTGATTCAAGACCAGGATTTCGCTGTCATGGCGTCGGCGTTTCGGGGAAGGACGCGCCGCATGGCCTTGGCGACGCGCACGCCCGCCACCGGGCAGGCTGATAAAGTGCGGCTTTCCGAATCACGCCGACGCCATGCCGCCACAACCCTTGCTGCCGGAACCTTGCCGTGGGCACTGAACCCTGGCAATCGGTGGCGCAGCTCGCCGCGCATCTGGGCGTCACCCGCGACTCCATCAGCTGCCGCATCGAGCGCAAGCACCTGCCGGCGCATCGCGTCGGACGGCTGTGGAAGTCCAAGGTCTCCGAGGTGGATGACTGGGTGCGCGGCGGTGGCGCCGACGACAACAACATGAACGACTCGACAGGACAGCAACGATGACCAGCGCCCAGCAACGCGCCGAACTGCAACGCCAGATCTGGGCCATCGCCAACGACGTGCGCGGCGCGGTGGATGGCTGGGACTTCAAGCAGTACGTGCTGGGCACCTTGTTCTACCGCTTCATCAGCGAAAACTTCGCCAGCTACATCGAAGCCGGTGACGACAGCGTGCGCTACGCCGACATGCCCGACAGCGTCATCACCACCGCCATCAAGGACGATGCGGTCAAGACCAAGGGCTTCTTCCTCTATCCCAGCCAGCTGTTCGCCAACGTCGCGGCCAGGGCCCACGGCAACGACAGCCTCAACACCGACCTCGCGGCCATCTTTGCCGCCATCGAAGCCTCCGCCAACGGCTACCCGTCCGAGCACGACATCAAGGGCCTGTTTGCCGACTTCGACACCACCAGCAACCGCCTGGGCAACACCGTCAAGGACAAGAACACGCGCCTGGCCGCGGTGCTCAAGGGCGTGGCCGGGCTGGATTTCGGCCATGATTTTTATGAAAAGGGCGACGCCAGCCACATCGACCTGTTCGGCGATGCCTACGAATTTCTCATCTCCAACTACGCCGCCAACGCCGGCAAATCCGGCGGCGAGTTCTTCACCCCGCAGCATGTCTCGCGCCTGATCGCGCAGCTGGCCATGCACGGCCAGGCCAGCGTCAACAAGATCTACGACCCCGCCTGCGGCTCCGGCTCGCTGCTGCTGCAGGCCAAGAAGCACTTCGACGCCCACCTCATCGAAGACGGCTTCTACGGGCAGGAAATCAACCACACCACGTACAACCTGGCGCGGATGAACATGTTCCTGCACAACATCAACTACGACAAATTCGACATCCAGCTCGGCAACACCCTGCTCAATCCGCACTTCGGCGATGAAAAGCCGTTTGACGCCATCGTCTCCAACCCGCCGTATTCGGTGAAGTGGCTCGGCAGCGACGATCCCACCCTGATCAACGACGAACGCTTTGCCCCCGCCGGCGTGCTGGCGCCCAAGTCCAAGGCCGATTTCGCCTTCGTGCTGCACGCGCTGCACTACCTCTCCGGCCGTGGCCGCGCGGCCATCGTCTGCTTTCCGGGCATCTTCTACCGCGGCGGCGCCGAGCAGAAGATCCGCCAGTACCTGGTGGACAACAACTTTGTGGAAACGGTGATCGCACTGGCGCCCAATCTGTTCTACGGCACCACCATCGCCGTGAACATCCTGGTGCTGTCCAAACACAAGACCGACACCGCCACCCAGTTCATCGACGCCAGCGAATTGTTCAAGAAGGAAACCAACAACAACGTGCTGCTGGCCGAGCACATCGAACGCATCATGACCGTGTTCGCCAGCAAGGAAGACGTGCCGCACTTCGCCCGCTGCGTGCCGCACGCGCAGGTGGCCGCCAACGACTACAACCTGTCGGTGAGCAGCCATGTGGAGGCGAAAGACACCCGCGAAGTGGTGGACATCGCGCAGCTCAACGCCGAAATCAAGACCACCGTGACCCGCATCGACCAGCTGCGCCGCGAGATCGACGCCATCGTGGCGGAGATCGAGGGCGGGGAGAACGAGGCATGAGCCGCGTGGCGTTTCTGGAGAAGCTGCTCGATGGGGCGGAGGTGGAGTGGAAGGCGCTGGGGGATGTGGGCGACTTCATTCGCGGAAACGGGATGCAGAAGAAGGACTTTGTTGAGGAAGGATTCCCCGCCATCCATTACGGGCAGCTCTATACCCGCTATGGGCTTTCGGCAGAACGAACCTTCACATATGTGCCCGAGAAACTGGCAAGCCAGTTAAGGCGAGCTCAAAACAATGATCTTCTCCTTGCCACAACGTCAGAAAACGATGAAGACGTCGTGAAACCGCTCGCTTGGCTTGGTGGTGAAGTGGCGATATCAGGTGACATGATGCTGTTCAGGCATGCGCAGAACGTGAAATATCTTGCGCATTACTTTCAAACCATTGCGTTTCAGGATCAGAAAAAAAAGTACATCACCGGCGCTAAGGTTCGCCGAGTATCAAGCGGCGATCTTGCCAAGCTAGTCGTCCCAATCCCCTGCCCCAACAACCCGAACAAATCGCTGGAAATTCAGTCCGAAATCGTCCGCATTCTGGACGCATTTACCGCGGTGACCAGCGAGCTGACCAGCGAGCTTAGCGCACGCCGGAAGCAATACAACCACTACCGCGACAAGCTGCTGCGTTTTGAAGACGGGGAAGTGGAGTGGAAGACGTTGGGGGGCGTGGCGACAATTGGTACCGGTAGTCACGATACTCAGGATTCAATTGCTGATGGCAAGCATATTTTTTTCGCACGCGGTCGTGAGCCTTTACGCCTAAACGAGTTTGATTTTGACGAAACTGCAATCATCACGGCGGGAGATGGCGCGGGGGTGGGCAAAGTATTTCACTATGTCCAAGGAAAATATGCGCTACATCAGCGGGCATACCGCATAGTTCCTTGCGCAACTATCAATCCGCGATTCGTATATCACTGCATAAAATCTCATTTTTACACGTATATACAAAAGGCATCGGTGAGTTCATCTGTGACCTCACTGCGTAGGCCGATGTTCTTAAACTTCCCGATACCAGTTCCACCCCTCGCCGAACAAGCCCGCATCGTCGCCATCCTCGACAAATTCGACGCCCTCACGAATTCGCTGAGCGAAGGCCTGCCGCGCGAAATCGAGCTGCGCCGCAAGCAGTACGAACACTACCGCGATCTGCTCTTGAGCTTTTCTCGCACCCACGGAGCCAGTGCATGATTCTGGAAAACAAACTCAACATCGACAATCAGGTCGAGCTCGCCAGGGCCGAAGAGAAACTCAGCAAACAAAAAGCCAAGCGGCTATTTGACTCGGGCGACATCCACAAGGCAGAGGTCGGCACTTTCAGCGACCTGTCGTTCATCCACGCCTATTTGTTCGGCGATATTTATCACTTCGCAGGCAAGATCCGTGAGGTCAATATCGCCAAAGGTGATTTCCGGTTCGCGCCCGTGCTTTACCTCGATGCCGCCTTGAAGCGCATCGATGCCATGCCGCAAAACACATTCGATGACATCATCGAACAATATGTGGAGATGAACGTCGCCCACCCGTTCCGCGAGGGCAATGGCCGCGCCACCCGTATCTGGCTGGATCTGATGCTCAAGAAGGCAATCCGGCAGATAGTGGATTGGAATGGGGTGGACAAAGCCGAATACCTCTCGGCGATGCAGCGCAGCGTGGTGAAGGATCTGGAAATCAAGGCGCTGCTCAAACAAGCCCTCACCGACAAAGTTGATGACCGGGCCTTGTTCATGAAAGGCATCGATGTGAGCTATTACTACGAAGGCTATGACGAATTCAAAACCGACGAACTGTAACGCGCAGCCTGCAGGGAAAATGCGGTTCCAATCAAGGCAAGAACAAGCCCCATGATCGACTACAAGCCCATCGCCGAATCCAACAGCTTCATCGTCCTCGACCGCTATACCAAGACATGGCAGGTCGCCGAGGGCTACCAGAGCGAGGATGCGCTGGAGCGCGAGTTCATCGAGGACTTGCGTAGCCAGGGCTACGAATACCTGCCCGGCTTGAACACGCCCGAAGCTCTGCTGGCCAATGTGCGCACGCAGTTGCAGGCGCTCAACGACGTGCAGTTCTCCGACAGCGAATGGGCGCGCTTCGTGGAAACCTTCCTGGACAAGCCCAGCGACGGCATTGTCGAGAAGACCCGCAAGATCCACGACGACTACATCCACGACTTCACCTTCGACGATGGCCGCATCCAGAACATCTACCTGCTGGACAAGCAGCACATCGCCCGCAACAAGGTGCAGGTGATCCGCCAGTTCGAGCAGGGCGGCAGCGCCGCCAACCGCTACGACGTAACCATCCTGGTCAACGGGCTGCCGCTGGTGCAGGTGGAACTGAAAAAGCGCGGCGTGGCCATCCGCGAGGCCTTCAACCAGGTGCACCGCTACAGCAAGGAGAGCTTCAACAGCGAACACTCGCTGTACAAGTATTTGCAGCTGTTCGTGATCTCCAACGGCACCGATACCCGCTACTTCGCCAACACCACGGCGCGCAACAAGCACAGCTTCGACTTCACCATGCACTGGGCCAAGGCCGACAACAGCCCGCTGCGCGACCTGAAAGACTTCACCGCCACCTTCTTCCAGAAGCTCACCCTGCTCAAGGTGCTGCTGACTTATTCGGTGTTCGACGTCAGCGACACGCTGCTGGTGATGCGTCCCTACCAGATCGCCGCCACCGAACGCATTTTGTGGAAGATCGCCAGCAGCCATCAGGCGAAAAACTGGAGCGACGTGGAAAGCGGCGGCTACGTCTGGCACACCACGGGCAGCGGCAAGACGCTGACCAGCTTCAAGGCGGCGCGGCTGGCCACGGAGCTTGCTTTCATCGACAAGGTGTTCTTCGTGGTGGACCGCAAGGATCTGGATTACCAGACCATGAAGGAATACCAGCGCTTCTCGCCCGACAGCGTGAATGGCTCGGACAGCACGGCGGGCCTGAAGCGCAACCTGGAGAAGGACGACAACAAGATCGTCGTCACCACATTGCAGAAGCTCAACAACCTGATGAAGGCCGAGCGCGACCTGCCCATCTACGGCAAGCCGGTGGTGTTCATCTTCGACGAGTGCCACCGCAGCCAGTTCGGCGAGGCGCAGAAAAACCTGAAAAAGCGCTTCAAGAAGTTCTGCCAGTTCGGCTTCACCGGCACGCCGATCTTTCCCGAGAACGCGCTGGGCGCGGACACCACCGCCAGCGTGTTCGGGCGCCAGCTGCATTCGTATGTGATCACCGATGCCATCCGCGACGAGAAGGTGCTCAAGTTCAAGGTGGACTACAACGATGTCCGCCCGCAGTTCCGCGCCATCGAGCGCGAGCAGGACGACAGGAAACTGAGCGCGGCGGAAAACCGGCAGGCCCTGCTGCACCCACAGCGCATCGACGAGATCACGCAGTACATCCTGACCCACTTCCGGCAGAAGACCCATCGCCTGCAGGCCGGCGCGCGCGGCTTCAATGCCATGTTCGCGGTGGCCAGCGTGGATGCGGCCAAGCTGTACTACGACGCCTTCAAGCGCCTGCAGCAGGGCAGCGACAAGCCCCTGCGCGTGGCGACGATTTTCTCGTTCGCCGCCAACGAGGAGCAGGACGCGGTGGGCGACATCGCCGACGAGAGCTTCGAGGTGTCGGCCATGAATTCAAGCGCCAAGGAGTTCCTTGGCGCTGCCATCGGCGACTACAACGCGCAGTTCAAGACCAATTTCGGGGTGGACAGCCACGGCTTCCAGAACTACTACCGCGAGCTGGCCAAGCGCGTGAAGGAACAGGACATCGACCTGCTGATCGTGGTCGGCATGTTCCTGACCGGCTTCGACGCGCCGACGCTCAACACCCTGTTCGTGGACAAGAACCTGCGCTACCACGGCCTGATCCAGGCCTATTCGCGCACCAACCGCATCTTCGACGCCACCAAGACCTTCGGCAACATCGTCACCTTCCGCGATCTGGAACAGGCGACGGTCGATGCCATCACCCTGTTCGGCGACGCCAACACCCGCAACGTGGTGCTGGAGAAAGGCTACAAGGAATACATGGAAGGCTTTACCGACGCGGCCACCGGCGAGGCGCGGCGCGGCTTCATGGCGGTGGTGGCGGAGCTGGAGCAGCGTTTCCCGGACCCTGCCGCCATCGAGAAGGAAGCCGACAAGAAAGCCTTTGCGAAGCTGTTTGGCGAGTATCTGCGGGTCGAGAATGTGCTGCAGAACTACGACGAATTCGCCAGCCTGAAAGCCTTGCAGCGCATCGATACCAGCGACCCGCAGGCGGTGGAAGCGTTCAAGGCGCAGCAGGGTCTTGGCGATGACGATTACGCCGCGCTGCAGGCCATCCGACTGCCTGCCGAGCGCAAGATCCAGGATTACCGCTCCACCTACAACGACATCCGCGACTGGCTGCGCCGCGAGCGCGCCGGCGAAGAAAAAGCCAAGTCCAGCATCGATTGGGATGACGTGGTGTTCGAAATCGACCTGCTCAAGTCGCAGGAGATCAACCTCGATTACATCCTGGAGCTGATCTTCGAGAAGAACCGCAAGGTCAAGGACAAGGCGGCGCTGGTGGAGGATGTGCGCCGGGTGATCCGCGCCAGCCTTGGCAACCGCGCCAAGGAAAGCCTGGTGGTGGACTTCATCAACCGCACCGACCTGGATGCGCTCGGCGACAAGGCCAGCGTGATCGAGGCCTTCTTCACCTTTGCCCAGGCCGAGCAGCAGCGCGAGGCGCAGGAACTGATCGACGCCGAAAGCCTGAATCCGGAGGCGGCCCGGCGTTATCTCGCCACGTCACTCAAGCGCGAATACGCCAGCGAGAACGGCACCGAGCTCAACGCGCTGCTGCCGAAGATGAGCCCGCTCAATCCGCAGTACCTGGGCAAGAAGCAAAGCGTGTTCCGCAAGGTCGCCGCCTTCGTCGAAAAGTTCAAAGGCGTGGGCGGGCAGCTATGAGGAATGCGCGCGGACAAGTGCCGGATCGTCTGCACTGTATCGGCCTTTGCCAACCGCATCGTCAGGCCCGGCTGGCGACCTATGGGTCGCGCGCCGCTGCTGAATGTCGACGAAGCAGGCGGCTGCGCCACGTCGGATCGCGGCACTTCGCGTGGCTTGTCCGCGCATCCCGCACGAGCAATTGAGTAGCTGCGCCAATGCGGCCTTAACCGTTCATCGGCCAATCAAGGCGTCACCACGGGCCGACCATGCCGGCCATGACAACGCCGGCGCACACCAGCGCAGCCACCGCCTCCGCAAGCCGCCGTCCGACGCCAACCCTGGTCGCCGCCAGCACGCGCTGACCGGGTGTCGTTCGCGGCCGTCGATGCATTAGCAACACTAATGACTACATTCAGCGGCAATCAGCTAGTCGCGCAGGTGACGGACGCCCACAATGGCTCCCATGGACACCCCGACACCGATCGCCGACAGGCCGGCGCGGCATCGTCCGCACCGACCGCGCCCTGCAGGCGCGCCGCGCCGCTCGCCATTCACGCGCAAGCATCCGCTCGCAGCGGCGCTGGCCTGCCTCGCGCTGGCCGCGTGCACCACCACTGACAGGAGCCATACCATGTCGACTGCATCCACCCACGCGCCGGCGCCCGCGAGCGTCGAGTCGGTTTCGCCCGCCCTCGCCCACTACACGCGGACCGCGCTGTTCGATGGTGTGTGGAAGCGCCCGGGCCTGTCGCCGCGCGACCGCAGCCTGGTCACGCTGGCGGCGCTCGTTGCGCTCGACCAGACGCGCGAGCTGCCCGACTACGTCAAGCTCGCGCTCGACAACGGCGTGAAGCCGGCCGAGATCTCCGAGGCGCTGCTCCAGCTCGCGTTCTATTCGGGCTGGCAGAACGCCGTCGATGCGGCGCTCGCGACGCAACCGGTGTTCGCGGCGCGCGGCATCCAACCCGATCAGCTCGCCGCGGTGTCGCCGAGGCTGCTGCCGCTCGATGCAGCCGGCGAGGCCAAGCGCGCGCGCAATGTCTCGCAGCAGTTCGATGCGGTATCGCCGGGCGTGGTGCAGAACACCACCGACCTGTTGTTCCGCGAGCTGTGGTTGCGGCCCGATCTCGCCCCGCGCGACCGCAGCCTGGTCACGGTGACCGCGCTGATCGCGACCGGCCAGGCCCTGGCGGTGCCGTATCACCTCAATCGCGCGCTCGACAACGGCCTCACCCAGGCCGAAGCCGGCGAGGTGCTGACCCAGCTCGCGTTCTACACCGGCTGGCCGCGCGTGTTCTCGGCGCTGCCGGTGTTCAAGCAGGTGTTCGAGCAGCGCGCGGCCAACGCGCACTAATTCGCGCATTCATTGCCAGAGGAACATCCGATGAGCACTTTGCAACGCAACGGGTCACAGGCCTTCATCGACGGCGGCACCATGAACTTCACCGGCCGCGCGCGTTTCGCGCCGCTGTTCACGTCGGCGGGTCCGGCGCCGGTTTCCGGCGCGGTGGTCACCTTCGAACCCGGCGCGCGCTCGAACTGGCATACGCATCCCTGCGGCCAGATCCTGATCGTCACCGACGGCCTCGGCTGGACGCAGTGCGAGGGTGAACCGAAGCTGGAAATCCGCCCCGGCGACGTCATCACCTGCCCGCCCGGCAAGCGCCACTGGCACGGCGCATCGCCCCATTCACCGATGACCCACATCGCCATCGCCGAGGCCGATGGGCGCGGCATGGTCGTCGACTGGATGGAGCCGGTCACCGATGCGCAGTACCACAGCCCACTGGACACCTCGAGGTAAGCCGCCATGCGCGCAACGATCATGTACCAGGCCGGCGACGTGCGGATCGAGAACATTCCCGACGCTGCCATCAGGCAACCCACCGATGCGCTGATCCGCGTCGCCCGCGCCTGCATCTGCGGCAGCGACCTGTGGCCATATCGCTTGAAGCCAGCCGATGGCCAAGGCCAGAACATGGGCCACGAGGCCATCGGCGTGGTCGAGGCCGTCGGCCACGACGTGCGCACGATCGGGGTCGGCGACGTGGTCATCATGCCGTTCGCCTGGTCCGACGGCCGTTGCGAGTTCTGCCACGAAGGCTTGCAGACTGCGTGCGTGCACGGCGGCTTCTTCGGCAATGCCGAGGTCGGTGGCGCGCAGGCCGAGGCGCTGCGCATTCCGCAGGCCGACGGCACGCTGTATCGGCTGTCGACCGGCGAGGATCACGCCCTGATGGCCTCGCTGCTCACGCTGTCGGACGTGATGGGCACCGGCCACCATGCGGCGGTCGTGGCGCGCGTCGGCAAGGGCCGCAAGGCGGCCGTGATCGGCGACGGTGCGGTCGGGCTGTGCGGCGTGATCGCGGCCAAGCGCATGGGCGCCGAGCAGATCATCATCATGGGCCGGCATCCCGCCCGCCTCGCGCTGGCCCGACAGTTCGGCGCCACCGACGTGGTCAGCGAACGCGGCGCTGCGGCCATCGAGCGCGTGCGTGAATTGACCGGCGGTTTCGGCGTGCACTCGGTACTCGAGTGTGTCGGCACCGAGCAGGCGATGGCCACGTCGATGGGCATCGTGCGCGCCGGTGGCGCCGTCGGTCGCGTCGGCGTGCCGCACTACGACGTCGTGCCGCAGGCGCAGCCGATGTTCTACCGCAACGTCCTCGTCGGCGGCGGCCCGGCGCCGGTGCGCGCCTATATCGACGAACTGCTGCCCGACGTGCTCGAAGGCCGCATCCAGCCGGGCCTGGTGTTCGACCGCACGGTGGACCTGGACGGCGTACCCGACGGCTACCGCGCGATGGATGCGCGCGAGGCGATCAAGGTGATGGTGCGGCCCTGAGCCGCATCGAGCCCGGCTTCACGCGGGACGAATCCCGAAAGAAGTGGCAATGGCAATCCCTGTGCCCCATACCAAACTCGAGGCGGCCTCATGATCGGATGGCCCAAGAACACATTGGACAGGATCGCCGCAAGCGACGACCTGCATATCGCGCCGTTCCGCGATGACGGCGTCACCCATGGCACGCCGACCTGGATCTGGTCGGTGGTGGTGGACGATGCGCTCTACGTGCGCGCCTACAACGGCACCCGTTCGCGCTGGTACCAGGCCGCGCTGCGGCAGAAGGCCGGTCGCATCAGCGCCGCCGGCACCACGCAGGAAGTCGCCTTCGCGCCGGTCGACGGCGCGACCAACGACCGCATCGACGAGGCCTATCGCACCAAGTATCGCGGCAGCCCCTACCTCGCGCCGATGATCGGCCAGCGCGCACGGGCGGCGACCATTCGGATTTCCCCAGCTCCATCGACACTGCAAGGTCCATGAATCATGCACACGCGCACGCTCGGCCCGCTCCAAGTCTCCGCCCTCGGCCTTGGCTGCATGGGCATGAGTTTCAGCTACGCGACGAAACTCTCGACGCCCGAAGGCGTGGCACTGATCCGCGCCGCGGTCGATCGCGGCGTGACCTTGTTCGACACGGCGGAGGTCTACGGCCCGTTCACCAACGAGAAGCTCGTCGGCGAAGCGCTGCGGCCCGTGCGCGACCAGGTGGTGATCGCCACCAAGTTCGGTTTCGACATCGATTTCGCCAGCGGCGAGAACCGCGGCGTTTGCAGCCGGCCCGAGCGCATCCGCCAGGCGGTCGAGGGTTCGCTGCAACGCCTCGGCGTCGACACGATCGACCTGCTGTACCAGCACCGCGTCGATCCGAAGGTGCCGATCGAGGATGTGGCCGGCACGGTCAGGGACCTCATCGCGCAGGGCAAGGTGCGTCACTTCGGCATGTCGGAACCCGGCGTGGCCACGCTGCGCCGCGCCCATGCGGTGCAGCCAGTGGCCGCGGTGCAGAACGAGTACTCGCTATGGTGGCGCGCGGTGGAAACGAACGGCATCCTCGCGGCCTGCGACGAGCTCGGCATTGGCCTGGTGCCGTACAGCCCGCTCGGCAAGGGTTTTCTCACCGGCGCCATGGGCAAGGATTTCAGGTTCGGTGACGGCGACTTCCGCCAGTCGGTGCCGCGCTTCGCGCCCGCGGCGATCGCGAACAATCAGGCACTGGTGGACCTACTCAAGCGCGTGGCCGGCGACAAGGGCTCCACGCCGGCGCAGATCGCACTCGCATGGCTGCTGGCGCAGCGCGATTTCATCGCGCCGATTCCCGGTACCACCAAGCTGCATCGGCTCGAGGAGAATCTCGGCGCCGCGAATCTCGCGCTGACGGCAACCGACCTGCGCGAGATCGAACAGGCCGCCGCACGGATCGACATCGTTGGCGAGCGCTACGCGCCGGCGCAGCAGGCGATGGTCGGACGCGAGGCAGCGCCGCAGCGTTGACGCAAGTGAGGTCGGCGTGGGGCCGCATCGACGCGCGGCGGCCGGCCGGCCCGCGCGCAACGCGTTCCGCGTGCCGCCAGGCTCAACCCCAGGCCCGCGCGGCGCTGGCGGCGATGGCCAGCACCATGACGGCGCCCGCACGCAGCAGGTCGATGGCATGGCGCCAGGCCAGTTCGTCCTGTTCACGGCCGATAGTGATGCGACGGGCGTGGATCTGCTGGGACATGACGCGGCTCGCTGCTGGATTCCCCACAGTCGTCACTGCATCATTCGTGCCAGTTGCCGGAGCCGCGACCGTGGCGGCCACGGCGCGCGGCGGCGCAGCGGGTGGCGCATGGCGTGGCTGGCCGTGACAGCCCGCGGCAGGAACTGCCACGCCGCGCACCGGCAGGCGCGCGCCGGCGCGCTCAGGGCGCGATCTTGCGCTTGAGCGCCTGCGCGAGTGGCGCCGGCAGTTTCGGCAGCGAGCGCAACAGCCATGGCAGCAGCTTGCGGCGCGTGCCGGCCAGCGCTTCGGGAATGATGGCATCGATCAGGTGTGGACCGCGCTGCGCGAACGCATAGTCGAGCGCCTTGCACAGGTCCTCGGCGCTGTCGACGCGTACCGCATGCACGCCCATGCCCTGCGCCAGCCGCGCGAAGTCGAGCGGCGCGCCGCCCAGCTCCAGTTGCGCGCGCGCCTTGGGCCCGCCGGCCTGCGTGCCGACGCGGTCGAGCTCGACGTTGAGCACCGAATAGGCCGCGTTGTTGCAGATGATCGCGGTGACGTCGAGCTGCTCGCGCGCCAGCGTCCACAACGCCTGGATCGTGTACATCGCCGCCCCGTCGCCGACGAGCGCGACCACCGGCCGCCGCGGACAGGCCAACGCCGCGCCGATCGCATTGGGCAGGGCCTGGCCGATCGCGCCGCCGGTCAGCGTGAGCAGGTCGTGGCGGGGCGCACCCTGCGTCATCGCGCCGAGCATGAGGCCCGAGGTGATCGCTTCATCGATGAGGATCGCGCCCTCCGGCAGCAGATGGCCGACCGCCTTGCACAACTTGGGCGCGCTGAGACGGCCGCGTGGCCGCACCGGGCGCTGCGCAACCTGCCGCTGCGCCTCGCTGTGCTGCGCGTCGAGCAGCGTCACCAGCGCGTCGAGGCTCGCCTCGGCATCCTGCGCGCTGCCCGCCAGCGTGTGCACGGTGCAGCCGTCGGGCACCAGGTCGCTGGGCTTGCCGGGGTAGGCGAAGAACGACACCGGCGACTTGGCGCCAACGAGCACGAGGTGCCGATACGGCGCGAGCTGCACCCCGGCCATCTCGGCCAGATAGGCGATGCGCTCGACCGGCGGCAGGCCCGCACCGCGCTGCATGCGGGTGGGAAACACTTCGGCGAACAGCTTGACGCCATGGCGCGCGGCGATGCGTGCGGCGGCGACCAGACCCGGCTCGCGCAGTGCGCGGCCGCCGAGCAGGAACGCGGTCGGCGCGCCGCTGCGCACCACGTCGGCGATCGCCGCGAGCGTGGCGGCGTCGGCGCAGGGTGCGGGCGCGAGCACGGGCGGCGCACTCGGCTCGCCGCCCTCGCCCCACGACACGTCGGCCGGCAGGATCAGCGTCGCCACCTGCGGCGGATGTGCCTGCGCGGCGGCGATCGCCTCGACCGCGTCGACGCACAGCGTCGCCGTGGTGCGCGCGCTGCGCACGAATCCGGGCGAGACATTGCGGGCGACGGTCTCGATGTCGGACTGCAACTGCGCGTCGTACTTGACGTGCCAGGTCGCGTGGTCGCCGACGATGTTGACGATCGGCACCTGCGCCTTGCGCGCGTTGTGCAGGTTGGCCAGGCCATTGCCGAGTCCGCAGCCCAGGTGCAGCAAGGTCGCCGCCGGCTTGTCGGCCATGCGCGCGTAACCGTCGGCGGCGCCGGTGGCCACGCCTTCGAACAGCGTCAGCACCGCGCGCAGGCGCGGCTCGCCGTCGAGCGCCGCGACGAAATGCATTTCGCTCGTGCCCGGATTGGTGAAGCACAGCTCGATGCCGGCATCCGCCAGCGTCTTGACCAGTGCCTGTGCGCCATTGCTCATCGAACCGCTCTCCCGTGTCCTGGCCAGTGTGTCCGCCGCGGCGCGCCGCCTTCAACGCGGCGCCGCGCGCACGAGGTCGGCGCATTTCTCGCCGATCATGATGGTCGGCGCATTGGTGTTGCCACCGATCAGGGTCGGCATGATCGAGGCATCGGCGACGCGCAGGCCGGCGATGCCATGCACGCGCAGCTCGTGATCGACCACGCTCATGGCGTCGCCGGCCGGCCCCATGCGGCAGGTGCCGACCGGGTGGTATTCGGTATCGGCGCTGCGGCGCAGCTCGCGCGCGATGCCGTCGGGATCGTCGCTGGCCAGCGGCGCCAGCATCGCGCCGCGCCACGGCGCGAGCGGCGGCTGCGCCATGATCGCGAGCGCACGCTGCACGCCCTTGACGAGCTGCGGCAGGTCGGCCGGATCACTGAAATAGCGCGGGTCGATCAGCGGCGCGGTGCGCGTGTCGGCGCTGGCCAGCCGCACCTCGCCGCGGCTGCGCGGCCGCAACAGCGTCACGTGCAGGCCCATGCCGTGGCCCAGGTGCAGCTTGCGGTTGTGGTCGTCGACGATCGCCACCACGAACTCGATCTCGATGTCGGGCACGGCCAGTGCCGAATCGGTGCGCAGGAACGCGCCGGCCTCGGCCACGTTGCTGGTGATGCAGCCGCGGCGCTCGCGCCGCCACTGGCCGATGCCGCGCCAGATCATCGCCGCGCCGGCCAGCGAGATGCCGAAGCCGCCGTCACTGCGCGGCGAGCGCCAGTTGAGGCTGGCGCTGATGTGGTCCTGCAGGTTCTGGCCCACCCCCGCGAGCTCGTGCACGACCTCGATGCCGAGCGCGCGCAGCGGCGCGGCCGGGCCGATGCCCGAACACATGAGCAACTGCGGCGAGCCGTAAGCGCCGGCGCAGACGATGACTTCGCGGCGCGCCTGCAGCACCTGCGGGCGACCGTCGAGCATGACCTCGACCCCGCTGACGCGGCGCCCGTCCCAGCACAGGCGCCGTGCGGTCGCGCGCGTGAACACGGCGAGATTGGCGCGCGTGCGGGCCGGCGCGAGATAGGCCCGCGCCGCGCTGCAACGCTCGCCGTCACGCATCGTCACCTGCGCAGGCCAGCAGCCCTCCTGCTGCGCGCCATTGCAGTCGTCGGTGCGCGCGATGCCGCTCGCGACACAGGCTTCGAGGAAGGCCTGCGAGCTCGGGAACGGACTGCGCAGCCAGCTCACCGCAAGCGGACCGCCGCTGCCGTGATAGTCGTTGGCGCCGAAACAGGCGCTGTCCTCGCCGCGCTTGAAGTAGGGCAATACGCTGGCGTAGTCCCAGCCGGGATTGCCGGCCGCGGCCCAGTCGTCGTAGTCGCGCCGATGGCCGCGGCAGTACACCATGGCGTTGATCGCACTGCTGCCGCCGAGCACGCGCCCGCGCGGCTGGAAGCCGCGGCGGCCGTCGAGCCCCGGTTGCGGCACGGTCTGGTAGCGCGCCACGTGGCGACTGATCGCGCCCGACACCGCAAAGCCGAGCGGCGCGCGGATCAGCACGCTGGCGTCGCTGCCGCCGGCTTCGAGCAGCGCGACGCGGCACTGCGGGTCCTCGCTGAGCCGCGCCGCGACCGCGCAGCCGGCCGAGCCCGCGCCAACCACGATGCAATCGAATTCGTGAGCCATGCGCTCAACCTCCAGCCAGGATGGAGCGCGCCGCCGCGCGCGCGGTCAGGATGCAGCCCGGCAGGAAGGTGCCTTCGAGCGAGCGCTTGCCGCAGGCGCCGCCACCGCCAAAGCCCGCCGCCTCGCCGACGCAGTACAGCCCGGCGATCGGCGTGTCGCTCGCGTCGAGCACGCGACTGCCGAGGTCGGTGCACAGCCCGCCGAGGCTCTTGCGCGTGATGAGCTGCACCTGCACCGCGATGTAGGGCCCGGCTCCGCGCCGCTGCAGCGGCGCCGGCTTGCAGGTGCGCAGACGATCCGACCCCCACTGCCGCGCATGGCGGATCAGGCGCAGTTGCGCGTCGTTCTCGAGGCGTGCGCCGCGCGCGAAATTGGCGTCGAACGCATCGACCGTGGCCTGCAACTGCTGCGCGTCGACATCGAGCGAGGCGGTGAGCTCGTTCATGCGCGCGGCCAGTTCGGCCAGCGTGTCGGCGACGAGGAACTGCCGGCTCTCGCGCTGCATCTGGCGCAGCAGGCGCGCGTTGCCAAACAGCGTCTCGGCGAGGAAGTGCAGCCACTGGCGGTCGCGGATGCGCGCATTGTGCTCGGCGCCCGAGATCGCGAACTCGCGCAGCGCGATGCGCCGGTTCATGAGCTGCCAGGTCCACGGCTGCGCCTGTTGCGCCACGCGCTGGCACAGCCAATGCGTGTCGAAGCCGGTGACGAGCGGTTCGGGACCGATGCGCCGGCCACGGTGATCGAGCCACAGCGCCGACTTGCACGGGATCAGCGACAAGCCGTGGCCCGGGAAATGCGGATACGGATGCTCGATGCCGGCCGCGTAGTTCCACATCTCGCCGACATGGGTCAGGCGCGCAGCGAGCGCCTTGGCGGCCCAGTGGTGCAGGACGCCATCGGCCAGCGGACTGGCGCCATTGAGCATCCGCGCCGGCTGCGGTCGTGCGCGCGGCCAGTTTGCGCGCACCTGGTCGTGGCTGCCGTTGATGCCGCCGCTGGCGAGCACCACCACGGGCGCGTCGATGTACGTGCGCGCGCCGCTGGCTTCGTCGCAGGCCCAGGCGCCGCAGACACGTCCATCGTGCAGTTCGAGCGCGTCGACGCGGTGACCGTGCAGCCGTTCGAGCCGGCCGCCACGATCGGCCTGCGCGAGCGCGTCGATGAGCGTGGTCGTCAACGCCAACGACGTGCCCCACACGATGTGGTAGCGCGGCAATGAATTGCCGTCGCCGTGGCGACCGCGCTCGACCCAGTTGACCGCCGGCATGAAGCGCACACCGGCGGCGACGAGCCAGTCGTGCACGTCGGCGCGCGAGCGCTCGGCATAGTGACGCGCCCACGCCACCGGCCAGCGCTCGCCGGGGTCGAGCTCGCCGAAACGCAGCCAGTCGGCCAGCGCGCGCTCGGGCGTATCGGCAATCTTGAGGCGCGCCTGCAATGGCGTGCCGACGAGGGCCATGCCGCCGAAGGCCCAGCGCGCGAGCCCGCCGAAGCGCTCGCGTGTGTCGCGGTCGACGAGGATCACGCGCTGCCCGCCGCGCAGCAGCTCGAGCGCGGCGACGATGCCGGCGATGCCACCGCCGATCACCAGCACATCCGCCTGTCGTGTCGTCACTGCAGCCCCCTGCGCGAGCCACCACGCACGCTGCGCGATGCCGCCCCGGCTAGCCTACCCGAGTCGATGGTGGCGCGGTCAAGCATGGCGAGAGATGCCGGCGCGCAGCGCCACGCGCGCCGCCCGGCTCAAGCCGCGTCAGCGGCCAGCAGCCCGACGAGCTCGCGGCCATTGCGCACGCCCTGATCCTCGTAGTTGTTGTTGAAGATCACATGCACGCGCGCGGCCGCCGCGGCCAGCGCGCGCAACGGCGGCACGAACTGCGCCAGTTCGGCCCGCGAGTAGTCGTAGTTGAAACGGTCGCTGGCGGCCGCGAGGCCCGGCTCGGTCCAGGTGGCGGCATTGCGGCCATGCAGGCGCAACAGCGCGAGCGTGGGCGAGGTGACCTCCCACACCGCGGGAATGCTCTGCTGGAAGCCCTGCGGCTCGTCGACGACCACATTGCACAGGTCCAGGCTGCGTTCGAGCGCGAGCGTGGCCGCGCGTTGTGCCGGCGCGAACCACGAGGCGTGGCGGAACTCGATCGCGACGCAATGCCCGGGCAGGCGCGCGCGCACGTGTTCCAGATACGCCTGGTTTTCGCGCCGCGCGGTGAACCACGGCGGAAACTGGAAATGCAGCGCGCCGAGCTTGCCGGCCTGCGCCAGCGGCGCCACCGCGGCGCTGAAACGTGCCCACAGCTCGTCGCGCACTTCGCTCGGCAGATCCTTGTAGTAGATGTTGCTGCGGGTGCTGGCCGGCAGCGCCGCCAGCAGGTCGCGCGGCAGCGCCTGGCGCGGCGTCTGGTGCTGGGTCAGCGCGCGAAACGCCTTGACGTTGAAGGTGAAGGCCGCCGGCGTGCGCTCGGCCCACAAGGCCGCGTTGCGGGCGCTCGGCATCGCGTAATACGACGAGTCGACCTCGACCAGCGCGAACTGGCTGGCGTAATGGCGCAGGCGCAGTTCGGCCGTGCTGCAGCCGCGCGGATAGAAGCGCTTGCAGTCGATCAGCGTCTTGTCGGTCCAGCTCGCGGTGCCGACGAGGATCGGGCTCATGCCGGCATGCTAGCGCAGCGGCGGCGCCGGAACCGCGCTGCGCCACATGCGTCCAACGCCGCTCCACGCTAGACTCGGCGCCGATGCGACACCGGCCTGCCAACTCCGTAGCCACCGCAACGCGGCCAGCGCGCCGCGCGGCCGGCGCCTGCGCGGGAGCGACGCGATGACGCCGCTACGGTGCCTGCGCACGCGGCGCTGGCGGCTGCGCCTGGCCTGCCTGGCGCTGTTCGCGCTGCTGCAGCAGGTGGCGATCGCGGCCTGGGCCTGCCCGGTGTTCGAGCAGCAACCGGCCACGCCACCGGCGGTGGCCGGCCACTGCCATGGCGAGCCGGCAGCACCGACGCGGCCGAGCACCGATGTACTGTGCAGCCAGCACTGCCAGGGCAGCCATCTCACCAATCCCGACCTCAGGCTGCCGCAGGTGCCGCCGCTGGCGCTGCCGCCGGGCGCATTCGCGCTGGGCCAGAGCCTGCTGCCGCAACCGGCCGCACGCGCCTACCACGATGTTCCGCTGTGCCGCTCCGATCCACCGCCGGCACGGCGCTTCTGCAGCCTGCAGATCTAGACCTTCGACCGCACACCGTGAATGCGCGCCACCGCAGCGTGGCGCGTGGCTTGTGCCGTGTCCGGAGGTTCCATGTCCCGCGTTCGTCATCGTTTCCTGCGCCCATCTGCGGGCGCCGTACTGGTCGTGCTGTGGCCGCTCGCCGCGGCCGGCCAGGAATTGTCCCTGAACGCAGCGCTCGCGCGCGCCGAGCAGGCCGCACCGGCTCTCGTCGCGCGCGCGGCGCAGCTCGATGCCGCGCGCGAAGACGCGGCGCGCGCCGCAGCCCTGCCCGATCCGCGACTCGTGGTCGGTGTGGCGAACCTGCCGATCGACGGAGCGCATGCCTTCGACCTGCGCGCCGACGACATGACGATGAAGCAGATCGGCCTCATGCAGGAGATTCCCGCACGCGCCAAGCGCGAGGCGCGCGCCGCGCTCGCGGCGCGCCAGGTCGATGCCGCGCAGGCCGACAGCGAAGCGGCCCGGTTGCGCCTGCGCCAGGCCACCGCGCAGGCCTGGATCGCGCTGCGGGCGGCGCAGGAGCTGATCGACGCCATCGAGGCCCAGCGCGAGCAGGCCGCGCTCGCGATCGAACTGGCCAAGGCACGCCTCGCCGGCGGCCGTGGCAGCGTGGTCGATGCGATGGCCGCCCAGGCCGCCGCGCTCGACCTCGACAACCGCCGCGACAGCGCCCAGGGCCAGCTCGAAGCCGCGCGCGCCGCACTCGCGCGCTGGCTCGACGTCGATCCCGCGCATCTGGCCGCCAGCGGCAGCTGGCCCGATTTCGCCGCGCTGCCGACCAGCGAAGCCGAACTGCTGGGCCGGCTCGACCACCAGGCCGCGCTGCTGCCATGGCAGGCGCGCAGCGACCTCGCCCAGGCCGCCGTCGATGTCGCGGTGGCCGGCAAGCGCCCCGACTGGAGCATTTCCGCCAGTTACGGCCAGCGTTCGCGCAGCCCCGGTGGCATGCGCCGCGACGACATGCTGATGTTCGAGGTCGCGGTCGGCCTGCCGCTGTTCGCGCGCAATCGGCAGGATCGCGATGTGGCGGCGCGGCGCGCCGAACTGGCCGCCGTCGAGGCCGAACACGAGGACGCGCGGCGCGCCCAGCTCGACACGCTGCGCGAGACGCTCGCGCAGTGGCACGCGATGCAGCGCCTGGTCGCGCGCAAGCAACAGCAACTGCTGCCGCTCGCCCACGACCGCAGCCGGACCGCGCTCGCGGCCTATCGCGGCGGCGGCGCGCTGCAGCCTTGGCTCGACGCGCGCCGCGACGAACTCGAACTGGAAGTCGAGCACACCACCCATCTGAGCGAACTCGGCCGCGCCTGGGCCGCGCTCGCCTTCCTGCTGCCGACCGCGGAGACCACGCCATGAATCGTCGTCCATCCACTCGCGCCGTGCGCCTGGTTGCCGCCGGCGCGATCGCGCTCGGCACGCTCGCTGCCGCATGGCTGCATGCGCAGTCGGCCACGACGGGCCGCGAGCCCGCGAGCGGCGATCCGCACGCAGGCCGCGCGATGCCGGCGCCCGCGAGCGGCGATCCGCATGCGGGCCACGCGATGCCGGCGCCCGCGAGCAGCGATCCGCATGCAGGCCACGCGATGCCGGCGCCCGCGAGCAGCGATCCGCACGCGGGCCACGCGTTGCCGGCGCCCGCGAGCGGCGATCCGCACGCAGGCCACGCGATGCCGGCGCCCGCATCGGCCGGATCGGCCAATGCCGAGCGCAAGGTGCTGTACTGGTACGACCCGATGGTGCCCGACCAGCACTTCGACAAACCCGGCAAATCGCCGTTCATGGACATGCAGCTCGTGCCACGCTATGCCGACGAGGCCGGCGGCAGCAGCGTGCGCATCGATGCGGGCGTGCAGGCCAACCTCGGCATCCGCACCGCGCCGGTCGAGCTCGGTACGCTCACGCGCAGCCTGCGTGTGCCAGGCACGCTGGCCTGGAGCCTGCGCGACGAGACCGTGGTCAGCGCGCGCGTCGACGGCATCGTCAGCCGCCTGCAGGTCAAGGTGCCATTCGAGGCGGTCGCGCGCGGCCAGCCACTGCTCACGTTGCTCGCTCCCGAGTGGAGCAGCGCCCGCGCCGAAGCACAGGCGCTGGCGCAGGCCAGCTCGCCCGCCGCACGCGAGCTGCGCGCAGCGGCGCAGGCGCGCCTGCGCGTGCTCGGCGCCACCGGGCGCGGTGGTGCCGACGGTGTCGTGCTGACGGCGCCGGGCGCCGGTGTGGTCAGCGAGATCCTCGTGCGCGAGGGGCAGACGGTCGCGCCGGGCACGCCGCTGATGCGCATCAACGATCCGCGCGTGCTGTGGCTCGAAGCGGCGATCCCGCAGGCCGACGCCAGCCTGCTCGCCGCCGGCACACCGGTCGAGGCCAGCGTCGATGCGCTGCCGGGTGAGTCGTTCCCGGGCACGATCGATGCGCTGCTGCCGCTGGTCGATGCGGCCACCCGCACGCAGCGCGCGCGCATCGTGCTGGCCAATCCGCAGGGCCGGCTCGCGCCGGGCATGTTCGCGCAGGTGCGCATCGAGCCACCCGCGCAGACGCGCCGGCCGCTGGTCCCGAACGAGGCATTGATCGCGACCGGCGACGACAGCCGCGTCATCGTGCGCGGCAGTGATGGCCGCTTCGCGCCGCTGCGCGTGCGCACCGGACGCAGCAGCGATGGCCGCACCGAGATCCTTGCCGGCCTGCACGGTGGCGAGCAGGTGGTGGTGTCGGGGCAGTTCCTGCTCGACTCGGAGGCGAGTCTCACTGGCGCCCTGCAGCGTCTGTCGGCACCGGCCGCGCATGACGCGCAGGCCCAACCATGATCGCCGCGCTGATCCGCCTGTGTCTGGCCAATCGCGGGCTCGTGCTCGCATTGGCCGCGGGCCTGGCCGTGTGGGGTCTGTGGGCGCTGCGCCACACGCCGCTCGATGCGCTGCCGGACCTGTCCGACACCCAGGTCATCATCCGCAGCGAATGGCCCGGCCAGGCGCCGCGCATCGTCGAGGATCAGGTTACCTATCCGCTCACGACCACGATGCTGTCGGTGCCGGGCGTGCGCGCGGTACGCGGCTACTCGTTCTTCGGCGACTCGTTCGTGTACGTGCTGTTCGACGACCACACCGACCTGTACTGGGCGCGCTCGCGCGTGCTCGAGTATCTGAGCCAGGTGCGCGAGCGCCTGCCGGCCGGCGTCACCCCCGCACTCGGTCCCGATGCCACCGGCGTGGGCTGGATCTACGAATATGCACTGGTCGACCGCAGCGGCCGTCACGACGCCGGCCAACTGCGCAGCCTGCAGGACTGGTTGCTGCGCTACGAGCTCAAGACGATCCCCGACGTGGCCGAGGTGGCCACGATCGGCGGCATGGTCAATGCGTGGCAGATCGTGCCCGACCCGCAGGCGCTGGCCGCGCGCGGCATCACGATCGCGCAGCTCGTCGCGGCGATCGATGCCGCCAACGGCGCCAGCGGCGGTTCGGTGATCGAACAGGGCGAAGCCGAGCTGATGGTGCGCAGCGAAGGCTACCTGCACGACGCGCGCGCGTTCGAGCAGGTGCCGGTCGCCACTTCCGCCGGCGTGCCGGTGCTGCTGGGCGAGGTCGCCAGCGTGCGGCGCGGTCCGGCGCTGCGGCGCGGCATCGCCGAGCTCGATGGTGAGGGCGAGGTGACCGGCGGCGTGATCGTGCTGCGCAGTGGCAAGGATGCGCTGGCCGCGATCGAGCAGGTCAAGGCACGGCTCGCGCAGTTGCAGGCCAGCCTGCCGGCCGGTGTCGAGATCGTGACCGTCTACGACCGTTCGTTGTTGATCAAGGCCGCGGTCGGCAACCTGAGCCGCAAGCTGGTCGAGGAGTTCCTCGTGGTGGCGCTGGTGTGCCTGCTGTTCCTGTGGCACCTGCGCTCGGCCCTGGTCGCCGTGGTGACGCTGCCGCTCGGCGTGCTCGCGGCGTTCATCGTCATGCACTACCAGGGCATCACCGCCAACCTGCTGTCACTGGGCGGCATCGCGATCGCGATCGGCGCAATGGTCGACGCCGCCGTGGTGATGATCGAGAACACGCACAAGCATCTGGAGCACTGGCGCGACGAACATGGCTGCGAGCCGCAGGGCCAGGCGCGCTGGTCACTCGTCGCGCGCGCCGCGGGCGAAGTCGGGCCGGCGCTGTTCGCGAGCCTGCTCGTGATCACGCTGTCGTTCGTGCCGGTGTTCGCGCTGCAGGAACAGGAAGGGCGCCTGTTCGCGCCGCTGGCCTGGACCAAGACCTGGGCGATGGCGGCTGCGGCCGGCCTGTCGGTCACGCTGATCCCCGTGCTCATGGGCTATCTGATCCGCGGCCGCATCCGCGCCGAGGCGGCCAATCCGCTCAATCGCGCGCTCATCGCGCTGTACCGGCCACTGCTCGACGCCGTGCTGCGCCACCCGCGCATGACGCTCGCCGCGAGCGCCGTGCTGCTGGCGCTGACCGCACTGCCGGCCCTGCGCATCGGCAGCGAGTTCATGCCGCCGCTGGACGAGGGCAGCTTGCTCTACATGCCGACCGCGCTGCCGGGACTGTCGGCCGGCAAGGCCAGCGAACTGCTGCAGCAGACCGACCGCATGATGATGAGCGTGCCCGAGGTTGCGCACGTATTCGGCAAGGCCGGGCGCGCCGAGACCGCGACCGATCCGGCGCCGCTGGAGATGTTCGAGACCACGATCACGTTCAAGCCGCGCGACCAGTGGCGCCCCGGCATGACGGCGCAGAAGCTGCGCGAGGAACTCGACGCGGCGGTCAAGGTGCCGGGCCTGACCAATCTGTGGGTCGCGCCGATCCGCAACCGCATCGACATGCTCGCCACCGGCATCAAGAGCCCGATCGGCATCAAGGTCACCGGCCCCGACACGCGCGTGATCGAGCAACTGGGTCGACGCATCGAGGCCGTCGCGCGGACGGTGCCTGGCGTCGACTCGGCGCTCGCCGAGCGCATCGGCGACGGCCGCTACGTCGACGTGACGATCCGCCGCGACGACGCCGCGCGCTACGGCTTCACCCAGGCGCAACTGCAACGCCTCATCGCCACCGTGGTCGGCGGCGCGCCGATCGGCGAGACGATCGAAGGCCGCGAACGCTATCCGATCGTGCTGCGCTATCCACGCGCCGAGCGCGATTCGCTGGCGGCGCTGCGTGATCTGCCGCTGCTGGCGGCGGACGGCGCCCAGTTGACGCTGCAGCAGGTCGCCGACATCGCCGTCAGCGCCGATCCGCCGATGTACCGCAGCGAGAACGCGCGTCTGGCCGGTCTGGTCTACGTCGACGTCGGCGGCGGCGACCTGGGTTCGGTGGTGGTCGCGCTGCAACGCGCCGTCGCACGCGAGGTGCCGCTGCCGGCCGGCTACAGCCTCGTCTGGTCGGGCCAGTACGAATACCTCGCGCGGGCGCAGGCACGCCTGCGCTGGGTGGTGCCGGCGGCGCTCGTGCTGATCTTCGGCATCATCCATCTCGTGTTCCGCCGCATCGACGAGGCGCTCATCATCATGCTGAGCCTGCCGCTGGCGCTGGTCGGCGGTTTGTGGCTGATCTGGCTGCTCGGCCATGCGCTGTCGGTCGCGAGCATGATCGGCTTCATCGCGCTCGGCGGCGTCGCGGCCGAATTCGGCGTCATCATGCTGCTGTACCTGCGCCAGGCCTGGGAACGGCAACTGGCGGCTGGCCAGGCGCCGACCCTCGCCGCACTGCAGGCCGCGATCCGCGACGGCGCGGTGCAGCGCGTGCGACCCAAGGCGATGACCGTGGCGGTGATCCTGGCCGGCCTGCTGCCGCTGTTCGTCGGCACCGGCGCCGGCTCGGAAGTCATGCAACGCATCGCCGCGCCGATGCTCGGCGGCATGCTCACGGCACCCCTGCTGTCGATGCTCGTGATCCCGGCCGCCTACTACCTCGTGCGCCGCCGCGAGATCGCGCGGCGGCGCTGAGCGCCGGCACGGCGGGGGCGGCGCGGCGGGAGCCGCCCGCCACGCCCAGCGCCGATCAGGGCGCCTGCGTGATCGCGTCGAGCGCGCCGATGCGGTGCATCGGCGCCAGCAGCGCAACGAAGCCACTGCCACGCGGCACGAACAGGAAGTCACCGCCGACATGGCCGGCGAAGCGCAGTTGTCCGTACTGCGGCTCCTGCTGTTCGCCATAGCCATCGGCCGCGCGCTGCACGCGCGCCGCGATCTCCTGATAGAGCTGGCGTGCCTCGAACGGCGCGTCGGCGTGCCGCCGCAACGCATCAAGGAACTCCGCGGCGAATACCGAGTGGCCACCGCGACCGCCATCCATGACCTCGCGGATGTTTCCCGAGCTCATGACCTTGCGGCTTGGAATGCGCGCGCGACGCTGCATCGCCGCGACATCGCCAACCGGACCGTCGTCGACGATCGATTGCACGAACACGCCCGAATAGCACGAATCGGCCACCACGAGGATCTGCCGCGCGCGCATCACGCTGATCTGGTCGGTGACGTCGGACGAGGAGATGAAATTGGCCACCGAATCCTTGTCGCCATCGACCGGCACCCAGTAGCCCTGCAGATTGCCGGCGTCCCAGCTGCCGTGGCCGGAATAGAACACGATGAGATTGTCGTTCTCGCCGAGCTTTCTGCGCAGCTCGGCCAATGCGCGGAAGGTCTGCGCGCGCGTGGCATCGAGCAGCAGTGTCACCTCGAAGCCATAGCGCTCGCGCAGCGTGGCGGCGATGTCCTCGGAAGTGTGATGTGGCGTGTCCAGTGGCGCCCAGCTCGCATAGCGTGCATTGCCGATCACGAGTGCGTGGTAGCGGCCCGGCGCTGCCGCGTCGGCCGCCGCCGGCGCGGGCAGCGCGCTGTCGCCGGCAAGCAGCAGTGACAGCAGCGCGCGACGGCCACTGGTGTCGAGCGCCGAGACCTCGACCGGCGTCGCCTTGCCGTCGAAACCGATGTCGGCCGCGTAGTCGCCATCGCCGAGCGCTTCCGCGCGATGCTCACCGATCCGCACCTCCTGCAGTGGCGATTGCGCGCGCACGCGCACGCGGATGTGGGTGCGCGCGCCGCCGCGCACTCGCACCACGGTCAGCCCACGCACCGGCGTGGGCGCGGGCTCGACCAGCTCGATCTGCGGCGCGTCCGACGCGGGCGCCGGCACCGCGGGATCCTGCTGGGCCAGCTGTTGCGCCGCCCCCAGCTGCTGCGCGGCCTGTTCCGCGCTGGCCTGGCGCTGGATCTCCTGTTCGAGCGCCTGTTTGATATTGCGCAAGGTGCCTTCGATGCCGCTGCCCGACCCGCCCGCCCCCTCCCGTTGCAAAGCCTCACGCAGACGCGCCGCCTCATCCTCGAGTTCGCGCTGGCGCCGCGCTGCACTGTTGCGCTGTGCGCGCGCCGCGCGTTGCGCCTCGGCGAGCTCGCCCTGCAAGGCCCGGATCTGCACATCGCGCGCACTCACCTCGCCGGCGTAGGCCAGCGGCTGCTGCAGATTCGCCGCGCGCCGGTACAGTTCCAGCGCCGCCTGCGCGTTGCCGCCACTGACGAGGCCACGCTCGTAGAGCATGCCGAGCGCGGTCATCGCCTGCGCACTGCCGGCATCGGCCGCACGCTGGTACCACTGTGCGGCCTTGGCCGGATCGCTCGGGCGGCCCAGGCCTTTTTCGTAGATCTGACCGACGTTGTACTGCGCCTGCGCATCGCCGTCCTCGGCCGGCGCCAACCACACGCGCAGCGCAGTCTCGTAATTGGCACGATCGGGACCGGCATAGTAGCCACCACGCAGGCCGCAATCATCGGCGCTGGTGCGGATCGCGCGCGCGCGACCGGTGGTCGCGTGTGCGGTGCCGATGTGCAGGATCACGCCGGGCAACTCGCAGTCGACGATGTCGTAGCTGTCGAGCCGCCCGGTGGCGACGGTGGCGCAGGCGCCGAGGAAACTCAGCCCAACGAGGATCGAAAGTAGTCGGATCATGGGGTCAGCCACGCAAGGTCATAGCGGAACTCGCACACCGAGCAGCAACGCGCGACTACGATAGTCGCTGCGCCCGAAGCCGGTGTCGAAGCCGACGAAGGCCGATATCGGTTGCGCGCGCAGCGAGGTCATCCAGGTCAACGCCAGCCGCGCGGTTCCGTAACGGCGATCAGGCTTCTCGAGCGGCACCACGACCGACGGCCCGCCAGCCATGAGCCGCGCGAAGACCGCTTCGACATTCTGGCTGTCGGCCTGGTACTCCACGGCGAGCGAAGGAATCCACACGCCACTGCGCGTGCTGAAGGCGCGGTCGATGTTGGCGCCGGCACCGAGCGTGGCGCGGCTCATCGAAGTCCCGCTGATCGACAGGCGGTCATTGCAGGCGCCCTGTTCGGTGAAGGCATCGAGCGAGGCGTTGACGCGTTGGTAGCGCAGGTACGGCGTGAACCGCAGCGCGTGGTGGGCGAGCGAATAACCCGCCTCGATCATCAACGCGCGATGGGTGCTGGCGGTGCGCGCGGTCAGGGCCGCTCCGCAGCCGGGACGACGCAGATCGAAATCCTCGCCGCCGACATTGAGCGCGGCGCTGACATAGGCACGCTCATACGGCAACCATTGCCCGTACAGCGAGCCGCTGCCGCCGTGGGCGCGCTGACGACCACCACCGTCGACATCGGTATCGGCCCGCATGCCGCCGAGCGCGGCGCCGACGACGAACCCCGGGGTCAGTCGCCAGTCCGCGCCAAGCGTGAGGCCACGACTGCTGACTTCGAAGCCGTTGCGCCGACCGCGGACCGGATCGCGTTTACCCATATCGACGCTACCGGCGACGAAGACGTTGAAGCGCTGCTGGCTGCCCTGTCCATCCTGGCCGGCAGCCACGGGCACGCTGCCGTTGCCGGCGTTGATCGCGATGCCCGAGCCGGCAGCCCCGCTGCGCAGACTGCGCAGGTGGCCACCGATATTGTCGAATTGCACGAGCGGTGTATCGAGCGATTGTTGTATGAGCGGCCACACGATCGCCTCGGCGGGATCCTCGATCGCGGCCTTGCGGTTGCGAATCGGTACCTGCACGCATACATCGGAGCGGTCGCGCACGCAGGCGGTCAGCGTGGCCGCCAACGCGCTGTCACGCAGCGTGAGCGTCGGCACCGCCGTGCCGTCATCAGCTGAACGCAGCGTCGCATCGATGGTACCGGCCGCGGCGGGTGCGAGGACGAAATCGAGCGTCGACCCACCGATCGGTTGATCCTGGCCGTCCTTGACCGTGAACGAAACCGCCGTGGCCACCTCGGGCGGAACGATCAGGATGCTCTCGCCCGAGGTGAGCACCACACTCACCGAGCGCTGATCGGGCCCGCGCAGCAGCAAGGTCAGGACGTCGGTCGATGGCGGTGGCGGCGTGACCGTGACGCGGCGGTTGCCGCTGGCGCAGCCGGGCACGAAGCGCAGCGTGGCCTGGCCAAGCGCATCGGTGGTCAGACTGCCGCCCGCCGGTTGATCATGGTCGACACAGCCGGCCTTTTGCGTCGAGGCCGCCTCGGCCTGGACCTGCCAGGCCAGGTTCGCTGCCGCGACCCGCTCGCCATTGACGTCGAGGGCAACGATCGGCAACGCAACTTCGACGCCGGGCGTCGCCACCAGTGGCGGTGCGGCGGCGCCGAGCGCCGCGTGCACGATCAGATCAGGTACCGCGCCACGAGCCAGGTCGACGACGAGGAGTTGGGTGGATGGTGGCGGCGGCGTGATCGTGATGCGGCGACTGCCATCGGCGCAGCCGGGCACGAAGCGCAGCATGGCCCGTCCGTTCGCGCCAGTCATGAGGCTGCCGCCACTGGGCTGATCGTCGTCGACGCATCCGGCCTTGCCCTGCGTCGCCATCGTTTCGATCTGCCAAACCAGGATCGCTCCCGCCACCAGCGCGCCATTGGTATTCCGGGCGACGATCGGCAATGCCATCTCGACGCCTGGCACGAACTCGAGCGCTGGCGCGTCGTTGGCGAGTTCCGCGTACACGGTCGGGGGAGGCGGCGGGGCACGCGTCAGATCCAGCACGAGCAGCTGGGTCGATGGCAGTGGCGGCGTGATCGTGATGCGGCGGGTGGCATTGGCGCAGCCGGGCACGAAGCGCAGCATGGCGTGGCCGCCCGCATCGGTCGTCAGGGTGCCGGCACTGGGTTGATCGTCGTCGACGCATGCGGCGGTCGGTTGTGCAGATCCCATCGCCTCGACTTGCCAGGCCAGTGTTGCTGCCGCCACTGGCTCGCCGTGTGTGTTCAGCGCAATGACCGGCAGCGCCACTTCGACGCCAGGCGTGAACTCGAGCGCCGGTGCGCCATTGCCGAGCGCCGCATGCACGAATGGATCACGCACATCGATCTCGATCGTCGTGACGACCTCGATCGCCTTGGGGGCGATTGTCCCGGATGCCGCGAACGGCGCGCCGCAGATGAGCACCGCGTGTGCCGTGAGCGTGTAGTGGCCGGCCGGAACGTCTTCCCAAACAACACTGTAATAGGGATCCAGATCCGTGTCGCCGATGTATTTCCCATTGGCCGAATAGTCCACGTCCCCACTGCAGTCCCAGCCGGGAACGCCGGGCACGACGAGGGTGCTCAGGGTGATTTGCGCCGGCTCGTCGAACACGGCGCCATCGGTCGGACTGACGAACGTGATCTGCGTAGTCGACTGGGCGGCCGCCGGAACGAGCCACAGCAACAGCAGCGCCAACAGCAGGTGCAGGCACCGATGCCAACGACGCGCCATGCGCGCAACCGATGGCGCCGAAGTCGATGCGTCAAGAGCCGTCGCCGGCATGAACGCCTCCTTGAAGAACGAGTTGGATACGACCGCCGTGGTGCGCGGTGCACGACTGCCCGCCTCGGCAGCCGTGCCTTGTGGTGCCTTGAATCAGACGACTCAGCCCAAGCGGAACTGCACCCGACGATTGCGCGGATCGAACGGATGTGCCGAATCGAGCGGCGCGCGCTGACCGAAGCCGTGGGTCTGCAGGCGCTCCGCGGAAATGTGATGCTGCTGTTGCAGGTAATGCTTGACGGCCTCGGCGCGGCGCTGCGACAGCAGCTCGTTGAACTGCGGCGTGCCGGTGGCGTCAGTGTGGCCATCGATGACGATGGTCGTGGCCGGATCGAGCAGCTTCAGCCCCTCGGCGATCGCGTCGAGCTGAGCCGTGGCCTGGGGCTGCAGCTGCGCCGAGCCCAGCGCGAAGCCGATTGCGACATCAAGCGTGCCGCCGGCTTGGACATCGCCGCCAACATCGGTGCCGGTTGTCGCATCGACCTCGGCCGCCGATGGTGCCGGCGTGGCGGCACCGTCATCGAACGACAGGCCACGCGTGCGAACCCGTGGACGGAAATTCTGCCCCGCCAGCGCGCGCGCCACATCGATCGGCCGCGGCACTTCGTTGGTGCCGATGTAGCGGGCGTTCTGCGCCTGCGCGGTCGGCGCGAGCGCGGCGGCGAATGCGGCGAGAACGGCGATGCGGAAGTTCATCTCGATGCTCCAGGGGTGGGTCCGCTGCATGAGTCGGCGCCGGGGCGCGATCGGTTCAAGGCGTTTTGGGCGGCCGCGGCGCCGGCAGACGTTCCACGCCGACCACCGAGCGCACAGCTGGCGCCGCACGCAGGCCGTCGGTGGCGGCGATCGCGCGCTGGCTCGGCACGGCCAGGTAATAGTCGCCGCCTTCGCCGGGGCCGGCGACGATCGAGGCCTGGTAGCGCGCGAGCAGCAGCCGCATCTGGGCCTCGCTGACCGCTGGATCGAACGCGACGCGCAGCAACACCGAATCGGCTGGAATGTGCGCGCCCGCCGTCTCGTCATGGGTGGCGCTGCCGCGCATGAGGTTGTGTCCATCGGTGCGCGTCACCAGCAGCGCGACCGATTGGGCCACCACGACCAGCAACGTGCAGGCCAGCGCGGGCCGCAGCCAGCCCTCGGGCAACGCCAACAGCCGACCCAGCAATGACCTGACCGGCGCCTGCCGCGAAGCGGGCGCGTCGCGGCGGGCCACGTGCGTGCCTGTTTCGCGGCGGATCCGCTCCAGCGTGCGTTGCAGCGCAATGTCCTCGGCCACGGCATCAAGGCGGCTCTGGCCTGTCGCAACCTGCTCCCAGAACGCCAGTTCGTTGCGCAACGCCGGATCGTTGCGCAGCCGGCGCGCCAGTTCGGCGCACATGGGCCCATCGAGGGTACGGTTGACGTACCAGGGCATTGAGTCGTGCAGGTCAGGCATGATTGGCGGTCCTCGTACTGGCGCGTCCTTCGTTGATCAGCAACAGGCGCAGGCAGTTCTGGATGTTCCTGCGCGCGTGGAACAGGCGCGTCTTGACGGTATTCTCGGGACAGTCCTGCAACACCGCGACGTCGGCCAACGGCGCGCCCTCGTAGAACACCAGATGCAGGCATTCGCGGTGCACGTCTGACAGCTTGTCCATGCAGTTGCGTACGCCGCGCTCGCGCTCCTGCGCAGCGACCGATTCGAACGCCGACACGTCCTCGGCCGGCAATGCCTCGTCGATCTCGGTACTGGTGGCGTCGAGCAGGCGCGACGGCGCGCGCAAGCGATCGAGCACGCGATGACGTGCGATGCCGAGCACCCAGGTGGAAAAGCGCGACCGCCCCTCGAAGCGCGTCGGGTTGCGCCACACCTCGAACATCGTGTCGGACACGACTTCTTCGGCCTGATCGTGGTTGCCGAGCAGACGCAATGCGTAGGCAAAGATGCGGCGTCCCATCGCCCGATGCAGCGTGATGAACGCCTGCTCGTCGCGAGCGGCCACACGCTGCAGCAGATACAGCGCCGTGTCATTGTCCAGATCAGATCCCGCGGACCGCGTCTGGGATGCCGAGTCAGTGCGCATGGGTATGCTCCCGCCCATTCACTCTATCACGCACAATGCATTCTGCAGGTCGTACAGGCGCAGGCCTTCGCCCTTGCCGGTCGCCACCGGCACCGAGCGCTCGGCCTCGGCCGGCGGCGCCGCAACCGTGCGCTCGACGATGAGATAACCCTTCTGCCAGCAGCGCAGCGTGTGGCGCTTGCCTTGCGGCGCTGGCAATGCGGTTGCAGTGAGCGATTCGATCTCGCCCAGGCCACGCGCGGCGCTGGCTTCACCGGGCTCCACCGCCGCCATGACGCGCTGCGTCACGGCCATGCCGCAGGCAACCCACGGCATCATCAAGATCATCGACCAGGCACGCTTCACGACTCAGCCCCCATACGGATTGGCGGCAAGGGCGGCGCCCACGCCCTTGAACTGGATTGCCGGCGCGACGGCATCGGGTGCCAGCCGCGTCAACAGCGCGCGCAATGCCGCCAGATCCTTGATTGCCGGCAGCGGCGCCAGATCACCGCCGGGCAGTGCGCCACCGAGCGCACTGTCGATGTTGCGCGTGGTGACGAAGCACTGCAGGTACTGCACGGTGGGCGCGGTGGTGATCTGGAAGCGGCCGGCCGGCAGCTCCAACGCGCGCCCGGCTGCCAGGCGCGACTGACCCTGCCAGCGGTTGGGATGGATGCGTGCAATCACGCCGGCCTCGTCCTGCAGGAAGCAGTACGCGTACGAATCGAGACTCGCCGTCAGCCGAAAGCGCACGGCGGTCGACTTGGCCGGATCGACCGGCACGGCCTGCAGCGTGGCGCGCAAGGTGGGCTTGGCCGCAGCCTCGAGTTTGGCCATCACCTGCTGCTGGTCGGCAGCGAAATGCGCCTTCATCAGCGCCAGCGAGAACTCGCCGCTATAGGGTACGCCAAGCACGTCGAAGTAGCGTCGCAGCGCGGTCTTGAATGCCGTCGGATCGGTCGGCTTGCCATCATCGGGCAGCAAACCGATTGCAGTCAGGTGACGGATATAGAACGCGAGCTTCTCGGCGCCGCCCATCCCATCCTGCCAATCCTCGATCTCGGCAACGACGTCGGGCTGGTTGCCATCCACGCCAAGGCATTTCCAATACGGCACCTTGGTGAGCTTGCCGATGAGCTCGATCGCCGACAGCTCGACGAGGTTGCGCACGGCAACAGTCTTGCCGTCGGACTTGGAAAAGCTCGTCATGTAGTTCACGCCGAGCTTGGAGAACGCCGCCTCGCCATCGAGGCCGTCACCTTCCTGCAGGATGGCGGCGCTGTTGCGCGAATTGACGCCGGGCACGATCGAGAAGTCGCTGGCGCGCACCATGGTGAGATCGAGTGCGAGCATGTTGATCGAAGTGCTGCGCGAAGCGCCCACGCCAAGAAAGTTCTTGCTGGCGATGCCGAGCGTGAGGCCGGCATCGGCAGTGCGCTTGGCCAGGTTGTCGTCGAACTGGGTGATGGAGCCACGCACGGTATAGGTCGGGATCAGCTCGGCCTGGAACGCAGCCAAGGAATTGGACTGCAGCATGTACGAGCTGAGGTTCTTGACGTCATCACCGAACGCCATCGTGCGGATCGCATGGCTGCGCCGCGTCATCTGCGACATCGCCGAGATGAACATCTGCGTGGTGCCGACCGAGACCTTGCCGGTCTTGTCGTTGAGATCCTCGACCAGCAGCGATGCGCTCGCGCCATAGGTCTCGAGCATCTCGTCCATGCAGCGCAGCGGCTTGTCGAAATCGGTGACCACGCGCTGCACCGGCAGCATCGTGCGCTGCACGCGCTCGCCGTACTCCTTGACCACCGGCGTGCGCGTGTCGGCCATGGACTGGCAGCCGCCGAGCGCGGTGACGAGCCCGGCCGCCAGCGCTGCGCTGCGCAGGAAGCGCGTCAGCGATTGCATAGCTGCACGATGTTGCCGGTCACGACCGTGACCGCCCGGCGCGGCGTCGGCGTGCGAGTGGGTGAGTTCGATTGCGGGCTGGCCACGTTCATCTCGCAGCTTTCGCTGGTTTGTCCAGGACTGCGGATCGCCGACTGGCGGCCGTTCTTGCCATCCTCGTAACGGTGGATCTTCGACAGTTCCTTGACGACGCTGGCGCGCGTGCCCTCGTCGAGGTCGCGGATGCTCGATCCAATACTGCCGCCACCAGCCCACACGGCCTGGGTCGCCAGCATGCCGGCGGCGATGAGCATCGATTGCAAGGTGGTCGTTTTCACCGTGGTACCTCCGTCAGGGCGATGGTGGATGGCGTGCCAGACGGCACGCCATCGGTCACTGGTGACACCCCGCGATCACTCGGCGTTGCCGACCTTGATGTCCTGCGTCGCCTTGGAACCCATCACGGCCGCGTTGGTCACGATGATGTTCTTGGTGGTCAGCGTGGCCTCGCCACCGTTGGCGGCATTGCCGAGCTTGAGGTTCTGCTTGGCCGTCGAGCCCATCACGGCCGCATTGGTCTGGATCAGGTTGTCGAACTTGACCGTCGACTTGCCGCCACCGCTGGCGTTGCCGATCTGTGTGCTCTGCTCGGCCTTGGAACCCATCACCGCGGCGTTGGTGACGATGACGTTCTTGCCGTTGACCGACGACTGGCCACCGTCCTTCGCATTGCCGATGTCGATCGACTGCTTGGCGGTCGAGCCCATGACGGCGGCATTGGTGGTGATCACGTTGTCGATCTTGACGTCGGACTTGCTCTTCTGCGCGTAGGCAACCGGCGACAACGCGAAAGCAAGCACGATGGCGGCGACGAGCTGGTTCTTCATGGGAATCTCCTGGATGAGTTCGATCAGGGTTGTGGTCCCCCGGTGGTGCTGTCGCTGCCAGTCCGGTGGTGTCCGTTCAGCTCAGTCGCATCGCGGCGCACGCAGGTTCAAACGATTTTTCGGGCCGACCGGGCAGGCCCGTCCCGCCGGGCACGCCGGAGCAGGCCCGCGCCGCGCGCACGACCGCGCCCGATGCAGCCGGGGACTGGCCAACACGGGTCCTTGCACAAGGGCGGCGTCACCAGCGTCCGCGGCCAGGCGCCGCCGCATGGCGGTGCGCCACGGACGACGCCCGCGCGGGCTAGCCGGGCGCGCTCAGATACAGCGCCAGCGCGAGCATGAGCGCGGCGTAGGCGCCGGCGATCACGTCATCGAGCATCACGCCAAGGCCACCGTCGACGCGGCGGTCGGCCCATGACACGGGCCAGGGTTTCCAGATGTCGAACAGGCGGAACAGCGCGAAGCCGGCCAGGAGCCACGGCCAGCCACGCGGCGCGAATACGAGCGGCAGCAGGGCGAGCCACTGGCCGACGAACTCGTCGATGACCACGCAACCGGGGTCGCTGCGCTGCAGGCGCGCCATCGCGACGTTCGCTGCCCACACCCCGAGCGCGAAGCCGAGCGCGAGCAGCACGAGATACCACGGCCACGGCAGTTCGCGCAGCAGGGGCCACGGCAGCAGCGCGGCGAGTGAGCCGGCGGTGCCGGGCGCGAGCGGACTGAGGCCCGAGCCGAAGCCGCAGGCGATCCATCCGCCCGGGTGACCGAGCAGCGCACGCCGCTGCGCGCGGTCGAGGCTCATGCGAAGTGCTCCCAGCCGGGCTGCGCCAGCGCGACCGGTCGATCGGCCGCATCGACGAGCTGCACGCCGCTGCCGGCCACCACGCTGCCGATCCGCGTGGCGCCACAGCCGAGTGCGGCCAGCTCACGCAATATGAAGTCCTCGTGCGCGGGCGGCGCGCTGAACGCGAGCTCGTAGTCGTCGCCGCCGGCGGCCTGCAAGGCGATGCGCAGCTCGCCGGCGCAGGCGGCGCGCAGCGCCGGTGACGCCGGCAGTTGCGCGGCGTGCAGGCGGATGCCGACCGCGCTGCGGCGCGCGACGTGGCCAAGGTCGGCGACGAGTCCGTCGGAGACGTCGATGCAGGCACTGGCGATGCCGCGCAGCGCGATGCCGGCGGCGACGCGCGGGGTGGGCCGGCGCATGCGTTGCAGCAGCGCCGCGCGACTGGACGGGTCCACGCCGTCGCGCCGCGCGCGCGCTTCATCGAGCCAGCGCAATCCGGCGGCCGCATCGCCGAGCGTGCCGGTGACGAACACCGCGTCGCCGACCTGTGCGCCGTCGCGACGCAGCGCGCACCCGGTCGGTACCAGGCCGTGCGCGGTGACGCCGATCGCGAGCGGACCGCCGGTGGTATCGCCACCGACCAGCGCCACGCCATGCAGTTGCATGAGCTCGGCAAAGCCGCTCGCGAAGCCGTCGACGAAGGCCGCATCGGCCTGCGGCAGCGTCAGCGCAAGCAGAACCCAGGCTGGCATGGCGCCCATCGCGGCCAGGTCCGACAGGTTGACCGCGAGCGCCTTCCAACCGATGTCGGCGGCATCGGCGCCGTGCGGAAAATGCACGCCGGCGACCAGGGTGTCGGTGGTGACGGCCAGCTCATGGGCGGCGGGCACGCGCAGCAGGGCCGCGTCGTCACCGATGCCGAGCACCACATCGGCACGCGCGCCGGTGCAGCGATCGCGGATGCGCTCGATCAGCGCGAATTCCATCGCCCGCGTCCGCCGCGCCGTCAGCGCGAAACGCTGTATTCGGCCGCGCGCAGGCTGGCCGCGAGCCGATCGAGAACGCCGTTGACATAGGTGTGGCCATGTTCGGCGCCAAACCGCTTGGTGGCCTCGACCGCTTCGTTGATGACGACGCGATAGGGCACGTCGATGCGCTCGCGCAATTCATAGGCGGCGATGCGCAGCGCGGCGCGCTCGATCGGGTCGACCCGCGCAACCTCGCGATCGAGCAGCGGCAGCAGCAACGCATCGAGCTCGGCCTGGCTGCGCGCCACCCCGCGCACGAGCTCCTCGAAATACGGCAGGTCGGCGATCTGCATGTCCTGCTCGCTGCGGAACTGCTCGACGATGCCCTCGATGCGGTTGCCCGACATCTGCCAGGCATAGACGGCCTGCAGCGCGCGTCGCCGCGCCCGCGACCGCGCGGCCGGATCGACGCCGGATGGATGCGATGGCTGGCTCATGGTGTCCTCCACAGGTCGATCATCTCCAGTGCGGCCAGCGCGACTTCCTCGCCCTTGTTGCCGTGCGCGCCGCCGGCGCGTGCCTGCGCGTCGGCGTGACGCTCGACGGCAAGCACGCCGTTGAGCACGGGCAGGCGGTGGTCGAGCGCGACCCGCAGCAGGCCTTGCGCGCAATTGTCGGCGACATGTTCGTAGTGGCGGGTGTCACCACGCACCACGCAGCCCAGCGCGAGCAGCGCCGCGTAACCGCGCCCGGCCAGGTGCGCCGCCAGCTGCGGGATCTCCCAGGCGCCGGGCACGCGGACCACGTCGATGTCGGCCTCGGCCACGCCATGCGCCTGCAGGCAGCGCCGGGCGCCGTCGACCAGCGCATCGACGATGGCCGGGTTCCAGCGACTGGCGATGATCGCGATGCGTGCACCGGCATGCGGTCGCAGCTCGCCACTGAGCGTTGGCATGGGTCAGATCGTTCCAATCGGGCGGGCCTCGCGGCCCGGCGGGTTGCGGCCCGGCGCGCACGCTCGTGCGTGCGCCCGCGGGCACCTGCCGCCGCCGGCGCAGGCCAGCCCATTGTCGCGCGTTTTTGCGCTCATGCGGTGCCGTCGCGCGGCAGATCCTCGTAGCCGTCGACGTCGAGGCCGAAGCCGCCGAGCGCGGCGAAGCGGCGCGGCGTGCCGAGCACGCGCAGGCGCCGCACGCCGAGGTCGCGCAGAATCTGCGCACCCACGCCATGCAGGCGGCCATCGTAGGCACCATCGGCCCCATCGACCGCCACCGCCTGCAGGCGCTCGAGCACGCGCTCACCCTCGTCGGGCGCCGACAGCACCACCACCACACCCCGCTCGCTGGCGGCAATGCGACGCAGCGCCGCGGTGGCGGTGATCGTGCCGGCGCCCTCGCGCAGATGCAGCACGTCGCTGCCGGTGTCGCGCAGGTGCACGCGAGCGAGCACCGGTGCGGCGCCGTCGACGGCGCCGCGCACCAGCGCGAAATGCGCCAGCCCGGCGAGCTGGTCACGGTAGCCGACGAGACGGAACGGGCCGAATTCGGTATCGACCTCGCGTTCGAACACGCGCACCACGGTGCGCTCATTGCGCAGCCGGTGACGAATGAGATCGGCAATCGTGCCGATCTTGAGCCCATGCTGCGCGGCGAAGCGTTCGAGCTCGGGTCGCCGCGCCATCGAGCCATCCTCGTGCAGGATCTCGACCAGCACGCCGGCCGGCTCGAAACCGGCCAGCGCCGCCAGATCGGCCGCCGCTTCGGTATGGCCCGCGCGCGTGAGCACGCCGCCGTTGCGTGCGGTGAGCGGAAAGATGTGGCCGGGCTGGGTCAGGTCGGCCGGCCGGGCATCGGCGCGCACGGCGGCCTGCACGGTGCGCGCGCGATCGAAGGCGGAAATGCCGGTGGTGACGCCTTCGGCGGCCTCGATCGACACCGTGAAATTGGTGTGGTGCGGCGAGGTGTTGTTGGCGACCATGGGACGCAGGCCGAGCTGGCTGCAGCGCGCCTGGCTCAGCGCCAGACAGATCAGGCCGCGCGCCTCGCGCGCCATGAAATTGATGTCCTCGGGCCGCACTTTCTGCGCCGCCATGATGAGGTCGCCTTCGTTCTCGCGATCCTCGTCGTCGACCACCACGACCATGCGGCCGGCGCGGATTTCGTCGATGAGTTCGGGAATGGTGGCAAAGGACATGGCGTGACCGGGAGAGCGTGGCGGAAATGTGCGGCGCGATATTTGCCCGCGCCGGGCGCGGTTCAAGTGGCGGCGTCGGTGCCTTGGGCAAGGCGCTCGGCGTAACGCGCCATGAGATCCACCTCGAGATTGACCGCGCTGCCGGGACGGGCGCCGCCGAGGCTCGTGGCGAGGAGCGTATGCGGGATCAAGCTGACGCCGAAGCAATCGCCGGCGAGCGTGTTGACCGTGAGGCTGGTGCCATCGACGCAGATCGAACCCTTGACCGCGATGTAGCGCATCAGCGCGGCGGGCGCACGCAAGGTCCAGCGCTGCGCGCCGCCGGCCTCCGGCTCGATCGCCACCACCTCGCCGATGCCATCGACGTGGCCGCTCACGAGATGGCCGCCGAGCCGGTCACTGAGCCGCAGCGCCTTTTCGAGATTGACGCGCGCCGCGGGCGCCAGCGCACCGAGCGTGGTGCGCGCGAGCGTCTCGGCCGACACGTCGGCACACCACTGGCGGCCCTCGCGCGCGACCACGGTGAGGCAGACACCGGCCACCGCGATGCTGTCGCCGAGTGCGACGTCGGTGAGGTCGAGCGAGCCCGCGTCGATGACGAGGCGCGCACCGGCGCCCTGCGCCTGGCGCGCGACGATGTGGCCGACGGCCTGGATGATGCCGGTGAACATCGTCTACTCCGCGCCGCTCGCCGCGGGCCGCAGCAGCAGGCGCCAATCGCTGCCGATCGCGCGCTGCTCGACCAGGCGCAACCGCCAGCGCGCCGCCATGTCCTGCAGCGGCGGCAGGTGCAGCAGCGGGCGCGCCGCATCGCCGAGCAGAACCGGCGCGATGTACAGCAGCAGCTCGTCGACGAGGCCGGCGGCGAACAGCGCACCGCACAGGGTCGGTCCGGCCTCCACCTGCACCTCGTTGGCGCCGCGCCGCGCGAGCTCGGCCAGCACCGCAGCCAGATCGAGGCGGCCGGCGTGACTGGGCATCGCGAGCAGTTCGGCGCTGCCATGGCGCGCACCGCCGAGCGTGGCCGGCGGCGCATGCAGCAGCAGCGTCGGCGCGCTCGCATCGAGCACGCGTGCCTGGGCGGGGATACGCAGCGCGGCATCGAGCACCACGCGCAGCGGCTGCACGAAAGGACTTGGCGCGGCGGCGGCGGCAATGCCTGCGCGACCGCCGGCCGCGTCCGCCGGTGCAACGTGCACGTCACCGGCCGCCGCACCGAGCCGCACGGTCAGGCGCGGATCGTCGGCCAGTACGGTGGCGCTGCCGGTCAGGATCGCGCTGCTGCGCGCGCGCCAGTGCTGCACGTCGGCACGCGCGCCGTCGCCGCTGATCCATTGCGAGCGGCCGTTGGCGAGCGCGGTGCGGCCGTCCAGGCTCATCGCGAGCTTGATGCGCAGCCATGGCCGCGCGCGCTGCATGCGACTGCAGAAGCCGCGATTGAGCTCGCCGGCCGGCTCGGCCAGCAGGCCGACATCGACCGCGATGCCGGCCTCGCGCAGCCGCTGCAGGCCGCGTCCGGCGACTTTCGGATTGGGGTCGGTCATCGCCACCACCACGCGCGCGACACCGGCGGCGATGAGCGCATCGACGCAGGGCGGCGTGCGGCCATGGTGGGCGCAGGGTTCGAGCGTGACGTATGCGGTGGCGCCGCGCGCACGCTCGCCGGCGGCATGCAATGCGAGCACTTCGGCGTGCGCCTCGCCGGCACGCACGTGCCAGCCTTCGCCGACGCAGGCATCGTCCCGCACGAGCACGCAGCCGACGCGCGGATTGGGCTGCGTCGTGTACAGCCCGCGCGCGGCCAGCTGCAGCGCACGCGCCATCCAGGCGTGGTCGGCGGCGCTCGCGCTCATCGCGGTGCCGGGCACAGCCGATGGCGGGGCGGCGCAGCGGCGCCGGCGCACACCGGCGCCAACGCGGCATCGACCCTGCGCGTGGCGCACGGCGCATGTCGCTCGATGCGCGCGCCGCAGCAGCTCATTCGTGCAGCAACGGCAGTTGGATGTCGGTGCCGGGCAGGTCGCGTTCGAGACGCTCGATCTCCTCGCGGAACGCCTGCACGTCCTCGAAACTGCGGTACACCGAGGCAAAGCGCACGTAGGCGACGTGATCGAGTTGCTTGAGCTCGTGCATGACGAGCTCGCCGACGCGCAGACTCGGCACTTCGCGCTCGCCGCTGCGGCGCAGCTCGGTGATGACCGCGCGCACGGCCGCGTCGACGGCCTCGCTCGCAATCGGCCGCTTCTGCAGCGCACGGCGAAAACCGGTGCGCAGCTTGGCCTCGTCGAACGGCTCGCGGCGACCGTCGCTCTTGACCACATTGGGCAGCTTGACCTCGGCGGTCTCGAAGGTGTTGAAGCGCTCGCCGCACTGCTCGCACTCGCGCCGGCGCCGGATCATCGTGCCGTCGTCGCTGACGCGGCTGTCGATGACGCGAGTGTCGGGATGCTGGCAGTACAGGCAGTGCATCGTCAGCAGGCGCCGAAGTCGGGCGACAGGAATGCAGGCCGCGCATGCGACGCGCTGACTGCGCCGGCCCGTCCGCCGCGACTCGCGTGCACGCGCTCAGCCATACACCGGGTACTTGCGGCACTGCGCGACGACCTTGTCGCGCACGGCGGCGAGCACCTGCTCGTCATGCGGCGCGTCGAGCACGTCGCAGATCCAGCCGGCCAGATCGACACAGTCCTGCTCGCCGTAGCCGCGCGTGGTCACCGCCGGCGTGCCGATGCGCAGGCCCGAGGTCACGAACGGCTTCTGCGGGTCGTTGGGCACCGCGTTCTTGTTGACCGTGATATGGGCCTTGCCGAGCAGGGCTTCGGCATCCTTGCCCGTGAGCGGCTTGCCGATCAGGTCGACCAGCATGAGATGGTTTTCGGTGCCGCCCGACACGACCTTGTAGCCACGTGCGATCAGCGTGCGCGCCATCGCCTTGGCGTTCTTCGCCACCTGCTGCTGGTAGGCCTTGAACTCGGGCTCGAGCGCTTCCTTGAACGCGACCGCCTTGGCCGCGATCACATGCATGAGCGGACCGCCCTGCAGCGCCGGAAACACGATCGACTGCAGCTTCTTGACCAGCTCCTCGGACGGATTTTTCGCCAGCACGATGCCGCCGCGCGGGCCGCGCAGCGTCTTGTGCGTGGTCGAGGTCACCACATGCGCATGCGGCAGCGGGCTCGGATAGACGCCGGCGGCGATGAGGCCGGCCGGATGCGCCATGTCGACAAACAGCCAGGCGCCGACCTTGTCGGCGATGGCGCGGAAGCGGGCCCAGTCCATCACCTGCGAATAGGCCGAGAAGCCGGCCACCACCATCTTGGGCTTGTGCTCGAGCGCAAGGCGTTCGATTTCGTCGTAGTCGAGCAGACCGTTGGCATCGACGCCGTACTGCACGGCGTTGAAGACCTTGCCCGACAGGTTGACCTTGGCGCCGTGGGTGAGGTGGCCACCATGGGCGAGGCTCATGCCGAGGATCGTGTCGCCCGGCTGCAGCAGCGCGAAGTACACGGCCTGGTTGGCCTGCGAACCCGAGTGCGGCTGCACGTTGGCATAGTCGCAGTCGAACAGCTGCTTGACGCGCTCGATGGCCAGGCTCTCGGCCACGTCGACGTACTCGCACCCGCCGTAGTAGCGCTTGTGCGGATAGCCCTCGGCGTACTTGTTGGTGAGCACGCTGCCCTGTGCCTCGAGCACGCGCGGGCTGGCGTAGTTTTCCGAGGCGATCAGCTCGACGTGATCCTCCTGGCGGCGCTGCTCGTCGGCGATCGCCTGGGCCAGTTCGGGATCGAAACCTGCGATGCGGGCATCCTTCGGAAACATGGCGGAACCTGTGCCGGGGCGGGAGACGGCAATGGTACCGCGTTGCAGCAGGAATTATGCCGCCGGCCGGGCCCGGCGCGCCGTTTCGCATGACGCAGCGTGCCTTGATCGGCGATAATGCGCGGTTTCCCGACCTACCCTGCCCGCCACGCTGGCGGCGCGCGCCTGCCCGGAGCCTGCATGCAATACATCTACACCATGATCGGCGTCAGCAAGACCGTGCCGCCCAAGCGCCAGATCATCAAGGATATTTCGCTGTCGTTCTTCCCGGGCGCCAAGATCGGCCTGCTCGGCCTCAACGGTGCCGGCAAGTCGACCGTGCTGCGCATCATGGCCGGCGTCGACACCGACTTCCAGGGCGAGGCGCGGCCGCAGCCCGGCATCAAGGTCGGCTATCTGGCGCAGGAGCCGCAGCTCGACCCGGACAAGACCGTGCGCGAATCGGTCGAGGAAGGCGTCTCGGAGGTGCTCGACGCGCAGCAGAAGCTCGAGGCGATCTATGCCGCCTATGGCGAGGAAGGCGCCGATTTCGACAAGCTCGCGGCCGAGCAGCAGCGGCTGGAGAACATCCTCGCCGCCTCGGACGCGCATGCGCTCGAGCGCCAGCTCGAGGTGGCCGCCGACGCGCTGCGCCTGCCGCCGTGGGACGCGAAGATCGGCCAACTCTCGGGTGGCGAGAAGCGCCGCGTCGCGCTGTGCCGGCTGCTGCTGTCCAAGCCCGACATGCTGCTGCTCGACGAGCCGACCAACCATCTCGATGCCGAGTCGGTGGAATGGCTGGAAAACTTCCTGCACGACTTCCCGGGCACGGTGGTGGCCGTGACCCACGACCGCTACTTCCTCGACAACGCCGCCGAGTGGATTCTCGAACTCGACCGCGGCCGCGGCATTCCGTGGAAGGGCAACTATTCCTCGTGGCTGGAGCAGAAGGACGAGCGGCTCAAGCAGGAGGAAAACCAGGAAAAAGCGCGCCAGAAGGCGATCCAGCGCGAACTGGAGTGGGCACGCCAGAATGCCAAGGGCGGTCGTTCCAAGGGCAAGGCGCGCCTGGCCCGCATCGAGGAACTGCAGTCGGTCGACTACCAGAAACGCAACGAAACCAACGAGATCTTCATTCCGCCGGGCGAGCGGCTGGGCAATTCGGTGCTCGAATTCAAGCACGTGTGCAAGTCGTTCGGCGATCGCGTGCTGATCGACGATCTCAGCTTCATCGTGCCGCCCGGCGCGATCGTCGGCATCATCGGCCCCAACGGCGCCGGCAAGTCGACGCTGTTCAAGATGATCACGGGCCAGGAGCAGCCCGACAGCGGCGAGATCGTGACCGGCCCGACCGTCAAGATCGCCTACGTCGACCAGAGCCGTGACAAGCTCGAAGGCAACCACAACGTGTTCCAGGAAGTCTCGGGCGGCGCCGACATCCTCAACATCAACGGCGTCGAGATCCAGTCGCGCGCCTACATCGGCCGCTTCAACTTCAAGGGCCCCGACCAGCAGAAGATGGTCGGCTCGCTGTCCGGCGGTGAGCGCGGCCGCCTGCACCTGGCCAAGACCCTGCTCCAGGGGGGCAACGTCCTGCTGCTGGACGAGCCGTCCAACGATCTCGACATCGAGACGCTGCGCGCGCTCGAGGATGCCCTGCTCGAGTTCCCGGGCAATACCTTCGTGATCTCGCACGACCGCTGGTTCCTCGACCGCATCGCCACCCATATCCTCGCCTTCGAGGGCGACTCGCATGTCGAGTTCTTCCAGGGCAACTACCGCGAGTACGAACAGGACAAGAAGCGGCGCCTGGGCGAGGAAGCCGCCAAGCCGCATCGCCTGCGCTACAAGAAGCTGGCCTGACATGCGGCCGATGCGCGCCCGCGGGCGGATGCAATGCCGGGCGCGCGCGGAGGCGCCGCGGTGAACGCGACGCGTAATTTCATGACGGCGCTGCGCCAGGCATGGCAGCGCCACGACTCGCTCGTGTGCGTGGGGCTGGACCCCGAGCCCGCCCGCTTCCCCGCGCAGCTGCGCGACCACGCTGACGCGACGTTCGAGTTCTGCCGGGCAATCGTCGATGCCACCGCCGATCTGGTGTGCGCGTTCAAGCCGCAGATTGCCCACTTCGCGGCGCTGCGCGAGGAGGCTGCGCTCGAACGGCTGATCGCGCACATCCACGCGGCGCACCCGCAGGTCCCGGTGATCCTCGACGCCAAGCGCGGCGACATCGGCTCGACGGCACAGCATTATGCGAGCGAGGCATTCGACCGCTATGGCGCCGATGCGGTGACGGTCAACCCCTATCTCGGTCACGACGCCCTGCAACCGTTCCTGGCGCGGGCCGACAAGGGCGTCATCGTGCTGTGCCGCACCTCCAATCCGGGTTCGCGTGACCTGCAGGAACTCGACGTCGGCGGCCGCAAGCTCTACCAGCACGTCGCCGAACTGGCTGCGCGCGAATGGAACGGCCACGGCAACTGCGCACTCGTGGTCGGCGCGACCTGGCCCGAGGAACTGGCACAGGTGCGCCGCCTTGTCGGCGCGATGCCACTGCTGGTGCCCGGTGTCGGCGCCCAGGGCGGCGATGTCGCAGCCGTCGTGAAGAATGGCTGCAGTGCCGATGGCGGCGGCCTCATGATCAGCTCCTCGCGCGCGATCCTGTACGCCGGCGACGATCACGACTTCGCCCACGCCGCCCGCGCGGCCACGCTCGCGTTGCGCGACGCCGTCAACCAGCACCGCCGCTGATCGCTGCGGCGCGGGCGCACGCCCTGCAACCGGCCGCCCGCGTGACGGCTGCCGCGCCATGTGTTTTGATAGCCCGCTGTGACTGCGCCCGGCAGTCGCGGGGGGAGAGGAGAATCCAATGAGTGCACAGTCCGGCGCGGCCCAGCCCGTCGCCCAGCTCACCGTCCGCGCGGTGATCCTGTCGATGATCCTGGCGGTGATCCTGGCCGCGGCCAATGCCTATCTCGGCCTGTTCGCGGGTCTGACCATCGCCACCGCGATCCCGGCGGCCGTGGTGTCGATGGGCGTGCTGCGCCTGCTCGGCGGCGGCACGATCCTCGAGAACAACATCGTGCAGACCGGCGCCTCGGCCGGCTCCTCGATCGCGGCCGGCGTGATCTTCACGATTCCCGCGCTCATCATCCTCGGCTACTGGCAGGACTTCCGTTATTCGTGGGTACTGGCGATCGCCGGCCTCGGCGGTCTGCTCGGGGTACTGTTCTCGGTGCCGCTGCGGCGCTCGATGATCGTCGAGGAACCGCTGCCGTTCCCCGAGGGCAAAGCAGCCGCCGAAGTACTCAAGGCCGGCGACAATCCGGGGCCGGGGCTGCGCATACTCGGCTTCTCGGGTCTGCTCGGCGCGCTGGTCAAATTTTCGGCCGAAAGCGGCCTGCGCCTGATTCCCGACAACGCGGTCGGTGCCGGCTTCCTTGGCAAGTATCTCGGCTACCTCGGCACCAACCTGTCGCCCGCACTGCTTGGGGTCGGCTACATCGTCGGTCTCAATGTCGGCATCGTGGTGCTGTCGGGCAGCGTCCTGTCCTGGCACATCGCGATCCCGCTGTACCATGCGTTCTTCCTCGCCAGCGATCCGGCGCTGGCGAGCAGGATCGTCGATGCGAGCGCGGCCGATGCGGCCGGTGCGATCTGGTCCTCGCAGATCCGCTATCTGGGCGTGGGCGCAATGCTGGTCGGCGGCGTGTGGACGCTGTTCTCGCTGCGCAAGTCGCTGCTCAACGGCGTCAAGAGCGGCTTCGCCGCCGCGCGCAAAGGCGCCGACGCGGTGGTCGCCGAAACCGAACGCGACATTCCGATGAAGTGGATGCTGGTGGCGCTGGTGGCCTTCGTGGTGCCGCTCGCACTGCTCTACCACGCCATCGTCGACAGCTGGGGCGTCGGGCTCACCATGACCGTGATCATGATCGTGGCTGGCTTCCTGTTCGTATCGGTGTCGGCCTATCTCGCGGGCCTGGTCGGCTCCTCCAACAACCCGGTGTCGGGTATCACCATCGCGACCATCCTGTTCGCCTCGCTGGTGCTGGTCGCGCTGCTCGGACGCCAATCCCCGATCGGCGCAGTGGCCGCGATCATGATCGGCGCGGTGGTGTGCTGCGCGGCGGCGGTCGGCGGCGACAACCTGCAGGATCTCAAGGCCGGTTACCTCGTCGGTGCGACGCCGTGGAAGCAGCAGCTCATGCTGGCGATCGGCGCGTTTTCCTGCGCCCTCATCATGGCGCCGGTGCTCAACCTGCTGGCGGCCGCCTACGGCATTGGCGCGCCAACGCCCGAGCACCCCAATGCGCTGTCGGCGCCACAGGCGACCCTGATGGCATCGGTGGCCAAGGGCATGTTCGGCGGCGAGCTGCCGTGGACGATGATCGGCATCGGCGTGCTGGTGGGCGCCGCCATCATCGCGCTGGATGAATGGCTCAAGGCACGCAAGTCGAGTTTCCGCGTGCCGGTGCTGGCCGCCGCGATCGGCATCTATCTGCCGCTCGAACTCATGGTGCCGATCTTCCTCGGTGGCCTGCTCGCGCATTTCGTCGAGAAGAAGCATGGCGTGGCGCCACACGACGAAGCCGAACGCGACCGCATCCATCGGCCGGGTACACTGTTCTCGGCCGGCCTCATCACGGGTGAGGCGCTCACCGGTATCCTCATCGCGATCCCGATCGTGGTGTCGGCGCGCGCCGACGTGCTTGCGCTGCCGGCCAGCCTGCACTTCAACCAGTACGTCGGGCTCGCCGTGCTCGCGCTGGTGGGCTGGCTGCTGTATCGCAGCGGCGCACGCGCCAAGTCCGGCTAACTGCGCGGCGCACGCGGGCGCGCCGGCACATCAGCGCCGATGGGTTGGCGCGTGCGGGCGTGACCGGCGCAGCGCGAGCCATGGCGCCTGCCAGGCGAAGTGCGCCCACAGTCCGCACCACACCAGCGCGCGCAGCAGCGGGTTGCGCGCGGCAGGATCGAACTTGGTGAAATAGCGCCACATGCCGCGGTGCTTGGCACGCGCCACGAACACGGGCCGCGCGCGGCTCGAACTGCCCTGCAGGTGGGTGATGCTCAAGGTCGACACGAAGCCGACGCGCCAGCCGGCGTCACGCACGCGCCGGCACAGGTCCAGATCCTCGACGTGCAGGAAATAGCCTTCGTCGAAGCCGCCCAGCCGCGCGAACACCGCGCGCGGCAGCACCATGCAGGCGCCGGATACGGCCTCGAGGTATTCGACCCGGCCGGAGGCGCCAGCCGGCATTTCCACCCCGGCCCAGCCCGGATGGCGCCGTTCCCAGCGCGCCAGGCCGCTCAGCGTCATGAACACGCGGCGCAGGCTCGGGTCACGTCGTCGATTGCCGCGCGCAGGATGCCCCTGCGCATCAAGCACGCACAGGCCCAGCAGGCCGATGCGGCGATCGTCGTCGAGCGCGGCACGCAGGCCATACACGGTGTCGGCGCGCAGCTCGCAGTCGGGGTTGAGGAACACCAGTACATCGCCACTCGCCATCGCGGCGCCGCGATTGCAGGCCGGCCCGAAGCCGAGGTTGGCGGCGTTGCGCAACACGCGCAGACGGGTATCGGCAGCGTGCGCGGCGAGCAGGCGCTCGACCTCGCCATCGCGCGAGGCGTTGTCGACGAGGATCAGCTCGAGCGCGTCGGGCTGGGCCAGCACCGAGGCCACGCAGGCCCGCAGCGGCGCACCGCTGTCGGCCGCGACGACGATGATGCTGGTCAACCCGGCGCGGGCGGCGTCGGCCATCGCGGTCGCACTCAGACGGCACCCAGCAGGCGTTCGCCCTGGTCGCGCGCATGCGCCCACAGTGCCGGCCAGACTTCGCACAGCGTGGCCAGCTGCGTCGTCTCCTCACGCAACAAGCGCGCGCAGCCGGCATCGTCGCCGCCTGCAGGCCAATCGCCCAGTCGCGGGGCGGCATTGGCGAGCAGCGCCTTGCCGTTGGCCTCGATGATCGAGCGCACGTCGGCCTGCCAGTAGATCGGCGCATCGGTGGCAGCATCGAATTGGTGCTGCAGGCGTTCGATGAGATCGGACCGCACGTAGGCCAGGTATTCGCGCAGCTGCTGCACGGCGCCGCGTGGACTGGAGCCGGCCACGTCGCGCAGGTGTGCCACCAGCACCGCGAGGCGCTGCGCAGGGTCGCTCGAGTTGAGCTGCGGCAACTGGCGCCGCACGAAGTCGGTGACGAAATAGTTGAACTTGGGCGTGTGCGCGCTGAAGGTCAGCGTGCTGCGCTTGCGCTGGGTTTCCTGCACGTGACCGATGGCCAGCGGCAGCTCCAGCGCCAGCGCGTCGGGATGGCACAGCGAAACGAGGTTGGAGAACAACGCGTCTTCGCCGCGCCCCGATGGATTCGTGCACGGCAGCAGCACGCTGTTGTCGAGCGCGAACGGCGAGAAGTTGGCCGTGGGCTGTGCGCTGGCCTGGACCTGGCCATACCAGATGCTGCCGGCCTCCATGTTGCGCAGGTAACTGTCGCGGTCGCGCACGAACTCGGCGCGCTGCTCGGGTGGCAACTGGTACAGCCACAGCGTCGAGTCGGTGCGCGAGCTGCCATAGCTGCCATGCTGGGTGGCCAGCACCGCGGCATCGCCGCGCAGATGGTCGAGCCGGTTGAGGGCCAGACCGCGCAGCGAAGCGGGATCGAGCGCGTAGGCGGCGCGCTGGGTCAAGGCGCCGAGCGGCTGCCCCAACGCGGCCAGGTGCAGTTCGAACGGATCGCCATCGACTTCGCTGCCTGCCGCCAGCGCATTGTCGAGATTGCGATGGAAGCGGGTCACGCCATGATGGCTGAGGTCCGGATCGAGTCCGGCGCGGGCCTCGTCGAGGCGCCGCAACGGCAGGCGATGATCGTCGTCGAGCAGGACCGCTCGCGCGCCGGCGCTGAGCAGCAGCATGAGGTTCCAGGCGCGGCCGCCGCCAAAGCGGCCGGCCTTGTCCTCGCCGAGCGCAAAGCCGGCAAGCACCGGCGCGGCCGCCGGTACCGCGCGGGCAAGGCGCTCGGCCAGGCGGCGCGCTTCGGTCGCACCGACATAGGTGAGCTTGCAGCCGGTGGCACGGGCAAACTCGCGCAGCAGGTCGCGGTGGCGGTTGGCGGCGTCGCGCGAGCTCGAGTCGTCGATGAGAACGTAATGGCGGTTGGCACGATGACGGCGCTCGTAGTCGCTGAGCGAAGCCAGCAGGTGCGCCAGCTGGTCGGGGCGGTCGCAGGCGCGGATGAACACGCCGCGCAGTGGCGCTGGCGAGCGCGCGGTGGCCTCGGCGCAGCGTTGCACGAAGCTCGTTGCCGATACCAGCAGGCCGCGATTGACCAGCCCCTCGAACACGCGCAGCACGCCCTCGCGCTGGCCGGCAAGACCCGTGATCGAGCCCATCACGCGCTCGACGTGCTCGTCGAGACTGCGGAACTGGCGCGTCTGGTCGAGCGCCTGCAGGACCTGGTAGGTCATCACATGCGTTTCGCCGCTGCGCTTGACCTGGAAGATGCACTCGTTGTTCGACAGCGAGGCGACGACGCCATCTTCCGACGCGTACAGCGGCGCATCGGGATCGACGCGCGGCGGCGACGATGGCGTGGTGGAGTAGTTGATCTGGTAGCCGAACTGCGTGCTCATCGACGTATCCGGCATCGGCGGGTCAGGCCGTGCCGTCTGCTTTCCTGTGCTGCGCGGTCGCCAGCGCATCGCGCAGGCGCTCGAGCTCGGCTTCGAGCTCGGCGATGCGGGCACCGGCGGTCATGTTCTTGCGGATTTCGTGATTGTAATGGGTATAGACCGATTCTTCGCGGTCGCCGAACAGCGACAACGGCGGCAACCGGGCCGGCAGGGCGGTCCTGGCGCACACCGCGATGAAGTAGAGCGGCAGGTAGCCCAGGCCGGCCTCGACCGCCGCGCCATCGGCACTGGCGGTGTGCGCCTCGTGGGCGCCGGGGATCGCGTCCAGCGCCCAGATCGCCGACTGGAACAGCAGCTTCTGCCCGTACAGGCGCAACTGCGCGAAGCGCGGTGTCAGCAACGCAAACAGCTCGTCGCGGTACAGCTCGCGGACGTGGAACGGGTTGTGGAAACCGGTGAGGTCGCTGTAGGCATGCCGGTCGGGCGACGACAACACGAGGATGCCGTCGGCGGTCAGCACCCGGGCGAATTCGTCGAGCAACTGCTCCTGCGCCGCGAGATGCTCCAGTGTCTCGAACGACACCACGACGTCGAAGCTGCCGTCGGCGAATGGCAGCTGCGTCACGTCGGCGCGCTCGAAGCCCAGGTTGGCACGGGCGCCGTAGCGGGCACGCGCGTGCGCGATCGCGTCCGCATCGACGTCGACGCCGGTAACCGAGCCGGCAACCGCGGCCAGCAAGGCGCTGCCATAGCCTTCGCCGCAGGCCGCATCGAGGACACGCTTGCCGGCGACGAGGCCGCGCGCGAATGCATAGCGGTGCCAGTGTTCGTACCAGATTTCGCGCACGCACTCGGGGGTGAAGCGCTCACCGGTGAACGGCAGCGGTTGCGAATCGCTCATCGGACCACCTCATCTTGATCGCGCCATCGGTGCGGCAGGCGCACCATGCCCAGTTCGCGGCTGGCACCACGCACCGTCACGCCGCGTTCCCAGGTGTCGAAAAGGCGGATCCCTTCGGGATCGAGCGGATGGATGCGCACCAGGTAGGTGCCGGGCAGCAGGTGCAACGCATCAAACACGAGCTCGCAGGCGAATTCGTGCGCGCCGATCCGCTGCGGCTGATAGCCATCCATGTCGCTGGCGACGCCATACACCGGCGTGCCATCGACACGCACGATGCCAACCATGAGCACCGGGACGCGTCCCTCGCGTGAGCGCACCCGCGCGCGCACGATCAGCGGCTCGCCGTCGTCGAGCAGCAGCGGCGTCTCGGCGTCGTGGCCATTGATGCTGGCTTCGCCCAGCGAGAATTCGACGTCATGATCGCGGGCCGCGGCGGCGCCACCCGCATCACCCGATTTGCGTTCCTGGAAGGCCAGGTAGGCCTGGGTCACGTCGAACACATCGCCGATCATCTCCACCCGCCCGTCGCGCAACCAGCACGCGCGCTGACACAGCTTCTGCACGTGGTACATGCTGTGCGAGACGAGAATGAGCGTACCGCCGCCATCGAGGTAGTCCTGCATCCACTTGATGCACTTCTTCTGGAACGCTTCGTCGCCGACCGCAAGCACTTCGTCGGTGATGAGCAGATCCGGTCGCAGCACCGCCACGATGGCAAAACCCAGCCGCACGACCATGCCCGACGAGTAGTGCTTCACCGGTTCGTCGATGTAGCGGCCGATGTCGGCGAATTCGATGATCTGCGGCAGACGCTCACGCAACGCGGCGCCGCCGAGCCCGTGCAGCGCCGCCGTCATCGTGATGTTGTCGCGACCGGTATGCTCGAGGTGGAAACCGGCGCCCAATTCGAGCAGCGCGCCGATCTCGCCATGCACGCTGACGCTGCCGGTGGTCGGGGTGAGAACGCCGGTGATGAGCTTGAGCAGGGTCGACTTGCCGGCGCCGTTGGCGCCGATCAAACCCAACGACTCGCCGCGACGCACTTCCAGGTCGACATCGGCCAACACGGCAAGGCTGTCGGTGGCCCGCTGCGAGAACAGCAGGCGCCACAATGCGCGCAGGCGGTCGCGATTGCGGAACGCCTTCGGATAGGCCTTGCCGAGCCCGTTGGCACGTACCAGGACCTCGCTCACAGGAAGTCCTCGAAGTGCCGGTCGAGGCGCCGGAACAGCCCATAGCCGCCGAGGGCGACCAGCGCCGCGACCAGCAGCGCCACTGCGGTGGCGGCCCAGGACACGCTGCCATGGCCGAGCACGAGTGCGTGGAAGGCCTCGGCGTAATAGGTGAACGGGTTGAGCGACAGCCAAGGCTGGATCGCTGGCGGCAGGATCGTGCGGTCGTAGAACACCGGCGCGCAATACATCAGCAGCGGCAACACTTGTCCGAGCAACTGCACCAGGTCGCGCACGAAAACCTGCAGGGCCGCGAACGCGAAGGCAAAACCGAGCGCGAGCGCGAACAGCGGCAGGTAGAGCGCGAGTGCCGGCAGCAAGCCATCGAGCAGACGGACATGATCGTCATGGAACGCGAGCACGATGACGATCGCGATGAAACCGGTCAGGTGCACGACAAAGCTCGCACACACGCGCGAGACGACGAGCATCGCGCGCGGCAGCGCCACCTTGCCGATGAGGGCGGCGTTGTCCTCGATGGCGCGGGTTGCGTTCAACACTGCATCGGCGAACGCCGTCCACGGCCACAGCGCCACCGCGAGGAAGGCGACATAACCGGGCGCGTCGGCACCGGGGATGCGCGCGTGGAACACCTTGACGAACACGAACGCGAAGATGGCCAGCTGCAACACCGGCTGGAAGATGGCCCAGAACATGCCGCCAAAGCTGCCCGTGTAGCGCGAACGCAGGTCGCGCAGCACCATCTGGCGCGCAAAGGAGAGCGATGTCGCGTTTTGCATGGATCCGCAGCCCCGTGGCCCGACTGTGTCATGTCGGGGTCTTGCCATTGTGCGCGAGGCGCCGGTTCGATGCAGCCGCGCGCGGTCGAGCCGACCTGCTGCCGCTGCCGACGGCGTCAAGGGTGACACCGCATCCCGGAAAGCCGGGAGGTCACTGGCGTCCTCGTCGGCTCGGGGACAGGCGTCGGCAACAAATTTCGCTGCGCGCCGACGCCGAGCAACGACTGCCGTACCCACATCGCGCGACATGACGCCCTGTGGGTCGGGCGCGCGCTGCGCGGCCGACCTGGGCGCCGGTGTGCTGTCCCTTGAGCGCAGTGGCGGCGCACCGCAGGCGCCGCCGCCCGGCATTGCCCTAGTTCGATGGCGCCGCCGCGCCACCAGGCGCATAGCGAGTCTGGAGCGACCGCACGAGGTCGGCATTGAGATCCAGAGGTTGCTCGGCCAATTCGCTTGAGTGCGCCCGCGAGGCCTTGTCGGTATAGGCCGTGGACAGATCCTTGATGATCTGCGGCTTGGCCTGCTCGAAGGTCGGAACAACGTCGGACGAACGACTCAGCAGCTTGATGATGTGGTAACCGAAGGTGGTCTTGACGACAGGCGAGATCTCGCCGGCCTGGCGCAATTTGACCACGCCCGCCACGAAGTCGGCGTCGTACACCTTCGGGTTGGCCGCGTCTTCGAGCTTGCCGTGGTTGCTGACCTTGCTCGGATCGTCGGAATATTGCTCGACCAGCGCCTCGAACGATCCGGGTTCGGCGCGTGCCTTCTGCTCGACCGTGCGCGCCAGCGCCTGCGCCTCGGCATCACTGCGCGAGGTCGTGTTGATGAGGATGTGCTCCACCACCGCCTGGCCACGCTGGATGTACTTGTCCTTGTGAGCAAGGAATTCCTCGCGTGCCAATTGCGACAGGTCGGGAACCTTGATATCGCGGTCGAACTGCTGGCGACGGGCCAGTGCCAAGACTTCGTCGGCGGCAAGCTCGGCTTGGCGGGCGATGAGCGGATCCTTGTCGAGACCGGCTGCGCGCGCCTCGGCAGCGAGCTGCTTGGTCATCAACAGGTTGTCGATCGCCTTCTCGATTCGCGTCGGACTGGCGAAGAAGCCCGCGCGCTTCTCCGGCGGGATCTTGGCGGCAAAAGCGTCAACGTCTTCGAGCGTCACCGTCACGCGTTGGTGCTCAGGTGCCAGGCAATATCAGCGTGGGCGGGATGAACCAGCGGCTGTGATCAAAGATTGCCAAGGCGCGAGGTTCAATGGTGGCGATTCAAACTCACGGTCATCTGGCGCGCGTTCGAGTTCCGGAAGAACGCGTTGGCGCACGCATTAGCTACCGCCGGCAACGCCTGGGAGACAACCCAAGCCGACTACTGTCACGCACCAGCATGATGTGGCACGCGCCGGTGGTGTCCGCCGCGAGACACCTGCTGCCGGATTGACGCGTCGTCGACGTGAACATGACGTTGAGGTAGTAGTCGGTGTTGGGCTTGAGGTAACAGAACCACTTTGAGGGCGGCGTCTGTCCTGTGGAATCGAATTGCCAGTTCAGAACGCCGCCGTCATCGGCCTGCACGTTGGTCGCGTAGCACGCATTCGTCGAAGGATCCCCAGCAAAGTCGCCGCAGGTAGTGCTCAGCGAAACGGATACTGGATCGCTGCCACCATATGTCGACGACGCGAAATACCCTGCTGGCGGTGTCGGCCCAACCGCAGGCGTCTTGAAGTGAACACCGAAATAGCCGTTGCGCGGCATCAGGTAACCCGGCGCCGAACCGATGATGCCAGGCCAGGCAACAGGAGGCGGCGGTGTCGTCGGTGCGTTGTAACCCCAGATGTTCGCAAACTCGGTGAACGGCACTGCGGTTCGCGTACCCTGAGGCACTACACCGTACTTGATGTCCGCCTGCGCCAATCGGACGCGCTGGGCAGTGTCTGGCTGACCAGCCAGACGCGGATCGCCTGCGGGGATCGTTCCTGAACAGGCTGCGGTGCCGGGGTCGCTGAGCGTAAGAACGGCCTGCCCGGTATCGACGGCCGATTGCTGGCCGAGCGAACACGTCATCTTGAAGGTGTAGGCACCCGCCGTGGCGGTGGTCGGGAGGGTCACGCTCTGCGACAAGGTACCGGTCGCCGGAATCGAGAACGGACCGGTCCAGCCAGCCCAGCCGCTGCTGATCGTGCCGGTTGCAGTCTGGATCGTGCCAGTACACGCCATATTGGCCAGCGCGGAATTGGTCGGCGCCGACACCGTGACCGTGGCGGGGTTCGGCGGATTGCCTGTGGTGGCGGCCGTCGGCGTCACCTGCAACGCGACTGAAATCGGCGTCGCGCTCGCGACGGTGACCACGGCTGGAGTCGCGCTCGAGACGGCCACGTTGTCGCCATTGATGCAGGTGAGCATCAACTTGAGGTTGTCGCCTGGGCTGAGTCCGGCCGGCACCACGATGCTGCGCGAGAACTGCGCGGCGTTGGGGTCGAACGCAGTGGTCCAATTGGTCACCGTGAGCGGGGTCGGATCGGCGTTGCGCGTTGCGCTGCCCGTGCACGACACCGCATTGGTCATGGCAGGCCAGGTCACGGTGACGCCACCGCCGACGCTCTGCGTAGTGGGTACGGCGGTCAGCACCGGAGCGGGCGACGGCGCCGCTGCGGGGATGTGCGGTGCAGAACCCGTCTTGTAGCCACTCGCGTTGCTGCAGATGACGCCAAAGCTGTAAGTGCCGCCCTGCATCGGGGTCACGGGCTCGTGATGTGCACCGGCCGGCGAATTGATTGCCGAGCCGACGACCCAGCCCGTGATCGTCGCGCTGGTGACGTTGCTGCTGGCGGTCCGCACACAGACCGATGCGTCCGCGGAGACCGACCAGTTGACGTAGAACGGCTGGTTGATCTGCGGCGTGAACGCCGTCACGGTCCCCGCGGCATCCTGCGAGATCACGATATTGGTCAGCTGGAAGTCGGCGGAGCTGCCGCCGATCGGCTGGCAAGCGTGCGAGCCGGCGGGTTCCTCGGTCAACGTGACGCCATCCATGACCAAGGCGGTGCTGCCGGCGGGATCCAGATGCACGCCAGCGGCATCATTGGAACTGGCAACGCAAGTCACGGGAGCAGCGCCGCTCATCGTGTTGAGGCGCACTGTGGTGGTGGCAGCGGATGCGGCAGACGCGGCGCAGGCCGCGCCAGCGACAACAGCCAAGAGAGCGAGCCTGCGCGAGGCAAACTGGGTCATGACGGCCTCGTGGTGAGGTGGTGGGAGCGCGCGGATTATACAGAAGCGCCTGTGAAGCGAACGTGGCGTTGCACTGAATATTCAGCAACGCGGTTTTAACGAAATCACATCGTGCCGCCGTGCAGATCCGCATGTGTGGCGTCGCGTCAGGGTTCGAACGGACGAACTGGGGGCGCGATGATTTCTCCTTTCACGCGCCGAAGCCGGGCGGAGGCCCATCGTCAACACTGGGCCTGAGGTGCAAACCGTGCGAACGCGCAACGTGCGTCGCCATCGGATGAAATTGCAGGACCGTGCAAGCAGCGGCGCGTGACGCGGTCGTTCCGGATATTGGCGCATGGCCAAGCAGCCAATGCGGCGACGCGCTCAGGTTCAAGTCCGCCGGCGGAACAGACGCAATCATCGCGGCCGGCTCGTCCACGCGGTTGGACGCGCAAGGCGCGCCTTGCCCCAATCGACGCGCGGGGCAATCTCTACGCGAATTCATCACGTCACCAGTGGCTGCACGGAAGCCCCAGCCGGTCACGGGCTCCATGCGCGCCGCTCGCAGACGTCATTCATTGCCTGCTGCATCCGTGCCGGGGCTGCCAGATATCGAGGACTGTCGACGGCGCATCGCGCATCTGGCCCGACCAGAAAAAGAAAAGGGGGGCTTGCGCCCCCCTTTTCCCTCACAACCACAACAACTGGCAAACCTATCAGGAGCAAGCCTGAATCGGCTGACCAGCAGTGTTGACGTCGTTGCAGGTACGGTGTGCACGATGACGCCACACACCGTTGTAGTTGGCCGAAGCCGAACCACGCTGAGCCACGGCGGCCCAGAAGCCCGTTGCCGGCAAGCCGTAGAACCGGGTGGCGTTGCCGCTGTTCGGATTGATACCGCGCGGCAGGATGTGACCGCCATCGCCCGACGCGAGGTCGAGACCAGCCCAGCCGCCCGTATCGCCGAACGGATTGACCGTACGATACAGCTTGGAGCCGAACACCGTCGACTCACCCGGAGGCGAGGTCTTGGTGAACGAGATCACGTTGACTTCGTACGGCAGGAACGGCGACTGCGCGAAGCACGAAGCATCCGGCGGCGACGGGCAGCGCGGGATGATCGTGTCGGTGCTGCCTTCTTCGTGATCGTAGGTGCTCAGCGTGATCGCGATGCGCGACTGGCTCGCATCGGTGGCGCCGAACTTCTCGGCGAACGGCGGCAGCACATGGCCCGGATACAGGGCATTGTCGACGTAGAAGCGCTTGGTCGGGAACGTGACGACCCAGTCACTCTGACCGCCGATCGCGGCATTGATCATGTACTCGTTGTACACGGTGTCGGCCATGAAGATCGCGCTGACGGCGTCTTCACCGGCGGCGTAGTCAGACATGATCAACGCACCGTTGTCGCCAAACACGTAGGAACGTGCAATACCGGCCAACGCAGGACTCGCGCCCATCGGATTGGTACGTGCATCCTGCAGCGTCGGGAACAGCGACGACGGACCGGTGTAGTTGACGAGATACGAGAAGCCTTCGATCGCGTCGGCGTTGTAGCTGAACGCCGTACCGTTCGCCACGTTGGCGATCCAGGCGCCGCCGAACAGACCGCTCGTGGGTGGCAGCAGCTGACCAGGGATGACGACATCGTCGCCAACCGGCGCCGCACAGGTCGGCACGCCACCGTCCGGGTTGCCGTTCTGCTTGTGGGTGATCGCCCTGCCAAGCGAGGTGGCCGGGTCGATATCACCCATGAGGATCATCTCGAGGTAACCCTCGCGCGTACGATCCTTGGTCTTCGGGCCGGAGTCCTTCGGAATCGGGCCGCTGGCGCCGATACCCGAACCATCGAAACCACCCGTGCTGAAGCTCCACGGCAGGCTCGGCAGGTAGTCGATGCAGCTCTCGTCGATCGTGTTGATCGCGGCGCCATTGGAGCCGTCGTCGCTGATCCACGCAGTCCACACGTCGGCGGCGGACAGGTACAGGTTGAAGTCGAGCACTTCGCGGCTGTTGTAGCCTTCGAGGAAGCGGACCTTGACCGCCTTGCCGTATTCGGTATCCGTATTGACGACGGAGATCAGCGTGTCCTGACCCTTGTTGACCGTGTAGTACGGATAGAGCAGAACCTGACCCAGGCCATCGGGATTGAGATCGACGGCGTTGGCCAGGCCCGCGAAGCCGGCGATACCGGCGATGCCGGCGACGACGGCAGTCGTCAAGCTGTTTCTTTTCATCGCAACACTCCTAAATTTTTAACCACAGGGCTTTTTGCTTTACCGCCAACCCACGCCAAGCGCGCAACGCACGCCTCACATGAAGGTCAGGCTTCGGCTCGGGCATGTTAAGCGAAAGGAAAGATCCATGCAATCCCTGCCCAACACGCACAAAAATCCAACCAAGTCAATCATTTGGCAAATAGTACCACTGCCCATCTAGGCGCAGCCAGGTTTCGCTCTGCCTGCTCGTGACGTCGGTGCGGCGCTCGGACTTGCCTGGGACCGGCATCGAGTAGGTAACCGTCACCTGAACGTCGCAACGATCGCCATCGCAGCTCTTGCCCTGGAATTCGGCGGACTTCCAGATGACAGGGCGATTGTTCATCGCCGTCGCATATGCCTCCCGCGTCTGCGTGGCGCGATAACCGGGCGTGAGGTAGTCGTAGGCCTTCTCGGCCTCGTGCGCAATGAGGTAGTTCCAGCGCTCGACGCTGCGCTTGTCGATGATGTCCGGGTTGCTCTTGTCGACACAGCCGGCGACGAGCGTGACGCCTGCAGCCAGCACGAGCGCTGCGCAAGTCCTGATGAGATCATTGGTCACTGGTGGGTTCCTGCTTGATCGTGGTGGATTCGTGCAGCGGATGTGTCTGCACCTGACCTGCGGGTTGCGTCGACTCCGCCGCCGGTGTGGCGGCCCGTGCGCGCAGCGGACGCAGTGATTCGAATTGCTTGATGTAGTCGGCCGTGACCTGGCGTGCCTCGTCGCTGTTGTTGATCACGCGCGGCGTGATGAGCACGATGAGCTCGGTGCGGTCGCTGCTGTTCTTGGTCGAGCCGAACAGGTTGCGCAACACCGGCACCTTGCCCAGCACGGGCACGCTGCTGTTGCTGTCCTGCTTGATTTCCTTGATGAGGCCACCGAGCAGCAGCGTCTGTCCACTCTGCACCGCAACCGAGGTCTGGATCTGTCGCTGTGCAATCGGCGGATTACCACTGCTCGTGGCAGCCGCGCCGGGCGTGCTGACCTCCTGCTGGATGTCGAGGTAGACGAGTCCGCCGGGATTGACGCGCGGCATCACGTTGAGCGTGACACCGGTGCTCAGATACTGCACCGAGCCAGTCATGCCGCCATAGTAATTGTTCGACGTGCTGGTGCCCGTGCCACTGTTGACGCCACTGATGGCGCCCAGCCCATTGTAGTAGGTCTGCACGACTGGAATCTGATCGCCCACCGTGAGCGAGGCTTCCTGGTTGTTGTTGACCACGAGCGATGGCGCCGACAAGGTCTTGGCGACACCATCGGACTCCAGCGCACTGATCGCGACCTGGAACTTGCTGTTGAGGAACGAGTAGAAGAAGCTGGCCGAGGTTGGTCCCGGACCCTTCGCGCCCGCCGTGCTGCCGCGACGATGGTACTGATTGGGGTACTGATACTCACTGCGGTCGCTGTCGTACACGCCCGGTGCCGTCATCAGGTTGCCGAGCCACCATTGCACGCCGTACTGGAGATCCCCGTGCAGCGTCACCTCGAGGATGCGTGCCTCGATCTGGACCTGCAGCGGCGGCGTATCCAGGCGCCGGATCGCGGCCTGCATCTGCTCCCACTCGAAGGGCTGCGCCATCACCATGATCTGGTTGTTTTCCTCGATGGCCGAGATGCGGATATCCGACTCGCGCTTGCCGCTGCCGGTGGCGGCTGGTGCACCGGCAGTCGCGCCTGCCGCCGGCGCCGCCGGCGCGACCTTTTCCTGATTGGATTGCGGCCGCAGCGAGCTGCCGTAACTCATGCCACCGCCGATGCCACCGCCCGCTCCACCGCGACTGTTGAGCGAGGTCGAGCGCAGGCCCGGTCCCACGCGACCCGACGTGCTGCTGCGATGCGTGCCGCCGCTGGTGCCCAGGAAGATCTGGCTCAGATAGTCGGCCAGGTCCGGCGCCTTGAGGTTCTTGACGTTGTAGACGTACAGCTGCACCGCGTTCTCGGCGCTGCCACGATCGAGTCGGTACAACCACTCCTCGGCCTGCTTGAGGTACTCCGGCTGCGGAGTGATGACGATCATCGAGTTGGTTTCCTCGATGGGCATGAAGCGGAACATGCCGGCCAGCGGCGACTCGCCCTCGGTACCGAACAGCTTCTGCAGGTCGGGCATGAGCTTGGTCACGTCGACGTGCTGCATGTTGTAGACACCGATCGACATGCCGCGCAGCCAGTCGACGTCGAAGGTGTCGATCGTGCGCTGATAGTTCTCCAGCTCCGATGGCGTGCCGGCCAGCACCAGCAGGCTGCGGTTGGGATCGATCTGCACGAATGCGTCGGCCTTGGCGTAGGGCTTGAGCAGCTTGGCCATCTCGACCGGCGAGATGTAGCGCAGCGGAAAGATGCGCAGGCCGTAGCCGGGCTGCTGGCTGGAGCCGAGCTGCGGCGTCAGCTTGCCGGGAATGGCATCGCGCGCAGCCAGCACGGTGTAGCGGTTGCCCTCGCGCACGAGCGCATTGCCAGTCCACGACAGGAGCATCTCCAGCACCGGCATCGCGTCCTCGCGGCGGATCGGCCGCGAGGTCGAATAGGTGACGTTGCCACCCACGTTCGGCGCAATCGTGTAGTTCTCCTGCAGCATGTCGCCGAGGATCGCCTTGACGACGGCCTGGATCGGCTGGTTCTCGAAATTGAACGTGACCTGGCCTTCGCCGCCGCTTGCGCGCGGCACCGGCTGGGTCTTGAAGAACTTGCCGGTACCGAGCTCGATCTCGGGCTTGGGTGGCGGCCGGTCCGCCTTCGCCTCGGGACTGATCGCAATGCCCTGCACCGTCTCGTCACTGACGGGTGCCGGCGTTGTTTCCAGGATGGTGTCGGCGGTCAGCACGTCGGCATGGCTCGTGTCGGCGCGGGTGGCAGCCGGCGGCGTGCATCCGGCCAGCAGCACAAGGCCGAGGCTGAGCAGCAGGACTGAGAGTCTGGATCGCACTTGATGGGCTCCCTTCACTTCTTGTCAGGCGCCGGCGGCGCCGGTTCCTTGCGATTGCGTTCGGCTTCCTCGCGCATCTGGCGCCGCCGCTCCTCGATGCGTTTGGCCAGATCGTCGGTACCCGCCTCGCCGCCCTTGGTCTGCGGCATGCTAAGCGGAGCGCGTGGCGGCGCCGCCCTGGGCCCACCTGCCGGTCCGGCCGGTGCGCCACCGGCGGTTTCGAGCTCGACCTCGGTGGTTTCGGCCGCGGCGCTGCGGAACACCGCCACCCGCGGCTTGAGCTCGACCAGCGTCCATGCCGCCTGGTCGCCTTCCAGCGGCATTCCGACCTTGAGACTGATCGGCTGGTTCCGCGTCCGGTCGAGCAACATGGCCACGCGCACGTGGTTGATCTCGTCGATGATCACGCCGGTCAGCTGCACGTTCAGCGGATTGACCGGCGGCGCGCCGGCGTCGGCGTCGGCCAGGGCGTCGATCGGCGACGGCTGGCGATCCTCGTTGAACAGCGGGTGTGCGTCGATCGCCGTGTAGGTGCCGGGCGCCGGCATTTGCGGCGTGTGCTGGTCGATCGTGGGCAGCGCGTGCGCATCCTCGCCGTCGCGCGGCTGCGTATCCCAGCGGTAACCACGGCCGAAGCCGGCGTACTGCACCACGAGCAGCAGCAACAGCACGCCACAGGTCGCGGCGAGGATCCGGGTAGTCAGGCGGGCGGCGCGCACGTTCATTTGGTCTTGCCCGGCTGGCGCAGGTAGCCCGAAAGGTTGAAACGCACGTCGAGCGGAATCGTCGCCACCTTGGCGCCGGGCGGCCGGTAGGTCTGCTGCTTGTAGATCATCACCTGGTCGACGAACAGATACGGCTTGCCGCTCTCCAGGTCCTGCAGGATCGCCGCCAACGGTTCCAGGTCGCACTTGAGCCGCGCCTGCACCGTGACCCGCAGGTACACCTCATCCTGCGTCCCCGCGTAGCTCTGCGTGCCGTTGTTCTGGCAGCGTGCATCGTTCTTCACATGATCGGTCATCGCCTGCTTGAGGCGCTGGATCAAGGCCGCTTCGGCGGCATTGCGATCGACCTCGGCCATGAAGGCGGGGTTGCCCTGTTCATAGGCTTTGACCTCGCCCAGGCGATGCTCGATGTCAGGTTGCTGCTCGATGATGCGGCTGTACTTGAGCTGTTGGTCGCGCAGATCCTGCATGTCGCTCGCGAACTGCAGCTGTGGCGCCACGAACCACCAGTGCACGCCGACCAGATAGACCAGCAACAGCACGATGAGCAGCAGCACCACGGCCAGCAGGCGACCGTCCTTGGGCTGGAACCTACTTGCCGCCATGGCTGGCCTCCTTGCTGCCGGCGGGTGCCAGCGCGGCCGGCTGCCGGCCGGCGCGCCTGCCGCCGACGCGGTCGGCCTGGCGCCGCGCCGGCCGGCGTCGCTGCGGCCGGCGCCGCGGGGGCGGTCGCGGCAGCGCCCGTCGTGGGTTGCGGATTGCACTCCTTCAACTCGGCGTTGATCTGGAACCGCTCCTTGCCCGTGCGCGGGTCGGGTTGCACCTGGCCCTGGAATCCCGGATTGCCCAGGCAGGGCGACGCAGCGAGCAGCGCAATGAGCTTGGCCGCCTCGGTGGCCTGGCCCTGCAACTGCACCTGGTTGTTCTCGATCTGCAGGCGTTCCAGATAGGTGTCGAGCGGCACGCGCTCGGTGATGTCATTGATGAGCGCCACGATGGTCGGACCGGTGCGCTTGCGGTCGACCAGGAAGTTGGCGCCGGAAATCGAATCGGTCAGCGTCTGCCTGAGCGCAGCGACCTGCTTGGCCTGCTTGGCCGCGGCATCGACCTCGACGCGCATCGCGTCGAGCGCGGCTGCGCGGTTGGCCAGCGACTCGTCCATGTTGAACACGAGCAGCAACAGCGCCGCAGCGGCCAGGCCGATGTTGAGCGGCAGGCGCCAGTCGCGCCGCCGCGCGCGCCGTTCGGCCGGCAGCAGGTTGACGTGCCGGCGCGCGGCACCGGCCGCCCCCGTCCACGCGTCCACGCCATCGAGCTGCGCCACCACACCCGGCAGCGCCGCCAGTTCGGCGTCCAGTTGCGCACGCGGCATCAGCACCAGTTCGACGCGCACGTTGCGGCCGGCGGCATCCTCGCCCAGCACGCGGCTGTCGAAATAGACCTGATCGGCCTTGAATGGCGTCTGCCGATCCATCTCGAAGCCGAGCACCTGCGACAGGTTGTCGGCGGCAGCCAGCGGCAGGTTGAGGACGCGCGTCAGCGCACGCTCGCCGGGGATGCACAGGACCGTGCGCAGGTTGGGATCCTCGATGCGCTCGCGCAACTCGCGGAACTGCGCCGCCTGCGCTTCGACCGGCTCGCCGCGCCCGATGCGGCCGTACTCTTCGATCTGCTCGCCGCGCTCGCGCCATACCACCAGCGCCTCCGGCTGCAGAGCGACCAGCAGCGATTCCGAGCGCTCGCCAATCAGCGTCTGCCAGCGTGGTGGCAGGCACGCCAACAGCTCACGCCCCCACCACGCGAAGAAACGTGGCAGCGGCGTCTTGGCCAGGCGCGCGCGGGCGCGCGCGATCAGTCGGTCGACAGTCGGATTCACGGCTTTCAGGAAGTTTCCCCGTCACGCCAGCGCAGGATCACGAACGGCCGGCCGGCCGCGTTGACCCCACCCATGCGGATGGTGGCATCCAAGGTCGTGCTGGCCCCATTGGGGAGCGTCGCACGGGACTGGACACTATACGTGACGCCCCCGCCGCCCGCCACGGCGCCGATCGAAACCCCGCACAGCGGCTCGCCGGGCGGCGGCGTGTCGCCCGGCTGGATGGCCTGGCGCTGCGCAATGATTTGCCGGGCGCAGTCGGCGGTCATGTCTGGCAGGGCCTCGAGCGCTTCGAGCGGGGCGTACTGGGCATTGGGCGTACCTTGCGCGCTGAACACGGTCAGAGCGGGTTCGACCTGGGTGAACAGCTCGTAGTTCATCCCCAGCACCTGTTGCAGCTCGGAGACGGTCGTGAATGGCGCATTGGCGGGCCCATAGGACAAGCCGGCCGCCTTGTAGTCGCCCTCCTCGGCGCCGTCGAGCGAGGTTTCGTCGTCGCCGTCCACCCAGTCGCGGATCGCGGCCGCCAGCGCCTCGGCTTTTTCCTCGGTCACCCCGCGCGCCATGAACAGGTTCTTGAGGGTGGCCGGATCGGCGCTGTTGAGGTTGATCTTGCCCGAATCGTCGGTGATGCGGACCTCGACGTCGGCATTGCCGAAGCCGAAACTGTAGGGCCGCCCGTCGCCGACCCAGCGCAACAGCGGATCGGCCTTGCGCAATTCGTACACGGCGAGATTGAGGCCAGCCTCGGCTGCGTAGCGCGCCTGGGTGGTATCGAACATGTGCCGCGCCTGCAGGTTCTCGGTGCGGGCGATCAACGAGAAACTGCCGAGCAGGATCGTCAGCATGGCCACGACCCACAGCACGAGCACGAAGGCCAGACCGCGCTGACGGGACCGCACACCGTGGGCGAACGCGCGCTTCATTCCTTCCTCGCATTGGGTTGGGCGCGTGGATTGGGGCGTGGTCGCTGCGGCCCTCCATCCAGCTGCATGCCAGGCATGTTGCGCGTCCCGAACGGCATCTGCTGGCGCACCGCACCCGCATCGAGCATGAGCGGGATCTCCATGTCCGGGAACTCGACCTGCGCCTCGGGCAGCATGCGCAGGCTGATGCGCACCATCACCGGCGTCACCGCCGCGTCGTCCCACTGGTCGGACCAGTCGGTGAGTTCGCCATTCTCGTCGATGCGGCGGAACTCGAAGCGGCCATCGGCGATCTGGTCGAGCAGAACCGCGGGCTCGATGTCGCCGCCCTGCAGGCTCTCGTCGTAGCCATTGAGCATCTGCGCGGTGAACACGAGCTGCCGGCCGCCACGGCGGTTGCCGATCAGGCTCAACGTCTGCACGTAAGGCCCGCCCTTGGACAGATAACCCGGCATCGGCGCCACGAAGCGCATGAAATCGCGCTTGCCGTCGAAGACGAAATTGGCGCCGGTATTGTCGTCGCGACCAAACGCCAGCGGCAGGATGCGGCTGATCTGCCGCCGCACGAATTCCTGCGCCACGCGCACGCGACTGGTGCGGTCAATGGCCAATTCGCCCGAATGCATCGCGTGCACGGCCGTGCGCACGGCGCCGACCGTACCCGCCAGCAACAGGGCCAGCAACAGCAGGGCCAGCATCACCTCGAGCAGGGTGAAACCGGTTGCCGCAGGTCGCATCGGCCGCTGGTTCATCGCGGTCTCCGGCGCATCGGGTCAGCCATGTTGAGGCCGACGCCCGGCATGCCATTGGCGGCCTGCTCGGGGTTGACCGCGCGCAGGGTGCTGAAGTGCGCGCTGCGCGGCGTGCCGCCATGGCGTCCGCCCCAGGACACGACGAGGTCGACCTCATACAGGTCGAACGGCGCGTCCTGCGGCCCGCCCATGCCATTGGCCATCGCCTGCGCCGCTGCATTGCGCGACTGGTTCTGCGCCTGCGCCAACTGCTGCGCATTGGCCGCCACCAGTTGCGGCGGCGGCTCGACGGCCGCCGCATCGATCTTGTGGATATCCAGGTCCCAGTTGTAGGTGTCATCGAAGCGACCGCTGGTATGGCCCTCTTCCACCGGAATGCCGACGCCCACGATGTCGAGCCTGCTCTGCGCCCACAACGCAGCCATCGTGTAGTCCGCCGACATGCGCGTGTTGCGCATCGCCGCGGTGAGCACCGACATCAGCACGCCGATGGCGATCGCGAACACGAGAAATGCCGCGACCATCTCGATCAGGCTGAAGCCGCGCATCGAGCGACGGCGGGCGAAGGCTGGCGAAGATTGTTTCATGGACGGATGGACAGCGCGGCCGGCGGCGAGTTCGCCGCCGCGCCTACTCGCCGCGTTCGTTGAGCTCGATGTCGCCGGTCAACCAGGCGACGTTGATGCGCCACTCGCGCTGGCCTTGCAGCACCGCGATGTGGCCGCCAGTGGAACTGCCGTCGGGAAAGAAGCGGATGCCGCCGCTGTTGGCACCGGTCTGCTCGATTTCGGCCGTGGTCAGGCGCAGGTTCATGCCCTCGGGCAGCTTGACCGCAGCCTTGCCCGGCGCGGCGTAGGAGTTGTCGTCGAGGTCGAGCACGAGCGCCTGCGACTTGCCCTTGACGATCGCCTGGCCGCGCGTGTAGCGCAACGCCGCCACCAGATCGCGGCTCGCGGCGCGGATCTTGGCCGCGCGCAGGCTCTTGGAAAACGATACCGACACGATCGTCATCGCGATCGCGATGAGCAGGATCACCGCCATCAGCTCGATGAGGGTGAAGCCCCGCGCGCTGCGCGCAGCCAGCCGTGATGGGCGATGGGTGATGGGCGATTCGAAAGCACCGCGACGCGACAGAGCCGTCTGCTCCGCCGAGTCGCGCATCACGAATGACCCACCACCACTTCTCATTGCCAGTTGCCGTAGTCGGCGTTGACGCCGTCGCCACCGGCCTGGCCATCCTTGCCAAGGAAGGTGATGTCGAAATCACCGTGTTCGCCGGGCGCCTTGTACTGGAAGGCATGGCCAAACGGATCCTTCAGATCCGACTCCTTCGCATACGGCCCCTGCCAGTTGCGCGCATTGCCGGGCTTGGTGATGAGATCCTCCAGACGCGCGGGCGGCGAGCCGTTGTCGAGCGCATAGGCATCGATATCGCCGGCGAGGCGACCGACCGCAGCCTTGCCGGCGCCCCACTTGCCCTTGTCGACGTTCTTGCCGACCTGCTGCACGACGATGCCGGCGACGATGCCAATCAGCACGATCACCGCCAGCATTTCGATGAGACTGAAGCCGGCCGCGCGCGGCCGACGACGGATGTTGCCTGGGGACTTGTTCATGCTCGATCGCTTCCTCTGGTCCTGGTGGTTCCACTGCACGCTTGCCGCACCACGCGACAAGCCCTCGTCTGTTGCCGCTTCACGCGCGGTGGCGCGCGGCAGCCATCGCGCGGCCCGGCCGCCCATCACTTCACCGCACCGGCGATGTCCATGATCGGCAGCACGATCGCCAGCATGATCATCGCCACGATCACGGTCATCGCGATCGTCATCGCCGGCACCAGCGCCGCCAGCAGGCGGTCGAGGGTGTTCTTGACCTCGACATCGAACGTGTCGGCGACCTTGAGCAGCATGCTGTCGAGTTCGCCCGACTCCTCGCCCACGCTGATCATCTGGATCGCGAGCTTGGGGAAACGCTTGGATTGTGCCAGCGCATGGCCGAGTGCGCCGCCGGTCTTGACCTCCTCGGTCGCCGCCTCCACCGCCTGCGCCAGCACCGTGTTGGTCATCACGTTGCGCGCCACGGTGAGGCCGCTCAGCAGCGGCACGCCGTTCCTGACCAGCACGCCCAGCGTGCGGGCGATGCGCGCGGTCTCGATCTTGCGCACGATGTCACCCACCACACGCATGCGCAGCAGGCGCTCGTCGATGCGCAGCCGCGCTGGCGGGTCGGCCATCTGGCGGCGCAGCCACGCCACCGCGAACACGATGCCGAGCACGATCAGCCACCAGAACCCCTGCAGCACCGAGCCGATGCCAAGGACGACCTTGGTGATGAGCGGCATCTCGATGTTCATGTCGGCGAACATCGGCGCGAACTGCGGCACCACGTAAACCAGCAGCACCATCAGCGACACCAGCACCATGCCGACGAGGAATGCCGGGTAGATCATCGCGTTGATCACGCTCGACTTGAGCTGGGCGCTGCGCTCGAGATAGTCGGCCAGCCGCGCCAGCGTGTCGTCGAGCGAGCCACCGGCTTCACCGGCACGCACCATGTTGACGTACAGGCGCGAGAACGTGCCCTGCTCGGCCTCCAGCGCGTCCGACAACGGCGTGCCGCCACGCACCGCGTCGCGGATGCGCTCGAGCATGCGCCTGGCCTTCTCGGTTTCGGGCAGGTCGAGCAGGATCTGCAGGGCGCGATCGAGTGGCTGGCCGGCGCCGAGCAGGGTGGCGAGCTGCTGGGTGAACTGCACGATCTGCGCCTGACGCAGCGTGGCGCGCTTGAACAGCGCCGCGAACAGGCTGGCCGAGTCGCCGCCGTCGGCCTCGCGCACTTCGAGCGGAATGTTGCCCGCATCCTGCAGCTTGCCGATCACCTCGTCGCGATTGCCGAGGTCGAACTGGCCTTCGAGCACCTCACCGCTGGCAGTGACCGCCTTGTAGTAGAAGATCGTCATGGGTGCAGGCCACCGACGATGCGCAAGCGGGTGCGGCGCGCGGGCGGCCGGGTCGGCCACCACGCCGCCATCGTCCGGCCGACAGCGACTGCCTCAGGTTGGCGCCATTGCAGGCTCATCATCATCCTTCCGACGAAGTCACGCGCAGGACTTCCTCGATCGTGGTCTGACCCTGCAGGGACTTCACCAGGCCATCCTCGAACATCGTGCGCATGCCTTCCTTGCGCGCCTGCGCCTCGATCTCGCCCATGCCGGCGTGCTGCATGATGAGGCGCCGGATCGCATCGGACATGACAAGGAACTCCATGATGGTGGTGCGCCCAAAGTAGCCGGTCGGATTGGCCGCACTGGCGCCGGGCTTGTACAGGCGGATCGGTCGCTCGTCACTGAGCGCGTCGAGGCCGTACTGTGCGATCACCTCGGGCATCGCCGCATGCGCGGTCGCGGTGGCGCCATCGAGCCGGCGCACGAGACGCTGGGCGAGAATGCCGTTGACGGTCGAGGTCAACAGGTAATCCTCCACACCCATGTCGAGCATGCGCGTGATGCCGCCGGCAGCGTTGTTGGTGTGCAGCGTCGACAGCACGAGGTGGCCGGTCAGCGCCGACTGGATCGCGATGCGCGCGGTTTCCAGGTCGCGCATTTCGCCGATCATGATGATGTCGGGATCCTGGCGCACGATCGAGCGCAGGGCATTCGCGAAGTCGAGCCCGATCTGCGGCTTGGCCTGGATCTGGTTGATGCCCTCGATCTGGTATTCGACCGGATCCTCGACCGTGATGATCTTGACGTCGGCGGTATTGAGCTTGGACAGCGCCGTGTACAGCGTCGTGGTCTTGCCCGAGCCGGTCGGACCCGTGACGAGCATGATGCCGTGCGGCAGTTCGAGCACGTTGAGGAACTTCTGCAGGAACTGATCGGTGAAGCCGAGCGTGTGGAAGTCGAACACCACCGCTTCGCGGTCGAGGATACGCATCACCACCGACTCGCCGTGCGCGGTTGGCATGGTCGATACGCGCAGGTCGAGCTCCTTGCCCTGCACGCGGATCATGATGCGGCCGTCCTGCGGCAGGCGGCGCTCGGCGATATTGAGCTTGGCCATGATCTTGATGCGCGAGATCACGGCCGCGGTCGAGGCGGCCGGCGGCGATTCGACTTCGTGCAGCACACCGTCGATGCGGTAGCGCACCTTGAGCCGGTTCTCGAACGGCTCGACGTGGATGTCCGAGGCGCGCTGTTCGACCGCACGCTGGATGATGAGGTTGACCAAGCGGATGACCGGCGCCTCGGAAGCCAGGTCGCGCAGGTGCTCGATGTCGTCCTCGCTGCGGGTGGCGTCCTCCGACAGGCTCTCCACGATCGACCCCATCGCCGAACGCCCCGAGCCGTAGTAGCGCTCGATGAGATCATCGATCTCGCTGCGCAGGCCGATGCTGAGCTTGACCTCGCGCCCGGTGGCGAGCCGGAGCGCCTGCAGCGGAAAGCTGTCGGCCGGGTCGGCGACGAGCACGGTCACGTCCTGCTCGGTCTCGCCGATCGGACACACGTGATGGTGCTTGAGGAAGCGGATCGAGGATTGCACATTGGCCGGCGGCGCCTCGGGAAACTCCTTGGCCGACAACAGTGGCAGGTGCAGCAGTTCGGCCACGGCCTCGGCCATCTCGCGCTCGGATACCAGACCCAGCCGCGTCAGCAGCGAGACGAGGCTGCCGGCGGCCGCATCTTCCTCGTGCAGACGGCGGCCACGGGCAAGGTCGTTTTCCTTGAGCCGCCCACGCGCGACGAGGAACTGGCAGATGCGCTCGTCGAGCGTCGCCTCGTCGGCGAGCGTGGCAACAGCGGGATCATCGAGTGCAGCAGCGGACATGACGGGTTCGCAAGTGGAGGATCGACAGGTCAGGCATTGTTTCACAAGGGCGCGGCGACGACGCGCGAGGGTTCAGTCGCGATCTGGCGGGAGCCTGGCCTTGGTGTGACCTTCGGCAGGGGTGCCGGGTTCCGCATCGCGGCGCACCAGGGTCTCGATGAAGGGCCGATTGAAGGCCATCCACAGCACCGCCGGCAGCACCGCCGGCAGGATCAGCACCGCGAACTGGTAGGCGATGCCGATCACGTTGGCGTTGAGGTGCGCCTGCGCGACCGCTGCAGCGCCTTCGCTGCCGGATTGGAAGGCCAGCACCTTGAGCGCCTCGGCGCAGATGCCGAACGCCTGCGCAAGCCAGATCGCAAGCAGGGCCAGCGCGAACTGCAGCAGGCGCCGGCCGGTCGACAGCGGCGTGGCCATGGTGAGGCCCGCAAACAGCGGCAGCGACCAGGCATAGACCATCGGGTTGAGCGTGGGTTCGAGCACACCGACGCCGCCGGCACCGGCCGCGCTTGGCGCAATCGTGACCTGCACATGGGTCGCCACGGTCACCAGGTAGCTGGCCCGCGCCACCACGCGGCCGCCGCCGTCGAGCAGTTCGCCGCCCAGCGTCAGCGTATCGAACAGGCTGCCCCACAGGCCAACCAGCACGACCTTGGCCAGATGCATCGCCGGCAAGACCCACAGCGGCGCCCACGCCAGCCAGATCACGAACGCGAGCGGCAACCACAGCAATGCCTTGAGCGCGAACCCGCGGACGGGCGATGAAGCCGGAACTCGGGATTCGTCATTCGTGATCGGTGAACGCTCCACCATGACCTGCCTCGCTGCGCGACCCGCGGGAACCCCGCACGAAGATGCGGGCCGATTGACCAAATCACCAATCACCGATCACGAATGATGACCTCATCCCACCCATGCCCGCGCGTTGCGGAACAGGCGCAGCCACGGCGAAGCCTCGCCCCACTCGCGCGGACGCCAGCTCATCTGCACGCTGCGGAACACACGTTCGGGATGCGGCATGCAGATCGTCGCGCGTCCGTCCTCGCTGGTGAAGCCGGTGGCGCCACCGACCGACCCGTTGGCGTTGTACGGGAAGCGTTCGGTGACGCAACCGGCGTTGTCGACGAAGCGCAGTGCCAGATGCGCCTGGTCGGCGGCAGCGGGATCGGCGAACTCGACCCGACCCTCGCCATGCGCGACCACCACCGGGATGCACGAGCCGGCCATGCCCTGCAGCAGGATCGATGGCGACTGCACCACCTCCACGCTGACCAGGCGTGCCTCGTACTGCTCGCTCGCATTGCGCACGAAATGCGGCCAGTGCGCCGCGCCCGGAATGATGTCCTTGAGCCGCGACAACATCTGGCAGCCATTGCAGACGCCGATCGTGAACGTGTCGGGACGCGCAAAGTAGGTCGCGAACTGCTCGCGCAGGCGCTCGTTCCACAGCACCGAGGCGGCCCAGCCGCGGCCAGCGCCGAGCACGTCGCCGTAGCTGAACCCGCCACAGGCGGCCAGACCGCGGAATTGCGCCAGATCGCAACGCCCGGCGGCAAGGTCGCTCATGTGCACATCGATGGCATCGAAGCCGGCGCGCGTGAACGCGGCCGCCATCTCGAGCTGGCCGTTGACGCCCTGCTCGCGCAGGATCGCCACCCGCGGCCGTGCGCCGCGCGCGATGTACGGCGCGGCGATGTCCTGCGCCGGGTCGAACATGAGTCGCGGCGACAGGCCGGGGTCGGTGACGTCGCAGCGCGCCTCGTACTCGGCGTCGGCGCTGATCGGATTGTCGCGCTGGCGCTGCATGGCGTGGCTGGTCTGCGACCAGCAGCGCATCAGCCGCGCCCAGTCATGCTCGGCCAGCACATCGCTGCCGAGCGTGACGCGCACCCGCAGCTTGTCATCGGGCACCGCCACGCGATGGGCCAGCGTGGCCACGCCGTGGCGCGTGAACAGGTCGAGCAGCGCATCGCGATCGTCACGCCGCACCTGCACGAGAACGCCCAGTTCCTCGCTGAACAGCGCACTGAGCACGTTCTCGCCCCAACCGTCGAGCGCGACATCGAGGCCGCAGTGGCCCGCCAGCGCCATCTCGACCAGCGCGGCGTACAGGCCGCCATCACTGCGGTCGTGCCAGGCCAGCAACAGGTCCGCCGCGCGCGCCTGTGCGAGCGCAGCCAGCGCGGCCTTGAAACGTGGCGCATCGTCCAGATCGGGCACGTCGCCGCCGCCATGACCATACGCCTGCAGCAGCGCACTGCCACCGAGGCGATTGCGACCGGCGCCGAGGTCGAGCAGCCAGATTTCGCTGTCACCACGGTCGAGCACGAGCTGCGGCGTCAGCGCGCGGCGCACGTCGGGCGTGCGCGCGAATGCGCTCACGATCAGCGACACCGGGGCGACGGTCCGATGCTCGACCGCTTCCTCGCGCGAACCCGCATCAAGCGAGCCTTCCGGGTGCGCTCCGCGATCGGCCTCGGTGCCGCCGCCCCGCGCGGTCGCAACCGCGCTCGACCATTGCACCTGCATCGACAGCGAGTCCTTGCCGACCGGGATCGAAATGCCGAGCGCGGGGCACAGCTCGATGCCGACCGCGTGCACCGCGTCGAACAGCGCGGCGTCCTCGCTGCCAAAACCTGCCGCCGCCATCCAGTTGGCCGACAGGCGCACCTCGTCGAGCGCCACCTCGGCGGCGCACAGGTTGGTGAGCGCCTCGCCCACCGCCATGCGCGCGCTGGCCGCCGCGTCGATCAGCGCCAGCGGCGTGCGCTCGCCCATCGCCATCGCCTCACCGGCGCAGCCGTCGAAGTCGAGCAGGGTGACCGCGCAATCGGCCACCGGCACCTGCCACGGTCCCACCATCTGGTCGCGCGCGCACAGGCCGCCGACGCTGCGGTCTCCGATCGTCACCAGGAACGACTTGCTGCCGACCGTCGGCAGCGACAGCACGCGCATGACCGCCTCATCCAGCACGATGCCATCGAGGTCGGGCACGAGATCGACGCGCGTGTTGGCGCGCTGCGCCTGGCGCTGCATGCGTGGCGGCTTGCCGAACAGCACATCGAGCGGCAGGTCGATCGGGTTGCGGCGCGGATCGTCGCTCGCGAACCGCGCATCGGTCAGCCACAGGTGACGCTCGGCGCTGGCGTGGCCGACCACCGCATGCGGGCAGCGCTCGCGCGCGCAGATCGCCTCGAACACGGGCAGATCGTCCGGGCGCACACCGAGCACGTAGCGTTCCTGCGCCTCGTTGCACCAGACCTGCATCGGCGACAGGCGCGCGTCGTCGCTCGGAATCCGTTCCAGCTCGATGCGCCCGCCGACGCCCGAATCGTTGAGGAGCTCGGGGATCGCGTTGGACAGACCACCGGCACCGACGTCGTGGATCGATACGATCGGATTGCGCTCGCCACGCGCGCAGCAGGCATCGATGACTTCCTGGCAGCGACGCTGCATTTCGGCGTTGTCGCGCTGCACCGAGGCGAAATCCAGTTGCTCGGAGCTGCTGCCGGCGGCCACCGACGAAGCGGCGCCGCCGCCGAGGCCGATCAGCATGGCCGGGCCACCGAGCACGATGACGCAGTCGCCCGCGACGAGCCGGCGCTTGTCGACATGACCGGCGCGCAGGTTGGCCAGACCGCCGGCGATCATGATCGGCTTGTCGTAGCCGCGCACGAGGCCGGGCGCACCACCATCCTGCTCGAAGGCGCGGAAATAGCCGCCCAGGCAGGGCCGGCCGAATTCGTTGTTGAACGCGGCCGCACCGAGCGGCGCGTCGCGCATGATCTCGAATGCGCTGGCAAATCGCGGCGGCAGCGCGCGCTGCCGCTCCCACGGCCGCGCCAGACCCGGGATGCGCAGGTCCGACACCGTGTAACCGACCAGGCCAGCCTTGGGCTTGCCGCCGCGCCCGGTGGCACCCTCGTCGCGGATTTCGCCACCGGCGCCGGTGGAAGCGCCCGGATACGGCGAAATCGCGGTGGGATGATTGTGGGTTTCGACCTTGATCGCGTAGGGCACGGCTTCGCCGTGCGCGCGGAAGGTCGCATCGTCCGCATCGGCAAAGAAGCGTTGGCCGTCGCTGCCGGCAATCACGGCCGCGTTGTCGTGATAGGCCGACAGGGTATGCGCGGGCGACTGCGCATGGGTGTTGCGGATCATCGCGAACAGCGACTGCGGCTGCGCCACGCCGTCGACCGTGAACTGCGCGTTGAAGATCTTGTGCCGGCAGTGCTCGGAATTGGCCTGCGCGAACATCATCAGCTCGGCATCGCTTGGCGCGCGGCGCAGCTCGCCATAACACGCGGCAAGGTAGGCGATTTCGTCGTCGGCCAGCGCCAGGCCCAGTTCCACGTTGGCCGCGCGCAGCGCCGCCAGGGGATCGGCGCCAAGCTCGATGCGTCGCAGCGGCGCCGGCAGCCCGGCCGCGAACAACGGCGCCGCCTCATCCAGCGCCGTCACCACCGTCTGCGTCATCGGGTCGTGCAGCACGCGCGTGACGCGCTCGCGCAACGCTGCGGCGGCAGGCATGCCATCGACGTCGAAGGCGATGCCGCGCTCGACGCGACGCAGCGCCAGACCGCAGCCACGCAGGATTTCGGTGGCCTTGCTCGACCATGGTGAACGGGTGCCGATGCGCGGCACCGCCCACAGGCTGGCCGCGGCCGCCGCACGATCGAGCGCGTCGAGGATCTGGCAGGCGCGTGCCCGCTCGAACCCGGGCGGATCGGCGTCGATGAAGTAGACCCAATGCGCGGCGCGCACGGTGCAGCCGGGCGCCAATGGCGCCAGTTCGGCATTGAGGCGGTCGATGCGGAACGCGGACAGCGCTGGCAGGCCGTCGAGGACGATCATGGCGCAAGGCGGCTCGAGAGGGAGCCGCCTATTGTAATGGATGCCCGCGGCAGCGCCGCGTCGCGGGCTGGTGCGGATCAGGCGCGCGCCGGCGGCGCGACCCCCAACGGTCCGTCAGCGGGCCGCCAACCCCGCACCGGCCTTGAGCCGGGCCAGCATCTGGTCGGGGTCGAGGTAGCCGCCGATCTTGACGCCATCGGCCATGAAGATGGCCGGAGTGCCATCGACGCCAACCTGCGCGCCAAGCGCGAAGTCCTCGGCGATCGGGTTGTCACACTTGAGTACGGGCGGGGTCTGGCCGCCCTTGGCGGCCGTGAAGGTCGCCTTGCGGTCCTTGGCACACCACACCGACACGGCCTTGTCCCAGGACTCGGTACCCACGCCCGAACGCGGGAAGAACAGATAGTCGACCTCGATGCCGCGCTTGTTGTACTCGGCGATCTGCGAGTGCAGCTTGCGGCAGTAGCCGCAGTCGATGTCGGTGAACACGGTGATCTTGTACTGCGGCTTGCCGGCCGGGGCGAACACGATGCGCCGCGCCGCGGGAACCGCGTCGAGCTTCGTCTTGACGTCGATCGCGAGACGGCTGCTGGTCAGGTCCTTCTGGGAGGCGGTGTCGAACAGCTTGCCCTGCATGATGTACTTGCCGTCGTCGCTCACATAGACGAGCTGGCTGCCGACGATGATCTGCTGGAAGCCCGGCATCGGCGCGGGCTCGATCGCGTCGATCTTGGCCTGCGGCACGAGATCGGTCAGTGCCTTGCGCGCGGCGGCCTGCGCCGGGCTGTCGGCGGCTTGCGCGACGGCGCTGGCACCGAGGATGGCGAGCGCTGCGGCAAGCGCGGCGGGGAGGCGGAAGGTCATGGGCATTCTCCGGCAATTCATTGGATGTTGCGGACGTCCCTGGCCGCTGCGGCGGCAGGAATCGTGCATGGAACGGTTGGCGACGGGCCGGCCCGCGTACGCGCGCAGCCGGCGCTGGCCGCGCGATTCATCGCAGGCAGGTTGGCGGTCGTTCACTTGGCGCCCGCGGCGCCGGCCTGCCGATCGAGCTCGGCGGCGAGCATGTCGGGCGACATCGCGACCTGGTTGGGGATCTGCGCGCCATCGGGCCCGAGAATCGTCGGCGTCGCGGCGATGCCGAGCGTCTGCGCAAGGCTGGCCGTCTCGGCGACCGGATTGGGGCAGGTCGCGGCGCCGGGATCCTGGCCCGTCATGGCGGCGGTGAATGCCTCCCGGCGGTCCTTGGCGCACCACACGGCCTGCGCCTTCTTGTCGGCACCGGGATGGATGCTCAGCGGAAAGAACAGGTAATCGACCGCGATGCCCTTGGCGTTGTAGGCGGCGATCTGCTCGTGGAAGCGGCGGCAGAACGGGCAATCGATGTCGGTGAACACGGTGACCGTGTGGCGAGTCTTGGCCGGCGCCGGCGGCGCGAACACGATGCGCTTGTCGGGACCGACCTTGGCGAGCGCCACCTTGCGCACCTTGGCCCGCGACTGCTGGGTCAGGTCGCGCTTGTTGGCCACGTCGAACGCGCTGCCGTTGAGCATGTAGCGGCCATCCTTGCTCACGTAGACGAACTCGCCGCCGACGATCGCCTCGTAGAAGCCCGGTACCGGCGACTCCTGCACGGCGTCGATCTTGACCTGCGGCGCGAATGGCCCGACGGCCTGGCGAACCACCTCTTCCGGGGTGGCGGCGACGACGGAGCCGGCGAGCAGGAACCCGGCCAAAATGAAAAGAAAGCGCATGACGACCTCGAAAGTAGGCGAATCGACGGCCCAATGACCGGGGCGACGGCGGAAATCTTGCGCCGGCCCGGCGGGCCCACCCGGGCAGCCGGGTGCCAACGGCTGGCGCGACGCAACCGCGGAGTATGGCACGCGCATGCCGATGGCGGAAGGCAAACCGCGGCCGAGGTGCAGCGATCTGCCGCAGCGGTGGGCCGGTCGCGCGCCGATGCGCGATCGCGGCGGCGGCGTTGGCGTATCCACGCTGCGCGTCGGCAGCGCCGTGGTGCCTGCGCAGCGAATGGGCGCGGCTTCAGCCGCGCGGGTGATGGCGCGCGTGCAGGCGCTTGAGGCCCTCGCGCGCGACGAGCGTGTAAATCTGCGTCGTCGACAGCGAACTGTGGCCAAGCATGAGCTGCAGCGCGCGCAGGTCGGCGCCGTGGTTGAGCAGATGGGTGGCGAACGAGTGACGCAGCACATGTGGCGAGATGCGACCGGCGGCGATGCCGACCGCGGCACCATGGCGGCGCACGATGATCCAGAACATCTGCCGGGTCAGCGCGCTGCGGCGCGCGGTCACGAACAGCGCCTGGCTGTGCCCGCCCTTGAGCAGCACCGGGCGCGCTTCGCCGACATAACGGCTCAGCCAATGCGCCGCCTCGGCGCCAAGCGGTACCAGCCGTTCCTTGCCGCCCTTGCCGACCACGCGCAGGACACCCTGGCGCAGATTGACCTGCGCGGCGCCGATGCCGACCAGTTCGCTCACGCGCAGTCCGCAGGCATACATGAGCTCGAGCATGGCGCGATCGCGCAGGCCCAGCGGCGTATCGGGCGGCGCCCGCAGCAAGGCCTCGATGTCCCCCTCCGACAGTGCCTTGGGCAGGCTGCGTGGGAGTCGGGGCGCTTCCACCAGCAGGCTCGGATCGGCTTCGATGCGCGCCTCGCGCACGAGCAGGCGGTAGAAGTGGCGCAGCGTCGACAACAGGCGCGCGGTCGAGCGCGGCTTGTAGCCTGCCGCCACGCGTTCGGCCAGGTACTGCTGCACGTCGGCGCGCGATGCGGTGGCAAGGCCACTGCCGCGGCCGAACAGCCAGACGGCGAATCCGCGCAGGTCGGTGCGGTAGCTGGCCAGGGTGTTGTCGGCCAGCCCCAGTTCGGCCCAACTGCGCTCGCTGAACCAGGCGATGAGTTGCGCGTCGGCTGGCGCAGGGGCCGCAGTGGCGGGTTGCTGCCGGCGAGCCGGCGCGGCGGCGTTGACGGCGCGGACTGGCACGAGGTGGGATCCACAGGCTCCGGAGCGCGGCGCGCTTGCGCGCGCAAGATTAAACCGCGAGGCTAGGCGCCGTCATCCTTCACCCGCACCTCGATGCCCTCGTTCCAGCCCGTGGCGCTGTGGCTGCGCCTGGCCGCACTGTTGTACGACCTGTTTCCACTGCTCGGCCTGTGGCTGCTGGTGGCTGCGCTGTTCCTCGCCGCGGCGCACGGCGCCGTCGACGTGGCGCATCCGCCGTGGCTGTATCAATTCGCGCTGCGCGGCGCGCTGCTGGCGGTAACGGCCGCCTACTTCGTGGTGTCGTGGGCGCGCGGCGGACAGACTATCGGCATGCGCGCCTGGCGCATTCGCGTGGTCGCCGCCGACGGCACGGGCCTGACCTGGTCGCGCGCGCTGCTGCGCTTCGCGGCGGCGCTGCTGTCGCTGGCGGCGGCGGGGCTCGGGTTTGCCTGGTGCCTGATCGATCGCGAGCGACGTGCCTGGCACGACCTCGCGGCGGGCAGTCGCCTCGGGCGCATCGAAGGCCGCTGAGGCGGCCCCGCACCGGGCGAGCCGCGCGGCGGTGCGGTTGTGAGGAGCGAGGCGGCGGCGATCCACTGCGCCGCCGGCGCGCGGCTCAGGCAGCGGTCGCCTCGATGACCATGGCCTCGATCGCATCGAGGTCGGGGATGATCGCGCGGTCGTCGCGCACGAGCACCTCGGCGCGCACGCCGGGGGGGTGCACCTCGTCGTCACTGGTGGCGATCAGCAGCTCCTGGGTGATCGTGGTCAGGCGCGGGAAGCCTTGCACGAGCAGCGCGATGAACGGCATCGCGGCGTTGCCGCCAAGCGCCTTGAGGATGGCCACGCGTGCGTTGCTGCGGCTTTCCTCGGCCAGGCGCCCGGTCAGCACGGGCAACGACACCAGCGGCAGGCGCCAGCCACGCCAGCGCAGGCGCCCGAGCAGCCAAGCCGGCGCCTGCTCGATCGGCTCTGGGGTCGTGTAACTGATGACCTCGGCCACCGTGGCGTTGGGCAGCAGCACGCGCCCGTCGGTGACCGGCACCATGACGCCGCGGATTTCACGTGGGAGTTCGGCCATCTTCGCATTCCTCGGCTGGCGCCGCGGCACATCGTCCGCGACGCAACTGACACGGTGTCGACAAGGTGCCTGCCTGCGCCTTGTCGACTCGGCGGGCCCGGCTCGTGTCCGGGTCCGCTTGCAACGGATCGGCGACCTGTGTCATCGATCCGTGGACGCTCCATCCATGGATCCGCCCATCCGGCCACCCTGCGGCGACCGGCTAGGCTCCAGCGGGTTCTTCGGCAAGCCTGGCGGCCAGTTCCTCGGGCGTACCCTCGAACTGGACCACGCCCGTCTCGAGCACGCCTTCGACCATCGTGCTGACGACGCAACTGTCGGGTGACTGCACATACACGCGTCCGCCCGCGGCCGCGACCTCGCGGCAGCCGGCAGCGGCATCGTCGGACATGCCCGAGAAGATGATCGCGCCGGCGCCGGGACCGAAGCGCTGGGCGACATCGCCGAGCACGCGGTCGATCGACGGCCGGTACTCACCCGGCTCGTCGAGGTCGCGCAACACCACCACGCCCCTCGCGTCCACCAGCAACTGGCGATCATTGGGCACGATCAGCACCTCGCCGTGGCTGGCACGCTCGCCATGCGCGGGTGCGCGCACCGGCATCGCGACCGCGCGCGCGAGCTGGCGCGTCATCGTTTCCACGTATTCGTCGCCCAAGTGCTGCGCGACGAGGAACAAGGCCGGGTAATCGCGCGGCAAGGCGGCGAGGAAGCTGCGTACGGCCTCGGGGCCACCGATCGATGCGCCAAGCACCCACACGCGCCGGACTTTCGCCGCGGCCGCGCTGTCGGGATCGAGCCAGGTCTCGTGCGAGGCCTTCTCGAAGGCCACCGGCGCCACGCTCTCCTCGAGCGGGACGAGTTCGAGCGACAGCCCGCCGCTGCTGGTCGGCAGCGGCACGCCGCCCTCTTCGACGTCGGGCGCGAGAAACTCGGCCGCGCTCATCTTGTCGACCTTGACCTCCTCGTCGGGATGCACGGGCGGCGGCGCGAGGACGTCGTCGAGCAATTCGTCGATCGACCACTGGCTGGCATCGCCGCTGGAGTGCAGCACATCGCCCGGCGCCTCGAGCTGCACCGGCGGCGGCGGCGCGTCGAAATCCAGATCGAGATCCAGATCGCCGAGCAGGGCGCTGGCATCGGCATCGGCTTCGTCACTGGCCGGCGCGGCGGCGGCGGGCTCGGGTGCAAGCGCAGGCGGCGCCGCCGGGATCGCAGCCGCTTCATCGAAAGCCAGTTCGTCCAGCTCCAATTCCATGCCGTGGGCCGGGTCGGTGTCGCCACTGCTCAGTTCGATGATGACCTCCTCGTCGGCCGCCGGCAGCTCGCTGGCGGCGTCGGGTTCGAGCAAGGCCGCGCCACCGCTGGTCGCGGGCGGCGCCGGAGCATCGAGTAATTCATCGAGATCGAACGCGAGCAGGTTGTCCTCGTCGGCCGGCGCCAAATCCGGCACCGCCAACGCCGCGTCGCCGGCTGCGTCGACCAGATCCGCCGCAGCCGGCGGTTCGGCCGCGACAGCCGATTCGAGTTCGATCGACCAGTCGGCCTCGGTTGCGTGCGGCGGCTCGGCCACCGGCTCGGCTTCGGGTACGGCCTCCGGCTCCAGTGCGAGCATCGGCTCGGCGGCGGCGACCGCCACCGGCTCGTCGCTCGACTCCGCCTGCATGTCGTGCCCGGCGTCGACGACGAGTTCGGGCACGGCCTCGGCATCGGCCGGGCGCGGCGGGTTGATGTCGGTGCTGCCGAGCATCTTGGCGGCGAGATGGCGCATCCAGCGCGCCTGGTCCCAACCCGACAGGGCACTGGTGACGCCGGCATCGTTGATGAGCACGCGATAGCGGTCATCGTCGAGCAGGTCATAGACCTCGTCGAATTCGCTGTTGTCGCCATCGTCGAGATTGACGATGACGACCTGGGCGCCCGAGCGCTCGAGTGCGGCGCGATCGAAGGTATCGGCCACGCTCTCGTAGGCGATCGCGGCGCCGAGCGCATCGAGGGCCGCGCGCAGGTGCTCGTTGTGCGACGGCCTGTCACTGAGCAGAGCCACGCTTATGGCGGTGGATTCAGACACGTTCACGCCTCAACACTTCCTGTACTTGCCGCAGCAGATCGTCTTCCTGGTAGGGCTTGCCGAGGTAGCGCTCGACGCCGATTTCCAGTGCGCGCTGGCGATGCTTCTCGCCTGTACGCGACGTGATCATGATGATCGGGATGCGGCGCAGGCGGGCATCGTTGCGCATGTAGGTGGCCAGTTCGTAGCCGTCCATGCGCGGCATCTCGATGTCGAGCAGCAGCAGGTCCGGAGTGCTGTCCTGCAACTTCTCGACCGCGTCGAGACCGTCCTTGGCGGTGGCCACCTCGTAGTCGGCACGCTCGAGCACGCGCGTGGTGACCTTGCGCATCGTGATCGAATCGTCGACCACCATGACCAGCGGCTTGCTGCGCTCGGCGACCGGAGCCTCCTGCACCGGCGCCATGAAGGCCGGCATTTTCTCGACCGTGCCTTCCTCGATGCGCGCACGCAGTGCGGCCAGGCGACGCACCAGCGGCGCCAGATCGAGAATGATCACGACCGAGCCATCGCCCATGATGGTGGCGCCGAAGATGCCCGGGATCGAGCTCAGCTGCGGGCCGACCGACTTGACGACGATTTCGCGCGAACCGACCACGCCATCGATGCGGATCGCGGCGCGCTGATCGCCGGTACGCGTCATCAGCAGCGGAATCTGCGCCTCGACGTCGCCGCCATGCGCCCGCGGCAGGCCGAGCAGGTGCGGCAATTCGTAGATCGCGAATTCCTCGCCAGCATAGACGTGATGCGGATTGCCTGACGCCAGCCGCCGCTCCAGATCCTCGTGCGCGATACGGGCGACGCCCTGCACCGACGACATCGGGATCGCGTAGTGGTTGTCGCCGCTCTTGATCAGGATGGCCTGGGTGACCGCCAACGTGAACGGCAGGCGCACCGTGAACTGGGTGCCCTTGCCGCGCGTGGAGTCGATCGCGAGCGAGCCGCCGAGCTGCTTGATCTCGTTGTTGACGACATCCATGCCGACGCCACGGCCCGACAACTGGGTGACCTGCTCGGCGGTGGAAAAGCCCGTTTCGAGCACGAAACCGTACAGATCGCGATCGGACAGCTGCACGTCGGGCGCGAGCAGGCCGCGCTCGATGGCCTTGCGCCGGATCGCCTCGCGATCCATGCCGCGACCATCATCACTGATGCGCAGCACCACTTCGGTCGCTTCGCGGCTGACCGTGATGCCGACGGTGCCCTCGGCCGGCTTGCCGGCGGCCACACGTTCGGCCGGCGGCTCGATGCCGTGCGCCAGCGCATTGCGCAGCATGTGCTCGAACGGCGCCTTCATGCGCTCGAGCAGGTTGCGGTCCATTTCGCCGTGGGCGCCTTCGACCTTGAGCTGTGCCTGCTTGTGCAGTTCCTGCGCGGCCTGGCGCAAGGTGCGGCGCAGGTTCGGCACCATCGATTCGAACGGCACCATGCGCGTGCGCATGAGGCCTTCCTGCAGTTCCGAGCTGACGCGCGACTGCTGCAGCAGCAGCGTTTCGGACTGACGCGCCTGCTCGTCGAGCAGGCTCTGGATCGACACCAGGTCGGACACCGACTCGCCGAGCGCACGCGACAGCTGCTGCAGTTGCGAGAAGCGATCGAGCTCGAGTGGGTCGAACGTGGTGTCGTTGTCGTGCTGCTCGCGCTGGTAGCGCGCGATGATCTGCGCTTCGGTTTCGATCTCGAGCTTGCGCAGCTGCTCACGCAGACGGGTGACGGTCTGATCGAGCTCGACGAGGTTGCCGCGGAAGCTCGCGATCTGCTGCTCCAGACGCGAGCGGTAGATCGACACCTCACCCGCGTTGTTGACGAGCGTGTCGAGCAGGTCCGAACGCACGCGGATGACTTCCTGCGGCGCATGCGGCGCTTCCTCGCGGTCCATCGCGGTCAGGTGGCGCGGCGCTGGCCGCGCCGGAGTCGGCGCCGCCGCCGGTACCGCTTCGGCAGCCACGACAGGCACAGCTGGCGTTGCGACCGCCGCTGCGGCCTGCGCTGCCGGCTGCTCCGGTCCCGGGATGCCGGCCGGGCGCTCGATGCCGGGCACGAGGTCGTACATGCGCGCGATCGCATGCAGTGGCATCGCCACGGCGCGCCGCGTGGACACGCGCTCGACCATGACATGCAGGCGGTCGAAACCGCGCTCGAGCGTCTCCACCGCGGCGCGATCGATGCGCACGCGGCCTTCGCCGAGCGCATCCACCAGCGATTCCATGGCGTGACTGAGGTCGCCGATCGGAGCGAGGCCAGCCATGCGCGCACCGCCCTTGAGCGTGTGCAGGTCGCGCTGCAGGGCCGAGATCAGCTCGTGGTCGTGTGGGCGCGCGCGCAACTGCGCGACGACGCCATCGACGTGGTCGAGGATGTCCTCGCCCTCGGCCACGAATACGTCAAGCAGGTCGTCATCGATGTCGGGCAGCACGAGCTGGCCATCCGGCATCGGATCGTCCGCCAGCGGCAGCGCCGCCGGGCCGCTCAGCTCGAAGCTGACCGGCGCAGCCTCTTGTGCCGGCGCCGGCACTGGCGTTGCCGCAGGTTCCTCGCGCGCGGCTGCCGCCGGCTCGATCGCGGCGGTCGCGCCGGTCGTCGTGTCGGCCTCGTCGGCCGTCACCGCGGTGGCGGCGGGTGGCGTGACCGTTGGCTGCAGCGACTCGTCGATGAAGCCCGCCAGTTCCTCGTACACGGATGCCGGCGCGGACGGCGGTGCCGCGGCCTCGTCGGCTGCGGCCGACAGGCGCTCGACGTGGGCATCGACTTCGGCTTGCAGCGCGGCGTCCGCCGCACGTTGCTGCGTCGCACCGGCGTCCGCATCGGCTGCGGCTGCGGCTGCCGGTAGCGGATGATCGTCCGACACGTCGGCAGCGAATTCATCGAGAGTCAGCGTGATCTCCGGCGACGCGGATTCCTCCGCGACCTGTTCGCCGCCGTTGAGCTCGGAACCGTCGATGTACCACGGCAGTTCCACTTCGGGCTCGGGCACCGAATCGCGCAGAGCGGCGATGCGCGCGGCGAGTTGCGCCGAATCCGCCAGCGGCGTCTCGTGCGCCGCCAACTGGCGCATCACCTCGCGCGACAGGCTGCAGGTATCGCGCAGCACGCCGAGTCCCTCCGCCGGCACCGCCATGTTGGCCGCGCGCAGGCGCTTCAGGTAGGTTTCCAGCGGTGCCAGGACGTGGTCGAGGGTCGGGATGTCGACCATCGCGACTGCACCGTGGAAGGTGTGCACGGCGCGCAGCAGCGGCTCACTGAGCGGGGCCGCATGCGCGTCGGCGCCGCTCAGATAGTCGTCGATCGCACCGGTGTGGGCGGCCACTTCGGCCTGCAGGATGTCGAACAGCACCGGATCGATGTTGGGCAGCGGACTGACCCGCACCGGTTCGGTTGGCCGCGGGCCGAAAGCGGCCGTTGCTTCCACCGGCTTGACCTGGCTGACGACCGCCGGCGGTCGTGCCACGCGCACGCGGCGACGCACCGTCCGGCGCACCGTCTGCACGCTGGCCGCAGGCCCTTCGGGCACGCGCACGTCTTCGCCGGCAGAGAGGCGTTCGGCGGTGTCCATGATCGCATTGACACGGAACGCAGCGACCTGCTCGCCGCGCAGCGCCGCGAGCAGGTCGCTGACCGACGCCAGCGCTCGATCCACGAGATCGACCACCGCTTCACTCGGGCCGATGCTGCGGTCGAGCACGCGATTGAGCATGTTCTCGACTTTCCAGCTGAACTCACCGAGCGTGGCAGCGCCAACCAGGCGTCCGGATCCCTTGAGGGTGTGGAACGATCGGCGGATCGGCGTCAGCTGATCAAGATTGGAGGTGTCGGCCTTCCAGCGCGGCAGCTGCTGCTGCAGGTTGCCGATCTCCTCGCCGACTTCCTCGAGGAAGATGTCGCGGATGTCATCGTCGATTTCATCGCCGACCTTGGAGGCAAAGCCGGTGGGCAGGAGTTCGGCCGGAACCGCCACCTCTTCCTCGACCTCTTCCTCGACCTCGACCCACTCATCCTCGCCGTGGTCTTCGACCGGCGCAGCCTCGGTCGGCGTCAGGCGCAGCCCGGCCAGATCCTGCGGCGATGCCTCCAGGGCGCGCGCTTCGCCGACCACGAGATCGGCCACATCGGCGCCCGGCAGCACTTCCACGTGCGGCTGCGGGTAGGCGGACTCCGCTGTGGCGCTGACAACTGGGTTGTCGTCGCGGGCCGCAGCCGGCGCCGGCTCGGTGGCAGCAGGTGGCACCACGGCCGGTGGCGGCGCGGGCGCCGTGGGCGGCTGCGGCGCCAGCGTAGCGGGCGGGATGTTGGCGTAGTTGCTGGTCTGCGCGATGCGCGCCTCGATCGCCGCAGGCGGCCAGTAGCCAAGCGCCTGCAGGCTGTCGCGGGCGACGTCGAGGATGGCCTCGCGATTGCGCCGGTGTTCGCGCGTCGCATCGAGGTAGTACTCGATCGCAGCCAGCGAATCGGCCAGGCGATCCATCTGCTCGGCCGTCGGCACGCGCCGATGCGCGATCAGCTCGATCTGCACGAAGCGCACGATCGCGGTGACGAGTGCGCCGGCATCGGCGAGATCGAGCATGCGCAGCGCGCCGGCGATCTGTTCCAGCAGTTCGGGAATGCGCTCGACCCGCGCGTGATCCCACGGCGATTCGACGAAGGCGATGATGTCCTGCTTGGCCTGCTGCAGGTTGACGCCGGCCTCGCGCATCAGCGCGTCGAGCACGCGGCGGCTCTCGGCCTTCGGCAGCGTGGTCTCGCCGGCCGCCTCTTCACCGGGTGCCTCGCCGATGCGGTCGATGTGGTCGTCGAGCGATGCTTCCACGTACAGCAGCGCGCCGGCGACGTCGAGCAGTGTGCCCTCGTCGATCGAGCGCTGGCCGCGTGCCATCTGCTCGAGCACCTCGCGCTGGTCGTTGACCACGCGACGCGGCACGCCGAGCCCGAGCATGCCGAGGGTGTCGCCGACGCGGTTGAGCGATTCGGCCTGGGCCTCGAGGTCGCGCGGATCGGTGTCCTGGCCGCGCAGGTAGATGTCGAGCGCCTCCTTGACGCGCAACAGATCGTCCTTGATGGCGGTCGATACGGTATCGAGCAGCGCGCGGTTGCGGCCCGTCATCGAGCCCTGCGCATGTTCGAGTTCGGTCTGGGTCGGCAGCAGCGCATCGAGCTGGTAGACGCCGCGGATCTGCGCGACGCGCGCCGAGCTGGCGCCGGCGGATTCGGCCTGCGCGAGGTAGTAGAGCAGGTTCTTGCACAGCTCGCGTGGCGGGCGCGCCGCGAACGCGGCCTCGCCGCCGTCGGCAAACCGATGGATCTCGCGGTCGACGCGACCGAGCAACAGCTTGACCGACACGCCCGACTGCAGGCCGCCGTCGGCGATGCAGTCGGCGATGCCGGCGGCGATCCACCACAAACGACGCGGCTCGACACCGTGCGACAGGCTGCGCAAACGGTCGAGCACCTCGCCGAGGCGGCGCACATGTTCGAGTGCGGTCTCGTCGCGGAACCACTTGAGCAAGGCCGCCTGGAAGGCCAGCCGCAGGCGCAGCGTCTGCGCACGCAACTCGGCCTGCGGCAGCTCGCGTGCGGTGCCAGCCGCCGCGTCGGGCAGCGGCGCGGCAAGGTTGGGCGTGAACAGGGCCGATTCGCTCAGCAGGTTCTCGCCGAGCACCGCGCGCAGATCGTTGAGCAGCGGCAGCAGGACGATCGGAATGTCCTTGTGGCCGCTCTGCAGGCGCTCGAGGTAATCGGGCAGCTGCACCATGCCGCGCATGAGCACCGAGTAGGCCTCGTCGCGCTGGCGCACGGTGTCGGCCACGAGCGCATCGGCGATGCGCTCCATGTTCTCGACCACCATCGCCGCGCCGTACAGCTCGACCATGCGCAAGGTGCCCTGCACCTGGTGCAGGTGACGCGCGCAGTCGCGCAGCGCCTGCGGGTGGTCGGGTTCTTCCACCTGGAGTTCGAGCGCTTCGCGCGCCTGGGTGAGCGTGGCATCGAGTGCCGGTTTCACCCAGCTCAACGCAGTGAAGGCACCATCGTCGTAAAGTTTCATGCGGTCGACCTCGACGGCGAAGCGGCGTGCGACGCCGGCGCGCCTTCCCGGCGCGAAGCAGTGGTGCAGCGTGGCGGATGGCGCCTGCTCATCACGTTCCTCAGCCTGGCAGCTTGAAGTCGGCGACCGAGCGACGCAGGTTGGCCGCGAGCTGGGCCAGGTTGCCGATCGACTCGGCAGTCTGACTGGCGCCGACCGATGTCTGCGAAGTGATGTCCTGAATCACGTTCATCGTGGACGAGATGTTGGACGCCGCCACCGACTGCTGGCGCGCTGAAGTGGAAATGCCCTGAATCAGCGTCGCCAGGTTGTTCGACACGTTTTCGATCTCGCCCAGCGCCTGGCCGGCATCCTCGGCGCGACGGGCGCCGGACACCACTTCGGAGGTGGTCTGTTCCATCGAACTGACCGCCTCGTTGGTATCGGACTGAATCGTCTGCACCAGCGTTTCGATTCGCTTGGTCGCGCCCGAGGCGCGTTCGGCGAGGCGTTGCACTTCGTCGGCAACCACCGCGAAGCCGCGACCCGCCTCACCCGCCGACGCCGCCTGGATGGCTGCGTTGAGGGCGAGGATGTTGGTCTGCTCGGCGATGTCGTTGATGAGTTCGACGATCGAGCCGATTTCCTGCGAGGACTCACCCAGGCGCTTGATGCGCTTGGAGGTTTCCTGGATCTGGTCACGGATCGAGTCCATGCCTTCGATGGTCTGGCGCACGACCTGGGCGCCATTGGCGGCGATCTGCACCGAACGCTGCGCCACGTCGGCGCTTTCGGCCGAGTTCTTCGACACGGTGTCGATCGAGTGGGCCATGTCGTTGATCGCCACCGACGCCGAGCTGATCTGACGCGCCTGATGCTGCGCGGCATTGGCCAGGCTCATGGCGGTCGACTGGGTTTCCTGCGCCGCGGTTGATACCTGCACCGCGGTTTCGTTGATCGTGGTCACCAGGCTGCGCAGCGCTTCCACCGCGAAGTTGACCGAGTCGGCGATCGCGCCGGTGATGTCCTCGGTAACCGTCGCCTTGACCGTGAGGTCACCTTCGGCGAGCGAGCCCATCTCGTCGAGCAGACGCAAAATCGCGTCCTGGTTGCGCTGGTTGAGTTCGTTGGTGGCCTGCAGGCGACGACGCTGCTCGCGGAACAGGTTGAGGCCCAGGAACAGCAGCAGCAGCATCGCGGCGGCGGCGGCCGCGGCGCCGATCAGCGGATTGGCCAGTGGTCGCTTGCTCGACAGGCCATCGACCAGCTGCGCCATGCGCGAGGCACCCAGCAACACGTCCTGACTGTCGTTGAACGACTTGTCGGCGGCGTCCTTGGCCACCTGCAGGTTGTTGGCCGACTCGAGGATCGTCTTGATCGGTTCGTTGACCGACAGCCACTGGGTGGCGACGTCCTCGACGATCTGCTTGGCCGCGGCGTTGTCGAGCGGCTTGATGTTGAGTTCGGGCGCGCCATTGAGCAGACCGGCCACGACCGTCTCGTACAGGCGCGAGTCGCGCTGCAGGCCGTCGGCCGAAGCCTGGGTGTCGGCACCACCGGCGAGGATCTTGGTGACGCGACCACCCATGCGGTCGGCCAGCTGCATCTGGCGCGAGGTGACATAGACCTGCGAGGCGCTGGCGTTGCGGTCGGTCAGGATGTTGACGACCTCGCTCATGCGCGAGTTCAGCGCCGACAACTTGTCGGTGAAGTCCTTGGCGCTCGTGTTGGCGCTCAGGATGACGTTCTTGTTGTCGAGAATGTTCTTGGCATCGGCGCGCAGCATGCCCCAGGCCTTGGTCAGGGTCGCCAGGGTCGGCGCCACGCTGGCCTCGCCGGCGTAACTGGGCATGCCGCCGAGCTTTTGTTCACCCTTGTTGAGCGCGTCGACGTAGACGTCGATGTTCTTGCTGGTGCCTTCCAGCTCCTTGAACGCCAGCTCGTTGCCGCCGGCCGCTTCCGAGGCGAACTTGGCGAGCTGCTGCGAGGACACCTGGATCTGCGTCGTGTAGTTGATCGCCTGGCGGTCCTGGGCGTTCTTGAAGTACAGGAACGCAAACTCCGCGATCGCGACCGCAAACAACAAGCCGAGCAGCACGAACAACACCGTGTTGGCGCGTCCGCGATCGGTTCCCGTCGCACTCATCGTTGTACTCACGCTTCACCCCCTGTCACGTCATGCCGCACGCGCGGCGCTGCAGCGGACGCGCTCATGCCGCTGCCTGCTGGAACTGTGGACTGCGCACCAGCGCAGCCATGCTGAACAAACCCCACTGGATGTCGCCGAGCTGCACGCTCTCGCCGACGAAATGGCCGAAATTCTCATCCGCCTCGCCCACGCTGGCGGCGAGCTGGTCTTCGCTGAAACTGCGCTGGCCGAGCACTTCGTCGACCAGCAGGCCGACGCTGCCGCCGATCTGGCGCACCACCAGCACGCGCGTGCTGTCGCTGGCCTGGCTGCGCACGCCGAGCACGAGCTCGCGCAGGTCCACCACCGGTACCAGGTTGCCGCGCACGTTGGCGATGCCGAGCAGCCAGGCCTTGGCGCCGGGAACGGCGGTCAGCGCCGGCAGGGTGAGGATTTCGTTGACCTCGGCGATGCTGCTGACGAAGTGGCGATCGGCGACGCGAAAACCGATGCCGCGCCACAATCCGGCCGATTCGACCTGCTCGGGCGCGCCGGCGACGTGCGCAAGGCTGCGCGCCTCGTAGGAGGCAAGGATCTCGTAGGGCATCGCAAAGCTGTCGTGACCGCTCATGGCACCCCCGCCCTGCCGGCAGCCGGCACCGACATGCCCCGCGCGCAACGCGGCTGCGCCGCTCGCCCGTACCGATTCTCGATGTGTCGCATGACCGCCATTTGCTCCCCTCGATCCAATGGCAAGCCCCGCTCAGGCCTTCTCGACGTAGCGCCGGATCGCGCCGAGCAGTTCTTCGCGTGTGAATGGCTTGGTCAGGTACTGTTCCGAGCCGACGATGCGGCCGCGCGCCTTGTCGAACAGGCCATCCTTGGACGACAGCATGATGACCGGGGTGTTCCGGAACAACTGATTGTTCTTGATGAGCGCGCAGGTCTGGTAGCCATCCAGCCGCGGCATCATGATGTCGACGAAGATGATCTGCGGCTGCTGGTCGGAAATCTTGGCCAGCGCCTCGAAGCCGTCGACCGCAGTGACGACCTCGCACCCCTCCTTGCGGAGCAAGGTTTCAGCCGTGCGGCGGATGGTCTTCGAATCGTCGATGACCATGACCTTGATGCCGCTCAGCCCGCTGTCTTTCGTGTCGTCCACCTGACCCCCTCGCCGCTCACCGAATATCGGGACCGCATCGTGATCGTGCGCGACGCGTCCCCGTCACCATGCAATTGACATGCCTGCGCCCGAGCCTGCCGACATCGCACGCGCGGTGCTCCGCAGGACTGGGGCACCGTTATCCATCATGCTTGGTTAAGCTGTCAAGTTGTCGCGCCAAACACATGAAAACACGCAACTTTCATGCCCGCAACACCACCGCCTGCCGGCGCCGCTTGCTATCCTGTGCAGACCCCATGTGCGAGCTGCGTCACATTTACCGACGGCGCGCAAGTGCGCGCTCAACGGCGCAATGTGACGCACCGCCGCAGCATCGTGCAAACGCCGCGCCAGCTATGCTCGCACCCTCGTGACCCGGAACTGCCGCATGAGCGCATCACTCGTCGTTGTCATGGATCCGATCGCCGCGATCCATCCGCACAAGGACACCACCCTCGCCCTGCTGCTGGAAGCGCAGCGGCGCGGCTATGCGCTGCTGTACGCCACCCAGGACGCGCTGGCGATCCGCGATGGTGCGGCCTGGGGCCGGCTGGCGCCACTGGAGGTGCGCGACGACGAGCGCGAGTGGTTCCGGCTCGGCGCCGAGCAGTGGCAACCACTGGCCGGCATCGACATCGCGCTGGCCCGCAAGGATCCGCCGGTCGACGCCCAGTTCCTCTACGACACCATGGTGCTCGAACTGGCACAGGCAGCGGGCGTGCAGGTGGTGAACGACCCGCGTGGCCTGCGCGATGCCAATGAGAAACTGTTCGCGCTGCGCTTTCCCCAGTGCTGTGCGCCGACTCTGGTTGCGCGCGAAGCGGCTGAACTCAAGCGTTTCGTGGCCGAGCAGGGCGAAGTCGTGCTCAAGCCACTGGATGGCATGGGCGGGCGCAGCATCTTCCGCTCTCGCCACGGCGATCCCAATCTCAACGTGATTCTCGAAACCCTGACCGGCAACGGCCATGCCTTTGCGATCGCGCAGAAATTCATTCCCGAGATCAGCGCGGGCGACAAGCGCATCCTCATGATCGACGGCGAACCCGTACCCTGGGCCTTGGCCCGCATCCCGCAGGGTGACGAATTCCGCGGCAATCTGGCTGCCGGCGGCAAGGGCGTGGGCGTGCCGCTGTCCGAGCGCGATCGCTGGATCGCCGCTCAGGTCGGTCCGGAATTGGTTCGCCGCGGCCTGCGCTTCGTCGGCCTCGACGTGATCGGAGCTTGGCTCACCGAGGTCAACGTCACCTCGCCGACCTGCGCCCGCGAACTGGATGCGCAATTCGGCATCAACATCGCCGGGCTGCTATTCGATCGACTCGCGGCCGGAGCGACACGGCGATGAGGGATGCCACCACCGGCAGCGGCGACCGCCTTGGCGTCACCTTGCTGTTCTCGATCGTTGCGCATGCGGTGATTGCCCTCGGCATCGTGTTCGAGTTCGAAAAGGCGACGCCTTCCCTGCCCACGATCGACGTGATCCTCGTGCAGTCGGCCAATCGCGAAAAGCCGGAGCAGGCCGACTTCATCGCCCAGGCCAGCAACAGCGGCGGCGGGGAATCCGACAAGGCCCATCGGCCTGCCCAGCCGTTGTCGGGACCCCAGCCCAAGGCCACCCCGGGCATTGCGCCCGTGCCGCTAGAAGATGGTTCGCCGCAGGCCTCGACGGCAACGCCGACGCGTCTGTTGACGCAGCGCAAGTCGAGCTATGGCGTGCCCGACCAGGAACAGGCACCGCAAGCCGAATCGCAGCCCGACCGTCCGTTCGCCGAGACCGAGCAACGCAGGTTGGAAATGGCGCGGCTCGCGCAGGAAGTCCGGCGCGAATCCGAGCAATACGCCAAGCGTCCCAAGCGCAAGTACATCTCCGCCAACACCAAGGAATACGAATTCGCCGCCTACATGCGTGCCTGGGTCGCGCGCATCGAGCGCATCGGCAATCTCAACTACCCCGACGAGGCGCGCCGCCGCCAACTGCACGGCCAGCTCGTGCTCACCGTCGGCATCCAGCGGGACGGCAGCATCAAGAGCATCGACATCATCCAATCCAGCGGCCACAAGGTGCTCGATGACGCCGCCATTCGCATCACCCGGCTCGCCGAGCCGTTCCCGCCGTTGCCCGAGACCAAGGAAAAGGTCGATGAGCTCTACATTTCGCGCACCTGGCAATTCCTGCCCGGTGAGTCCGGTGACAGCCTGCAGACGCGTTGACGATGCAAAGAAGCGCAACAAGCGTGTGCTGGCGCACGTGCTGCCTGTCGCACCCGAGCAGCGCGGACATTTGTTGTAGAATCCGTGAATACGCGGACGCGTCTCCGCACAACGCAATCGGCGAGGGTTGGTTTGTGAAAGCCACTAACGATGACATTCGATTTGCATATCGCCTCCTACTAGGCCGAGAGCCTGATGAAAGCGGTTTTCGGAACTACGCGCGCATGGTGAGCACTACTCAGATCAGCGTATCGGACGTCGCTGCGACATTTTTAGACTCTGCGGAATTCCATGCCCGTCAGGCAAACCAAAACAAAGTAACCAAGATTGAACAGGACGGCTACTCGATATTTGTGAGCGCTGGCGATTCGGCTATCGGGCGCTCCATTTTGGAGAATGGTGCTTGGGAGCGCCACGTTTCAGAAAAGTTGAAGCGGATCCTGCTTCCTTCCATGACATTCGTCGATATAGGCGCGAATATCGGGTACTTCACTGCGATGGCGGCGCACGCTGTAGGGCCATCGGGCAAAGTCGTGGCCATTGAACCGATGGACAAGAACGCGCAACTGATCTATGCCACATGCCACTACAACGATTTCAATAATGTGCACGTGTTGCAATGCGGAGCGTCAGATCGCCACGCCTTTGTCCCGCTCGACACCGGCGCCGGGACGTCAAACGGTTCGCTTCGGTACGATGACAACAAGAACATCCTTCCACAGTTCATTGCGCAAACGTTTGCTTTGGACGATCTGCTACCGAATATCGATTCAGTGGATGTCATCAAGATGGATATCGAAGGCTTCGAGCCGCACGCGTGGAAGGGCTTTGAAAAGACGATCACGAGATGCAAACCAAGAATACTTACGGAATTCCACCCGAAATGCCTTGCTGAAAACGGAAAATATGAACCAATCTCCTATCTAGAGATGCTGTTTTCTTATGCGCGTGTCTTGACGATACTAGAACCGGATGGTGGCGAAACCACGATGCATAACCCTACCACCGTCATGAACGCTTGGAGAGAGCATGATCGCGCACTCATGGAAAATGGCTGCGCCCACTTAGACATCTATGTAGCACCATTACTGTAAGGAGTTGACGCATGAAAGCCTTCGTAGGACTTCTTTTGGCACTGTTTTCCGCGAGCGGCGCAGCGCAAACCGCAAATTTGAACAGCGTTCTCGATGTCAAAAATGCGGTACGCGGTTGCGCGACGATTGCAACAGGTGATGGAACAACCGATGACTCGCTGGCATTCCAGTGTCGCGCAAACCTGCTTGCCAGTACCACGAACTCAGGTGGCGTCTTGCACATACCTGCTGGGACCTACTTTTTTGCACACACCGTCACCATTCCAACAAACGTAGTGGTTGAAGGCGTCGGCGAAGCGTCCACGATCGTTCAAACCAGAGCATACTTGGGCGAGATGTTCAAACTGAGCACGGGAACCACACTCAAGCGAGTCAAATTTACCCAAGTGCAACCGACTCCCGGACCAGGCTGGGCACCTTACCAAGATTATGCGTTTCAGGTTGCCGTTGTGGGAAGTCGCGTCAATATTGAGGACGTCATGCTTCTCAATCCCGCAAACGGGATACGCATTCAGTCTGACACATGCCCATCTGCAAATGGACTCGGGGCCGTCGGACAAATATACATAAACAATGTGCGCGGCCAGCCGCTGCACCAAGGCATAGTTATCGACTGCGCACTGGACATCATTCGAATCAACGACATTCACTTCTGGCCATTCTGGTCGGGCGACACTTCCGTCTTGAATTTCACCAAGGCAGCTAGTTTTGGCATCCGAAGCTATCGGAACGACAATCCGTTCTTTTCGCAAATTTTCACTTATGGCTACTATACTGGCATCGAATTCGGCAAGACCCCCGGTAACATTCAGAGCATTGCAACGGGGTATACAAGCAGACCGCGCATCAACGGATTCGACTGTGACTCCTGTGCCACTGGCATCCGGATAAGTGCTGACTATACGAATGGTGTTTTAGTCAACAAGATGCAATTCTGCGCAACCTCGCCCTATGCGTATGCCGCTCTTACAATTACCGCGAATCATGTGTCCGCATCGGTGTCGCAACTTGACGCTACGAACGCTGCCAATAATATTATTTACGTCGACGGTGACTACAACTATGTGTTGGTCAGCGACAGTTTTTTCAGGGAATGGAATGTTTCGGGGATAGGCTTCCCCGCCGTCCAAACCACGAACGGGACCAATACCAAAGTGCAGATCAGCAATACCTTCTACGGGAATTCGCACGGAGCACCATTCTCGACTGGCAATGTTACGACGAACTACGTCACCGCTAGCCCCGGCATATTTCCTTGAACTGCCCGGCATCGCGTCGGCGCGCGGCGTCTTTGGTGCCGAAGGACCGGTTATGGCTGTAGCGACCCCACTTTCGAACCAGTTGCTGATAGCGATGCCGTCGCTGCGCGATCCGACCTTCGCGCGCGGTGTCGCCCTCTTGTGCCAGCATGGCGAGGACGGTGCGATGGGGCTGATGATCAACCGCCTGTCCGAATATCGCCTGGGCGACGTGCTCGCGCAGATGAATCTGCAGTCCAACCTCAGCGAGGTCGTCGATGCGCCGGTGCTGATCGGGGGTCCGGTGCAGCCCGAGCGCGGTTTCGTGCTGCATACGGCGGGCGGGGCCTGGGAATCCTCGTTCGCGATTTCCGAGCAGATCAGCGTCACCACCTCGCGCGACATCCTCATCGCGATCGCGGCCGGCAACGGTCCGCGCCATGCCTTGGTCGCGCTCGGCTATTCGGGCTGGAGCCCGGGACAGCTCGAACAGGAACTCGTCGACAATCACTGGTTGACCGCGCCCGCCGACGAAGGCTTGCTGTTCGAGACGCCGCTCGACGAACGCTGGCAGGCGGCTGCGCATCTGCTTGGCGTCAACCTGTCCCAGCTCGCCAGCCATGCCGGCCACGCCTGACGGTCCAGTCCTCGCCTTCGACGTGGGCACGCGTCGCATCGGCGTTGCGATTGGCCATCCACTGGGCGCTGGCGCACGCGCACTGCGCACTCTCGCCAGCGATGACTGGAGTGGGCTCGATGCGCTCATCAGCGACTGGCAACCACAGCAATTCGTGGTCGGCCTGCCACTCACGCTCGACGGCGGCGAGCAGCCGATGAGCCGACGCGCGCGCGAGTTCGCGCGCGCGCTCGAGAAACGCTACGCACGCAACGTGCATCTGGCCGACGAGCGCGGCAGTTCGCAGGAAGCCGCGCGACGTTTTGCGCGCGAGCGTGCAAGTGGCGCGGCGCGGCGCAAGGATGCCGCCGAGCTCGACGCCGTAGCCGCCGCGGTGATTCTCGATCAATGGTTCGCCAGCGCCCAATGACATCGACAGGACAGCCATGACAGCCGCTCCCCAACTGGCCGCCGATGGCCGCCTGCGCCATCTGCTCACGCTCGATGGCCTGCCAAGTGCGCTGATCGAGAACCTGCTCGACGACGCGGCCCGCCTGCGCGAGCAATGGCACACGCAGCGCGCCCTGCCGCAACATCTGGCCGGCCGCACCGTGGTCAATCTGTTCTTCGAGGCTTCCACGCGCACACGCACGAGCTTCGATCTCGCCGCGCGCCGGCTCGGTGCCCTGGTGGTCAACTTCGACATCGCCAGCTCGTCGACGAGCAAGGGCGAAACCACCGAGGACACGCTGGCCACGCTCGAAGCCATGGACGCCGATGCCTTCGTCGTGCGTCACAAGGAAACCGGCACGCCAGCGCAAGTGGCCGCGCATGCGCGACAGGCAGCGATCCTCAATGCCGGCGACGGCAACCGTGCGCATCCAACCCAGGGCCTGCTCGACCTGCTCACGATTCGCGACCGCAAGGGCCGCGTCGATGGACTGAACGTGGTGATCTGCGGCGACATTCGCCATTCGCGCGTGGCGCGTTCGGACGTGCATGGCCTGCACGCGCTTGGCGCGGGCTCGGTTGCGCTGTGCGGCCCCGCTTCGATGCTGCCTGCACGCGAAGAGTTTCCGGGCTGCCGAATCAGCGATGACTTCGACGCCGCACTCAC
>NZ_JAHCAQ010000011.1 GCF_019634845.1 Dokdonella sp.
GTTCTCTTGGGCAAGCAAGAGAAAGACACCGGCCCGCAGGGATGCGGGACGAGCCCACCAGGGACGTGAGTCGGTCTTCGCAAAGAAGCCAACGATCGAATCAGCGCCCAAGCCAACCGGCGCATGCCGCCCACCAATGCACAACGAGCCCACCAGGGACGTGAGTCGGTTTTCGCAAAGAAGCCAACGATCGAATCAGCGCCCAAGCCAACCGACGCAAGCCACCCACCGATGCAAAACAACCCCACCACGGACGTGAGTCGGTCCCCGCGAGGACCCAACCGAGACTCACCGACGAAAGCCCCGGCAGCACGGAACCCAGCCACCCCAGCCGCTCAGGCCCGATAGGGCGCCAGCAAGGCGGGCTCGGCGAGCAGTGCGTCGGGCACGAGATAGCGCGGTTCACGGCCGGCCGCGAGCAGGCTGCGCACCTGCGTCGCCGAAATCTCCAGTGGCGTGACCGTGATCGCCAGCACGCGGCCGGCCGGTGTGGTCCGCAGCGCATCCGCGTGGTTCGCGCGCCGCGACGCGATCCGGGTGCGCAGTTCGGTCGGCAAGGTGCCGCCATGGCCAGGGCGTGTCAGCACGCCGATGTGGGCATGGCTGAACAGTTCGGTCCAGCGATGCCAGCTCGGCAGGCCGGCGAAGGCATCGGCACCGACCAGCAGCACCAGCGGCCGCTGCGGGCCGATCTCGGCGCGCAGTTCGGCGAGGGTGTCGACCGTGTAGGACGGGCCCGCGCGGCGCAGTTCGCGCGTGTCGAGCACGAGCCGCTCCTGTCCGGTCAGCGCGGCGCGCACGAGCGCCACGCGCTGCTCGGCGCTGGCAACCGGTTGCGCGCGATGCGGCGGCACTGGTGCCGGCACCAGCCGTACCTCGGCATCGAGGCACTCGGCGGCCTCCCAGGCCACGCGCAGGTGCGCGTTGTGGATCGGATCGAAGGTGCCGCCGAGCAGCGCGAGAGGGCGCATCGCGGCAGTCCCGGCAGCCGTCACAGCAGGCCCGCGGCGCGGCGCGGCGCGGCGATCGCGGCGATGAGTCGCTCGAACTCGCGCCAGGCATCGCCGTCGGCGCGACCCTTGGCGATGCGATCGACCAGTCCCGCCTGCACCAGGCAGCGCTGCCAGTGGCCGCGCACGCCGTTGCGCAGCGCGCGCTGGAACAGGCCGGCGCGCGCCTTCGGCCAGATGTTCTCGGCGGCGAGCGCGCGTTCGGGACTGGCGCTGGCGTCGACGCGCGCGAGCACGCGCAACTGGGTCAGGATCCAGCCCAGCATCGGGATCAGCTCTTCGCCCTCGGCCTGCAGGCCGGCAACGATGTGCAGCGCGCGCGGCGCGTCGCCGACGAGCGCCGCATCGGCGAGGCGGAACACGTCGTAACGCGCGTCGTCGGCGACGCTGGCTTCGAGTGCGGCCAGGTCGAGCGTGCGGCCGCCGTGCAGCAACGCGAGCTTGTCGATCTCCTGCGCTGCCGCAAGCAGGTTGCCTTCGACGCGGTCGGCGACCAGCGTGATCGCATCGGCGGTGAGCGTGAGTCCGCGCGTGGCGGCGCGGGCGGCGATCCAGTCAGGCAGCTCTTCGCGCCGCAACGGCCATACCGGCACGAACACGCCGGTGCGCTCGATCGCGGCCGTCCAGGCGCCTTCGTGCTTCTTGCTCCAGTCGTTGGCGGTGACCAGCAGCACGGTGTCGGGCGGCGGCGCCGCGCAATAGGCGGCCAGCGCTTCGGCGCCGTCCTTGCCGGGCCGGCCGCTGGGCAGACGCAGGTCGATGAGCTTGCGACTGGCAAACAACGACAACGACTGCCCGGCATCGCCCAGACGCCGCCAGTCGAAGTTCGCCTCGGCGTCGAGCACATCGCGCTCGACGTAGCCCAGCTCGCGCGCCCGCGCGCGCAGCGCGTCGGCCGCTTCGATCACGAGCAGATGCTCGGCTCCCGCCACGAGGTAGACCGGCGCCAGTTCGGCGGCGGACAGGTGCTTGCGCAGGGCGGGCAGCGAGGTGGCCATCGCGGCATTGTACGTGGCGGTGGCGGCGCGCGGCCGCCGCGGTTCAATGCTCGCCGCGCGCGACGACCTGCAGGCGACGCAGAATGGTGGCTACCATGTCGCGCTCGAGCTCCTGCCGCAGCAGATCGGTTTCGGCGGCGATGCCGAGCGCCTGGCTCGCGTCGAAGGTGAAGTCGCGCGTCAGCTCGATGGTCTGTACCGGCAGCAGCTCGCCGCCAGCCGCATCGGTCGCGCTCACCTCCACGCGATAGCGCAGCGTGTATTCGGTGGCACGGGCATTGCCGCCGACCGACAGCACGTCGGTCGAATAGCCGTTGCCGCCCACCTTGAGCGTGGCGGCGCCGGCGCCGCCTTGGGCAACCAGTTGCGCACCCGAGCGTTGCAATGCCTTGCCGAGGTCGCGCGCGAGCGCGCTCGAGGCATCGGCGATGTCGATGTGCACGCGCTGCATCGCCGCCGGCAGTTGCGCTTCCCGACGCAGATGGAAACCGCAGGCCGCGAGCGCGGCACCAAGGATGGCGGCAATGACGAGGCGAAGCAGGTTCATGCGGAATCCGGCAGCTCGAAGCGACAGGCTGCGCATCATACGGTGCGCGGCGCCCGCCCGGCGAGCACCACGCCTGCGCTCAATGCGACGCCTGCCGCGGCCGGTGTGCCGCCGCCCATTCGTCGAGTGGCCGCGCATCGAGCTGCTCGCGCAGTGTCGCGCACTGGCGGATCCGTTCGACCGTCTGCGCCAGTCCACGCTCACCACCGATGAGATCCTTGATGCGCGGCGTGAAGAACGCGGCCAGCTCGTCGGCCGCGGCCATGCTGCAGCGGCCGACCGCAAACCGGGCCGGCAGGCCCGCTTGCGCGAACGGGGGCAGGCGCTCGCGCAGCGCGTCGAAGTGCGCGTGCAGCCACTGCCAGGCCGCGGCACGATTGGCCGGCTCGTCGAGCTGGGCCTCGTAGAGGTAGTTCATCTCGCCGACCTGCACCCGGGGCGTCAGGCCGAAGTCGCGTGCGCGCGCGGCGAGCGCCGGCTCGGTGCTGGCGCCGAGCGCGGCGACCAGCGCATAGCGCTGGGCGGTGTTGCGGCTGGCCTCGAAGGCGCGTTGCGCGGCGGCGTAGGCCGGCGCGCCGCCGTCCTGCACCGCGATCTTGAGCGCGTCATCGAGCAGGTCGGGATCGGCTCGCGCCAGGTCGACCGTGCCGCTGCCATCGAGGCCGAGCGCGGCCCGCCCCTGGGCGGCCAGCGCGGCGCGTGCGGCCGGCTGGCGGACCTCGGTGGCGAGGAAGTGGGCCAGGCGCCTGCGCAGTGCGGTGACGGTGCCGGCCTCGCCCGCCTGGCGCCGCCAACCGAGTCCGCGCATGCGTGCGTCGTAGAGATCGGCGACCCAGGCGTCGAGGGCCAGACCGGTGCTGGCGCCCGCCAACTGCCGGCGGATCCACAGGTAGCGCGGAAACAGCGCCGTTGCGACCTGCGGCACGCCCGAGTCGGCGAATGCCGGCATCGCGTCGAGCAACGCGTCGGGCGCGAGGCTGCCGCGCGCGAACGCCGCGTCGAGCGCATCGGCCAGCACGAGCTGCTCGGGCGCGCGCAGTCGCGCATGGGCGGCGGTCAGTCGCGCGAAATCGGCCGGCGCGAGTTCGAAGCGGTAGTAGCCGCGCGCATCGGCATTGGGCAGCAACCAGTCCGGGCAGGCACCGGCGACGGCAAACTGCTGCTGCGCCTGCTCGAGCAGGAAGCACTGCGCATCGCTGCCGTCGCCGCGCCCGAACCGAACGCATACGGGTACCGACCACTGCGCGCGGGTGCTGGCCATCACGCCCAGCGGCAGATGGCGCGTCTGCGCGAGTGCAAGCGTGGCCTTGCCGTCCGCGCAGTCGAGGCTGGCCTTGACCAGCGGCACGCCGGCTTGGTCGAGGAAGCTGCGCATGACGCGTGCGAGCGCAGCGCCCTTGCCGGCGTGCTCGGCCAGCGTGGCGATGAGGTCGTTGGAGCTGCCACTGCCGAACGCATGCGCCGCAAGATAAGCCCGCATGCCGGCGCGGAACCGATCCTCGCCGACCCAGCGCTCGACCATCGCCAGCACCGCCGCGCCCTTCTGGTAGGTGATGCCGTCGAACGCGGTCTCGATGTCGCCGCGACCATCGATCGGCTGGCGGATCTTGCGCGTGCTGAGCAGGCTGTCGCTCGCCATCGCCCACTGCCGACCTTCGAGTGCACCGAGCTCGGCGTCGTACTCGGGATGCAGCGCCAGCGTGGCCTTGGCCTGGGCCCAGGTCGCGAACGCCTCGTTGAGCCAGAGGTCGTCCCACCACGGCACCGTGACGAGATCGCCGTACCACTGGTGGGCGATCTCGTGTGCGTTGATGTTGAACACGCCGCGATAACGCTCGGCCGCCGACTGCTTGTCGATCAGCAGTTCCGCATCGCGGTAGATGATGAGCCCGGCGTTTTCCATCGCACCGGCCGAGAAATCCGGCGCGCCGAGCAGGTCGAGCTTGTCGAACGGATACGGCTGACCGCTGTAGTCCTCGAACCACGGCACGATCGCGGCGGCGGTCTGCAGGGCCCAATCGAGCTTGGCGCCGTTGCCGCGCGCGGCGATCCCGCGCAGCGGCAGTGGCGCCTTGCGCACTGCGTTCGGCGCGATCGGCTGGGCCTCGACCACGTCCCATGGCCCGATCGCGAACGCGACGAGGTAGGTCGGCAGCGGCCGGGTGGTCGCGAAGCTGAGCGTCTTCCACTGGCCGTCGGGCGACTTGGTCTGGCCGGTCTGGCGCGTGTTGGCGACCGCGACGTCGGCCACCGGCACCGTCAGCGAGATATCGAACGGGGTCTTGAAGCGCGGCTCGTCGAAGGCCGGAAACGCGTAGCGCGCGCTGACCGGCTCCATCTGCGTCATCGCGTAGGCGTCATCACCGAGCCGGACCTTGTACAGCCCCTGCAGCTCGGCGTTGAACGCGGCGCCATAGCGGAAGTCGAGCAGGATCTCCTGCGCCGGCACGCGTGCCGCGAACCGCACCTCGAGCACGCCCGTGTCGCCATGCAGCTGCACCGTGGCCTTGAGCGCCCTGCCATTGGCATCGCTCGCGACGAGTTGGTGGACATCGATCCGCTGCGCATGCAGCCAAACGCGCGTGGCCGCTTGTTCGAGCCGCACGCGGATGCGCGCACGGCCCTCGAACCGATCGGCGCGCGGGTCGGCCGTGATGTCGAGGATGTAGGCCAGTGGCGTCGCCACCTGCGGCAGCTTGCCGTCCGGGACGACTTCGCTGCCCGCCGCGGCCGCGCGCGCGGCCGCGACGCCAAGACAGGTGAACGCGAGCAACAAGATCGCACCAATGACGCGCATGAGCATGCCCCAGCCATATACTCGCCCACTGTAACCGCCGCCCGGCATGCGGCTATGGGCTGGAGGTCACGCCCGGCCACCACGCAAGGCACCCTGCTAGCATCGCGCCACCGCCGCCCGCGCGCCTGCCGCCGCCCACCCATGAATCTGCGCGACCTGCGTTATCTCGTTGCCCTGGCCGAGCACAGGCATTTCGGTCGCGCCGCGGCGGCGAGCTTCGTGAGCCAACCCACGCTGTCGACGCAGATCCGCAAGCTGGAGCAAGAACTCGGCGTGGCGCTTGTCGAGCGCCTGCCGCGCAAGGTGCTGCTCACCACCGTCGGCCGCGAAGTCGTGCAGCATGCGCGCGCGGTGCTGCGCGAGGTCGACGAGATCAGGGCGGTGGCGCGGCGCACGCTCGATCCCGAGGCCGGCACGCTGCGCCTGGGCATCTTCCCCACGCTCGGGCCGTACCTGCTGCCGCACATCGTGCCGCGCATGCGCGAACGCTTCCCGCATCTGGAGCTGCTGCTGACCGAGGAAAAGACCGAGGTCGTGCTCGGCCAGTTGCGCGATGGGCGGCTCGATGCGGCCATCCTCGCGTTGCCGCTGCACGAGGAGCAGTTGCACGTCGAAGTCCTGTTCGACGAGCCGTTCCTGCTGGCGGTACCCGATGGCCACCCATTGGCGCGGCGCAAGTCGCTCCGCCTCGACGACCTGGCCGAGCACAGCCTGCTGCTGCTCGAGGATGGCCATTGCCTGCGCGACCAGGCGCTCGAGGTCTGCCGCCACGCCGGCGCCGGCGAGCAGAGCGGCTTTCGCGCCACCAGCCTCGAAACCCTGCGCCAGATGGTCGCCGCCAATGTCGGCATCACGCTGCTGCCGCTGCTGGCGGTCAAGCCGCCGGTGGCGCCGTCGGCGCATGTCCATCTCGTGCCGTTCCGCGGCACCCCGCCCCGCCGCAGAATCGGCCTGGTCTGGCGCAAGAGTTCGGCGCAGGCGCACCTGCTCACGACCGTGGCGGGCCTGATCCGCGCCCTGCCGCGGTCGCTGTTCGAATACCGCGACGCGGCCTGAGCGGTCCACGGCGCTCGCGGCCGGGCGCCGCTTCCACGCCGTTGTCGGCCGCGCCAGTCCCCAACCCTGTCCCTTCCGCTTGACGCGCCCATGCGTGGCCACGTATCGTTGTCAACGTATTAACGCGCTAATACATTGACATGAAGCGTCGCCCGATCCAGCCCAACGTCGATTCGCGCCGTACCGAACAGGCGTTGTGCGAAGCCTTGCTGAGCCTGCGCAGCGTGGCCGAAATGCAGGCCTTCCTCGACGACCTGTGCACGCCGGCCGAGCGCGAGGCGATGCGCGAGCGCTGGAGCGTGGTGCCGCACCTCGTCGCCGGCGAGCCCTATCGCCAGATCCACGACACCACCGCCGTCAGCATCACCACCATCGGCCGCGTCGCGCGCTGCCTGGAGCAGGGTGCCGGCGGCTACGCGCTGGCGGCGGCCCGCCTCGAGCGCCGGCGCAAACCACGCAGGAACACCCAGCCATGAGCGAAACCCGTGACCGCGTGCGCATCGCCGTGCAGAAATCGGGACGGCTCGCGCAGGACTCGCTTGCGCTGCTGCGCCGCGCCGGCCTGGTGTTCCGCGAGAGCCGCGACAAGCTGTTCCTGTACGGCGAGAGTCTGCCGATCGACGTGTTGCTGGTACGCGACGACGACATTCCCGGGCTGCTCGTCGAAGGCAGCTGCGAACTGGGCATCGTCGGCCGCAACGTGCTCGATGAGCAGCGCGCGGCGAGCACCGGCATCGACTTCCCGCTCGAACATCGCGCCCTGGGTTTCGGCCATTGCCGCCTCGCGCTGGCGGTCCCCGACGGCGGCGCGCTCGCGCGGCCGGCCGATCTCGCCGGTCTGCGCATCGCCACCTCGTACCCGCAGCTCACGGCAGGCTGGCTGCGTGCGCACGACATCGTGGCCGAGGTCGTGCTGCTCAACGGTTCGGTCGAGATCGCGCCGCGACTGGGCAAGGCCGACGCGATCTGCGACCTCGTCTCGAGCGGCGCGACGCTGGCGGCCAACCAGCTGCATGAGCTGACCACGGTGCTGCGCAGCGAAGCGGTGCTCGTGCGCGCCGCCCGCACCCACGCCGCCGCCATCACCAGTCAGATCGAGCGCCTGTGCGCGCGCATCGATGCGGCACTGGCCGGCAACGGCGTGCGCCTGCTCATGCTGCAGGCACCGCGCAGCGCACTGGCCGCGATCGAGCGCCTGCTGCCGGCGCGCGAACCGGCATCGGTCCTTGGCCTCGACGGGCGGCCCGACGATGTCGCGCTGCAGGCCCTGTGCGGCGCCGACCTCGATTGGCAGCACCTCGAGGAACTCAAACGTCTCGGCGCGCGCGGGCTCATGGTCCTCAACGTGGAGCGCATGCTGGCATGAACGCGCTGCCGCAGGCCGCCGCTGCCGGCGCCATCATCGACTGGAGCCGCCTCGACGACGTCGCGCGCGAGACCGTGCTGGCGCGCCCGGCGCCGCTCGCCGATCCCGCGCGCAGCGCCGCCGTGCGCGCGATCATCGCTGCGGTGCGCAGTCGCGGTGACGCCGCGCTGCGCGAGTTCGGCGCGCGCTTCGACCACTGCACGCTCGATGCGCTCGCCGTCGAGCCGGCTGAATTCGTCGCTGCACGGGACCAGGTGCCGGCGGCGACGCAGGCCGCCATGCGCCGCGCGATCGCGCGCGTGGAGGCCTTCCACCGCGCCCAGCTCGGCACCGACCTGCGCTGCGACACCGCGCCGGGCCTGCGCTGCGAGCAGCTCATCCGACCGATCGACCGCGTCGGCCTGTACGCACCGGCCGGCAGCGCACCGCTGCCCTCGACCGTGTGGATGCTGGCGGTTCCGGCGCGCGTGGCCGGTTGCCGCGAGGTCGTGCTGGCCACGCCGCCGCGCGCCGATGGCAGCGCCGACCCGGCGATCCTGCTCGCGGCGCAGTTGTGCGGTGTCGGCCGCGTGTTCAAGCTCGGCGGCGCGCACGCGATTGCCGCCCTCGCCTACGGCACCGAGTCGGTGCCGCGCTGCGCCAAGCTGTTCGGCCCCGGCAACGCCTGGGTCACCGCAGCCAAGCTCGAGGTCGCCGCCGATCCGCAGGGCGCTGCGATCGACCTGCCGGCCGGCCCCTCGGAGGTGCTCGTCATCGCCGATGACAGCGCCGATCCGCAATTCGTCGCCGCCGACCTGCTGGCCCAGGCCGAACACGGCAGCGATTCGCAGGTGCTGCTCGTGAGCGCGAGCGAGCGCCTGCTCGGCGCGGTCGCCGACGCCATTGCGCGCCAGCTCGCGACGTTGCCGAGACGCCGCATCGCCGCCGCCGCACTCGCCCACGCCCGCCTGCTGCGTGTGGGCAGCCTCGACGAGGCGATCGCGGTGTCGGAGCGCTATGCGCCCGAGCATCTCATCGTCAACGTACGCGATGCGCGCGCGTTGCTGCCGCGGCTCAACCAGGCCGGCAGCATCTTTCTCGGCCCGTGGTCGCCCGAAACGGTCGGCGACTACTGCGCCGGCCCCAACCACGTACTGCCGACACTCGGCTTCGCGCGAGCGTTCGGCGGCGTCGGCGTCGACAGCTTCCAGCGCCGCGTGTACGTGCAGGAACTCAATGCCGCGGCGATCGCCTCGGTCGGTCCCGACGCGGCCCTGCTCGCGCGCAGCGAGGGGCTGGAAGGACACGCGCGCGCGGTCGATCTGCGCCTGGCGGCACTGGAGGCCGCGCGATGAACATGCTCGCCCGCGCGCGGCCCGAACTGGTCGCGCTCAAGCCCTACGCCTCGGCCCGCCGCAGCGGCTTCACGGCGCCGATCCGGCTCGATGCCAACGAATCGCCGTGGCCCGATGCCGGCACCGCGGAGGCTGCGCTCAACCGTTACCCGGAACCGCAACCGGAACGGCTGCGCGAGCGCCTGGCCGAGCTGTACGCGGTGGCGCCGACGCAGCTGTGGAGCGGTCGCGGCAGCGACGAGGCGATCGACCTGTTGCTGCGCGCGTTCTGCCGCGCCGGGCACGACAACGTGGTCGGCCTCGCGCCGAGTTTCGGCATGTATCGCATCGGCGCGACCGTGCAGGGCGTGGAGTTCCGCGCCCACGCCCTCGACGCGCGAGCCGGCTTCGCGCTCGATGCCAAGGCTCTGCTGGCGCACGTCGATGCCGCCACCAAGCTCGTGTTCCTGTGTTCGCCCAACAATCCCACCGGCGCACTCCACCACGCCGCGATCGACACGCTCGCCACGGCGCTGGCCGGGCGCGCCCTGCTCGTCGTCGACGAGGCCTACATCGAATTCGCCGCCGTGCCCAGCGCCGCCGCGCGCATCGCCGAACACGCCAACCTCGCCGTGCTGCGCACGCTGTCCAAGGCGCATGGCCTGGCCGGCGCGCGCATCGGCACGCTGATCGCGCGCGCCGACATCGTCGACCTCGTCGCGCGCATCGCACCGCCCTACCCGCTGCCGACCCCGAGCGTGGCGGCGGCACTGGCCGCGCTCGCCGCGCCCGCGCTCGCGCGCACGCGCCAGCGCAGCTCATGGCTGGTGCGCGAACGCGAACGCCTGCGCGACGCCCTCGGCGCCTGTGCAGGCATCGTGCAGGTGTGGCCGTCGGCCGGCAACTTCCTGCTGTTGCGCTGCGTCGACGCCGCGGCGACGTTCGCACGCCTGCTCGCGGCCGGCATCCTCGTGCGCGACTTCTCCAGCCAGCCTGGGCTCGAGGGTTGTCTGCGCGTGAGCATCGGCGCGCGCGAGCACAACGACGCAGTGCTGGCCGCGCTCGCAACGGAGGGGCGATGAGCGCAGCGGAGAAAGTCCTGTTCGTCGACCGCGACGGCACGCTCATCGTCGAGCCGCCCGACGCGCAGATCGACAGCTTTGCCAAGCTGCGCCTGCTGCCGGGCGTCATCGCGGCACTGCGCCGCCTCGTCGCGGCCGGCTACGTCCTCGTCATGGTCAGCAACCAGGACGGGTTGGGCAGCGCGAGTTTCCCCGAGTCGGACTTCGCCGGCCCGCATGCGCTGCTGCTCGACATCCTCGCCGGCGAGGGCATCGTGTTCCGCGAGGTGCTGATCGACCGCAGCTTCGCGCATGAACAGCGGCCCACGCGCAAGCCCGGCGTCGGCCTCGTGCGCCACTGGCTCGTCGATGGCGCGCTCGACCGCAGCCACAGCGTCGTGGTCGGCGACCGCGACAGTGATCTCGAACTGGCTGCCAACATGGGGTTGCGTGGCCTGCGCATCGGCGCCGATCTCGATTGGGCCGGCATCGCCGCGCTGTTGCTCGATGCGCCGCGGCGCGCCGAGGTCGAGCGCGCCACGCGCGAGACGCGCATCGTGGTGCGCGTCGATCTCGATGCCGGGCCGGGCGCGCGCATCGCCAGCGGCATCGGCTTCTTCGACCACATGCTCGAACAACTCGCGGTGCACGGTGGCTTCGCGCTCGAGCTCGACTGTACCGGCGATCTTGCGGTCGACGAGCACCACAGCGTCGAGGACTGCGCGCTCGCGCTCGGCGCGGCGCTGCGGCGCGCGCTCGGCGAGCGGCGTGGCATCGCCCGCTATGGATTCGATCCGGCTGAACTGCCACTGCGCGCGAGCGGCGCGATCGGCTTCAGTGCGCCGATGGACGAGGCCCGCGCCGACGTCGCGCTCGACCTGTCGGGGCGCGCCCACTGCCGCTTCAGCGGCAGCTTTCCGCGCGAGGCGGTGGGCGCGCTGCCGTGCGAGCTCGTAGCGCACTTTTTCGCCAGCCTGGCCGACGCGCTCGGCGCGACGCTGCACCTGCACGTGGCCGGCAGCAACGCCCACCACATGGTCGAGGCCTGCTTCAAGGCGGTCGGTCGCGCCTTGCGCCAGGCGATGCGTCGCGACGGCGCGGCGATCCCGAGCAGCAAGGGCATGCTGGTGGCGGAGCACGCGGCATGAGCGCGCGCGCGGTCATCATCCGCGCCGGCGGTACCAATTTCGGCTCCCTGCTCGCGGCCTGCGCGCGGCTCGGCGTCGCGGCCACGGTGAGCGACCAGGCCACCACGATTCGCGCCGCCAGCCACGTCATCCTGCCCGGCGTCGGTGCGGCCGCGCCGGCGATGCGCCACCTGCGCGAGAGCGGACTCGACCGCGTGATCGCAGGCCTGCGCCAACCGCTGCTCGGCATCTGCCTCGGCATGCAGCTGCTGTTCGAGCGCCTGGCCGAGGGCGAGGTCGACGGCCTCGGCCTGCTGCCGGGCCGCGTCGAGCGCCTGCCGGCGGCGCCGCGCTGGCCGCACATGGGCTGGAACACGCTGGCGACGACGCGGCCGCATCCGCTGCTGGCCGGCATCGGCAGCGCCGACTGGTTCTATTTCGTGCATGGCTACGCCGCCAGCGGCGCCGCCGACACCATCGCCTGCTGCGTCCACGGCCAGCCGTTCGCGGCTGCGGTCGCGCGCGGACAGGTCGCCGGCATGCAGTTCCATCCCGAGAAATCCGCCGCGGCCGGCCGCCGCGCACTGGCCAATTTCTTCGCCCTGACATGATCGTGATCCCAGCCATCGACCTGCGCGACGGGCACGTCGTGCGCCTGCGCCAAGGCGACTTTGCGCAGACACGCCGGTTCGCCACCGAGCCGCTCGCGCTCGCGGGGCGCTATGCGCAAGCCGGCGCCCGCTGGCTGCACGTGGTCGACCTCGATGGCGCTCGCGCCGGTACGCCGCGCCAGCTCGCACTGGTGGCGCAACTGGCCCAGGCCGGGTCGGCGCTGCAGGCCGGCGGCGGCGTGCGCAGCCAGTCCGATGTCGAGGCGCTGCTTGCCGCCGGCGTGGCGCGCGTGGTGGTCGGCAGCCTCGCCGCCCGCGAACCGGAGCGCGTCGCGCAATGGCTGGCCGACTATGGCAGCGAGCGCCTCTGCGTCGCGCTCGACCTGCGGCTCGGCGACGATGGCCGCTGGCGGCCCGCGCTCGATGCCTGGCAGACCACGGCGCAGATCGACTTTCCAAGTCTCGTCGAACGCCTGCTAGACGCGGGTCTGCGCCACGTGCTGTGCACCGACATCGAGCACGACGGGATGCGCGCCGGACCGAACCTCGCGCTGTATCGCGTGCTCGCGGCGCGCTGGCCCGGCATCGCCTGGATCGCCTCGGGCGGCGTGCGCGATGCGGCCGATGTCGCCGCGCTGGCCACGACCGGCGTCGCCGCCTGCGTGGCCGGCACCGCCCTGCTCGAGGGCAGCCTGAGCCTGGAGGAGCTGAGCGCATGCTCGCGCGCCGCGTGATTGCCTGCCTCGACGTCGCCGCCGGCGCGGTCGTCAAGGGCGTGCGCTTCCGCGACCACCGCGTGGTCGGCGACATCGTCGAACTGGCACGCCGCTACGCCAGCGAAGGCGTCGACGAGCTCGTGTTCTATGACATCACGGCCAGCCCCGAGCGGCGCTGCGTCGATGCGGCCTGGGTCGCGCGGGTGGCGTGCGAGCTCGACATTCCGTTTTGCGTTGCCGGCGGCATCCGCAGCGTGGCCGACGCCGAGGCCGTGCTCGCGGCCGGTGCCGACAAGGTGTCGGTGAACAGCCCGGCGCTGGCACGGCCACAGCTCATCGACGAACTGGCGGCGCGTTTCGGCAGCCAATGCGTCGTGCTCGGCATCGATGTCGATGCGCAGGGCGAGGCGACGTCGAACTGGCGCGTGGTCGCCAACAGCGGTCGGCCCGACGCGGCCCACGACGCCGGCCGCGACCTGCTCGCCTGGGTGCGCGAGGCGGAGCGGCGCGGCGCCGGCGAGATTGTGCTCAACGCGATCCGCCACGATGGCGTGCGCGCGGGCTACGCGCTGACGCAACTGGGCGCGGTGCGCGCCGCCACCGGGCTGCCGCTGGTCGCCTCCGGCGGCGCCGGCTGCATCGCGCACTTCGTCGAGGTATTCGAGCGCGGCGATGTCGATGCCGCACTCGCGGCCAGCGTGTTCCACAGCGGCGAACTCCGCATCGACGAACTCAAGCGCGCGCTGGCCGCACGCGGCATCGTGGTGCGGCCATGAGGATCGCTCGATGACTGCCGACACCGATCTCGCTGCGCGGCTGGACTGGGACAAGGGCGACGGGCTCGTGCCGCTGATCGCCCAGCACGCGCACGATGGCCGCGTACTGATGCTCGGCTACACCAACCGCGCGGCGCTCGCGCGCACGCTGGCCACGCGCCTGCTGCATTTCTGGTCGCGCTCGCGCCAGTGCCTGTGGCGCAAGGGCGAACACTCGGGCCACGGACTCGAACTCGTCACGCTGGCAGCCGATTGCGACGGCGATACGCTGCTGGCCCAGGTCCTGCCGCATGGTCCGACCTGTCACCGCGGCACACCGACCTGCTTCGACGGCGCCGCTCCGGCCCAACCCTGGCTCAACGAGCTGGAGGCGCTCATCGCACGACGCGCCGAGGCCGATGCGGCCACGAGCTACGTCGCGCGTCTGCTCGCAGCGCCGGCCGCGCGACGCGCGCAGAAGGTTGGCGAGGAAGGCGTCGAGGTGGCGCTGGCTGCGGCGACGGGCGATCGCGAGAGCCTGCGCAGCGAAGCCGCCGACCTCGTGTTCCACCTGCTCGTGCTGCTGCGCGGCGCCGACCTCTCGCTGGCCGACGTGGTCGGCGAACTCGCGCGCCGCCACGCCACACGTTGAATCGGCGCCGGCACCGACCCGCGTGCGCCGCGGTGGCGCGGCTCAACCGTCGAAGCCGTTGGCAAAGATCACGTCGCCGACGTAGAACTCGTGCGTGTAGGTGGCCGACTGGTAGCTGGCACGGAAGCGCCACAGGCCGGGCGGGGCGTTGCCGGGCAGGTCGAAATACCAGTACCAGAACGCCGCCGAGTAGTACGGATCGCTGGTGGCATCGGCCATCTTGAAGCTCCAGTTCGCAAACACGCTGCCATTGGGGCGCGTGATCGTGAACGCGGTGGACTGCGCCGACAGCTGGTCGCGATAGTAGGCGGCGAAATACACCCGTGCGCCGGCGACGAAGCGATCGCTGAGATTGGGCGTCTCGGCCACGGGATTGGGGCAGTTCGGGCTCGGGAATACCGGCGGCGCGCTGTGGGTGGCGAGCTTGTTGATTGCCGAATCGTAGTAGGGCCGTTGCGCGGCCCACAGCGAGGCCGGCGCGTTGCAGGCGCCATGCCAGGGCTCGAGGATCGTGTAGTTGGTCAGTGCGGAGTGGTTCTCGAAGTGCAGATGCGGCCCGCTCGAAAACCCTGCGCTGCCGACCTTGCCGAGCAACTCTCCCACCGCCACGCTCGCGCCGATCGGCTTGGCGGTCAGCGAGGCCTTCTTCATGTGGCCATACCAGGCCACGCTGCCATCGGCATGCTGCACGTACACCGCATTCCAGTCGGCGGAGTAATGATCGGGGCAGCTGCGGTCGTCATTGCCGTCGACCTTGCCGATGATCGTGCCGGGCGCGGCCGCGACGATGTCGACGGCCTGCTGGTCCATGCGCAGCCAGGCGAACGGCCACAGGAAGATGTCGATGCCGGCGTGGTTGTAGCCGCTGGCGAGGTCGTAGCTGCGCGTGCCGCAATTCCAGTCGAGCACGTGGCCGGGATAGCTGCTGTCGAGGTCGACGAAGTTGGAAATGCCATGGTAGGCCGGATCGGTCTGGCCGGCCGCCGGCCGCAATGGCCACTGCAGCCCACCCTGCAACGGCAGCGGCCACGGCGCCACCGTGGCGAGCTTGCCCTCGGCCTGCAGGCGCGCGACGTTGGCGGCGAGCTCGGCATCGATGCGCGCCCGCTGCTGCGGGCTGAGTTCGTCATGGGGCGGATCGAAGCGTCCGCCACCGGCCGGTGGCTGGCTGCTGGCCGCCGCGAGCGCGCCTGCCAGAAGCCATGACATCGATGCAGTCGGCATGTCGTGCGCTCGCTTGGTTGCGACGCGGCCACGATACGCGCGCGCCCTGCTGGCGGCAATCGCGCCCGACCATGCGCTCGTCGACGCGACGATGGACGGTCGCAGCCATGTGACGGACGGCACGCCGGGCCGCGACGGGCCCGCCTACAGTATCGATCGCCCTGCCAACCAGCCCGGACCGCGCCATGTCGACCTCGATCCTCGCCCGCTGTCCACTGCTCGCGCTCGGCCTGATGGCCGCAGTCGCGGCCCATGCCCAGGTGCAGCGCGACTACGACATCGTCTACGTGCGCCAGGCGCGCTTTGGCGACAACACCAACACGACCTGGCCCGAGGTCGGCCATCCGGCGCTGATCGACCCCGGCGCCGATCTCATGCTGCTGCACCCCGACGGCAGCGAAGAAGTGCTCGTCGCGGCCGGCAACGGCGCGGTCACCGACCCCACGCTGTCGTTCGATGCGCGGCACGTCTATTACAGCTACTTCCCCGACATGCGCGCGAGCGCGATCAACTCGCAGCGCGAACTGCCCTACCAGGGCGCCGACATCTACCGGCTCGATCTGGCCACGCGCCAGGTCACGCGGCTGACCTTTGGCGAGTTCACGCCCAACACTGGTGCCGGACACTGGGACGAATCCAACCCGGTCAACCCACCCAACGGCTTCAACCGGCTCGGCTACGGCATCCTCAATCTCGGACCGATGCCGCTGCCGGGCGGCAAGCTCGCCTTCACCAGCAACCGCAACGGATTCATTCCGCCCAAGCGTTTCACCAACCCGACGCTGCAGCTCTACGTCATGGATGGTGATGGCCAGAACGTCACGCCGATCGCACCGATGACGATCTCCAGCGCGCTACACCCGACGATCCTGGCCGATGGCCGCCTCATGTTCAGCAGCCACGAAAGCCAGGGCTTGCGCGACCGGCGCCTGTGGGGCCTGTGGAGCATCTGGCCGGATGGCCGCCACTGGACACCGGTGATCAGTGCGTTCAACCAGCCGCAGTCGTTCCACTTCATGACCCAGCTCGGTGGCGGCGACCTCGTCGTCGTCGACTACTACAACTTCAACAACAATGGTTTCGGTGCGCTGTACCGGTTGCCGGCGCAGCCGCCCGCCGGCCAACCCGCGTTCTACGATGCCTTCGCCACCGGCGCACCCCCGATCGGCCGCACGCTCGGCACGGGCACCTGGTACCCGTTCACGATGCCGTTCCAGCCGCGTGGCCTGTATTCGCTGACTCCGTTCACGCTCAACAGCGACGAAGCGGCCCCGATCGGCAGCAATGGCCAGCGCGTGGGCAAGTTCACCCATCCGTCGGCGGCACCGCACGACGACCTGCTCGTGGTGTGGACGCCGGGACCGGCCAACGACCTCAACCGGCCGGCGCCGACGCCGTACTACGACGCAGGCATCTACATCATCGCCGGCGGCAACACCATCACCTCGCCGCAGCAGCTCGTGCTGGTCAAGAACGATCCGAACTGGAACGAAGCCTGGCCGCGCGCGGTGGTGCCCTACGCAACGATCCACGGCATCGCCGAACCGGCGCAGTTGCCATGGCTGCCCAATGACGGCAGCGTGCACGCCGCGCTGCCGCCGGGCACGCCGTACGGGCTGGTCGGTACCTCGAGCTTCTACAAGCACGAGAGCTTTCCGGGGCTGGTGATCTCCTGGTCCAACAGCTTCGATGGCCTCGACGTGTTCAACACGGCCGAGAACGAGCAGTCGAGCAACTGGGCGGCGCAGGGCGCCGACGCCGGCAAATACACCAATGCCGACATCTGGGCGGTGCGCATCCTCGCGATGGAGCCGAACACGCACCGCAGCTACGGCCCCGACGAAGGCATGCAGTTCTTCAGCCATGCCAGCGAGCGCCTGCGCGTGCTCGGCGAGATCCCGCTGCGCAAGACCACCTCGGGTGGCCAACCGCTGCTCGATCCGGAGGGCAATCCCGACACGAGCTTCCTGGCCCGCATCGTCGCCGACACGCCGTTCACGTTCCAGACGCTCGATCGCCACGGCATGGTGCTCAACATGTCGCAGACCTGGCATCAGGTACGGCCTGGCGAGATGCGCGCCGACTGCGGTGGCTGTCATGCCCACAGCCAGCAGCCGCTGGCATTCGAAACCACCGCGGCCGGACAGGCGGACTTCGCTGTCGTCGACCTTGTCCACACCACGCCGCTGCTCACCGAGGTCGGCGGCCAGCCCTCGCTGCGGGTCGAGAACGCGACCCACGTCGACGTCGAGTTCCTGCGCGACATCCGCCCGATCCTGCAGGCCAAGTGCGCCAACTGCCATCAGGGCGCCAACCCACCGGGGCAACTGGACCTGGCCGACACGAGCGACATCGTCGTCAACTACGAGGGCGCCACCACGCGCTTCCCGCGCGACTACTACCGGCTGGCGGCCGACCGCGCCGGCACGTTCGGCTATCCCTCGCTGCTGACCAACGGCAACTGGCGCCAGACCAATGCGAGCCGCTACCTGCGTCCGTTCCAGAGCCGGCGCAGCCTGCTGGTGTGGAAACTGTTCGGCGCGCGGCTGGATGGCTGGAGCAATGCCGACCACCCGACCGAATCGGTTCCCGGCAATGCCGCGACGCTGCCGCCTGGCGCCGATCGCAACGCGGCGGACATCGACTTCACGGGAGCGATCATGCCGCCGCCACCGGCGCTGCCGCTCAGTGCCGAGGAGAAGCTCACGTTCGTGCGCTGGATCGACCTGGGCGCCCCGCTCGACAATGGCAATGCGGCGCGCGGCTGGCTGCTCGATGACCTCAAGCCCACGCTTGCGGTCAGTGCGCCGCGTGCAGGCATCAACGTGGCGCCGCTCACGGCGCTGCGGATCGGCAGTGGTGATGCCAACTCGGGCATCGCGCCCGGCTCGCTGTCGATCACGGCCGACTTCGCGGTCAATGGCCGCGCCGCGGGCGCCGAGCTGGCCGACCTCGCGGTCGAGGTGGCCGACGGCGTGCGCGAGATCGCGCTCGATCCACCGCTGATGCTGCTGTCGCGGCGGCACCTCAATGCCCAGGTGTACGACCAGCAAGGCAATGTCACCCGCGTGCGGGTGGCCTTCAGCGTCAACCCGCACGGCGACGCGATCTTCACCGACGGCTTCGATCCGCTCGCGCGCTGAATCGGGGGTCGCAGGCCGCGGTAACGCGGCCTGCGCCACGCCATCAGCCGTCGAATCCGTCGACGAAGATCTTGTCGGTATCACCCGCGGGCGGGGTGAAATCGCCCGCCAGATGTACGGTGATGCTGTTGCTGTTGCCGACCAATGCGGCATTGATCTGGCTGGCAAAGCCGCCGCACGGGTCGGTCGTCTGCGGCACCGTGAACGCCCGGTCTTCAAGGTCGAGGCCGCTGGCAGCGCCGGTCCCGTCCAGCTCGAGGTTGATCGGGCTGAAGTGGCAGGGCTCGGTCGCAATCGGCAGCGGACGGTCGATCCGCAGCACCGACAGCGTCATCGCCACCGGCGTCATCGCCGCCACGCCATCGCTGGCGACCTGGGCGCTGGAGGGCGCGTTCTGGCTCAGCTGATAGATGACGGTGACATTGCCCAGTCCCGTCACCGGCACCGTGACGCTCGATTGCGGAAACACGAAGCTGCCGCTCGACAACTGGCCGGTCGCCGGATCGTAGCTGGAGTTGCCGAAGGTGCCGGCCGGCAGGTCGCCGAAATTGCCGTTGACGGTGATCGCACCAGTGACCGGGAACAGCGCGGCGTGGGCGCTGCCGCAACTGAGCGCGAGCAGTGCGGCGATGGCGAGAATGGGCGTGCGGGTGGTCATGCGGCGGTTGCCTTGTGCTTGAGCGGTGAAGTGGGGGTTCAGCGCGTGGTCTTGGCGTCGCCTGCGGTCCAGCGCTTGAGCCAGGCATTGACCGTGTCGTGCCACAGCACGCTGTTGTGCGGCTTGAGCACCCAGTGGTTCTCGTCGGGGAAGCGCAGGAACTGGCTCGGGATGCCGCGCCGCTGCGCGGCGGTGAACGCGGCCAGCCCTTGCTCGAGCGGAATGCGGAAATCCTGCTCGCCGTGGACCACGAGCAGCGGCACGCGCCAGTCCTTGACGTGGTTGACCGGGTTGAACCGCTCGTAGAGCTCGGGCGCCTCGTACTGGGTCTTGCCGTCGTGCTCCCACTCGTCGAACCACAGCTCCTCGGTGGAGTAGCTCATCATGCGCGAATCGAACACGCCGTCGTGGCTGACGATGCACTTCCAGGGTTCGTTCCACACGCCGGCCATCCAGTACATCATGTAGCCGCCGTAGCTCGCGCCGAGCGCGCAGGCGCGGCCGCCATCGAGATACGAGTACTTCTTGAGTGCAGCCGCCCAGCCGAGCTTGAGATCCTCCAACGGCGCGCCGCCCCAGTCGCCCGAGATCGCGTCGGTGAATTTCTGGCCGTAACCGGTGGACCCGTGGAAGTTGATGGTCACCACGGCAAAGCCCTGGCCGGCGTAGGTCTGTGGATTCCAGCGGTAGTGGAAATCGTTGGTCATCGCACCCTGCGGACCGCCATGCACGATGAACGCAACCGGATACTTGCGGCCGGGGCGGTAGCCGACCGGCTTGACCACATAACCCTGCACGGTGTCGCCGCCGTAGCCCTTGAACGTGAAGAACTCGGGTTCACCGAAACCGATCCCGCTCAATGCCTGCGCATTGACCTGGGTGAGCTGGCGCAGGCCCTTGCCCGTGAGGTCGGCGCGATACAGGTCGGTCGGATGGCGCAGATCCTGGCGCGCGAGCACGAGGGCCTTGCGGCCGACGGCAAATCCGGCCACGTTGCCGCCCTTGCTCAGGCGGCTGGCCTTGCCGGTACGCACGTCGATCGCGAACAGCGCATGTTCGCCCCAGTCGTCGCTGGCGGTGTACAGCGTCTTGCCGTCGAATGATTCCGTCAGCGCCGACGCGGAACGATCCCATGCCGGGGCGACCTCACGCCGCTCGCCGCTGGCCAGATCGAGCGCCATGATGCCGAAGCGATCGGCCTCGAAACCGGCGCGCTTCATCGCCAGCCAGTACAACGTCTTGCCATCACGCGAAAGCAACGGGTAGCCGTCCCAGGCCGGATTGTCGGCGGTCAGGTTGCGCGGCTCGCCGCTGCCGTCGGCCGGCACCGAGTAGATGTCGAAATTGGTCGACCACGGCTCGCTCATGCCGGCGATGCGCACGTTGAAATACACGGTCTGGCCATCGGCCGCGAACGCATACTCGCTGTCGTCACCGAACGGCTTGGATGGCACGTCGCCGTCGATCGCCTTGCTCAGCAGTCGCGGCGCACCCAGCGCCCCGTCGCTGCCGATGTCGGCGATGAACAGCTGCGACCGGCGTCCGTCGGCCCAGGTATCCCAATGCCGCACGAAGATCTTGTCGTAGACCGTGCCAGTGGCCTTGTCGGCCTTGCGCGCATCGAGCTTGCCCTGGGTGCAGGCGATGACGTCGGCATCGGCGCCGCAGTCGGGAAAGACCTCGAGCGAGAGCAGCACCTGCTTGCCGTCGGGCGACAGCTTGAAGCTGCCGACATCGAGCGTGAGCGTGCTCACCTGCAGCGGCGAGCCGCCCTTGGCGTCGATGCGCCAGAGCTGGTTGCTGCCCTTGCTGGGCGCGAGGAAATAAAGCTGCCCGCCGTCGGGCGACCAGCGCGCGCTGGAGGCATTGAGGCCGACGTCGGTGAGGCGGCGCGGCTTGCCGCCGTCGGCACCGACGAGCCAGATGCCGTTCTTGCCCTTGTTGGCCTCGTAGTCGGTCTGGCGCAGCGCGAACGCCACGCTGCGACCGTCGGGTGACAGTTGCGGATCGCTGACCCGCTGCATCATCACCAGATCGTGCACGTTGAACGGATGCGACGCGGCGCCGGCCAGCGCCGGCGCCAGCGCGGCCATGGCCACGGCAAGGACGGTTTTCATCACGAGTTCCCCAAAGCGGTCGACCAGCGCGCGATGGTACCCGTGCGCGGCAAGTTCGGCCAACTGCGCGCAACCGCTACACTGCGCCGCTGCCGCCGCCTGCACCTCGCCGCCCATGTCCGCCCCCGCTGTTGCCGCACTGCCGCACGAGGAGTTCCTCGGCCACCCGAAGGGGCTCTACGTCTGCTTCTTCACCGAGATGTGGGAGCGCTTTTCGTTCTACGGGATGAAGGCGCTGCTGCTGTTGTACCTGGTCAAGTACCACCTGTTCACCGACGAGCACGGCTACAACCTGATCGGCGCCTACGGTGGCCTCGTCTACGCCATGCCCGTGATCGGCGGCCTGCTCGCCGACCGCTGGCTCGGCATGCGCAAGGCGGTGGTTTTCGGCGGCATCCTGCTCGTGCTCGGCCACCTTGGCATGGCGATCGAAGGCCATCCGGCCAGTCGCATCGATGGCGAGGTGGTGCGCGACGCGGCGGCACTGCAGGTGTTCTACTTCTCGCTCGCGCTCATCATCATGGGCGTGGGCTTCCTCAAGCCCAACATCTCGACCATCGTCGGCAAGCTCTACGGCGACAACGATCCACGTCGTGATGCCGGCTTCAGCCTGTTCTATGCCGGCATCAACCTCGGCGCGACGGTATCGGGGCTGTTGTGCGGCTGGCTCGGCGAAACCTGGGGCTGGGGCTGGGGTTTCGGCGCGGCCGGCATCGGCATGCTGGCGGGCCTGGCCAATTTCCTCGGCGGCCAGAAGCACCTGCGCGGCCACGCCGAACCGCCCGATCCCGCGCGCCTGCGCGAGCGCCGGCTCGGCCCGCTCACGCGCGAGCACCTCATCTACCTCGGTGCGCTGGCCGGCATCGTCGTGGTGTGGGGCCTCATCCAGTCGCATTCGGTGCTCGTCCCGCTGATTCCGGGCCTGCTCGAAGCCAGCCCCGTGCTGCTGGCAATGCACGCGGTCAGCGCCTGCCTGCTCGGCGGCATCGGCTGGTTCATGTTCCGCCACTGCACGCGCATCGAACGCGAGCAGATGTTCGCCGTGCTGGCCTTCATCGGCTTCTGCCTGCTGTTCTTCACCCTCTACGAGCAGACCTACGGCTCGTGGGTGCTGTTCTCCGACCGCGCGATGAACCACGCTGCGCTCGGCATCGAGTGGAGCGCAAGCCAGCTCACCTCGCTCGGCGCGTTCTTCATCCTGCTGCTGGCGCCGGCGTTCGCCTGGCTGTGGCCACGCCTGGATCGCGCCGGGCGCAATCCGGGCAGCGTGACCAAGTCGGCCTGGGGCCTGATCTGCGCCGGCTTGTCGTTCTTCGTGCTGGTATGGAGCGCGCGCCATCCGCAGGCCAATGGCCTCACCGGCATCGGCTGGTTCGTGCTGGCCTATTTCGTGCTCGAGATCGGCGAGATGCTGCTGTCACCGATCGGCCTGTCGGTGGTGACCGCGCTGTCGGTGCCGCGCGTGGTCGGCCTGATGATGGGCGGCTGGTTCCTGGGCACTTCGTATTCGGAAGTGCTGGCTGCGCAGCTGGGCAAGCTGTCGGCGCTCGAGATACCCGAGGGCGGAACCCTCGACGTTGCCGCGGCGCTGGGCAAGTACGACGCGCTGTTCACGTTCTCGGGTTGGCTCGGCATCGGCTGCGGCATCGGCGTGCTGGCACTGGCGCCGCTGCTGCGGCGCTGGATGCACGGGGTGAAATAGCGCTGCGCAGCGCCGCCGCAACGACCGCGTGCGTTGCCGGCGCGACGCTGCTAGCCTGAACTCGGCTCAACGTTGGCGACGATCCGCGACCATGGCGCGCGAACGAGGTCAAGACGGCAAGGTGGCGGCCCCGGTCCGCCTGCTCGCGCTGCACCGGCAGCGCCTGCGGCAAGTGCTGTATGTCGCGATCACGGTGTTCGGCGTGGTCGCGCTGATGGATGTGCTGCGCGCCCGTCCGCTCCATGCGGCGCTCAACCTCGCCGAAGTCGCCCTGCTCTGGCTGGCCCTGCGCTGGAACCGCCGCCAGGCGCTCGAACGCGTGGTGGCCCTCATGGTTGCCGCCTTCGCCATCGGCCTTGGCACCATCATCGTGTTCGACCAGGGCCTGTATGACGAAGGCGTCCTCGCCCTGCCGGCGCTGCTGATCTTTGCCGGCATGTACGGTTCGCGGCATCTGCTGCTGGCGCTGACCGGCATCATGGTCGCGTTCGTGGTCGCGCTGCTCGTCCTCGACCAGTCGGGCGTCCTGCACAGCGAACCGTTGCCGATGAACGCCGCGCGCGCGATCACGACGTCGATGATCCTCATGATCGTTGGATTCTTCGTGTGGCTGCTCGCCGAGGATCTGCGCGCGGCGGTGACCAACCTCGAGGCGGAGAAGCGCGCACTGGAGGAGTCGCACGCCCACATCGAGGTGCTGGCGCAGCGCGACAGCCTCACCGGGCTGCCCAATCGCGCGCTGGCGATGGATCGGCTCGAGCGCATGCTGGAATCGGCACGCCGCGAGCAGCGCCTCGTCGCGGTGATGTTCCTCGACCTCGACAACTTCAAGACCATCAACGACTCGCTCGGCCATCCGGTCGGCGACGCGCTGCTGCGCCAGGTGGCAAGCCGCCTGCGCGACTGCGTGGGGGACAGCGATACGGTCGCGCGCATCTCGGGTGACGAGTTCCTGATCCTGCTCGACGATCTTGACCGCGAGGACGCCATCACCGCGGCCGTCGAGCGGATCATGCTGGCGCTCGAACGCCCGTTCGAGCTGGAGGGCATCGAGGTCAGTGCGACGGCGTCGCTCGGCATCACGGTGGCGCCGCGCGATGGCGGCGACATCGACGCCCTGCTCAAGAACGCCGACCTGGCGATGTACCGTGCCAAGGATTCCGGCCGCAACACGTTCCGCTTCTTCGATGCCAGCATGAACGCGAGCGCCGTGGAGCAATTGCGGCTGGCCTCGGCGCTGCGCGGCGCACTGGCGCGCAACGAGCTGCAGGTTCACTACCAGCCCGAGTTCGATCTGCGCAGCGGCCGCGTGGTCGGCGCCGAAGCCTTGCTGCGCTGGACCCATCCCGAACTGGGTCAGATCCCACCGGACCGCTTCATTCCGGTGGCCGAACGCAGCGGCCTGATCAACGCGCTCGGCGCCTGGGTACTGCAGCAGGCCTGTGCCGAGGCGCAGGCCTGGCGCAGCAGCGGCCTGGGCGAGCTGACCGTGGCGGTCAACGTGTCGCCACTGCAGTTTCGCCGCGACGACATCGAACGCGACGTGGCGGGGGCCCTCGACGGCAGCGGCCTGCCGGCGCGCAATCTCGTGCTCGAACTCACCGAGTCGCTGCTGATGGCCGACACCGCGCACCTGAGCCGCACCTTGCAGCGCATCTCGGCGACCGGCGTGCGCATTGCGATCGACGACTTCGGCACCGGCTACTCCAACCTCGGTTATCTGCGCCGCTTCGCCGTGCACCGCCTCAAGATCGATCGCTCATTCGTCAGCCAAATCGCTGCCAACGCCTACGACGAGGGGCTCGTGCGCGCGATCATCGAAATGGGACATTGCCTGGACCTGCAGATCGTCGCCGAGGGCATCGAGGACAATGGCATGCTGCGCAAGCTGCACACCTTCGGCTGCGAGTTCGGCCAGGGCCTGTACTGGTCGCCGGCCGTGCCGGCGAGCCGGTTCGCAGCCTTCGTGCGCGAGCAGCAGGGCGTGTTCGCGCGCGGCGCGGCGAACGTCTCCTGACGCTCGGCGCCAAGCCCGAGGCCGCACGCGCTGCGGCACGGCGAGCTGCCGCTGCGTCCGTGACCGCCTCGCCGGTTAGCGCGACAGGCGCGCGTACTCGGCCTTGGCCTGCGCCAACACGACGAGGTCGGCATCGGCCTGCCGCCATTGCTCGAGGAACGCACGATAGGCCGCAGCAGCCGCACGCCGATCCGCGGCCAGTGCCAGGGCTCGCGCCAGCTGCAGCCGCGCCATGGCCGCGACCGAATGATTGAGCGCGATCCCCGGATGATCGAGGATCAACTGGAACTGCGCTGCGGCTTCGCGTCCTTCGCCGGCGGCAAGGTAGGCCTCGCCACGCACATACACCGGGTACAGCGCGGTCCAGGCGCTGAGGCTCGAACGCGTCACGCCGAGCTGGTAGGCGCTGGCCGAGCGCAGGATCTCCACCGCGGCGCTGGCGTCCCCGCGCGCCAGCGCCAGCTTGCCGCGCAACGCCGGCAGATAGTTGTGCTGTACGAGCGTGTCGCGCGGATACTGCGTGGCGAGCGCGTCGGCCAGCGCATCTGCTTCCTGCACCTGGCCGGCATAGGCCAGCGCGAGCGCGGCGCCATACTGCACGTCGCGACTGGCCGGTCCCTGCATCGACGCATGCGCGCGCTGCACGGCCTCGGCGGAACTGCCGAACACCGCTTCGCGCAACGCCGAGGCCGCGAGGTAAGTCGCCCGTGGCTCGTTGGCGGCAGCACGCTGCGCCGCATCGATTGCTTGCGCGGCAAGTCCGCGTGAGCGACTCAGGCCACCATGGAAGGCCGCCGTCGCCGCGGCTGCGGCGAGCATCGCGTGCGCGCTGCCGGCCTGCGCAGTGGCGGCCGCGAGTTGGTGCGCCATGGCTGCGGCGTCGCTGCGCAGGAATGCAAGGTCATAGTGGTCGAGGGCGTCGAAACTCGAACGCAGCGGCTGCCCGTCGACCTGCGGCTGGACCGCCGCGGCGTCATCGAGGCGACCGAGCGCCAGATAGGCTTCGCGCAGCGTCACGTGGGCGATCGCCCAGCTCGGCGCAAGGCGCACCGACTCGATCCCTTCGGCCACCGCCTGGTCGAATTCGCCGATCACGGGATAGATCGAACCGGCCAGCATCGTGTGCGGAATCGGCGATCGCGGGTAGGCCTGGATCCAGGACCGACAGGTCGCGATCGCCATGTCGATGTCGCCGATCGCCGACTTGGCGTAGCGCGCGGCGATGAAGTAGCGCTCCGGATCGCTGACCCGCTCGCGCAAAGCGTAGGCCTTGCTGGCGTACTCGGCGGCCAGTCGCGACTCGCCCTGATTGGTGTAGGCAAGCGTCAGGGCGCCGTAGGCCAGCGCGAACTCCGGGTCGAAACCGAGTGCGCGCTGGAACAGTGCGATGGCGCCATCGTCGCCCGCGCCACTGGTCATGACACGCAAACCTTCGCTGTAGGATTTGAGTGCATCGAGCGAGCGGGTGGTGGCCTGTTCCAGTGGTGTGTCGAAGCGGCGCACGCTTGCCAGCGACTCGCCCAGGCGTGAGCGCAGGCGCGACGACGCCTGGCCAAGGGCAGCGAGCACGCGATCCCTGTCGCTGGCATCGACCTCGGTGCTGGCCAGCGTCTGGCCGCTGCCGCAGTCGACTGCGCGCAGCGCCAGCTGGTAGGGCGTACCCACCTGCGCGATCGAGCCGGTGACGACTGCGCTGCCGCCCAGGCGCTGGCACAACTCGCGCGCCGTCGCGTCATCGAGCCGCGCATCGGCGTCCAGGTCCATCAAGGCCAATCCCTGCCGCAAGCGACTCTCCGGCACCAGACCGAGGTAGGGCGATTGCTCGAGTTGCACCGCAAGCCCCTGCCGCAGCGAGACATCGAACACCGGATCGCCGGTCGTGTTGACGAAATCGGCGAGCACGATGGCGTCCCTCGCGCCCAACCCGGGCGCGGCCCGCATGAGCCAGCCCACCACGACGATGCCCGCGAGCACCAACACCAGCGCGGCCACGCCGACCCGTGTGCGCCGCGAACGGCCCCGCCTGCCGATCCAACGCTGGTACCACGGACCACCGGCCGCCAACGCCAGCAATCGTTGCCGCACCTCATCCACGCTTTGCCAGCGCCGCTCCGGCGCCGGTTCCAGACAGCGCGCGACGATCGCATCCAGCTCCGGCGCAAGCCGTTGGCGCTGCGGACCGATGCGTTGGCCAGTGACCATTTCGTAGAGTACGCAACCGAACGAGTAGATGTCCGCACGTGCATCGACCGGAAGGCCATCGCGTTGTTCGGGCGCCGCATAGGCGGGCGTGCCCATCGCATCGCCGGTGGCGGTGCGGCTGTCCTCGTCGACCGACTTGGCCAGACCGAAGTCGAGAATCTTGATGCCAGCCGGCGTCACCATGATGTTGCCGGGCTTGAGGTCGCGATGCACGAAGCCGCGCGCATGCGCCTGCGCGAGCGCATCCAGGATCTGCAACGCATGGTCAAGCGCGACCGGCAACGGCAGGGGTGTCTGCCGCAGGTGCACGGCCAAGGTGTCGCCGGCCACGAGCTCCATCACCATGTAGTCGGGGCCGACGTCGTACAGCGTGCAGATGCGGGGGTGGTTGAAGGCGGAAATCGCGCGCGCCTCGCGGCGGAAGCGGTCGCTGAACCGTTCCCGCGTGACCTTGATCGCCACCGCGCGGTCGAGCCTCGTGTCGAGGGCACGATACACCTCGCCCATACCGCCTTGGCCAATCCTGCCTTCGATGCGATACGGGCCCAGGCAGGTACCAGGCTGCAGTCCTTGCGCCAGGCGTTCGGGCGGCAGCAATGCCGCCACGGTCGCCGCAGACGAATCGAGAAAACTGTCGCTGGTGGGCTGGTCGAGCAGCGACTCCACCTCGCGGCGCAGATCGGGATCCGCTGCCGTGAGCAAGGCCGCGCGTTCTGCGGCGGACGCTTCCCGCACCGCGTGATACAGCTCGGCCACACGCTGGAATCGCTCGGGATCGATGGCCACACCGCCTCCTATGCCTGGCCCAGCTCCCGCGTCAGCCAGGCCTTGGCCAAATCCCAGTCGCGACGCACCGTACGCGGGGAGGTATCGAGCGCTGCCGCCACCTCGTCCTCGGTGAGGCCGCCAAAGTACCGCAGTTCGACCACCTTGGCCTGGCGCGGCGCGATGCGTGCGAACGCCGTCAGCGCATCATCGAGCGCCACCATCGATTGCTCAGGCTGATCCGATATGGCCGCCGCCGCGTCGAGGTCCGCGAACGCGATGTTGCCGCCACGCTTGTGCGCCGCGCGCGTGCGCGCCGCATCGACGAGGATCCGCCGCATGAGTTGCGCAGCCAGCGCGAAAAACTGCGCCCGATCGCGCCACTGCACGGTCGCCGCGTCGACCAGACGCAGATAGGCCTCGTTGACCAGCGCGGTCGTCTGCAGCGTATCGGCGCAGCGTTCGTTGCGCATCTGGCGATGCGCCATGCGGTGCAACTGCGCGTAGACGTGCTCGGTCAACTCCGCCAGCGCCGACTCGTCGCCGCCGGTCCAGGCATGCAGGAGTCTGGTCACCTCGACAGCGACTGCGTCCACCGATACCCCCGGTCACGGGCCATGCGCGAGTGGAGTTTAGCCACCGGATGGCCGCTTTGCGCATGCGTCTTGCGCCTAACCCGATGGATGGACCTGCCGCCGGCAGCGGCATGGACGCCGAACCTCAGGCGCGGCCTGCGCCGCTCCCCACCGTATCGAGGACCCAATGAAAACAACCCCGATTGCACCACGCAACACCCTCACCGGCCTCGCCAGCGCCGTCGCGCTGGCCGTCGCGACCTGCAGCGCCTTCGCCCAGACCAACCCGGTGCCTGCGCCCCAGCCGGGCCTGTTCGGCCAGATGGTGGTATTCGGCGACAGCCTCAGTGACGGCGGCAACTTTTCGCTGGCACTGGGCCTGCCGGAGATCTCGCGCTTCACCACCAACCCAGGTGGCGTGGCGGTGGAGAACATCGCCAACTTCCTCGGCCTGCCACTCACACCGTCGCTGGCGGGCGGCAGCAATTATGCGATGGCGCTCGCCAACGTGCTCGACAACCCGCCCGAAACGCCACCGTTCGTCACCACGCTGCCGCAGCAGCTCGACAGCTATCTGCAGGCGGCCGGAGGCCGCGCCAGCCCCGACGCGCTGTACACGATCGTCGGCGGCGCCAACGACGTGTTCAACAACTTCCTGCTCGCCTCGATGGGCCTGCTCACGCCCGAGCAGGCGCAGGCCAATCTGCAAGCCGCCGCGCAGGCGGATCTGGGCATGATCACGCGCCTGCGCGACGCCGGCGCCCGCTACGTGATGGTGTTCAACCTGCCCGACCTGGGCCTGTCGCCCGACATCGCCGCGCTCGGCCCGGAGGTGGCCGGGCAGCTCACCGCGATGACGGTGACGTTCAACGACGCACTCGGCGCGACGCTCGGCAATACCGGCGTCAACGTCGTCCCGGTGAATCTGTTCGGGCTGTACCGGGAACTGGTCGCCGATCCGGCGCGCTATGGCCTGGCCAACCTCACGATGCCAGCCTGCGGCATGGACGCCGTCGCGATCGAGTGCGGCCCGCAAGGTTCGGGCGCGCCCTACACCTACGCGCCCGGCACCGACAACAGCTACCTGTTTGCCGATGTCGCGCATCCGACCTCGGGCGTCCACGCGATGCTGGCGCAGTACGCCGAATCGATCCTGCTGGCACCGGGTCAGGTGTCGCTGCTGGGCGTCGCCCCGCTCGCGAGCGGTGACCGCTTGCGGCGCGCGATCGGCAACCGCGTCATCGCCAACATGAGTGGCGCAGCAGGCCGCGCGGCGCAGTGGTGGGTCGGCTACAGCCACGACCAGCGCCGGCTCGACGCCCAGGTCGGTACGCCCGGCGCGCACGATCGCGCCGACATGTTCACGCTCGGCATGGATGCGCAGCCGCTGGCCAATCTGGCCACCGGAGTCGCCTTCACCATCGATCGGCAGCGCGAACACTTCGATGGCAATGCCGGTGCCTTCAACCTGCGCGAACTGGCCGCCACCGCGTATGCCGGCTGGGACTTGCAGCGCGCCTACCTGGCCGCCGACGCCAGCTACGGCCGCCTCGACTACGACGGCATCCGCCGCAACATCGTCATTGGTCCCGCGCTGCGCACCGAAGTGGCCGACACCGCTGGCACCCACCTCGCCGTGACGCTGCGCGGCGGCTACTGGTTCCGTTCGGATGCCTGGCGCACGGGCCCCTTCGCCGAGCTCGCCTGGCAGCGCGTGCGCGTGGATGGATTTGCCGAGGCCGGGGCCAGCGCAACCGCGATGACGTTTGCATCGCAGCGCATCCACTCGCTGATCGGCACGCTGGGCTGGCAGGTGTTCGCCGACCTCGATGCCGGCAACGCGCGCCTGCATCCATTTGCACGGATCGCCTGGCACCACGACTGGCGCGCCGAACCGAGCGGGGTCCGCGCCGGGCTCATCAGCATGCCCGGCACGTTCGAGCTGCCGGGCTTCGCCCGCGACGCGGATTGGGGCAGCGCCAGCGTCGGTTTCATGGCCCGTTTCAGCCCGCGCTGGTCTGGCTGGATCGCCTACGAGCGTCACTTTGCCAACAGCAGCGAGCGCACCAATGCCTTGAGCGTGGGCATGAACCTGCAGTACTGAGGCGTGGCGCGCCGAGCGCCACTGACTTCGTGGCATGTGCCCGTTGCGCCCACATGCCGCGCCGGAACGCTCGAACAGGCGTTACGTCAACAAATTGGGAGTGCAGGAGATGTCGTATCACAGGATTCCACCACGGAGTCTCGCCAGCTCCGGACCACTGGAACGTTTCAGGTGTTGCGCGCTTGCACCGCAGCCGGATGCGGCAGCACCAGCGATAACGAGCGCGGCGAGTTGCGGTCGCCGGAACCGTGCGCGAAGTGGCGGGTGGCAGCGACGCTGTGCGGATGGGGCATGGTGCGCCGCGCTGTGCATCGCCACCGTGTTGGCAACCCCACCGGCGGTTGCCGCCACCAGCAACGACGGCGCTGCCGTCGTCACGTTCAAATCCGGTCGCAGCTACCGCGTCTACGGCGACTTGTTGGTACCGCTGGATGCACCACCGGGCATGCAGGGCGCGCTCAGCGGCACACGTTGGCCCAGCGCCACGCTCAACTACATCTTCGACGCTTCGGTGGGTTCAGCGCAACGGGCGCAGTTCCGCACTTGGGGCCAGGATTGGGAAGCCGGTTCCGGAGTGCGACTGGTCGAAAACGCGGCTGCGGCCAACCGCGTACGTGTGCAGCGCGGTAGCGTCATCGGTTGCGGGCAATCGGTACTGGGCATGGTCGGTGGCGAGCAGGATCTGGTCATCAGCACCAACAGCAACTGCTGGACTCGTAGTGTGCTTGCGCACGAGCTGGGCCACGCGCTCAGCGCGATCCACGAGCAGCAGCGAACCGATCGCAACAACTACGTGAGCATCGTCGATCACGGCATCGTGGCGCAGTGTGGACAGGGTACTTGGGACGCCAACTACGGGACGGTAGCCACACAAGTCGCGACCGCCTACGACTACGCCTCGGTGATGCACTATCCAGCGTCGGCGCACTACACCTGCAATGGCATTGACGTCTGGGCCGACATCACAGTACTGCAGGCGCAGCCACCAGGCCTCCCCGCCGGCTCGGGCAACGCCTGCACCAGCGTGGCCACATGCCAGGGCACCATCGGCAGCGGTCTGGTATCAGCCCGTGACCTGTATGGCATGGCGTTGCGGTACGGCTATCGCTACCAAGTGACGGTCACAGGCAATGGCGGCGGTTTCTACACCGCCAGCGGTCAGGTCGAAAGCTGTGGCAGCGACTGCTATCTCGTGCCACCGACCAATGGCACCAGCACATTCCGGGTCAATGCCTTCCCGGCGTCTGGCTCGATTGCATCATTTGCCGGTGCTTGCGTCGGTCACAGTTGCGTCATTGCTCCGAATCGCAACGGGAATATCACGCTGCGATTCACGCGCAAGACAAGTGTTGCTGCAGTCACGACGGCCGCGGGCTGGCGTGGCGGCGACATGATCTTCGCCAGCGGATTCGAGGTGCCCCAATGAACGCACCAGCCCTGCAGCGAGCACCACTCGCACCTGCGTCACCCGCAAGTCGTTTTGTCCTTCAACCGCCCCGAGCCGCCGGCTCGGAAAGCCATAACCGGAGAACTTCCATGTCACGCATCATCCGCACCCTTGCAATCACCACGTTGTGCATGATCAGCGGCACGACGTTTGCGCAGAGCTCGACCGGCACTATCACCCTGAGCGCACTGCGCACTGGCTGGAACAGCGACTCCTTCGCCTTGGTGCCGGTGGGGGCCATCATCAATCCGGCCAATTGCTCGACTCCGGACGGCTATGTCTCCGCGGCGCCGGCCCCCGGGTATCAGACGTTCCTGTCGACCGCCTTGACTGCGTTCGCTCTCGACACTTCCGTCGCCGTGACCGTCCACAACACCGCCTGCATATCTGGCCGACCGGTGCTCATTGGCATCAATTTGATGCACTGACACGCTGCAGGCCCATCACATCTGCGATTCGACCACGCATAACCGACCGCCACCACGCAGCCAGCTCGGCGCTTGCACCGCTTGGCCACCGGTCAAACGGTGCAGCGCACAAGGCGAAGCACGTCATCGACGTCTTGCCGATCCTTGCTTGACGCAGTGATCATGCGTGGCGTGCAGCCGCACCGGTCCCGCGTCGCCGGGGCCGGTGCGGCCGCTGCCGCGCGACGCGCGGTCAGGTCATGGCCTCGCGAGTCAAGGCTTGGCACCACCGCGAAGGTTCGTGGCGAAGAAGGCCAGCATCTTCGTGTACAGCTCCATCTTGTTGTCGCTGCGGTAGAAGCCGTGGCCTTCCTTGTCCTTGAGCAGCCATTCGTAGGTCTTGCCCGCCTTGTCGAGCGACGCGCGCAGCGCCTTGGCCTGGCTCGGCGGCACGCGCTCGTCGCGTCCGCCCACCACGATCATCAGCGCGGCCTTGATCTTGTCCACGTTCGACGCCGGCGAGCGGGCCCGCAGGTCGGTGCCGTCGCGCCCAAGCACCATCTCGAGGTACTTCTTGCCGAACAGGCCACGCGGAATGTCGCCATCGCGGTACATGAGCTCGAGGTCGTACACGCCGACATAGCCAACGGCGCAGCGGTACAGGTCCGGCTCGCGCACCACACCCTCGAGCGCGGCATAACCGCCGTAGCTCGCGCCATAGATGCACAGGCGCTTGGGATCGGCATAACCCTGCTGCACCGCCCACTGCGTCGCATCGGTCAGATCGTCCTGCATGCGCAGCCCCCACTGCTTGTAGCCGGCGCGCATGAAATCGCCGCCGTAACCACCCGAGCCACGGAAATTGAGCTGCAGCACGGCATAACCACGGCTGGCGAGCAGCTGGACCTCCGGGTTGAAGCCCCAATAATCGCGCGGGCCATGCGGACCGCCATGCGGATTGACGATGAGCGGCAGGTTCTTGCCGTCGCTCCCGGGCGGCACGGTCAGGTAGCCATGAAGCTCGAGACCGTCGCGCGCCTTGAGGCGGATCGGCTGCATCGCCGCCATCTGCTCGGGCTCGATCCACTTGCGCGCGCTGGCAAGGTACTCGGCGTTCTTCTTTTCGGTGTCGAACAGGTAGAAATCGCCGGGATTGCGGTCGCTGAACACATGCACGAGACCGAATTTGCCATCGTTGGCGAAGCTGCCGAACGCGGCGACCTGGCCGGGGAATGCCTTCTGCACCGACAGAGCCAGGCGTCCAAACTGCGAATCGGGCTCGAACACGCGGATCGCCGTCTTGCCGTCGAACGTGAGCACGCCGTACGCATCCTTGCGGTCGGGCGTGAGCAACAGCTGCCCAGGGTCGGCATCGCCTTCGTACAGCAGCTCACGCTTGCCGTCCTGCAGGTCGATGCGATACAGCGCATCGGCCTTGCCCGCACGCTCGATCGTGGCATAAACATGGCGGTTGTCACGCGCAAACATCCTCGGCTCGATGATCACCCCGCTCGCCTTGGGGTCATTGAACACGCGCCAATCCTCGCCCTCGCCACCACGCACGTACATGACACTGTCGAGGTTTTCGTTGGGCGCATTCGCGATGCGGACCTGGCCCTGATGGTCGGCCACGAAGCTCGCGCCAGCGCTCGGTCCCACCGCGACGCGCCGCGTCTTGCCGGTGTAGACATCGAGCAGCTCGGCGCTCGCCGGCGCCTTTTCGCTGTTGCGCCAATCGACGGTCGCAACGAGGATCTGCCGGTCATTGCCCGGGATCAGGTCGATGACCTGGGCACTGGCATAGCGCTGTTCACCGCCCTGCTTGGTGTGCGAGCCTGTCTTGCCACCACTCGCGCGATAGCCGAACAACTGCATCGAGCCGCTGCCGTCGGCATTGATCGCATACAGCTCGCCATTGGGCTTGGGATGGTCCACACCGCCGAGCTGCTCGGCGATCGAGGCCACCAGCCGCGTGTCGTTGACCCACCAGAACTGATCGATCGTGTTGTTGCCAGCAGCGCGGATCGTTGCCGTCTGCTTGCCATTGGCGCGGTCGAGCACGTAGACGACGGTCGTCTCCTCGAACGGAATCGCAGCCGCGAGGTATTTGCCATCGGGCGAGATCGACATCTGCGAATAATCGGAATGCCGGATGAAATCCTCGAGCGCAACGACCGCCTTGCCCGCGTCGGCGGCAGGCGCCTTCGGCTGCTGTGCGTGCAGGCCAACCGGCAGCAACGCCAGCAACAACAGGGTCGACCACTTCATTGGCTGTACTCCTTCAGATGCGTGAATGAATGGCGCAGCGCAGGGCACGGATGCGGCCTCAGCGGCTCGCCACGCGCCCGTAACGATCCTCGAGCCGCACGATGTCGTCCTCGCCGAAATAGTCGCCGCATTGCACTTCGATGAGGTGGATGTCGGTGTTGGTGGGGTTCTCGAGCCGGTGCACGGTTTCCATCGGGATATAGGCCGACTCGTTGCGATTGAGCAGGAACTCGCGCTCGCCGATGCGCACCTTGGCGACGCCGTCGACCACGGTCCAGTGCTCGCTGCGACGATGGTGCAACTGCAGCGACAGGACATGGCCAGGCTTGACCGTGAGGCGCTTGACCTTGCAGTCGGCCGCGTCCTCGAGCACGGTGTAGCTGCCCCACGGCCGGTGCACGGTCTGGTGCACGCTCGCGGCCGAATGGTTGTCGGCGCGCAGCCGTTCGACCACTTGCTTGACGGCCTGGGCACGCTCGCGATGCGAGACCAGCACCGCGTCACCGGTGTCGACGATGACGAGATCCTGCACGCCGACCGCAGCCACCACGCGCCCCTGCGACTGCACGTAGCAGTTGGCACTTTCCACCAGCACGGCCTGGCCGTACACGCGGTTGCCCTCGCCATCGGCGGCGTCGAGACTGCTCATCGCCTTCCACGAGCCGATGTCGCTCCAATCGAAGGTTGCTGGCACCACCGCCACGCGCGGCGCGCGCTCCATGATCGCGTAGTCGATCGAGATGTCGGGTTGGACCAGGAAGGCCTCGCGCGCGTACTCGACCGGACTTTCGTGACTGGTGGCCTGCGCATGGCAGGCCTGCGCTGCGGCGAGCACGTCGGGACACACCTGCGCCGCGACCTCGAGCAGGGTGTCGGCACGGAAGCAGAACATGCCCGAGTTCCACACGTACTCGCCCGAGGCGACATAGCCTTCGGCGATCTGGGTGTTGGGCTTCTCCACGAACGCCTGCACGGCACGTCCGAGCGGCGCGGCGGTGGTCGCCTCGGCGGCGCAGGTGCAATCAACGCACTCCTGCACCGCGTCGGCTTCGGGCGCCAGTGCGCGCGAACGGCGTGGCGCCGGCGCGGCGATCGCCTCGCCCATGCGGATGTAGCCAAATCCCGTTTCGGGATGGGTCGGACGAATGCCGAAGGTGACGAGCCAGCCGTCCTGGGCCAGGCGCGCGGCACGCCCGACGTCGGCGGCGAACGCCTCGTTGTCGCGGATCAGGTGGTCGGCCGGCAACACCAGCAAGGTCGCGTCCGGCGCGATGTGGTCGCGCGCGTACAGCGCCGCCAGCACCACCGCCGGCGCGGTATTGCGCCCGGCCGGTTCGAGCAGGAACGGCAGGCGGTCGAGGTCGGCGCCGGCCTGCGCGTACTCGTCGCGCGTGAGGAAGTAGTAGTCACGCCCCGTGACCGTGAGCACGGGCGCAGCGTCGGCGCAGCGCAAGGCGCGCGCGAGCGTCTTGCCGAGCAGCGACTGGCCGTCGCCCATTCGCATGAACGGTTTGGGATAGGCACTGCGCGACACCGGCCACAGCCGTGTGCCGGCACCGCCGGAAAGGATCACGGGTACGAGCATGGTCAAGTCTCCTGCAACGGCCGCGGCGCCAGCGATGGCGCTTCAGGGCACGGCGTTCGTGGCCAGTTGGGCGAGTACTTCGTCCAGACCGACCTTCCAGTCGGGCAATTCTAGCCCGAAGCGGGTCTTGAGCCTTGTGCAGTCGAGCACGGACCACGCGGGACGTTGTGCACGCGTCGGATACTGCAGGCTCGGGATCGGCACCACGCGCGGCGCGCGCGCGAGCAGGCCACGGGCATGTCCACTGGCGATGATCGCGGCGGCGAACTCGTACCAGCTCGCCTGCCCGCCGGCGACGAGGTGGAGCGTCTGGGCTTGCCCATCCCAGCGTGGCATGAGCTGCGCCGTCGTGCCCGCGATCCAGTGGGCCGGCGTCGGCGCGCCGATCTGGTCGGCCACCACGCGCAGCTCGTCGCGCTCGCCCGCCAGGCGCAGCATCGTGCGCAGGAAGTTGTGGCCGCGCGCGGCATAGACCCAGGCCGTGCGCAGGATGAGATGGGCCGCGCCGCTGTCGCGCAGCGCATGCTCGCCGGCGAGCTTGCTGCGCCCGTACACGCCCAGCGGCGCGGTCGCGGCTTCCTCGCGATAGGGCGTTGCTGCGTGGCCGTCGAACACGTAGTCGGTCGAATAGTGGATGACACGCGCGCCGTGCGCGGCGGCCCAGCCGCCGATCTCGGCCACCGCATGATGGTTGATGCGCGCAGCGAGCTGCGGCTCATCCTCGGCGCGATCGACCGCCGTGCAGGCCGCGGCATTGACGATCAGCGCGGCCTGGGCGGCCGCGAGTGCGCCGCGCAGCGAAGCCGCATCGGCGAGGTCGGCCACGATGCCGCGCGTGCCGTCCGTGAGCAGGCCGTCGCGCGATGCCGCCAGCACATCGCCCAGTGGCGCCAGCGCGGTGCGCAGCTCGTGACCGACCTGCCCGTTGGCTCCGAGCAGGAGAATCCTCATGCCACGAAGACCGGCAGCCGCTCGCGCGGCACCTCGGCCAACAGCGGAGCACGCTGGTCCTTGTCCGACAGCAGCGGCTGCGCCAGCGGCCAGTCGACGCCGATCCGGGCGTCGTTCCAGCGAATGGCGGCATCGGCGTCGCGGTCGTACAGCGCGGTGCACTGGTAGCTGAAGGTCGCCTGCGCGGACAGCACGACGAAGCCGTGGGCAAAGCCCTCGGGAATCCAGAAATGGCGCTTGTTGTCGGCCGACAGGATCGCCGCCACCCACTGCCCGAAGCTCGGCGAACCGACGCGGATGTCGACCGCCACGTCGTAGACCTCGCCTTCGAGCACGTTGACGAGCTTGCCCTGGGGTTGTGGCCACTGGTAATGCAGGCCGCGCAGCACGCCGTGCGCCGAACGCGACACGTTGCATTGCACGAAGTCGAGATCGAGCCCCGCTGCAGCGAATTTGCCGGCGTGGAAGCTCTCGTAGAAAAAGCCGCGCGCATCGCCGTGCACGAGCGGCTCGATCACCACGCAGCCGGGCAAGGCGGTCTTGATGATCTTCACGCGCCGCGCCCTTGCCTGACCATGCGCTGCAGGTACTGGCCATACCCGTTCTTGGCCAGTGGCGCGGCCAGCCGCAGCACCTGCTCGGCATCGATCCAGCCGCTCTGGAACGCGATTTCCTCGGGACAACACACTTTCAGTCCCTGCCGCTTCTCGATCGTCTCGACATAGGTCGACGCTTCCACCAATGACTCGTGGGTGCCGGTGTCGAGCCAGGCATAGCCGCGACCCAGCTTCTCGAGCATGAGCTTGCCGGCGTCTAGATAGCGGTGGTTGAGATCGGTGATCTCGAGCTCGCCGCGCGCGGATGGCTTGAGCGCGGCGGCGTGCTCGCATACGGCGCCGTCGTAGAAATACAGACCCGTCACGGCCCAGTTCGATCGCGGCTGTGCCGGCTTTTCCTCGAGGCCGACCACGCGGCCCGAGGCATCGAATTCGGCGACGCCATAGCGCTCGGGATCGCTGACCCAGTAGCCGAACACGGTCGCGCCATCCTCGCGAGCGGCCGCCCGCGCCAGCTGCTCGGTGAAACCGTGGCCGTAGAAGATGTTGTCGCCGAGCACGAGACAGCTCGGTTTGGCGTCGACGAAATCGCGGCCGATGAGGAAGGCCTGGGCGAGTCCATCCGGCGAGGGCTGCACCGCGTAGCGGATCGAAATGCCCCACTGCGCGCCATCGCCGAGCAGGCGCTGGAACAACGCCTGCTCATGCGGCGTGTTGATGACGAGCACCTCGCGGATGCCGGCCAGCATGAGCGTCGCCAGCGGGTAGTAGATCATCGGTTTGTCGTAGACCGGCAGCAACTGCTTGCTGACCGCCTGCGTCACCGGATACAGCCGCGTGCCGGAGCCGCCGGCGAGGATGATGCCTTTGCTCGTCGCCACAATCGTCCTTTCGCCTCGATGCGCGCTGCGCGCCAACGCCCATTCTAGCCAGTCGCCTCGCGGCTGGCCCGACCTGCGGGCCGACGCGATGTCCAGCGCAGGCGCTCAGCCCGCGCCCAGGCGCTGCATGCGGTAGCTGCCATCGAGCACGCGCGTCACCCAGGCCTGGTTGGCCAGATACCAGTCCACGGTGCGCGCCAGGCCCGTCTCGAAGGATTCGGCCTGCCGCCAGCCGAGGTCGTGCTTGAGCTTGCGCGCATCGATCGCATAGCGGCGGTCGTGGCCGGGCCGATCCTTGACGTAGCTGATGAGCGACTCGCGCCGGCGGCCGTCGGCGAGCGGCCGGCGCTCGTCGAGCAGCGCGCAGATCGTCTTCACCACGGCGATGTTCTCGCGCTCGGCGTCGCCGCCGACGTTGTAGACCTCACCGACGCGACCGATGTCGAGCACGCGCCGGATCGCGCTGCAATGGTCGCCGACGTAGAGCCAGTCGCGCACGTTGCGGCCATCGCCGTACACCGGCAGCGCCTCGCCGGCCAGCGCCTTCTGGATCATCAACGGAATGAGTTTCTCGGGAAACTGGTAGGGCCCGTAATTGTTCGAGCAGTTGGTGGTCAGCGTCGGCAGGCCGTAGGTGTGGTGGAACGCGCGCACGAGGTGGTCGGCGGCGGCCTTGGAGGCCGAATATGGCGAGTTCGGCGCGTAGGGCGAATCCTCGCGGAAGCGCCCGACCGGACCGAGTGAGCCGTATACCTCGTCGGTCGAGACCTGCAGGAAGCGGAATCCGTCCTGGCGGTCGAGCGGCAGCGCGCGCCAGTGGGCCAGCGCGCATTCGAGCAGATTGAGCGTGCCGACCACGTTGGTCTGCACGAACGCAGCCGGACCCTCGATCGAGCGATCCACGTGCGACTCGGCGGCGAAGTTGACGATCGCGTCGGGCCGGTGCTCGGCGAGCACACGCTGCACGAGTTCGCGATCGCCGATGTCGCCATGCACGAACACGTGATCGGTGCGACCATCCAGCGCGGCCAGCGTGTCGCGGTTGCCGGCGTAGGTGAGCGCGTCGAGATTGACGATGCGCAGGCCGCCCTGGGCGAGCACGCCGAGCACGAAGTTGCCGCCGATGAAGCCGGCGCCGCCGGTGACTAGCAGGGTTTTCATGGGCCGCAGACGCTGCCAAGGCTCGGAAACGGTCGCCTATGGTAGCCCGAGCCGGTGGTGTACCGCAGCCACGACGCATGGTGGCGCGCGGCGGCGGCACCGTCGCGGCGCGATCAGTCGCTGGTGGCGCCGCCGAAGTGATCGCTGAAGATGGTGTCGTTGGTGAGCGTGCGGAACAAGGTCGCATCCCAGTCGGTCGCACTCCAGCGGCGGCTGCCGACCACCAGGGTCGAATCGGCATCGACCAGCAGTCCCGCGACTGACGAATACTCCAGTGCCGGCGTGTTGGCGCGAAACCGTGCGTAGTTGCTGGTGTGCAAGCGGATGGAATCGCCTTCGAACTGGGCAACCAGTTGGAAGGTGATCGGCGGGTCAAATCCCCTGGCATCACCGGCCACCACCAGATCGCGCGTATTCGGACGCTCCGCGATCGCCCTGGGCCTGAAGTCGCCAGCATCATAAGCAGTCAACCCGCCGCCACTGAAACGATCGTCCAGACTGCCATCCCGCCGCAGCCGCCCCATCATCAATCGCCATTCGTCGTTATCGCCTGACCAGCCAGCCAGCGCCAGCCGACCGGTGGCCAGCACCGCGATCGCGGTCACCGAATCCTTGCAGACGCCCTGGCCGCAATCGCCAAGGTTCAACGCCACCGGGCGTATGCCGTTGCCATCGAAGCTCGCATCGGGTGTGCCGGCGAGCGCATTGAGGGCCAACACGTAGCCGTCGTAATCCGTCAGCGCTGCATTGACCGAGTAGTCGCCCGCGATGTAGATGCGCGCCTGCGCATCCGGATCGTTCGACAGCGCCATCGCATGCACCTTGACGAATTTATTCGAGGCGCCGTTGTCGATGAAATGGGTATAGCGCCCACCCGTGCCGAAGCTTGACACCAGCGCTCCCGTGGCGCGGTACAGCGCCGCCACCGCGATCACTTCACGGTGGTCGGTCAGTTCGGCGGTGCCGGCGACGATAAGGCCGATGTTGCGGCGCACGACCACGCGGGTCGCGACGTCGTTGCCCGCCCCGCCCAGATTGAAGGAAATCAGAACCGTGCCGTTGACGCCGAAACCGGCGCACGGCCCCGGCTCGGGCGGGCTGTCGATGTCGACGCAGGTCACCGCAAAGTCCGTCGAGGGCAAGCTGGGCGGCTTGGCGCGCCCAACGAAGTAGAACTTGCGCCCCACTGGATCGTAGGTTGCATCATTGATGACGGTCATCGGCGTCGGCACCAGCCATACGCCATCCTGGAGGCCGTTCGGGCGTACGCGGATGACCGCGGCGTCGAGATAGGAATCCGTGCGCTCGTGTGCAGCCATCAGATACCAGCCGGCGCCGTTGGCATGGACGCTCAAGCCCATGCCGATGTTGGCGCCCGGGTAATCAAGGTAGTAGGCCGCCATGCCGGCGCCCCAGAAGCCGCCAAAGGCAGGGTCGGGATCGAGGTCGATGCCCGGCGGCGGACCGCCAAGCACGGCGCCGCTGCCCGCCGGCGCAACCGCGGCCAACATGGGCGCATGCCAGTTCGCATCGATGTCATGCTGCGCCCACGTCTCGCCGTGGGCGCACAACAGGACGACGGCCACCGTCGCCAACCAAACTGCCTGCCGATTCATGCCCGCTCCTTGTTCGACCACACCGGATTCGGTGCTCGCGCAACAAGTGTGGAAGCGCAGCTACGGCGCGACTACTGGCAAATGCCGGTGAATCACGGCTGGTCGTGGGCGGTGTCGGCAGCGTCCGCCGTTGTGTCCGCAGCGGCAAATGGCCGCAGATGCGCCAGCAAACCGACCAGCTCGGCCTGGCGATGGCAGTTGGTCTTGCGGAAAATCCGTTCCAGATAGGCACGCGCGGTGCTCGTGCGGATGTGGCAGCGCTGCGCCGCCAGCGCAAGGCTGGAGCCATCCGCCAGCGCGCCGGCCAGCCGGCTTTCGGCCGGCGACAAGTCGTACAGCGCACCCAGCAACGTCGGCTCAGGTCGCCAGGGCACGGCCTCCATGCTGCCCACCACCAGCAGGACGAGGTCATGCACGAACAGGTCCAGGGCCGCACCGGTCACTGCGGCGAGCTGCACGACGCGCGCCGGATGTGGTGGTCGTGCCGGTACCGCGATCGTGCAGGCCAGCGCACGGCCGCGCAGCATGGCCGCCAGTTGCGCGTCGGCGCGCGTATCGCCCAGCACCGCGCGATCACCCGCCCGCGTTGTCAGCAGCAGTGGATTCAGCCATGAGTTGGCGCCAACGACCCGCCCGCTGCGGTCGAGCAAAGCAGCCGGAACCGCCAATGCGCTCAGTGCGTCGAGCGTACCGCGGGCGCGCCCGAGACCCGACTCGGCAGCGATCGACACCGCACGCTGCAGGTGCGGGCGCAGCCCCGCGAGGCGACGCAGCCGCGCCGGATCAAGCGGGCCGTCAGCGAGTTCGCGCTCGAAGCTGAGGATCATGGTGGTGCCGCTGGCGAGTGGAATCGCCGAGCCGACCTGCCACCCCAACTCGGCTTCGCGATAAGCCTGTTGAACGGGATCCGCGGCCAGGCGCTGCGGCGACATCAGATCTTCGACACCGTGGAAATCCCGCGTGCCATCGCCGGCTCGCAGCAGATGACTTGCCGTCCGCTCGCGGCGCTGCCATACATCAGTCTGGGTCAGTCGCTCGAGCAGTGCGCGCGTACGACGCGTGGTCTGCCAGCCGGGTGGGCTGCGACCATTGCAGACCAGCAAGCTGCTGCTGGCCGCACCGATGCGCTCGCACAACGATTCCAGCACGCTCGGCCATTGCGTTGGCACGAAGGCGGCCGCGTAAATCGCTTCCAACAGCGCTGCGCTACTCATTGCCAGCCCGCCCCCTGTAGGCGTTGTGGCCAGCATAGCGCCTTGCCGCAGCGACTGCCTGTGCACGCCACCCTCGATCGCGCAGTCGGCAGCGCGCGGCCCGTGGTGGCGCGCCAGCCGCTTCGCGGCAACCTTGAGTTCAACTGCCGGGGTGTCGTGCCGACACCCTCATCCTAGAACGGGATTTCGTCGTCGTCGGGGAAGCCGCCGCCGGGCGGTGCCGCCGCCGGCGCCTCCTGCCGCTGCGGCCGCCCACCGCCACTGGCGCGCTCGCCGCGGGCGTAGCCACCACCACCGCCACCGCCGCCACCACGACCGAAGCCGCCCTCGTCGCCGCCGCGCGCATGCCCGCCCTCACCGGCGCCGCCACCGAGCATCTGCATCTCGCTGGCAATGATGTCGGTCGTGTAGCGCTCGACGCCGTCCTTGTCGGTGTACTTGTTGGTGCGCAGCGAACCTTCGATGTAGACCTGCCGGCCCTTCTTGAGGTACTCGCCGGCGATCTCGCCGAGCTTGCCGAACAGCACCACGCGATGCCATTCGGTGCGCTCCTGGTTCTCGCCGGTCTGCTTGTCGCGCCACTGCTCGGAGGTGGCGAGGCGGATGTTGGTGACCGCGCCGCCGGCGGTGGTGAAGCGCGTCTCGGGGTCGGCGCCGAGGTTGCCGACGAGGATGACCTTGTTGATGCCGCGTGCCATGGGGGGCCTCTGCGATGGAATCGGGAACACGATGCGCAGTATCGCATGGCACCCGCGACCACCGCGCGCGCCGATCGCTCAGCGGCGTGTCAGCCGTTGTCGACCGGCGTGGTCGGCATATCGCTCGCGCCGGGCCAGCGCCGGGTGACGCGCTGGAAGAACAGCACGTTGGGCACCCGCAGCGTGCTGCCGTCGGCTTCGAGCAGGCTGGTGTAGACCATGTTGATGTCGACCACCTCGCCCTTGAAGCCGGCCTTGTCGCCGCTTTCCGCCAGTTCGATGCGGTCGTGCAGGCGGAATGGCCGCATCACCACGATGAGCAGCGTGCAGAACAGGTTGGACAGCACGCTCCAGGCCGCAAAGAAGGCGACGGCGCCGACCGCGGCGAAACCCGTGAACGCGGTCCACAGCACCGTGCTCGACACGCCCATGATCTGCAGGATCACGAGCAGCGCGGCGACGTTGACCACCGTGCCGGCCACGCGCAGCGGTACCGCCATCATCTGTTCGGAAAACTGGTAGCGCTCGCGCAGGCGCCGCGCGACGCCGCGCGCCACGCGGCGCAGCAGCCACGCCACCACGAGCACGAGCAGCACGAGCGCGAGTGTCGTGAGCACGTCGAGCGAGGGATGCAGCCACTCGGGCAGAATCTGCTTCATCGCGTCACGATATCGGGCCGCGCCGGCACTGCCAAGCCGGGCCGGGCGCTGCCGGCGCCATCGCCGCGGCCGCTATACTTGCGCCCCCGCCCGAGCATCGCCGCCCGATGTCCACCGTGTCGCCCGCTCCGCCCCGCATCGAACGCTTCGCCGACGTGCAGGCCTTGGCCGCGGGCGAGATGGCCGCGATCGACGCGCTGATCCGCCAGCGCCTGGCTTCCGACGTGGTGCTGATCAACCGCGTCGGCGAGCACATCGTCGGTGGCGGCGGCAAGCGCCTGCGGCCGATGCTGCACGTCCTGGCGGCGCGCGCCGCCGGTTACAGCGGGACATTGCATACCCAGCTCGCGGCGGTGATCGAGTTCATCCACACCTCGACCCTGCTCCACGACGACGTGGTCGACGAATCCGACCTGCGCCGCGGCCGCCAGACCGCCAACGCGGTGTGGGGCAACGCGGCCAGCGTGCTGGTTGGCGATTTCCTCTATTCGCGCTCGTTCCAGATGATGGTCGAGCTCGACAGCATGCGCATCATGCGCATTCTCGCCGACACCACCAACCGCATCGCCGAGGGCGAGGTGCTGCAGCTGCTCAACATCGGCAATCCCGACACCACGCAGCGCGCCTACCTCGAGGTGATCGAGCGCAAGACCGCGGTGCTGTTTGCCGCCGCGACGCGGCTCGGCGCCGTGCTGGCGGGCCTGCCGCCGGCGCAGGAGGAAGCACTCGCGCGCTATGGGCTGGATCTGGGCTATGCGTTCCAGATTGCCGACGACGTGCTCGACTACGCCTCCGACGCGCACACGCTCGGCAAGAACATCGGCGATGATCTCGCCGACGGCAAGCCGACGCTGCCGCTGATCCTCGCCATCGAGCGCAGCGCGCCGGCGCAGGCGGCGATGCTGCGCCAGGCACTGCAGGCCGCCGACCTCGCCGCGCTGCCGCAGGTGCTGGCGGCAATCCACGCCACCGATGCCCTGGCCGCTTCGCGCGAGCGCGCGCATGCCCACGCGCGCAGCGCACGCGAGGCGCTGTCGGCACTGCCCGATTCGGCGGCACGCGCGGCGCTGGCCGTGCTCGCCGACCACGCCATCGACCGCAACCAGTGACTCAGTCCCTGCCGCCGAAGGCCTCGGTGAAGAACGCACGCATCTGCGCGTAGGCGCGCCGCGCGGTGCGCTCGTCGTACTTGCAGCCGGGCGTGGCGCCGGTGGCGGTCGGGATCGCGAAGCAGTGCACCGCCCCACCATAGCTCACGAACTGCCAGTCAGCCCTGGCCGCGCGCATCTCGTCCTGGAACGCCGCGATCTGCGCCGGCGGCTCAAAGCCGTCGTCGGCGCCGTGCAGCACGAGCACGCGGGCCTTGATGGCGTCCTTGAACGACGCATCGCCGCTGAGATTGCCGTGGAACGACACCACGCCGGCGACATCGGCGCCGCTGCGCGCGAGGTCGAGCACGCCGGTGCCGCCGAAGCAGAATCCGAACGCACCCCAGTGGCGGCCATCGAGCGGCGCCTTGCCCTGCTGCGCCTTGAGCTGGGCCAGGGCCGCGTTGATGCGCGCACGCAGCACGCCGCGATCGGCATACAGCGGCTTGACCGCGGCACTGGCCGCAGCGGCGTCCTGTGGTCGCAGCGCCGCGCCATAGACATCGGCCACGAGGATCACGTAGTCGCGGCCGGCGATCTGGCGGGCCAGCGCGATGTTGTCGGCGCTCAGGCCGAGCCAGTCGGGCGCCATCACCAGGCCCGGGCGCGGCGTCTGCACCGCCGCATCGTAGACGAGCACGCTCTGCATCTTCGTGCCACCGACTTCGTAGTCGATCGGTCGCGTCACCATCGCGGCCTCGGCGGGTGCGGCCAGGACCATGGCAAGGGCAAGCAGGCTGAGATGCATGATCGGCTCCCGTGGCAGGCTGGAATGCCGATCATAGTCCCGCTCGCGGGCGCCGGCGGCGCCGCCGTCAGGCAATGCCCAGGCCCTCGATCTCGCCGATTGCAGCCGGGTCGAACCCCGCCAGTTCGGCGAAATGGCGCCCGCGCGCGGCGTAGTCGTGGTACTGGTCGAAGCTCGGCGCGCCCGGCGACAGCAGGACCACGCCACCGGTCGGCGTGAGCTCGCGGGCGCGCGCGACCGCCGCCTCGACATCGGTCGTCTCGACGAGGCGGCAGGCGCCGCCAGCCTTGCGCAACAGCGCCGCGATGCGCGGGCCGTTGGCGCCCATCGTGATCACCGCGTGCGGCGGCTGCGCACGCACATGCTCGGCAAACGCGCGCCAGTCCAGGCCACGCTCGAAACCGCCGACCAGCACGCTGACGGCCCGCCCGGGCAGACTCGCCAGCGCCTCGCAGGTCGCGCGCGGCGTGGTGGCGATGCTGTCGTCGATCCAGCCCAGCCCGCCGCGCTCGCCCAGCCACTGCAGGCGGTGCGGCAAGGCGCGGAAGCTCGCGATGGCGCCGGCCGCCGCGCCGGCATCCTCACCGGCGGCCTCGAGCGCAGCCAGCGCGGCGCACAGGTTGACCGCGTTGTGCGCGCCCGGCAATGGCGAGCGCGCGAGATCGAACACGGCCTGTCCGGCGCGTCGCACCCAGCCGGCCGCGACGTGCCAGCCGGCCTCGCCACCGAATGCGAGCGCGTGCGGGTGGCGCGCGGCACATGCACACAGCGCCGGCTGGCCACCGTTGTACACCAGCGTGCGCGCCGCCTGCGCCAGCGCGAGCTTGTCGGCGACGTAGCGCTCGCGCGTGCCATGCCAGTCGAGATGCTCCTCGTAGACGTTGTTGAGCACGGCCACGTCCACCGCGGCCGCATCGCGGGTCTGGAAGCTCGACAGCTCGATCACCCACCAGTCGGGCTCCTGCGGTGCATCGAGCAGGCGCAACAGTGGCAGGCCGATGTTGCCGGCCAGCGCGACGCGACGGCCGCGCGCGCGCAACAGGTGCGCGATCAGCGCCGTGACCGTGCTCTTGCCCTTGGTGCCGGTCACCGCGATCACGCGCGAACGCGGGTGTTCGGCAAACCACAGCGCCGTGCCCGAGGTGAAGCGCGTGCCGTGCCGCTCGGCGGCCTCGATCTCACCCCGGTAGCGACTCACACCGGGCGACTTGATGACGACGTCGCAGGCCGCGAGCTCGGCCGCGCTCGGCGCGTGCGTGACGACGTCGAACGGCGTCTCGTCGGGCACGTCGCACAGCTCGGCCTCACTGCAGAACAGGACCGGGCGCAGCTCGGGCAGGCGGCTGTGCAGTGCCGACAGGGCGGCGCGCCCTTCCCTGCCGCAGCCCCACACGGCCACCCGGCGTCCGGCGAGGTCAGCGATGCGCATCGAACACATACGGCACGAGTCGGGCGGGAATGCGGTGCTCGCCGCAAGGCGCGAGTTGGGCGTCGAGCGCGAGCGAGCGCGGATCGAGTTGCGGCGCGATCTCGCGGCGGAAGCGCGCCACCAGCGCGTCCTCGCTCCATTCGGCGCGCGCGGCCAGTGCGGCGAAGGCGGCGCGCGACTCCTGCCCCTCGCCCACGCACTCGAACGGCTTGTGGTCGCGGTATTCGATCAGCGCATCGAAGCCCGCCGACAGTGTCTCGTCGTCGAGCAGGTTGCGGCCGAAGATCGCGAGCAGGCGCGGCTTGGGCATGAACGGTGCGAGCGCGAGGAACACGAAGTGGCACTTCGGACACTGGCCGCACCAGCGGTCGGCAGGCCGCGGCCCGAGGATGCGGAAATTGCGGTTGCAACTGGAAAACACCGCGTCGTAGGCCGTGCTGCGCGCGAAGCGCTGCGCCACGGCCAGCTCCGACAGCGGCCGCAGCAGCGAGTAGTAATGCAGCCGCGGATCGATGCGCGCGGCGATCACCTCGCCCACGGCGCGTTCGAACGCCCAACCCTTGCTCCACTGATGGTTGACCGCCTGCCCGTCGTATTCGAGCGTCGCGCTCGATGCCGAACGCTCGTTGGAGAAGGCGATGGCGTCGAATCCGTACAGCACCGCCGCCACCACGAGGATGGCCGAGTTGATCGCGGTGACCGGAATGTGGCCGTTGTAAGCACCGGCCTTGTTGTATTCGAACAGCACCGGCGACAGCTCGCGGCCGATGTTGAGCGTGGCCAGCCCGGTGCGCGCCGCGCAGGCTTCGATCAGTGGCGAGTTGCCGATCCAGACCGCCGTCGCATCGACGCCGGCGGCCTTCAGCAGCTCGACACTGACAAGCGAGTCCTTGCCACCACCGATCGGCACCAGGGTGCGTGCCGCTGCCGGCGCGGCGCTGCCCGCGGGCGCTGCCGCAACCGCCGCTGGCGCCGCGACCGGAAAGCGGATGCGGCCGCGCAGATCGAGCCGATTGTGGTAGGCGAACTCGCCCAGGCCGTGCAGGTACAAGGTGTCGAGGAACGCCGCCGTCGCGGCGTCGGGCGTGTGCGACTCGACGGCGATCCCGGCCGGGACACCCGCCTTGAAGTAGCTGATGCCGGCAATCAGGTGCAGCAGATCGAGCGCGGCGTCGAACCCCGCGCGGCGTTCGGCGGCGATCGGCGGCGCAGCCGGAAACGTCACGCGCTCGACGAGCTCGGGGCCGTCATCGAATGCATACACGAGGCATGCCACGCCATCGGCGTACTCACGCCGCACGAAGCGGAAGCAGCGCGCCGTGCGCGGATCGACCAAACTGTTCACCGCAGCCCCCTCACCCTGCCCCCGCCCCAGAGGCGAGAGGGGAAACCCGCGGCAACGTCGCCGCCTGCACCTTCGGAGCACGCGCTGATCTCCCTCTCCCCATCGCAGCACCCGCTCGTCGCCCGCTCCCCGCCGGGGCGAGGGCTGGGGCGAGGGGCCGGCCGCAGCGCAACGCCGCAGCCTTCGCTGTCCGAGCGCGCAGGCCGACAGCAGCAGCACCGCGCGTCGGTTGCGTTCGTTGTCGCAGCAAGGAGCGCGCGCCGCGCAAGCGCATGACGGCACTGCCTGCGCCGTGCGGATCGGCCACGCCCATGGCACGCGCGCGTCGACCGCAAGCGTGCTCGCAGCCACGGACACCTGCCGCACCATGGCGGGAACGATGCCGATCGCGCTGCCGAATTGCACAACCGCGCGCGCATCAGATGATCACCTCCATGGCCGGTTCGCGCAGATTGTAGTGCGAGGCCATCACCGCGCCGTAGGCACCGGCCTGCGCGATCAGGATGACGTCCCCTTCACGACATTCGGGCAGGCGGCGATTGGCGCCAAGCACGTCGCCGCTCTCGCAGATCGGCCCGACGACCTGCACCATGTGCGCGGGCGCTGCGTCGAGTCGGCTGAGGTTGACGATCTCATGCCAGGCGTCATACAGCGCCGGGCGCAGCAGCGAGTTCATGCCGGTGTCGACGCCGACGTAGTGCACGCGCCCCTTGCGCTTGGTCTGGGTCACGCGGGCGAGCAGCACGCCGGCGTCGGCGACCAGATAGCGGCCCGGCTCCATCCAGAGCTGGAACTGCGGATAGGCCTGCTTGACCTCGGCCAGCACGCCCGCCAGCGCGGCCAGGTCGAGCGCGCGCTCGTCGCTGCGCGCCGGCACGCCCAGCCCGCCACCGATGTCGATCGATTCGATGCGGCTGAACCCTTCGGCCAGGCTCGCCAGTTGCGCGTAGACCGAGCGCCAATGGCTGGCGTCGAGGATGCCCGAACCCAGGTGTGCATGCAGGCCGACGATGCGCGCGCCACAGCCGCGGGCGAGCGCCCGGAACTCATCGACCTGATCGAGCGCGACACCGAACTTGGACGTCGCGCCGCCGGTCTTGACCTTGTCGTGGTGGCCGCGCCCGACGCCCAGATCCACGCGCAGGTGGACCGCCTGGCCGGCGAACGCCTCGCCCCAATGCTGCAACGGATGCAGCGCGTCGAGCGTGACACGCACGCCGAGCGCGAGCGCCGCGACATACTCGCTGCGCGGCGCGAAGTTGGGCGTGAACAGGATCCGCTCGGCGGGCAGCTGCGGCAGCGCGGCGCGCACGGCGTCGATCTCGGCCAGCGACACGCATTCGAAGGCGAAGCCCTGTCCGTGCAGCTCGCGCAGGATCGCCGGATGCGGATTGGCCTTGAGCGCGTAGTGCCAGCGATCGACGAGCGCGGTCGTGGCCGGCGCCGGCGCGCGCAACTGCATCAGCGCCCGAGCGTTGGCGCGCACCGCATCGAGTGCGTAGACGTAGCGCGGCGAACGCTGCGCCGCCAGTTCGAGCAGGTCGGCGCGCGCGGCGCGCCACCAGGTCGGCGCCGGCGGCGATGGCGTGCCGGCCTCGAGTTCGCGCCAGCTCGGCCCGAACACGGCGCCATCCTCGGCGCGCAGCGCATCGGCACGGATCAGCAGCGCATGCAGGCGTGGAATCAGCTCGTCGGCCAGCGCCTCGTCGATGACGAAAGTGAGGTTGAGGTTGTTGGACGACTGGCTGATCAGGTGCACGTCGAGCGCACCGAACTCGGCCAGCACGCCCGACAGCCGCTGCAGCAGTGCGCGCATGCCGCGACCGACCAGCGTGATCGCGGCGCACGGCGCCAGCACCTTGACCCGGCACACCTTGGCCAGATCGGCCGCCAGCGCCGACAGCACGTCTGAATTGACGAGATTCTCGCTCGGGTCGAGCGACACGGTGACATTGGTCTCGGCCGAACCGATCAGGTCGACCGACAGGCCGTGCTGCTTGAACGCGGTGAACACGTCGGCGAGGAAGCCGACCTGTTGCCACATGCCGACCGTTTCCATCGAGATCAGCGTGACGCCCTTGCGCGCGCTGATCGCCTTGACGCACGGCGCCGCGTCGCTGCCGATCGCGCGGATCTCGGTACCGGGGAACCCGGGACGATTGGTGTCCTTGATGACGAGCGGCACGTCGGCGCGGCGCAGCGGGCCGAGCGACCGCGGATGCAGCACCTTGGCGCCGGTGGTGGCGATCTCCTGCGCCTCCTGATAATCCAGCCGTGCCAACAGGCGCGCTTCGGGCACCAGGCGCGGATTGGCGCTGAACATGCCGGGCACGTCGGTCCAGATCTCGACGCACTGCGCGCGCAGCATCGCGCCGAAGCATCCGGCCGAGGTATCCGAACCGCCGCGCCCGAGCAGCACGGTGCGGCCTTCGCCGTCGCGTGCGATGAAACCTTGGGTGATGAACACCTCCCCGCGCGCCGCCAGCGCGGCCTCGAACGCGGCGTCGGGCACGGCCGGCACCGTCGCCGACAAGGTGCGGCTCCAGGCGCCCTGGTTGGGCAGCGGCTGTGCGAGCAGGTGCTCGCGCGCGTCGAGCCATTGCGTGTCCGGCAGCCCCTGGGTCGCGAGGAACGCCGCACCGAGCGCGCTCGACATCAGCTCGCCGAGCGCGAACACCTGCGCCTGCCATTCGAGCGCGCGGCTGGCGCGGCGCGTGTCGGCGACGAGCCGCTCCATCTCGGCCAGTCGCGGCGCCAGCACCTGCGGATCGGCCAGCTGCATGTCGGCCACGAGCGCCGCATGGCGGCGCACGATCTCGGCCTGCGCAGCGCGCGCCGCGGCTTCGTCGTCAGCGCTGTCGGCGATGCGCTTGAGCAGGTCGGTCACGCCCGACAGCGCCGAGACGACGATCAGCACGCGCTGTCCGCGCGCGCGGTGCGCGGCGGCGATGCGGGCGATGTTCTCCCAGCGCGAACGCGTGGATACGCTGGTGCCGCCGAACTTGGCGACGACCCAGGGCCTGTGCGCAGCAGGCGTGACGGCGTTCAAGCGTGGCTATTCCGCAGCGGAGGTGGCGCGGCATTTTTTCGTGCAGCGCAACAGAACGCAACCGCTGCGCTTATGCCGACCTGGCATGGTGGCAGAAGCGGCCTGCCGCGCGCGCCTCCCCTCGCCGCGGTTGGGGCGCGATGCGACAATGCGCCGATGCCCAGACCCACCGACCCCGCTGCCAGCCCGCCGACGCCGCCCGCCGCCACGCCGCGACCACCGGCGCCACTGCCGATCACGATCAATGGCAAGTTCTACGACCACGACGGCGACCCGGCGATGCCCCTGCTGTGGTTCCTGCGCGACCGGCTGCGCCTGACCGGCACCAAATACGGCTGTGACGGCGGCGAATGCGGCGCCTGCAGCGTGCTCGTCGATGACAAGCTGGTCCGCGCCTGCACGCTGCCGATGGCTGCCGCGAGCGGCCACCGCGTCACCACGATCGAAGGCCTCGCCGGCGACGATCTGCATCCGCTGCAGCAGGCCTGGATCGAGTCCGACGCGATCCAGTGCGGCTATTGCCAGAGCGGGCAGATCCTCGCCGCCGTCGACCTGCTGCGGCGCAAGCCACGCCCGGGCGAAGACGACCTCGCCGCGATCGCCAACCTGTGCCGATGCGGCAGCCAGCCGCAACTGCGCCGCGCGATCGCGCGCGCCGCCGCGATCCTGCGCGGTGAGCGCAAATGAGCGCGCCCGCGAGCCCCGCGCGGCGCCACTTCCTCGCCATCAGCCTCACCGCCGCCGGCGCGCTGCTGATCGCGCCGCGCCTGCGCGCGGCCCCGACGCCGAACGTGCCGCCCGAGCTTCTCGGCGAGGACCTGACGGCGCTGGGTCCGTTCCTGCGCATCGAGCGCGGCAACCGCATCGTCATCGGCGCGCCGGCCTGCGAAGTGGGCCAGGGCGTGTTCACCGAGCTGCCGATGCTCATCGCCGCCGAACTCGACGTCGACTGGACCCAGGTGCGCGTCGTGCAGCTGCCGTATGGCTACGTTGCCAGTGATGGCGATGGCGCCGCGACGCTGTACGGCAACCAGGGCCCCGGCGCCGTCGACGCCGCTGCCCAGCGGCACCTGCGCGAGGCCGGCGCGACCGCGCGCTGGCTGCTGCTGCAGGCCGCCGCGCAGGAATGGAACCTGCCGCTCGAACAACTGCGCACGCAGGCCGGCCAGGTGCTGGCGCCTGATGGCCGCAGTCTCGGCTATGGCGCGCTGGTCCGCAGCGCCGCGGCGTTGACGCCGCCGGCCCAGGTGCCGCTCAGGGATACCGCGGCCGGCACGCTCGTCGGCCACCCCACGCGCACCGCCGACGCACGCGAAATCGTGACCGGCGCGCGCCGGTTCGGGCTCGACAGCTACGGCGCCGATGCGGTGGTGGCGGTGCTCGCGCGCTGCCCGTGGATCGGCGGCACGTTGACCCACTTCGACGACGCCGCGGCGCGCAAGGTCGCCGGCGTGGTCGAAGTGGTCGAACTGCCGGCCTCGACCGACGTGGTGCTGGCGCCGAGCGTGGCCGTGCTCGCCACCCACAGCTGGGCGGCGCTGCAGGGCCGCCAGGCGCTCAAGCTCGACTGGCAGGCGCCGGCGGGCCCACTCGAATCGAGCGCCGCGCTCGCCGCCAGCGCACAGGCCGCACTCGATGCGGGCAGCGGCGGCAACATCGTGCGCAGCGACGGCGATGCCGCCAGTCTGCGCAAGCGGCCGGCGCGCCACCGCATCGAAGCGCGCTACGAGTTGCCGTTCCTTGCCCATGCGCCGATGGAACCGCTCAACGCCCTCATCGAGCTCAAGCAGGATGCGGCGCGGCTGGTCGCCGCGGTGCAGGATCCCGACGCCGCCTCGCGCCTCATCGCGCGCCTCACGGGCCTGCCGCGCGGCGACATCGCGATCGAGCTGCCACGCGGCGGCGGCAGCTTCGGGCGGCGCCTCGACAACGACGCGGTGGCCGAAGCGGTGCTGCTGGCCAAGACGGTCGGCAAACCGGTCAAGCTCATGTGGACACGCAGTGACGACCTGCAGCACGACCGCTATCGTCCCTACGGCATGCATCGCCTGGCCGCCTCGCTCGACGACCACAAGCGCATCACGGCATGGACCCACCATTGCGCCGCGACGGTGCTCGACGCGGCCAAGCCCAACGCCGGCCTGCTCGAGGCGGACGCCTTCCCGGCCGGCCACGTCGCCCATCTCGAACAGGTGTTCCACCCGCTCACCACGCGCCAGCCACTCGTGGGCGGCCCCTGGCTGGCCGCGTTCCGGGCGTTCCCGGTCGAGTGCTTCATCGACGAACTGGCCGTGGTGTCGCGGCAGGATGCGGTCAAGCTGCGCCTGGCCATGCTCGAGGATCCGAAGGCGCCCGCGGTCACCGGCGGCGTCGCCAACGCACGGCTCGCACACGTGCTGCGTGAATGTGCTGCGCGCATCGACTGGGGCAAGTCGCGCGACGACGGGCATGGCCTGGGCATCGCCTGCCACGCCGTGGCCGGCGGCTGCTTTGCGCATGCGTTCGAGATTTCGGTCGACAAGGGCCAGTTGCAGATCCATCGCGCCGTATGCGTGGCCGACATCGGCCGCGTCATCAACCCGCTCAATGCCGAGCAACAGGTCGCCGGCGCCTGCCTCGATGGCGTCGCGGCGACACTGCAGCAGGCGATCACGCTCAAGGACGGGCGCGTGCAGCAGCACAGCCTCACCGACTATCCGCTGCTGCGCATGGGCCTGTCGCCGCGCACGACCCAGGTGCAGATCATCGACTCCAGCGCCGACCCGATCGACCCGGCCTGGGCGCTCGCCAGTGCCGGTGCGGCGTTGGCCAACGCGGTCTACGCGGCGACCACGGTGCGCGTGCGCAAACTGCCGCTGCTGCCCGAACTCATGCGCATGCTGTGAGCGGCTGCAGCCGCCGCGCCCGCTGACCGGATCGGGGGCCGCCTCACAGCGCGGCGAGCACGATCGCCGCCGCCAAGCCGAACGCGAGCAGGCTCGGCCAGTCGGTCAGCGCGAACACCAGCGGATCGTCATGCATGCGCCCGCGCGCGGCCAGCCGCCACAACCGCGCGAGCCACAGCGCAAGCAGGCCCACCAGCCACCACAGATGCTGTGGCTGCGCGTACAGCGCGGCGCTCTTGGTGCTGTCCACATACAGGGCGAGCACGCCGACCGCGGCGATGCCGGCGGCGATGCCGCAGCCGCGCAGCAGCCGCCGGTGCTGCGGGCGGTAGCCGCGCCCGGCCAGGCCAGCGCCGGCTGCCACGCGCACGAACTCGATCTCGCGCTTGAGCAGGGCCAGGCCGAGGAACAGGCACAGCGCGAACGCGAGCAGCCAACCCGACACCGCGACCGGGATCGCTGCGCCGCCGGCGACGATGCGCAGCGTGTACAGCGCGGCCAGCGCCAGCACGTCGAGTGCAGGCAAGCGCTTCAACCACAGTGAATAGGCCAGCGTCAGCGTGGCATAGGCGAGCAGCACCGGCAGGAACCGGGCCGGCAGCAACGCCGCACAGGCGAACGCCGCCAGCGTGAGCGCCGGCACCACGGCCAGTCCGGCGAGCAGCGACAGCCGACCGGCCGCGAACGGTCGCAGGCACTTGCGCGGATGCCGGCGGTCGGCGTCGAGGTCGAGCAAGTCGTTGAGCACGTACGCAGCCGACGCGCACAGGCAGAACGCCGCGCCCGCGAGCAGCGCATGGGCGACCACGGCTGCCTCGACGCGATGCGCGGCCAGCGGCGCGACGAACACGAGCAGGTTCTTGGCCCACTGGTGCGGACGCAGTGCCCGCAGCAGCTCGATCCACGGCTTGCCCTCGCGCGCGAACACGCGCTCGACGCGCCCCTGCGCCTGCGCCGCGCGCAGCACGCGCGGCGGCGCGTTGACGACGATGGCGCGGCGCGCCTGCGCCCACACCACGAGGTCGGCCCGCGCGTTGCCGGCGTAGTCGTAGCCGAGCGCGCCGTGCCGCGCCACCAGCGCGGCGGCCTTGCGCGAGCCGGCGAGATTGCTGTGGCCATCGCTGGCGACGACCGCGGCAAATCCGCCCAGATGCGCGGCCACGGCATTGGCCAGCCCGGCATCGGAGGCGGTGCACAGCAGCAGCGGCCGCCCCTGCTGCGTGCGCAGCCAGGCGAGCAGGCGCCTGTCGTAGGGCAGGCGCGTGACATCGAGCTGCACGCGCCGCGCCACTTCGCGCTTGAATGCGGCCAGGCCACGGCGCAGCCACCACGGCAGCAGCAGCAGGTAGAGCGGATTGCGCCGGATCAGCGCCAGCACCGATTCCACGCCCAGATCGGTCAGGACCAGGGTGCCATCCATGTCCACACACAGTGGAACCTGCCCGCTCGAACTCATGCGCCCATGCATCGATCGCGCCGCATGGCGCCGCGCAAGCATGGGGGAAGTGCCGGCGCTGCGGCAACCATCACGCGGGCGCTGGCGCTACGACGCCGGTTCGCAGCCGCCCGACTCGGCGCGCCGGCGCGCGCGATGCTCGATCGCCTGCGGATCGGCCAGGCCGATCCAGCTGAGGTACTTGCGCGCCACTTTGTCGCCGACGCTCTCGTCGCGCGCGAACGCACCGGCAAAGCGCGTCTTGCGGCAATCGAGCGGGTTGCCACGCTCCTCGATGCGCGCCCAGTGCTGCTGCGCGGCCTCGCGCGCGGTCTTCGGCGCCGGCTCGGCCGGTGCCTTCAGCGGCGCCTGGCCATCGCCGAGGCGCACGCTGCCGTCGGCGTTGAACAACCGCAGTGGCGCAGCGGCGCCGGCGCCGAGCCGCGCGCGCATCGCGTCGCTCGGCTCCTCGGCATGGGCGGGCGGCGGGTTCTGCCGCACCTGCGGCGGCGCGATCGCGACGCGGCTGGGGCGCACCACGAGCGCCGGTTCGGGTTCGGGCGGCGCCGCTGCCGGCTCGCTCACGGACTCGATGAGCTGCACCGTGATGACCTGCGGCGCGGTGGCGCGGCGCCAGTGCGCGCTGCGATAGGAGTGCATGCCGAGCACGAAGCCTGCCAATTCGACCACGGTGAAGGCGAAGGCGAGGACCAGCCCGAGCCAGAACACGCGCCGCTCGCGGACGGGTCGCTCCCAGCGCAGGCTGCGCTGCCACGGCAACGCGTCGCTGGCCAGCCGCAGCGAACCGGGCGCATGCAGCAGGACCTCGTCGCAGGCGGCAGGTGCTGCATGGGCAGGTCGCTCGCTGTCGGCCAAGTGGACACCGTGGTCGCAAAGCGCCGCAGCTTACCGGGCGGCCGCTAAAGCGAGGTTAAACCCGCTCCGCCGGGGGGGGGGGCGGCGGCGGCCCCACGCGGCGCCTTCACGCATTGCACCTTGACCCTGGTCGGGCAAACGGATGAGGCTATGGCGTCGTCGCATCGACGATGCGGCGCATCCCGCCATGACCGCCAGCCTCGCACGCCCGCGCGGGCACAGCGAAGCGGTCGCCGTGACGGTCGCACCGATTGCAACCGGAGGTCGACCATGTCCTACAGCACCCCAGACATCCGCAACATCGCCCTGGCGGGCCAAGCGGGCGCCGGCAAAACCACGTTGTTCGAAGCCCTGCTGCATGCCGGCGGCGCGATCCAGACGGCAGGCTCGGTCGACAAGGGCACCACCGTGTCCGACCACGACCCGATGGAAAAGGAGCGCAAGCACTCGATCGGCGCCGCGCTGGCTTCGATCGACGCCGGCGGCGTGCACATCAACCTCATCGACACCCCCGGCTTCCACGAATTCCGCGGCGCGACGCTGTCGGCGCTCACCGCGGTGGAAACCTGCGCGATCGTGGTCGACGCGGGCACCGGCATCGTGCACAACACGCGCCGGCTCATGGAGCGGGCCAAGCGGCGCGGCTTGTGCAGGCTGCTCATCGTCAACAAGATCGACCACGAGGGCGTCGATCTCGAAGGTCTCGTCGAAGCACTGCGCGACGAATTCGGCAAGGAGTGCCTGCCGATCAACCTGCCCGCGCGCGGCGCCAGCGGCGTGGTCGACTGCTTCTTCCAGCCACAGGGCGAAGCCGATTTCTCCTCGGTGGCGCAGGCCCACCAGCAGATCATCGACCAGGTGGTCGAGATCAACGAAAGCGTGATGGGGCACTACCTCGAGGAAGGCGAGGCGGGGCTGTCGGGCAGCGAGCTGCACGACGCATTCGAACAATGCCTGCGCGAAGGCCACCTCGTGCCGATTTGCTTCGTCTCCGCGCGCAGCGGCGTCGGCGTGAAGGAACTGCTCGACCTCGTGGCGCGACTGCTGCCCAACCCGCTCGAGGGCAACCCGCCGCCGTTCGTCAAGGGCAGTGGCGCGCAGGCCCGGCCGATCAGCGCCACCCCCAATCCCGACCTGCACGTGATCGCCGACGTGTTCAAGATCGTCAATGATCCGTTCGTCGGCAAGCTCAGCATCTTCCGCGTGCACCAGGGCACGGTACGCAAGGACACCCAGCTGTTCATCGATGACGGCAAGAAGCCGTTCAAGGTCGGCCATCTGTTCCGGCTCAGGGGCAAGGACCATGTCGAGATCGACGAGGCGGTCGCCGGTGACATCGCCGCGGTGGCCAAGGTCGAGGACATCCACTTCGACGCGGTGCTGCACGACTCGCACGACGAGGACCAGATCCACCTCGCCGCGATCGACTTTCCGCTGCCGATGTTCGGCCTGGCGGTGCAGCCCGCCCACAAGGGCCAGGAGCAGAAGCTCGCCAGCGCGCTGGCGCGACTGGGCGAGGAAGACCCCTGCTTCCGCGTCGAGCACAACAAGGAGCTCAACGAAACGATCATCCGCGGCCTGTCGGACCTGCATCTCAAGCTCATGCTCGAGCGCATGAAGGATCGCTACGGCGTGGAAGTGACCACGCGCCCGCCGCGCATTGCCTATCGCGAGACGATCGCCGCCAAGGCCGAGGGCCACCATCGGCACAAGAAACAGACCGGCGGCGCCGGCCAGTTCGGCGAGGTGTTCCTGCGCATCGAGCCGCTGCCGCGCGGTGGCGGCTTCGAATTCGTCGACGAGGTCAAGGGCGGCACGATTCCGGGCCAGTACATTCCCGCGGTCGAGAAGGGCGTGCGGCAGGTGCTCGAACAGGGCGCGATCGCCGGCCATCCACTGCAGGACGTGCGCGTGATCGTCTACGACGGCAAGTATCATCCGGTCGATTCCAAGGAAGTGGCCTTCGTGTCGGCCGGCAAGAAGGCCTTCATCGACGCCATCGCCAATGCCAAGCCGCAGGTGCTGGAACCGATCGTCAACCTCGACGTGACGGTGTCCAACGCCCACATGGGCGATGTCACGGGCGGCCTGGCCAGCAAGCGCGCGCGCATCAATGGCACCGATTCGCTGCGCGGCGGCGAGATCGTGGTCAAGGCGCAGGTGCCGCTGGCCGAAATCGTCGACTACCAGACCGAGCTCAAGGCGATGACCGGCGGCGAGGGTCGCTACACGATCGAATTCAGCCACTACGAACCGGTGCCCGCGCAGTTGCAGAAGCAGCTCGTCGAGGCGTATCGGCCGCGACCCGAGGAGGACTGAGCGCGTCGCTGCAGCGAGGTCAGCGCGGAGCCAGCAGTTCGCGCACGCTGGCTTCGAGCTGAGCGAAATCGATCGGCTTGGCGAGAAAGCGATCGGCGCCGGCGCGCTGCGCGGCCGCACGCGCATCGCTGCCGGCATCGGCCGACAGCATGAGGATGGCGCCGCGATGGCCGCGGCTGCGCAACGCGAACGCCGCCTCGGCGCCCGACATCCCGGGCAGGCGCATGTCGAGCACGACGAGGGCCGGCGCAGCGGCCAGCGCCGCGTCGATGGCGGCAGGCGCGGCGTCGAAGCAGCGCGTCTGCAGCCCGAATCCCTGCACCGTGAGCTCGAGCAACTGCGTGATGTCGGGATCGTCCTCGACGATGAACACGCAGCCCTGCAGCGGCGCGGCGGGCGGGATAGAGGCCGGCGCGGCCGCGGTGGCCGGCACCTGCACGCTGAAGCGGCTGCCGTGGCCCGGCGTCGATTCGAGTGCGAGCGTGCCATGCATCTGTTCGACGAGGCGGCGCACGATGCTGAGGCCGAGCCCGGCGCCGCGACTGCCGTGCTGGGCGCCGGCGTTGAACGGCTGGAAGATGCGGGTCTGGAACTCGGGTGCGATGCCGATGCCGGTGTCGCTGACTGCGGCGCGCAGCACCTTGCCGTCCCAGGCGAGCAGCAGCGCCACCTCGCCCTGCGCGGTGTAGCGCACGGCATTGGACAGCAGGTTGACGAGCACCTGGCGCAGCCGCAGCTCGTCGAGCCACGGTGGCGGCGCGCTCGCCGTCAGCGTGACACGCAGTTGCAGACCCTTGGCCAGCGCGAGCGGCTCGAGCAGCGTGCGGCAGTCCTCGGCCAGCGCGGCGAGGTCGACCGCCACCGGATTGAGTGCGGCGGCGCCGGCTTCGCCGCGTCCGTATTCGAGCAGGTTCTCGGCCAGCACCTGCAATTGCCCCAGATTGCGCCGCAGCGCCAGCAGCTCGCGCTGCTGCCCCGCGTCGGCTGGCAGGCCCTGCTCGAGCAGGCGCAGGCGGCCGAATGCGGCCGTCAGCGGCGTACGGAACTCGTGGCTCAGCGTCGCGATCAGCGCGTTCTTGAGCGCGTTGGCCTCGGCCAGGCGCCCACGCTGGCGCTCCAGTTCGCTGCGGATGTGCTTGAGCGCATCGATCGCCTTGCTCTTGGCATGCCCGGCCAGCGCCGCCTCGTTGGCCAGTTGCTGCTGGTCGCGTTGCGCCGCGCGGGCGGGCTCGGCGTCGAGCAGCAGCAGGTGAAACGCCTCGCCGTCGGGGATCAGGTGCACATGCACGCTGCGGCCGTTGGTCAGCTCGACGAACGGAATGGCCTGCTCCTGGTCGAGCTCGATGCCGATGAACAGGTCGCGCAGGGCGGCGATGGCGGTCTCGGCCGAGGCCAGCTCGATGCCGTACCAGTCGGGCTCGCCTTGCAGCCCGCACAGTTCCCAGCCGCTGCCGAAACTCAGCACGAGCGGATGGCTGCGATCGAGCAGGATCTCGCGCAGGCGCCGGCGCACCGGCAGCGGCAGGGCGGGCAGATCGATCACGGCACCAGGCCCGCCACGATGGCCGCGAAGGCCTGTTCGACCCCGATGCCGGTGGCGGCACTGGTCTCGATCACCGGCAGCGAGCGGCGCAGCTGCGCCAACGTCGGCGGGCCGACCTCCCAGCGCTCGACGAGATCGAACTTGTTGACCGCGAGCACCGCCGCGGCGCTGGGCAGCAGCGTACGCGCCTGCATCAGCAGATCGAGAGCCGCGGCCAGGGTGGCCTCGCGTGTGCCGTCGGCGACCAGCAGCACTGCCGCCGCGCCGCGCAGGTAGCTGGCGCTGACACCGTCCAGCGCATTGCTGCCGGCGATGTCCCACAGCACGAGCTTGACGGGATCGCGCCCGGGCCGACTGACCTCCTTGCTGTCGACCTTGACGCCGACCGTGGTCAGGTACTTGGCGGCAAACGTGCTGCGCACGAAGCGCGCCACGAGGCTGGTCTTGCCCACGCCGAAGTCGCCCAGCAGGCACACCTTGTACGGACCGGCGCTCATCGCGCGCCGTCCTCGATGCGCAGCTCGACGCGCGCGCCGCGGCGCGTGGGGTCGGCATTGACGCTGGCATCGCCCTCGGCCACCGCGTCGATGCCGCGCGCTGCCAACGCGAGCGCGAGCCAGCGCAGGCGCAGGCTGCGCACGCGCACATTGGTGTCTTCGCCGCCGCTCTCGTCCGAGCTGCCGACGCTGCGCACGCGCAGCTGCACGCCCGCCTGCGCCGCGGCCGCCTGCGCCCGGCGCAGGTCGGCGGCGAGCGCATCGACCACGGCAGCGCTGCCGGCGACCGGCTCGTCCTCGCGCGTGAAGGTGACCGTGCGCGCGGTGATTTCGCCGGCGAGGCGCGCCAGCACGGCGCGCGCGATCTCGCGTGGATCGGTTGCCGTGTGCAGCGTCGAATCCACCGCGCGCACGCCGGCGATCAGCGGCGCGCGCAGCTGCGCCGCGGCGATCCACTCCGGCGGCGCCACACCTTCGAGCCGCAGCACGCCGGCAGCGACCTGCAGGCGCACCCCGTCGGGCGGGGTCAGCAGCCGTTGCGCGCGCCGCAGCACCACTTCGTCAGCGGTAGCGACGAAGCCGGTCACCTGCAGGCGCCGGCTCGCATCGCCAAGGTCGGCAGCGTCGAGCGCCGCCTGTGGCGACACCGCATCCGGATCGAGCAGGCCATGCACCACGAGCGAGCGCCACGGTCGCGCCTCGATGCGCCCGAGCACGAAGCCGGGATGGTGCGCCAGCGTGTCCCGCAACTGGGTGAGCTGCGCCTGCCAGCGCCAGCGCTCGCTGACCCACCAGCCCAGCGCCACCAGCGCGAGCAGCAGGGCCAGCAGCAGAGGGCGACGCGACGCGCGCGGGGTGCTGCCTGCGGCCTCGTCGCGATGCGCATCGCGCAGCATCGGCAACGGCTCGATGAGCTCGCCCACGCGCGCATCGCCAGCGCGCTCGGCCAGCGGCACGTCGTCCGCCGCGGTGTGCATGAGGGCGTGGATCTCCTCGAGACGCTGCTTGAGCAGTTCGCGCAACCGCGGCGGTGGCACGCCGCGCACGAAGCAGGCCAGATTGGCCAGCGGCCCGTGTTCGACCCACACCAGCGACTCACCGACCTGGGCCGCATCGAGCACGCCACCGTCACGGCCGACCGAGTCGCCGACGAAGTCGCCCAGCGCAGTCAGCATGCCGGCGATCGCGTCGGCATCGAGCGGTGCCAGGCCCGGCGCCGAGGCGTGACGCAGCAGCAGGCCGCTGTTGCGCTCGATGAGGAACACGTGGTCGATGCCGTAGGCGAGGCGATGTCGCAACACCACCTGCGCATAGGGCACACCGCCACGCCAGGCCTCGAAGCGCCACTTGAGACCACGCAGCGTGAAGCTGCTCTCGATCGCGCCGTTGAGGTTGTCGACGAGACCGCGCAACGCCTCGGCGATGGCGCGGCGGATCATTGGCCCGATCACCGGGAACAGCGCGTCGATGATGCCCTGGCGATTGTTGTGCACCGCCTCGCCGAGTGCCTGCCCGACCGGACTGGCCAGCGCACTGGCGATGCGCGGATTGTCGGCGTTGTCGCGCAGTGCGGCGAGCGCGGCCTCGGGCAGGCGGCGCGGCAGCTCGCCCTGGCGCTGCTCGAGTTCGGCGATGCGTGCGCGCGCCGCGGCCAATGCGCGACGCTCCTCGCCCAGCAGCAGTTCGCGCAGGCGCTCGAAGTCGTCGCCCGGTGCCACCGTGCCGGTGGCGGTCGGATCCGGCGCCTGTTCCCCACCCGCGTTGGCCATGACCTGTCCTGCGCGCGGCGGATCAGGGTGTGGGCAGGTCGAAATCGCCCTTGAGGCGCAGGGCCAGTTCGGTGAGCAGCGCAGCCATGTCCTCGCGCCCGACCTTGTCGGCGCGCAGTTCGGCGCTGCTGCGCGACAGCGCGGCTTCGGCATCGCCGGCGCGGGCCGCAAAAGTGTCGTGCAGGTCGGCCAACGCGGCGCGCAGGCGCTCGTCGCTCTGCGCCACTTCGTTGCTGACACCGTCGAGCGCCTTGTTGATCTCGGCGCGGGCAGTGCGCGCGGCCTGCTGCACGCGCGATTCCAGATCGGCCACCGCGCCATTGCGGTCGTCGATCTCCTGGCGCACGAGCTTGCCCAGTTTGTCGAACTGGTCGTCGATGCGCTTTTCCATCTGCGCCAGCCGCTTGTCGGCGGCCTCGCGCATGCGCGCGAGGTCGGCTTCGAGCTTCTGGTTGAGGTCCTGGAAGCGGCGCTCGTAGTCGCGCATCTGTCCGCCGAACAGGATGTCGCGGATCTGGTCGACGTTGCGGTCCGCGCCGCCATCGGCGCCGGGCTTCTTCGGATCTGCCATGGCCATTTTCCTCCTGGGCGTGGTGGGGGTGCGCGCGCTGCGCGCCGGCGCCTTGCGTGGGGCTGGGGCCGCCTTGCCGCGGGACCTGGACTTGCCTGCGCTGGCCATCGCTCCTCCTCGCCGGATCTCAATCGACGCCGCGCCGGCCACGCATGTGACCGCCGGCTGCGCACCTGCGGACATTCTGGCAGCTTGCGCCGCGGGCGCCTAGGCGCGCCGCGCGGACCATGCCGGCGGCTGGCCCGGCGCAGGCAATGCACCACCCGCCGCCGCCCGATCGCCGTCCGGCTCAGACCTGTTCGAGCCGGTAACCGTGCTGGTAGACCGCCGTCAGCCGCCAGCCACGCTCGCCACCCAGCTCGAGCTTCTTGCGCAGCCGGCTGACGTGGGTATCGACCGTGCGCGTGGACACAGTCGCGCCGAGGTTCCACACGTGCTTGAGCAGGGCATCGCGACCGACCACGCGACCATGGCGGCGGAACAGGAAGTTGGCGAGGTCGAATTCGCGCTGGGTGAGGTCGATCGCGCGTCCATCGATCAGCACGCGCCGGCGCCGCGCGTCGATGTGGTAGGGATCGAGCACAAACCCCTCATCGTCGCCGCGCTCGCCGAGATGGCGCCGCAGCACCGCGCCGACGCGCGCGAGCAGTTCGCGCTGCTTGGGCGGCTTGACGACGTAATCGTCACCACCGCCCGACAGCGCGCGCACGATGTCGTCCTCGCTGTCGCGCACCGTGAGGAAGATGACCGGCAGGCTCGCGTTGCGCGAAGCGCGGATCGCTTCGAGCACCTCCAGACCGTTGCCGTCGGGCAGCATCCAGTCGAGCATCAGCAGATCGATCGCGTCACTGCCCTGCGCACGCCGGTATTCGGCGGCGCTGCGATAGCAGCGCACCGCATAACCGGCGCCCTGCAACCACAGTACGAGCAGGTCGGAGATGTCGGGATCGTCCTCCAGCAGGCCGATCACGACAGGCGTCTGGCTCATCGCGTTCCCTGCCGCTGGCGCATTACTCGACGACGAAATTGATGCGCATGTTGACGCGCCATTCGGTGACGCCGCCGTCGGCATCGGTCACGACCTTGATGTCGTTGACCCAGGCGCCCTTGATGTTCTTGACCGTATGCGCCATTTTGCGCAGCCCCGTTTGCACCGCATCTTCGATGCTCTTGGGCGACGAACTGCTCAGCTCGATGACCTTCGACACGGACATGACGGACTCCTTCTGCAGCACCAAGAAACCGCTCATGGAGGCCTGTTCACGCGGCCTGACCATGCGATCAGTGGACTATAGCAGCGCGGGCGGCCCTCCCCCAATCGAGGCAGCGTGGCGCGCGGCCGGCGCCGGGCGCGGCAGATAGCGCAGCCATACCAGAAACGCGACCAGCGCATCGAGCACGATCAGCGCCTGCCACAGGTAGAGGTGGAACCAGTCGAACCAGGTGCGGTTCCACTGACCGAGGTAGAACAGGCTGATGATGCGCACCAGGTTGAGCGCCTGGATCGCCACGAAGCCCAGTCCGATGCCGATCAGGCGATGGCGCCACGGCGCCGGAAACGCCAGCATCGCGGCGACGAGGATGATCATGGCCTCGACACCGTTGCAGCCGCGCTCGATCGAAATGGCGAAACTGCTGGCGGTGGTGTGCAGTTCCTTGCCGATCGAATAGGCGTGCGGGTCGAACAGGCCGACCAGCCACACGCTGACACGCGCGATCGCGCTCGTGAACGGCTCGATCACATGCGTCTCGACCGGCTGCAGCAGCTCGGCCACGAACAGCGTGGCGAGGATCAGCACGAACAAGACGATGAAACGCAGCATGTGAGGTGCACGCGGGGCGGGATGCGCAGCATAAGCCGTCACCGCAGTGCTGGCCACAGCAGGCCGGCCACGTTTGCTAGCATCGCAGGATGAATCCCGCAGCCAACCTGTTCCTCGTCGGCCCGATGGGCGCCGGCAAAAGCACGGTCGGCCGGCTCGTCGCCGACCGCCTGGGGCTGGCCTTCGTCGACCTCGACCACGAGATCGAGGCACGCAGCGGCGCCGCGATTGCGCTCATCTTCGAGCTGGAGGGCGAGGCCGGGTTCCGCGCGCGCGAGTGCGCCGCGCTGGCCGATTGCACGGCGCGCGAGGGTATCGTGCTGGCCACCGGTGGCGGCGCGATCCTCGACCCGACCAACCGCGAGCTGCTGCGCAGGCGCGGCTACGTGGCATGGCTCGACGCCGATGTCGAGACCCAGCTTGCCAGGCTGGCGCGTGACCGCAGCCGACCGTTGCTGCGCGCCGTCGATCGGCGCGAACGCCTCGTGGCGCTGGCGGCCGAGCGCAACCTGCTGTATGCACAGGTCGCCGATCTGCAGTTGCCCTCGCGCAGCCGGCGCAACAGCGCACAGGCGGCGCAGGAACTGTTGGCACAGTTGGCGCAGCAATGGCAGCGCCAAGGCCACGGAGTTCCCGCATGAGCGCCGTGCGTACGCTCGATGTCGCTCTTGGCGCACGCAGTTACCCGATCTGGATCGGCGCCGGCCTGCTGGCCGACAGCGCGCGCTGGCGCGCGCCGATCCGCGGCCGCCACGTGCTGGTGGTTACCAACACCACGGTGGCAGCGCTGTACCTGCAGCGCGTGCTGGCGGGCCTGGCCGGCCTGCAGCATGCCCATCTCGTGCTGCCCGACGGCGAGGCCCACAAGACGCTCGATGCCAGTGGCCAGATCTTTGCCGCGCTGGCCGCACTCGGTGCCAGCCGCGACGCCACGATCCTGGCCCTCGGCGGCGGCGTGATCGGCGATCTGGCCGGGTTTGCCGCCGCCTCCTGGATGCGCGGCATCGACTTCATCCAGATGCCGACCACCCTGCTGGCGATGGTCGATTCCTCGGTCGGAGGCAAGACCGGCGTCAACCTGCCGCAAGGCAAGAATCTCGTCGGCGCCTTCCACCAGCCCCGCGCCGTGGTGGCCGACACCGGCACGCTGGCCACCCTGCCGGTGCGCGAGTACCGCGCCGGGCTCGCCGAGGTGGTCAAGTACGGCGCCATCAACGACGCCGCGTTCTTCGCCTGGCTCGAAGTCCATGCCGACGCACTCGTGGCCCGCGACGAGGCTGCCCTCGCCGCCGCGATCCAGGCCAGCTGCCGCGCCAAGTCGGCCATCGTCGCCCGCGACGAGCACGAACGTGGCGAGCGCGCGCTGCTCAATTTCGGCCACAGCTTCGGCCATGCGCTGGAAACGGTGGCCGGCTACGGCACGCTGCTGCACGGCGAGGCCGTCGCGATCGGCATGCTGCAGGCGGCCACGCTGTCGACGCGGCTGGGCCGTGCCGATGCCGCCGACGCGACCCGCCTGGCGCGACTGCTGACGCGCCTGGGCCTGCCCGTGCAGGCGCCGCCGCTCGACGCCGCGGCGCTGCTCGCCGCGATGCGGCTCGACAAGAAGAACGAGGGTGGCCGCCTGCGCCTCATCCTGTGGCGCGGCATCGGCCAGGCCGAAATCGTCGACGCGGTGGCCGAGGACGAGGTCGCTGCGGTGCTGGCCGGCAGCTGATCGCGGCGCCACGACGCAGGCTCCGGCCGCCTGGGCGGCCGGAGCTGCGCGGATATCAGAACTTGTAGGCGAAGCGCGCGAACCAGGACGCGCCATTGAGACCGAACTGCACCGCGTCGTACATGAAGCCGTTGTCGGTCTCGTCCGGATCCTGGCGGGTCGGGAACTGATCGAAGATGTTCTGGCCGCCGATCGTCAGCTTGGCATTCGCGTTGAAGTTGTAGGTCAGGCTGACGTCGGCCGATGTCTTGCTGGCATAGCGCGCATTGGGCACCGGCGGGCCCGAGAACGTGCCCAGCGTCATCGGACCGAAGTAGATGACCTTGAGGTCGGTTTCCCAGGCGCCGAAGGTGTAGTCGAAGCCGAGCACGGCCTTCGAGTGCGGCGCGCCGTTCTCGATGAACAGGCGGTCGCGTTCACCGAGCAGCGAATCCTCGCGTCCGACCAGCGAGGCTGGCGTATGCACGCGCTTGACCTCGGTGATCGAGCGATTGAAGCCGAGGAAGCTCTCGAGCCGCCCGTCGCCCAGATCCATCGCGTGGCTGATGGTCAGGTCCAGACCCTGCGTGCGCGTATCGACCGAGTTGACGAAGAACTGGGCCTCGCCCACGCCGAGCTGTTCGAGGATCGCGCCGATATCGGGATCGGAGGTGTCGAAGCGACCGCTCAGCACGATGCGGTCGTCGATGTCGATGCGATAGCCGTCGAGCGTGACCGACAGCGCATCAGTCGGCTTCCAGGTGAAGCCGAGCGTCGCGTTGCGTGACTTTTCTTCCTTGAGGTCGGGGATGCCCGCCGCGCGCGCGATCGTGCCGCCGTTGGGCGCCAGCACCACATCGACCGGCTGGCCGCTGACGAAGTCGGTGAAGGTCGAGGAGAAGTAGCGCTGCTGCAACGATGGCGCCCGGAAGCCCGTGCTGAACGAACCACGCAGCAGGAACTGGTCGGTGACGCGGAACGCGCCGGCGAGCTTGCCGATCGTGGTCGAGCCGAAATCGCTGTAGCGCTCGTGGCGCACGGCCTGGTCGGTCATGAAGCGGTCGGTCCAGTCGATTTCGACGTCGCCGTACACGGCCCAGCTGTTGCGGCTCTTGTCGGTGGCGTCGCCGGGCTGGAAGCCGGGGAAGCCCTGGCTGCCCGCATTGCCGCCGCCGGGACCGTCCATGTCGATGTACGAACCCGGTTCGCCGGCGAAGATCTGGTAGTTCTCGCGGCGGAACTCGCCACCGAAGGCGACGTTGGCGCCCTGCATGAAGCCATCGAAGAAGCGCGAGAAGTCGAGGTTGGTGGTGGCCTGCGAGAACGAGAAGCCGCCCGCGTAGAAGTGGTCGGGGCTGATGCCGGTGCCGCCGTGCTCGAGATCGTAATTGGCGATCGACGCGTTGAGCGTGTGGCGGATCGTGTCGTTGAGCTTGTTGTAGCCGAACGTCTGCGAGGCATCGACGCGCCAGTCGTTCCAGTTCCACCAGATGCCGGCGCTGGCATGACGGTCCTGGATGTAGGGATCGATGAACGGCACGAAGCCGCCCGGATACATCGCCGCCGAATTGCGCGAGGGGATGTCATCCGAGCCGATGCCACCGCGCGCGAATGCCGCCGAGGATGCGTCGCGGTTCTGGATGCCCGCGTTGAAGTAGAAATGTGCACTGTCGCCGAACGGGATGTCGCCGTTGGCGTAGAAGGTGCCGTTCTTGACTGCGGTGTCGCCGATGATGCGCAGCGGATCGGCAGCGGTGGCACGGTTGGAACGGCCGCGGTCGAGGTATTCGCCGGTCAGCGCGATGACGCCCTGATTGCCGACCGCGAAGCCGCAATACCCCGAACCGAGGTAGTTCTCGCCGTCGCCGCGCGTGTACTGGCCGTAGCCGACCACCGCTTCGCAGCCGAGCTTGCGCTTGAGGGCGATGTTGATCACGCCGGCGATGGCGTCCGAACCGTACTGTGCGGCCGCGCCATCGCGCAGGATCTCGACATTGTCGATGGCCAGCATCGGAATCGTGTTGAGGTCGGCACCGGTGTTGCCGCGGTTGCGCGCCCCGAACAGGTTGACCAGCGCGCTCGAATGCAGGCGCTTGCCGTTGACGAGGACGAGGGTCTGGTCCGAACCGAGCCCGCGCAGCGCGGCCGAGTCGACCGAGTCGGCGTTATCGGCGCCGGTCTGGCGGCCCGAGATGAACGAGGGCGCGGCGTATTCGAGCGTCTGCGCGAGATCGAACGAGGCGCCCTGGTCAGCCGCCTTGCCCATCGGCAGCACATCGACCGGCACCGGTGTCTCGGTCTCCGAGGAGCGGTCGTAACGGCGCGACCCGAGCACCACGATGCCTTCGAGCTCGGTGGCCTTGTCGCTCGTCCTGTCGCCCTGCGGCGCGGCCGTCTGCGCGTGCAGCGGAGTGGTGCCCAGCGTGCTGCCCAGGCCGAAGATGGCGGCGCTGAGTGCCATCCAGATACGCGACCGTGCCATACGTCTCTCCAACGAATTTTTAAGGTTCGTAGCCTACCCGGTTCGCGCGCTGGCCGACAAGGCGGGGGGGCTGCGACAACATGCCGCACTGGGCTGACGCCCTGCGGATGGCCCGGCTACAATCCCGCGCTCACCATGCGCGTCTTCATGCAAACCCCGGCCGCGGGCGCCGATGTCCCGCGCTACTACCAGCTCGTGCTCGAGCAGGACCTGCTCGGCGGCTGGACCTTGTTCCGTGAATGGGGCCAGCAGGGCGCCCACCGCGCGAGCAGCAAACGCGAGCAGTTTCTCGAGCGCGACGCGGCACTGGCGGCGTTCGAGCGCGCGCGCGATGCCCAGCTCGGTCGCGGCTTCCGCGTCATGTTCAGCCAGGGCTTCGATGGCCCGCGCTAGGCGGCGCGCCGCCCGCCTGCGCCCGACCGCATCAACCCACTCGCAGGCACCGCTGTCGCGTGCCTGCCTCGACGAGGCCTCTGCATGACCCCGACCGACCATCGCTTCCTGCGCGCGCTGCGGCGCGAGAGCGTCGACGCCACGCCGATCTGGATCATGCGTCAGGCGGGGCGCTACCTGCCCGAGTATCGCGCCACGCGGGCCCGGGCCGGCAGCTTCCTCGCGCTCGCGCAAACGCCCGAGCTGGCCTGCGAAGTCACCTTGCAACCGCTGCGCCGCTTCGCGCTCGACGCCGCGATCCTGTTCTCCGACATCCTCACCGTGCCCGATGCGATGGGCCTGGGGCTGCAGTTCGTCGAGGGCGAAGGCCCCAAGTTCGCGCGCCCGCTGCGCGATGCGGCGGCGATCCGCGCGCTCGGCGTGCCCGATCCCGAAACGAGCCTGCGCTATGTGATGGACGCGGTGCGCCTGATCCGCCACGAACTCGCCGACCGCGCGCCGCTGATCGGCTTCGCCGGCAGCCCGTGGACACTGGCCTGCTACATGATCGAGGGCGCCGGCTCGGCAAGCTTTGCCCGCGCCAAGGCGCTCGCGCTGCAGGACCCGGCGCTCATGCACCACCTGCTCGACGTGCTGGCGCGCAGCGTGGCCACCTACCTGGCCGCGCAGGCAGCCGCCGGCGCGCAGGCGCTGATGGTGTTCGACACCTGGGGCGGCCTGCTGGCGCCGGCGATGTTTCGCGAGTTCTCGCTGCGCTGGCTCGACCAGATCGTCGCGCAGTTGCGCACGCTGGCACCGGGCCTGCCGGTGATCCTGTTCGCGAAAGGCGCCCATGCGCATCTGGAAGGCCTCGCCGACAGCGGTTGCGCCGCGCTGGGCCTGGACTGGACCATCGACATCGCCGAGGCGCGCACGCGTGTCGGCGAGCGGGTGGCGCTGCAGGGCAACCTCGATCCGGCCGTGCTGGCCGCCAGCCCCGATGCGATCCGCGCGCAGGCACGTGCCGTACTCGACGGCTTCGGTCCGCATCCCGGCCACATCTTCAACCTCGGCCACGGCATCACGCCCGACATCGACCCCGAGCATGTGAGCGTGCTCGTCGATGCGGTGCATGCGCTGAGCCGGCGCGGCTGAGGTCGGCGCGGCCCGCTCAGCTTCGCCGCGGCGTCATGCCGTCCCCGCACACCTCGGCGATCGCGGCGGCGAGCAGCGCGCCGGTCAGCGGCTTGCGCAGCAGCGCGTTCATGCCGGCGGCTCGGACCTGCGCTTCCTCGTCACCGACCGAGCGCGCGGTGACCGCGATGAGCGGCAGCGTCGGCGCGATGCCGGCGCGGATCATGCGCGCCAGTTGCAGGCCGTCGATGCCCGGCAGGTCGAGATCGAGCAGGGCCAGCTCGCAGTTCCCGCTCTTGAGCTCGGCCAGCGCGGCCAGGCCGTTGTCGACATGGCGCACGCGATGCCCGAGCTTGGCCAGCAGGCCAGCGATGACCTGCCCCACCGTCGCATCGTCCTCGACCAGCAGCACCGACAGCGTGCGTCCGCTCGGCGCGGCCGCAGGCGCAGGCTCCGCCGCCACGACCTCGCGGATCGGCAAGCTCAGCACGAAGCGACTGCCCTGCCCGGGGCTGCTCGTCACGGTCAGCGCGCCGTCCATGAGTGCCGCAAGGTCGCGGCTGATGGCGAGCCCCAACCCGCTGCCGCCATGCCGGCTGGCGATGCCCGCGGCCTGCTCGAAACGCGTGAACAATCGCTCGAGCTGCGCCGCGGTCATGCCGGGGCCGGTGTCGGCGACCACGAAGCGCAGGTCGGCGTCGATGCGTTCGAGGCTGAGGTCGACGCGGCCGCGCTCGGTGAACTTGAGCGCATTGCCGACAAGGTTGAGCAGGATCTGCTCGATGCGCAGCGCATCACCCTCGATGCGGGCGGGTACGCCCGCTCCGATCTGCAAGCCCAGTTCGAGCCCCTTGCGCACCGCGAGCGGGCGCTGCAACTGCGCCACCGCGCGCAGCAACGCGGCCGGATCGAGCGGCTGTCGCTCCAGCAGCAGCCGGCCGGCCTCGATGCGGGCGAGGTCGAGGCTGTCGTTGACGATGCGCAGCAGCAGCTCGCCCGACTGGTGGATGGCGCCGACATAACCACGCTGGCGCTCGTCGAGCGGTGTCGCCAGCAACAGCTCGCTCATGCCGAGCACGCCGGTCATCGGCGTGCGGATCTCGTGGCCCATGTTGGCAAGGAAGGTCGACTTGGCTTCGCTGACCTGTTCACTCGCGCGGCGCAGCTCCTCGGCCAGCTCGAGCGCATGGCGCCGCCGCACGCGCTCGCGCCAGCCGCGCAGCGCGACCAGCAGCAGACCGCCACCAGCCAGCACATACAGCGCATAGGCCATCGGCGTATCCCATGGCGCGCGGGCCACCCGCACGATGAGCGGCGCCGGCAGCTCCACCACGTTGCCGCTGCCACTGCGCGCGCGCACCTGCAGCCGGTAGCGACCGGGTGGCAGGCGCGACCAGATGCGCTCGCCGTTGTCGGCCACGGTCCACTCTTCCTCCAGACCGTCGAGGCGGAACTGATAGCGCGTCGATAGCGGATCGACGTAGCTCAACGCACGGGCCCGCACGCGCAGGTTGCTGTCGTCGTGCGCCAGCTCGAGCGCCTGCGCCGGATCGAGGTCGAGCGTGTGCCCGTTGCGCTGCACATCGAGCGTGGTGAGGCGCAGCAGCGGTGGCCGCACATCGCTGCGCAACGCGCTCGGATCGAACGCGAGCACGCCACCGAGCGTGCCCGCGAACAGGTTGCCCTCGGCATCGGCAACCAGCGCCCCGCCGAGGAACTCCTGGCTCGGCAGGCCTTCGTGGAGATCGAACTTGCGCACCTCGCGCGTGTGCGGATCGACGCGGAACAGGCCGCGCAGGGACGTGATCCACAGCGCGCCATCGCGCCCCACCAGCAACGCCGCCGCCTTGAGCGCGGGCCAGTCGGCGCCGACCGCAACCGACTGCAGCGGCACCAACTGGTCGCGCTCGACGCGATAGGACTGCAACGCGCCGAGCCACTCGTGTACCCACAACGTGCCGTCGGGTGCGAACGCCAACGCATCGACGGCGCCGCCGTGCGCCCCCGCCACCGGCCCGAACGCATCGCGCGCAGGGTCGTGGCGTTCGATGCCGCCGAGCGTGGCCAGCCACGGCACGTCGTTGGCGTCGAGCACGAGCGCCAGCACGTCGGCATTGCCGAGCGTGCGCGTCGCCGGCAGGTAGCGGCGCTGCACGCGTGGCGGTTCGCCGACGATGCGGGCGATGCCGCCGCCGTGGGCGCTCACCCACAGGCTGCCGTCGCGCGCCAATGCCATGCGATCGATGAAACCCGGCGGCAGCGCATCGTCGCGGCGCAGGTCGACCGCGATGTCCACGCTCGCGCCGCTGCCCAGCGACTGCCGGCGCAGGCCGCGCTGGAAGCCGAGCCACAGGGTGTCGGCATCGGCCACCAGCAGCGCGGTCAGGCGCTGGCGGCCGATGCGCAGGCGCTCGCCATGGCGTTCGATCACGCCGGTGGCGCGGTCGATGCGATCGATGCCGTCGTTGCCGGTGCCGACCCATACCGCGCGCATGCCGTCGATCGCGAGTGCCCGCGCCCGCGCATGGGTGAGGCTCGCCGCGGTGCCGGGCAGATGGCGGAACACGGCGAAGTTGCGCCAGTGCGGCGGCAGCCGCGCCAGGCCACCGTCGAACAGCGAGAACCACACGCCGCCCTCGCGGTCGGCCATCACGTCCATCGTGTTGGTGCCTGGGTAGGAGCCGGTGATGGCCTCGTCGCCGCCATGCCGCATGAGGCGGCCATCGGCGTCGATGTGTGCCACGCCGGTGAGCAGGCCGATCCACAGGTCGCCGTCGCCACCGCGCGCGAACGAGGTCGCCGCCAGCGGCGGTGTCGCGCTGCCGAGCTCGCGATCGAACCGCAGGTCGCCACCGATGCGGAACACGCCCTTGCGCGTGCCGACGATCGCACCGTCGCCGTCGGCGCCCAGGCCCAGCACGGTGGATGGTCCGGGACGCTCCTGCAAGGCCGGAATGTCGACATGCACGATGCGCCCATCGGCCTCGCGCACGTCGAGCCCTGCATCGGTGCCGATCCACAGCCGGCCCGAAGCAGGCGCGAGCAGCGCATACACGCTGCTCGAGCGCAGCGTGCCGGCGTCCTCCTCGTCGTGGTCGACGTGGCTGAAGCCACCATCGGCATCGAGGCGGCTGACGCCGCCATCGTAGGTGCCGACCCAGATCGCGCCGCTGGCGTCCTGCACGATCGTGCTGAGGTCGTCGCTGGCCAGCGAGCGCAGGTCGCCGGCGCGGTGGCGCCAATGGCGGAAGCGCGTGCCATCGGGCTCGAGTCGATTGAGACCCGACGCCTCGCCGCCACACCACAGCCGGCCATCGCGATCGACCAGCAACGCCGACACGTCATTGGAGGCAATCGAAGCCGGCTCGGCCGGATCGTGGCGATAGATGCGGAAGTCGACACCATCGTAGCGGGCCAGGCCATCCTGGCTGCCGATCCAGATGAAGCCGTCGTGGTCCTGCACGGCCTTGTACACCACGCTCGATGGCAGGCCGTCGTTGACGCGCATCGACACGAACTGCGGCGGCGCCGGCGGCACGCCGGCCTGCGCCAGCATTCCCAGCATCAGCAGCGGCATGACTAGCAGGCGGCGCATGCTCCCCTCCCTGCGCGCGATACTGCCACGCAATGGCGCCGCGGTCAGGTGGCGCGCCCGCTGCCGGCCAACCTGGCCGCGACGCTGGCATAGAATCGGCGCATGCCCAGCTCCCGCCTGCCTCTGCGTCTCGTGCTGCTTGCCGCGCTTGCGATTGCCGCCGCCTTGCTGCTCGGCTTCGTGGTCGCCACGCTCAACAACCTGCTCGAGTTCTACGCGCGCGTCGCCGCGTTGCCGGTGTGGCTGCGGCTGCCGCTGCTCGTGCTCGGCGCCGTGCTGGTCAGCGGCATCGGCTACCTGCTGTGGCGCCTAGCGCGTCCCGCGCGCGGCCGTTCGACGCTGGCCACCACGCCAGCATTGTCGCGCGACGAAGTTGCGGCGCGCGTCGATGCACTGCGCGAGCGCGCCGTCGACACCAGCGCGCTGCAGGCGGAGCTGACCGAACTCGACCGCCGCCGCGACAGCGGCGAGCTCTACGTCGCGCTGTTCGGCGAGATCTCGAGCGGCAAATCGAGCCTGATCCGCGCGCTCGCGCCGCAGGCGGCGGTCGACGTCGACGTGCGCGGCGGCACCACCACGAGCGTCAGCCTGCACCACGGCCAGCTCGCCGATGGCCGCACGCTGGTGCTGGCCGACGTGCCCGGCAGCAACGAGGTCGATGGTGCGCCACGCGAACAGTTGGCGCGCGCCGAGGCGCTGCGCGCGCATGTGGTGGTGTACCTGACCGACGGCGACATCGGCCGCGCCCAGGACCATGAACTGCGCTGGCTGGCACAGTTCGGCAAGCCACTCGTGCTTGCGCTCAACAAGGCCGATGCCTACGACGCGGGCGAGCGCGCCGCGCTGCTGGCACGGCTGGGCGAGCGCTACCGCAGCTGCACCCGCGCCATCGTCGCGATCAGCGCAGGCGGCAGCGAGCGCTACGAGCGCGTGCTCGCCGATGGGCGACGCGAGCGCGTCGAACGCGAGCGCGTGCCCGACATCGCGGCGCTGACCGCGGCGCTGGCGCGCGTCACCGCCGGCGGTGCCATCGCGCTCGAGGGCGCCCGCGAAGCAGCAGTGCTGGCCGAGGTCGGCCGCCGCGGCGACGAACTCGCGCGCGCCGCGGCAGCGGACGAGGCCGAGCTCGCGATCGGCAAGTACACGCGGCGCGCCGTGGTCGGCGCGCTCGCCGCGGTGGCGCCGGGCAGCGACATCCTGATCCAGGGCGCACTCGCCACCGGTCTCGTGCGCGAGCTGGCGCGCATCCACGGCGTCGCCGTGCGCGAGATCGACATCGAAGCGATGCTCGGGCGCGTAGGCCTCACCGTGCGCAGCACGGGCGCGCTCGTGCTCGCGATCGTCGGCAATGCGCTCAAGGCGTTCCCTGGCCTTGGCACGCTCGGTGGTGGCGTGCTGCACGCGATCGCCTACGGTCTGGTGTTCGACAGCCTCGGCCACGCCTTGGCCGACACGCTGGCCGCACATGCCGCGCTCGATGCCGCCGACGTCCAGACGCGGCTGCGTGCGCTGCTGGCACAACCGCCGCGCGAACGCATCGAGCGCGTCACGCGCCTCGCGCTGGAGGCACTGCGCGAACGCGAGGCACGGCCGCCCGATCGCGCCGAGTGAGCGCGCCGCCGCGCGGCAGCCACCCGACCGGGCCGACGCACCGCAACGCAGTGTTCACGGCCGGGCGCTGGCGGCGGTCGGCGATTCTTGCCAAGCTCACCGCATGTGGTACCCCCGAACCGACCCACGGCGGCGCCGGCCGCTGACGCGCAGCGTAGCGCTCGCCCTCGCGGCCATCGCGGGCAACTCGGCCGCGGCGACCGACTGGCGCTTCGACCTGCCCCATTCGCAGATCCTGTTCAGCGTCGACCACCAGGGCTATTCGAGCGCGCTCGGGCGCCTGCACATCAAGGACGGCATCTTCACGTTCAGTGGGCGAGACTGGGCCAGCGCGCGCGTCGACGTCGTGATCGACATGACGAGCGTCGACCTTGGCGATGCCAGCCTCGATGCCGCCGCGCGTTCGTCGGCACTGCTCGACACCGCGCGCTGGCCGACCGCGCGCTACACGAGCACGCGCGTCGAAGCGCGCGACGCCAACCACGCGATCGTGCATGGCCAACTGCACTGGCGCGGGCACCAGCAGCCGGTGGATCTCGCCGTGACGTTGAACCGCATCGCACCCGACCCATATTCGTTGCGGCGCAAGAGCGGCTTTTCGGCCACGGCCACGCTCGCGCGCGAGAACTTCGGCATGACGCGTCATGCCAACGCGATCGGCAACCTCGTCACGCTGCGCATCGAGGTCGAAGGTGTTCGCAGCCGGCACACGGAGATACCCGATGACCCTCAAGAGTGACGCCCTCGGCTGGGGCAGCCTGGCCAAGCTGTTCCACTGGAGCGTGGTGATCCTGCTGCTGGTGCAGGGCGTGCTCGGCCTCGTGATGGTGGAACTGCCCAAGCGGCCGAACGTGATCCCGGTGTTCAACTTCCACAAGTCGCTCGGCCTCACGATCCTGCTGCTGGCCCTGCTGCGCCTGGGCTGGCGCCTTCTCGACCGCCATCCGCAGCCACCGCCCGGCATGCCGCGCTGGCAGGTGCACGGCGCCAACGCCGGTCACGCCTTGCTGTATGGCCTGTTGTTCGCGGTGCCGATCACGGGTTGGGCGTTCGACTCGGCGACCTCGCTGCGACCGCTGTTCTGGTGGGGACTGGTCCAGATGCCCAATCTCACGGGCGGCGCCAGCCAGACGCTCAAGCCGATCTTCCAGGCCGCCCACGAATGGCTGTTCTTCGCGCTCGTGCTGGTCGCCGCAGGGCACGCCGCGGTCGCCCTCGTTCATCATTTCGTCAACCGCGACGATGTGCTGCGGCGCATGCTGCCGGGACGTCGCGCGCCTTCCCGCAGCCCAACGGAGTCCTGATCATGTTGCGCATCCTCCTTCTCTGTGCCGGTGCCCTCGCGGTGCCAGCCACCGCGTCCGCACGCGACTGGCAGGTCGATCCCGCTGCCAGCACGCTCGGCTTCAAGGGCAGTTACCAGGGCGATCCGTTCGCGGGCCGCTTCAAGTCGTTCACGGCGCAGATCGCCTACGACGAGGCCGACCTCGGCAGCGCCCACTTCGACGTCAAGGTCGATCTCGGCAGCGCCGACACGGCCAGCAGCGAGCGCGACGACACGCTCAAGGGCAGCGATTTCTTCGCGGTGGCCAAGTTCCCGCAGGCGCACTTCGTGACCGACTCGTTCGCCCGCGCCGCCGATGGCACCGTCACTGCGCAAGGCCGGCTCACGATCCGCGACCAGACCCGCCCGGTCACGCTCAAGCTGCGTTTCGCCGCCGATGGCGCGCAAGCCACGCTCGATGTCGACACCGTGCTCAAGCGCGCCGACTTCGGCCTCGGTGCCGGCAGCGACTGGAACGACATCAGCGCCGACATTCCGGTGCATGGCCATCTCAAGCTCGGCGCGCGCTAGGTGAACCGGCTCGGCCAGTGGTGGCAGCGCCTGCGCGGCCGCGCCGCGCCACTGCCGGCCACGGGCGACGGCACGGCGCACCAGCAGCGGGCGGCCGCCAGCCTGCGGGCGCTGCTCGATGACGGGCAGATACCGGGCGCGATCCGCAGCAGCCTCGCCGCGGACTTCGCACGGCTCGAGGCGATGCTCGCCAAGCTCGAGCGCGGCGAGCTGCACATCGCCGTGTTCGGCCGCGTCAGTGTCGGCAAGTCCGCGCTCGCCAACGCACTGCTCGGCGAGGATGCATTCGAGGTCGGCGTGCTGCACGGCACGACGCGGCAGGCCGCGCAGCGCAGCTGGCGCGAAGTGGCCGGCAGCGGCGTCCACCTCATCGACACGCCCGGCATCGACGAGCTCGACGGCGAGGCCCGCGAACGCATGGCCTTCGAAGTCGCCGGCGTCGCCGACCTCGTCGTGTTCGTGGTCGATGGCGACCTGACCCAGCACGAATACGCCGCGCTGCAAACCCTGGCCCGCACGCAGCGCCCGCTGCTGCTCGCGCTCAACAAGGCCGATCGCTATGGCGAGGACGAGGTAGCTGCCCTGCTCGCGCGCCTGCGCGAGCGCAGCACCGGCCTCGTGCAGGATCTCGACGTGGTCGCAATCGCCGCGCAGCCGGTGCCGGTCAAGCGCGTGCACCTCGATGCGCAGGGTCACGAGCAGGTCGAGCTGGTTGCCCGCATGCCCGCCATCGAGGCTCTGTCGGCGCGCCTGGGCGCGATCATCGAACGCGAAGGCAAGACGCTGGCCGCACTCAACGCGGGCCTGTTCGCCGGCCGCGTCGCCGACGAAGTCGGCGCGCGCATCGCGCAGGCACGACGTGAACTGGCCGCCAGGGTGATCCGCCAGTACTGCCTCGCCAAGGCACTCGCAGTCGCGCTCAATCCGATCCCGGTCGCCGACCTGCTCGCCGCCGGCGCACTCGACGCCGCGCTTGTCATGCATCTGGGCCGCGTGTACGGACTGCCGCTCACGCGCAGCGAAGCCGGCTCGCTCATCACCGTGATCAGCGCCCAGCTCGTCGCCCTCATGGGCGCGATCTGGGGCGTGAACCTCGTGGCCAGCGCCCTCAAGGGCCTCAGCGCCGGCGTCTCCGTCCTCGTCACCGCCGGTGCCCAGGGCGCACTGGCCTGGTACGCCACCGAGCTGGTCGGGCGCGCCGCCGAGAAATACCTCGTCGCCGGCAAGTCGTGGGGCGAACTCGGCCCCAAGCGCGTGGTTGCCGACATCGTCGCGAGCCTCGACCGCGACTCGATCCTGCGCGAGGCGCGCAGCGAAATCCTCACCCGCCTGCGCGGTGCGGCCTGACACCCGCGCTCGACGTGCGCGATCCGCACTTTTGTGGATGGCACAATCAGCGTCGGCTGGCAGCATGCCGTGGTTGGAGCCACCGAGGTTCGCGCCATGCACCCGCCACGCCACCCCGCATTCACAGCGCTTGCGGCCACCGTTGCACTCGCGGGCAGCGTCCACGCGGCTGGGCCCGGCCTGCATCCCGACGTGCACTACGACGCCACCCGCAACACGCTCACCGTGGTCGGGTGTGGCTACGCCGCGGTCAACAGCGCGCTGCAGAACGTGAGCAACGGCGGCACCGTCGAAATCGGCGAAGGCCACTGCGACTGGGGCGAGAACGATCCTGCCCATCCCGGTTCGGACCCGCAGTGGGTCGTGGCTTCGATCACAGGCAAGAACATCAAGGTGCGCGGCGCCGGCGTCGACAAGACGACGCTCCACCGCATCTCGCCGATCCGCGGCGGCGATGAGCCGCTGCTGTACTTCGGCTGCGGCTCGGGTGCCACGATCGAGATCTCGCACATCCACTTTGTCGGCAACGATGACGAGCAGGAAGGCGATCCGGTCATGCGCGAAGCCGACCAGGACTCGGGAATCCAGCTGCAGGGACGCTGCCAGAACATCAAGCTGCACGACATGGTGTTCGAAAAATTCTCCAACGCCGGCATGATGCTGACCGGCCGCACCGCCGAGCAGGACGGCGTGGTCTACGACAACAAGTTCATCTCCAACTACAAGTGCTACCCGTTGGATCAGCCCGACGAAAGCTACCGCTGCCTCGGTTACGGCGTGGCACTGTGGGGCGCCAACAACTGGCCTGCCCTGCAGCTGGGCGGCGCCAACGCCATCTTCATCGAGAACAACAAGTTCTACGACAACCGCCATGCGATCGCGGCCCACATGGGCGCGCGCTACGTGGTGCGCTACAACCGCATCCTCGGCAGTGAACGCACCGCGCCGTGGGGCATGCTCGATGCGCACGGCTACCGCTTGGAGCGGAACGGACCGGTGCGCGGCACCCGTAGTTGGGAGATCTACCACAATACGCTCGGCAGCGAGGCCAGCGGCTCACGCAAGGCCAGCGGCTTCGTGCCGCGCGGCGGTGATGGCGTGTTCTTCGCCAACCACATCCAGGGCCGCATCTCCACCACGGCGCTGCTGTTGATCGAAGACTACTTGACCGAATGCGACCCCGACGTCGTGCATCCACCCAACCCACGCCAGTTTTTCCCCGATCAGACCACCGAGGCGTGGTTCTGGGGCAACATCCATGCGCCCGAGTCGCGCAATCTGTTTCCCGGCAACCCGCCGCCGCTGCAGTATTTCATCACCGCCAGTGGCAGCTACGATTGCAGCTACTTCCTGCGTGAAGGTGGTCCCGGCGACCCGCCCGACAGTTGGGAATACACGCAGGCAGCCAAGCCCGGCTACGCGCCCTACACCTATCCGCATCCGCTGCGCCAGGCGGGCGACCGCATCTTCCAGGACGACTTCGACTGGCTGTAGCGGGTCGCGCGCCGGCCGCGCAGGCCGCGGCTGCGCGGCCGGCCAGCACGGTCAGGTCCGCGCGAGGAATGCCTGCACTGCGGCCGGGTCGAATGGCCAGTCGAGCTCGCGCCCGCTGCCGGCATCGCGCAGCACCGGCACGCGCGTGCCGTAGCGTTCCTCCAGCACCGCATCGGCGTCGATCCAGATGCTGGTGAAGTCGGGCGCTCCGGCCGCGGCGAGCACCGCCAGTGCCGCATCGCAGAGCTTGCAGTCGTCGCGCTGGTAGAGGATCAGGGCCATGCCGGCTCACAACTGGGGCGGAATCGGCCAACGATGCGGCACGGCCGCGTCGGGTATCGCGCCGGGCGTCGCCTGCCGCAGGCCGCGATCAGGGTGCGAAGGATATCGTGACGCCGCGCGCTCGGCTCGCGCGCCGCTGCCGGCGTAGAATGCGCCGCTCCGCCGTCCAGCAGCGCGCATCATGGCCGTCAGCGTTTTCGACATCTTCAAGATCGGTATTGGCCCCTCGTCGTCACATACGGTGGGACCGATGCGCGCCGCCGCCCGTTTCGTTGCCCGCTGGCTCGACGAGGCCAGCCTGCTCGACACGGTCGTGCGCGTGCGCTGCGAGCTGTTCGGCTCGCTGGCGTTGACGGGCCGTGGCCACGGCACCGACAAGGCCGTGCTGTGTGGCCTGGAAGGCGCCCAGCCCGACACGATCGACCCCGACCTGATTCCGCCCCTGCTCGAGCGCATCCGCAGCAGCGGGCGCATTCGCCTGGCGGGTCGCCACGAGATCGACTTCGACGAGAAGTCCGACCTCGTATTCAACAAACGCCAGAAGCTGCCGCTGCATTCCAATGGCATGCGCTTTGCGGCCTTCGATGCCGATGGCGCCGTGCTGGCCGAGCGTGACTACTACTCGGTCGGTGGTGGCTTCGTGGTCAATGCCGACGAAGCGGCCAGCGACCGCATCGTGGCCGACACGACGCCGTTGGCATACCCGTTCCGCAGCGGCGATGAACTGCTGCGGCTGTGCCGCCAGCATGACCTCACGATCGCCGAGCTCATGCTCGCCAACGAGCAGGCCTGGCGCAGCCAATCGCAAGTGCGCGCGGGCCTGCTGGCGATCTGGGGCGCGATGCAAAGTGGCGTGGCGCGCGGCGTGCGCGAAAGCGGCACGCTGCCGGGCGGCCTGCACGTGCGCCGACGCGCACCCGAGCTGTACGCCGAGCTGCGCGACCGCCCCGAGGCGGCACTGCGCGATCCGCTCACGATCCTCGACTGGGTCAATCTCTACGCCCTCGCGGTCAACGAGGAAAACGCCGTCGGTGGCCGCGTGGTGACCGCTCCGACCAACGGCGCGGCCGGCATCATCCCCGCCGTACTGCACTACTACGAACGGTTCTGCGCCGGCGCCAACGAACAGGGCATCATCGACTTCCTGCTCACCGCAGGCGCAATCGGCATCCTGTACAAGGAGAACGCCTCGATCTCGGGCGCCGAGGTCGGCTGCCAGGGCGAAGTCGGGGTGGCCTGCTCGATGGCCGCCGGCGGCCTCGTCGCCGCACTCGGCGGCAGCATGGCCCAGGTCGAGATGGCGGCCGAGATCGGCATGGAACACAACCTCGGCCTCACCTGCGATCCGATCGGCGGCCTGGTGCAGATCCCGTGCATCGAGCGCAATGCGATGGGTTCGGTGAAGGCGATCAATGCCCAGCGCATGGCGATGAAGAGCGATGGCAAGCATCACGTCTCGCTCGACAAGGTCATCAAGACGATGCGCGAGACCGGCCGCGACATGAAGGACAAGTACAAGGAAACCAGCCGTGGCGGTCTCGCGGTCAACGTGATCGAGTGCTGACGCGCGGCTGCGCGCAACCCGGCCAGACGCCAACGGGCGCCACGCGGTCACGCCGTGGTGGTACCGCGCGCGACGCGCACGGTGCCAACGCACCGGCACCAGCCAAGCTCGATTGCCGACGTCGCCACGATCCGCCGCCGCAAACGACACCCCGCGCCAGCGCCACCACGGCCCCGCGGCCAGGCCGGCGCTGCGTCCGCCGCCAACCGTCAGCGCGTGTCAATTCGCACCAAAAAAAAGGGGCCGGTCGCGAGACCGGCCCCAGTTGCGCATTGCCTCGGTGCGTCAGCGCTGTTGTGGCTCGCGGGAATCGACGTCGAGCGTGATCGGGGTACCGCCACCATTGGTGCCAATGGCGCGGATCAACCAGTTCTTCGCCCAGGTTGCGTCGTAGTCCGTGTTGAGCACCAGATCGACTGCCGCGGAGGCCAGGTCCGGCGCGGTCGAACCATTGCCGGTGGCATTGCCAAAGTACGAGCGGTTCTGGAACGGACCGGCATCCCAACTCGACGGACGCCCACCGGTATTGGTTGGGAACGGATTGGACAATGCGATCAGCACGTCCCCAGGACCGTTGACGACCACGGGCGGACTCAGCGTGATGTCGACGAACGCATTGGCCGGCGTGCCGATCGTGTAGACGGTCGGCGTACCCACCGCCGTCGCACCATTGGTCGGATCACTGTCGTTGTCCTGGTAGACGAAGACACTGATCTTGTCGCCGGCGGTGTTCCAGCCGGTGCCATTGCCGAAGATCGTTCTCACCTTGGTGATCGTGATCGGGTAATCGGTCGGACTCGGCGAGAAACGATTGAGCCACAGCATGCCCGGGGCACATGCGGTCCAGTTCGCACAGCCCAGAGCACCAAAGCTGCTCACCAGTTGATCGACCTTGAACGTGCAATTGCCGCCGGTGCAGACCACGGTGGGAGGCGCCACCGGCGCCACGCCGCGCACGGCCACCGACAGGTGCTGCGGCGGCGCTGCGCCGCCCGCCGCCGCGAGATCGACACGCCCGAAGGAATACCCCGTGGTCGGCGCGCCCGTCGCGGTCGCCGTGATCGTGATGGTCTTGGTGAAGCCGGGCTTGAGCGTGAACGAAGCATCGCTGAAGGTCAGGTGATAGCCGGCCGGATCGACCCCGCTGACCGCCCAGGTGGCCTGCGCGTTGAGGCGGTTGCGGAACGTGCGCGTCCAACTGCAGCTCGCGCCGCAGGCGCTGTCGCGCATCGACGGCAGGTTGAGCTGCTTCTGGTTGATGCTGCCGCCGGTCGGATTGGCCGCGAGGAACCGGTCGACCGTCTCGTCCATCGTGAGGCCAGCCAGCGCCGCCTTGCTGAGATCGACGCGCCCGTCACCGACGTCGTCGGGTGTCCACGGCGTGACCCCATCCTGGATGACGCCGTTCATCGTCGCCGTCGTCATCAGCACCGACTTGACTTCCATCGGCGACCACGACGGATGCACGGCGCGGATCAGCGCGCCGGCACCGGCGATAGCCGGCGAAGACATCGATGTGCCGCTCATGAGGCCATAGCTGCCATCGGCGGTCGTCAGCGCCGCGAAGATGTCGACGCCCGGTCCCGTGATGTCGGGCTTGGTCAGGTTGTCGTACGGCGCCTGCGTCGGACCGCGGAAGCTGAAGCCTGCGAGCACATCACCCTGGCGCGACGAGATCGCAGCGCGGGTGTAGTCACCGATCGCGTACTCGACCGGATCGAAGCCGTTGGCGAAGATCACGTCGGGGTCGCTGGCCGGCGGCTCATTCGCGTTGACGAGCGCGATCAAGGGGTCGCCGGCGGCCTGCACGATGCTGAACGCCGCGACATCAGCCGGCGCGCCCGTCGTGTTCATGTTGATCGTGCCTGCCTGGTTGTTGGCGACGATCACGAAGCGCGCACCGGCGTTGTAGGCGTTGGTGATCTTTTCGGCAAAATTGCACGTTCCACGGCGCACGATCGCGATCTCGTTGGCCGCGAAGGTATTGGCTGGAATGCCGCCCGACGCCGTGCACCCTTCGATGTTGGTCGCGTAGGTGCGCAGCGGATGGCCGCTGAAATTGACGGTATCGGCCGGCGCCAGCGTCGTGCTGCCCGGATTGAGCTGGACGCCGACCAGCAGCGGGTTGACCGGCGCGGGCGCGGTCACCGTGAGCTGCGGCGAAATGATCTGGTCCTGCGTCGAGGCCGCCACCGTCATCTGCCACGGGCCGTTGTTGGCAACCAGCCCGGTCGGATTGGTGCAGGTGGAGCGCGTGTTGCCGGCCGAGGCGGCAATGAAGATATCGCTGGCCTCCATGTCGAGGAACGCGAGGTTGCTCCACGGATTGCCGCCGCCGCAGGTCGGACCGATCGAGTAGTTGACGACGTCGACCTGGTCGATGATGGAGTTGGCGAACGCCGCTTCGAGATAGTCGCCATACAGCGAACCATCGTTGTGATCGGCAACGCGGTACGAATACACCGTCGCGCATGGCGCCACACCCGACATCGTCACGCCATCAGGCAGCAGCGGCGCGGGCGTGACGGTATTGTCGATCGTGTTGCCGGCCGCGGTACTGCCGGTATGCACGCCGTGGCTGCTGGTATCGGCATTGCCGTCGGGACCATCGCACACGCCATCGACGTCGCTGGTGCAATCACGCGCGTACAGCTTGGGATTGGCCGCGCTGAAACCGCAGGCCGGATCGTTGGCGAAGGACGGATGCGCCGTGTTGGTGCCGGTATCGATGATGCCGACCTTGATGCCGGCGCCGCGCGTCGCACTCGAATAGTCCGGCACGGCAGTGCCGTCCCAGATCTTGTCGGCGCCGATGAACTTGGGGCCGCGGAACGTGTCGAGGTGCTGCACGCCGACCGGAGTGACCGCCGCCACGCCCGGCAGCTTGGCGACCTGCTCGGCCTCGGCCGGCGTCAGCGGCGCCGAGACGGCGTTGCGCGTGACGTCGAACGTGAAGCGGACCGCGAGCGGGTGACCGAGTGCGTTCTCGATCGCCGTCAGGTGCAAGGTGCGCTGCTGCGCCAGGTAGGCGCGATACGCCTGCGCCTGCGGCGAGCGGATCTGCAGCTTGGGCGAAGCATCGCTGCGGATGCCATCCACACCCGGCGCCGTGCGCGCGAACCCCGGAATGCTGCCGTCATAGCGCGCCAAACCGGGCTCGGCGAACGTGATGAAATAGCGACCCGACGGGTTGGCGCTGTCCGCCACCTGCACCGTGTCACTGGCCGACAACGCGCGCGTGCCGGCGGCTTCGACCGCCTGCATGCCTGCCCCCGCCAACGCCAGTGCGACGGCAGAGGCCAAAACCGTAAGTTGTACCGACTTCATGTACCACCCCAACCTAAGTGCGCCCTGCAACGCCGCAGGGCAGGCATGCGCATGCCGACAGGCAGCGCTCGATCGACTTCAGGCACCGCGCGACCACCGCAGTGGAACTGGGCACCGTCGCTTGCTGCACGACAGCAACGGAACCTCGCGTTCCCTCGCGAACCGGTGACCGGGCTTGATACCACGCTGCGCGCGGGTCGGCAATCCGCACGCGGGCGGCTGGTCGCGTCCGACCGTTATTCAGCAGCTTGCAGCTTTACAATCCTTTCCATTCGCTGTCGCAGTGGCGCCAGCAGATCGCCATAGCGCGCCGCAACGGCCAGGTCGCGCCGCAACGGCTGGCGCACCTGGCTCGCGCTCGAGGTGCGCACCTCGCGCGCGGTCGCGTGGAACTGGAGACAGGCCGGGTCGAAGTCGAGGCCACACGCAGCCAGCAGCGCGCGGATCTGGCCCGGCGCATCGGCCAGCAGTGCCTCGTGCGTGAAGTCGTGGATCCATGCCGGCCAGTCCCGCTTCCATTGCCTCATGGCGCGCTCGCAGTCGTGCCAGAACGCAACCAGTTCATCGAAGTCGCAGCTGAAGAACTGCGCCGCACCGAAGTTGTGCTTGTAGCAGCTCCACAGGGTTTCCAGCGCGTCGCGCCGGCAGTGGATCACATGCGCACCCGGCAGCATGCGGCGGATCGCGCCCAGTGTCTGCCAGTTGGTGAGCGTCTTGTCGGTGAACCGTGGGCGCGCGTCGCGCCAGGCACGGCAGCGCTGCAGATAGTCCTCGCCAAGGCGCGCCCAGTCACTGGCCGTGGCCGCATCGGCCCAGGTCGGGAATGGCACGCCGCGCCGCTGCGATTCCTGCTGCAGCACCTGCACGATGTCGTCGCGTTCGCCGCCGCCCTGCACCTGCGGATGCGAGCACAGGATCTGCTCGGCGAGAGTCGAACCCGAGCGCGGCATCCCGACGAGGAAGATCGCCTCGCTGCCGCGCACTTCGCCGACGGGTACCTCGGCGGCGCGCGCAAAGCGGGCGATGATCGCATCGACCAGACCACTCACCGCCGGCGCGTTCCAGCCCAGCGTGGCGCGCTTGCCGCGGTTGGCCTCGACGAACAGCGCGAACGCCTCGCGGTAGCGGCCGGCAGCCTCGAGGAATGTCGCCAGCGCGAACATGAAATCGACGCGCCGCGCGGCGGCGACGCGGCCGCCTTGATGCAACGCCAGCAGTCGATCGAGGTCGTCGTCGGTGGGGCGGAAGGTCTTGAGATTGGACAGGCCGACCCAGGCCGACACGCATGCGGGATCGCGGCGCAATGCTTCGCGCAGTTCGCGCTCGGCCTCGTCCAGACGTCCGGCCACCTTGTGGGTTTCGGCGAGCATCGCGCGTGCATCCAGATGCGCGGGCTCGAGCTGCAGCACCTGGCCGAATGCGGCAGCGGCAGCCACGGCATCGTCGCGCGCATCACAGGCATGACCAAGGTTGTACCAGGCCTCGACCAGGGTCGGATCGAGCTGCGTGGCGCGCACGAACGCCTGCTCGGCAGCGCTGGCCTCGCCGCAGCAGGCCAGCGCGACGCCAAGCTGGCATGCGATCAGCGCGTCCTCGCTCCAGGTCGTTGCCGCCAGGCGCAAGCAGTTCAACGCCGAGGTCGGGTCGCCACTCTGCAGGTGCGCCAGCCCACGCAGACGCATCAGCTCGGGTTGGGTGTGTGCATCCGCCCCGACACGCTCGAGCGCGGCAAGCGCCGCTGCGGCATCACCCCGCTGCAGCGCGCGCAGCGCCTGCGCCGCGGCGTCGATCGCGGGTGCGCCAAGCCCATCGAACCGATCGGGCCGCTGGGGACGTTGGAGCGTGGTCATGCCGGAACCGAATCGAAACAGGCGGTTCTTCTAGCACAGCCGCACCCGATCGACACGCTGGCCGCCGCGCGCGTCACTCGCCCGACGCCATCGCGCCGAGGAAGGCGGCCACCTCGGCAGCGTCGCGCGTGCGTGGCATCGGCGGCAGGCTGGCCAGGAACAGCTTGCCGTAGCCACGGCTCGACAGCCGCGGGTCGCACAGCACGAGCACGCCGCGATCGCGGATGTCCCGGATCAGGCGGCCTGCCCCCTGGCGCAACGCGATCACGGCGTTGGGCACCTGCCAGGCGAAGAACGGATTGGCGCCGGCCTCGCGCAGCGCATCGAGTCGCGCCTCCAGCACCGGGTCGTCGGGCGCGGCGAACGGCAGCTTGTCGATCACCACCACGCTGAGCGCATCGCCGGCCACGTCGACCCCTTCCCAGAAGCTCGCCGCGCCGAGCAGCACGCCATTGCCGGAAGCACGAAAGCGTTCCAGCAACAGGCTGCGCGGCGCACTGCCCTGCACGAACAGCGGGAAGGCCAGCCGCTGCGGCAGCAGGTCGGCGGCGCGGCGCAGCGCACGATGCGAGGTGAACAACAGGAACGCACGCCCCTGCGAGGCTTGCAGCACGGGCAGCACGGCATCGAGCACGCATTCGGTGTAGTCGGCCGCGCCGGGATCGGGCAGGCCCGGCGGCAGGTAGGCCAGCGCCTGCCGCGCGTAGTCGAACGGGCTGTCCACCGCCAGCTCCACTGGCTCGGCAAGGCCCAGTTGCCGCGAGAAATGCTCGAAGCTGCCTGCCACGGTCAGCGTCGCCGACGTGAAGATCCATGCCGCCTGGCTCTGCGCACGCAGTTCGCGCAACGGTTGCGCGATGTCGAGCGGCGTGGCATGGAAGGTGAAGCCGTGGCTCGTCAGCTCGTACCAGTACACGGTGTCGTGGCTGTGGCTGGCGACGAGGTGCGCCAGCCGCGCGGCATGTTCGAGCACGCGCTCGTGCACGCTGTCCAGGCCGCGGCTGCGTCCACTTTGTGGTTCCAGCGCCGCCGCCAGCGCGTCGAGCGCGGCCGCCAGCGCCGCCAGTTCGCGCTCGACCGCCGCATCGCGCTCGATCTGCACGAAGGCGCCCTTGGCCGGAAAGCGGTCGAGCGCGAGGCGCAGACGCTTGAGCGTGTCGTCGAGGCATGCGGCCGGCTCGCGCAGCAACGCGGCCGCGCCACTCACACCCGCGCACTCGGCCAGTGCGTCGCCTGCCAGTTCGCCCAGTTGCCGCGCCGACACGCTGACCGAAAAGAACTGGCCGGCGAGGTCGGGAATCTGGTGCGCCTCGTCGAGGATGAAGGCCTGCGCCCCGGGCAGGATCTCGCCGAAGCCTTCCTGCTTGATCGCCAGATCCGCGAACAGCAGGTGATGGTTGACCACGACGAGGTCGGCCTCCTGCGCCGCGCGGCGCGCCTTGACCACGAAGCAGTCGTTGAAGAACGGGCACTCGGCGCCAAGGCAGTTCTCGGCGGTCGAGGTCACGCGCGGCCACAGCGGCGAATCCTCAGCCACGCTGTCGAGTTCGGCGCGATCGCCGCTGACGGTGCGCCTGGACCAGGCCTGGATCGATTGCAGCTGCGCGACTTGCTCGCGCGATGCGAGGCGACCTTCGCGGTGGGTCTGCTCGAGCCGATGCAGGCACAGGTAGTTGGCGCGGCCCTTGAGCAGGGCGCTCGTCATGCGCACGCCCAGCACGCTGCGCACGCGCGGCAGGTCGCGATGGAAGAGCTGGTCCTGCAGCGTCTTGGTGCCGGTGGACACGATCACGCGCTGGCCCGCGAGCAAGGCCGGCACGAGATAGGCGAAGGTCTTGCCGGTGCCGGTGCCGGCCTCGGCCACCAGCATCTGCCGCTCGGCGATCGCCTGCTCCACCGCAGCGGCCATCGCCTGCTGCGCCGCGCGCGGCACGAAGCCCGGGACCTCGCGCGCGAACGGGCCGTCGCCGCCAAGCAGTTCAGCGGCGTCCTGCATGCCCGCGGTCACGTGCGCGGCACGGCGCGCATGCCCGCCTCACATCCGCACCGGCGGCGCAATGCGGCATTCCTTGATGCGCTGCGCCGACTGCTGCGCGGTGGCGGCATCGCCCATGCCGGTGCGCGCCTCGACCACGGTCTGCCAGTTGCGTGCACACAGGCTGCCCGAGCGTGGCCCGAGCGTGAAGCTGCGGATCGCGTTCTTCTCGGCGGCAAGATAGTCGCCCTGCGCGATGTCGACCTCGGCGCGCGCCTGCAGCAGGTCGGGCGCGTCGGGCGCCAGTCGCAGCGCCTTGTCGAGCGCACTGGCCGACGCCGCGTAGTCGTTGCGCGCCTCGGCCGCGCGCGATTGCGCCACGTAGCCATCGATCGCCGCGTCACGCAGCGGTTGCACCTGCACCGCCGAATCCATGCCGTGCCCGGCATCGCGGATCGCACGCAGCGCCGCGCCGCGATCCAACACCGGCGCCTGCGCCGCCGCCGGCGTGCGCGTCTGCGCACACGCTGCAAGAATCGATACGCCTGCCAGCAGCGCCATGCCACGCCAGATCATCGCCCGCACTCCTCGACCGCCCTGGACACCAGCGCGCATTGTCGCATGCACGGCTCAACGCTCTCCAACGCCGAGCCACGCCTTGACGCGATCGAGCGGACACGACTCTTCCTCGAGCGGGCCGTAGCCGGTCGCGAACGGCAGCACGCGCGTGCCGCTGCAAGCCGCGCTGCTGCGCTGGCCGGTCGCGGCATTGACCACCACCTCCTCGATGCCGTCGGTCGGCACCGTCAGCGGCTCCGTCGGCAACCGCCGCATGAGCTCGATCCACACGCGCAGGCCTCCGGTGGCACCGAACAGCGTGGTCGGGCGGTTGTCGTCACGCCCGAGCCAAGCCACCGCGAGCGTGTCGCCGCTGAAGCCGGCGAACCACGCATCGCGCTGACTGTCACTGGTGCCGGTCTTGCCGGCCGCATGCAACCAGCCCAGGCCGGCGTCGTTGATCGCATGCGCGGTACCGACCACGGCCACCTGCTGCATCGCCCAGGTCACCAGGCGCGCGGCGGTGGTGTAGTCGCCGGCACCGCTGCGCAGCGTGTAGCGCGTGAGCGGCCGCCCCTGCGCATCGAGCACCCCGCGCACCGCGCGCAGCGGCAGGGCGTGACCGTCGGCGGCCAGGTACTGGTACAGCCGCGCCACGTCGAACGGGCTCAACTCGGTGGCGCCGAGCAGCAGCGACGGATTGGGATTGATGTTGCGCTCGAGCCCGAACGACTCGAGGAAGCCGCGCACGCGCTCGACGCCAATGCGCTGGCCGAGGTTGATCGTGGCGAGATTCCAGCTGTGCACGAGTGCATCCACGGCCAGCACCTGGCCATGCACCTGGCCATCGTCGTTGCGTGGCTGCCAGCGCCCGCCGCCACGCTGCGGCAGGTCGATCGGGCTGTCGTCGAGCAGCGTGGCCAGCGAATAGCGCTGCGGCTGCGCCAACGCCACCAGGTTGACGAACGGCTTGACCAGCGAACCGATCGGGCGCAACGCATCGAGCGCGCGATTGAACCCCGGCGCGTCGACGTCGCGGCTGCCGATCAGGGCGCGCACCTCGCCATCGCGGGCGCCGGTCACGACCAGCGCCGCCTCGATGTCGTCGCCGCGCCGACCCAGTCCGGCGAGCGTCTGCGTGATGGCCGCCTCGCCCAGCGCCTGCGCCGCCGGCGCGAGCGTGGTGTGGATCGCGAGTCCCGCGTCACTGAGCGCGGCGCCGGCATAGTCCTGGGTGAGCTGGCGCCGCACGAGGTCGAGGAAGGCCGGATAGCGATCACGCGGCAGCACCGCGCGCGCGGCGATGCCGATCGGCTGGGCCTGCGCCGCACTGCAGGTCGCCGCGTCGATGAGACCGGTGTCGCGCAGCACGCCCAGCACGACGTTGCGCCGCGCCAGCGCACCGCTCGGATTGCGTCGCGGGTCGTACAGGCTCGGCCCCTGCACCAGGCCGATCAACAGCGCGATCTCGCTGGTGCCGAGCGTGCGCAGCTCGCGTCCGAAATAGAACTCGCTGGCGGCGGCGAAGCCATGCACGGCCTGGGCGCCCTGCTGCCCGAGGAACACCTCGTTGGTGTATGCGTCGAGAATGCGCCGCTTGTCATAGCGCGCCTCGATGATGAGGGCGATGAGCGCCTCGTTGAGCTTGCGCGCGAGCGTCTGGCTGCGGTCGAGGAACAGGTTCTTGACCAGCTGCTGGGTCAGTGTCGAGCCGCCCTGCACGAGCCGCCCAGCCGCGAGGTTGGCCCACGCCGCGCGCGCGATCGCGGCGAGATTGACGCCGTGATGGTGCTTGAAATCGCGGTCCTCCACCGCCTGCAGGCCGGCGACGAGAAGCGGCGGCACTTCGCCCAGCGCGACCACGCGACGATCCTGCTGCGACTGGCCGTACAGGGTGGCGATGCGCGCCGGATCGAGCCGAACGCGCTCGAGCGCGGCGCCGCTGTCGGCATCGGCGAGTGCTGCGACACGCCCCTGCGCCAGCGTCAGCGCGATGCGGCGCGCCCGCTCGCGCCCGTCGAGGTAGATGAACTCGCGCCGCGACACCGTGTAGCGCTCACCGTCGCGGTGGAACGTGCCGGGCGTGCTGGCCGCCGCCTCGTCGACATAGCGCGCGGCGTCGAGTTCGGCCGCCAGCGCCGCCGCGTTCATCGGCATGCCGCGCACAAGTTCGAGTGGGCGCGCGTACACGCGGCTGGGGAACTGCCAGGACAGGTCGTCGAACCGGCTGCGCACCTCGCGGTCGAGGTAGAGCAAGTAGGGTACGAGAAAGCCGATGGCGAGGCCCAGGCCGAGCAGGAACGGAATCCGCAGCCAGCGCCACAGCACGCGCAGCGCGGCCCCGGTGCGGGAAAGTACTGTCAAACCGGTATCCAGCAGGCGGGCATCGCGCACAGTGTAGCGCGCCGCAGCGCCATGACGATCGGTGATAATCGGCAATCCCTTGCCGTCGTCCATCCCTGCCGCGCATGTCCGCACCCGCACCGACCAGCGACGCCGCCACGCCGCCCGCCCTGCATCCCCTGCGCGTGGCCGTGTACGGTGCCGGCGCCGATCCGGCGCGGCTCGATCACCTGCGCGAGCGGTTGCCGGTCGGCGTCCGCGTCAGCCTGCTCGGGGCCAGTGCCGATCTGCCGTGGCCCGCGGCCGAGCGCGTGCCCGAGCTCGGCGGCGACGTTCCGTTGCCGCTCGTCGCAGCCTGTGCGCAGCGCTGGCCGGGCGAGGATTTCGTGTTACTGCGCGCCGACCTCGAGCTGCCACCGTGGGCGCTCGAACGGTTGTGGCGCGCGCTGCAGGAACCGGCCGTGGTGGCCGCGCTGCCGCTGGACGAAGCCGCTGCGCGCACGCCGCTGACAGACGCGGCCGGCACGATCGACGCTGCACGGCTCGACGCGCTGTGCTTTGCCTGCGCCGCCCGCAGCCTCGTCGATGACGCGCTGTTCCCGGCGCAGCTGCCGGCGCTGTCGGCCTGGCACGGCGCGCGCCTCGCACAGCTCGGTGCCACCCGCGTGCGCGAACGCGACGCGCTCGATGCCAACGGGCTGCGCGTGGTGCGACTCGACCACCTGTACGTGGCGAGCCATGCGCGGATGGCGCCAGCGCCCGATGACCCACGTGATCCAGCGCCGCCCTCGCCGCTGGCGGCGCTGCTCGAACAGGTCGTGGCGCTGCACCGCGCCGGCGCGGCGGCGCCGGCAGCGGGCCTGGACGCACGACCGGTGATCCTGCACGTCCTGCACGGCTGGGGCGGCGGTACCGAGCGCTGGCTGCGCGACTGCGCCAGCGCCGACAGCAGCGCCCACCATCTCGTGCTCATCGCGCGTGGCAGCCATCGTCGCCAACGCCATGGCGAGTGGCTGGAACTGGCCGTTGCGCGCGAGCCCGGCATGGTGCTGCGGCGCTGGCCGCTGCCACGGCCAATCATCGACACCGCGCTCGGCGACGAGACCTATCGCAGCCTGTTGCGCGCGATCGTGCACGAACAGTGCGTCGACGCGATCGTGGTGTCGTCCCTGATCGGCCACAGTCTCGATGTGCTGCGCACGGGACTGCCGACGGTCTGCGTCGTGCACGACCACTATCCGTTGTGGCCGCTGCTGCATCACGATTTCGGCGATGCGAACCTGCGCTTCGACGCGGCGCAGCGCGAGCGCGACCTCGCCGGCCTGGCCGCCGAAGGTATGTTCGCCAACCGCGACCCCGCGCACTGGCAGGCGCTGCGCGACGGCTTCGTGCAGGCCGCGCTGGCCGCGCAGGCACGCCTGGTCGCGCCCAGCCGCAGCGCAATGGCCAACCAGCTGCGGCTCGCGCCGGCGCTCGCGGCGCTGCACGGCACGGTGATTGCGCATGGCTTGGCCGCGTGGCCGCAACCGCCACCGCGGTGGCAACCGCCGGCGGCGCGCACGCGACTGCGCCTGGTGACGGTCGGCCGTGTGCGCGCGGGCAAGGGTGCGCGCCTGCTGCAGGCCGCGCTGCCGCGCCTGCGCGCGCATGCCGAGCTGTTCCTGCTCGGCGCCGGCGCCGACGCCCACGACCTGTTCGGCGAGCCCGACGTGCATGTGCTGCTCGACTACCGCCGCGACGAGCTGCCCGCGCTGCTGGCTCGACTGCAACCCGATGCCGCGCTGCTGCTGTCGACGGTGGCCGAAACCTTCAGCTACACGCTGTCGGAATTGCGCAGCCTCGGCGTGCCCGTGATCGCGACCCGCGTCGGGGCACTCGCCGAGCGCATCGACGACGGCGTCGACGGTCTGCTCGTCGCACCCGACCCGGACGCGCTGGTGGCGTGCGTGGCCGCGCTTGCGGCCGAGCGCGCACCGCTGGCACGGATTCGTGCGCAACTGGCCACGCACACGCCGATCGACACCGCCGCGATGGCGCAGGCCCACCGCGCACTGCTTGCGCTGGCGGCCCGCCCGGCACTGCGCTACCCGCTGCTGCCGCCGGACGGCCACGCGCTGCAGCTGGCGGCGGCGAGTGCCACTGGGCTACGGCTGCAGGCGCAACTGGCGCAACTGCGCGATGCACATGCGCAATTGCAGGCCGAGAGCACGCGGCGCGGCGACTGGGGCCATGACCTGACGCGCTCGCTGCGCGAGCTGCGCGGCGACTTCGAGGAGCGCACGCGCTGGGCACTCGCCCTCGATCGCGAACTGCAGGACGTCAAACCGCGCTACGAACAGATGCTGGCCAGTGCATCCTGGCGCATCACCGCGCCGCTGCGCAGCACCAAGGCGCGGCTGGTGGGGCTGCGCGCCGCGCTGGCGTTCCGCAGCGAGCGCGCACGCGCGCTGCTCGCACGCGCCCGCGGCAGTCTCGCCCAACGTGGCCTGCGCGGCACGCTCGCGCGCATCGCCCAGGAGTGGCGTGGCGGCGAACGGCGCGCGGGACTCGGCACCTTCGCGGCGCCGGTCGACGATCCCGTGCCGTTCACGGTGCCGACCAGCGCCACGCCGCGCGTGTCGATCGTGATTCCGGTCTACAACAAGGTCGAATATACGTTGGCCTGCCTGCGCTCCGTGGCCGCGCATGCCGGCAGCGTGCCGTTCGAGGTCATCGTGGTCGACGACGCCTCCAGCGACGCGACTCCGCAGCGCCTGGCCGCGCTCGGCGGCATCCGCGTCGAGCGCAACGCGGCCAACCTCGGCTTCATCGGATCGTGCAATGCCGGCGCCGCACTCGCGCGCGGCGACTGCCTGCTGTTCCTCAACAACGACACCGTGGTCACCGCCGGCTGGCTCGAGGCGCTCGTGCACTGCCTCGACACGGCGCCGCAGGCCGGCCTCGTCGGCGCGCGGCTGGTCTATCCCGATGGCCGCCTGCAGGAAGCCGGCGGCATCGTGTTCAACGATGGCTCGGGCTGGAACTACGGCCGCTTCGACGATCCGGCCGATCCGCGCTACGCCTTCCGCCGCGAGGCCGACTACTGCTCGGGCGCGGCGATCATGCTGCGGCGCGCGCTGTTCGAACGCCTCGGTCGCTTCGACACCCGCTACGCGCCTGCCTACTACGAGGACACCGACCTCGCCTTCGCGGTGCGCGCGGCGGGCTTCAGGGTCTACGTCGAACCGGCTGCGACCGTCGTCCACTTCGAGGGCATCACGTCGGGCACCGACACCGCCAGCGGCACCAAGCGCTACCAGGTCATCAATCGCGACAAGTTCGTCGCCAAGTGGCAAGACGCGCTCAGCCGGCAGCCTGCGCCGGGCACTCCGATCGGCATCGCCGCCAGCCACCGCGCGCGTGCGCGCGTGCTGGTCATCGATGCAACCACGCCGATGCCCGACCACGACTCGGGCTCGCTGCGCATGGTCAACCTCATGCGCGTGTTCGCCGAGCTCGGTTGCCAAGTCAGCTTCATGGCCGAAAACCGCCTGTATGTGGCGCGCTACACCGCGGCGCTGCAGGCGCTCGGCGTGGAGGCACTGTACGCGCCGCAGGTGCAGGATCCGCTGCGCTTCCTGCGCGAGCGCGGCACCGAGTTCGACCTCGTGCTGCTGTCGCGCCACTACGTGGCCGCGCCATTCATCGGTCTGGTGCGGCTCTACGCGCCACGCGCGCGACTGGTGTTCGACACCGTGGACCTGCACTACCTGCGCGAACAGCGCGCCGCGGCGCTGGCGGCTGATGCGGCGCTGCTGCGCAGCGCGGCGGCCACGCGCGCGCAGGAACTCAAGGTCATCGGTGCCGCCGACGTCACGCTGGTGGTGAGCCCGGTCGAGCGTGAACTGCTGGCGCGCGACGCACCCGGCGCACGGGTCGAAATCCTCTCCAACGTGCACGAGGTGCACGGCTGCCGCCGCGGCTTCGCCGCGCGCGCCGACCTCGTGTTCGTCGGCGGCTTCCAGCACCCGCCCAACGTCGACGCGATCGAATGGTTCGTGCGCGAGGTGTTCCCGGCCGTGCGTGCGCAGTTGCCGCAGGTGAAGCTGCACGTGATCGGCAGCCGCGTGCCGGCATCGATCCAGGCGCTGGCCGACGAAACCGTCGTCGTGCACGGCTTCGTCGAGGACATCATGCCGTTCATGGACGGCTGCCGCGTGTCGGTCGCGCCGCTGCGCTATGGCGCCGGCGTCAAGGGCAAGGTCAACATGGCGATGAGCTGCGGCCTGCCGGTGGTGGCGACGCCGATCGCGGTCGAGGGCATGCACGTGAGCGCGGGACGCGAGGTCATGGTCGCGGCCGAGGCCACCGACTTCGCCGACGCGATCGTGCGCGTGTATCGCGACGAGGCATTGTGGCAGGCGCTGTCGACGCACGGCCTGGCCAATGTCGAGCACCACTTCTCGTTTGCAGCCGCACGCAGCGCGATCGAACGCTTGCTCGCATAGGCGCGCGCTGCCGCAACCGGACTATTCGATGCCGAGCTTTTCGAGGCGATAGCGCAACTGGCGCAGCGTGAGGCCGAGGTTGCGCGCAGCGGCGGTGCGGTTCCAGCGCGTGGCCTCGAGTGCCTTCATGATTGCCGCGCGCTCGGTCTCGGCGACCGCAGCGGCAAGGTCGCTGGGAAAGCCGGCGTCCTCGGGCGGTTCGCTCGCGAACGCGGCCGCTTCGCGCTGGGTGGCGGGCTCGCGTGGCGGCGCGGCCACGGTCATCGGCACGGCCTGATGCGAGGCGCCGCCGGCATGCTCGCTCGCGCCGCTCAGGCGCAGGTCGCCGGGGCCGATGGTGTTGTGCTCGCACAGCGCGACCGCGCGCTCGAGGACGTTTTCGAGCTCGCGCACGTTGCCCGGGAACTCGTAATCGCGCAGCGCCTGCAGCGCCTCGGGCGTGAGCCGCGCCGGCGTCCCGCCACTGTCGCCAGCCAGGCGGTCGAGCACACGCGCGGCGATCTGTGGAATGTCCTCGCGACGGTCGCGCAGCGGCGCCACCTTCAGCTCGATCACGTTGATGCGATAGAACAGGTCCTGGCGAAACGAACCCAGTTCGACGAGCCGCGCGAGGTTCTTGTGGGTGGCCGACAGGATGCGCACGTCGACGTTGACCTCGGCATGCGCGCCGATCGGGCGCACGGCCTTTTCCTGCAGCACGCGCAGCAGCTTGACCTGCATGTGCATCGGCAGCTCGGCCACCTCGTCGAGGAACAGCGTGCCGCCATTGGCGGCCTGGAACAGACCGTCCTTGTCGGCTTGGGCGCCAGTGAAGCTGCCCTTGCGGTGGCCGAAGAACTCGCTTTCCATCAGCTCGGACGGAATCGCCCCGCAGTTGACCGGCACGAACGGCGCGTTCGAACGCGGCCCGAGTTCGTGCACGAGTCGCGCCACGAGTTCCTTGCCCACGCCCGATTCGCCGGCGATGTAGACCGGCGCCTGGCTGCGCGCGACCTTGGCAATCGTCGCGCGAAGCTGGTTCATGGTGTCGGAATCGCCGATCAGCTTGCCGACACTGGTGGCCTGCTCGCTGCGCTTTTCCTCCGACAGCCGCAGCGCCGTCTGCACGAGGCGGCGCAGCACCGAAATGTCGACCGGTTTGGACACGAAGTCGAAGGCGCCGGCCTTGAGCGCCTCGACCGCAGCATCGACGTTGCCATAGGCCGTGATCATCGCGATCGGCATGTCGGGATACTGCTGCGCGACCAGCGCGATGATCTCCTGACCGCTGCCGTCGGGCAGGCGCATGTCGGTGAAGCAAAGCGCGTAGCGGCGCTCAGCCAGGCGCTGGCGCGCTTCGGCGACGGTGGCTGCGGTCTCGACGATGAGGCCCATGCGACCGAGCGTGAGCGTGAGCAGCTCGCGGATGTCGCGCTCGTCGTCAATGATCAGGGCGTAGTGCTTGTTCATGCGGGTGCGCGTCTGGAACGGGAATGTTGGCGGCGGCCAGCGCGGCGTGGCGCGCCGCTGGCCAGATCCGCGCAGTGTGCCAACGCCGGCCTCATGCCGCCACTGCGCCGCCGGGACCGATACTCACCGCGGCCTGCAGCGTCAGCCGGAAACAGGCCCCGCCACCGGCGACCGGCACGTACTCGAGCGTAGCCTGGCTGGCCTCGCTCATCTGTTTGGCGAGGTAAAGACCCAGGCCCGTGCCGTATTCATGGGTGGTGTAGAACGGCTCGAAGATCTGCGCGGCGACCTTGGGTGGTATGCCCGGGCCGCGATCGATCACCTCGAGCAGGGCCGGTCCCTTCTCGGTCGCGGCGCGCGCGACGACCGCCACCCGTGCCGGCTGGCCGGGCTGGCGCCCGTAGCGCAGCGCGTTCTGCACCAGGTTCCACACCACCTGCTGCAGGTGCTGCGGGTCGGCCACGGCTTCGAGCCGCTTGTTGCTGGTGATCGCGCGCAACTGGTCCTGGCCGAGGTCGTTGGACTGCTTGTAGTCGTCGACGAAGCCGAGCACCCAGGCGTTGAGGTCGAGTGTTTCGGGACGCGAGCGCTCGCGCCGCGACAGTTGCAGGATGTTCTCGACCACGTCGTTGGCGCGTGTGCAGTGGTTGTTGATGATCTCGACCAGGCGCGTGTCGTCGCCGTTGAGGTCGGGGGATTCGGCCAGCAGCTGCGCCGAGTAGCGGATCGCCGCCAGCGGATTGCGGATCTCGTGCGCGATCGACGCCGACAGACGGCCCAGCGAGGACAGCGTCAGTTCCTCGGCGCGGCGTGACACCAGCGAGGTGTCGTCGAGGAAGATGAGGACGTTGGCATCGTCATTGGGCGACAGGCGCGTGAAGCGCGGGATCACCTCGGGCATGTCGGTCGCCAGCGACACCGCCGATTCCTCGCCCTGGCCCTTGTGGCGCCAGTGGTAAAGCCGGCGTGACAGCTCGGGCGCGACCACGCCCAGTTCGCGCTCGCCCGGTGGTGGATTGCCGATCAGGTGCCAGGCCGACTCGTTGATGCGCAGGATGTAGTTGGCGCGATCCACCAGCAGCACGCCGGTGCGCATGCGCTGGATGATGAGATCGTTGATCTGCTCGAGGTTGAGCAGGTCGGCGCCACGCTGTTCGGCCAGGTCCTCGGCCTCGCGCAGATGACCACCGAGGTTGCGCAGCAGGGTCGCGGCGACGAAATAGGCCACCGTCATCGCCAGCACGCTGAGGCCGCTGACCGACTCATGGCTGTCGTTGACGAGGTCGTACAGATAGGGAATCGAGACCCCGAGCGCGGCACCCAACGCAAACACGTAGGCGCGCTGCGGCATCAGCAGGGCCGCGATGCCGATGTTGACCAGCAGCATCATCGGCACGAGGCTGTAGCCCGACAGCGCGAGCAGCACCGCCGCCGCGGCCGCGATGTCGATCGCCAGCGACACGCCGATCGTCGCGGCAAGGTGGCGGCGCAGGCGTTCGGTCAGCAGCAGCAGGATCACCGCCACGCCGAGATACACCACCGCCACGGTATGGCCCAGCAAGGGGCGCAGCAGTCGCACCGACTCGCCGGCGAACGGCGCGAACACGAGGCTCGCGTAAACGAACGCCTCCAGGCAGCGGTACAGGTTGAAGAAGTACAGCTCCCGCCGGGTGATGTCCCCCGGGGCGTCGCGATCCAGGCCTTGATAGCGCGTAGGGGCCACGCCAACTCCTTGTATGGGCGGCCAGTATATGCCGCCGATGGCGCCGTGGCGCACGGCGCCGCGTGCCCGTCAGCACCCGTGCCGTTGCCACGCCGCAGGACTGGGCGGCACTCCCGGCTCCAGCGGCTTGCCAATTCCCGGCCATCGGGTCCGCTTGCGCCTGCGCAAGCAGGTGCGATCTGGCGTGGCTTGATCGGGCGGGCAACCAGCGGCGCGGGCAGCCCCTTTTGATTTCGCCGCCCCCATGGCCGAAAATACCGCGCTGCATCAAGGCGGCGTTCCGCCGCCAGTCCCCGTCTGCCCGCCCCGGCGCCCCGCGCGCCCCGGCGTCACGCTTTCCAGCACAAGGTGCCTCGATGAACTTCCACGAATACCAAGCCAAGGAACTGTTTGCCGCCTACGGCATCGCCGTGCCGCCCGGCAAGACCGCCAATTCGCCCGATGCCGCCGTCGATGCCGCCAAGGCGCTCGGTGGCAGCCAGTGGATGGTCAAGGCGCAGATCCATGCCGGCGGCCGCGGCAAGGCCGGCGGCGTCAAGTTCTGCAAGAGCCTCGATGACGTGCGCGCGGCCGCCAAGGGCATGCTCGGCACCAGGATGGCCACCTATCAGTCGGCCGGCCGTGCGCTGCCGGTCAATCTCGTGCTGGTCACCGACGCCACCAACATCGCCCGCGAGCTGTACCTGTCGGTGCTGGTCGACCGTGACAGCAAGAGCGTGTCGTTCATCGCCTCCAAGCATGGCGGCGTCGACATCGAGCAGGTCGCGCGCGACACGCCGCAGGACATCCACACCATCCGCGTCGATTTCATCGAAGGCCTGCAGCCCTACCAGTGCCGCGAACTCGGCTTCGCCATGGACCTCAATGCCAAGCAGGTCGGCCAGCTCACCAAAATCATGCTCGGCCTGTACCGCTTGTTCAACGACAAGGACCTGTCGCTGGTCGAACTCAATCCGCTGGCCATCCTCGAGGACGGCAACCTCGCCGCCCTCGATGGCAAGGTCAATTCCGACGACAACGCCGAGTTCCGCCACCCCGAGCTGGTGGCGATGCGCGACCTCACGCAGGAAGATCCGGCCGAGGCCGCGGCGGCACAGAACAACCTCAACTACGTGACCATGGACGGCTCGATCGGCTGCATGGTCAACGGCGCGGGCCTGGCGATGGCGACCATGGACGTGATCAAGCTCGCCGGTGGCGAGCCGGCCAACTTCCTCGACGTCGGCGGCGGCGCCACCAAGGAGCGCGTGACCGAGGCATTCAAGCTCATCCTGTCGTCGGACAAGGTCAAGGCGATCCTCGTCAACATCTTCGGCGGCATCGTCCGCTGCGATCTCATCGCCGAGGGCATCATCGCCGCGGTCAAGGAAGTCGGACTCACGATCCCGGTGGTGGTGCGCCTGCAGGGCACCAATGTCGAGAAGGGCCGCGAGCTGCTCGCCAACTCGGGGCTGGCGATCACGCCGGCCGACGATCTCAACGATGCCGCCCGCAAGGCGGTCGCCGCCGCCCACTGAACCGAACGTGGGCGGACCGCTGCCGGCTCATGCCGGGCAGCGCGGCCGGCAGTCCCCACGAACCGCCAGCTTTTCGAGGAATCATCCATGAGCGTTTTGGTCAACAAGAACACCAAGGTGATCGTGCAGGGCTTCACCGGCCAGCAAGGAACCTTCCACGCGCAACAGGCGCTCGACTACGGCACCCAGGTCGTCGGCGGCGTCACGCCGGGCAAGGGCGGCAGCGAGCACATCGGCCTGCCGGTCTTCAACTCGGTCGCCGAAGCGGTCGGCGCCACCGGTGCCGATGCCTCGGTCATCTTCGTGCCACCGCCGTTCGCCGCCGACTCGATCCTCGAGGCGGTCGCCGCCGGCGTGCGCGTCATCGTGGCGATCACCGAAGGCATTCCGGTACTCGACATGCTGCGCGTCAAGAACGTGCTCAAGGCGCATCCCGACACCGTGCTGATCGGTCCCAACTGCCCCGGCATCATCACCCCGGGCGAGTGCAAGATCGGCATCATGCCAGGCCACATCCACCGCCCCGGCAAGGTCGGCATCGTGTCGCGCTCGGGCACGCTCACCTACGAAGCCGTGTTCCAGACCACCAACGAAGGCCTGGGGCAATCCACCTGCATCGGCATCGGCGGCGATCCGATCAACGGACTCAACTTCATCGACTGCCTCAAGCTGTTCCAGGACGATCCGGGCACCGAGGGCATCATCATGGTGGGCGAGATCGGCGGCAGTGCCGAGGAAGACGCCGCCGAGTTCATCGGCCGCCACGTCACCAAGCCGGTGGTGAGCTTCATCGCCGGTGCGTCGGCGCCGGCCGGCAAGCGCATGGGCCATGCCGGTGCGATCATCTCCGGTGGCAAGGGTACCGCCGCCGCCAAGTTCGCCGCGCTCGAGAAGGCCGGCGTGACCACGGTCAAGTCGCCGGCCGATCTCGGCAAGGCGCTGGCGGCGAAGATGAAGCGCTAGCCGCCGGCAAGGCTCCGCCGGCCTGGCGCGCCCAGTCGCCCAGCGCCGCCTGCGGGCGGCGCTGCCCTGGCCCACGCGGGTGGCGCCCACCGCCACGTGCGCCGCGCCGGTCCGCGTCGCCGCACTTGCCAGACGCGGCGTGATCGGCAACCGTTGGCGGACCTGTCCACCGTCCAGGCCATCCGCATGATCCGCATCGCCCTCGCCGGCGCGCTCGCGCTCGGCATCGTACCCAGCCACGCCGCCACCCGTTATGTCCGCGCCGGCAAGCTCGTCGACGTCGAGCGCGGACGCGTGCTCGACGACCAGCTCATCCGCATCGTCGATGGCCGCGTGGCGGCATGGACCCCATTCACCACCGCCCCGGGCGACGGACCGCTCACCGACTGGTCGGCCTACCAGGTGCTGCCGGGGCTGATCGACATGCACACCCACCTCGCCGACTACGGCACCAGCGCCAATGTCGCCGAGCCACTCTTGCACTCGGCAGCCGAGCTGGCGCTGCGCGGCGCCCACAACGCGCGCCTGACGCTGCATGCCGGCTTCACCAGCGTGCGCGACGTCGGCACCTACCGCGCCCTCACCGACGTCGCCCTGCGCGATGCGATCGCGGCCGGCTACGTGGAAGGCCCGCGCATGCACGTTGCCGGCGCCTACATCACCGTTCCGGGCGGCGGTGGCGCCGTGACCGGCTTCGCCGCCGATGTGCAGGTACCGACCGACATGGCGGTGGGCGTGGTGCGCAACGCGCAGGAGGCACGCGAGAAGGTGCGCTACCTGATCCAGCACGGCGCCGACCACATCAAGATGATGGCCACCGGCGCGGTGCTGGCGGTGGGCACCGAACCGGGCCGGCCGGAACTGTCGCTGGAGGAAATGCAGGCTGCCTGCGACGAAGCCGCACGCAACGGCAGCTATTGCCTGGCCCATGCCCACGGCGCCGAGGGCATCAAGAACGCGATCCGCGCCGGCGCGCGCTCGATCGAACACGCCTCGCTCATCGATGCCGAGGGCATCGCGCTGGCCAAGGCGCGTGGCGTGTGGCTCGACATGGACATCTACGACGGCGACTACATCGAGGAATACGGTACGCGCCAGGGCTGGGAGGCGGGCTACCTGCGCAAGAACCGCGAGACGGCGCAACTGCAGCGCGAAGCCTTCACGCGCGCGCTCAAGGCCGGAGTCAAACTGAGCTTCGGCACCGACGAGGGCGTGTATCCATACGGCTGGAACGCGCGCCAGTTCGCCTACATGGTCCGCTACGGCATGACACCGCTGCAGGCGATCCAGTCGGCGACCACGGTGGCGGCCGCCCTGCTGCGCGCCGACGGCGACGTCGGCTCGCTGAGCCCGGGCCACTACGCCGACATGATCGCGGTCAAGGGCGATGCCACCGCCGACGTCGGTACGCTCGAACATGTCGAACACGTGATGAAGGGCGGCACGCTGGTGCGCTGAGTGGTCGCACAATGATCCGCGGCAGTCGCCTGCCGCGCCTCCGCCCTCGACACCACCGGAACCCGACCATGACCACCGTCCGCCTTGCCCTGGTCAGCGTGGCCGCTGCCCGCCCGCTCGATGACGACCTCGCCCCGCTGCTGGCTGCGCTGCACGATGCCGGTGCGCAGGCCAGCGTGGTCGATTGGGATGCGCCGCACGTCGCCTGGGACGAGTTCGATCTCGTCGTGCTGCGCTCGCCGTGGGACTACGTCGGCCGCCTGCCCGAGTTCCTCGCCTGGGCCGCGCGCGTGGCCGCCTGCACGCGGCTCGTCAATCCGCTCGAAGTGCTGCGCTGGAACACCGACAAGCACTACCTCGCCGACCTTGCGCGCGCCGGCGTCGCCATCGTACCGAGCGCCTTCGTCGAGCCGGGCATGAACGCCGCGGCAGCGCTGGCGGCGTTCCTCGATGCCCATCCGCAGTCCCGCGAACTGGTGGTCAAACCCGCCGTCGGCGCCGGCTCGCGCGATGCGCAGCGCCATGCGCGCGAGGCCGGCCCCAGCGCCACCGCGCACATCGAGCGCCTGCTCGCAGCGGGTCGCAGCGTGCTGCTGCAGCCCTACCTTGCCAGCGTCGATGCGCGCGGCGAGACCGCGCTGATCCACTTCGACGGCCAGTTCAGCCATGCCATCCGCAAGGGCGCCCTGCTGCTGCGCGGCGATGGCCCGACCCAGGCCCTGTTCGCGCCCGAGCAGATCAGTGCGCGCGTGGCGAGTGAAGCCGAGCGCGCACTCGCGGCGCGCGCCATCGCCGCGATCCCGTTCGACGGCGCGCTCGCCTACGCGCGCGTGGACCTCATCCACGACGCCGACGGCGCGCCGCGCCTGCTCGAACTCGAACTGACCGAGCCCTCGCTGTTCTTCGCCCACGGCGCCGGCAGCGCACAACGCTTCGCGCAGGTACTGCTGGCACGCGCGGCGCGTGGCTGAGACGCCGCAACCCACCGCGCGGGGCCGCGGAAGACGGCGTGGCCTCAGTGCGGCGCCTGCACCGGCAGGCGCGCATAGGCAGCGAGCGAGGCCCAGTAGAACGGATGACGAAACGCGCGGCTGTCGCGCAGGCGTCGTTGCGCGGCGCGCAGTGCGCTCGCGGCGTCGCGCTCCGGGTCGGCCGCGAGCGAGGCGTAGAACGCGGGCACCCACAGCGCGCTGGCCGAGTCGCTGACCGGCCACAGCGCAGCCACCACCGCGTCGGCGCCCGACTGCACGAGGGCCTGCGCGAAACTCGAACTGCCGTTGGCGATGGCATCGTTGTCGGCGCCGAGCTGGCAGGCGTTGAGCACGACCAGCGGTGCCCGCGTAGGTTGTTCGATCACGTCGAGCCAGCTCAGGAAGTCGACCTGCGCGCCGGCGCCGACCTCGCCGCCCTCGCTGCCTGCGTCAGGTGCGCTGGCGTCGGCGTCGAGCCACAGACCGGCGTAGCCGAGCCGGCCCTGACTCGTCATGCCGTGCGCGGCGACGTGCACGATGGCCGTGGGTTCGGCCAGCGCCGCCAGTACGCCGGCGCGGCTCGCGCGCGCCACGCTGAGCGCAACGGCGGCGCCGGCGGCATCGCGGATCAGGCCCGGTTCGGCTTTCGCCACCTGCAGCGCAGGCAGCGCAGCGGCGACCGCCGGCGCGGCGATCAGGGCGTGGACCTGCAAGGCCGGTGGCGCCGAACGGGTGCCATCGACCAGATCGGCGACGCGCGTGGTGGTGGTATCGAGCAGCGGCGCCGACTGCCCCGGCCACGGCAACAACGGCCATGGCACCGCAGCCAGCGTCTTGTCGGCCAGCACGACGAGCTGGTCGGGCGGTGCGCCCGGCGCCTGCGCCGGCCACAGCGCGGCGCTCACGCGCGCGGCAGCGGCGGCGATCGTTGCGCTCGGCGTGGCGGGTGCATGCAGGCTGGCACGCAAGTCGGCGATCGCCGCGCGCAGCACCGCAGGTGCGGCGGCCGGTGCCAGCCACGCCCGCTCGCGCGTGATCCACAGCACGCCGCTGCGCTCGCCGCCATCGAGCCAGGCCATCACCACCGTCGCCGCCGGCACGCTGCGCTGGAACTGCGCCAGCTCGGGCAGCGTGGCCGCTCGGTAGCGGGCGTCGTCGCTCGGCGCCGCCGCCAGCGTGTCGAGCAGTGCCTGCGCGGTGCCATCGCTGGCGTGGGTCAATGCCGGCAGCAGTTGTGCCGCCAGCGCGCGGTCGAACGCCTGCAGGCGCGGCGCGACTTGCGCCGTGGCGGTGTGCGCACGCGGCGTGGCCAGTGGCAGCCAGCGCCAGGCCCGCGCCGCGGCGTCGACCGTGCCGCGATCGGCATCGTCCAGCACGGCCTGCCAGGCACTGCTGCGCAGCGGCCAGGCACTGGCGCGCAGCAACTGCGCGAAGGCGCTGCTGGCGGTGGACTGGGCCAGCGTGTCGAGCCAGGCGAGCGCATCGCGCAGCGCCGCGTCGGCAGCGTCGCTGTCACCCGACTCGCGCGCGGCCCGGCTGCGCAATCGGGCCAGTTGCAGGCGCTGCCCCAGCGGCAGATCACGGGCTTGCAGATGCGCGAGCAGGCGCGCGGCGAGCACGCGATCGCCGTGGGTCAGCGCAAGCTCGGCGCCGAGCAGATCGAGCGCCGGCGCGTGGCGCGGCAATTGCCCGCGCAAGGCCGCCAGTGCGGCCGCATCGAGCCTGCCCTGCTGCGCGCGCAGGCGCAAGGCATCGACCTGCACGGCGGCGGCGCGGTCGTGCTCGCCGAGCGCCGCATACAGGTGCGCGGCCCCATCGAGCCAGCGCAGGGCCAGGGCCTCGCGATGGCGCGCGCGGTCGACTCGCGCCAGCGCCTCGAGCGCCTGCGCCACGCGCTCGCGCGCATCGGCGGCCGACAACCGCGCCAGCGCATCGGCGATGGCGAGGTAGGCCTCGTCGTGCGCGCCGAGCTCGGTATAGAGCTCGGCGAGCTGGATCAGCGTATTGGCCTGCCAGCGCAGGTTGACCTCGCCGGCCAACCCGCTGTCGAACACCGCCAGCGCGGCGCTGAGCTCGCGCAGCGCGCTGCCGACATGACCACGCTCGGCGGCGAGGCTGGCGAGCTGCAGATGGATGCGACCGGCGCTGAACCCCGCGCCGAGGCGCGCCGCCAGCGGCAGCGCATCGGCCAGCAGGGCCGCGGCGCGATCGTGACGACCCAGCGTCTGCTCGACACTGGCCAGGCTCTGCCGCACCACGAGGCTCTCGTTGAGCTCGCCCAGGCGCTGCAGGCGCGCGAGGTTGCGCTGGTAGCAGCCGCGCGCCTGCTGCGCACGCGCCAGGCTCGCCAGCGCACTGCAGCGCACGTCGTCGAGCCGTACCGCAAAGTAGCTCTCGCCGGCAGCGGGCGGCATGGCGGCGAGGGTCTGCAGCACTTCGTCGAAGCGTCCGGCGCGATGCAGATCCTCGACCTCACCGACGCGCGCGGCCAGCGCCTGCTGCGGCGCGCCGGCGGCGCGCCAGGCCTGTGCGGCCTGCGCGAAGGCGGCGCTGGCCGCATTGCTGCGGCCGTTCATGAGCCAGGCCTGCGCCACCGCGTGACGTGCCAGGGCCCGGCTGTAGGCGTCGGGCGCGACCGCCTCCAGCGCGCGCAGGTCGGCCACCAGCGGCGCCGGGTCGTTGCCGAGCGGCAGCGCCTTGCGCGTGCGCTCGAGGCTTGGCGTGGCGCGCAGCAGCCAATCGCGCGCAGGACTGGTCGCACCGCTGCAGTCGAGCTCGAGCTGCACCTGCCCGGCGGCCGGATTGCGCCAGCTGCGGCGCAGGCGCAGGCTCTCGCCCGGCTGCAGATACAGCCACCAGCGCCCGAACCGCGGTGGCAATGGCGCCTGCGCACGCGGGTTGGCGCCGCTGTCCAGATCGATGTCCTGGCCCAGCTCATGCACGGCCAGCCACGCCGGCCCCGGTGCCACCGACACCAACTCGGCCACCGCGGCCGGCGCCGGTACTGCGATGCGCAGTGGCTTGCCGCAGGCCAGCGGCGTCGGTGCGCTCGCTGCCGGCACGCCAGGCCAGGCCAACAGCAGCAGGGGCAGCAGCAGCTTGCGCATCGGGCGGCGCATCGTCGGAGCGATGCCGACAGCGGTGATGGCGGTCGACTATCCGGACGTGGCCGGCAAAGCGCAAGCCGGGCGTGGCCGCGCGTGCTGGACCGACGGCGCACCGAGGTCGCCTGCGGGCGGCGACGTCATGACGTGACCGCCGATCCGCGCGAGCGACGCGGACGGCCGCGGATCAGCGCCGATGCAGGGCGCCGTTGCCGTTGCTCGGCGGCAAGCCGATGGCGTGCAGCGCGTTGCCGCGCGCCGCTCATGTGCTGCGCATGCAGCCGGCGCCGATCGGCGCCGTGTGTCAGGGGGTGCGGCCGGGCTCGTTGCCGCTGCCGCTGTCAGTCTGGCGTGGCGCCCGCGGCGCCACGAGCGAGCCGCCCGAATACGGCTTGAAGTTGGCCTCGTTGTCGGGCGCCTCCTTCCTGCAGGCCGGGGAGTTCCAGTCGGCGTGGTTGAAGACTTCGACGAGGTAGTACTTGGGAATGACCCTGAGATCGGCCAGCCCCGTGCTCATGTAGTCGAGCAGCATGACGAAGTAGTGTTCCTCCTGCTCGCTGCCCGGCTGCCAGGTCATCGTCAGCCAGGCCGCATCCTTGCCGCCCGCCGCTGCGGGATTGCTGCCGCCGAGCGTGGCCGGTCCCTGGCGGAACACCTTGCCGTCGCCGTCGATGAGCGCGAGCGCGAGCCCGTCATCGGCCTTGCTGATGCGCAGGCGCTTGCCGCCGACCAGCGGTTCCTTGTGCGTGCAACTGCCGGGATCCTTGGGCGAGGCCGTGTTCAGGACCACGTCGCATTGCGTGATCCAGGCCGTGGCATCACTGAGCTGGCGCACCGGGATGCTGTCGCGAAACAGCAGCAGCTCACCGAGTTGGCCCGTGGTGGCGATCGTGCCGGCGATGCACTTGGCCGGATCGACCTTGCTTGTCGTCGCGGCGGCCGGCTTGGCGGCCGTGGTCGCCTTGGCCTTGGCGGGCTTGTCTTGCGCCAGCGCGGGCGCACCGGCGAGCAGCGCGACCAGCGCGCAGGACAGCGCGGCCATGGCCGGTCGCGACGTGCAGCGTGTCGGTTTCATCAATGCACCCTCGATTCGCTCAAATCGAGCGTCTGGCTTTGGGGTTGGCCGTCGAGCAGGTAGGCGACGACGAGCGGCGTCGCGTCCGAGCGCGCGCGTTGGTCGACGAGAAAACTCACGAAGCCTTCAGCGGAAAGCGCCAGTGGTTCACTGTGCGCTCCATGGCGCAGTTCGATGTCGGTCGCGGTGGGCGGTACGGCCACCTCGACGAACAGGTAGGCGGCCTGGCTGTTGCCGTGCTGTACCAGCGGCGGCGTGCTGGCACCGCGCAACGTATCGAACACGATGCGCTCGGGATTGGCGATGAGGTCGGCGGCCGGCGGCGACGGGCGCAGCGCAAGCTGGCCGATGCCGACGCCGACAACGAGGCTGGCCGCGAGCGCGGCCCATCGTGGCCACCGCGGTCGCGCGCGCATCGTCGCAGCACGCGGCGCGGCAGCACCGTCGCTGCCGCGCTCGAAACCGGCGCGATCACTGGCGAGCGCGCTGCGCAGCGCCTCATCGGCCTCGACCGTGGCGAGCAGGTCGGGCTTGTCGAGCAGATAGGCCTCGAACCAGGCGGTCTCGGTGGCATCAAGCCCACGCTCGAGGTAACGCGCAAGCCATGCGCTCTCGAGCCAGGCCGCGATGCGCGGTGACGGATTTGGATTCATCCAGCCCTCCTGCGGGCTTTCACTGTTCCCGAATACGTACAAAAGAGCGGCATCGGCGTTGAGCGTCTCATCGGCGCCGCGCCGCGCTCGGCTGGTGCTGTGCGCACGCAGGCCACGGCGCCGCGAACGGCTGCACGGGCCGGGTCATGGCCCGCCTATGCCAGCAGCGAGCAGCAGCTCGCGCAGGCGCGCGCGGGCGCGGAACAGCACACGCCGCAGGTGATCCTCGTCGAGACCGAGCTCGCGGCAGATCTGGTCGCGATCCTGTTCGTCGAGGTAGAAGCGCACGAGCACTTCGCGGTCGCGCGCGACCGGCAGGGTCGCCGCCAGCGCGCGCAGCATTCGCGCCAGCTGATCGTCGGCGGCTGCGCGGGCCGGCTCATTGTCGGCGGCCAGCGTCGCGACCGCGTCGATCGGCACCTCGCAGCGGCGGCTGCGGTATTCGCGGCTGGTGGCGTGGACGATCGTGGTCTGCACATAGGCCGGCAGCGCGGCGGGATCACGCAGCGCACCGCTGCGCAGGCGCTCGAGCACGGTGACGAGCACCTCCTGCACGAGGTCGGCGACGGCCGGATCACCCGCGCGGCAGTGGCGGCGCACGAGCACACGCACACCGTGCTCATAGTGGCGCACGAACTCTGCTTCGGCCGCGCGGTCTCCCGACGCGATGCGGCCGATCCAGTGGGCTGCAGCGGCTTGCGCGACAGCAGGCGCGCCATCGTCGGCGGACATCGGCCCCCTACCCCGGAACGTGTCGCCTAGCCTACTTCGCCGGCGCCGGTGACGCCAACCCGAGGCGCACCGCGCGGCAGGCACGCGCCTTGCCGGCGCCGGCTAGCGCTCGCCGCGATCGCGGTCGATTTCGATGCAGTAATGGCTGGCAGCGCCGACCTCGATGGCCCGTTCGCGCCAGAGCGCGAGCGAATGCGGGTCGAGCGCGAGCGTGAACCAGGGCGTGTGCGAGTCCTGGCGCGCGCCGTCGGCGCGCAGCAGATGCAGCCGCACACGCAGGGCCAGCGGGTTATCGCGGCAATTGGCCAGGTACAGCAGCATGCGCACGGAACCATCGGCGTTGCGCACCGATTGCAGGCTGCGCGCGATGACGGCGTTGAACACGTCGTGGTCGAGCACGTCGATCGCGTCGAGCGGGATCGATGAAGCCGTTTCGTAGTGGACGCCGAACTCGGCCGGACCGTCGAGGCGATCGCCACGCGCAGCGAACCGCGGCTGCGCAGGCAGCGTCGGCCGCCGCGCCGGTGCGACCGGCACGCCGTCGAGCAACGGCGTCGCGGAAACGAACAGGGTCAGGTCGAAGTCTGGATTCATGTCGACGCGCTCTCCCCCATCGCGCGCAGGCGAGGCTGCGGCGCCGGCGGCGCCCAGCCGCCGGATTGCCTGCACGGTGGCGAGGCGTTGCTCCTGCACCGACGACGCCGGCATGACCGGCGGGTGATCCATCCCTGGATCGCGTCGGCTTGCCGCATCCATGCGGTCCCACCGACGGGTCCGAATCGATACCAGATCACTCAAGCGGGCTGCGATCGTCGTGGCCAATCCCATCGCTGTCTCCTTCCCGCGCAGCCGCCGCATCCTGCGGCGCGTGGCGTTGCCTGTGCTGCCCGCTCGTCTGCAAGGAGAGGCGACGACACAAAATGTCTCAGGCTGCTGGCGTGCCTGGGTCGCGGTGGCTGTGCCGGCACCACGATCATCGCCAACCCCGCGCCGGCGGCAGCGGCGTTTCAGTCCTCGGGCACCCAGAGGAGGACGTCATGTACAGCCAGCCATCGCCGTGGATTCGATTCGTCGACTGGCAGCGCGTGGGCGCGTGGAGCGTGACCTTTGCCGCGCATCTGGCAGCGATCGCGCTGCTGGCCCTGCCATTGGCGCCGCTGCCGCCGCGCCGCGCACCATCGCCGGTGCGGGTCGAGATCCGGGATACACCGGTGCCACCGCCAGCGCCGCCGGCGGAAGTGCTGCCGCTGCCCAAGGCCGACGCCGCGCCGCAACCGCGCGTGCCGCTGCCAGCGCGATCCGCGGCCACGCCGGTGATCGAGGCGCCGACTGCCGTTGACGCGGCGCTGCCGGCACGCGACACCTCGGCGCCCGTCGCCACGCATGACATCGCCGCCGCGGCCGGTGGCGGCCAATCGCGCGAATTGGCGTGGGCGACGCCACTGAGGCTGCGCTACCCGGCGCCGGCGATCCGCTCGCGTCAGCAGGGCGAGGTCCTGCTCAAGGTGTGGGTCGACGCGAGCGGTCGTGCGCAGCAGGTCGAGATCGCGCGCAGTTCGGGCTACCGGCTGCTTGACGCCGCAGCGCGCGAAGCGGTGCTGGGTGCGCACTTCGTACCGGTCCTGCGCGATGGCGTGGCGGTGCCGGGCTGGGGTCTGGTGCCGATCCGCTTCCGCCTCGACGCAGCCTGAACACCTGCCGGCGGCAGGCACGGCGGTGCCGCCGCGATGCGCTATCGTGCCTGTCCCTGTGGCGACGCGCGCGTGGCAATGACCTGGCACTGGTTGTGGTATCTGCTCGCGACACTGTTGGTCGTCGCCGGCCTGATCGGTTCGGTGCTGCCGGCGTTGCCGGGCGTGCCGCTCGTATTCCTTGGCCTGCTGCTGGCGGCGTGGGCCGACGGCTTCGCACATGTCGGCGCCTGGTGGCTGCTGCTGCTGGGCGTGCTGACCGTGATTGCGATCGCGATCGACTTCATCGCCGGCGTGATCGGCGCAAAGAAGGTGGGCGCCAGCCGCTACGCGGTGATCGGTGCGGCACTGGGCACGCTGGTCGGCCTGTTCCTCGGCATCCCCGGCATCATCTTCGGTCCATTCGTCGGCGCCCTGCTCGGCGAACTCGTCGCCGGCGGCACGCTGCGCAAGGCGGGCGGCGTCGGCGTCGGCGCGTGGCTCGGCTTCGTGGTCGGTTCGCTGGCCAAGCTCGCGATCTGCGGCGTGATGCTCGGCGTGTTCGCCTTCGCCTTCGCCACCGGCGGTTGAGGCTCAGGCGCGCGGCAGCACGTACAACAGCACCGCGAAGAACTGCAGCACGCTGCCGAGCAGCACGAACACATGCCACAGCGCATGGCTGTAGGGCAGGCGCTTCCACAGGTAGAACGGCACGCCGAGCGTGTAGGCCGCGCCGCCGCCGAACAGCAGCCACAGGCCGGCCGCCGGCAGGTGTTCGGTGAGCGGCCCGATCGCGACCAGGCCGATCCAGCCCAACGCGACGTAGAGCGTGGCCATCAGCACGCGGTTGCGCACGCGGCGCAGTTCGAGCGAAATGCCCGCCAGCGCGAGCGTCCACACCAGCGCGAACAGGATCGCGCCCCAGCGGCCGGGCAAGGTCAGCAGCGTGAACGGCGTGTAGGTGCCGGCGATCAACAGGAAGATCGCCGCGTGGTCGAGCAGGCGCAGCACGGGCTTGGCGCGCGCGATCGGTACCCCGTGGTAGAGCGTGGATGCGGTGTAGAGCAGGATCAGCGTGGTGCCGTACACGGCCACGCTGGCAACCTCGCGCACGCCGCCGGCACGCACCGCGAAGCCGACCAGGGTGGCCAGCCCGGCGATGCTGAGCACGATGCCGAGGCCGTGGATGAGGCTCGACGCCAGCTCTTCGCGCGCGCTGTAGCCGAATGCGGGATGCGTGCCTGCTGCCGCCATGTCGATTGCTCCGCGGCGCCATGTGGCGCCGCAACACGGTGAAGCTAGCGCAGTTCGACTCGCTGCGCCAACCGTGGCGCCCTCAACGCACCAGGCCGGCATGCTGCCGGCCCTGTCCGCCACGATGCAGCAACACGACCTACTTCGCGTTGGCGAAGGCCAGCGTCATGTCGAGCATGCGGTTGGAGAAACCCCATTCGTTGTCGTACCACGACAACACCTTGACGAGGGTGCCACCCATCACGCGCGTCTGGGTCGAGTCATAGATCGACGACAGCGGGTTGTGGTTGAAGTCGATCGACACCAGCGGCTTGGTGTTGACGCCGAGCACGCCCTTGAGCTTGCCGTTGGCGGCTTCATTGACGGCGGCGTCGATTTCTTCCTTGCTGGTCGCGCGCGCGGCGACGAAGGACAGGTCGACCACCGACACATTGATCGTCGGCACGCGCATGGCAAAGCCGTCGAGCTTGCCGTTGAGTTCGGGCAGCACGAGGCCGACCGCGGCGGCGGCGCCGGTCTTGGTCGGGATCTGGCTCATCGTCGCCGAGCGCGCGCGGCGCAAGTCGGAGTGGTAGACGTCGGTGAGCACCTGGTCGTTGGTGTAGGCATGGATCGTGGTCATGAGGCCATGCACGATGCCGATCTTCTCGTGCAGTACCTTGGCCAGCGGGGCCAGGCAGTTGGTGGTGCACGAGGCGTTGGAGATGACCTGGTGACTGCCCTTGATGAGCTCGTGGTTGACGCCGTAGACGAAGGTGCCGTCCACGTCCTTGTCGCCCGGTGCCGAGATGATGACCTTGTTCGCGCCGGCGGCGAGATGCGCTCCGGCCTTGGCCTTGCTCGTGAACAGGCCGGTGGATTCGATCGCGATGTCGACGCCGAGGTCCTTCCACGGCAGCTTGGCCGGATCGCGTTCGGCGCAGACCTTGATGCGGTCGCCGTTGACGATGAGGTCGCCGCCCTCGACGCTGACCTCGCCCGGGAACTTGCCATGCGCGGTGTCGTATTGCGTCAGATGGGCATTGGTTTCGGCATTGCCGAGGTCATTGACCGCGACGATCTGGATGTCGTGGGTGCGCTTGGCTTCGTACAGCGCACGCAGGATGTTGCGGCCGATGCGGCCATAGCCATTGATGGCAACCTTCACAGCCATGGAACAGCTCCTTGACGGAATGGGCGGGGATGGAAGCGCCCATTTTAGCGGCCCCGTGCATGGCGCGCACAGGGCCGCTTGGAAGGAGCCAATCAGCGAGAAGGCCGCGGTCTGCGCCGCCACCGCGCAGGCTGCGGGACGTTGCAGCGGCGGGCCTGCAGGAAGCGCCCGGGACCCGCTGCAGCGGCGCCGATGTCACTGCATGGCGTCGGTACGGATCGTGATCGTGTCGAGCGCCGTGGGCTGCGCGGCAGCGGCGTCGGCGCGGGTCGCCGCGTGGTCGGCGAACTCGACCGGCACCATGACCTCGGCTTCGACCGCTGCGCCATTGGAACGCGCGGGCTCGAACGTCCAGGATTTGACCGCCGCGAGCGTGACCTCGCCCAGGGCCGCCGCCGCGCTGGTCGGCACGGCATGGTCGAGACTCGCCGCGATCACGTTGCCGTCGCGCCCGATCCTCGCCCGCACGTAGAGCGTGCCCGTGATCTTCTGTTGGCGTGCCTCGACCGGGTAGGTGGGCGGCGCGAGGCTGCGGTAGGACGGTGCCGAATCGCGGTCAGGCGGTGGTGGTGGCGCAGGCGGTGCCGGAGGCGCCGGGGGTGCGTGCGGCGCCGGGGGTGGAGCCGGCGGCGCGGGTGGTGCCATGCGGGCGGCGGCCAGCGCCTGATGCGATGGCGGCGCCGCGGGCAGTGCGACTGCCGCTGGCGTGGCGGCCGTTCCCGTGGTTGCAGCCGCACGGGGTGGCAGGCTCGCCCACGCGCTCCAGGCGCAGGCCAGCGCGCCGCAGACGACGAGGCCGACGCCGAGACGGCGCATCGCGTGCGTCGGACGGGGTGCTTTGAGCATGAGAATCCTCTCCTTCAACGTGGTGTCGGATGGCCAACGGCAACCGACCGGCAGCCGCAGCTCCTGCCGCGACTGGCCGGCCAGTTGCACCTTCAACATCGCGTCGGCGTAGTGCCGGCGCGCTTCCGGAAAACGGGCGACCACGACCGCATCGCAGGCCAGCTCCTGATCGAGGCGGAACCTTGCGGCGGCGTAGTGCAGCAGCGGGTTGAACCAGTTGAGCGAGCGCAGCGCGACCACGAGCGCGTTGATCCACGCATCGCCGCGCAGGAAGTGGACGTGCTCATGCGCGATGATCAGTTCGCGCTCGCGGGCGGCGTAGCGGCGGTCGAAGTCGGACGGCAACACGATGCGCGGACGCCACGCACCGACCAGCGCGGGTCCGGCGAATTCGCAATCCGACTGCACGATGTGCGCGCCAGCGCGCAGCCGCAGGCGACCGAGGCTGCGCAGATAGCGGCGCTGCTGCACCACGAACCGGGCCGCCGCCAGCAGCACGCCAGCGAGCCACAACGCGAGCAGCATGCCGCGCGGATCGAGCGTCTGGCCCGGCGGCAGCGCCGCGGCAGACTGCACGGGCGCAATCTGCGCGACCGCGGCGAGCGGCGCCGGCACACGCAGCGGCGCCGGCAGCAGCAGGGCCAGCAGCGTCGCCGGCACCAGCAGCCATGCTGCGTAGGCGACCTGCGCGCCGCAACGCCGGCGCAACAACCGCCGCACCAGCAGCACGACGACGATCGCCACCGAGCCGGCCGCACTGAAGCGCAGCAGCGTGGCCAACACGTCATGCGCCATCGTCGATCTCCTCGATCAGCGCACGCAGCTCGTCGATCTCCTGCTTCGACAGGCGCTCGCTGCGCGAGAAGTGCGCCACCAGCGCCGATACGCGGCCGTCGAACAGGCGCTCGAGCAGGCTCGTGCTTTCGGCGTGCATGTAGTCGGCGCGTGCCAGCAGCGGGCGGTACAGGTAGCGTCGGCCATCGCGCTCGGCCGCGATCGCGCGCTTGCGCAGCAGCCGGTTGAGCAAGGTCTTGACCGTCGCCTCCTGCCAGCCCTGGCCGGGACCGACGGCCGCGAACACCTCGTCGGCGCCTTGTGGCGCACGCTGCCAGAGGGCCTGCATGACGATGCTTTCGGCTTCGCTGATGCGCATGTGTTTACACTCGTAACCGTCGCCTTAGTTTACGTTCGTAATCGCCACTGTCAAGAACCTCGGCGATCGCCTGGCGCGCGATGCGGTGCGATTTCTGAACATTGCTGTACCGTCGCGTATTGTAATTGGCTGCGTGAACCGCATCTGACGACTGCGGCCGGCTGAATGAACGGTCCTGCCGTGGTCCGCATCGAAACCGTTGGCCGCGTCGCTGCGGTTTCGGCGCAGCCCCACCTTAGACAAGGCAATTGGAGTGATTCCATGAAAAACATGCTGTTTGCGACTGCCCTTGCTGCCGCCAGTTTCCTCGCCCTGCCGGCTGCCCACGCCGACAACACGTCGGGCTTCTTCATCAACGGCAATGTCGGCCAGTCGAACTTCGACAAGCACGGTTACGACGACACCGACACCGGCTACGGCGCCAACATCGGCTATCGCTGGGCGCTGGCGCCCAACTTCCTGCTCGGTGTCGAGGGTGGCTACGCCAACATCGGCTCGTTCGATGCGCGCACCGGCAACGGCGCGCTCGGCAAGGCCGAGCTCAAGGGCTGGAACGTCGGTGCCAATGCGCACTTCAACCTCACCGACAACTGGTACCTGAGCGGTCGCGCCGGCTGGTTCCGCGGTGACATGCGCGGAGGCTACTTCAGCGGCACCACGCCGGTGTATGTCAACGACACCAGCAACAAATGGTACGCAGGCGCCGGCTTTGGCTACGACTTCAGCAACAACGTCAGCGTCGGCCTCAACTACGACTACTACAAGGCCAACAAGGGCGGCTTGACGCTCAACCCGAGCCTGGTCTCGGTGAGCGCCGAATACCGCTTCTGAGCACGCGACACTGCAGCGGGAGCGGCACGGCATGGACGCCGCATCGAACCGGCCTGCGCATGCAGGCCGGTGTTCTTTTGGCCCCCGGCGGCAGGTTCGCCGCCGCGAGCGGCCGCGGTGCGGCGGGGCAGCGTGCGGCGCGCGCGGCCTTGCGCCGGCGCGATCAGTCCGCCTCGAACGAGTCGGCGAAGATCGCGTCCTGCCAACGGCCGCGCAATTCCCAGCGCGATTGACCGAAGACGGGGGCGGCCTCGTGCCAGTCGGGCTCGATCACGACATCGAGCACATCGGTGCCCGCTGGCACCACCAGCGCCGCGTCCTGCTGCTGCCAACGTCGCAGCGGATTCGCTGCGACCGGAGCCAATGCACCGGCCAGCGCACCGTTGACACGGATGCGTGCGCCCGCCGAGCCCGCGACCACCCCGGGCTCGGCGCCAGCCGCGTCGAAGGTGCGCCGCAGCCACAGCGGACCGCCATCGCCCGCCGTCGTGAAGCGGAACTGCGTCACGCCGCCTGTGCTCGTGCACGCCGTCGCGGTGCGCGTGGCCGCAGGCTCGCCTTCGAACTGCGCCGTCAGCGCCTCGCAGTGCGTCGTCGCCGGAACCGTCCAGGAATGTGCGGCCGCGGCCACGGCGTCGCCGACTTCGAATGAATCCAGACTCATCTGCAGCGGCTGCGCCTGTCGATACGCGTACACCACGCGGCGGGCACACGTCGGTGTCGGTTCCAGCGCCGACAGGCCTGCTTCCTGCGTCATGCGCAATGCGCTGGCGTAGGGCAAGGCATCGACCAACATGAGGCGGTAGGCGCTCGTCACCGAGCTGCCGTCGGCATCGACGCGCGTCGCGCCGGCAAGCGGACCTGCGAACGCGCCATGGTCGAAGTAGAACCCGCCGTTGTAAAAGTCCTCCACGCCGGTCCCGTACCAGGCCGGCGCACGCGCGTCGTCGACCCACGCGACCTCATCGCCTTCCAGATAGGTGCGCACCGGCGCCGCCGCGGCGCGGTAGCTCGCGCTGACACCGACGATCTTGCCGGCACCGCGCGTGTCGTCGAGCACGAAGGCCCCACCCGCAACGCAATCCTCGCGCACGCTCGCGCTGAAACGGCCCACATCGGAAGGCACCGGCGCGGCATCGAAGCTCACGCTGGTGGACACCGCGACCGCCGCATTGAGGGTCGGCAGCGCATGCAACGCGACGCTCGCGGTGGCGTCGAACGGCATTGGCCACCAGGCATACAGCCAACCGTTGGCATCCTCGCCCAGCAACACGCCGCGCGCCGGCGTCTGCGCATCGGCGGGCGTGGCGAAGAAATCGGCCAGCGGCATGTCGAGCACGGTCGCCGCGTCAATCTCGACGCGCAGCGCCAGCAGCGGATAGCTCGCGCGCGGCGCCTGGATGCGGATGCCGCGCACCCAGCCGCTGCCGCCACGCGTGGCGACCACCACCTGCCCGCCGGGCGCGATGGTTGCGCTCGCATCGTCCGCCACCAGCAGCCCGTTCCACGGATCATCGCCGGCGTGGCTCACGAAGCTGCGCCAGCCGGGCTCGTCGTGACCCGGGCTGAAACTCGTCACCTGCGCACCGATGCCGATGCGATGGTGCTGGAGTTGGTACCACAACAGGCGGCGACCATCGGCGCTGCACGGATTGCCGCCGCCTTGCGCATTCGCCAGTGCGACCCGCAAACCTTGCGCGTAGGCGATCGGCATGTAGCTCACGTAACCACCGCTGGATTGCGCACGCGCGGCCACCAGCGGGGCCGTGAACGGCGGGGTGGAACCGTCGAACACCGCCGCCAGCGGCAGCGCAAGTGCCGGTTCGCTGGCGCCATCGACATACAGGCGAAGCTCGGTCGCGGGATCGATGCAGGCAGCCGTGCCATAACCGGTCGTGAGCCACAGGCGGGTCAGTGCGCCGGCAGCGGGTTCGTCGAGCAGCACGACCTCGTCGCCCGCGCTGTACAGCCAACGCAGCGGATACGGGTTGGCCAGCGGATCCTCGGCACCGGCATTGCTGCGGTCGTAGCGGCAGCCGCCGGGGCAGCGGCTCGAAGTCTGCACCACGGCGTCGCCCGCATCGAGCCGCGCCAGCGCAGCGGGGCTCGTCCACACCTCCCATGGCAGCGACGCGCCGTGCGCGGTACCCGCCAGCAACGCGGCCAGTGCGCCCGTCACACGGCGCATCCTGCGCGCCCGGCTGCGGGGCGCCGGGTGCTGCACGAGGCGACGGGCCAGCGCGGCATCGGCCGCGACCGGATGGCTGGCGCGACGCGCGATCACGCTGGCGGCGTCGGCGTCGATGTAGAGCGACTCGCCGCGAACGCCGCGCGCCATGAATGGGCCATGCGCGTCATGCGTGCCATCCATCCCGGCTTGGCCGGACCACGGGTGGTCGCACCGGAAATTCGAGCGCCGCGCCGGAGCGGCGCGGTCACCGCCAACGCCACCCGCACGCGGCTGCGCAACCCTGTCGCCCCCACCTGCGAAGCACGCATCGAGCCTCCTCATGCCGAACGCCCGACGCGGCAACCGAACTGCCCGGTCGACGCTGGCACTGTCGCGGCAGGCGGCAGTGTAGCGCCACGCGATCGCGGCGAACGAGGCCGCTGGCGACCGCGATCAATCGCGCGGCGGGTACAGCGCGGGCAGTGCGTCGTGCCGCTGCTGCGGCGACGCAGCCGGCAGCCAGGCAATGCCACGCTGGAATGCAGCCTGCAGTTGCGTGGCCAGTCCGTCCGCCGGTGCGCCGGCATAGCGCGCGCGTTGCAGGCGGGCCAGCGCGCTGCCCTGTGCGTCATCGGCAAGTCGCTGCGCCAGTTCGCCGAGGTTGCGCACCTCGCTGCGCTCACTGCGCGACCACGCCACCAGGGCACGCTCGGCGCCGGCAAGATCACCCAGCGCGCAGGCGCGCAGGAACGCCGCCCGCTGCGCCGACGCGCTCGCGGGTGCCGCTGCTGCCGGCTCGATCGGGCGCTGCGGCCGACGGCGCATCCACCACCAACCCAGCGCCGTGGCGAGCCAGCCGAGCGCGAGCAGCGCCGCAACGAGGCGCCAGAAGCGCGCTTGGCTGTCGGCCAGAAGCGGCGCGTACGGACTGCTGGCGCTCGCCGTGGGCGCCACGCCGGCGGTGCTGCCGGCGCTGGCGTCGGCAGCGGCCGACGCGGCCGGCGGCGTCACCGCGGCCGGCGTACCCGCCGCCGCGGGCAGGACGGTGATCGTCTGCGGCGGCAACTCGCTGGTCTCGAGGCGATCGGTCTGGGTGTTCCACCAGCTCACGCGCACGCCGGGCACGCTCACGCTGCCGGTCCGGTTGGGTACGATCGCGAACTTGCGGATGCGCTGGCCATACAGCCAATCGCCATCGTCGCGCGTGCTGGTCTCGCTCTTGTCGGGATACACGTCGGCACCGGTCGGGGCGTGCAGCTGCAGCTCGGGCAGTTGCTCGAAGCCGGCGCCCTGCGCCTGCATGCGCACCGTGCGCGTCACCGCGTCACCGACATGGACCTCGCTCGGCAACGCACTCTGGTCCTGCAGCAGCAGCGAGGCCACCGGCAGCCATGGCGCGCCGGCCGGCCAATCGGCGGGCTGTGGACGCACCTCGAGCGTGATCGCCTGCGACTGCGCGCCGACCTCGCGCCCGCGGCTGAAGAACGAGCCCGGATCGCGCAGGTCGAGCGTAGTGCCGCGGAACTGCAGCGCCGGAATCTGCAGCGTTCCGCTGCGTTCGGGCGTGAGTGCGTAGTGCTGCTCGACGACCTGATAGCGGCGGCCCGCAACCGTCGCGACATATTGCCTGTCCTGGCCCAGATGCTTGGCCGCCAGCCCGCTGGCCTTGGGCTCGCTGATGTTGCCGCCGGTGAGGTCGACCGCATAGTAGAGCTTGACCGTGTAGCGCACCTGCTGCTGCACATAGGGATTGCGCGGCTGGGCATCGACTTCGAAGAACACGTCGCCGCCGGCCTGCGCCGGTGGCGCGGCGGCCTGCACCTCGAGTTCGAGCGGTGCGGTCCGCGCGCCGCCGACCGTGAGCGGCGGAATCGTGAGCTTGCCTTCGTGGCGAGGCTGCAGTGCCACGGCCCACAACATCTTGGCGTCGCGCACGCCGTTGACGATGCTGACCTGCTGGCTCGACTGTGTTGCGCCGAGGTCGAAGTCCTGCGCCAGCGGCGCGAAGTCGGGCGCGCTGGCGCCGGTGTCGCTGGTTTCGACATTGAGCGTGACGGTCTCGCCCAGCCGCATCGTGCTGCGATCGAGCCAGGCGCGCGGCGCACCGGCAGCCTGCGCGATGGCGGCCACCAACACGAGCCAAGCCAGGCACGCGACGACGAATCCCGACCGCTTCATGGTCATTCTCCCTTGCCTTGCTGGCGACGCTGGTACTCGAGCATGAACTTGCGCCGCAACAGCCCGCCCGGATCATCGGGCACGCGCTCGAGCCACTGGTCGAGCGCCTGACGCTGCTCGCGCGTGGCGTCATCCTCGGACGGGACCGCGCTCTGGCCCTGCGGCGGCCTGCCATCGCGATTGCGCTCGCCCTGCCGCGCCAGTGCCTGGTCGACGGACTTCGACAAGGCTTCGCGCTGCTGCGCGTCCGCCTGCTGCTGGGCGGCCTGCTCCTGCGTGGCAGCGTCCTGCTGCTCACCCGCGGTCCGATCGTGTTGCTGCGCCTGCTGCCGGTCGTGCGGCCCGGCCGACTGCGAATCGGACGATGCCGACTGCCGTTCACCGTCGTTCTGGCCTTGCTGGCCTTGCTGGTCCTGCTGGTCCTGCGGCTGTTCGCCGTCGTGCGGGTCCTGTTGCTGACCCTGCTGCTGCTCCTTCGGCGACCCTTGCTGCTGGCCCTGGCCTTGGCGACC
>NZ_JAHCAQ010000012.1 GCF_019634845.1 Dokdonella sp.
CAGATGTAGCCGCGGCCATCGGCATCGGAGTTGAACTGGTAATGGCCGACCGCGCGGATCTGTGCCGGATAGGGCTGGCCGAGCGGACAGGCCACGTTGATGTTGCAGGCACCCGAGGTGCCGGGGCCGGTGGCCTTGGCGCGGTCGAACAGATCGCGGAAACCGGCGCCGACGGCCGTGATCGTGAGTGGGCTTGAGTGCCCTTCGGCCAGCGCGGCCGGGACCTGCAGTTCGATCGTCGCCGTGTCGCCGGGCAGCAGCGACGAATGGAAGCTGCCGGCCAGTGCGTCGGCGCGCGTGTAGGGTCCCTGGTAGTAGCCATCGGCACCGATCAGGTACAGGCGCGCGCCGCGCGGCAGCTCGTAGCGGCCGAAATCCACGCGCAGGTCGGTGGCGCCGGGAGCCTGCACGCGCAGGCGCCACACCGCGAGTCCGTCGCTGCGGTCCCAGCGGCCGTCATGGACGGTGTCGAAGGCGGTTTCGCGCAGGTCCGCGACATGCAGGCGCTTGTCGCGATTCGCGCTGGCGCGCGCGGTGCGGTCGATCTCGGCGGCGCGTGCGGCGGCGTCGATGCCGCGCACGGTTGCGAGCGGCACGTCGGCACCGATCTTGGCGACGGCACGCAGGCTCAGCGGCGGTTCGCCCTGGCGCGCGGCGGCAGCGCCGGTCAGCAGCAGCAAGGCCAGCAAGGCAGTGCGTGGCAGTCGGCAACGGGCGGCGTGAGGCTGGGTCATGGTCGGCTCCGGATCGTGGTCGCAAGCATACGCGGCCCGGCGCCGGCGTTGCGAGACGCCCGCCGCCGCGCGTGCACTCAATCGCGGTGGGCGGCGTTGCGGTCGCGGTTGGCGCCCAACCGCTGGTCGAGGCGGCCGAACAACTGCTTGATCCAGCGCGTGAAGCGGCCACGCCGCGTCTTGCGCTGCTTGTCCTGTTCGCTGGTCAGCCACGCGACCTGGATCACGCGCCGTTCGCCTTCCCACGGCAGGTGCCCATGGAAGGAATTGTCGGCACGACGGAACGCGACGAGGTTGCCGTACAGGGGGCGGATCTCGGGCGCCACCATGTCGTCGATGTCGTCGATGCGGTTGAGGAAGCGCAGGCAGCCTTCGCTGCCTTCGGGCCAGCGCTCATTGAGGTAGAGCAGGGCGGTGACGACTTTGGACTTGCTGTCGGTGTGGATCGTGCCGTGGCGGCGATTGAGCGCGCGGCACAAGGTCACCAGCACCGGGAAGCGGCTGAGGCCGTCGATGCCGAGCGGCGCGCCGATCGCATCGGCGAAGTCGGGTGCGACCAGCTCCGCGATCAGGCGGTTGATCGCGGGGCCACATTCGGCGGGGTCGTGCGGAAAGAAGCCGGCGCCCGCATAACGCGGAAAATCGCGTGCCAGTTCGGCGGCCGCCTGCGGCGGCAATTGACCCGGTGCGACCAGGAACGCGAAGGGTTCGCTGTGCACGACGGTTTCACGCTGCGCCAGGCGCTGCCGGTCGAGCAGCGCGACGCTCGGAGCAGCGCTGGCGGCGGCGTTCAGCATGCCGATAGCTGCGTGGGCGACGATGGCGCGAGTATACGCCTGCGGTGGACAGCGTGACGGGCCATCCCTAGAATTCGCACTCGCCTCGATTCCACCGATCACGCCTCGCGCACTGCGACCCAGTTCGCGAGCGCTGCCGCACGCGGCATCGGTGGCCCCGCTTCCGAACCCAGGCGAATCCATGACGCTTCCAGCACTACTCGCACTCGCCGACGGCAGTCTGTTCCACGGCGTGGCCATTGGCGCGAGCGGCCAGACCTGCGGTGAAGTCGTGTTCAACACGGCGATGACCGGTTATCAGGAAATGCTGACCGATCCTTCGTATGCACAGCAGATCGTCACGCTGACCTATCCGCATGTTGGCAACACCGGCTGCTGCGCGGCCGACGAGGAGTCCGCGCGCGTGCACGCGGCAGGCCTGGTCATCCGCGATCTGCCGCTGCTCGCCAGCAACTGGCGCAGCGAGGAGAGTCTGGGCCAGTACCTGCGCCGGCACGGCATCGTCGCCATCGCCGAGATCGACACCCGCCGCCTGACCCGCATGCTCAGCCGCGACGGTGCGCAGAACGGCTGCATCATGGCGGGCGCGCAGATCGATCCGGCCGCCGCGCTGGCCGCCGCGCGTGCGTTTCCCGGGCTTGGCGGCGCCGACCTGGCCAAGGTGGTGTCGGTGCGCGAGGTCGCTGCCTGGCACGAGGGCAGCTACGACCTCGACGGCGCGGCGTTTCAGCAGCCCAGCGCGCGGCGCCGCGTGGTCGCCTACGATTTCGGCGTCAAGCACAACATCCTGCGCATGCTGGCCGATCGCGGCTGTGCGCTCACGCTGGTGCCGGCGCAGACACCCGCGCGCGACGTGCTGGCGCTCAAGCCCGACGGTGTGTTCCTGTCCAATGGCCCGGGCGACCCGGCCGCCTGCGACTACGCGATCGCGGCCACACGCGAGCTGCTGCAGGCAAAGGTTCCGCTGTTCGGCATCTGCCTCGGCCACCAGCTGCTCGCCCTCGCCGCCGGCGCGCGCACGGTCAAGATGAAATTCAGCCACCATGGCGCCAACCATCCGGTGATCGACCTCGACAGCGGGCGCGTCATGATCACGAGCCAGAACCACGGCTTTGCCGTGGACGCGGACACGCTGCCGGCGAATCTGCGCGCGACCCATCGCTCGCTGTTCGACGGCACGTTGCAGGGCATCGCGTTCACCGATGCGCCTGCCTTCGGCTTCCAGGGCCACCCGGAAGCAAGCCCCGGCCCGCATGACGCGGCCGGCCTGTTCGATCGTTTCATCCACCTCATGGAGGCGCACGCGGTCGCCGCGGCGTAATTGAAATGCACCGAATCGCACATCTGGCACTGATCCTGTCCGTCGCCCTCGCCGCGAGCACCGCCGTGGCCGCCGCGCCGCCGCAGGCGCCTGCCGCCAAGTCGGCCAAGGCCAAGGCCGCGGCGAAGGCCGAGCCGGTCACGCCGACCGCGCACGTCGTCGAATACGCCGAGCTGGAGGACCATGTCGGCGACACGATCATCGTGGAAACCACGCTCGACACCGTGCGCCGCGGCAAGCTCGTGCGCTACACCAACCCTGGGCTGACGCTGCAGCTCGGGCCCGAAGACGGCTCGATCGAGCTGGAGATTCCGCACGAGACCGTGCGCAACGTCAGCGTGGTCGCCAGCGATGCCGCGCCGGCAGGCAAGGACGGGCAGGACGGCAACAGTGCCAAGAAGAACTGACCTCAGGACCATCCTCATCATTGGCGCCGGTCCGATCGTGATCGGTCAGGCCTGCGAGTTCGACTATTCGGGCGCGCAGGCCTGCAAGGCGCTGAAGGAGGAGGGTTACCGCGTCGTGCTCGTGAACTCCAATCCGGCCACGATCATGACCGACCCCGACACCGCCGACGCGGTGTACATCGAGCCGATCAGCTGGCGCACGGTCGAGCAGATCATCGCGCGTGAGCGGCCCGATGCGCTGCTGCCGACGATGGGCGGTCAGACCGCGCTCAACTGCGCGCTCGACCTGGCCGATCACGGCGTGCTCGACAAGTATGGCGTCGAGCTCATCGGTGCCTCGCGCGAGGCGATCCGCATGGCCGAGGATCGCGAGTTGTTCCGGCAGGCGATGGCGCAGATCGGGCTCGATTGCCCGCGCGCGGAGATTGCGCGCAGCTTCGAGCAGGCGGTCGAGATCCAGGCCCGGGTCGGCTATCCGACGATCATCCGGCCGAGCTTCACGCTCGGCGGTTCGGGCGGCGGCATCGCCTACAACCGCGAGGAATTCGAGGAGATCGTCAAGCGCGGGCTGGACCTGTCACCCGTGCACGAGGTGCTGGTCGAGGAATCGGTGCTGGGCTGGAAGGAATTCGAAATGGAAGTGGTCCGCGACAAGGCGGACAACTGCATCATCGTCTGCTCGATCGAGAACTTCGATGCGATGGGCGTGCACACCGGCGACTCGATCACCGTGGCGCCGGCGCAGACGCTCACCGACAAGGAATACCAACGCCTGCGCGACGCTTCGCTGGCCGTGCTGCGCAAGATCGGCGTCGATACCGGCGGTTCCAACGTGCAGTTCGGCGTCAATGCCGACAACGGCCGCGTCGTCGTCATCGAGATGAATCCGCGCGTGTCGCGCTCCTCGGCGCTGGCCTCCAAGGCCACCGGTTTCCCGATCGCCAAGGTCGCCGCCAAGCTCGCCGTCGGCTACACGCTCGATGAGCTCAGGAACGACATCACCGGCGGCAGGACGCCGGCTTCGTTCGAGCCGTCGATCGACTACGTGGTCACCAAGATCCCGCGCTTCGCGTTCGAGAAGTTCCCGGCCACCGATTCGCGCCTGACCACGCAGATGAAGTCGGTCGGCGAAGTGATGGCGATCGGCCGCAATTTCCAGGAGTCGCTGCAGAAGGCCCTGCGCGGACTGGAAACGGGCCACAACGGGCTCAACCCGACCGCGCTCGACAGCGCCAGCGCCGAAGGCATGGCGGCACTGCGGCGCGAACTCAGGGAGCCCGGTCCCGATCGCATGTTCCATATCGCCGACGCCTTCCGCGCCGGACTGTCGCTGGCCGATACCCATGCGCTCACGCGCATCGATCCCTGGTTTCTCGCCCAAATCGAGGACCTCGTGCGCAGCGAACACGAGGTGCGCGCGGCCGGCCTTGCCGCACTCGACGCGGCGCGGCTGCGCCAGCTCAAGCGCAAGGGTTTTTCCGACGGACGGCTGGCCGAGCTCGTCGGCACCGACGAAAATGCCGTGCGCGCGCTGCGCCGCGCGTTCAATGTGCGGCCGGTGTACAAGCGCGTGGATTCCTGCGCCGCCGAGTTCGCCACCACCACGGCCTACATGTACTCGACCTACGAGGAAGAGTGCGAGGCCGCGCCGACCGCGCGTGACAAGATCATCGTGCTCGGTGGCGGCCCCAACCGCATCGGCCAGGGCATCGAGTTCGACTACTGCTGCGTGCACGCCGCACTCGCGCTGCGCGAGGATGGTTTCGAGACCATCATGGTCAACTGCAACCCGGAAACCGTGTCGACCGACTACGACACCTCCGACCGGCTGTATTTCGAGCCGGTGACGCTCGAGGACGTGCTCGAAATCGTCGACGTCGAGCAGCCGCGCGGCGTCATCGTGCAGTATGGCGGGCAGACCCCGCTCAAGCTGGCGCGCGCACTGGAGGCAGCCGGCGTGCCGATCATCGGTACCAGCCCCGACTCGATCGATCTGGCCGAGGACCGCGAGCGCTTCCAGAAGCTCATCGACCGGCTCGGCCTGCGCCAGCCGCCCAATCGCACTGCGCGCAGTGCCGACGAGGCGCTCGCGCTGGCGCGTGAAATCGGCTACCCGCTGGTGGTGCGGCCCAGTTACGTGCTTGGCGGTCGCGCGATGGAAATCGTGCACGACGACGCCGATCTCGCGCGCTACATCCGCGACGCGGTGCGGGTGTCCGAGACCTCGCCGGTGCTGCTCGACCGTTTCCTCGACCATGCCGGCGAGGTCGATGTCGACATCGTCGCCGATGGCGACGGGCAGGTGCTGATCGGCGGCATCATGGAGCACATCGAGGAGGCTGGCGTGCATTCGGGCGATTCGTCTTGCTCGCTGCCGCCGTATTCGCTGTCGCGTGCCACCCAGGACGAACTGCGCCGCCAGGTCGGCCTGCTCGCGCGCGAGCTCAAGGTGGTCGGGCTCATGAATACGCAGTTCGCGATCCAGAGCGGTCCCGACGGCGACAGCGTGTTCATCCTCGAAGTCAACCCGCGCGCCTCGCGCACGGTGCCGTTCGTGGCCAAGGCCACCGGCGTGGCGCTGGCCAAGATCGCCGCGCGCTGCATGGTCGGTCGCACGCTTGCGGCGCAGGGCATCACGCGCGAGGTCGTGCCCGACTACTACTGCGTCAAGGAAGCGATCTTCCCATTCCTCAAGTTCCAGAACGTCGATCCGATCCTCGGTCCCGAGATGCGCTCGACCGGCGAGGTGATGGGCGTCGGCCGCAGCTTCGGTGCGGCGTTCGCGCGCGCCCACGAGGCGGCCGGGATCAAGGCGCCGCAACCGGGCCGGGCTTTCCTGTCGGTGCGTGACGGCGACAAGCAGCGTCTCGTCGAAGTGGCCCGCGAACTGCTGCGGCGTGGCTTCAGCATCGTCGCCACCGGCGGCACGCACGAATACCTGGTGCGCCACGGCATCGCCTGCGAACGCATCAACAAGGTGCTCGAAGGTCGTCCGCACATCGTCGATGCGATCAAGAACGGCGAGATCGCCTTCATCGTCAACACCACCGAGGGCAAGCAGGCGATCGCCGATTCGTTCTCGATCCGGCGCGAGGCCCTGCAGCAGCGCGTGACCTACTCGACCACGGTCAGCGGTGCGCGCGCACTGTTGCATTCGCTCGACTTCCGCGACAATCCCGAGGTCCACAGCCTGCAGCAACTGCACCGGGAACTTGCATGAACCGTCCGCCGATGACCAAGAAGGGCGCCGAGCGCCTGCGTGGCGAGCTCGAACGCCTCAAGGGCGAGGAGCGGCCGCGCATCATTGCCGCGATCGCCGAGGCGCGCGCGCACGGCGACCTCAAGGAGAACGCCGAGTACCACGCCGCGCGCGAGCTGCAGGGCTTCATCGAAGGCCGCATCAACGAACTGGAGGCCGTGCTGTCGACGGCCGAGATCATCGACATCGCCCGCCTCAACGCCGGTAAGCGCATCGTGTTCGGCGCGACGGTCGAGCTGGCCGACGAGGATTCGGGCGAGGAAGTGAGCTACCAGATCGTCGGCGACCTCGAGGCCGACATCAAGCAGCGCCTGATCTCGGTGTCCTCGCCGTTCGCGCGCGCACTGATTGGCAAGAGCGAAGGCGACAGTTTCGAGTTCGTGGCGCCCAACGGCACGCGCAACTACGAGATCCTCGCGGTGCGTTACGACACCTGAGGCGCGACGCACGGCGCCGTGAACGCGATCGAGATCCGCCGCCGGGCGCCGGTGGAGAGTGCCGGTTGGCCCGCCGATCTGCACCCGCTGCTGGCGCGCATCTATGCGCTGCGCGGCCTCGATCCGGCGGCGTTGGCGCGCTCGCGGCTGGCGGACCTGGTGCCACCCGAACCGATGGCCGGCCTCGCACAGGCCTGCGAAGTCCTCGCCGACGCGATCGCGCGCGACCTCGCGATCTGCGTGGTGGGTGATTTCGATGCCGACGGTGCCACCGGCACGGCGGTGGCGGTGCGCGGGCTGCGTCTGCTCGGCGCGCGCCGCCTGTCATGGCGCGTGCCGCACCGCGCCCGTGAAGGCTACGGTCTGTCGCCGGCGCTGGTCGACTCGCTGCAGGAGCCGCTGCCCGATCTCATCCTCACGGTCGACAACGGCATCGCCGCCCATGCCGGCGTGGCGGCAGCCGCAGCGCGCGGCATGCGCGTGATCGTGACCGACCACCACCTGCCCGGCGCCACCTTGCCGGCGGCTGCGGCGATCGTGAATCCCAACCTGGCTGCGCCGGCGCCGCGCGTGGACGAGCCGATCGGTCACGATGAGCTGACGCCGCTCGCTGCAACGAGCCAGGCCAATCCGCTACGACAGCTGTGTGGCGCCGGCGTCATGTTCTACCTGCTGCTCGCGCTGCGCGCGCGACTGCAGCGGCGCGAGGTGGATCTGGCCAGTGTGCTCGATCTCGTCGCGCTGGGCACCGTGGCCGACCTCGTCGCGCTCGACCACAACAACCGCATCCTGGTTGCCGCGGGCCTGCGCCGAATTCGGGCGCGGCGCTGCTGCGCCGGCATCCTGGCCCTGCTTGACTGCGCCGGCCGTGATCCCGCGCGGACCACCGCCGCCGACCTCGGCTACGTACTCGGCCCGCGCATCAATGCTGCCGGCCGCCTCGAGGACATGGGCATCGGCATCGAATGCCTGCTCAGCGATGATGCGGTGCAGGCGGCGGACCTCGCCGCGCGGCTGTCGGCGATCAACACGCAGCGCCAGGAACTGCAGGCTGACATGGTCGAGCAAGGCGAGGCGCTGGTGGCCAGCTATCTCACGCGCCACGGCGCCGACGCGCTGCCGCATGGCGTGGTGCTGCACGAGGCCGACTGGCATCCGGGCGTGGTCGGACTGGTCGCTTCGCGGCTCAAGGAGCGCCTGCATCGTCCCGTGGTTGCCTGCGCGCCGGCGGCACCGGGCAGCAGCGAGCTGCGCGCTTCGGCGCGGTCGATTGCCGGTTTCCACCTGCGCGATGCGCTGGCCGAGGTCGATGCGCGCTGCCCGGGACTCATCGCACGCTTCGGCGGCCACGCGATGGCCGCCGGACTCACGCTCGAATACCGCGACCTGGCGCGCTTTGCGGCCGAGTTCGATGCGGTGGCGCGGCGCCACCTCGACCCGCAGGCGCTCGAGCGGTTCGTGTGGAGCGACGGTGAGCTGGCCGTGGACGAGTTCACCGCGGCGGCCGCGCATGCGCTGCGCTACGGCGGGCCGTGGGGTCAGGGCTTCGCCGAGCCCCAGTTCGACAACGAATTCACGGTCGAGTCGGTGCGCGTGGTCGGCGACCGGCATCTCAAGCTGCGGCTGCGTCCGCCTGGCGGCGAAGCCGTCGACGCGATCGCGTTCGGCGCGCGTGACTGCCTGCCGCTGGCGCCCCGGCTGCGTGCGCTGTTCCAGCTCGACCTCAACGACTGGAACGGGCGCGAAAGCCTGCAGTTGCTGATCCGGCAGCTGGCGCCGGCCTGAGGCCGTGGGGGCACGCGCGTGACGCCGTGTGCCGCATCGCGCTGGAGCACAGGTAGAATGGCGCGTTTCAGCGTGATGCCACGACCATGATCGAGACCAATCCCATCGCCAACCAGATCACTGAACTCGCCGAGCGCGTTGCCTCGCTCAGGGGGTATCTTTGACTTCGATGCCAAGGCCGAGCGGCTCGAGGAAGTCACGCGGGAACTGGAAAGTCCGGACGTCTGGGACAATCCCCAGCGCGCGCAGGATCTCGGCCGCGAGCGCGCCGCGCTCGACCGCATCGTCGGCGGCATCCGCAGCCTGAGCGATTCGCTGGCCGAGGCTGGCGAACTGCTCGAACTGGCAGTCGCCGAGAGCGACGAGGGGACCGCGCTGGCGGTGGCGGCCGACGTCGAGCAGCTAGCACGCGCGGTCGAGCAGCTCGAGTTCCAGCGCATGTTCTCGGGCGAGATGGACGGCGCCAATGCGTTCGTCGATATCCAGGCCGGGGCCGGTGGCACCGAAGCCCAGGACTGGGCCGAGATGCTGCTGCGGATGTACCTGCGCTGGGCCGAGTCGCGTGGCTGGAAGACCGAGCTGCTCGAAGTGAGCGCGGGCGAAGTGGCCGGCATCAAGAGCGCCACCTTCCGCGTCGAGGGCGACCACGCCTATGGCTGGCTCAAGACCGAGATCGGCGTGCACCGGCTCGTGCGCAAGTCGCCGTTCGATTCGGACAACCGGCGTCACACCAGCTTCACCTCGGTGTTCGTTTCGCCCGAGGTGGACGACGACATCGACATCGAGATCAATCCGGCCGACCTCAAGACCGACGTCTACCGTTCGTCCGGTGCCGGTGGCCAGCACGTCAACAAGACCGAGTCGGCGGTGCGCATCACGCATGTGCCCTCGGGCGTGGTGGTGGCCTGCCAGACCGAGCGCAGCCAGCATGCCAATCGCGACCGCGCGATGAAGATGCTCAAGGCCAAGCTGTACGAGATCGAGGTGCAGAAGCGCAATGCCGAGAAGGATCGCCTCGAGGCCGGCAAGTCCGACATCGGCTGGGGCAGCCAGATCCGCAACTATGTGCTCGACCAATCGCGAATCAAGGATCTGCGCACCGGCATTGAGCGCAGCGACACGCAGAAGGTGCTCGACGGCGATCTGGATGAATTCATCGAAGCCAGCCTCAAGGCCGGCCTCGATGCGGGCGCCAGGCGCGTTGATGCATGAACAGCAGGGAACAGGCCATGACTGACGGCACCAAGGCGGCTGACGCAGGCGAGCACGCGCCGGCCGTGATCGACGACAACCGGCTCATCGCCGAACGGCGCGACAAGCTGCGCGCACTGCGCGCGCACGGCATCGCGTTTCCCAACGATTTCCGTCCCGACGCCTTTGCCGGCGACCTGCAGGCCGAATACGAGGGCAAGGATGATGCCGCCGTCGAGGCCGCGGCGCGCCACGTCAAGGTGGCCGGCCGCATGGTTCTCAAGCGCGGCCAGGGCAAGGTCAGCTTCGTGCAGATCCAGGACATGACCGGCCGCATTCAGCTGTTCGTGCAGGCCAACGTGCTGGGCGATGTTTACGAGGCCTTCAAGGGCTGGGACATCGGCGACATCGTCGGCGCCGAAGGCAGCCTCATGCGCACCCGCACCGGTGAACTCAGCGTGCGCGTGGAGAGGCTGCGCCTGCTGACCAAGTCGCTGCGCCCGTTGCCCGACAAGTGGCATGGCATGGCCGATGTGGAACAGCGCTACCGCCAGCGCTACGTCGATCTCATCGTCACCGAGCAGTCGCGCGCGGTGTTCCGCCTGCGCTCGCACGCGGTGCGCCACTTGCGCCATTTCCTCGATGCGCGGCGCTTTCTCGAAGTCGAGACGCCGATGATGCACGTGATCCCGGGTGGCGCCACCGCGCGACCGTTCGTGACCCATCACAACGCGCTCGACCTCGACCTGTACCTGCGCGTGGCGCCCGAGCTCTATCTCAAGCGCCTCGTGGTGGGCGGCTTCGAGCGGGTCTACGAGATCAACCGCAATTTCCGCAATGAAGGCGTATCGACCCGCCACAATCCCGAGTTCACGATGCTCGAGTTGTACGAGGCCTACGCCAGCTACGAGGAAATCATGGATCTCACCGAGGCGATGATCCGCAGCACTGCGCGCGAGGTCCGCGGTACGAGCGTGCTGAGCTGGGAAGGGCGCGACATCGACGTCGGTCCCGCCTTCCGGCGCTGGAAAATGGAAGACGCCGTGCTCGAACACAATCCGCAGATCGCGCGCACCGATCTACGCGATCGCGCGCGCATCGCGGCGCACGCGCAGCAGCTCGGCATCCAGGTCAAGGCCGGCTACGGCTGGGGCAAGATCGTGCTCGAGATCTTCGAAAAGACCGTCGAGTCGTCGCTGGTCCAGCCCACCTTCATCACCACCCACCCGACCGAGGTGTCGCCGCTGGCGCGCGCCAACGACCACGACCCGGAAGTCACCGACCGCTTCGAGTTGTTCGTCGGCGGCAAGGAACTCGCCAACGGCTTCTCCGAGCTCAACGATCCGGAGGACCAGGCCGCACGCTTCCGCGCCCAGGTGGCCGAACTCGACTCGGGCGACGACGAGGCGATGCACTTCGACGCCGACTACATCCGCGCGCTCGAAGTCGGCCTGCCGCCGACCGGGGGGCTCGGCGTTGGCATCGACCGGCTCGTGATGCTGCTGGCCGACGTGCCCTCGATCCGCGATGTGCTGCTGTTCCCCTACATGCGCCCCGAGGCCTGATCGCGCTGCCGCGGCCGGCGGGCACGGCCTGCCGCGTGGCCCGGGTTGTTGACGCGGACGCCGCGGGCGGCGACAGTTGGCGGGGTCGGTGCGTCGCGCTTGCGCGCATTTGGCACGAGACTTGCTTGTGATTGGACAGCGAGCGTCGTGAGCGCTGGCGACGCGCCCGGCTGGTGCGCCACCCGACGGTGCCGCCACCGTGCGCCGCCGCCGCGCGCGGTCGCGTCATGCTGGAATGAGGGGGCAGGGTGAACAACGGCGTAGCTATGCGCTCGGCGCGCATGACGATTCATTCGACGGCGCTGATCAGCCGCGGACTGGACAGTTGGAGCAGCGAAATCCTCGACATTTCCGCCACCGGTCTGCGCGCAGCACGGCCGCCGGGCTGGAATGGTCGGATCGATGACACCTTCAACATCGACATGCTGATCGGGGACTCGCTCGACATCCATGTGGTGGCGCGCGTGGCCCGCATCGCCGACGACGAAATCGGCTTTGCGTACTCGCGCATTCCCGACGACAAGCAGGTGCCGCTGTGGACCCTGCTCGGGCGTTACGCCGACAGCGACGAGCCGTACGTGCCCTGAGCACGGCGCGACGGCCGCGGCGCTGCGGCCGGGCCGCGTCCGCGCCGCAGGCAGCGCCGCAGGCAGCGCGAACCGGCGGACCGCATCAGGCTGACTGGTGGCCCGCTCAGGTGGCCGCTGCGGGTGGATCGCGCAGTTCGCGGCGCAGGATCTTGCCGACGTTGGTCTTGGGCAGGCTGTCGCGGAACTCGATGTAGCGCGGTTGCTTGTAGCCCGTCATGTTTTCCTTGCAGTGCTTGAGCACCGCCTCGGCAGTCAGCGCCGGATCCTTCTTGACGATGACGAGCTTGACCGCTTCGCCCGATTTTTCGTCAGGGACGCCGACCGCGGCCACCTCGAGCACGCCCGGCATGTGTGCGACCACGTCCTCGATCTCGTTGGGATACACGTTGAAGCCCGACACGAGGATCATGTCCTTCTTGCGGTCGACGATGTAGACGTAGCCCTTGTCGTCCATGCGCGCGATATCACCGGTGCGCAGCCAGCCGTCGGCGCCGAGCACCTTGGCGGTTTCCTCGGGGCGGTTCCAATAGCCCTTCATGACCTGCGGACCCTTCACGCACAGCTCGCCGGTTTCGCCGATCGGCAGGGACTTGCCGTCGTCGTCGCGGATCGTCACGTCGGTCGACGGAATCGGCAGGCCGATCGAGCCGTTGTATTCACGCAGGTCGAGCGGATTGATGCAGGCTGCCGGTGACGTCTCGGTGAGGCCGTAGGCTTCTGCGAGCGTGCAGCCGGTTGCCTTCTTCCAGCGTTCGGCCACCGCGCGCTGCACCGCCATGCCGCCGCCGAGCGTCATGTGCAACTTGGAGAAATCGACCTGTTCGAAGCCGGGCGTGTTGAGCAGGCCCGCGAACAGCGTGTTGACGCCGGTGATTGCCGTGAAGCCGATGTCCTTGATCGACTTGACGAAGCCGGGCATGTCGCGCGGGTTGGTGATCAGATGATTGAAGCCGCCGACGCGCGCAAAGGTGAGGAAGTTCGCGGTCAACGCGAAGATGTGGTACAGCGGCAGCGCGGTGACGACGACCTCCTCGCCCTCGCGCATGTTGTGGCTGATCCAGGCATAGGCCTGCAGCATGTTGGCGATCATGTTGCGGTGGGTGAGCATCGCGCCCTTGGCCACGCCGGTGGTGCCGCCGGTGTACTGCAGGAAGGCGAGATCGTCCTGGGTGATGTCGATCCTGGGCAGCTTGGAGCGCGTTCCGCGGCCAAGCGCCTCGTTGAAGCGGATCGCCTCGGGCAGCGAGTAGGGCGGCACCATCTTCTTGACGTGGCGCACCACGAAATTGGTGATGAGCGACTTGGGGAAACCGAGCAGATCGCCGATGCCGGTCGCGATGACGTGCTTGCACGGCACTTCGTTGATGACTTCGGCCACGGTGTGGGCGAAGTTGTCGACCACGATGATCGTGCTGGCACCCGAATCCTCGAGTTGGTGCTTGAGCTCGCGCGCGGTGTACAGCGGGTTGACGTTGACCACGGTCAGACCGGCGCGCAGCACGGCCATGATCGCGATCGGGTACTGCAGCAGGTTGGGCATCATGATCGCGACGCGATCGCCCTTGGCGAGCTTGAGATCATTGATGAGGAACGCCGCCAGCGTGGCGCTCAGGCGATCGAGGTCGCCGTAGCTGAGCGTGCGCCCCATGTTGGTGAACGCGGGCCGATGGCGGAAGCGGTCGCAGCTCTCGAGCAGCATTGCGGTGACCGATGCGTACTGGTTGACGTCGATCTGCGCCGGAACCCCGGCTGGATAGTTGGCGAGCCACGGGCGTTGCGTGTTGTCCATGTATGCTTCCCCAGCAGTGGATGGCGCGGTACGCCGCGCCGATCGGGAAAATCGCGACACAATCGGCACTGATTGCAGCACAAGCGTCGAACGAGCGGCAAGCGGCGGCGCAGCGACCGGAGGCGAGATGCGCTTGGCGAGCAGCTTGATTGTGGCACTGTTGGTGGTGCTGGTCGCGTGTGCGCGCACGCCTGCCGAGCAGGCGATCCGCGCGGCGATCGAGCGGGGCGCCCAGGCCCTGCAGGCGCATGATGCGGGCCGGCTCGCGGACCTCGTCAGCGACGACTTCATCGGCAACGACGAACTCGACAAGATCGGGCTGGGGCGCTACCTGCGTGCGCAGTTCCTCGCCGCCAATGCACTGGGGGTTCGCATCGGCACGATCACGGTCGACGTGCGTGGCGATCGCGCCACCGCCGAGTTCGACGTGTTCATCACCGACAGCAGCGGACGCTGGATTCCCGATCGCGCCACCACGCTGCAGTTCCAGACCGGCTGGCGGCGCAGCGGCCGCCAGTGGCTGTGCAACCATGCCAGGTGGTCCGAGGCCGGACGCTGAGTCCGGCGCGTGCGCCGGCAGGGCGGCGCCGGATGCGGGTGCCAGTGGCAGTGGCGCAACGAAAAACGGCGCGGTGGTCCGCGCCGTTTCCCGATCACGCCGGCGTGCCGGTGGAGGCGCTCACGCAGCCTTGTTCGCCGCGAGCTGACGCAGCACGTACTGCAGGATGCCGCCATGGCGGTAGAACTCGCGCTCCTTGGGCGTGAGCAGCAGCACCTTGACCTGGAAGGTCTTCTTGCTGCCGTCGGCCGCCGTGGCGGTGACGGTGGCGCTGCGCGCATTGCCGCTGTCGAGGCCGCTGATGTCGTAGGACTCCTTGCCGGTCAGCCCCAGGCTCTGCGCGGTCTGGCCGTCGACGAACTGCAGCGGCAGGACGCCCATGCCGACGAGGTTGGAGCGGTGGATGCGCTCGAAGCTCTCGGCGAGCACGGCCTTGACGCCGAGCAGCAGGGTGCCCTTGGCCGCCCAGTCGCGCGACGAGCCGGTGCCATATTCCTTGCCGGCGATGACCACGAGCGGAGTGCCGGTCGCCTTGTACTTCATCGCCGCATCGTAGATCGCCATCTGCTCGCCACTGGGGACATGCAGCGTGTAGCCGCCTTCCACGCCATCGAGCATGCGGTTCTTGATGCGGATGTTGGCGAAGGTGCCGCGCACCATCACGTCATCGTTGCCACGGCGCGACCCGTAGGAATTGAAGTTCTGCGGATCGACGCCGCGACCGATCAGGTAACGGCCCGCAGGCGAGTCTTTCTTGATCGAGCCGGCCGGCGAGATGTGGTCGGTCGTGATCGAGTCGCCGAACAGGCCGAGCACGCGCGCGCCGTGGACATCGGCCACGGTCGGCAGCGCCATCGTCATGCCCTCGAAATAGGGCGGGTTCTTGATGTAGGTGGACGCCTCGTTCCAGGTGTACTGGTCGCCGGCCGGAATCTGGATCGCGTTCCACGCCTCGCTGCCCTTGAACACGTCGGCGTATTCCTTGGTGAACATCTCCGACTTGACCGAGTTGGCGACGCAGTCGGCGATTTCCTGGTTGCTGGGCCAGATGTCCTTGAGATAGACGTCCTTGCCCTGCGCATCGCGTCCGAGCGGCTCCTTGGTCAGGTCGATGTCGACCGTGCCGGCGATCGCGAACGCGACCACCAGCGGCGGCGAGGCGAGGTAGTTCATCTTCACCTCGGAGTGGATGCGCCCCTCGAAGTTGCGGTTGCCCGACAGCACCGAGGCGACCACGTAATCGTGGTCGGCAACGATCTTGCTGACCTGTTCGGGCAGCGGGCCGGAATTGCCGATGCAGGTGGTGCAGCCGTAGCCGACGAGGAAGAAGCCCATCGCGTCGAGGTCGCGGTCGAGACCGGTCTTGGCGAGATAGTCGGTCACGACCTTGGAGCCGGGCGCGAGCGAGGTCTTGACCCAGGGCTTGGGCTTGAGGCCGCGCGCGGCTGCCTTGCGGGCGAGCAGTCCGGCGCCGATCATCACGCTCGGGTTGGAGGTGTTGGTGCACGAGGTGATCGCGGCGATCGCCACCGAACCATTGCCGAGGCCCGCGTATTCCGGATGCGGATCGGTATCGTGCGGCGCCGAGTGCTCGCTCTGGTCGTGGCCGACCGCGGTGCTGCCACCCTCGCTGAGGAAGCGCTCCTTCTGCTTGTCCCACTGGCCGTTCCTGCCCAGCGCATCCATCGCGCCGCGGTAGCTGTCGCGCATCGTGGCCAGCGTGACGCGATCCTGCGGGCGCTTGGGGCCGGCCAGTGATGGCGCCACCGTAGCGAGGTCGAGGTCGAGCACCGAGCTGAACTCGGCTTCCGGGGCGTTCGGCTCGTGCCACAGACCCTGTGCCTTGGCATAGGCCTCGACGAGGCGGATCTGTTCTTCGCTGCGTCCCGACAGGCGCAGGTAGTTGATCGATTCGTGGTCGATCGGGCAGATCGCGCAGGTCGCGCCGTATTCGGGCGCCATGTTGCCGAGCGTGGCGCGGTCGGCCAGCGCGAGGTGCTGCAGGCCGGAGCCGAAGAACTCGACGAACTTGCCGACCACGCCGTGCTTGCGCAGCATCTGGGTCACGGTCAGCACGAGGTCGGTGGCGGTGGCGCCTTCGGCCAGCCGGCCCGTGAGGCGCACGCCGACGACCTGCGGGATCAGCATCGACGACGGCTGGCCGAGCATGGCCGCCTCGGCCTCGATGCCGCCGACGCCCCAGCCGAGGATGCCCAGGCCGTTGACCATCGTCGTGTGCGAGTCGGTGCCGAACAAGGTGTCGGGGAAGGCCCAGGGGGTGCCGTCCAGATCGCGCGTCATCACCACGCGCGACAGGTATTCGAGGTTCACCTGGTGGACGATGCCGGTCGACGGCGGTACCACGCGGAATTCGTGCAGCGCCTTCTGGCCCCAGCGCAGGAACTCGTAGCGCTCGCGGTTGCGCTCGAACTCGATCTGCGCATTGAGCTTGAGCGCATCAGCCTGGCCGAACACGTCGACCTGCACCGAGTGGTCGATGACGAGTTCGCAGGGCGACTGCGGATTGATGCGGGCGGCATCGCCGCCAAGGGCGACCATCGCGTCGCGCATCGCGGCCAGGTCGACCACGCAGGGCACGCCGGTGAAATCCTGCAGGATCACGCGTGCCGGCATGAACGCGATCTCGGTGTCGGGTTCCTTGTGCGCGTCCCAGTTGGCGACCGCCTCGATCTCCTTTGCCGTGACGTTGACACCGTCTTCGTGGCGCAGCAGGTTCTCGAGCAGAATCTTCATCGAATACGGCAGGCGCGCGATGTTGAAGCGCTGGCCGAGCCTGGGCAGGCTGGCATAGGTGTAGCGCTTGCCATTGACCTCGAGGCTGTCCCGGGTCGAGAAGGAATCGGTCATGTGCATCTCCTGGCTGGCTTGGTGCATGGCGTGGCGGTCGCGGCACGGGGCCGCGGGCGCAACCCGAGGGAACGGGTCGGCGACTGGGCCGCCAATTATCGCGCAAGCACGCACGGACTGCGAGCCACGGGCGCCCTGCGGGGCGGGGGTTCAGCCGTGATCCAGCGTGCTGCGCGCGAGCAGGCCGCGCGCCAGCATCGCGTACTCGCGCCGGCGCATGAGCAGGCGCAGCTGGCTGCCGCCCATCTGGCGCCACAGCACCGCGGCCCGTACCGCCGCCAGCAGCAGGCTGCGGATCTGCGCCACCACCTGCGGGTTGCCGAGCTGCTGCGGATTGCCGTGCACCATCACGCGCGGGCGCAGTTGCGACAACGTCTCGACGTACAGATCGGCCAGCCGCAACTGCACGGTCGGGTGGTCGATACCGAAGTGGTCGACCTGGCGCTGCACGCGCTCGATGCCGGTGCGCAGCTGGGCATTCATCGACGGGGTGCGCATGAGGCGGCGTTGCAGGCGCAGCACGCCCAGCGCCAGTCGCGTCACCGGCAGGTGGCGCTGCTCGCCGTCGGTCTGCGCCACGAGTGTTTCCAGGCCCAGCCGCAGGCCGCCGATGCCGCCGAACACCGCACCGGCGTCGGCGGCGTCGATGCGGAAGATGCTGGCGATGCTGCAACTTGCCGCTGCGGCGTCGGCCTGCCCACTGGTGGCGAGGTCATGGACGAGGCGGCAGCCCTGCAGCACGCCGGCAAATGCGATGACGCGGGCTTCGCGGTTCATGTCGGGCTCCAGCCGCCAAAGGCCGCGTCGCTGCGGTCGATGACGCCGCCGCCGAGGCACTCCTCGCCATCGTAGAACACCACGGACTGGCCTGGCGTGATCGCGCGCTGTGGCACCTCGAAACGCACCGTGGCGAGGTCGCCGTCGAGCTCGACCTGGCATGGCTGCGGAGCCTGCCGGTAGCGCGTCATCGCGCTGCAGGCGAAGGTCGAGGCCGGGGGCGCACCGGCGATCCAGCTCAGTCCGCTGGCGGCGAGCCGTTGCGCCTGCAGCCAATGGTTGGCATTGCCCTGCGCGGCATACAACACGTTGTTGGGCACGTCCTTGCCGACCACGTACCAGGGCGCGCCATCGCCATCGCGGCGGCCACCGATGCCGAGCCCGCCGCGCTGGCCGAGCGTGTAGTGGAATACACCCTCATGCACGCCGATCTCGCTGCCGTCGGGCGCGCAGATCGGCCCCGGCTGGGCCGGAATGTAGCGGCTCAGGAAGCTGCGGAAATCGCGCTCGCCGATGAAGCAGATGCCGGTGGAGTCCTTCCGCGCATGGTTGGGCAGGCCGGCATCGCGCGCCAGTTCGCGCACCTGTGCCTTGGGCAACTCGCCGAGCGGAAAGCGCGTGGCCGCCAGCGCAGCCTGGCCGAGCGCGTGCAGGAAGTAGCTCTGGTCCTTGCCGTGGTCACGGCCGCGCAGCAGGCGCAGGCGACCGTCGACGCAGTCGATGCGCGCGTAATGGCCGGTGGCGATCTGGCTGGCGCCGAGCGCGCGCGCCTCGTCGAGGAAGGTCTTGAACTTGATCTCGCGATTGCACAGCACGTCGGGGTTGGGCGTGCGCCCGCGACGGTACTCGGCGAGGAAATGCTCGAACACCTGGGCGCGGTAGGTGGCGGCGAAGTTGCGCAGGTGCAGCCGGATGCCCAAGTGCGCGCACACGGCGACCGCCTCGCGGCGGTCCGCGTCGGCACGGCAGCCGTCGCCGCCGCGCCCGTCGTCGTCCCAGTTCTGCATGAACAGGCCTTCGACGGCCACGCCCTGGCGTTGCAGCAGCAGTGCGGCCACCGCCGAGTCGACGCCGCCGGAGATGCCGACCATGACCTGCGCGGTCATCGCACTGGGTCCAGCGACTTCACGCAGTCCAGCGGCAGTTGGCGTCCGGCCAGCCAGTCGTCGATGGTGGACAGCACCATCGGGCTGCGCAGGTTCGGCGCCGCCGCGATCTCGTCGCGGCTGAGCCAGCGCGGCCCGATGATGCCGGCGTCGAGCGGGCGCCCGGGCTCGTGGCGCAGCGCGTCGGCGGCGAAGGCAAAGCGCACGAAATGCAGCGCGCCCACGCTCCATTGTTGTACGCCGAGGAAATGCGTGAGGCGCACATGCCAGGCCGTCTCCTCGAGCGTTTCGCGCACGGCCGCCTGCTGCAGCGTTTCGCCGGCCTCGAGGTGGCCGGCCGGCTGGTTGAGCACGCGCTGTCCGGCGACCTCCTCCTCGACCAGCAGGAAGCGGCCGTCGGCGGCCACCACGGTGGCCACCGTGACGTGGGGATGCCAGGCACAGGCCGGACGTTCGGCGCTCGGCGTGGCGGTGTTCGCGGTCACGATCATTTGCGGATTTTAACAGGCGCTCCATGTGCCACGGGGGCTTGCTTGCTGCGCCGGCGACCTCCATCGTCACTGCCGTGGTCGGGCAGGGCGGCGCGCTATACTCGGCCGCAAGGTTTTTCCGGTCCGCTGCAATGGCTCACGAGAACGATCTGCAGAACGAACACAGCTTCGGCCTTGCCGTACAGACGGCCAAGCCCGAGATCGCGCGGCCGCCGCTGTACCAGGTGGTGCTGCTCAACGACGACTTCACGCCGATGGACTTCGTGATCGCGGTGCTGGAGACGTTTTTCGGCATGGAGCGCGAGCGCGCCACCCAGGTCATGTTGCACGTCCATACGCGCGGCAAGGGCGTGTGCGGCGTGTTCACGCGCGAGGTGGCCGAAACACGGGTCAGCCAGGTCAACGAGTTTTCGCGTGCGCATCAGCATCCACTGCTGTGCACGATGGAGAAGTCCTGACGGAAACGCCCTGCCCGCGCGGGCAGAGGCGGCAGGCACGGCGGGCGTTGCCGGTTGGAGACGGCGACGCGGCGAGCGCTGGCACCAGGGACGGGCGCACGAGTTGAACCGGGTGCGGACGATCCGCATATCGGCGCAAGCAATCTGCGGAGACGTACCGGCATGTTCAGCAAGGATCTCGAAGTCACCATCGGCCAGTGCTACAAGGACGCGCGCGAGCAGCGTCACGAGTTCATGACGGTCGAGCACCTGCTGCTGGCGTTGCTCGACAATGCCTCGGCAGTGGGTGTGCTGCGCGCCTGTGGTGCCGACCTGGCCAAGCTCGCGCGCGACCTGCGCGCGATCATCACCGAGACCGTGCCGCTGCTGGCGCCCAACGACGAGCGCGACACCCAGCCCACGCTCGGCTTCCAGCGCGTGCTGCAGCGCGCCGTCTACCATGTGCAATCCTCGGGCCGCAAGGAAGTCGCCGGCGCCAACGTGCTGGTGGCGATCTTCGGCGAGAAGGACTCGCATGCGGTCTATTTCCTCGGCCAGCAGGAGATTTCGCGGCTGGACGTGGTCAATTTCATCTCCCACGGCGTGGCCAAGATCGCCCACGAGGGCAGTGCGCCGCCCGCCGGCGAGGCGAAGGCCGAGGGTGAGCCCGGCGACGAGTCGCGCGGCAATCCGCTGACCGAGTTCGCCAACAACCTCAACGAGCTGGCGCGCCAGGGCAAGATCGATCCGCTGATCGGCCGCAACGAGGAGGTCGAGCGCACGATCCAGGTGCTGTGCCGGCGCCGCAAGAACAACCCGCTCTACGTCGGCGAGGCTGGCGTGGGCAAGACCGCGCTGGCCGAAGGCCTGGCCAAGCGCATCGTCGAGGGTGAGGTGCCGAGCGTGCTCGCCGACGCGACGATCTGGGCGCTCGATCTCGGTGCGCTGGTGGCCGGCACCAAGTATCGCGGCGACTTCGAGAAGCGCCTCAAGGCGGTGATCGCCCAGCTCAAGAAGGAGCCCGGCGCGATCCTGTTCATCGACGAGATCCACACCATCATCGGTGCCGGCTCGGCTTCGGGCGGCACCATGGATGCGTCCAACCTCATCAAACCCGTGCTCGCCAGCGGCGAGTTGCGCTGCATCGGCTCGACCACGTTCCAAGAATACCGTGGCGTGTTCGAGAAGGACCGCGCGCTGGCACGGCGATTCCAGAAGATCGACGTGGTCGAACCCTCGATCGCCGACAGCGTGGAGATCCTCAAGGGACTCAAGACGCGCTTCGAGGAACACCACAAGGTGGAGTACACCTCCGATGCGCTGCGCGCCGCGGTCGACCTGTCGGTCAAGCACATCGCCGACCGCCTGCTGCCCGACAAGGCGATCGACGTGATCGACGAGGCCGGCGCGCGCCAGCACCTGCTGCCCGAGAAGGATCGCAGCGGTCGCGTCGATGTTCCCGACATCGAGTTCATCGTGGCGCGCATGGCGCGGATTCCGCCCAAGCAGGTGTCGGCCTCGGACCGCGACGTGCTGCGCAACCTCGATCGCAACCTCAAGATGGTGGTGTTCGGCCAGGATGCCGCGATCGACGCGCTGACCAGCGCGATCAAGATGGCGCGCTCGGGACTGGGCAACCCCGGCAAGCCGATCGGCAACTTCCTGCTGACCGGGCCGACCGGTGTCGGCAAGACCGAAGTGACCCGCCAGCTCGCGATGCAGCTCGGCATCGAGCTGGTGCGCTTCGACATGTCCGAATACATGGAGCCGCATTCGGTGTCACGCCTGATCGGTGCGCCGCCCGGCTACGTCGGCTTCGACCAGGGCGGCCTGCTCACCGAGCAGATCGTCAAGCATCCGCATTGCGTGCTGCTGCTCGACGAGATCGAGAAGGCGCACCCCGACGTCTACAACGTCCTGCTGCAGATCATGGATCGTGGCGCGCTCACCGACACCAATGGGCGCGAGGCGAATTTCAAGAACGTGATCCTCGTGATGACGACCAACGTCGGCGCGCAGGCGGCGTCGCGGCGCACGATCGGATTCGTCGAGCAGGATCACCAGACCGATGCGATGGAAGCGCTCAAGCGCCAGTTCACGCCCGAGTTCCGCAACCGGCTCGATGCCGTGATCCAGTTCAATGCGCTGGATTTCGAACACGTGCTGCGGGTGGTCGACAAGTTCCTGATCGAGCTCGAAATGCAGCTGCAGGAAAAGCACGTTGCGCTCAACGTCGACGCGGACGCGCGGCGCTGGCTGGCCGAGCATGGTTTCGATCCGCAGATGGGCGCGCGGCCGATGTCGCGCGTGATCCAGGAGAACGTCAAGCGCCTGCTCGCCGACGAGTTGCTGTTCGGCAAGCTCACCCATGGTGGCAAGGTCCTGCTGTCGCTGCACGACGGCAGGCTCGCGGTCACCTGCGAGGAAGCCGAGACGATGCCGGTCGTGGTCGACTAGACCACGCGCGACGACGGCGGCCCGGCCGGCCGCCGCATGCGCTGCGCGCCGCCGCGACGTACTTGCGTGACCCATGGCCGGACGCGGGAGCGAGCGGGCCGGGACGACCGCGCGGCGGCGTTCGTCGCGCCGGCGCGCGCTCGCGGAGTCCCCTGATTGACCCGCGGCGCCGAGACCCGTGCCGATTACCCCAGACGACGTGCCGGCGATGCGGCATGCTGCGCTGCCGCGTGATTTGTCATTCCCAAGCTGACAATTTGCGTCAGTTCCTGACAACGCAAGCGAGTGGTTCGTCGATAGGCGAGCATCACGACGAGCCTCACTGAACCGGGGGATGGCCCCTGGTTTCATGGATGTCCGCGGCGAGGAGAGACGCCGCCGACACACGCACTGGATTCGTGCATGCGTCGCAATCTGCGGCGTACCGTCCGTATCAACGCTTTGGGGAAAACATGAAACCACACCGTATGCAAGTACGGCGCACGGCCTTGGCTGTCGCCGCGTCGGCCCTGTTGGCAGGCAGCGCGCTGCTGTCGGCCGCAACCGTCACCGATGCGCAGGCCCAGCTGTACGCCGATCGCATCAATCTCGATGCACTGTCGAGCCCATTCGTCGGCGACCGCTTCATCGTCACCTATCACGACACCAGCGCCGAGCGCGTGCAGGCCACTTCGCGCCAGCTCGACTTCCAGCGTGTCGGTAACCTCACCGGGACCAGCGTGCGTTCGGTGCGCACCCTTGCCACCGGCGCCGAGCTCATCGAGGTGTCGGGCAGCGTGCAGCGTCTGGCGCGCCAGGACGATTTCGCGCGCAACGTCATGGTTGCCTTCGCGCAGAACCCGAATGTGGCCTATGTCGAGCCCGACCGCGTGATGCATGCGTTGTTCACGCCCAATGACACCTACTTTTCCAACCAGTGGGACCTGACCGACGCCACCGGCGGCATGCGCGTACCGGCGGCATGGGACTTGGCGGGTTCATCGCCCGGTGCCGGCATCAACGTGGCCGTGCTCGACACCGGCATCACCACGCACAGTGATCTCGCCGGGCAGACGGTCGGCGGCTACGACTTCATCAGCAGCTCCACCACCGCGCGCGACGGCAATGGCCGTGACGCCAACCCGGCCGACGAAGGCGACTGGTATGCCGCCAACGAGTGCGGCAGCGGTTATCCCGCCTCCAACTCGAGCTGGCATGGCACCCATGTGACCGGCACCATCGTGGCGCTGGCCAACAACGCCAAGGGCATCGCCGGCATCGCCTATGGCGCCAAGGTCGTGCCCGTGCGCGTGCTCGGCAAGTGCGGCGGCACGGTCGCCGACATCGTCGATGCGATCGTGTGGGCCTCGGGCGGCAGCGTGTCCGGCGTGCCGGCCAATGCCAATCCTGCCCGTGTGCTCAACCTCAGCCTCGGTGGCGGCGGCGCCTGCGGCTCGTTCCAGAGCGCGATCAACACCGCGCGCAGCAACGGTGCGATCTTCGTCGTCGCGGCCGGCAACGAAAACCAGAACGTCAGCAATTCCTCGCCGGCCAATTGCAGCAACGTGGTTTCGGTCGCGGCCACCACCAAGACCGGTGCGCGCGCCTCGTACTCGAACTACGGTTCGACGATCGTGGTGTCGGCGCCGGGTGGCGATGGCAGTGGCGGAGCAGGCGACATCCTGTCGACGCTCAATGCCGGCACCACCACGCCGGGCAGCGAGAACTACGCCTACTACGCCGGCACGTCGATGGCCACGCCGCACGTGGCCGCGGTCGCTGCGCTGGTGTTCCAGAAGAACCCGAGCCTCACGCCGGACCAGGTCAAGAACATCCTGACCAGCACCGCGCGCGCGTTGCCGGGTGCCTGCTCGGGTGGTTGCGGTGCGGGCATCGTCGACGCCCAGGCTGCGGTGCAGGCGGCCGCTGGTGGATCGTCGAATACGGCGCCGGTGGCGAACTTCAGCTTCACCACGAGCGCGCTCACCGCGAACTTCACCGACAGCTCCAGCGACAGCGACGGCAGTATCGCCTCGCGCTCGTGGAACTTCGGTGATGGCACGAGCTCGACCGCGACCAACCCGAGCCACACCTACGCCGCGGCCGGTACCTACAGCGTGTCGCTGACCGTCACCGACAACGGCGGCGCCAGCAACACCAAGACCAGTTCGGTCACGGTGAGCGGCGGCGGTAGTGGCAGCACGGTGCTGCAGAATGGCGTTGCCGTGACCGGTCTGTCGGCGGTCAAGAACGGGCAGTTGACGTTCACGATGACGGTTCCCGCAGGCGCGACCGCCCTCAAGTTCGTGACTTCGGGTGGCAGCGGCGACGGCGACCTGTACGTCAAGTTCGGTTCGGCACCGACCACGTCGAGCTATGACTGCCGCTCGTGGAATTCGGGCAACAGCGAAACCTGCTCGATCACGACCGCGCAGGCTGGCACCTACTACGTCATGCTCAACGCCTACTCCGCGTTCAGCGGCATGAGCCTGACCGGCAGCTACACGACCGGTGGCGGTGGTGGCGGTACGACCATGAGCAACGGCGTCCCGGTGACGGGACTGGCGGCAAGCAAGGGCAACTGGACCGCCGACTACACGCTGGTGGTGCCGGCGGGTGCCACGAACCTCAAGTTCGCCATGAGTGGCGGCAGCGGCGATGCCGACCTTTACGTGCGTCTGAACGCGGCGCCGACGACGTCGAGCTACACCTGCCGGCCGTACCTGACCGGCAATACCGAGTCGTGCAGCTGGGCGACCCCGACCGCCGGCACCTGGCATGTGAGCGTGCGGGCCTACTCGACGTTCTCGGGGGTGACGGTAACGCCGAGCTACACACCGTAAACGACGAAGGAAGCGGCCACGGACGGCCGCCGTCGGGGCAGGAGCCCGCAACACGCGAAGCCGGCCGGGGCAACCCGGCCGGCTTCATCTTGTGTGGTGTCCGGATCGCCGTCGTGACGGCGGTTCAGCCCGGCGCTGGCTCGAAGCGGTTGGCCTCGCGGTTCTTGCGCACGCGCAGCGGATCCCAGATGCGGCCATTCATCGCGATGTAGACGCCGTCGCCGAGGGTCTGCACGGCGCCGACCGCGCAGCCGATGTTGAACACCGCGTCGGAACCCTTGAACAGCGCCGGATTGAGCGCGCCGGTCAGCACGATGACCTTGCCGGTGATGCCCTGCAATGCCTGCGCGGTATCGACCATCGTGTCGGTGCCGTGGGTGACCAGCACGTGGCGATGCGGCTGGCGCTCGATCGTGGCGCGGATCAGCGCGCGATCGCCCTGATCGAGGTGCAGGCTGTCCTTGCGCAGCACCGACACCACTTCGAACGAAAACGCCACGCCGAGCGCCTCGAGGATTTCACCGATCTGCGGCGCGCCGATCTGGAACGTCGACTTGTCGTCGAAATAGATCTTGTCGATGGTGCCACCGGTGGTGACGATGGTCAGGTGCTGCATGGTCGCTCGCTTCGCGTCGGGAGCGGCAGGCGCCGCCTCAGGAGGCGGCATTGTCGGTGAGGCGGACAAGCGCGTCCATCGGTGCTGCGTCCAGGCGCGACAGGCCGTGGGCGATGAACACCGCAAGCGCCGCATCGAGACGCGCCGCGCTGCCGTCACGTGCGTGGCCGCTGCGGCGTGCCAGCAGCCCGGCCGCCGCGCAGCGCGCCAGCGTGAGGGCGAACCCGCGTGCGCCGGCCTGCAGGCCGTCACGGTCGCCCGCGTGGGCGCGGAACCAGCGCTGGGCATCGGTCAGCGCCTGCTGCACGGCCGCGCGTGGCGCAGCGTCGCCGCTGCCATCGAGCACCCAGGCCGCGAAGACGTCGAGGCCGTCGCTGCCCAGTGCCCGCAGGACGTCGAGCGCGAGCACATTGGTGGTGCCTTCCCAGATCGGGAACACCTGCGCGTCGCGCAGCAGTTGCGGTATGCCGGTGTCCTCGATGTAGCCGGCCCCACCGAACGCCTCGCAGGTCTCCGAGGCGATGCGCACCGCGAGCTTGCCGGTCCACAGCTTGGCCAACGGGGTCAGCACGCGCAGCAGCAGCGCTTCACCTTCGCCTGCCGCGCCGCACTCGACGCGACCGAGCAGGGCGACGACTTCGAAGCCGAGGTGGAAGGCCGCCTCGAACTCGGCGGCCAGCCCGCCCAGCGTGAGTCGATGCAGCGGCTGGTCGAGCAGGCTGCGACCGAAGGCGTGGCGCCGCTGCGCGTAGTCGGTGGCGAGCGCGAGGCAATGGCGCATCGTGGCCAGCGCGCCGACCGCGTTCCAGGTGCGCGAGATGTTGAGCACCGGCGTGATCTGCCGCACGCCGTGGGCGAGCTCGCCGACCGGCTCGGCCAGCGTGCCGTCGAGATGGATCTCGGCGGTCGGCAACTCGCGCGTGCCGAGCTTGTCCTTGAGGCGGTCGATGCGGATGCCGTTCCAGGCGCCGTGCGCATCGCGCGTTTCCAGATAGAACATCGCCAGCGCGTCGCCGCCCGCACCCGCACCTTGCGGCCGCGCCAAGGTCAGTGCCATGTCGCCGACCACGGCCGAGACGAACCACTTGCGCCCATACAGGCGCCAGCGCCCGTCGCCGTCGCGGCGCGCTTCGGTGTCGCTGCCGCCGACGTCGGAGCCGCCGGCCAGTTCGGTCATCCATTGACCCGACAGCCACAGTTGCGCCGGATCGCGCGCGAGCAGATGGGGCAGCGCGCGTGCGCACAGCGCCGCGTTGCCGGCGGCCTTGAGCGCGGTTGCCGCGCCATCGCTCATCGCCAGCGGGCAGGAGTGGAACTGGCTGGCGACGTGGTAGAGGTAGACGCGCGCGAATTGGTCGACACGCGCCAGCGCGCCATGTTGCGGTTCGTGACCGGCGGCGACGAAGCCGTAGCGAGCGGTCAATGCCGCACCACGCTGCCAAGTCGGCGTGGTCTGGATGCGGTCGACGCGCCCGCCCCATGCGTCCCACTGCACGAGCTGCGGCGTGCACGGCGACTGCAGGCGCGCTTCGTGCCAGGCCTGCGCGGCGTATTCGCCCAGCGCATCGAGATCGCCGCGGATCTCGGCCAGCATGGCCTGCGGTAGCGCGGCGGCGAGCCAACCGCGCAGCGTGGCGTCGTGGCGGAAGGTGTTGCCCAGCCGAGGTGGTGCCTGCTGGAAGTCCATGGTCGACTCGCGCGAAAGCGGGTTGCCGGCACCATACGCGCCGGTCGTGCGCGGCGGCAAGCGCTTGCTAGAATGCGCGCGCATTGCCGCAGTGAGGCGACGATGGACGAGTCACACCTGCCGGGCGCCGCAGCCTACGCCCGCATTCCCGAGCGCAACACCGGCGACAATCTGTTGCGTACGGCGCAGCAGTACCACGTTGCGCTGTCGACCATGGCCGACACCAAGGCCAACATCATCATCACGGTCGCCTCGATCGTGCTGACGTTGTGCATCGGCCGCCTCGGCGACCCCGAGCTGCGTGCCTCGGCCACCGTGCTCGCCGGTTTTTCGCTGCTCGCGCAGTTGCTTGCGATCCTTGCGGTACTGCCCAAGTACCGGCCACCGCGGCTGGCTGGGCAGGACGGGTTGCCGGCGGGCTTCAACCTCATGTTCTTCGGCCACTTCGCCTCGCTGTCGCGCGAGCGCTATCTCGAGGAAATGGCGCGCGTGCTCGTGCCCGATGGCTCGCCGTATGCGACCTGGGTCAATGACCTGTATTCCAACGGAATCTATCTGGCCCGGCACAAGTACCGCTACCTGCGCTACAGCTACCTGTTCTTCCTGGCTGGTTTCCTGCTCGCAAGCGCGATCCAGGCCTGGCGACTGCTCTGAGCATGGCGGCCGAGGCTGCCAGCGTGCGCGACCTGCTCACTGCGGCGGCGTTGCGCCTTGGTGCTGACGATGCCGGCAGCGAAGCGGCGCTGCTGCTGGCGCAGGTGCTGGCCAAGCCGCGCGCCTGGCTTGCGGCCTGGCCCGAATACGCGCCCGATCCGACGCAGCGCGCGCGGTTCGCCGCGCTGGTCGAGGCCCGGGCGCGCGGCGAGCCGGTGGCCTACCTGCTCGGCTGGCGCGGCTTCTGGACCTTCGACCTGCAGGTGTCACCGGCCGTGCTCATCCCGCGCCCTGAAACCGAACTGCTGGTCGAACTTGCGCTGGAACGACTGCCGCGCGCTGCGGCCAGCCACATTGCCGATCTCGGTACCGGTTCGGGCGCCATCGCGATCGCGCTCGCACGCGAGCGCCCGCGCGCGAGCGTGCTTGCGACCGACGCCAGCGCCGACGCGCTGGCCGTGGCGCGCGCGAACGCAGCTCGGCTCGCCGCGCATGGAGTCGGGTTCGCGCAGGGCCACTGGTGCGAGGCGCTTGGCACGGCAAGGTTCGACATGATCGTGGCCAATCCACCCTACATCGCTGCCGGCGACGCGCATCTGGCGCAGGGCGACCTGCGCTTCGAGCCGGTGGCGGCGCTGGCATCGGGTGCGGATGGTCTGGATGCGATCCGCACGATCATCACGCAGGCGCCTCGGCATCTGCTCGCCGACGGTTGGCTGCTGCTCGAGCACGGCCATGACCAGGGTGCCGCGGTGCGCGCACTGCTGGCGGCAGCCGGTTGTCGCGAGGTGGCAACCGTGCGCGATCTCGCCGGCAACGAGCGCGTGAGTCTGGCGCGACGCTGAAAGGTCGGTGCAGGCATCGCAGTGTGATCCGCATCACACCGCATGCGTGCGCGAGTGCGCCGCTGGCAGCTCGAGCAGTGCGCGGAACACAGGCGCGGTTACGGGGAACATGGCGTCCCAGATGAGGACGCCCGGCGGACCTCGCGATGAAGCCACTGAACCCCGAACCGCGTCGCGCGTGAGCGCCACGCACCGGGCCTCGCCAATCAGGCCCGGAACGATTGCCGCGTTGGATGCGGCCAGCAGGCAGGCCAGGGATGGCCGCGCATTTGCACCCAGGAGGGCAGCCAGTGGCTGCCCTCTTGCGTTTGGCGACCCGCCGGGCGCTGCACCCATCGCCGCAGCCGGTCGCTGCAGCCGCGACGCGATGCGTGAGTCGGTTGCGCTGCGCGCGTTGCCGCCGCATCGTGCCGTCGATGCCTGCTGACAGCAGTGCCGCGCTTGCGCCACCATGCAGGTCGGTCGATCTGGAGCGCATGGCATGGGTGAAGAGGAAATCCGCTCGATTCTCGCGGTCGGCTTCATCGCCGCCAATGTCGACGGCAATACGAGCGACGTCGAACGCGACGCGATCCGACGCCTCGCGGCCCAGTTGAGCGTTGCGGGCATCGATGTCGCGGGTGCGAGCCAGGACATCCTGCTCGGTCGCACCGATCTCGACGGAGCCCTGCGCGGGCTCGCGGGCGATGAGGCGCGGCGCTACGCCTATGCGCTTGCGGTGGGCGTGTGCAACGCCGATGGCGCCGCCAACGCGAGCGAGCAGGCCTTCCTGGCCGATCTTGCGGCGCGCCTGGGGCTCGATGCGGGTCGCAGCGGCGAACAGGCCGCGCAGGCGGCCGCGGTGGTTGCAGCGGGCGTGGCGCCGTCGACTGGCGTGTCCGCAGCCGCGCCCACGCCCGCGCCCGGCAGCGGCACGCCGCAGTCGAGTCTGGGTGAGGCTGAATTGGACCGGCTCATCCTCGATGCGGCCATCCTCAACGGCGCCCTCGAACTGCTGCCCGAGTCGCTATCGACACTGGCGATCATTCCGCTGCAGATGCGACTGGTCTACCGCATCGGCCAGTCCTACGGCTACGAACTCGACCAGGGCCACATCAAGGATTTCATTGCCACGCTCGGCGTGGGCCTGACGTCGCAGTACCTCGAACAGATCGGACGCCGCTTGCTCGGTGGCATGCTCGGTGCGGTCGGCGGCAGCCTGCTCGGCGGCCTCGGTCGGCAGGCGGCCAGCTCGGGCATGAGCTTTGCGAGCACTTATGCGCTCGGCCAGGTCGCGCGGCGCTACTACGCGAGCGGCCGCACGTTCTCGACCGCCATGCTGCGCGACAGCTTCCAGCAACTGCTCGGGGAGGCGCGTGGCATGCAGGGTGCGCTGCTGCCGCGGATCCGCGAGCAGGCCAGCTCGCTCGACATGGGGCGCATCAGCGACTTGATCCGCGGGCGCTAGCGCGCGACGTCACGCCGCCAGCGCGAGCTGCGCCTGTACCGCGTCGATGGATTGGCGCAGGCGTTGGCTGAACACCGTGTCTGCGTGGTGCAGCAGCACCAGTTCTTCGGTGGCCCGCGTCATCGCCACGTACAGCAGGCGCGCGGCGCTGGCTTCGTCCTCGTCGCGGGCCGGCAGGCGGTCGAGACCCGCGATCAGCACGAGTGGGAATTCCAGTCCCTTGCTCGAGTGCATCGTGACCAGGCGCACCGCGTCGCTGCCAAACAGCGTGTCCTTGCCGCCGCGATCGTTGGCCACGTTGCATGGCACGTTGGCGGCGGCGAGGGCGCGCTGCAGCGCTTCAGCCTGCCAGCGGTCGCGTTGCACGATCGCGATCTCGCGCCAGGCGCGACCGCGTGCATGGGTCTGGACCACACGTTCCACCACCGCTGTGGTTTCGGCCCTGCGGCTGGCGGTTCGGATGAGCTCCGGCAGCGGGCCGCGTCGACCCGCGCTCTCGGGTGCCAGCAGCGGCACACCGTCGTCGTCGCTGGGGCGCTCCTGCAGCAGTTCGGCCGCGAACTGGCGTGCCACCGCGAGGATTTCGAGGGTGTTGCGATAGTTGAGCTTGAGGATGGTGGTGCGGCCTTGCGCCTGCACGCCGAGGCTTTTCCAGCTCACCTTGCGGCGCGTGCCCTTGCCATAGATGTTCTGCGCATCGTCGTACAGCACCAGCAGCGAGTTCGTCGTCGGGTCGATCATCTGCACGACAAGACGGTACCAGTCGGGCTCGAAATCATGTCCTTCGTCGATGAGTACGGCGCCGTAGTGGTGGCGCGGAATCTGTCCGCGTTCGACCGCCGCCATCACCGCCGGCACCAGCGCGTCGATGAAGCCCGCACCGCCGGCCGGCAACGGTACGTGATAGGCGCCCAGCATTGCGCGGCACCAGCGATGGAAGTTGTAGACCTGCACCTGTTCGGCCAGGCCGCGCTCGGCCAGCAAATGCTGCAACCGCGCGGCAAGCGTGCGGTTGAAGCACAGCACGAGAATCGGCTTGGTCAGCGCGCGTGCGAGATGCAGCGCGCGAAAGCCGAGGATCATCGTCTTGCCAGAGCCGGCAACGCCGTGGATCACGCGATGCTCGTCGCCGAGCGAACGCGCCAGTTGCTCCTGCTGTGCGTCCATCACCTTGACGAGATCGGGGATGGCCGGCGCGAGCGCGGGCGATGACGCGTCGGCGAACAGGCCGAATTGGCCACTGCCGGCTTCGACCCGGATTTCGGGAAACAGGTGCCAGCGCACGCGGTCGAGCTGCGGCAGCGTCAGCGCGATCGGAAACGCGTGTGCGAACATCGCCCAGAGGCGTTGCTGGAACGCTTCGGGGTCGATCGATTCGAGCATCTCGTCCTGGCAGATCGCCAGATGCGGCGGGATGATCTGGTCGAGTCCGCCCGCCTCGAAGCGTTTGCGCGTGAGGTTGGTGAACACCACGCCATGCGCCCACGGCATGATGAGCTTGCCCGCGTGCGGGCTGTCCGGCCCGTGGCGCAGCGCCGGATCACATTCCAGTACCCGGGTGATCTCCTGCACGTACACGCGCGCCTTTGCCAACGGATTCGGCTCGCGCACGAGTCCGCGCGCGGTAAGCAGCGCAAACTGCATGCGGTCGGCCTCGCGGATCGTGTCTTCCTTCCAGTCCTTGACTTCGAGGACGAGCAGGCCGCGCCGCGGATGCAGGATCGTGAAGTCAGGGCGCTGCTGTTTGGGACCGATCGGTATGTCGTACCAGAGCAGGTAGTCGTCTTCGAGCTTGACCTGCAGGCGTTCGGAGAAACGCCGCTCGCCGGGCGTCATGCGCGCAAGGCAGCTGCTGCGCGTCGGAATCAGCTTCGCCATCGACTCCCCCGAGTTTGTCGTGGGCACCATAACGTGCACGGCTGCGGTGTCAACACGGAGCAAGTCGCCATCGGCCGTGCGCCGACCGCCGGTTGCGTGAACGCGCTGCGCAACCAGCGCGCAAGGCGCGGCTCACTGTGCGGCAGGCGATGAGGGCCATCGTCGGGTCGAACATGCTATCAGCCGGCATCGGCGCTGATCGATGCGCAGCGCCGAAGCCCGGCGCGGTTCACCGGCAGACGGGCAAGCGCGGATCCGCCGGCGCCCCCATCCACCGTCACGCGATGACACCGCCGGTCGAACCGGCAGGTGGAGCTCGTTCGGCCCGGCGCTCAGCCGCCGTCGAAACCGTTGGCGAAGATGAGATCGCCGGCGCGCTCGATCGCGCCGATGTCGAGCGCGCCGCTGACCAAGCGCGACGCCTGGGTGCCGATGGCGACGGCCGCGCGCCTCGGCTGCCAGGCGGGCGGGAACAGCGGGTTGGGCACGGCGTAGCCGGGAATCGGTGGCGGCACAGGATTGGCCGCGTCGAGCAGTGCGCTGGCGGGAGCTGGTGTGAGGTCGAAGCCGGCCACGTTGACGAATCCCGGATTGGCGCCCTGCAGCGTGCCGCTCCATTCCGCTGGCACGTAGGTCGCGCCGGTCGGGACCCAGTTGTTGCTGCCACCGACTTGGCGACCGTTGGTCCACACCGCTTCCACCGTGCGTTCGATGCGCAGCGTGCCGCCATTGGGCGCGAACAGGACGTTGTTGTGAGCCTCCACCGCCTGGATGCCGTCGAAGATGCGGAACACGGTCGCGTCGGTGCCCGAGGTCACGAGGATCGTGTTGTTGGCGAAGCGCACGCGGCCCTTGCTCTGGCCGGATCCATCGCCACCGACGCGGATGACCGACCCGAACGCGGCGTTGCTGTGCACGATCACGTTGCCGACCACGTCCTGGTCCTCGCGCACGAGGTCCTCGCTCCAGCCAGGCTGCTGGGTGTCGGCGTCGGGGCCGATGAGTTCGAGTTCGTGGTAGGCCGCGCCCTCGAACCAGTTGTAGTGGATCTCGCTGCGCTCATGGCGACTCTTGAGCAGGTTGCCGCCAGTGCCGTCGTGCACGTAGTTGTACCGCATGCGGAACACCGATCCCGGATGCGCGATTTCGTCACTCTGGATGTACAGCGAATGCCGCGTGGTGCCGCCACCCGAGTTGTAGATCTCGCTGTATTCGAGCGTGAGCGAACCCGAGTCGTTGTCGGCGCTGAGGACGCCGTGCCCAGGGCAGTCGTGGATCAGCAGGTCGCGCAGGGTGATGTCGTGGGCGACGACGAACACGCAGCGCGAGCTGCCACCCGTGACCTCGAAACCCTCGAACACGACATGGTCGGACTGGCGCAGCTCGATCGTATTGGTGCCGCCGGCCAGGCGCGGGCGTTGCCCGTTGACGCGCACACCGCGGATCACGACCGGGTTGCCGGCGCTGCCGCCGTCGGCGGACGGCACGATCACGCCACCGGCATAGGTCACGTTGCCGTCGACCTCGACCACGTCGCCACCAGCGAGATCGACCGCAGCGAACAGCGCATTGAGCGAAGTGTGGGTGCGGCCCGGGCCGACCTGATAGGTCGCGGCGCCGGCGAGCGGCGCGACGAGGGCGAGCAGGGGCAGTAGCGGGCGCAGGGACATGACGGCTCCGGTCACAAGGGTAGCCCGATCATCGCCGATCGGTGCAGCGCCTGTTGTGCGCTGGCGCATGAGCTGGCCAACTGCGCGGCCGGCGCCGACCGCTGCGCGAGACACGCAGTCGGCGCAAGGCAGGCGGCGACGCGACAAGCCCCGCGGTGAGCGTGCAGGCTTGCCTCAGCGGTGATGACTGCGCTCGGCATGCCCAGTGTGATCCGATTGCGCGGCGATGTGTGTGCAGCGGACGCATACGGCTAAGGGGCCGCCGGGGCACGCTGTGATGAAGTCCTGAACTCCGAATCGAGTCGCGCGGGCGTGCCATGCACCGGGCCTCGCCAATCAGACCCGCAACGATTGCCGCGTTGGATGCGGCCAGCAGGCAGACCAGGGATGGCCGCAGGGATTGCTAAGGACGAGGGCGGCCCATGGGCCGCCCTCTCTTTGGTTTTATCGGGTGAACGACCAGTGCGTGCCTTCAAAAGCTCAGTCCGCTGTCATTCCAAAGCTGTCGTAGAAGATGTAATCCGCTTCGACGACGGTAGTTGGTGTGGATGAGCTCCCGCCGTGATTGATGCCATTGCCCAGTTGCCCCATCGCGTTATTGCCCCAGCAACGTGCCGTATGATCTTGGAGGATCGCGCAGGTGTAGTTGCCATGGCCCGGAGCCGAGATTGCAATAACACCACTGGTCAGGCCGGTAACATCGACAGGTGTTGAGCACGGCAGCGGCGCCTGTAGTACGCACTCGTTTCCCAATTTTCCGCTGCCCTTTTCGCCCCAGCATTTGACGCCGCCGTTGGCCAAGGCGCAGGTGTGGCTTAACCCCATTGCAATGGCGGTTACGCCAGCTGGCAGGCCGACAACGGCGACGGGTATCTTGGAGTTGTTGGTGCTTCCGTTGCCGAGCACGTCGGAAGAATTGTTCCTTCCCCAGCACATCACGTTGCCGCTGACGATGGCGCAAGCATGGTCACTTGCGGCGGCGATTGCGGAGACGCCGCTGGACAGGCCCACGACAGGCTCTGGAGTCAGATGTGTGCCAGAAGTGGTTCCCAGCCCCAACTGACCGCTCCCATTTGCTCCCCAGCACCATGCACCTCCGCCTGCGACAGCGCATGTGAAGTCGTCACCGGTCGCGACAGCCGCGATGTGAGATGAAGCAGAGAAACCATTTGCTCGCACGGGAACATTGCGATCGATCCTCGTCCCGTCGCCAAGTAGGCCGCTACCGTTGGGCCCCCCCCAGCACCAGAGAGAGTCCATGTTCGTGATACGACGAATTGCGCAAGTGTGATGGTAGTTCGAGCTGACGGACACAATATTCGCGTCCAGTTCGTTGGCAGCGGTCGGTGATGGATTCATCGCGTAAATGCTGTAGTCGTAAATTGGGGGTGCTCTCCCATCTCCCAAGACGTTGACATCCGCATTTATGAGGCCGCCCCAGCAGCGAACACCACCATTCTCTATCGCACACGAATGATGATCGCCGCTCGCTACCGCTGTTGCACCGTGCAACGTGCGTACCGGTGCCGGTGTTGCGCGCCTCGTGTTCGACTTCCTGCCATCGCCCAAAGCGAACGCGGTGTACATGCCCCAACATTGAACTTGGCCGTTCGCCATGGTTGCGCAGGCGTGGTAAGGGCCTGCGGCAATGCTCTGTATTCCCTGCAATGGGCCGGCAACTGCCGAGGACGCCGTCATCAAACAGCAGATCGCCAGAATTTGCGTGGTGGATCGGGAAGCCATGGGTAACTCCATCCAGGAAGAAATTTTTTCATTGGCCAATGTGGATCGGAAAGCCGTCAGCGCTCGAACGCATCCTTGAAGATGTCGTCGCGTACGTAACGCTCCATCGTCGGTGTCCCGAGGCTCGGGGCGGGTGGGGCGGGGGTTGTCTGGCCGCCGATCATCAGGACGCTGCCGTCAAGCAGACGCACGGCTGCGGCACTGCGGCGCGCATGGGTCATGCCGGACACTTCATGAACAGTTTTCGTAACGGGGTCGTAGATGCGAGCGGAGGCCTTGGGTATCGGCCACATGTTGTCAATGCCGCCGGCGATCAGCAGTGTGCCGTCGGCCAATACGGTGGCAGTGTGATCCATGGCGCCCGAGCCATAAGGCAGGGCGACCCCCGGCCGAGAGATGATTTCACCCGTTGCGATCACGAAGATGTCGCAGGAATAGGCGACGCCATAGTCGACAGCGCCCGTTTGGTGCCCGCCGCAAAGAAGAACCTTACCATTCGGCATGGCGCTGCCCGTGTGATACGAGCGCGACCACCACATATAGGTTTGATCGCCGTTCCGATTTCGGGTGTACTTGAACGAATTCGTCGCGGGATCGTAGAGTTCCGCTGTGTCGAGCGCAGACAGATAGCCGCCATCAGGTGCGCTTGCGCCATAGCCTTTTCCGCCATAGAACAGCACGCGCCCGTCGGCGAGCAGAGTCGCGGAATGGAACGCGCGCCGTTGCAGCATGCTCGGGCCGGGTGAAAAGGTGCCGGTCGCCGAGTCGTAGATTTCGGTGCTGGCCAGCGGCGTGGCGCAGATATCGTCGGCGCAGCCGCCGGCAATCATGACGCGTCCGTCCGCAAGGGGCGTCACGCTTGGCGCGACGCGCGGGGTCGCAAGATTCGGCGTCGCAATGACCGAATTGTCCGCAGGGTCGAACACGATTCCTCGGTTATTCGTGTAGCAGAAGTCGCCGATCAGGAGCGCTTTTCCGTCTGGCAGCGAAGTGAAGGGTGCGCCGGGAAGCGAGAAAGGCAGTGTCGCGACCCGCGCGACGGTCGAGTGAGCAGGGTCGAACACGTAAACGCCCCACCCATCTACGATAGCGACGCGACCGTCCTGCAGGAGCGTCGCCGCCGGCGTAGTCGCCGGCGCCTCCGCTTCATCGGTGTAATCGGGTGCTGGAACGAACACGCCATCCCAAGCACTGGCCGGCGCGGCAATCAGCGCGAGCAGCGCCATTGGCAGGAATTGACGAAACGCGGCCATTGCAGGTTCTCCGTGTCAGTTCGCATCAAACATGGCATTGGTGCGTTCGAGCGCAGTCATGCGCTCCCGTAACGTTGCCATCCCTCGGTATGCAGATGTCGTGCCATCCGCGTAGATCAGCGTCGGAGTGACGTAGCTGAAGTAGGCGCGCAGCACTCGCACTTCTCGATCCGGGTATTGGCATCCGGCCGGCGTCGATCGCGGGAACACGTGATCGCCCATCGCCTGCCCCCACGCGCGAGCGCGATCGACTTGGCACCAGATCGACGCCACGATCGGGCGGTTTTCCTCGAACAGCGAACTCGGGAACACGTAGTACGGAATGCCGGCTGCTTTCATGTCCTTTTCGAACTTGCGGCACGGGATGCACTCGACGGCGCTCAGCACCGCTACTCGCACGGGCTTGTCCTTGCCGCCCATCAGGATTGCGTCGTGCCATGGCAAATGCGCCACTGCGCTTGCGTGCAGCGCATCAATAGCGTTCTGCGGCAGTGGCGCGCCCGTGCGCGCGTCGTGCCAGCCCATGACGCCGTTATTGGCTGAGACGCGGTTGTCGGCATCGACAAGCATCGGTGCGAGGTCCTCCTGGCCCGGCTTGCTGAGGTCATAGATGCCGGGAAACGGTGTCGGGCGGACGCGCATTCCGCGATAGCTTTGTTCGAGTCGCCGCATGGCGGTGGCGTCGTCGGTGACGGTGCCGGCATCGCGCTCGGTGGCTTGCGCTGGATGTGCGGCGTCGACTTGTTGCTGGCGAGGTTTCAAGCCGAGTTGTTGCAGCAGGCCGGAAGCGTCAACTGCGAGCGACTCCCGTGTGCCAAGCGCAGCCACTATGACGATTGCCGCGAGCGCAAAATGGCGAAGCGTACTCACGGCGCGGTGGCCTCAGCGAGCACCTGCTGGTTGGGTCCGATCAATTGCACCTTCATGATGTGCGCGATCACCGCATGGTTGTTGTCCTGCGTCGAACGCGCGAAGGCATGGATTTTCAGCGAAAGCTTCCTATATTGGCCAACGAACTTTTCGATGTCCTTGGCGATGGCTTCGTCGGCGATTGGAATGAAGCGGTAGGCCGACGTATTGTCGAAACCTAGTGTGTAGTTGCCGCCATAACCAAAATCGCTGATATAGCCGTAACCACCGTCGCTGAGCAACGCAGTGTTGACGGGAAAGCCTTTGCGATTGAAGTCGTAGTGCCCAAGGTCGGGTGACGAATCGGTCCAGAGCAGGTAGGGGTGCGCCTTCGCCTCGGCGATGTTCGCGTCGATCTTCGGCGTGAGCGCGGTGAGCAGGTCGCGCTTGCGGAAGCTGTCCTGCGTTGCGCGGTAATCGCTCGAATATTGCATCGCCAATTGTTCGTAGTCGGGCGGCAGGCCGGAGTTCGCCGCGTACAGGAACATGAGCTGGCTGGCGTCGGTGATCGGTATGTAGGCCGAATCCGGTGTGGACGGATCAGGTTGCGGCAGGGCGGCGAGGCGGGCTTTTTCCGCGTTCGCGCGCGCTTCCTGCTCGGCTTTCTGTCGCGCTTGGTCCATTGCGTAGGGCGTCAGTGCCTCCGCCACGGTTTTAGGTTGCGAGGTCGGCGCTGCTTCGCGCGAGCACGCGGCGAGCAGGGCGGCGGCGAAGGTGGAAAAGACAATCTGAGCGAAACCGACCGCACGCATCACGAATTCTCCTTCGGGAAAGCGACAAAGGCTCGCCAACTGCGCCAGGCGAGATAGGCGCTGATTGCAACGATCAGGTAGAAGCCGGAGCCGAGCGATGCCGCCTCCATGACTCCTTCCATCGCGCTTTGAATGGCTTGCCGCTCCAAGTCTCCAAAGTCGGCTTGCCGGCCGAACATCCCGGCGGCTCGCTCCCGCGCGGCTTGCGCGGCGAAATAGTTGTTTACGCTGACGAAGATGCGCAGCACCGTGAACACGACAAAGGCAAGAGGCAATGCGCCGGCGAGACGGGTCAGGCGTTTGTGGGCAAACACTGCGGCGAAGGGGCCGGCCAGACACAACAGGCCCAGCAAGCTGAGCGCTCCGTGCTCCTTGAGGCGCAGCTTTGCGATGCTATTCATGTCCAGGCTAGATAAGTCCCAAAAACTCAAGCCGGCGGTGTCATAGGAGATGCCGCTGACGCTGGCGAGCGTGAACCATGCCAGCACGAGCGCGCAGGCGGCGATCAGCGGATACAAACCCATGCGCTGCTTGAGCGTCAGTGCCGCGGCTTGCGCCTTTTCCGCAATGCCGGGGCCGTGCTCGCGTGCGAGATCGGTGAGCCGTTCGACGGCGTTCTGTGTTTGGCCGGTATCTGCCGCGACGCGAATGGCGGCGATGCTGCCATCGCCATCCAGATGCAGTTCCACCGGCTGATTGACGGCAGGCGCGACCGAGGATTGCCACAGGCCTTCCAATCGGAATGGATACTGCTTGCTATTTGCGACGATCAGGCCGGGCGTGTCGGAAGGTGTCTTGATGACGACGCCCCGCAGGCTGGTCGGATGCTGTTCGTTCATTCGTGGTGTCCGTGGATGATGTACTTGTGCAACGCTGTCGCTGCGATGCAGGCGCCGTCCCCACGATGCCCACACGGAACTCACACGAATCGCAAGGCATTGATCTGTAATGATGTTTGCCCCAATGCGGCGGCCGTTCTACAGTGCGCCGAGGTACACAAAGGGGCGGACCCGTGGAGAAAATGGACGGCATGCGCGAGGCGGGCGGTGCGGTATTCCGCTGGACGTTCGGGGTGGTCGAGTTCAACGAGGCGGCGTGGGAATTGCGCGTTGGCGGCATGGCGGTGGACATCGAGCGGCGGCCGCTCGACGTGCTGGGTTGCTTGCTGCGGCACGCCGGCGAGGTCGTCACCAAGGACGAATTGCTCGACGCGGCGTGGTCCGGGCGCATCGTTGTCGAGGGCGCATTGACCAACGCGATCGGCAAGTTGCGCAAGGCGATCGGCGACGAAGAGCAACGCATCATCGCGACAGTGCCGCGTGTCGGCTATCGGTTCCTGGGTAAGGTCGAACGGCGGCTCATCGAGCGCCGCGCGGCCGGCACGCAGCTCGCGACCGGAGACGCGGTGCCGCGGCGTCCCAACTGGCGGCTGGCGCAGCCGCTCGACCAGTCCGGAGCGGGCGAGGTCTGGCTGGCCGAGCATGCGAAGACACACGAGCGGCGCGTGTTCAAGTTCAGTTTCGACGGCAGCCGGCTCGCTTCGCTCAAGCGCGAGGCGACGATTGCGCGCCTGCTGCACGACAGCCTCGGCGCACGCGAGGAATTCGTGCGCGTCGTCGACTGGGATTTCGAGGACGCGCCGTATTTCATCGAATCCGAATACGGCGGTCCGAATCTCGAACAGTGGGTGGAGTCGAAGGGTGGTCTCGCGTCGGTCCCGATGCAGCAGCGCATCGAATTGCTGGCGAAGGTCGCCGACGCCGTCGGCGCGGCGCACGAGCTTGGCGTGTTGCACAAGGATCTCAAGCCGGCGAACGTGCTCGTCCACGAAACTGCCGATGGCGCGACGCCGCGGCTGGTCGATTTCGGCAGCGGACGCGTGCTCGATCCCGGCCGGCTCGAAGCGCTCGGCATCACCCGGCTCGGTCTCACCCAGACGCAAACGATGGCGAGCGAGCTGACCGGCACGCCGCTCTATCTCGCGCCGGAATTGCTTGCCGGCCAGGTGCCGACGGTGCGCTCGGATATCTACGCGCTCGGCGTCATGCTCTATCAGTTACGTGTCGGCGACCTGCGGAGGCCGCTCTCGGCAGGGTGGGAAAGCGATATCGACGATCCACTGCTGCGTGAGGACATCGCGAGCGCCGCGAACGGCAATCCCGATCTTCGCTTCGACTCGGCGCGTTCGCTTGCGGCAAACTTGCGTTCACTCAATTTGCGCTCGCTCGCCGTTGCTGCGGCACTTGAGCGCGAGCAACGCGAGCAGCGCGCGCAAACGCGTTCGCGGCGCAGGCGAAGATGGCTAACGCTTGCCTTCGCCTCGATGACGTGTGGGTTGGCTGTCGCAATTGGCATGTATCGGCAGGTGGCCACCGCGAACGCCCGCGCGGAGCACGAGGCGCGCATCGCCGCCGCCGTCAATCGGTTCCTCAACGAGGATGTACTGGCGGTTGCCAGTCCGATGCGTGGCGGACGTGCCGGCATCAGTGTACAGGAAGCGCTCGATGCGGCCGCTCCCCGCATCGATGCGCGATTCGGGGCGATGCCGGAAATTTCGGGTGCGCTGCACCGGACGTTGGGTGATGTTTACTACCAGATCTCGGATTTTCCGGCCGCGATCGCGCAATTCTCGGCGGCGGCCACGCAGTTCGCCAAGGCCGAGGGCGATTCTTCGGTCGATACGGTCGCCGCGCGCGTTCTGCAAGCGCAAGTCATGGCTCACGCGGGTCGTTTCGAGGAAGCAGGCGCAATGCTCGATGCGACAGCGCCACTGGTAGAGAAGTTGGCGCGTGAGCAGCCGATGTTACGCGTCAATGAAGACTTGGCACGGGCCTGGATCGCTTTCAACACGATGCGTTTCGATGCCGCTATTGCTCCGCTCGAAGATGCCGCACAGCGCCTTGTTGGCATTCCGGATGCTGGTCGTGACATCGCCGCGACGGTCGAGCAGGCTCTGACATCGGCGCGTTCCCGCCTGGGATTGCCGTCGGAATCACTCGAGCAGACGCAGCAGCGGCTACTCGCGAAGATCGAGGGCGAGCAAGGGCGCAGCGCACCCATGTCGCTGGGTGCGCGCCATCTGCTGGCGCGCATCCAGGTGTTGCGAGGCAAGGGTCGAGAGATGGAGCAGACCTATCTCGATCTTGCTCGCGATTTCAATCGTGTGCTTGGCCCCGAGAACGAGAACACGCTGCTGGTCATGCACGGGCTTGCCAACGTCTATGCCAAGCTCGAGCGCTGGGACGATTGCGCGCGTAATGCGCGGATCGCCTACGAAGGACTGAATCGCCGCGTCGGGCCGGACCATATTGGCACGCTCAATGCGCTGGATACGCTCGCGCTTGCCGAATTCCGTTTGGGTCACGTCGACGAGGCGTCGCGGTTGTTCGAAACCGGAATCGAGCGGTTGCGCGCGTCCAAGAACAAATTGAGCGGCTTGCTGCTTTCGGCGTTCGAAATCAATCTGGCCTATGTGCGGCTCGCTCAAGATCGGCGCGATGAAGCGGCCGCGCTCGTTACCGATGTGCGCGAGCATGGAGGTACCCTCCTTGAAAAGGATACCGATGCGGCAGGTGAGCTGGCGTGCCTGGAGGGCCGAATCGCGATGTTGTCCGGCAACGTTGCGTTGGGCATGGCGAAGTTGAGCGAAGGGGTCGCGCTGCTTGAGAAGCAGAATCCCGACAGTTACTGGGTCATTCGCGAAGCCAAGGCGGCGATGCTCCAAAAGCCGAGCAACGCGCCCTGACATCGGTTGGGCAAGATCGGATCGTCACACCTCCAACGACGCCAGATCGCCCTTGGTCTCCAGCCATTCCTTGCGGTCGCTGGCGCGCTTTTTCGACAGCAGCATGTCCATCACCTTGGCGGTGCCGTCGTCGGGCTCGACCGTGAGTTGGACCAGACGGCGCGTGTCGGGGTGGATCGTCGACTCGCGCAGCTGCGAGGGATTCATCTCGCCAAGACCCTTGAAGCGCGTGACGCTGACGGCGCCCCTGATCTTCTCGCGCTCGATCTTTTCGAGCATCGCGTCGCGTTCGGATTCGTCGAGACAGTAGAACACCTGCTTGCCGACGTCGACGCGGAACAGCGGCGGCATCGCGACGAAGGCGTGGCCTTCGCGCACGAGCGCCGGGAAATGCTTGAGGAACAGTGCCGACAGCAAGGTCGCGATGTGGAGGCCGTCGGAGTCGGCGTCGGCGAGGATGATGACCTTGCCGTAGCGCAGGCCCGACAGATCGTCCTTGCCGGGATCGCAGCCGATTGCGACGGCGAGGTCGTGGACTTCCTGCGAGGACAGCACTTGGCCCGATTCGACTTCCCACGTGTTCAGAATCTTGCCGCGCAGCGGCAGGATCGCCTGGAAATCCTTGTCGCGCGCCTGGCGCGCGCTACCGCCGGCGGAATCGCCCTCGACGAGGAAGAGTTCCGTGCGCGACAGGTCGCTCGACGCGCAATCGGCGAGCTTGCCGGGCAGGGCGGGGCCTTGGGTGACCTTCTTGCGGACGATTTGTTTCTCGGCCTTGAGCCGCAACGCCGCGCGCTCGATGGCGAGTTGCGCGATTTTCTCGCCAATCTCGACGTGCTGGTTCAGATACAGCGAAAACCCATCGTGCACCGCGTTCTCGACGAAGCCGGCCGCATCGCGCGAGGACAGCCGCTCCTTGGTCTGGCCCGAGAACTGTGGATCGCCCATCTTCAGCGACAGCACGAAGCACAGGCGGTCCCATACGTCTTCGGGCGCGAGCTTGATGCCGCGCGGCAGCAGGTTGCGGAATTCGCAGAATTCGCGCAGTGCGTTGGTCAGGCCCGAACGCAGGCCGTTGACGTGGGTGCCGCCCTGCGCGGTCGGGATCAGGTTGACGTAGCTTTCCTGGGTGAGGTCGCCCTCGGGCAGCCAAGTGGCGGCAAATTCGACTGCGCCATTGCCCTTGTCGTGCTGGCCGACGTACAGGTCGGCGGGAATGCGTTCGCCCTCACCGAGCATCGAGCGCAGGTAGTCGCGCAGGCCGTCTTCGTAGTGCCATTCGAGCTTCTCGCCGCTGGCCTCGTCGCTGAGCCGCACGGTAAGTCCCGCGCACAGCACGGCCTTGGCGCGCAGCACGTGCTTGAGCCGCGGCAGCGACACCTTGGGCGAGTCGAAGTACTTCGGGTCGGGCCAGAAACGCAGCGTGGTGCCGGTCTGCTTCCTGGGTACGCTGCCGATGACCTCGAGCTGGCTGGCGCGGTCGCCATCGCGGAAGCTCATGCGGTGGATCTGGCCCTCGCGGCGGATCGTCACCTCCACGCGCTGCGACAGTGCGTTGACCACCGACACGCCCACGCCGTGCAGACCGCCCGAGAACTGGTAGTTGCGGTTGGAGAACTTGCCGCCCGCATGCAGGCGCGTGAGGATCAATTCCACGCCCGGGATCTTCTCCTCGGGGTGGATGTCGACCGGCATGCCGCGGCCATCGTCGGCCACCTCGATCGAACCGTCGGTGTGCACGGTCACGTCGATCGTTCTGGCGTGCCCGGCCAATGCCTCGTCGACCGAGTTGTCCACCACCTCCTGCACCAGATGGTTGGGGCGCGAGGTGTCGGTGTACATGCCCGGACGGCGCTTGACCGGGTCCAGTCCCGACAGGACTTCGATGTCGGCGGCGTTGTAGCGACTGCTCATTGCGAAGGATCGTGGTGCTGCAGTGAAGGGCGTGCAGGATGGGCATTCACCTTGTCGCGGTCAAGCAGAAGGGGCGTCAGCGCTGCTAGGCTGCGCATCCACGGTTTCGCGAGGAGCCACGCATGCCGTTGACGACGAGTCGGCGGTGCCGGTGTCTGGCCGCGCCGGCAGCCAATCGGGTGCGCGCATGAGCAGGCCCGCGCTCACCTCCGGCGCGGCGATGCGCGCCATCAACGCCGGTGCGTCGCGCCTCGGCTTGGCGTTGCACGACGCGGCTGCGCCGCGCCGGTTGGCGGGCGGCAAGGTCGAGCGCAGCGACCAGGGTGCGCGGCTGGCGCCTGCACGCGCGGGCGAAGCCGTGCGCGCGGCGGCTCGCTCGCCGTCGCCCGATCAGGCCCAGGCGCTCGATGCGGCGGTCAAGGCGGCGACGGGCGGCGCGGCCCGTGACATCGGCGGCGCCGACAGCCGGTCGCGCCTGCGGACGATCCCGACCGACGCGGCGGTGGTGATCGCGGGCGCCTGTCGGGCCCACTTGCCCGGGACCGCGCCGTCGCCATGAGCATCGCTCCGGTCGCACCGGCAGGCAGTTCGCGCGCGCTGCTGTGGCTGGTGGCGCTGGGCGTGTTCATGCAGATGCTCGATTCCACCATCGTCAACACCGCGCTGCCGGCGATGGCCGCCAGCCTCGGTGAAAGCCCGTTGCGCATGCAGTCGGTGGTGATCGCCTACGCCTTGACGATGGCGATGCTGATCCCCGCCTCGGGCTGGCTGGCCGATCGTTTCGGCACGCGGCGTGTGTTCCTGTTCGCGATCAGCCTGTTCGCGCTGGGCTCGCTGTTGTGCGCGCTGGCACATTCGCTGCGGTTCCTCGTGCTCGCGCGCGTCGTGCAGGGCATCGGTGGCTCGATGCTGTTGCCGGTCGGGCGCCTGGCACTGATGCGCTCGGTGCCGCGCGCGGAGTTTCTCGAGGCGATGAGCTTCGTCGCAATCCCGGGCCTGATCGGACCGCTGATCGGGCCGACGCTCGGCGGCTGGCTGGTCGAGGCGCTGTCGTGGCACTGGATCTTCCTCATCAACATCCCGGTCGGCCTCGTCGCCGCCGCGGGCGCGCTGCGCCTGATGCCCGATGCGCGCAGCCCGGTCGGCGCCTTCGACCTGGCCGGCTACTTGATGCTGGCGGTGTGCATGGTGGCGATCTCGCTCGCGCTCGATGGCCTGTCCGATCTTGGTCTGCGCCATGCGACCGTGGCCGTGCTGTTTCTGTTCGGCATGGCGATGTTCGTGGCCTACTGGCTGCATGCCACGCGTGTGGCCGGACCCCTGTTCCCGCTGGCGTTGTTCCGCGTGCCGAGCTATCGCATCGGTGTGCTCGGCAACCTGTTCGCACGCATCGGCAGCAGCGCCATGCCGTTCCTGATCCCGCTGCTGCTGCAGGTGGGACTCGGTTTCACGCCACTCGCGGCGGGCACGGCGATGATCCCGATCGCGTTGGCCGGCATGGTTTCCAAGCGCGCGGTGGTGCCGATCGTGCAGCGCTTCGGCTACCGCCGCGTGCTCATCGTCAACACGGTCCTGGTCGGCGTCGCGATGGCGAGTTTCGCGCTGATCGGGCCGGGTCAGCCGCTGTGGCTGCGCATCGTGCAGCTGTCGGCGTTCGGGCTCGTCAACTCGCTGCAGTTCACCGCGATGAACACCGTCACCCTGCGCGACCTCGAAGCCGACCTGGCCAGCAGCGGCAACAGCCTGCTGTCGATGGTGATGATGCTGGCGATGAGCCTGGGCGTGGCGTTGGCGGGCGGCGCGCTGGGCGCGTTTTCGGCGGCGTTTGGCGCGGTGGCCGGCGCCGCGGCACTGCCGGCCTTCCACGCCACCTTCATCGCCGTCGGCTTGGTCACGACGATGTCGGCGTGGATGTTCTGGCAACTCGAACCCAAGCGCCGGTTCCCGGTATCGGCGCCGGTCGATCCGCTGTGAGGGAGTGCTGCCGCATGAATCGCGTGGTCAAGTGGATGATCCTGTCGCCGCTGCTGCTGGCCTGGGTGCTGTTGCTGCTGCTGGTGGTGCTGTGGAGCGCATCGCGGCTGATGACGCCCACAGCGGCGGACCGCGCGGCGCTCGCGCTGCTGCAGGCGCCGGTGCCGACGGACGGCAGCAATGCATTCGCACGGCTGTGGTTGCTCGACTACGACATTCCCACCGCCGATCGTGATGGGGTGGCGGCGCAGGATGCGCAGCGGCTGCGCGACGCGCTGACGGCCGATCCGGCCGAGCTGTCGCCGGCGTTGCCGCAGGACAGCAGCGCCCACGGCCACTACCCGCAGGTGACTGTGGACGCGGAGGCCGTGGCCTGGTGCGGCTTGCGCGAGGGCGATTGCCTGGCCCATGTGCGCGCGCATCGCGAGGCACTGGCCGCGCGTCTTGCGCAGGAGGCCAGCCTGTTGCAACGCGTGCGCTCGCTGGCGGGTTACGGCTACGTGCGCAGCGAATTTCCGCCCTCCCTCGACACGCCGTTGCCGCCATTGCGACAGCTTGCGATATCGCCGACGCGCAGCGCGCTGGATTTCGTCGCCGGCAACCCCAGCGCCGCTTTCCGCGCGAGTTGCACCGACGTCTCGACCTGGCGGCGGCTGGCCAGCAATAGCGACAACCTCGTGGTGTCGATGGTCGGCATGGCACTGCTCGACGCCAATGCGCGATTGCTCGCGCAGATGCTCGCCGAGCGGCCGCTTGCCGAACCGTTGCCGGCTGCATGCCGCGCGGCGTTCGATCCGGCCTTGCCGCCACTGGACCTGTGCATGGCGATGCAGGGCGAGGCCGCGAGCATGTTCGCGCTGCTGGATCGGCTCGATGCGGCGCCGCGTCGCCTGACTGAGGGCGCTTGGTATGGACTGACCACCGATGTCATGCGCACCAAGGCGCGCATGGCGCGCTCGTATGTGCCCGCCTGCCAGACGCGGACGCGGGAGCTGCTGGCGCGTGACGCGCCGCTGCCGCCGGTGCGCGAGTTCGAGCCCGTGGACATCTTCGGTCTGGACTGCATTGGCAACGCCGCGGGCTGCGTCTTGGCCGGCATGAGCGCGCCGAACCAATCGAAGTATCTGCTGCGCCTGCAGGACACCCAGGCCAGGCTGCGCCTCACCGGCCTGCTGCTCGACCTGTCTGCGCAGGCAGCGGGGCCGGCGCCGGCGCCGACTGCGCTGGCCGCGGCGATCGCGGCGATCGCGGCGCAGCCGCCGCACCTGCGGGCGATCGCGTTCGATGTGGCGGGTGGGCAGTTGCAGATCGGTCTGCGCGACACCTCCAAGGGGGCGTTGTGGTCGGTGCCGCTGCCGGCCACGCATCTGGCCCACCCGGCCGCAGCCGCGCCCGCTGCCGCGGTGGTCGCCGACTGAAGCGGGCATGACCGCAGCGGCCCGTGTTTCATCTGCATCCGGCCGGTGTGCTCGCCGCGCCGTGGGCAAGCGGGTAGAATGTGACTTTCCGGCAGAAAGTCTCGCCCATGACCCCCCTCATTTTCGTGACCGGCGGCGTGGTGTCCTCGCTTGGCAAGGGCATCGCGGCGGCGTCGCTCGCGGCCATCCTCGAGGCACGCGGCCTGCGCGTGACCTTGATGAAGCTCGATCCCTACATCAATGTCGATCCGGGCACGATGAGCCCGTTCCAGCACGGCGAGGTCTACGTCACCGATGACGGCGCCGAGACCGACCTCGACCTGGGCCATTACGAGCGCTTCGTGCGTACGCGCCTGACCGGCAAGAACTCGATCACCACCGGCAAGATCTACGAGAGCGTGATCGCCAAGGAGCGCCGCGGCGACTATCTGGGCGCCACCGTGCAGGTGATTCCGCACATCACCGACGAAATCAAGCATCGCATCTACGAAGCCACCCAGGGCTACGACGTGGCGCTGGTCGAGATCGGCGGCACCGTCGGTGACATCGAATCGCTGCCGTTCCTCGAGGCGATCCGCCAGATCCGCATCGAACACGGCGCCGAATTCGCGATGTTCATGCATCTCACGCTCGTGCCGTACATCAAAGCCGCCGGCGAGATCAAGACCAAGCCGACCCAGCATTCGGTGAAGGAATTGCGCTCGATCGGCATCCAGCCCGACGTGCTGGTGTGCCGCTGCGAGCAGCCGTTGCCGCAGACCGAGCGGCGCAAGATCGCGCTGTTCACCAATGTGCCCGAAAAGGCCGTCATCAGCGCGGTCGATGTCGACGTGATCTACAAGCTGCCGCTGTGGCTGCATGCGCAGAAGCTCGACGAGATCGTCATGGAACGCCTGCACCTGACCGCACGGCCGGCCGACCTGTCGGAATGGGAGCGCACGGTCGAGGCCGTCGAGCATCCGCAGGGCGAGGTCGACATCGCCATCGTCGGCAAGTACGTCGAGCACAAGGACGCCTACAAGTCGCTCGGCGAGGCGCTGCGCCATGGCGGCATCAAGCAGAAGACGCGCGTCAACCTGCACTGGCTCGAATCCGAGGACATCGAGCGCAAGGGCGCCGACATCCTGCAGGGTTACGACGGCATCCTCGTGCCGGGCGGTTTCGGCAAGCGCGGTTTCGAGGGCAAGGTGGCGGCCGTGCGCCACGCGCGCGAGCAGCGGATCCCGTATTTCGGCATCTGCTATGGCATGCACGCGGCGGTGGTCGACTTCGCGCGCCACGTGGCGGGCCTGCCCGGCGCCAATTCGAGCGAGAACGACCGCACCTGCGCCGATCCGGTCATCGCGCTCATCACCGAGTGGACCACCGGCAGCGGCGACATCGAGAAGCGCGACGAGAGCTCGGGCAAGGGCGGCACGATGCGGCTGGGCGCGCAGGAATGCCGCCTCAAGGCCGGCACGCTGTCGCGCGAGCTCTACGGCCAGGACGTGGTGCGCGAGCGCCATCGTCACCGCTACGAGTTCAACAACCGCTACCGCCAGCAGTTCAAGGACCTCGGTCTCGTGATCGCGGGCAAGTCGATGGACGACCTGCTCGTCGAGATGATCGAGCTGGCCGACCACCCGTGGTTCATCGCCTGCCAGGCGCATCCGGAGTTCACCTCGACGCCACGCGACGGCCATCCGCTGTTCATCGGCTTCGTGCGCGCCGCGCGCCAGCAACGCGCCTTGCGCGAGGCGCCGCGCGTGGACGGCACGGCACCGGCGAAGATCGGGGCCACCGCATGAAGCTGTGCGGGTTCGAAATCGGGCTCGACCGGCCCCTGTTCCTCATCGCCGGTCCCTGCGTCATCGAGTCGATGCAGTTGCAGCTCGACACGGCCGGCACGCTGAAGGACATCGCCGCGCGCCTGGGTGTGCCGTTCATCTTCAAGTCGAGCTTCGACAAGGCCAACCGCACGTCGGGGACGAGCTTCCGCGGCCCCGGCCTCGAGCAGGGCCTGAAGGTGCTGGCCGAGGTCAAGCGCCAGATCGGCGTGCCCGTGCTGACCGACGTGCATGAGTACACGCCGCTGGCCGAGGTCGCGAGCGTCGTCGACGTGCTGCAGACGCCGGCCTTCCTGTGCCGCCAGACCGACTTCATCCACAACGTCGCCAAGGCCGGCAAGCCGGTCAACATCAAGAAGGGCCAGTTCCTGTCGCCGTGGGAGATGAAGCACGTCGCCGCCAAGGCCAAGGCCACCGGAAATCCCGACATCATGGTCTGCGAGCGCGGCGCGAGCTTCGGCTACAACAACCTCGTGTCGGACATGCGCAGTCTCGTCGTCATGCGCGACACCGGCTGCCCGGTGGTATTCGACGCCACCCATTCGGTGCAGTTGCCGGGTGGCGCCGACGGCAAGACCGGTGGCCAGCGCGAGTTCGTGCCGGCGCTCGCGCGCGCGGCGGTCGCGGTCGGCGTGGCCGGCGTGTTCATGGAAACGCATCCCGACCCGGACAAGGCGCTCAGCGATGGGCCGAACGCGTGGCCGCTGGGGAAGATGGAAGCGTTGATGGAAACGCTCATCGGACTGGATTCTCTGACAAAGAGAAATGCACTCGTCGAAACAAGCCAATCCTGACGAACCTCAGGGAGACGCCCAAGTGTCCGCTCAACCGGTTTGGGTAACTCTCGGCAAGACCATTCGCCAGCTCATAAGAGAGTTGGAAACTTTCGAGGATCAGGAACTGGAAGTTCGGATTTCCTTGGATGGCGGCAGCAGCCATGAATGCATCAGCTTGATTGGAAAACTAGATGGCAAAGCTGTCTTGATGAATTGCGGATTTGATGGCAATCGATAGTTCTTGCTCACTGATCACAGAGTAGATATGACAAATATCGCCCACATCCACGCCCGCGAAATCCTCGACTCCCGCGGCAACCCCACGCTCGAAGCGGAAGTCACGCTCGCCAACGGCGCGTTCGGTCGCGCAGCCGTGCCGTCGGGCGCATCGACCGGCTCGCGCGAGGCGGTGGAGTTGCGCGACGGCGACAGCAAGCGCTACCTGGGCAAGGGCGTGAAGAACGCGGTCGCCAACGTCAATGGCGTGATCGCCACCGCGCTCAAGGGCTTCGACGCGGCCGACCAGCGTGGCCTCGATCACAAGCTCATCGCCCTCGACGGCACGCCGAACAAGGGCAAGCTCGGTGCCAATGCGTTGCTTGGCGTGTCGCTGGCCAACGCGCACGCGGTCGCGGCATCGAGCAAGCTGCCGCTGTGGAAACATCTTGCGGGTGAGCGCGCGCCGCGCCTGCCGGTGCCGATGATGAACATCATCAACGGCGGCGCGCACGCCGACAACAACGTCGACATGCAGGAGTTCATGATCCTGCCGGTCGGCCTGCCGAGCTTTGCCGAAGCGCTGCGCGCGGGCACCGAGATCTTCCATGCGCTCAAATCGGTGCTCAAGGGGCGTGGCCTCAACACCGCGGTCGGCGACGAGGGCGGTTTCGCGCCGAACCTGAAGTCCAACGAGGAAGCGATCGAAACGATCCTCGAAGCCGTGGCCAAGGCCGGCTACGCGATCGGCAAGGACATCTGGCTTGGCCTCGACGTCGCCAGTTCGGAGTTCTACAGGGACGGTGCCTATCACCTGGAAGGCGAGGGCAAGGTGCTGAGCGCGGAGCAGCTCATCGAGTTCTATGCCGGCTGGTGCGCCAAGTATCCGATCGTCACCATCGAGGACGGCATGGCCGAGGGCGACTGGGACGGCTGGAAGAAGCTCACCGACCGGCTCGGCAACAACGTGCAGCTCGTCGGCGACGACCTGTTCGTCACCAATACGTCGATCTTCAGGCAGGGCATCGACCAGCACATCGCCAACGCGATCCTCATCAAGGTCAACCAGATCGGCACGCTGACCGAGACGCTCGACGCGATCGCGATGGCCGACGCGGCCAACTACGCCTCGATCATTTCGCACCGTTCCGGCGAGACCGAGGACACGACGATCGCCGATCTCTCCGTCTCGACCGCGGCGACGCAGATCAAGACCGGCTCGCTGTGCCGCTCGGACCGCGTGGCCAAGTACAACCAGCTGCTGCGCATCGAGGAGGCGCTCGGCGGCGCGGCGCGCTACGCCGGCCGCCAGGCATTCCCGAACCTGCCCTCGTTCAAGGGCTGAGGTCGGACGCACGTGCTGCGCTGGGTCGCGCTGATCCTCGTGGTGCTGCTGGTCGCGCTGCAGGTGCAGCTGTGGACAGGCCACGGTGGCCTGCGCGACCTGTGGCGCCTGCAGCAGAACATCACCGAGCAGAAGCAGGAAAACGACACGCTCAAGAAGCGTAACGACACGCTCGCCGCCGAGGTCGAGGATCTCAAGCACGGCAGCGAGGCGATCGAGGAACGTGCGCGTTCCGAACTGGGTCTGCTCAAGCCCGGGGAAACCTTCATCCAGGTGGTGGAGCCGACCGCCAGCGACGGCAAGCCGGCGCGCGATGACCACTGAGGCGCTGTATTGCGTGGTGCCGGCGGCCGGCCGCGGCGCCCGCATGGGAGGCGATCTGCCCAAGCAGTACCTGCCGCTGGCCGGCAAGCCACTGCTGCAGCACACGCTCGAGCGCCTGCTCGGCCATCCGCGCATCGCCGGTGTGGTGGTGGCGCTGGCCGCCGCCGACCCGTACTGGCCGGCGCTGCGCCTGCCCGCCGGCAAGCCGCTGCTCACGGTCACCGGTGGCAGCGAACGCGCCGACTCGGTCTTGGCCGGGCTGCATCGCCTGCTCGAGCTCGGCGTGCCCGCCACGCAGTGCGTGCTCGTCCACGATGCGGCGCGCCCGTGCCTGCGCCATGCCGACATCACGCGCCTGATCGAGCTGGCCGTGCCGGCCGGTGGCGGTCTGCTGGCGGTGCCGTTGCGCGACACCCTCAAGCGGGCCGACGCGCAGCAACGCTGTATCGCCACCGAGCCGCGCGAATCGCGCTGGCGCGCGCAGACGCCGCAACTGTTTCCGCTCGGCGCGCTGCGCGCCGCGCTCGAGGCCGCGCAGCGCGCGCAGTGCATCGTCACCGACGAGGCGATGGCGATGGAACTGGCCGGACAGTACCCGCTGCTGGTCGAGGGCAGCGAGGACAATCTCAAGGTGACCACGCCGGCCGATCTCGTGCTGGCCGAACACCTGCTCGCCGGCAGCGACGCGGGCCCGGTCTGGGCCGTTGGGCGCGGTGCCGCCGACGGGGCGCGCTGATCCGAGCGACGGACCGTGCGCGATGGCGTGGAGTCGCGCCCGGCGCTGAGGTATGTTGCGTCAGGTCTGGACGGCGCGCCGCCATGCGTCGGATCGACGCCGCGAAACGGCGGCGTCGCCAGCGTTGCCATTGCCCGCCCTCCATTTCCGGTTCTTCACCCAAGCATGCGCATCGGCCAAGGTATCGACGTCCACGCATTCGGCCCCGGCGACTACGTCACGCTCGGTGGCGTGCGCATCGCGCACGATCATGGCCTAGTGGCCCACTCCGACGGCGACGTCGTCATCCACGCCTTGTGCGACGCGCTGCTCGGCGCCTTGGCGCTCGGCGACATCGGACGACTGTTCCCGCCGAGCGACGAGCAGTGGCGCAACGCCGACAGTCGCACGTTCCTGCGTCATTGCACCGCGCTGGTGGCGCAGCATGGTTTCGTGCTCGGCAATGCCGACGTGACCGTGGTCTGCGAACGGCCGCGACTGGCGCCGCACGTCGAGCGCATGCGCGCGACGCTGGCTACTGATCTGGGTTGTGCGATCGGCGACATCAGCGTCAAGGCGACCACGAGCGAGAAGCTCGGTTTCACCGGGCGCGGCGAGGGGATCGCCGCCACTGCGGTGGTGTTGCTGCAGGCGCGCGCCGTGCCGGCGTCGCTCGTGAACGAGGACGACAGCGAACTGCGCGCCTTCGTCGAGCGCGTCGCCGCCGAGGTCGACGCCGACGTGGTGCGGCCGGCGCCGGGCGGCAGCGTCGCGGCGACCACCACGCAGCGCCAGCGCGGGCCATGACCATGGACCTGCCGTACGCGCACGGCGGCCCGCCGCTGGTCGCGGAGCTGCGCCGCGAGCCGGCCGACTTCCGCGTCGAGGAAATCCTCGGCTTTGCGCCCAGCGGCAGCGGCGAACACGCCTTCGTGCTGATCGAAAAGACCGCCGCCAACACCGAGTGGGTGGCACGCGAGCTTGCCCGTCGCCTCGGTCTGGCGCCGGTGGCCATCGGCTTCGCCGGCCTCAAGGACCGCCATGCCATCACGCGCCAGGCGTTCACGGTCCACCTCGGTCAGCGCGCCGAGCCGGACTGGCAGGCGCTCGACATCGAGGGCGTGCGTGTGCTGTCGGTCGCGCGCCACGCGCGCAAGCTCAAGCGCGGCAGCCATCGTGGCAACCGCTTCGAGATCCGCCTGCGCGCGCCGCAGGGCGAGCGCGACCGCGCGCAGGCCGTGCTCGATGCGATCGTCGCGCAGGGCGTGCCCAACTATTTCGGCGAGCAGCGCTTCGGTCGCGACGGTGGCAACGCCGACCTCGCCCGGCAACTGTTTGCCGGGGCGCGCATGCCGCGCGAACGGCGTGGCATCGCGCTGTCGGCCGCGCGTTCGGAACTGTTCAATGCCGCGCTGGCGCAGCGCGTTGCCGCCGGCAGCTGGAACCGCGCGCTCGATGGCGAGGTGTGGATGCTCGCCGGCACCCATTCGGTATTCGGCCCCGAGCCACTCGACGATGCGCTGCGTGAACGCCTCGCCAGCGGCGACATCCATCCGAGCGGACCACTGTGGGGACGCGGCGAGCTGCGCAGCACCGATGCGGTGCGTGCGCTCGAACTCGCGGTCGCCGACGCGCATGCCGAACTGGCGCGCGGCCTGGAGGCGGCCGGACTCGAACAGCAGCGCCGCGCCTTGCGCCTGCTGCCGCGCGAACTCGCCGCAAGCTGGCAGGACGACGGACTCGCGATCCGCTTCGCGCTCGAAGCCGGCGCGTTCGCCACCACGGTGCTGCGCGAGCTGGCCCGCTGGCATTGACTGCCACGCGCGCGCCGCGAGCGTGGTCAAGTGGCGCGCGGCAAGGTAAACGCCCGGCAACACGACGGTGACGGCCGCGGCATCGTCTGGCGGTGGCGGCGGCGCCGCCGCTATCCTTACGCGCTTTGGCTGGCCATCGGTGAACGCCGAGGCCGCCCCATCGTCCACAAGGTCCGCCATGTCTGTCGTGCAGCCGATTCCAGCCCGCCACAAGAACGTAAATCGCGCAGAGGTTTGCGATCAGAACTTCAAGGAGTTTGTGCAATCGTGGCGGGGCCGTGCGGCAACCGCCGGCGCAGCGTCGGCGGCGGTCCTGCCCGGCAGCCGCTGCAGCGCGCAGGACTTCCTCGAACTGTTCGACTCGCAGCTCATCTCGCGCCATCTCGACCTGATGGCGCGCGTGCTGCGCGTCCGCAACAAGGTGTTCTACACGATCGGTTCGTCCGGTCATGAGGGCAATGCCATGGTGGCGCGGCTCACGCGCCATACCGATCCGGCATTCCTGCACTACCGCAGCGGCGCCTTCATGGCCGAGCGTTTCCGCAAGCTGCCGGGGCTCGATCCGATCATGGATTCGGCGCTGTCGTTCGCGGCGAGCGCCGAGGACCCGGCCTCGGGCGGTCGCCACAAGGTGTGGGGCAGCAAGCCATTGTGGGTGCTGCCGCAGACCTCGACGATCGCCTCGCACCTGCCCAAGGCGCTCGGCACCGCGGTTGCGATCGAGCAGGCGCGGCGCATCGGCCATGCCTTGCCGGTGCCCGATGACTCGATCGTGGTGTGCTCGTTCGGCGATGCCTCGTCCAACCACGCCACCGCGCAGACCGCGTTCAACGCCGCGGCATGGACGGCCTATCAGAAGCTGCCGGCGCCCGTGCTGTTCGTGTGCGAGGACAATGGCATCGGCATCTCGGTCAAGACGCCCAACGACTGGGTGCGCGCGAACTTCGAGAGCCGCCGCGACCTCGATTATTTCTTCGCCGACGGGCTCGACCTCGCCTCCGGCTATGAGCAGGTGGCGCGTGCGGTGCACCACGTGCGCACGACGCGGCGGCCGACCTTCCTGCACCTGCGCACGACGCGCATCATGGGCCATGCCGGCACCGATTTCGAGATCGAGTGGCGCAGCATCGAGGAGCTGATGGCGGTGGAGGCGACCGATCCGCTGCTGCGCTCGGCGGCGATCGCGCTCGAGGCCGGCCTGTATGCGCCCGAGTCGCTGCTGGCCAGATATGAAGACTTCCGCCAGCGCTGCTTCGCCGCCGCCGAGGAGGCCGACCGGCGGCCGCGGCTGCAGACGCTGGCGGCGGTAATGGCACCGTTGGCCCCGTTTTCGCCCGACAAGGTAGCCGCGGAGGCGGCGCGCGCCGACTACGCGCCGCGCCGCGTGGCCGCCTTCGGTGGCGAGGACAAGTTGCCGGAAAAGCAGCCGCCGCGGCATCTGGCGATCCAGATCAACAATGCCTTGCACGACCTGTTCGCCAAGTATCCCGAGACGCTGCTGTTCGGCGAGGACGTGGCGCAGAAGGGCGGCGTCTACACCGTCACCAAGGGCCTGCACAAGGCGTTCCGCAACGCGCGCGTGTTCAACACGCTGCTCGACGAGACGATGATCCTCGGCCTGGCCCAGGGTTACGCCAACATGGGCATGCTGCCGATTCCGGAAATCCAGTACCTGGCGTATTTCCACAACGCCTGCGACCAGATCCGCGGCGAAGCGGCCAGCCTGCAGTTCTTCTCCAACGACCAGTACCGCAATCCGATGGTCGTGCGCATCGCCGGACTCGGCTACCAGCGCGGCTTCGGCGGCCACTTCCACAACGACAATTCGATCACCGCGCTGCGCGACATTCCCGGCCTCGTGGTCGGCTGTCCGAGTCGTGGCGACGACGCGGCGATGATGCTGCGCACGCTGGCGGCGCTGGCCAAGGTCGATGGGCGCGTCACGGTGTTCCTCGAGCCGATCGCGCTGTACATGGGCAAGGATCTGTACGAAGCCGGCGACGGCCAATGGCTGACGAGCTACCCGCCACCCGAGCAGGCCATGCCGCTGGGCGAGGCGCGCATCTACGAGGGCGCCGCCCATGCCGCGCAGCCGCCGGCCGCCGATCAGCCCAGCGACCTCGTCATCTTCACCTACGGCAATGGCGTGCCGATGAGCCTGCGTGCGGCGCGCACGATCGAGCAGGAGCTCGGCTGGCGCGTGCGCACGATCGACCTGCGCTGGCTGGTGCCGCTCAACGAGGCCTTCATCGCCGCCCAGGCGGCCACGGCCAGGCGCATCCTCGTGGTCGACGAGGGCCGTCATGCCGCCGGCGTCGGCGAGGGCGTCATCACCGCCATCGTCGAGGGCGGACATGGCGCCATCCCGCTGCGTCGCGTGGTCGGTGCCGACACCTACACGCCGCTGGCCGGGGCCGCCTTCCTCGTGCTGCCGGGTGAGGCCGACATCGTCGCCGCGGCGCGAACCCTGCGCTGATGCGCGGCGGCGCAATGTGCCCGGGGGGCGGCGCGCCGACGCCAGCATGGGCGCGCACCGCGCGTGCCGGCCTGCCGCTGCGTTGATGCGTGCCACGCCGTCACGCGCCGAACGGGTTCCGAGGCGTGACAGCGGCCTGGTGCGAGGACGCGCCACCTGCCGACGGCAACGTCAGTCGAAGCCGTTCTTGAAGATGACGTCATTGCCTGCGCCGCCGCCCCAGTACGGCGTGGTGCCGGCGACGATCGCGACCGAGGAAGAACCGGGCGCAAGGCTGAGGACGCGGATCGTGCCGTTGCGCACGAACGCGATGCGCTGACCGTCGGGCGAGAACGTCGGCCACGAATCGAGCGTGTTTACGGAGAGGTCGCGCACCAGGGTGTGCGTGGTCGCCGAATACAGGCCGATGTTGCCTTCCACCGGAATGCCGAATGCGCTCGGCCCCGGCCCACGCACGGCGACGACCCATTGGCCGTCGATCGAGCCGCTCGGATAGCCGATCTGCAGCGACGGATCGGTAGCGACCTGCACGTCGCAGGAGCTGCCGTTGCCGGGCGGCGGATATTCGATGCAGATTGTTGCGGGCGTGCCACGGCGCGCGACGATGACGTTCTCGCCAAGCCAGCCCTGTCCGGTCTGGTAGGTCGAGGATGCGATCGAAACAAAGTGACCGTTCTGGTCCGGAAAATAGTACGTGTACCAGCCAAAGCCTGCGAAGTACCAAGTCCACGACGCCTTCGTGCCGGACGGCGAAATGCGTGGCAGATCGTAGACTTCGCCGTAGGTCAGCACCTGCGCGGCGCCGCCGGCGAGCGGAACGAGGTAGATCCCGCCGGGATTCTGGCCCGGAGTCATGTACGCGGCCATGGTGCCGTCGGCGGTGATGCCGGCAGCGGTCGCGTTCTGCTTGATCGTGCGCTGCGTCATCGCCGGATGGTCGGGATCGACGGCGCAGACGGACGTGCCGCACTGGTAGACGATCGTCGATGCAGCTGGCGCAGCACTGGATGCGCAGGCCGCGAGTGCGCCGAAAAACAGTACTGCCGGGTGGGCGGGGCGATATGGAAGCAGGGTGCTGGGGTGTCGCATCAAAGTCAGCGCTCCTCGAATAATGAGCACCCCTGCGCGTTCAACGGTATCAGGGATGGGGCGGGCAGGCCAACCCCGGTCCGTGCGCTCGCATGCAACGTCGGAGGCGGCGCAGGTCAGTGCGGCGCTTTCCCGGTTGCGGTGGTTCGCCGGGCGTGCGCGCACGATCGCAAGCGCATGCGCAGAAGCGGCAGCAGCCGTTGCGGCATCGATGAGGTTGCAGTGGGCGGGCAGACCGTCGCGCAGTGCCATGGTGACGGTGGCACCGCTGTACACGTTGCTCAGGTGGGTCAGCGCCGGAGTGGTCGTGGTGAACATCCGGCTGCGGTCGTTGCGCGTTGGCCGCGGGTGACACCGCACGACGCCATCGGTTTGCGTGAACGCGACCTCCGTGTGGCGAGGGTCGCCATGCCGCCGGCGTCGGCGGGGGCGTCATCAGCACCATCGCCGGGGGCCGACATGGCGCCGTCACGCTGCGTCGCGCGGTCGGGGTCGATACCTGGCGCCGCTGGCCGGGGCCTGCCTCGTGCTGCCGGGTGCGGCCGGCAGCGTCTCAGCGGGACCGCTCCCGCGCTGCTGCGCGGCGGCGCGACGCGCTAGAATCGCCCGATGACCGAACGCCGCGCCCTGACGATCCTGTTCGCCGATGTCTCCGGCAGCACGCGCCTGTTCGAGACCCGCGGCGATGTCGTCGCCCGCCAGATCGTCGCCGCCGTGCTCGAGGCGCTGGCCGAGGTCACGCGGCGCCACGGCGGGTGCGTGATCAAGACCATCGGCGACGAGATCATGTGCACGTTTCCGGGCGCGCTCAACGGCCTGCTGGCCGCCACCGACATGCATCGGCGCATCAAGGCCGACGAGGCATTCCAGCACGACAACGTGGCAATCCGCGTCGGCCTGCATCACGGCGAGGCGCTCGTCGAGGCGGGCGACGTGTTCGGCGACGCCGTCAACGTCGCCGCGCGCATGGCCGACAAGACGCTGGCCCGCCGCGACCAGATCGTCACTACGGCGAGCACGGTCGAGGGCGTGACCAGCGTCACCGGCATGCGCATCCGCTCGCTCGGCAATGCCTGGGTACAGGGCAAACAGGCGCCGCTGGAGATCGTCGACGTGCTGTGGCAGGAGGACCTCGCGCCGGTCACGACCGTGCAGCGCGTCATGCAGTCCGAACAGGCCGCCACGGCGCGGGCGCGCCTGCTGCTGCGCTATCGCGGGCTGGTGTTCGAGCTCGGCGAGGACGCGACCTTCTCGATGGGCCGCGATCCGGCCAGCAGCCTCGTCGTCGAGACCGAATGGGTGTCGCGCAACCACGCGCTCATCGAGTGGAAGCGCGGCCACTTCATGTTTGCCGACCGCTCCACCAATGGCAGTTGGATCCGCATGGGCGCCGACCACGAAGTGCTCGTGCACCGCGACGAGGTGCACCTGCGGCGCGGCGGTTCGATCTGCCTGGGCCAGGCACACGGCGTCAACGAGGCCGACCTCGTGCACTTCGAGTGCAGCGACGGCTGAGGCCCGGCGAGCGCGAGCGGTGCTCGGCCGCCACGCCTCAGGCGCCGTCGAAACCGTTCTTGAAGATCTGGTCGAAATTGGCCGGCGGCAGGTCGCTGCCCTGGAAGATGCCGAGCGGCGAATAGCCCGAGTATCCGGGGAACACGTAGTAGATGTTGGGATTGGCCATGCGCCGCACCAGCGCCTCGCTGATGACGCGGCGATAGTCGGTGGTGGCGGCCACGTCGGTGCCCTCGTAGAGCTGCTCACCGGCCAGGCCCGGGAAGGTGCCGTAGGTGTGGCCGCCGTTGACGCGGCCACCGAGCGCGAGCATGACATTGCCGTAGCCGTGGTCGGTGCCGCCGTCGGCGTTCTCGAGCACGCGCCGGCCGAACTCGCTCAGCACGATCACGCTGACCTGGTTCATGTAGTTGGTGGGGCCTGCGGCCAGGTCGGTGTAGAACGCGTTGAGGCCCTTGGACAGGCTCTCCACCTGGTTGCCGAACCAGTCATAGCTCTGCGTCGGGTTGCCCTGGCCGACGTGGGTGTCCCAGTTGCCGAGGTCGATCGTCACCGCGCGCAGGCCCAGACCCCGCTTGATGAGGTTGGCGACATCGCGCAGTTGCTGGCCGAAGCCATTGTTGTAGGGCAGCGTGTAGTTGGCACCACCGGCCGGCGCGTAGCCGGCGAAGTCCACGTCACGCAGCAGCGCCAGCGAGGCCAGCGTCTCGGCACCGGCGCGCTCGAGCGCCGTGGTGCCGTTCCACAGGTTGTTGAGGCGCGCGATCGCGCCGGCACCGGCCACGCCCGGCGGGTCGGCGGCATCGCCGTCCCACGACCAGTGGAAGCTGTTGAGGCGGAAACTGTCGCCGCCGATCATCGTGATCGCATCGCTGCTGCCGAGCAGGCTCGCCGCAGTGATGTCACCCATCGACACCGCCGGCAACGGCACCGTGGCGGGCAGGCCGCCGCTGACGAGGTGGCGCGTGAACCAGCCGATGCTGTTGCCGGTGCCGCCGCCGATGCCGAACTCGAGATTGGCCTGCGCGTCGAAATGGCTGCGGATCACGGGCACCGGCTGCATCTGTCCGGCGGCGACCACCATGGCCAGATGCTGGCTGTTGTAGAGATCGCGCAGTTCGGCCGCACGTGGATGCAGCAGCCAGTCGGGCGTGCCGTTCAGCGCCAGGCCCGCGCCGGTGCCGGTGGTCGGGATGCGCGTGCTGCTGCGGTAGGACTGGTAGTGGCCACGGTTGGCATTGCTGGCGCTCGGCGGCAGCAGACTCAGACCGTCCATGGCACCGCGCAGGAACACGATCACCAGGGTGTCATTGCTGGCCGCGGCGGGCAGGAAGTCGCCGCTGGCGAACCAGGCCTTGGCGTGGCTGCCGCTGCCGGCGGCGAGCGTGAGCGCACTGACGCCCTTGAGGAAGTCGCGACGATTGAATGGGGTCATGGCGTCGATCCTCAGCGGCGCAGGAATTCTGGCGAGCACAGCAGCAGTGCCACCGTGGTGCGCAGGCGCGCAATCGTGTAGTGCTTGGACAGGTCGTTGGCGTTCCATCCGCCCGTGTGCGCCCCGTTGGGATCGTATTCGAGATCGAGGTCGGCGGTGGCGGCGGCATTCTGGCGCAGGAAATTGACCAGCGTGGTGCGCATCGGCTCGGGCCGGTAGCCGAGCAGGCGATCGCACCAGTAGCCGACGATATTGTCGGCGGTACGTTGCGCCTGGGTGGGCAGCGCAGCCAGCGTATGGCCCTGGATGTCGGCCAGAAATGGCGTGGCATTGTCGCCGTTGGTCGCGTGGAGCTCCGGAATCCGCGCGAGCATCCTGAAGGTCATGCCCAGTGCACTGCTGCTGGCCCAGGCCGTCTGCACGTCGGGGTAACCATTGGGGGTGGGCCAGTAGAACCAGCGGTGGCCGGTCTGCTGCACGCGGTAGACGAATTCCTGGGTGGTGGTCCAGGAGGTCGCCGGGATCGGCGTGAAGTCGGCGAGCAGGCCACGCAGTGCGCTCACCGCACTCATCGCCGGGCGCTTCATCTTGGTGCCCCAGCTCGTCTTGAACTCGCTCGATTGCAGGATCAGCGCGACGACCTGCTTGATCTGATCGGGGGCGTTGCGTGCGCTCTGGAACAGGTTCGCAGCGGCGTCGACGAGTGCGCTCGACGGATTGTCGCCGACGAAGCGCCGGCACAACTTGCCGGCGACGAAGCGCGCGGTGCCCGGATGACCGCACAGGATGTCGAACAGCTTGCGGCCGTCGTTGCCGTTGTCGCCGGCGTTGTAGGCGAAATAGCGGTTGAGGATGTACTTGTTCGACGGGTCGTGCCAGGGCAGGCGGTAGGTGTAGGTGCCGTCGTCCTCGGTCGGGTATTGCCAGTGGCCGTTTCTGATCGTCCAGCCGGTCAGCGCCCGGGCAGCCTCGTAGACATCGTTGTCGACGTACTTCAGGCGTACCGGATTGCCATCGCCGCCGACACCGATCGGCAGCGATGGATCGTCGGGGGCCAGAATGCCGCCGTAGTTCTCCACGCCGAGCGTGTGCAGCTCGAGCAGCTCGCGCGCGTAGTTCTCGTTGGGCCCGTCGCGATTGGATGCGTACTGGTCGAGGTAGTACATCATCATCGTCGACTTGGCCACTTCCTCGAGCATCGTGCGGAAGTTGCCCAGCGCATTGGGGCGGATCACGTCACGGTCGTACTGCACGAAGATCGGGCCGCCGTCGTAGTCCCAGCCGAAGGTGCTGAAATGGTCGTGCCAGAAACCGACCATGACCTCGAACAGCTGCCGCTTGCTGTAGGTCTGGCGGATGATCGTCGCCGCTTCGACCTCGGCCATCGGGCGCATGCGCTCGAAGTAGTTGCTGCCGCCGATCTGGTTGCGACGCGACCACAGCTGCGGCACGGTCATGTCCAGGGTCTGGTATCCGGCGCTGGCGATGCGATTGTCGCAATCGCCATCGGCGATGCTGGCCGGATCGAGCTGCTGCGCGAGCCAGGCGGCCCAGCGGCTTTCGTCATCGGCGCCCAAGGCGATGAACTGGGCGTGCAGCGGGGTGCTGAAGCCGTGGCTGGCGCGCGTCAGCCAGCGCACCGCGGGCGGTGGCATGGTCAGCGCCTGCGGCGTGACCGGCAGGTCGAGTTCGCGCAGGCCGGTACGGCCAGGGCTGCGCATGGCTGGCGCAGCGGTGCCGCTGCTGGGCAGCAGCGCACCGAACAGGCGCCGGCGCGAGGCGATGAAGGCGGCATTGGCGGACATGGGCGTGGCTCCGGTGGGACGGGGAAGCACGACGCCGGCCCTGGCATCATCGCGTGCCGGGCCATTCTAGACAGGTTCCGGGCCCGTGGGACGTGACCGTTTCGCCGCTTTGCGGCCATCGGTGTGCGCGGGCGCGCTGCCGCGGCCGGGCCGCGCTGCGGCTGCGGCCAGGGCCGTTCAGACGATGCGCGGTTCGGGCTCGAGCTCGATGCCGAAGCGTGCGCGTACCGCCTCGCGCACGCGCTGCGCGAGCGCCCACAACTGGGCGCCGCTGGCGTTGCCGTGGTTGACGAGGACGAGCGCGTGCTGCGCCGACATGCCCGCATCGCCTTCGCGCAGACCCTTGCAACCGGCCTGCTCGACGAGCCAGGCCGCCGACAGCTTGACGCGCGCATCGGGCTCGGGCCAGTACGGCAGCTGCGGATGCGCGGCGCGCAGCGCCTGTGCCAGCGGCGCCGCCACCAGAGGGTTCTTGAAGAAGCTGCCGGCGTTGCCGATCCGGGCCGGATCGGGCAGCTTGCGCATGCGCAGGCGCATGACCGCCTCGGCCACCTGCGGCGCGCCGGCCTGCTGCACGCCCATGGCGGCCAATTCCTCGCCCAGGCCCGCATAGTCGAGGCGCAGCGCGCGCTCGCGCGACAGGCGGAACCGCACCGCGCTGATGATGTAGCGCTCGCGCTCGTGTTTGAACAGCGAATCGCGATAGCCGAACGCGCAGGCCGCGGCGTCGAGTCGCGCCAGGCGTCCGCTGGCGCGGTCCCAGACTTCGACCGCCTCGATGAATTCGGCCACTTCGACGCCGTAGGCGCCGATGTTCTGGATCGGCGCCGCGCCGACCGTGCCCGGGATCAGTGCGAGGTTTTCCAGTCCGCGCCAGCCCTTGGCCAGCGACCACAGCACGAAATCATGCCAGCGCTCGCCGGCAGCGACGCGCAGGCGCACCTGCGCGTCGTCCTCGTCGATCACCTCGATGCCGCGCGTGTCCAGGCACAGCACCACGCCGGGCCAGTCGCGCGTGAACAGGATGTTGCTGCCGGCGCCGAGCACGAGTGGCGCCTGGGTCTTGAACCGCGCGAATCCGAGCAGTTCGGGCAGGGCGGCTTCCTGCCGCACCTCGACCAGCAGTGCGGCGCGGGCCTCGACCCAAAGGCTGTTGCGCGTGCGCAGCGAGGCGTTCTCGCTGATGGTGTAGGCGGCGCCGTGCGCGCGGCTGTTCATGGCGTGGCATCCGTGCGCCGCGCGCGCAGCGCGTCGATGCATTCGCCGATCAGGCGCGGCCCGCGATAGACGAGACCGCTGTAGAGTTGCACGAGGCTCGCCCCGGCATCGAACTTCGCGCACGCATCATCGCCGCGCATGATGCCGCCGACGCCGACCAGCGGCACGCGCGCGCCAAGGCGCTGCGCCATGCCGCGCAGCACCGCTGTCGAGCGCTGCAGCAGCGGGCGTCCCGACAGGCCGCCGCTCTCGGCGGCGAAGCGGTGGCCTGCGACGGCATCGCGCGCCAGTGTGGTGTTGGTGCAGATGAGGCCGTCGATGCCGGTGGCGGTGACGACGGTGGCGATCGCGTCGAGCTCGGGCTCGGTGAGGTCGGGGGCGATCTTGAGCAGCAGCGGGCGCCGCGCGCCATGCCGCGCGGCGAGGCGTTCCTGCGCCTCGCGCAGGGTGCCGATCAGGCGCCGCAGCGCATCTTCCTGCTGCAGGTCGCGCAGGCCCTGGGTGTTGGGCGAGGAAATGTTGATCGTGACGTAGCTCGCGCGTGCGTACACGCGCTCGAGGCAATGCAGGTAGTCGTCGACCGCATGCTCGTTGGGCGTGTCCTTGTTCTTGCCGATGTTGATGCCGAGCGGGCCATCGAAGCGCGCACGTTCGACATTGCGCACGAGCACGTCGACGCCGGCATTGTTGAAGCCGAAGCGATTGATGATCGCCTCGTGTTCGGGCAGGCGGAACAGGCGCGGGCGTGGGTTGCCCGGTTGCGCGCGCGGCGTCACCGTGCCGACTTCGATGAAGCCGAAGCCGAGCGCCGCCAACGCATCGACGTGGGCGCCGTTCTTGTCGAGGCCGGCGCCGAGTCCGACCGGATTGGGCAACTGCAGCCCGAAGCATTGCAGCGGCAACGCTGCGCGCCGGCCACCGAGCAGCGCGCCGGCGCCGCTGCGCGCGGCAAGCTCGAGTGCGCGCAGCGAGAGGTCGTGCGCGCGCTCGGCGTCGAGGCGAAACAGCAGCGGGCGGGCCAGGGCGTACATCGCGCAGCGGCCGTCAGGCGCTCGGCATCGCGTGCCGGGCGCGCGGTGCGGTGATCGCGGCCGGCCTCATCGGCGCAGCGCGCTCAGTGCATCGAGGCGAGGAAGGCAAGCCCGCCCAGGAACAGGAACACGAACATGATCGCGAGGGCGATCAGCACCATCTGCGCCCAGCCGAGGATGAGGCCAGCCAGCGCCATGCCGCTGCCCTCCATCGTGCCCGGTGCCGCGCGACGGATCTCGCTGCGCCCCATGTGGCCGCAGATGATCGCGACCAGTGCGCCGATGAACGGCAGCACGAACCAGCAGACGATGCCGAACACGAGACTGATGACCGCCAGGGTGCTGGTCTGTGGCGTGGTGGGCGGAGCAGGGGCGGGGCTGTTCATGCTTGCGGGTTCCCGTCGCATCGGAGTGGCAGCGGCCAGCGTATTCGAGCCGCTGCATCGGTTCAATCGCCGCTGCGCGCCCCGCGTGGCGCGGCGCGCGCGGACCTCGGCACGCTCAGAACTCGAACTTGATGCCCTGTGCGAGCGGCAGCGCGTCCGAATAGTTGATCGTGTTGGTCTGGCGGCGCATGTAGGCCTGCCATGCCGTCGAACCCGATTCGCGGCCGCCGCCGGTTTCCTTTTCGCCACCGAAGGCGCCACCGATCTCGGCGCCCGAGGTGCCGATGTTGACGTTGGCGATGCCGCAATCCGAGCCGCCGGCGGCGAGGAAGGCCTCGGCTGCCTTGAGGTTCTGCGTGAAGATCGCCGAGGACAGGCCCTGCGGTACGTCGTTCTGCATCGCGATCGCCTCGTCCAGCGTCTTGAACTTGAGCACGTACAGGATCGGCGCGAAGGTTTCGGTCTGCACCACCTCGTCGGCGTTATCGAGGCCGGTCACGATGGTCGGCAGCACGAAATTGCCCTTGCCTTCGATGGCCGCACCGCCGCTGGCGATCCGGCCGCCGCTGGCCTTGGCCTTCTCGATGGCGCCCAGATAGGCCGCCACCGCGTCGCGGCTGTTGAGCGGGCCCATGAGGTTGTCGGGGTTGGTCGGATCGCCGATCTTCTTCTCGATCTGCTTGTAGGCGGCGACCAGCTTCGACAGCACCTCGTCGTGGATCGATTCGTGCACGATGAGGCGGCGCGTGGTCGTGCAGCGCTGGCCGGCAGTGCCGACGGCGCCGAACGCGATCGCCGGAATCGCCAGCTTCAGGTCGGCGCTGGCATCGACGATGATCGCGTTGTTGCCGCCCAGTTCGAGCAGGCTGCGGCCCATGCGGCGCGCCACGCGCTCGCCGACCAGGCGTCCGACCTTGGTCGAGCCGGTGAAGCTCACCAGCGCGATGCGGCGATCGTCGACGAAGTTCTGCGCCAGCTCGGTGCCGGCGTCGTTGAACAGGAAGAACAGATCGGGGAAACCGCCGGCCTTGAGCGCGTCATTGCAGATGCGCAGTGCGGCCACGGCCGACAGCGGCACCTTCGGCGACGGCTTCCAGATCGAGATGTCGCCGCAGATCGCGGCGATGAAGCTGTTCCACGCCCACACCGCGACCGGGAAGTTGAAGGCCGAGATGATGCCGACCAGGCCGAGCGGATGCCATTGCTCGTACATGCGGTGGCCGGGGCGCTCGGAGTGCATGGTCAGGCCGTAGAGCTGGCGCGACAGACCGACGGCGAAGTCGCCGATGTCGATCATTTCCTGCACTTCGCCGTCGCCTTCGGGCTTGGACTTGCCCATTTCCAGGGCAACCAGCGAACCGAGCGCGTCCTTGTGGCGACGCAGCGCGTCGGCACACAGGCGGATTGCCTCGCCGCGGCGCGGCGCCGGCGTGGTGCGCCAGGTCACGAACGCTTCCTGGGCGCGGCGCAGGATCGTGTCGTAATCGCTCTGGCTCGAGGCATGGACGCGCGCGATCACCTCGTTGGTGGTCGGGTTGACCGGCTGCAGCAGGCCGGCGTCAGTGGTCGTGGACCACTGGCCGTGGCCGAGGTAGGTGCCGGAATTGTCCTGGGACAGGCCGAGGGCTTTGAGGATCTGGGCGGGCATGACGACTCCACGAGTGGGCAGGGGGCGCGCAGCACGGCGCCGAAAACCGCCGATTGTAGCAGGCGCGCGGGACCGGCCTGCAGTTGGGGGCGCGGTGCGCAGTTGCAATCACGCGACTGCGCCGGCCGCTGCGCGTGGTGTCGGCGTGGCCGGCGGCACGCCGCGATGCCGTGGCTTGCAATGCCCCCGGCACGCGCCACGCCGGCAGCGCCGCGGGCGCGGCGCGTCCCGCCACCAGCGGGTGCTTTGCGCACCGCCGCCGCGGCGTGCCCGCAGCCCGTGCGATGCCGCCATTGCGGGATTGCTCGCAGTATCCCTAGACTTCCCGATTCCGGCCCCGTAGCTCAGCTGGATAGAGCGCGCCCCTCCTAAGGGCGAGGTCACAGGTTCGAATCCTGTCGGGGTCGCCATTTCCCGCCGCCGTGTGCGGCACCGGTCGGCGCGGGCGCTGCGATGCTCCATGGTCAGAAAATCGTCGTCGTCATGCCGGCCTATCACGCCGAAAAGACGCTGGCCGAGTGCCACGCGGCGATTCCGCACGACATCGTCGACGAGGTGCTGCTGGTCGATGACGCCAGTGACGACGCCACCCTCGAGGTGGCGCGTCAGCTCGGCATCCGCAGCCATCGCCATCGCGTCAACCGCGGCTACGGCGGCAACCAGAAGACCTGCTACCGGCTCGCGCTCGACGCCGGCGCCGACATCGTCGTCATGCTGCACCCGGACTACCAGTACGAGCCGCGCCTCATCACGGCGATGGCGGCGATGATCGCCTCGGGCGTCTACGACGTCGTGTTCGGCTCGCGCATCCTCGGCAATACCGCGATCGCGGGCGGCATGCCGCGCTACAAATACGTGTTCAACCGCATGCTGACCGCGTTCGAGAACCTCGTGATCGGCGCCAAGCTGTCGGAGTTCCACTCCGGCTACCGTGCGTTTTCCAGGCGCGTGCTGGAGTCGCTGCCGCTGGCGGTCAACTCCGACGATTTCGTGTTCGACAACCAGATGCTCGTGCAGGCCCACGCGTTCGGCCAGCGCATCGGCGAGATTTCGTGCCCGACGCGCTATTTTCCCGAGGCCAGCGAGATCAACTTCCGGCGCTCGGTGGTTTACGGACTCGGCGTCGTGCGCACCGCGCTGAGCTATCGCCTGTGGAAGTGGGGCCTGCACCGCTCGCGCCTGTTCTCGACCGATCCGGGCGACCGGCTCGATGCCCGACCCGTCGATGCGCAGTGACGCCCAGCGCCAGGCGCCGCGCGCAGGCTGGCCATGGTGGCTGCTGGCGGCGGTGGCGCTGCTCGCGGGCAGCTTCCTGCGCGGATGGCAACTGCGTTCGCAGATGCTCATGGACGACGAGTGGCATGCGGTGCGCAAGCTCATCGGCGCCGACATGGAAAACATCGCCGACCATTTCGGCGTGGCCGACTACTCGATCCCGCTCACGTTGTACTACCGCTGGCTGTACGACCACGCCGCGCTCAGCGAATGGGCCATGCACCTGCCGCTGTTGACGTGCGGCATCGCCTTGCTCGTGCTCGCGCCGTGGCTGCTGCGGACAACGCTGTCGCTGCCCGAGCGCGCCAGCTGGCTCGGCCTGCTCGCCGCCTCACCGCTGCTGATCTATTTCAGCCGCACGGCACGCCCGTACGCATTGCTCGCGCTGTGCGGCGTGATCGCCTTCGTGGCGCTGCAGCGCTGGTATCGCGCGGGCGGACGCAGCCTGGGCTGGGCCGCCACCTATCTGATCGCCACCTGCGTGGCCGGCTGGGCACACCTGCTCTCACTCGTGTTCACGCTGTGGCCGCTGGCCTGCGCCGGCCTGCTCGCAGCGGCCGGTTGCCTGCGTGCGCCGCAGCGCAGTCAGTCGCGCGCGCTGCTTGGGCGCGTGTTGGCGCTGGGCGCCTCGATCGGCGGCGTGCTGCTCGTGCTGCTGTTGCCGCCGCTGCTCAACGATTGGGCCGCGCTGGCCGGCAAGGCGGCCACCGATCGCGTGACCTGGCACAGCCTCTATCGCACCGTGCTGATGGATTACGGCATCGTCGATGCGAGCCTGCTGGTCGTGATGCTGGCGCTGACCGTGGCCGGCGCCGGCTGCCTGTGGCGGCGCGAGCGTTTCCTGACCGGCAGCGTCGCCAGTGCCTGCGTGGTCGGCCTTGCCGTCATCGCGCTGGCGCAACCGGCGTGGATCCAGCATCCGGCCGTGCTCGCGCGCTATTGCGCACCGGTGTTGCCGTTCCTGCTGCTGTTCGCTGCCTGCGGACTCGTCGCCGCGCTGGCGCGCGTGCGCGCACCGGCGCTGACGGCGCTCGGTGTCGCTGCGGTGCTTGCGCTGCTCGTCGTGCGCGGGCCGCTGCCGAGCTGGTACTACGACCCCAACCAGTTCATGGGGCATGCGCTGTTCCAGTTCGACTACGACGCGCGTGACAACCCCTACGTGACGCAGTTCGAACTGGGGCCGGTGTCGGCGTTCTATCGCGAGCTCGCGCAGCGGCCAGCGCGCAGCGTGACGCTGATCGAGACGCCGGCGCACATGCATTCGAACTACGTACCCGATCCGTGGTTGCAGCAGATCCACCACCAGAACGTCAAATACGCGCTCGCCTCGCCGGTGTGCGGCGAAGGCGACTGGGACGAGTACCCGTACACGGCCACCGGTGCGCACTTCACGCGCGTGGCGCGGCTCGGCGACATCGTCGATGGGGCGAACTGGGGCGCGGACTACCTCGTCATGCGCATGCGGCCGTGGACGCTGCCGTATGGCGACAAGTTTCCGTTTCCGGTGCCGTGGCCCGACATGACGGCCTGCGTGGCGGCCGTCCAGGCCCGACTCGGCGCAGCGGTGTTTCGCGACGAGCAGATCACGGTGTTCGCGCTCAAGCGCGACGCGCGCTGATCAGTCGGCGGCTGGCGCGGCGATCGGCGTGAACGGCACCGCCGGCCGCGCCGGCAGGGCCGCGCTCCAGCGCGCGAGCTTGGCCTCGATGCTCGGCGTGGTGGCGATCTGCGGTTCGGAATGCTCGACCGTGCCATCGGCATCCGGCTCGGCGTTCTCGCGCGCCTCGACCGAAGCCCGCGCCAGCTCGAATGCCGCGCTCGGCAACGTGGTGTGGTTGAACGCCTCGACCAGCAATGCCTTGCCGAAATAGGTGATGTCGGCATCGGCTCCGCAGCCGAACGAGGTGCGGTCGCTGCGCGCCGAGGTCATCACCAGCGTCGAGTCGTCGCGCAGCGCGTCGATGAAACCGCCCGAATAGCAGGCATTGACGATCACGACCTTCCAGCGCATCGCGGGCGTGGTCTTGAACGCATCGCTCAGGTCGGCCGGCGCGAGCTGGGCCAGCGGCAGCGGATCGAGGTCGACGAGCAGCTCGTGCTCGGGCGCGCCGTGGCTCGTGAGGTAGACCAGCACGATGTCCTGTGCCGGATCCATCACGCGGGCGATGGCCTGCAACGCGCGGTGCAGGCTGGTCCAGCTCGCCAGCGGCTGCGTCGTCACCGTGGCCGGGTTGTTGACGAGCACGACCACATGGCCGGCGGCGTCGAAGCGCTGCTCGAACAGCCTGCGCGCATAGTCGACCTCGTTGCGGAACACGTCCTCGCTGCCGTCACCGGCGAACGCGACCACGTAGAGGTTGGTGCGGCCGGGCGTGCGCGGCGCGAGGCGGGCGAGTTCGGCATCGAGCAGCGGCCCCTGCGCGTAGATGGCCTGCTCGGCGTCGAAGTCGGCGCGCACCGGCGCGGCCGGTTCCGGCTCCTGCGGGTCGGCGTCGTCCGCCGCGGTCGCGGCGTCGCTGAGCTCGGCACGGTGGGCCGGCAGGGCGGTATCGACCAGCGCCGTCGACGGCAGCCACCACCACGCCGCGCCGGATACCGCAAAGCACACCAGGCTGGCCAGCAGGCTGCGCCCGAAGCGCTGCGGCATGAGCCAGTGCGCGATCACGAGCAGGACGAAAAACCACCAGAACTGTCCGACCAGTGCCAGCAGCAGCGCGAGCAGGCCGTGGTCATGCGCCTGCAGGAGGCCGGCCAGGTGGCGCAGCGGCCAGTGCACGAGCGCGGCCGCCGCAACCGTCGCCGCGAGCAGCGTGCTGGCGATGCCGGTGGCGAGTGCGCGGCGCTGCGCGAAGCGGGCAAGCAGCCAGCCCGCGATGTAGGTGAGCAGGCAGTCGCCGAGCACGGTCACCACGCCGTCTGCCTCGAAGCGCCACGGGCGCGCCGCATCGAGCGCGTCGATCACGAGCGAGCTGGCCAGGTAGGTGAGCACGAGGGCCACGAACAGCCCGGCGCCGGCTTGCAGGGCGTGGCCGCGCGGCGCGCGGAGCAGGGCGGCGCGCAGGCCGTCGAGGAGTGATCGCAACAGGTCGTTCACGCAGGATCCGGGCGGGGTGATGGCGCGGGCACCGGCCCGCGCGCGGGGCGGCGATTATCGCTGCTGGGCGCGGCGTTGGTCACTTTGCGCGTCGGCCTGCGGGCGCGTGCAGCGACTGCGCCGCGCCGCCGGCGGGTGGCTTCATGCCGGCTCGATCGCGTCGAAGTCGGCCACGCAGGGATGGCGCCCGCCGGTGGGGCAGCGCGCGGGTGCGCGCGCGAGCAGCGTCGTCTGCAGGCCGGCCGTGTGCGCGGCGTCGAGTTCGGCCTCGACGTCCGACAGGAACAGGATCGCGCCGGGTGCGGCGTCGATCTCGGCGGCGATGCGCTGGTATGAGGCCGCTTCACGCTTGGGGCCGGTCCGGGTGTCGAAATAGCCGTCGAACAGCGCAGTGAGGTCACCGGCTTCGCTGTAGCGGAAGAACAGCCGCTGCGCCGGCACCGAGCCCGACGAGTAGACGTAGATCCGCTTGCCGGCCTCGCGCCAGGCACGCAGCCGCGCCGGCACTTCGGGGTACACGTGGGCGCGATACTCGCCCGCGGCATAGCCGTCGGCCCAGATCATGCCCTGCAAGGCCTTGAGCGCGGTCGACTTGCGGTCGGCGTCGATCCATTCGATCAGCAGGTCGATGAGCTCTTGCCGCGAGGCCGCGATCTGCCCGGCCTCTTCGGCGGCAAGCTGCAGCCAGTGCTGCACCTCGGCGGTGTCGTCATGGGTCTCGATGAAGGCCGGCAGGCGTTCGCGTGCATACGGGAACAGCACGTCCTTGACGAAGTCGATCGAGCTGGTGGTGCCCTCGATGTCGGTGAGGATGGTGGTGATGGGCATGGCGGCGAGACTCGCAACTGGCGGTGGGATGTTGGATTTGGCGCTGGCCGAACAGGGCGCGTCGACCGCTGCCGCCGTCGTCAGGCGGTGTGGTCGGCGCCGCCGCGCAGGCGGGCCGCTTCGACATGATCGGCGTAGGCGCTCTCGATTGCACGCTTGACCGCCAGCGGGTCGTCGACGCGGCTGAACACCATGGCGGTTTCGCCGCGCCCGGTCAGCGCCACGTCGCCGTAGCCGAGCACGCGACCGAGGCTGGTCTGGCGCAGGTCGACGGTCTCGATCGAGGCCAGCCGCAGTTCGGTCGTGTTGCGACTGACGATGCCGGACTTGCGCACCACGCGGCGGTCGGTCACGCCCTGCTCGATGGCGCGCAGGCGCAGCCATTCCCATACGGCGCCGATGAGGGCGATGCCGAGCGTGGGCACCGCCAGCAGCACGAACAGGGCCAGGCGCCAGTACGCGCTCCAGTGCAGCGCAAAGCGCGCCAGCACGGTCTCACCGGGGGCGAGCGACTCGTCGAGGTAGCTCATGTGCGTGCGCGCGCCGCCGAGGCGTGCGGCGTCATCAACGGGAAACGCGTGGCGATGTCATCGCCCGTGAACTGGGCGACCCAGCCGTCGGGATTGCTGAACAGGCGGATCGCGACGAAGTAGGGCGATTCGCTCATGTCGAACCAGTGGCGCGCACCGTCGGGCACGCTGATGAGATCGCCGGCCTCGCACAGCACTTCGTAGACGCGCGCGTCGACGTGCAGCGTGAACTGGCCGGCGCCGGCGACGAAGAAGCGCACCTCGTCCTCGCTGTGCCGATGCTCGCTGAGGAACTTGCGGCGCAACGCGGCGCGGTCGGGGTGGTCGGGTGCCAGGCTCACCACGTCGACGGCGCGATAACCCTGCTCGCGCATGAGGCGATCGATGTCGCTGCGGTAGGCCGCGATGACCTCGTCCTGGCTGGCGCCGGGAGCCAGCGGGGCGTTGGCTTGCCAGCGTTCGAAGCGCACGCCGATCGCGGCCAGTTCGCGCGCGATGTCGGCGTGGTCGGCATGCGTGGCCAGCGGTTCGTCGCCGCGGGTCTCGTCGAAGATGCGCAATCGGCTCATCGCAGGGCTCCTCGCAGTTGGATCAGGTCGAGCTCGCATTCGAGCAGGAATTGCAGCGCATCCAAGTGGCGGCGTGCGGTCGGCATGTCCTTGCCCCACGTATAGATGCCGTGGCCGTCGATCAAGTAGCCGTGCAGCGGCCGCCCCGCGTCGAGCCAGGCGTCGACCGCGGCGACGAGTTCGCGCATGTCCTGGGTGTTGGCGAACACCGGCAGCGCAAGCACGTCCTCGTGCGTGCTGAAGCCGGTGATGGCCTTCTGCAGCTCCCAGCCTTGCAGGTTGATCACGCCGCGCGGCGCGAACAGGCGCGAGGCGACCGACTGCGTGCGCGAATGGGTGTGCAGCACCGCGCCGACGTCGGCCCAGCGCCTATAGATCTGGGTGTGCAGGGCGGTCTCGGCCGATGGCCGCAGCAGCGGGTCGAGGGCGCGGCCGTCCAGGTCGACCGCCATGATGTCGGCGACCGTGAGCTGGCCCTTGTCGCGACCCGAGATCGTCACCGCGGCGTGGTCGGCATCGAGCCGCATCGAGAAGTTGCTGCTGGTGGCCGGCGTCCAGCCGAGCGCGCCGAGCGCATGGCCGGCCGCCGCGATCTCGCGTGCGCAGGCCTCGAAGCGGGCGGGGTCGATGTGGGCTTGGCTGTTCATGCGCAAGGCAGGCCGTGATGGACGCATTAGTGTAGCCGAGCGCGTGCATGCGGCCGTGGCCAGCGCAGGCTGCGCGTCTCGGCATCTGCGACCGGCTGCTGCCACAATGCGCACTGTCCTGGCGGAGTCCGTGTCACGTGCCTGAATCGACGCCGATCGTCCTGATCCTGCTTGGCGCCGCTGTCGGCTGCCTGCTTGGCGGCGCGCTGCTGGCGCTGTGGGTGCCGCGCTGGCGGCGTGCGGCGCATGCCGCCGGGCAGGCCAGTCGCGACGCCGAGGTGGCCACGCTCGATGCCCAGCGCGAGGCCGCCCTGGCGCGCGCCGACGAGCTTGGTGCCCGCCTGCGGCGCGCCGAAAGCGACGCCGAAGCCGCGACGCAGCGCCTGCGCGAGGTCGGCGAGGCGGCCAGCGCGCAGCGCGCCGAGGCGGAACAGTTGGGCAGTCAGCTCGGCGAGGCGCGGCGCAGCCGCGACGAGGCGCAGGCGCGACTGCTCGAACTCACACGGGAGCATTCGGCGCTGCAGGCCGCCTCACGCGAACAGGCGCAGGCGGCCGCTGACCGGCTGGCGCTGCTCGACCAGGCCGAGCAGCGCCTGCGCGACTCGTTCCAGAACCTCGCCAACCAGATCCTCGACGCCAAGAGCGAGCGCCTGCGCGAGCAGAGCTCGCAGCAGCTCGGCGGCCTGCTCGAACCACTCAAGCTCCAGCTCAAGGAGTTCCGCGAGACGGTCAGCGCGACCTGGGCCAGCGACCAGCACGAACGCGGCGCACTGAGCCAGCAGATCCGGGACCTGCACGCGCTCAACCAGCGCATGAGCCAGGACGCGGTCAACCTCACGCGTGCGCTCAAGGGCGACAGCCAGGCCCAGGGCGCCTGGGGCGAGCTCGTGCTCGAGCGCGTGCTCGAGGCATCGGGCCTGCAGGCCGGGCGCGAATACGACGTGCAGGCGAGCTATGCCGATGGCGAGGGCGGGCGCCAGCGGCCCGACGTCATCGTGCACCTGCCCGAGGACAAGGACATCGTCATCGACGCCAAGATGTCGTTGGTGGCCTACGAGCGTTTCGTCGCCGCCGTCGACGATGAGGCGCGCCGCCCCGCGCTGGCCGACCACGTGGCCTCGCTGCGGCGCCACATCGACGGCCTGTCGGCGCGCAACTACCGTGATCTCGACGGTCTGCGCACGCTCGATTTCGTGCTGCTGTTCGTGCCGGTCGAGGCGGCCTTCATCGAGGCCGTGCGCGCCGATCCGGGCCTGTACGCGCATGCGCTGGGCAAGAACATATCGCTGGTCAGTCCGAGCACGCTGCTGGCCACGCTGCGCACGGTCGCGCACCTGTGGCGCATCGAGCGGCGCAACGCGCGTGCCGACGAGATCGCGCGTCGGGCGGCGCTGCTGCATGACAATTTCGCGCTGCTCGTCGATGAACTCGTCGCGCTCGGTGAGCAGTTGGGCAAGGCGCAGCGCGCGCATGCGGGCGTGCTGCGGCGCCTGACCGAAGGTGGCAAGGGCAGCGTGCTGTTGCAGGTGCAGAGCCTGGCCGAGATCGCGCCGGTCAAGAAGGCGCTGCCGGCGGGCCTGCTCGGCGCGGCCGACGCCGCCGCGGACGACGCCGCGCCGGGGCCGCCGGCCTGAACGCGGAGGTCGCCGCGCGGCCTGCGTTTCAGCCCGCGCGCAGGCGGCTGTGGCGATAGCCGTAGGCGAAGTAGACGACGAGACCGAACACACCCCAGACCAGCATGAGCATCCAGTTGTGGATCGTCATCGTCGACAGCAGGATGCCGCAGCTCACGATGCCGGCCAGGCACACCAGCGGCGCCAGCCGGATACGGAACGGACGCGGCAGGTCGGGCTGGGTGTGGCGCAGGATCCACACGCCGCCGCAAACCGCCGCGAACGCGATCAGCGTGCCCATCGAGGTGAGCTCGCCGAGGATGTCGAGCGGGAACACCGCCGCCAGCAGGGCGATGCCGATGCCGGTGATGACAGTGTTGATGTGCGGCGTGCGGTACTTGGGATGGATCGTCGTGAACAGCCGTGGCAGCAGGCCGTCGCGGCCCATGATCATGAAGATGCGCGGCTGGGCGATGATCATGACGAGCACCACCGAGGACAGGCCGATCAGTGCGCCGACTTCGACCACCACGCGCAGCCAGGCCAGTTCGGGATGGCTCGCCACCGCCGTCACCACCGGTTCGTTGGTGCCGAGCTGGCCGAACGGCGTGAGGCCGGTCATGACCGCGGCCATCGCGATGTAGAGCACGGTGCAGATCGCCAGCGAGGCCAGCATGCCGATCGGCAGGTCGCGCTGCGGATTCTTCGATTCCTGTGCCGCCACCGAGGTGGCCTCGAAACCGATGTAGGCGAAGAACACCATCGACGCGCCGCGCAGGACACCTTCCCAACCGTATTTGCCGGGGCCTTCGTTGGCCGGGATGAACGGTTCCCACAGTTGCGGATCGACGTATTTCCAGCCCGCGAAGATCACGATGAGGATGAGGCCGGTCTTGAGCACGACCATTATTGAGTTGACGGTCGTCGACTCGCGGATGCCGACATAGCACAGCGCCGTCAGCGCCAGCACGATGCCGGCCGCCGGCAGGTTCATGAGCGCGCCGGTCGGCTTGAGCTGACCGTCGAGCGGGGCATTGGTCAGCGCCGCCGGCAGGTGGATGTTGAAGTGTTCGAGGAAGCTGAGGAAATAGCCGGTCCAGCTCACGGCCACGGCCGAGGCCGAGACGCCGTACTCAAGCACGAGCATCCAGCCGATGAACCAGGCCGCCAGCTCGCCCAGCGTGGCGTAGGTGTAGGTGTAGGCGCTGCCCGACACCGGCACCATCGAGGCGAACTCCGCGTAGCACAGCGCGCAGAACGTGCAGCACAACGCGGCCAGCACGAACGACAGGATGATGGCCGGACCGGCATGGTCGGCCGCGGCCTGGCCCGTGATGACGAAGATGCCGCCGCCGATCACGGCGCCGATGCCGATGGCCGTGAGGCCCCACGGCCCGAGCGTGCGCACGAGGTCGAGCTGCTCGGCGTCGGCGCGGGCGACGTGGGCGTGCTTGATGGCGAGGAGCTGTTTGAGCATGGCGGATCCGGGGCGGGACGATCAGTGCGCGAAGCGCGTTGCAGCCGGTTGCGTCACAACCGGCCGCAGCGTCATGTCGGCATGGCAGGCAGCGCTCAGTTCGACCCCTGGCCGGCGAGCTGGCTGCGACGATAGCCGTAGAGGCGATACACGAGCAGGCCGACCATGGCCCACACGATGAACACCACCTTGGCCGTCATGCTGAGGTTGACGAACAGCAAGGCACAGCCGAGCACGGCGAGCGGGCACACCAGCCACACCATCGGCGTGCGGAACGGCCGGTGCCGCTCGGGCTGCTGCTTGCGCAGGATCATCACCCCGATCGACACCATCGCGAACGCGAGCAGGGTGCCTGCGTTGGAGGTGTCGGCGAGCTTGCCGACCGGGAACAGCGCGCCGCAGACCGACACTACCGCACCGGTCAGATAGGTGATCACGTGCGGGGTGAAGAAGCGCGGGTGGACCTTGGACAGCGCGTCGGGCAGCAGGCCGTCGCGCGACATCGTGAAGAAGATGCGGGTCTGGCCGAACATCATCATGAGGATGACCGACGGCAGCGCGATGATCGCGGCCACCCCGATGTAATTGCCGATCTGGGTGAAGCCGAGCATGCGCAGCACATGCGCGAGCGGCTCGTTGCTGCAGACCAGCGCATCGGAGCCGACGCAGGCGGCGGCCATCGCCGGGGTGCCCGGGTCGAGCGGCAGGCCGTCGGCGCCCAGCATCGGCTGCGCACCGACCGAGCCGGCGGCGCCGTAGCCGACCAGCAGGTAGAAGATCGTGCAGATCACGAGCGAGGCGATCAGACCGATCGGGATGTTGCGGTTGGGATTCTTGGTTTCCTCGGCGGCGGTCGATACCGCATCGAAGCCGACGTAGGCGAAGAAGATCGAGGCGGCCGCGCCGAGCACGCCGACGCCGCCGAGCGGGCTGCCCCAGCCGCCGGGCAGGAACGGTTCGAGGTTGCTGCTCTTGGCCACCGGCACCGCGATGGCGACGAACACGGTCAGCGCGATGATCTTGATCGCCACCAGTACCGCATTGACCTTGGCGCTCTTGGAAGTGCCGATGACGAGCAGCCACGTCACCGCCACGCCGATGATGAAGGCGAGCAGGTTGAAGCCGCCACCCGAGTAGTAGCCGGTACGCAGCCATTCGGGCAAGGCCAGCGCGCCGGGCTCGACCAGGCCGAAGAAGTCGGTATGCATGAGCAGACCGTTCATGTAGCCCGACCAGCCGACGCAGACCGCGGTCGCGCCGATCGCGTACTCGAGCACGAGCGCCCAGCCGACGATCCAGGCCACGAGCTCGCCCATGACGCCGTAGGTGTAGGTGTAGGCCGAGCCCGAGACCGGCACCATCGCGGCAAGTTCGGCGTAGGCGAACGCGGCAAGGCCGCAGACCACGGCGGCGATCACGAACGACACCATCATCGCGGGGCCGGCCTTCTGCGCGGCCTCCGCAGTGAGCACGAAGATGCCGGTGCCGATCACGGCGCCGATGCCGAGCAGGGTCAGCTGGATGGGGCCGAGCTGGCGCTTGAGCGCTTTTTTCTCGGCTGTTTCGAGGATCTGGTTGAGCGGTTTGACACGCCAGAAAATCATTGCGTCCCCTTGACGAGCTGAGATGTGCGGGTGACGGCGCGCCCGAGTCAACCCCGTGCCGTCGTGCAGCGTGTGCACGACCGCTGGCCGGACACAACGGTCCGGTACCTTACGCGAGCGCTACCGGAGCGGCAAGCTGCCATTGGGCATGTCGTGCATGCTGCTGCGCGGCAGCATGCGGCAGGTGATCGCGCAGCCATGCACCGCCCGCGCAACCATCGTCCGCAGCGGCGCATGCGCGCGCTTCGCGTGGCGCGACACGGCGCCGCGGCCAGTGGCGCGCCGCGTTCCGGCCGTCCCTGGGACGCAGTCCACTCGGCTCCTGCCTCGCCAGAGCCTGCCGCTGCTGCCGGAGTGCGGCGCATGGCGCGTGATGGACTGGACCGAGCAACCGTCCCTGGGACGCAGTCCGCTCGGCTCCTGCCTCGCCAGAGCCTGCCGCTGCGCGGCCGGAGGGCGGCGCATGAGCGCGTGATGGACTGGACCGAGCAACCGTCCCTGGGACGCAGTCCGCTCGGCTCCTGCCTCGCCAGAGCCTGCCGCTGCTGCCGGAGTGCGGCGCCATGGCGCGTGATGGACTGCCGAGCAACCGTCCCTGGGATGCAGTCCGCTCGGCTCCTGCCTCGCCACAGAGCCTGCCGCTGCTGCCGGAGGGCGGCGCATGGCGCGTGATGGACTGGACCGAGCAACCGTCCCTGGGACGCAGTCCGCTCGGCTCCTGCCTCGCCAGAGCCTGCCGCTGCTGCCGGAGTGCGGCGCAGAGCGCGTGATGGACTGGACCGAGCAACCGTCCCTGGGACGCAGTCCGCTCGGCTCCTGCCTCGCCAGAGCCTGCCGCTGCGCCGCCGGAGGGCGGCGCAGAGCGCGTGATGGACTGGACCGAGCAACCGTCCCTGGGACGCAGTCCGCTCGGCTCCTGCCTCGCCAGAGCCTGCCGCTGCGCCGCCGGAGGGCGGCGCAGAGCGCGTCAGGCTCTACCTGCGAATTCGCCGGTGGTGGTGTTGACCATGACCTTCTCGCCGGTGCTGATGTACTCGGGCACGAGGATCTCGATGCCGGTGCTCAGGCGCGCCGGCTTGGGGCGCTTGGTGGCGGTGGCGCCCTTGAGCTCGGGCGCGGTCTCGATGACTTCGAGCGTGACGTTCTGCGGCAGTTGCAGCGCCACCGGCGCGTCGTCGATGAGCTGGACGTAGCAGCCCTCGATGCCGTCGACGAGGTAGCCGGACGCATCGCCGATCGCGCTCGCATCGAGCGTGTACTGCGTGTAGTCCTCGCTGTCCATGAACACGAAGGCCTCGCCGTCCTTGTAGGAATAGCTCACCGCGCGACGCGTGAGCTCGGTCTCCTTGAGGTCATCGTCGGCGCGCAGCGACAGGTCGAGCTTCTGCCCGCCCGGCACGGCGTACATGGTGAAGCGGAAGGTGACGTTGCCGCCACGGCCTTGCGGCGAGCTGCGCTCGATGTCGCGAATCTGCCAGACCTTGCCGTCATGCTCGACGACGTTGCCCTTCTTGATGTCTGCGGCTTTCATGCGGGGAGTGGACCGTGGAAAGTGGGGAGGCGGGAACCTTGCCGTCGCGGTCGGCGCGACGTGGCGTGCGGGAAACCTTGCGGCGCGGGCGCCCGGCAGGCACCCGCTGCGCTCACTTGGGGGCCAGGCGGATCGCGCCGTCGATGCGGATGACGCCACCATTGAGATAGTGGTTGCCGAGGATGAAGGCGACCGTGTCGGCGTATTCCTCCGGCTTGCCCAGGCGCGAGGGGTAGGGCACCTGCGCGCACAGCGATTCGTACACGTTCGGCGGCATGCCATCGACCATCGGGGTGTGGAACACGCCCGGCGCGATCGTCATCACGCGCACGCCGATGCGCGCGAACTCGCGCGCCATCGGCAACGTCATGCCAACCACGCCGCCCTTGGAGGCGGAGTAGGCGGCCTGGCCGATCTGGCCCTCGAAGGCGGCGATCGAGGCGGTGTTGACGATCACGCCGCGCTCGCCGTCCGGGCCGGTCTCGTTGTGCTGCATGAGGTCGGCCGCGGCCTTGGCCACATTGAAGCTGCCGACGAGATTGACCATCACGGTGGTGGCGAAATTCTTCAGCGGCATCGGCCCTTCCTTGCCGAGCACGCGGCCCGCGCCGAGGATGCCGGCGCAGTTGATCGCGACGTTGAGGCCGCCGAGCCGGGCCTTGGCCTCGGCCAGCGTCGCGCTGACTGCCCCCTCGTCGGTCACGTCGGTACGCAAATACGCAGCGGCCGCGCCGAGCGACGCCGCGGCCGCCCGGCCCTTGTCGTCGTTGACGTCGAGCAACGCGACCCGGCCGCCGCGTGCGACGAGATGCTGCGCGACGGCAAAGCCGAGCCCGGAAGCGCCGCCCGTGATGACGGCCTTGACCTGATCGAGTTGCATGTGGCGTTCCGCTGGAAATCGGGGCGCGGATTCTACCAGCATGCGCTGTTGCGATGCCGCGACGCCTGGCGGCGGTGGCGTGTCGTGTCTGGGGGCGCGATTGCGTATCGGTAGGTTGCAAGGCAATGCGCGCGAGGCGCGCATGCCGGCGGCGCCGGATCGCCACGGTTGCAATCCGGTTCAATCATCGGAGGGGAATACCATGACACGCTTATCGCTCGACCTGCTTGCCACCGCGATCGCAATCGCACTGTCCGCCCCGTCACTTGCGGCGCCGCCGGCCCCTGCGGGTGACACGCAGGCGCTGGCGCGGGCGCTCGACATCACTCCCGAGCGCCTGCACGACGTCGTCGTGGCGACCGAGCGGCTGCTCGACGGGCGCGAACTGCGCACCGTGAAGGCACTGGATGCAGCCAGCGGCGACATCGTTGGCCGCACCTTCGACGGCGACCGTGCCGTGGACGCCGAACGCGTGCGCGCCGCAGCCGGTGCCACCTGGCGCCTGGCTTATGGCGCGATGACGCCAGCCCTGCTCGAACGGATGCAGACGCTGGCGCCATCCGATCGAGTCGTCGTCGACCTGTGGTATGTCGCCGATCTTCCGGACGACGGAGGCGGGCCGAGCGGCGAATCGGACGTCGCGGCATACAGCGGCGGAGCGGCGCTCGATGCGCCGAGCGTCGCGAGCGGCGACAAGCGCGACGCCGTCGCCTTGGAGGGGCCGCCGGCCGGACTTGCGCAGGCCGCGGCAGCCGTCACGCCCGCCGCGGAGGCCGAAAAGACAACCGACGCCGCGGCGGAGCAGGTTCGGCTCGAAGCCGAGCGTCTCGACCGCGCGGCGGCGGTCGCCGCGGTCGAGGCCGGCAATCAGTTCCGGCTCGCCGACCTGCGCAGCGCGCTGTCCGCGCCGCGCATGGCCATGGTGCAGCGACTCGAATCCGCCGGTGTCAGGGTCGTGTACGCCAGCGACATCGTGCCGTCGGTCATCGTCGAGATCGATCCGGGACGGGCCTGGTCGATCGCGCGCTGGCCCGATGTGGCGATCCTCGACGACACCGGCGGCGAGCAGGGCCCCAGTCTCGATGTCGCGCGCCCGACCGACAACGTGACGCCGATCAACGCCGTTGGCTATGACGGCAGCGGCGTGACCGTCGCGGTCGTCGAGGGCGGACGCATCTATCCGAGCAATCCGTACATGACCGTGTCGCAGAGCCGTGACACGTCGCTGGCGACCTCCGCGCACACCACCGGCGTCGGCGGCATCATCGCCAGCACCCATGGCACACATCGCGGCCTGGCGTCGGCCAGCACGTTGATCAGTGCGAACGGTCAGTACAACACGGCAGGCTCGCTCGAAGCCGCGACCGATTGGGGCGTGGCCCGCGCGCAGGTGCTCAATCACAGCTGGGGTTTCAAGAACGTTGCCAGCAACGCCTTCAATGCATTCGACCGCCGCCTCGACTACATCACGCGCAACTCGTTCCGCCTCAACGTGCACGCGGCCGGCAACCACGGCGCACCGAACTGCGGCCAGGACCCGGCGACGACCGTCTACGGCGTGGAATCGCCTGGCCGCGGCTACAACACGCTGACCGTTGGCGGCTACAACGACCACAACACCATCGGCTGGGGCGACGATGACCGCTACGTCTGCTCGGCCAGTGGCTGGCCGATCGGCGATGGTGCCGGCGGCACCCACGTCAAACCCGAAGTCGATGCCGGCGCCGCCGACATCGTGTCGCTGGCGGAAACGACGAGTTCGAGTTCGCCCTTGAGCGGTGGCCTGTGGGGAACGAGCTTTGCCGCGCCCGCCGTCTCCGCCCTCGCCGCCGACCTGATGGAAGCGGACAGCCAGCTCGCCGGTTCGCCGGTTGCGGTGCGTGCATTGATGATGGTCGGTGCCCTGCGTTCGGCTGCCGACCGGCCGACCATCGATGGCACGGCATCGGTCTACGCGACCGAGAACGGGCCGTGGTGGTTCCAGGGCGTCGACGCGTCGAGCTTTCCGAGGACCTACGAGGTGTACGCGCGTGCTGGCCAGCGTGTGCGCTTCGCGATCAACTGGCTGTCGAACGTGACGCTGAGCGGTTCGACCTATTCCAACGACAACATCCCGGGCGATCTCGACCTGCGTGCCTACCGCAGCGACGGCACCACGCAGGTGGCCTCTTCGATCAGTTCTTACAACAACTTCGAGCTGGTCGACTTCTATGCGCCGGCCACCGATACCTACAAGTTCAAGATCACGCTGTTCGGCAGTTGGAGCGGCAGCGCCACGCCGTTTGCTGCGGCCGCCCGGCTCGACGGCAGCTATCTGCCGCGCGGCGCTTGGTGGCATTTCAACGGCGCACCGAAGGCGCAGGGCACCTTCTTCGACATTCGTCCGGCGGAGGAGTACGCGGGTTGGGTACCGTACTGGCGTGGCGTCGCGCTGCGCTCGGCAACCACCGCGGACTACGACCTCGAACTGTATGACGCGTCGTGGTTCCTGGAGCCGGTCAACGCGACCGACACGTTCAACCGGCCGCGGCGCGCCGTCTCGGCCTATGCTGGCAGCGCCGTCGACTTCATCATGGTCGACGGCAACCACTGGCCATCGACGGCCCGCGAATTCTTCCGCGTGAAAAGGTATACCGGCAGCGGCGAGTATTCGATCGTCGCGGCCAACGGCGCGTACTACTCGTCCGGCAGCGGTGGTTTGTATGGCCCGTACTCGATGGACGCCAATACCTCGCTGTTCGTCGCCGACATGGGCTTCGAGGCGAACAGCGAGCGGCGCATCACGCTCGTGCCCGGCGCGGGCGCCGGCAGTGCCGACATGGGGCTGGCACTGTACCGCTCGAACGGTGCGGATTCGGCGACATGGGCGCAAGGACGCAGCCAGGCAGTCGCCACCCGCGATGCGGCCGGCGCTGGCGGCGGCGAAACGCTCCGCTATCGCTTCGATGGCACGAGCACGGACTATCTCGGCCTTGCCGTCTACAACAAGACCCAGGCCACCACGCCGACGTTCTACCTGCGCGTGACGCCCAGTGCGATCTTCACCGATGGCTTCGACGGCAATTGACGATTGAGTTCCGCGCGTCGCGGCGTGCCTGTGCCCGGCTGGAACAGCATTGCGTCGCTGCCCGTTGCGTACAGGATGCGCGCCGGGCAGCGATGTGATTGCAGGGCCGATTACAGCTCGCGCAGGTAGTAGCGGTCGCAGCCGAAGTGGCCAGTGGCGCCGAGCGCGACGGGAATGCGCCGGAAGCCGTGTCGCTGGTAGAGGTGTTGCGCCGCGTCCATGCCGCTCAGCGTTTCGATGTAGCAGCGCCGGTAGCCCAGGTCGCGGGCCGCATCGAGGCAGCGCTCGAGCAGGGCGTGGCCGGCGCCATGGCCGCGCAGCGCCGGCAGGAAGTACATCTTGCGCAGCTCGCAGGTGTCGCCGCGGCCGCCCGCGAGCGGCGCGATGCCGCCGCCGCCGAGTACTTCGCCCGCGGACTCGACGACGAAATAGGCGCAGCGTGGCTGCGCGTAGGCGGCGTGCATGGCCGCGACTTCGGCATCGTGGATCGCGAAACCGGCGCCGCCGGCGCCGAATTCGGGCATGACGCTGCGGATGATCGCGGCGAGCGCCGGATCATCTGCTGGCGCGAGTGGACGGATGACGAAGCCTGTACTCATCGGCGCGGGTCACGCCGTGGCGGCGCTGGCTGCGCGAGGCACGTCGTCGTCACAGGCTCTGGCGGAAATCGAGGTCGTAGCGTGCGCCGGCCGTGAGCGCGTGCAGGCGCAGGTTGGTGATGCGGATCGGCGCACCGGGCGTGACGTCGGCGACATTGGACTCGGCCATCTCGGCCGGGTCGAGCAGCGTGATGCCGCCGGCGCCGAGTACTTCGAGCACATTGTCGGGGCCGATGATCGCGGCGGTGGCGGCGTCGATGCCGAGGCCGAGCGCGAACGGATTGAGCGCGAGCGCACCGAGCAGGCGACCGAGGCGATCGCCGGCGTGGCCGCCCTGATCGATCACCACGCGGTTGGTGAGGCCCAACCCCGGCGCGAACTGCACGCCGCCCTGGCGCGGTGTCGCACCCTGCTCGCCGTGGGCCACCATGTGCTCGCACAGCAGCGCGGCGGCGGGACCACAGCCGGCGACGGCCATGCCTTCGGCATTGCGCCGGCGCAGTGCACGCGCCAACCGGGTGCCGCCGATGAGGGTGGACAGGCGCAGTGGCTGGTCGGTCTGCAGCAACACCAGCTGAGCCTGATCGATCGCGGCGAGCAGAGCGAGCTGCTCGCTGTCGGCGCGCGTGCGCAACAGCACGCGCATCGTCTCGGCGGCGCCGGCCGCGCGCAGCAGGCTTTCCAGTTCGGAATCGTCGCCGTCAGCGGCTTCGCCGCTGGCAACGATCACCACGCGCGGTTGCGGCGCGAGCAGCGCCAGCAGGCGGGTGAAGGTGTCGGCGGCGCGCGCTGCGTCCGCCAGCGCGCCGGCCGCGATGATGTAACCGCGGCTGCGGTCGGGACCGAGTTTGGCGGGCATGGCTGGCTCGTGCGACGAAATCGCGAGTATAGCGAGCGTGCGCGCCGCCGTTCAGGCGGCCGCGCGTGCGCGCGCGACGCGACTGGACGTTTGCCGGCCCAGTGCCTGGCTCAGCCACAAGCCGGTGTCGATGAGCCGCGCGAGGTCGATGCCGGTGGCGATGCCCATGCCGTCGAGCATGTAGACCACGTCTTCGCTGGCGACATTGCCGCTGGCGCCCTTGGCGTAGGGGCAGCCGCCGGTGCCCGACACCGCGCTGTCGATGACGGCGACACCTTCCTCCAGGCAGGCGAGGATGTTGGCCAGCGCCTGTCCGTAGGTGTCGTGGAAGTGCACGGCCAGCGCGCTCATCGGCACTGCGTCGGCGACCGCGCGCAGCATCGCGCGCGCCTTGGCCGGCGTGCCGACGCCGATCGTGTCGCCGAGCGAGATCTCGTGGCAGCCCAGCGCATGCAGGCGTTGCGCGACATGCACCACGTCGGCAAGCGGCACCTCGCCCTGGTAGGGACAGCCGAGCACGGTGGAGACATAGCCGCGCACCTGGACGCCGTCGCCGCGCGCGCGCTTGAGCACGGGCACGAAGCGCTCGATCGATTCGTCGATCGAGGCGTTGATGTTCCTGCGGCTGAACGCCTCGGAAGCCGCCGCGAACACCGCGATCTCGGTCACGCCGACCGCGCGCGCGCGCTCGTAGCCTTGCAGGTTCGGCACCAGCACCGGATAGGACACGCCCGCCGCCTTGCGGATGCCAGCGTAGACCTCGGCCGCATCAGCGAGCTGCGGCACCCATTTGGGGCTGACGAAGCTGGTCGCCTCGATGGTCGTCAGGCCGCAAGCCGACAGGCGGTCGATCAGCTCGATCTTGGTGGAGGTCGGAATGATGGCCGCTTCGTTCTGCAGGCCATCTCGCGCGCCCACTTCGACGATGCGGACCGCTGCGGGCAGGTTCATCGTCGGGGCTCCGTGGCCGTGTGCTGCAGTGAGCGCTCGAAATCCTGCAGATCCTGTCCGCTGCGCCGGAACACGTGCCAGGGCTTGTCGCTGAACAGGTCATGCTTGCGCACGATGTCGAGCATCTGCGCCCGCCCGCCGCGCAGGTAGACATGCAGTTCGTTGCGCGTCTTGTTGACCGTGCCTTCGAGCTTGCCGTCGATCACGAGTCGCGCCGCCTTGGCGCTGTCGACTTCGTACAGTTCGAGGCGGTCACCACGCAGCCGATAGCGGACGTAGTAGTAGGACTTGGCCGGCGGTGGCTCGATGGCGTGGGGTGGCGCGATCTCACCCAGACTGCGCAGCGCGCTGTCGGCGACCACGAGGTAGTCGCCGCCGCGCAGATGGACGAAATTGACCGCCACGCGCCAGCGCTTGAGCGGCGCGCCGCCCGCACCCTGCTCGAACAAGGTCAGCGCGCAGGCTTCGTCGACGAAGAAGCCGACCCGTTCCTTGTTGTCGTCGTTGCTGGCCTTGGCGCCGGGCTGTTCGAACCACAGCCCCTTCCAGCCGGTGTCGCAGGTCTCGATGTTGTCGCCCAGCGGCGCTTCGAAGCGCGTTTCGACACAGGCGCCGAGCGCCATGCAGAGCACGAGGCAGGCGACGGTGCGGATGAAGTGGGACATCGCGGACTCCGGGGGTGGCTGGGAAGCGGGCGTCACGTGGCGCAGGGCGGGCACCGGATCAGGCCTCGAGCCGCACCAGCACCGCGTCGGCATCGACGAAATCGCCAGCGGCCGCCTGCACGGCCGCGATCGTGCCGGCGCGCGGCGCCTTGAGGCTCAGTTCCATCTTCATCGCCTCCATGACGAGCAGCTCCTGGCCCTCGGTGACTTCAGTACCGGGCGAGACCTTGACCAGCACGATGCGACCTGGCATCGGCGCCAGCACGCGGTCGCCGCTCGCCGCCGCGCTCGGCGTCCATGCGAACGCGGGCGCATGCGCGAACAGGTGGCGGCGCGTGCCGTCGTGCACGATGAGGCCGTCGCGATCGAGCACGACCTGCCAGCGGCGCGCGACGCCATCGAGGTGGGCGCTCAAGGCGGTGCCGTCGAACCGGGCATGCTCGAGTACGAGCTGGCGCGTGCCGTCGTCGAGCCGATAGTTGCCGGCGGCGCCGAAGGCACTGATCTCGTGACGCTGCCCACGCGCGAGCAGGGCCACGATGCGCTTGCCGGCGTGGCCGACGCGCCAGGCATCGGCCCGCGCCCACGGCGACCATGGATCGGCGCCGGTGCGCGCGCAGCGTGGCGCCTGCGCCTCTTCGTGCAACAGCCAGGCGACCGCAGCGATGAACGGCGCGTCGGCATCGGAGGCATCGGCAGCAACGAATTCGGCCAGGTTGCGATCGAGATAGCCGCTGTCGATGCTCGCGTCGACGATTGCGCGATGGCGCACCAGGCGCTCGAGGAAGTCGATGTTCGACTTGGGGCCGATCACCGCGCACCGCGCCAGCGCCTCGCGCATGCGCACGAGCGCGGCCTCGCGCGTCTCGTCCCAGACGATGAGCTTGGCGATCATCGGGTCGTAGAAGATCGTCACGGTGTCGCCCGCGACCACGCCCGAGTCGATGCGCACGTGACGCGAGGGCGTGGGCAGGCGCAGCGTTTCGAGCCGCCCCGAACCGGGCAGGAAGCCCTGCTCGGGATCCTCCGCGTACAGGCGCAACTCGATCGCGTGACCAAGCTGCGGAATCGATTTGTTGCGCACCAGCGAGGCCGGCAGCGGCTCGCCGGCTGCCACGCGCAGTTGCAGTTCGACCAGGTCGAGGCCCAGCACCATCTCGGTGACCGGGTGCTCGACCTGCAGGCGCGTGTTGATCTCCATGAAATGGAAGTCGCCATCGGCACCGACGATGAACTCGACGGTGCCGGCATTGACGTAGTCGAGCGCCTGCGCTGCGGCGATCGCGGCCTGGCCCATGCGCTCGCGCAGGTGCGGGGTGAGGAACGGTGAGGGGGTTTCCTCGAGCACCTTCTGGTAGCGGCGCTGGGCCGAACATTCGCGTTCGTTGAGATGGATCGTGTTGCCGTGGCTGTCGCCGAAGATCTGGAATTCGATATGGCGCGGATGGTTGATGTAGCGCTCGAGCAGCACGCGGTCGCGGCCGAACGCGTTCTTCGCCTCGCGCTGGCAGCTTTCGAGACTGGCAGCGAACTCGTCCAGGCTGCGCACGACACGCATGCCCTTGCCGCCACCGCCGTAGGCGGCCTTGATCATGAGCGGAAAGCCGATGCGCTGCGCCTCGCGCGCGAGCAGGGCCGGATCCTGGTCGTCGCCGGTGTAGCCGGGCACCACCGGCACGCCGCGCGCGGCCATCAGCTCCTTGGCGCCGGCCTTGGAGCCCATCCGGCGCATCGAGTCGCCCGACGGTCCGATGAAGACGAGTCCGGCGCGCTGCACGGCATCGGCAAAATCGGGGTTTTCCGACAGGAAGCCATAGCCGGGGTGGATCGCCTGCGCGCCGGAGCGCAGTGCGGCCTCGATGATGGCGTCGCCGCGCAGATAGGACTCGGCCGGGCGCGGGCCGCCGATCGGCCAGGCCGCGTCGGCCAGCCGCACATGCTGGGCCGTGGCGTCGGCCTGCGAATACACCGCAATCGGCGCGACGCCGAGGCGGCGGCAGGTGCGGATCACGCGGCAGGCGATTTCGCCGCGGTTGGCGATGAGGATCTTGTCGAACAAGGCGAACACTCCGCGCAGGCTACCGGCCAATGATGACAGACCTCATGCCGCACCCCTAGGGATCGATCACGGCGCCGCTAGCGAACCCACGGCGGCGCCCTCTTGTCGAGGAAGGCGGCCAGGCCCTGCTGGCCTTCCGCCGATACGCGCAGGCGTGCGATCAGGGCGGCGTTGTCGCGGTCGCAGCGCTCGCACGACTCGATCGTCATGCCGCCGGTGCGCAGCGCGAGCTGCTTGGCCTCGTGCTGCGCCAGCGGCCCACCCTTGGCAAGGAAATGCAGGCTGCGCTCGACTGCCGCGTCGAGCTGGTCGGGCGCGACACACTCGTGGAGCAGGCCGATGCGCGCGGCGGTGACGGCGTCGAACACTTCGCCATTGATGAACAGGCGCCGCGCCTGGCGCTGGCCGATCGCCGCGATCACGTAGGGCGAGATCACGGCCGGCACGAGGCCGAGCTTGACCTCCGACAACGCGAACTTGGCGCCGTCGACGCCGATCGCGATGTCGCAGCAGGCCACCAGGCCGACGCCGCCGCCATAGGCCGAGCCGTTGACGCGCGCAATGGTCGGCTTGGACAGGAAGTTGAGCGTGCGCATGAGCGCAGCCAGCCGCAGTGAATCCTCGCGGTTGGCTTGCTCGCTGGCATCGACCATGCCGCGCATCCAGTTGAGGTCGGCGCCGGCCGAGAACGAGGCGCCCGCGCCGGTCAGCACCACCGCGCGCACGCCGGCGTCGCGGTCGCAGTCCAGCAGCGCGGCGGTGAGCTCGGCGATCAGCGTGTCGTCGAAGGCGTTGTGCACCTGCGCGCGGTTGAGCGTGAGCGTGGTGATGCCGGCCTGGCGTTGGATGAGGATCGAATCGGGCATGAGTGGCAGCGCGTTGCAGCAAGACGCCGATGATAGCGCCGGGCCGTTGGGTGGCCGCCGGACCGGCCGCAGCCGATCGGCCGCGGTGCGTGGCGATGCCCTGCGGCCATGCGCCGCGCCGGCGTTTGCCACGCGGCGGCGCGAGTCGGCTAGAATTGCGAATCGTTCTTGTTTGCGCGTGACGCGTGCGGCTCTCAGAACTTCGCAAAGGCCAGTCCGCCGTGGTCGGGCAGGTCGAGGACACCGAGGCGGGCGACGTGGTCGCGCGGCGCCTGCGTGAGCTTGGCTTCGTTGCCGGCGAGCCCGTGCGCGTGGTCGCCAGCGGGCCGTTCGGACGCGATCCGCTGCTGGTGCAGATCGGCTACACGCGCTTTGCGCTGCGCCGCCCCGAAGCCGCGCGCGTGCGCCTCGTCGACGAGCCGCAGCCGTGAACGCCACGGCACCGGCCCTGCATGCCGCGCTGGTCGGCAGTCCCAACTGCGGCAAGACCGCGCTGTTCAATCGCCTGACCGGCGGGCGCGCCAAGGTGGCCAACTACGCCGGCGTCACGATCGAGCGCAAGGAAGGGCGGCTGGAAACGCCAGCTGGGCGGCAGGTGCGCGTGCTCGACCTGCCCGGCGCCTACAGCCTCGATGCGGCCAGTCCCGACGAGGTCATCACGCGCGATGTCTGCGCCGGGCGCCTTGCGGGCGAAGCCGCACCCGATCTCATCGTCTGCGTGCTCGATGCGACCAACCTGCGCCTGCACCTGCGCCTGGCGCTCGAACTGGCGCAGCTCGGGCGACCGATGCTGGTCGCGCTCAACATGATGGACGTGGCGCAACGGCGCGGCATTCGCATCGACATCGACCGCCTGCAGGCCGGGCTCGGCGTGCCGGTGGTGGCAACCGTGGCGGTGCGTCATGGTGGCGCCGCGGACCTGCTGGCGGCGCTCGATCGCGGCGCCGCGCGGGTGCCACCGGCTGCGCCCGCCGGTGGCGACCTGCACGCGCGCGTGCGCGCGCTGCTCGCCGAGGCGGTGACGATGCCGCGTGCGACCGCGGCGATCGATGATGCGATCGACGCCGTGGTGCTCAATCGCGTGGCCGGCCTGGCGATCCTCGCGCTGGTGATGTTCCTGATCTTCCAGGCCGTGTTCAGTTGGGCTGCGCCGCTGCAGGACGCGGTGGCTGCGGGCGTGGCGGGCGCCGGCGAGTGGGTCGGCAGCCTGCTGGGGTCGATGCCGTTGCTGCAGAGCCTGGTCACCGACGGCATTTTTGCCGGTCTTGGCACCGTGCTCGAGTTCCTGCCGCAGATCCTCGTGCTGTTCCTGTTCATCCTCGTGCTCGAGGAATCGGGTTACCTGCCGCGCGCGGCGTTCCTGCTCGACACGTTGATGTTCCGCGCCGGCCTCACCGGTCGCTCGTTCATCCCGCTGCTGTCGAGCTTCGCCTGCGCGATCCCCGGCATCATGGCCACGCGCAGCATCGCCGATCCGCGCGATCGCCTGACCACGATCCTCGTCGCGCCGCTGATGACCTGCTCGGCGCGACTGCCGGTGTACACGCTGCTGATCGCCGCGTTCATCCCGCGCCGCGACGTGTTTGGCATCTTCAACCTGCAGGGCATCGTGCTGTTCGTGCTGTATCTCGCCGGCATCGTCAGCGCGCTTGCGGTGGCCTGGGTCATCAAGCGCCTGCAGCGTGATCGCAGCGAGCACATGCTGTTGATGGAGTTGCCCTCGTACCGGCTGCCCGATCCGCGCAGCATCCTGCTCGGGCTGTGGGAGCGTGCGCTGATCTTCCTGCGCCGTGTCGGCGGCATCCTGCTCTCGCTGACGATCCTGCTGTGGTTCCTGTCGAGTTTTCCGGCGCCGCCCGAGGGCGCCACGCTGCCGCCGATCGACTACAGCTACGCCGGCCACATCGGGCGCTGGATGACGCACGTGTTCGCGCCGATCGGCTTCAACTGGCAGATCTGCATCGCGCTGATCCCGGGTCTGGCCGCGCGCGAGGTGGCGGTGTCGTCTCTGGCCACGGTGTATGCGCTGTCGGCCGCCAGCGAGGAAGCCGCCGCTGCGGCGCTGGGCACCACGATCGCGGCGCAGTGGTCGCTCGCCACGGCCCTGTCGCTGCTGGCCTGGTACGTGTTCGCGCCGCAGTGCATGTCGACGCTGGCGGTGATTCGCCGCGAAACGAATGGCTGGCGTTATGTGTGGATCAGCGCGGTCTACCTGTTCGCGCTGGCTTACCTCGCCTCGTTCATCACCTACCAGCTCACGCTGGCGCTCGCATGAACGCGACGATCGTGCAGGGCGTGGTCGTCGCGCTGATCGTCGGCTGGGCCACTTGGTCGGCGTTGCGGCGCCTGCTGCCGCAGACCTCGCGCCGCTGCATCGCGCGCGTGCTCGGCTGGTTCGATCGTCCCGCACTGCCGGACGCCTGGCGCCGACGCGCGCGGGCCTGGCAGCCGCGCAGCAGCCAAGGTGGCTCGTGTGGCACGGGATGCGCCTCCTGCGGCGGCTGTGGCGGCGCGGACCTGGCGCGCGCGGACCCCGGGCCACGGCCGCTCGTATTCACGCCCGGGTCGCGGCGCAAGGATGGCGGCGCGCGCGATCCGCAGGGTTAGGCCGCTCGCTCCGCCAGCGACATGGCCGTCCGCTGCGGGCGCAGGTTGCGACGCATCGGGCACGCCCGCTCGTGGCAGGCGTGTCTACAATGTGCGCATGGACATCTGCAGCCTGCATCGCGGCACCCAGCCGCTGCTCGTGAGCCTGCCGCATGACGGCAGCGAGCTTCCCGCCGACATCGCCGCGCGGCTCACGCCTGCGGCGCGGCGCGTGCCCGACACCGATTGGCATGTCGCGCGGCTCTACGAGTTCGCGCGCGAACTCGGCGCTTCCGTGCTCGTGCCGAGGTATTCACGCTATGTCGTCGATCTCAACCGCCCGTCCGACAACGCTTCGCTCTATCCGGGCCAGAACACGACCGGACTGTGTCCGATCGTCCAGTTCAGCGGCGAGCCCGTGTACCAGGCCGGCGAAGAACCGCGGCGCGAGGAAATCGAACGCCGCGTGGCGACGTACTGGCAACCGTACCATGACGCGCTCGCTGGCGAGATCGCGCGCTTGCGCGCGGCGCATGGCCGCGTCGTGCTCTGGGAAGGCCATTCGATTCGCAGTCGCGTCCCGTTCCTGTTCGAGGGACGCTTGCCCGATTTCAACCTTGGCACAGCCGACGGCGCGAGTTGCACAGTGGGCTTGCAGCAGCGCCTGGCCGCGATCCTTGCGTCGCATCGGCAGTACACGCACGTCATCAATGGTCGCTTCAAGGGCGGCTACATCACGCGCCACTACGGCCGTCCCGGCGATGGCGTCGATGCGGTGCAGCTGGAGCTCGCACAGATCAATTACATGGACGAGGATACGTTCGAGTATCAACCGCGCCGCGCGCAGCACACGCAACAGCAATTGCGGGCGCTGCTGGTGGCCGCACTTGCGCAACCCGCCGCGCCCTAGCGCTCGAAGCCGGTGCCGACGTCCTGGTCGCAGCTGATGGTGACGTCACCGGGCCGACGGTCAAATCCAGGGCTCCTGCCGGCAATCATGGCCGCCGGCGCGCCACTGCCGGTGAGGGCGTGCACGATGACGCGGCCGTGTGCGTGCGGAGTGCTGGCGCCGATCGACACCAGCGCGCTGACCGCGCGCATCGCGGCCAAGGCCCGAGACAGACTCGCCGGTTGTCGGGGGCGGGCCTGCACCGGGACGAAGCGACGCCGCTCAGGGGTCGAAGCCGTTGGCGAAGAGGCGGTCCGGCGGCACTGCGAACGGCTCACCGACCGTGTACGGGCTGACGTTGCTGCCGACCAGTTCCTGCACGGGTGCCACGTTGCCACTGGCATCGGCGGCAAACGTCAGCAGGCGGTTGTTGGCCGGGTCGTTGTCCGTGCCGGCCGTCACCACGATGCGGCGCAGCCAGGGATCGAAGCCCAGATTGCTGTTGTAGTAGCCCACTGGCAGGTCGAGATGGGTTGCAGCGCCCTCGATCACGTGGAGCGGCTGCGCGTCGCCGCTCGCGTCCTCGGCGAACACGAGGATGCGACCGTGCTTGATCGTCATGCCGCTCGACTCGCGTTCGATCGTCAGCACGAACAGGCGATGGCCGACAGGATCGTGGGCGAGTCCCCGTGGGTCGCGGACTGCGCTGCCGGTGATCATGCGCGTGGGCGCAACGTAGCCCGTGGCCGTGCGCGCGTGGAAGATGATTCGCCCGTCGTAGGACGGGCCATCCGAGTAATCGACCACGGCGAGTTCATCGCTGCTCGGGATATGGATGAGACTCGTCGGATTGCGCAATTCGGTCGGTGATCCGCTGTTGCCGCCATAGCTGATCCCGCGCAGCGGCGCCGCCTGATCGCCGCTGGCCTGCAGTGGCCAGGTGTAGATGCAGCAGTTGCTCGCGATGACCGCCAGCTCACCGAACTGTGGCAGCGGCACGCTGCGACGCGGCTGGCCCAGAAGCGGCGGGTTGAGCACGCGCAGTGGCGCCACATTGCCATGGGCGAACGCCGGGTAGACGCGGATCGCCCTGCCGTAGTAGTCGGACACGTAGATCACCTCCTCGCCGGCTGCGTAACTTCCGGTTGCTGGCGTGTCGAGCTGGGTGTCGGCGCCGCTGATCTCGCGGATCGGCAGGTCCGCGCCCTGCGCATCGGCGTCGAATACACGCAGCGGGTGGCCCAGCGGCTGGCCGAACTGGAAGCCACCAAGCACGATGTCGGCGTCGGCCGGCAGGGCCGTGAATGTGAGCGTGGTGGCGATGAGGGTGGTGAGCAGGGACTTGCGCATGACTGGACTCCGGACGGTTGCCTGTCAATACGCGCTTTCGCGGCCAAATCCCTCACCGCGCGAATCCCTCGCCTCGTTGCCGGCAGCAGCGGCGCCATGCAGGCGGATTGCCTGGCCGGCGACGACCGGTCGCTGTTTGGTCAGCCGTCGAATCCATCCTTGAAGATGCGGTCGAAGGTGACCGCAGCCGTCCCCGGGCTACTGCCAAAACCGGTGTTAGCTCCCTGCAGGACGGCCAGCGGGAAGGCGCCGCCGTATGCGAACCTCGAATGCACGACGATGCGGCCGCGCGCGCTCGGGTCGGTGGTGGCGATGGAAACGAGGATGTGTCCGCTGTTCTCGTCGAAACCGAGGCCGCTCGGATACTCGCCGCTCGCCATCACCATCGAGGCGAACGGCCCGTAGATCACGCGCAGCGGGGTGGCGTCGCCCACGGCATCGGCGGCGAACGCGATCACACGCGCCGAATGCTGAGGGTCGGTGTCAGGCGGGCCGACGACGGCGAATATCGTCTGCGTTTCCTCATCGACCGCCACGCGCACGTTGCTGCGACCGCCCAGCTGCGTGCTCGGGCCTTCTATCACACGCAATGGCGTCGCCGCGGAACCATCGCTCAGACGCGAATAGATCAGGATGCGATTCGGATAACCTGCGGCGGAATCGTCCTTGTAGTCGCCGACGACGATCTCGCCGCGACGCCGGTTGAGCGCGATCCCGGCCGGATTGTTGAGCTGGCTTGCGGAAACGTTGTTGCCGCCCCAGGGAATGTTGCGGATCGGGTTGACGTTGCCACCATTGGCCAGTCGCGGCCAAGTGACGATCGAGCGCATGCGGGCAATGGCGACCATCTCATCGTGCGCTCGGTCGACGCGTACCGCGCGTACCTGGCCAAGCAGTGGCGCGTTCATCGTGCGCAACGGCGCTGCGGCGCCGCTGGCGCGTGCATCGTAGACGCGGATTGCCTGCCCCCAAAAGTCGGCGACGTAGAGCACATTCTCGCTCGGCTCGAATTCGACTGAATTGGCCGTGACGATCGGATTGGCGTTTCCCGGCACGAGGCTGCGCAGCGGCGCGACGTTGCCACCGGCACTGTCGGCGAAAAAGACGATGGAGCCTGAACCGGACTGGCTTGGATAAGTGCCATTGCCGACGACGAGTTCGGCCTGCGCAAACGGCGTGGCGAGACAAAGCATCGACAACAGGCAAACAATGTGCGGACTCTTGCGCATGATCGGATCTCGGGTGAGGGCAGGTTCCCGTAACGGAGAAGCGCGGCCGAAATCCCAAGCCGGCGCGGCACGCCACCTCACGCGGATGCGATAATCGGCCTTTGCCTCCCGAGGAGCCTGCGATGAACGCCGCCAACCGCATCGACACCAGCCGCACGATTCGCGCGCCGCGCGGCAGCACGCTCACGTGCAAGAGCTGGCTCACCGAAGCACCGTTCCGCATGATCCAGAACAACCTCGATCCCGAGGTCGCCGAGAACCCGCACGAGCTGGTCGTCTACGGCGGCATCGGCCGCGCCGCGCGCAACTGGGAATGTTTCGACGCCATCCTGCGCAGCCTGCGCGAGCTGGGCGACGACGAAACCCTGCTCGTGCAATCGGGCAAGCCGGTGGGCGTATTCCCGACCCACAAGGATGCGCCGCGCGTGCTGATCGCCAATTCCAACCTCGTGCCGCACTGGGCGACCTGGGAGCACTTCAATGAGCTCGACCGCAAGGGCCTGATGATGTACGGGCAGATGACGGCCGGCTCGTGGATCTACATCGGTTCGCAAGGGATCGTGCAGGGCACCTACGAAACCTTCGTCGAACTCGCCCGCCAGCATTACGGCGGCAGCTGGCAGGGGCGCTGGATCCTCACGGCGGGCCTGGGTGGCATGGGCGGCGCGCAGCCGCTGGCCGCTTCGCTTGCGGGTGCGTGTTCGCTCAACATCGAGTGTCGCCAGTCGAGCATCGACTTCCGCCTCAAGACGCGCTACGTCGACGAGCAGGCGGCCGACCTCGACGACGCACTCGCGCGCATCGCCACGTACACGACTGCCGGCCAGGCGAAGTCGATCGCGCTGCTCGGCAACGCGGCGGACATCCTGCCCGAACTCGTCCGCCGCGGCGTGCGCCCCGACGCCGTCACCGACCAGACCAGCGCGCACGATCCCGTGCACGGTTACCTGCCGATCGGCTGGAGTGTCGAACAGTGGCTGACCGAGCAGAAGGCCAGTCCCGAAAAGGTGCGCGACGCGGCGAAGAAGTCGATGCGCGTCCACGTCGAGGCGATGCTGGCGTTCCACGCCCAAGGCATCCCGACGATCGACTACGGCAACAACATCCGCCAGATGGCCAAGGACGAAGGCTGCGCGAACGCGTTCGACTTCCCCGGCTTCGTGCCGGCCTGCGTGCGCCCGCTGTTCTGCCGCGGCATCGGCCCGTTCCGCTGGGTGGCGCTGTCGGGCGATCCCGAGGACATCTACAAGACCGATGCCAAGGTCAAGCAGCTCATCCCCGACGACGCGCACCTGCACCGCTGGCTCGACATGGCACGCGAGCGCATCAGCTTCCAAGGTCTGCCCGCGCGCATCTGCTGGGTCGGCCTCGGCCAGCGCCACAAGCTCGGCCTCGCCTTCAACGAAATGGTGCGCAACGGAGAACTCAAGGCGCCGATCGTGATCGGTCGCGATCATCTGGATTCGGGCAGCGTCGCCTCACCGAACCGCGAGACCGAGGCGATGCGCGATGGATCCGATGCCGTTTCCGACTGGCCGTTGCTGAACGCGCTGCTGAACACCGCCGGCGGCGCGACCTGGGTCAGCTTCCACCACGGCGGTGGCGTCGGCATGGGCTACAGCCAGCACAGCGGCGTGGTCATCGTCTGCGACGGCAGCGAGGATGCCGACCGTCGCATCGCCCGTGTGCTGTGGAACGACCCCGGCACCGGCGTGATGCGGCATGCGGATGCGGGTTACGAGATTGCCAAGGCGTGCGCGCGGGAGCAGGGGCTCAAGCTGCCGATGGCGTAGGCGCGGCACCGGTCCGGCGCGGGACCGGTCGTCACGGTGCCACGAGGTCCTGTGTGGCGCTAGCTGCGAGCGCGCTGCGCGTTCGCGCTCGCCGGCATTGAATCGGCACCACGGATCGAATATCTTGTGTCCGTCGATGGTGCCCAGCACAACATCTGGGGCGTTGCCTGATGGCAACGCGGGAATCCGGTGTGAATCCGGAACTGCCCCGCAGCGGTGATCGGGAACGAAAGGCGCAGATCGCACCGGGGTGAACGCCCCGGCAAGCGGCGCCCGTAGGAGAGGTCCAAGCCTCGTGCCCGAGAGTCCGAATACCGGCCGTCGACCGCCGTGCCGCAAGGCGTGGCGTTGGCTCGAAGGCCCTCGCGGGAGGGACCGGCCGGAAGTCTGCTGCGATCGCTCGCCGCTTCCGCCGTCGCTGCCGCAGGTCCTTCCCTCGCTCGCGGGAGCGAAGGCCGGCGGATCGCGGGCAATCTCAAGCCGTGAGTCGTCGCGCCTGTCTCCTGCGGGTTCATTGCTCGTGAAGGAGGACACCGTGACACCGATCGATCTCGCCGCCGAAACGGCCGCCGCGGGCGCTGCGCCCGCGCCACAGTCGGGCCAGGACGCCTTTCGCCTGACCTCGCCGCATCCGGGTCCGGTCGCCATGCAGGTGACCAAGCGTTCAGGCGCGAAGGAGCCGGTCGACCTCAACAAGATCGTGCGTGCGGTGACGCGCTGCTGCGACGGGCTCGCCGACGTCGATCCGATGCGCGTGGCCCTCAAGACGATTGCGGGCCTCTACGACGGCGCGACCACACGCGAACTCGACGAGCTGTCGATCCGCACCGCCGCCTCGTTCATCGCCGAAGAACCCGAGTATTCCAAGGCCGCGGCGCGCCTGCTCGCCGGCTATATCGACAAGGAAGTGCAGGGCCTGGGCATCTATTCGTTTTCGCAGTCGATCCGCCTGGGCTTCGACGCCGGCCTCATCAACGAGCGTGTGCTCGAATTCGTCGAGGCCAACGCGCGCAAGCTCAATGACGCGGTCGATGCCCAGCACACGCTGCGCTTCGAGTATTTCGGCCTGCGCACGCTGTACGACCGCTACCTGCTCAAGCACCCGACGCGGCGCCAGGTCATCGAGACCGCCCAGCAGTTCTGGATGCGCGTGGCGTGCGCGCTCAGCGACAGCGTGCCCGACGCGATCGATCTGTACGGCCTGTTCGCGCGGCTCGACTACGTGCCGAGTTCGCCGACGCTGTTCAACTCCGGTACGCGCCATGAGCAGCTGTCGAGCTGCTTCCTGCTCGATTCACCCGAGGATTCGCTCGAAGCGATCTACGACAAGTACCGCGACGTCGCGCTGCTGTCCAAGTTCTCCGGCGGCATCGGCCTGGCCTACCACCGCGTGCGGGCGGAAGGTTCGCTGATCCGCTCCACCAATGGCCTGTCCAACGGCATCGTGCCGTGGCTGAAGACGCTCGATTCCTCGGTCGCGGCCGTCAACCAGGGTGGCAAGCGCAAAGGCGCGGCCTGCGTCTACCTGGAAAGCTGGCACGCCGACATCGAGGCCTTCCTCGAACTGCGCGACAACACCGGCGACGAGGCGCGCCGCACGCACCACCTCAACATCGCCAACTGGGTCCCGGACTTGTTCATGCGCCGCGTCGAGGCCGACGCCGACTGGTCACTGTTCGATCCGCGTGACGTGCCCGATTTTCCCGACCTGTGGGGCGCCGCGTTCGACAGCGCCTACGCGCAGGCCGAGGCACGCGGGCTGGCCCGCAAGCAGGTCAGGGCGCGCGATCTGTATGCACGCATGATGCGCACGCTGGCGCAGACCGGCAACGGCTGGATGACCTTCAAGGACGCCTGCAACCGCGCCGCCAATCAGACCGCGAAGGCCGGCCACGCGATCCACCTGTCGAACCTGTGCACCGAAATCATCGAAGTGACGAGCAGCGGCGAAACCGCGGTCTGCAACCTCGGCTCGATCAATCTCGCCCAGCACCACGATGGCCGTGCCTTCGATTTCGACAAGCTCGCCCATACCGTGCAGGTCGCGGTGCGCCAGCTCGACCGCGTCATCGACCTCAACTTCTATCCGATCGACAGCGCGCGCGCCTCGAACCTGCGTTGGCGGCCGGTCGGTCTCGGCCTGATGGGGCTGCAGGACGTGTTCTTTGCGCTGCGCCTGCCGTTCGACAGCGATGCTGCGCGTGCCTTGTCGGCGCGCATCGCCGAAGAGATCTACTACTGGGCGCTGCGCACCTCGCTGGAACTGGCGCGCGGGAAGGGCGCGCATCCGGCCTTCGCCGACACGCGCGCCGCCCGCGGCGAGCTGCAGTTCGACGCCTGGAACGTGACGCCGACCGACGGCGCGCGCTGGGACGCACTGCGCGCGGAGATCAAGGCGCATGGCCTGCGCAATTCACTGCTGATCGCGATCGCCCCGACCGCGACGATCGCCTCGATCGCGGGCTGCTACGAGTGCATCGAGCCACAGGTGTCGAACCTGTTCAAGCGCGAGACGCTGTCGGGCGATTTCCTGCAGGTCAACCGCTATCTGGTCGACGAACTCAAGCGGTTGGGGCTTTGGACCGCCCAGACCCGCGATGCGATCAAGCTCGCCGAAGGCTCGGTGCAGTCGCTGGCGACGCTGCCGGCGGAACTGCGCACGATCTACCGCACGGTCTGGGAGACGCCGATGCGCGCGCTCATCGACATGGCCGCCGACCGCGGCGCGTTCATCGACCAGAGCCAGTCGCTGAACCTGTTCATCGAGAATCCGAACATCGGCCAGTTGTCGAGCATGTACATGCATGCGTGGAAGAAGGGCCTCAAGACCACCTACTACCTGCGCTCGCGCCCGGCGACGAAGATCGCCAAGACCACTGTCGGCGCCGCGCCGGCGAAGACCTACAGCGATTCGGAAGCAGTCGTCTGCTCACTCGAAAACCCCGAAATGTGCGAGGCCTGCCAATGAGCGCGCCCAACCGCCTGCTCGATCCGGGCTTCGATCTCACGCTGCGGCCGATGCGCTATCCGCAGTTCTACGAGATGTATCGCGCCGCGATCAAGAACACCTGGACCGTCGAGGAGGTCGACTTCCAGATCGACCTGGCACACCTCGCCCAGCGCATGACGCCGGCCGACCAACACCTGATCCAGCGCCTCGTCGCGTTCTTCGCGACCGGTGATTCGATCGTGTCGAACAACCTCGTGCTCAACCTTTACCGACACATCAACGCGCCCGAAGCGCGCATGTACCTGTCGCGCCAACTGTATGAAGAGGCGCTGCACGTACAGTTCTACCTGACCCTGCTCGACAACTACATTCCGGAGCCGGAGCGGCGCGCGCAGGCGTTCGCGGCGGTCGACAACATCCCCTCGATCCGCCGCAAGGCCGCGTTCTGCATGCGCTGGATCGACTCGATCCAGTCGCTCGAACGCATTGCCAGCGATGCCGACAAGCGCCAGTTCCTGCTCAACCTCACCTGTTTCGCCGCCTGCATCGAAGGCCTGTTCTTCTTCGGCGCGTTCGCCTACGTCTACTTCCTGCGTTCGCGCGGCCTGCTGCCGGGCCTGGCCGCCGGCACCGCGTGGGTGTTCCGCGATGAATCGGCGCACATGGCATTCGCCTTCGAGGTGCTCGACACCGTGCGCCGCGAGGAACCGCAACTGTTCGATTCACAATGGGCCGAGCAGGTGACGCGGATGATCGGCGAGGCGGTCGATTGCGAGACCCAGTTCGCCGAGGACGTGCTCGGTGGCGGCGTGGTCGGCATGACGATCCCGGAGATGCGCCAGTACCTCGAATACGTCGCCGACCGTCGTCTGGCCACGCTGCGGTTGCCGACGCGCTACGGGGCGCACAACCCGTTCCCGTTCATGGAACTGCAGGACGTGCAGGAGCTGACCAACTTCTTCGAACGCCGCGTATCGGCCTACCAGGTCGCGGTGCAGGGCGAAGTCGGCTTCGACCATGCGTTCTGACGACATCGGCGCTTCGCGCACGCGCCAGACACGCTGCGTCGAGATCGTGTTTCCCGACCACTGCAACCATCTGGGCAGCCTGTTCGGCGGCCAGGCGCTGGCATGGATGGACAAGGCCGCGTTCCTCGCCGCCAGCCGATTTTCGGGATGCACCGTGGTCACGGCGCGCTCCGATCGCATCGACTTCCGCGAGCCGGTCAAGCTCGGCGAGATCGTCGAACTGGTGGCCACCGTCACCAGTGTCGGGCGCAGTTCGATGACGGTGCGCGTGTCGCTGCTGCACGAGGCCGAACCAGGCGGTACCGCACGGCCGGCGACGACCGGCGAGTTCGTGATGGTCGCGGTCGACGACAGCGGTCGCGCGGTTGCGGTGCGGCGCGGCGCCAGCGATGCCTGACATTGCGGGGACGCCTGGGCGGTCACGCGAGCCGTCGGCGCCGGCGCGACGCTCGCGGATGGCACTGGCAGGGTGCGCGCATGCGGCGCGCGGGCACGGCCGCTCGCAGTGGGCGCGAGTCTGCTAACTTGGCGCTCCCTGCGAACGGAATGCCCCGATGAATGATGTCGCCCATACCGATGCCGGACTGGCCGAACGCGGCCGCGTGGTCGCCGAGCTGCTGCTCACGCGTGGCCAGACCATGGTGACGGCCGAATCGTGCACGGGGGGCTGGATCGCCAAGGTGCTGACCGACATTCCCGGCAGCTCGGCCTGGTTCGAATGCGGCGTGGTCGCCTACGGCTACGAGGCCAAGGAGGCCTTGCTCGGCGTGCATCCCCAGACGCTCGAGCGCACCGGCGCGGTGAGCCAGGAAACCGTCATCGAGATGGTGTCGGGTGCCCTGGCGCGCTATGGCGCGAGCGTGGCGGTGGCGGTCACCGGCGTGGCGGGTCCGAGTGGCGGCACGCCCGACAAACCGGTCGGCACGGTCTGGATCGGCTGGAAGCGGCGCGGCGGCTACGCGCATGCGCAAGTGTTCCACTTCGACGGCGACCGCGAGGCCGTGCGGCGCCAGACCGTCGCCGCGGCGCTCGATGGCGTGCGCCAGATTCTTACGAACTGACACGGCGTTTGGCGGTCGGCGTTGGCGGCGCTGTGGGATAATCTGCGCCTTGTGCCGTCTCCGCTGCTGAGACGGCGCGGCGGCACACTGGCCGCCACCACCGACGAGGACCCGTGATGGACGACAACAAGCGCAAGGCGCTGGCTGCGGCGCTCAGCCAGATCGAAAAGCAGTTCGGCAAGGGCGCGGTCATGCGCATGGGCGACAAGACCGACGAGGCGATCGACGTCGTCTCCACCGGTTCGCTCGGCCTCGACATCGCGCTTGGCGTCGGCGGCTTGCCGCGTGGCCGTGTGGTGGAAATCTACGGACCCGAATCCTCGGGCAAGACCACGCTGACGCTGCAGGTCATCGCCAACTGCCAGAAGAACGGCGGCACCGCCGCCTTCGTCGACGCCGAACACGCGCTCGACCCGAGCTATGCCGAAAAGCTCGGCGTCAACGTCGATGACCTGCTCGTGTCGCAGCCCGACACGGGCGAACAGGCGCTCGAGATCGCCGACATGCTGGTGCGCTCCAATGCCGTCGACGTGGTCGTGATCGACTCGGTGGCGGCGCTGACGCCCAAGGCCGAGATCGAGGGCGAAATGGGTGATTCGCATGTCGGCCTGCAGGCCCGCCTCATGAGCCAGGCGCTGCGCAAGCTCACCGCGAACATCAAGAAGTCAGGCACCTTGGTCATCTTCATCAACCAGATCCGCATGAAGATCGGCGTCATGTTCGGCAATCCGGAAACGACCACCGGCGGCAATGCACTCAAGTTCTATGCCTCGGTGCGGCTCGACATCCGCCGCATCGGTTCGGTCAAGCGCGGCGAGGAAGTGATCGGCTCGGAAACGCGCGTCAAGGTGGTCAAGAACAAGGTGGCGCCGCCGTTCCGCCAGGCCGAGTTCGAGATCCTCTACGGCGAGGGTTCCTCGCGCGAAGGCGAGTTGATCGAACTGGGCGTGGCCCACAACCTCGTCGACAAGTCGGGCGCCTGGTACAGCTACAACGGTGATCGCATCGGCCAGGGCAAGGACAACACGCGCCTGTACCTCAAGGAACACCCCGAGATCGCCAATGCGATCGATGCCGCGCTGCGCGCCAAGCTGCTGGTCAAGGCCGGGGCCTCGCCGTTGCCGGCGGTCGAGGTCGAGGAAGCCTGAAGCCGCTGCGGTCGCGCGCGTGGACCTGCTGCGCGCGCGTGCCGGCCCGTTGCACAACCTGTTCGTGGCCCTGCGGCCCGATGCTGCGGCCGCTACGGCACTCGCGGCCGCGGTCGCCGCACTGCGCGCGAGTGGCGCAACGGCGGGACGCTGGGTTGCCCAGTCACGTCATCACCTGACGTTGCAGTTCCTTGGCAGCCACGCCGCGCTCGACACCGCGCTCGTGGCGCGCGTCTGCGCCGCGGCGGCGCGGGTGCGCGCGGCGCCGTTCGAACTCATCCTCGACCGCTTCGGCAGTTTCGATCGACACAGCGGCGTCGTGTGGCTCGGCCCGACGCAGGTACCGGCGGCGCTCATCGCGTTGCATGCGGCACTCGTCGCGGCGTTGCGGCAGGCTGCGCTGCCGTTGCCGCCGACGCAGCCGTTCGTGCCGCATGTGACTGTGCTGCGCAACGCGCAGGCCGCGTTCGCGGCGCCGTGTTCGCCGCCGGTGCGCTGGCCGGTCGGGCAGTTCATGTTGATCGACAGCCCGCTGCGGCCGGCGCTGCCGTATCGCGTGCTCGGGTGCTGGTCGCTGGCGGATTCCGACACCGGCAGTTGAACGGGCGCGCCTGCCGCTACAATGCGCCGATGCGCTTGAACAAACATATCGCCGACAGCGGCCACTGCTCGCGGCGCGAGGCTGATCGGCTCATCGCCGCGCAGCGCGTCAAGGTCAATGGCGTCGTCGCCGGCATCGGCACCCAGGTCGAGGAAGGCGACGCCGTGCTCGTCGACGGGCAGGCGCTGGCCACGCGCAAGCCGCGCAAGGGTGGGCGACGGCACGTCTACATCGTGCTCAACAAACCGGTCGGCATCACCTGCACCACCGAGCACGAGGTGGGCGGCAACATCGTCGATTTCATTGGCCATGAGCAACGCATCTTTCCGATCGGGCGGCTCGACAAGGACTCCGAAGGCCTGATCCTGCTCACCAGCAATGGCGACATCGTCAACGACATCCTGCGCGCCGAGAACCGCCACGAAAAGGAATACCTGGTCGCGGTCAACCGGCCGGTTACTCCCGAGTTCCTTGCTGGCATGGCGCGCGGCGTGCGCGTGCATGGCCAGCTCACCAGGCCATGTCGTACCTCGCGCATCGCCAAGTTCGGCTTCCGCATCGTGCTCACGCAGGGCCTCAACCGGCAGATCCGGCTGATGGCGGCCGCGTTCGGCTATCGCGTGACGCAACTGCGCCGCGTGCGCATCGTCAACATCCGGCTCGGCGCGCTCAAGCCCGGTCAGTGGCGCAACCTGACCGAACCCGAATTGCGCGAACTGCTGCCGGCGCGCACCGACTGGTGAGAGCGGCGGCCCGATCGAGCATCAGGGCCTGCAGGCTTGGCAGCGTGGTGTTGGCACTGGTGCCGAAGCCAATGTCATCGCTCCGGATCGCTACCACTTGGCTTGCGCCGTCCCGGCGGTAGCCGGTCCGCAGCCGCGGCCCGGCGTCCGCCCGCATTGCTCACTCGGCGAGCGCGGCGTTGTGATAGACCTCCTGCACGTCGTCGAGCGCGTCGAGCCAGTCGAGCAGGTCGCGCAGCGTCTCGGCAGCCTCGCCGCTGACGCCCGTGCGGTTCTCGGGACGCATGACGATGTCGGCGCGCAGCGGCGCAAAGCCCGCCGCCTGCAGTGCCGCCTTGACCGCCTCGAACTGTTCGGGTGCGCACAGCACTTCGCTGTGGCCATCGCCAGCCACGACGTCATCGGCACCGGCGTCGATGGCGACTTCGAGGATGCGATCCTCGCTGCCGGCGGCGGTGGTGGCGAACACGAGTTCGCCGATGCGCTTGAACTGGAACGCAACCGAACCGCTGGTGCCGAGATTGCCGCCGTGCTTGGTCAGCGCGTGACGCACCTCGGCCACCGTGCGCGTGGGGTTGTCGGTCATGGCGTCGATGATGAGTGCGATGCCACCGGGGCCGTAGCCCTCGTAGCGCAGTTCCTGCATGTCGTCGGCGCCATCGGCACCCGAGCCGCGGCGGATCGCGCGCTCCATCGTGTCCTTGGGCATGTTGGCCACGAGCGCCTTGTCCATGGCGGCGCGCAGGCGCGGATTGCCGGCCGGGTCGGCACCGGTGCGTGCCGCGACCGTGATCTCGCGGATCAGCTTGGTGAAGATCTTGCCGCGCCGAGCATCTTCGGCGTTCTTGCGGTTCTCGATGCTGGGGCCTCTGCCCATGGTCGTGCCTGCGTAGCGGAAATGGCGAACGGGCGATTTTAGCGCGGCGCCGCGCCGATCGACATGGCGCCGCAGGCGGTCATGGCGTGCAACCCTGCGGCACCGGCGTCAGGCGCCCGATGTCGAGCGTGCCGCTTTGCCCGGCATGGCTGCCGCTGGTGAAGCGGTACTCGAAGCGCCCCGCGCTGCAGCTGGTGAAGACGAGCCGGCCGGTACCGACCTGCACCGTCTGCGTCGTTGCCGGCGCATCGAAGATTCCGCCGGTACTGTCGTAGATGCCGATCGAATCGAAGCTCGTCTGTGTGGCCGTGGCCAGGCTTTGCAGCGTGAACCAGTGCTGGCCATTGGGCCCGCTGCTGGCGGTACCGCTTGGCAGGAACGTGTACCAGGCGCCGAACAGCACGCCTTGCGGCGGGTTGAAGTCGAGGATCAGGCCCTGGCCGCTGTTGGACGGATCGGGCCAGGCGCCGCCGCGCGCGTAGTTGGCCGGCGCCGCCTGCGGGTTGGCGCAATTGACGTCGGCCAGCAGGCGCTGCAGCGGAATGAGACCGCGACGGCCGTCGGTGAAGCTGTACGACAGCGCGGCGTGGTTGCAGTCGTTGAAGTTGATGCTGGCCTCGCCGACGACCTGGGTGGTGGTGGCTTGCGCCGAGTCGAAGCGGCCGCCCAGGGTCTGGTAGATCGACATCGTCGAGTAACTGGTCTGGTCGACCGTGCCCTGCACCGTGTACCAGCGCTGATGCCCGCTGAGGTCGAACGTGAACCAGCCGGCGAACAGGTTGCCGCGGCTGGTGCCGAACAGGTCGGGTGAGATTTCCATCACCAGGCCTTGGCTGTCGGTGACCGGATCGCCCCAGGAACCCGTGAGCGCGAAGCGGTTGGCCGTCATGTTCCATGCATCGAGCAGGTTGGAGATGTCGAGCGAGCCCAGGCCCGTCGCCATGTCGTAGCCGGTTCCGACCAGATAGCCCTCGACACCGCCGCTCAGGCTCGTGGGTCCCGGCAGGCTGTTGTTGCAGAGGCTGGCGGTGCCCACCGAGCAGGTGCTGACGCCGCTGCTTTCGACCGTGACGTCGTGATAGATGTCGTGGCTGCTCGCCGCCAGCGAATACAGGCGCGGGTTGAGGTTGCCCTGCGCGTGCAGCGCCTTCTGGTTGATGAGCGCCGCCACGCCGGCCATGCTCGGCGCCGAGGCCGAGGTGCCACCCCACAGCAGGAAATGGAACTTGTTGTCGTCACCGGGCACGCACGAGGCATTGGATGCCGCCATGCAGCCGAAATAGCCGTTCTTGACCGAGGCGCCGAACGACACGTCGGGCAGGTAACGCCCCTGCGTCGCGGTCGGCATGCCCGGCGCGACCTGCCAGGCCGGCCGCCTGACATAGGTGCTGACGCCGCCGCCGGTGGCGGCGACGTGGCTCTTGCCGTCCTTGTCCAGCGGCTCGTTCCAGGCGCCCTCGCGGATGTAGCCCTTGGCCGACACGAAGCCGCTCGTGTTGCCGGGGTTCCAGAACGCCCGGTCGTCGGTGCCGATGCCGAAGCTGGTGCCGCCGACGCAGGTCACGTGGCCCGATGCACACAGGATGTTGGTGCTGCGCACGAGACCGGGCTCGGGCACCGTGAAGTACTTGGCGCAATCGGCTGCACCGGCATCACCCGAGGAAACGAATACCGACTGGCCCTGCATCGCCGCCTGCAGGTAGACGTCCTCGAGCCAGTTGGCCACCGCCTGCGAATTGGCGCCCTCGCAGGAACCGAAGCTGACCGAGATGATCGACGCTTCGAGTGGTTCGGCATCGACCGCGTGGATGAGTGACAGGATCAGGCCGTCGCTGTTGTTGCGGTCGCCGCTCACGATGAGCTTGATGTCGGCGCCCGGCGCCACGCTTCCGGCGCGGGTCACGTCGAGCGTGGCCTCGCCCTGGTCACCCAGCGACTCGTCCGGGTCATCGCAGCTCGGCGTGCCGGTGGTGCCGCAGGTGGTGGCGGGCGGGCCCGGATCGCTGCCATCGGGCGGAATCACCACGATCGGCGTCTTCATCGTGACGTTGGTGCGCTGTCCGAAGGCCTGGATGTCGGCGTCGTTGACGCGCGCGCGGCCAAGCACGGCGATGGTCTGGCCGCGGCCGTCGAGACCCTGTGCGGTGGCGCGTTCCTGACCGTAGATCTTGGCGAAGTCACCCGGTGTCACGTAGTGCGCGCAGACCGTGCCCTGGCAGTTCGACATCGCCGGCTTGCCGCTGCCGCTGAACACGGCCTCGTGCCGCTCGCGGTGCGCCAGCGGCGTGAAGCGCACTTCGCTGAGGCCCACTACGCCGCCGATGATGTCGGCCATGTCGCTTGCAATCGCCACTTCGCCCGCGGGCGCCATGCGCTTGCGGCCGTCGGCGGTCTGGTACCAGTGCAACTGCGTGCCGAAGGCGGCGCCGACGGCGGCGGCGCTGCCGGCAAAGCGCATCCGCGTGCGGCTGTTGGCGATCGCTTCGACCCGCAGGCCGTGGCCAAGCAGCCAGCTGCTGACCCGTGCGATGTCGGCGTCGCTGGCGCCGAACCGCGCGCCGATCTCGCTCGGCGTGAGCCAGCGCTGGTAGTTGGGCGAGGCCGGGTCCTGCACCTGGGCGAGATAGGCATCGAAGGCCGCCTGGCGCTCGGGCGAACGCTTGAGCGAGAGCTGCAGGGCGCCCAGCTCGAGCGCCTGCGACACGGCGCCGCGATCGTTCTTGGCGCTGGCCCAGGCGACGCCCTGGTCGCGCAGCACGGCGCGCTGCGGGCTGGCGACGCGCAGTGCGGCGGGCGGCGCGGCGGCGATCGCCGCCGTTGCTGCCAGAGCCACCAGTACGGCCAACAGGTAGGCGCGGCGCGGCGTGGCGCGCGCCGGCGGGGTGACTCGGGGGTGGGTGCTCATTGCGGCGCGGGTCCGGTCATGCGGGAGCCCGGCATGATCCGGGTGCGGCTGCTGCCGTGCAAGTCGCGCCCCGCGGCAACCTGCCGCTGACGTGATCCGTGCCGGGTGTCACGGATTCGACCCGCGGTGGCGGGGCGGCTTGATCCAGATCAGGGCCGGCCGCGGCGCGGCAGCCGAGCATCAGCCGACCGCAAAGGGGAGTGGTGCGATGGCCTGGGCAGCGATGTGGCGGGGCGGATGCTTGGCCGTGATGGGCCTGTCGGCAATCGCGGCGGCGGCCGATCCGCTGCCGCTGACCCAGCGCGATTTCCTCGTGCCGGGGACACAGGTCGGCGATGTCGATGCGAGCACGTTCTTCCCGCCGCAGTTGTGTTCGGCCTGCCATTCGCACACGCCCAACGACTCAGCGCCCTACGACAGCTGGCGCGGCAGCCTCATGGCGCAGGCCGGGCGCGATCCGCTGTTCTTCGCCCAGATGACCACCGCCAACCAGGACGTGGCCAATGTCGGTTCCTACTGCCTGCGCTGCCATGTGCCAATGGCGGTGGTCAGCGGCAGCGTCGCCACACCCGATGGCAGCGCACTGGGCAACCGCGACAAGGATGGGGTCGACTGCCATTTCTGTCACGCGATGGTCGACCCCGTGTACAAGCCCGGCCTCAGCCCGCCGCAGGACCAGGCCATCCTCGCCGCGCTCGACCAGGTGCCGGCGCACGCCGGCAATGCGATGTTCGTCCTCGACCCCGAAGGTCTGCGGCGCGGTCCGCGCAGCGATGCGTTGCCGCCGCATTCGCTGGCCACTTCGCCCTACCATCGCAGCGCCGCGCTGTGCGGCAGTTGCCACGATGTCGGCAATGTCGCGGTGTCGCGCCAGGGCGATGGCACTTACCGCTACAACGCGCTCGACACACCGGCACCGACCGCTGACCCGGCGCAGCATTTTCCGCTCGAGCGCACCTATTCGGAGTGGCGTTTGTCGGCGTTCGCGAGCGGCGGCGTCGACATGGGTGGCCGCTTCGGCGGCGATGGCGGTGGCGTGGTGTCGACCTGCCAGGACTGCCACATGCCGGTGCGCGGCGGCCAGGCCTGCACCAGTGGCCCCGACCGGCCCGACCTGCGCAGCCACGATTTCGCCGGCGCCTCATCGTGGGTGCTCGACATCATTGGTCGCTACAACGCCGGCGACCCGGCCGTCGATCCGGCCGCGATCGCCACCGGCATGGCGCGCGCCAACGATATGCTCGGCCGCGCCGCGTCGCTCGAACTCGTGCAGCAACCCGGCGGCGTGCTGCGCGCACGCGTCATCAACGAATCGGGCCACAAGCTGCCGACCGGGCACATCGAAGGTCGCCGTGCCTGGGTCGAAGTGCGCGTGCTCGATGCCGCGAGCAACGTGCTGCGAACCTATGGCGGCTACGACGCCGCGACCGCCGAGTTGGACGAAGACAGCACGGTGGTCTACGAGATGGCGGTGGGCCTGTCGCCGGCCGCCGCGGCACTGACCGGCCATCCCGTCGGGCGCACCACCCACATGGCGCTGGCCGATACCGTGGTCAAGGACAGCCGCATTCCGCCGCGTGGTTTCGTCAACGCGGCCTTCGCCGCCGCCGGCGCACCGACGGTCGGCCGTGACTATGCCGATGGCCAGTACTGGGACGACGTGCGCTTCTGGTTGCCGCAAGGCGCCGCGCAGGTGCAGGTGGCGGTGCACTACCAGACCGCGACGCGGCACTACATCGAGGCGCTGCGCGATGCCAACGTGACCGATCACTGGGGCGATACGCTGCATGATCTGTGGGAGCAGAGCGGACGCTCGCCGCCGGTCACGATGGCGAGCGGCAACCTCGCGATCGGCGACTTCCTGCGTGGCGACTTCAACGGCAACGGCGCGCTCGACCAAGCCGATGCCGACCGCCTGGCGGCCTGCATCGGCGCCGGCGCTGCCGGCATCGAGGCCTGCCTCGCTGGCGACTTCAACGGTGATCGTCGCGTCGATTGCAGCGATGCACAGGCATTCGCCGCGGCCTGGCCTGGTCCGGGCGCGGCGCCATTGCCGCCGGTGTGCGTGGCCGGCACGGCGCGGGCGGTGCCGGCCAGTTCGGGCTGGGGGCTGGCCCTGCTCGGCGCGCTGCTGCTGCTGGTCGGCGCCGGCGCACTGCAGCGGTCCCTGCGCAGGCGCCGCCGCGTCTAGTCGCCGGCGCTGCTGGCCAGGCCGACACGCGGCCTGCGCGCGGGCCGCGGGGCGCTCGGCTACAATCCGCGCCCCGCATCGATGCCAGTCCCATGATCGCGTTCCGAAATTTCGCCCTGCGCCGCGGCGAACGCCTGCTGCTGTCCGACGTCGACATCGCCCTGCATGCGGGCGCCAAGGTCGGCGTCGTCGGCCGCAACGGCTGTGGCAAGTCGAGCCTGTTCGCCACCGTCATGGGCGAAGTCGAAGCCGACAAGGGTGACATCGACCTGCCCAAGTCGCTGCGCATCGCCAGCGTGGCGCAGGAAACGCCCGCGCTGGCCGATGCGGCGATCGATTTCGTGGTATCGGGTGACCGCGAAGTGCACGCGATCCTCGAGGCCGAGAAGGCGGCGACGATCGCCGAGGATTGGGATGGCGTCGCCGCCGCGCACCAGCGGCTGGCCGAAATCAACGGCTACGACGCCGAGGCGCGCGCCGGACGCCTGCTGCATGGCCTCGGCTTCCGGCCGGCGACCCACCGCATGGCCGTGGCCGAATTTTCGGGTGGCTGGCGCGTGCGCCTCAACCTTGCCCGTGCCCTCATGCAACCGTCCGACCTGCTGCTGCTCGACGAACCGACCAATCACCTCGACCTCGATGCGGTGCTCTGGCTGGAGCAGTGGCTGCAGAAGTACCCAGGCATGCTGCTGATGATCTCGCACGACCGCGAGTTCCTCGACGGCCTGTGCACCCACACGCTGCACCTGCACGAAGGCCGCGCCAGGCTCTACACGGGCGACTACACGAGTTTCGAGCACCAGCGTGCCGAGCACCTGCGTCTGCAGCAGATCGCATTCGAGAAGGAACAGGCCGAACGCGCGCACCTGCAGGCCTTCATCGACCGCTTCAAGGCCAAGGCCAGCAAGGCCAAGCAGGCACAGTCGCGCATGAAGCGGCTGGCCAAGCTCGCCGGTACCGAGGCCGTGCGCGCCGAGCGCGAGATCCGCATCAACCTGCCGGAGCCGCTCAAGCTGCCGCACTCGCTGCTGCGCCTGAACGCGGTCGAGGCCGGCTATCGCGTGGCCGGTCGCGTGCAGGCGGGGCCGTCCGATCACGACATCGCGCAGGAAGGCGATCACGTGACGATCCTGCGCGGCGTCAAGTTCGCGCTCGAAGCGGGCGACCGCATCGGCCTGCTTGGCCCCAACGGCGCCGGCAAATCGACCCTGGTCAAGACGCTGGTGGGCGAATTGCCGCTGCTCGCCGGCGAACGCACCGCACATCCCGATCTCGTGCTGGGCTACTTCGCCCAGCACACGGTCGAATCGCTGCACGCCGGCCAATCGCCGATCGACCATCTGCGCGACATCGCGCCCGGCGTGGCGACGCAGGATTTCCGCGACTATCTCGGCCGCTGGCAGTTCCCCGGTGACCGCGCCTTCGAGAGCATCGATGGCTTCTCGGGTGGCGAACGCGCGCGCCTGGCACTTGCGTTGATCGCCTGGCGCAAGCCCAACGTGCTGCTGCTCGACGAGCCCACCAACCATCTCGATCTGGAAATGCGCGAAGCGCTGGCCGAGGCGCTCAGCGACTTCGATGGCGCGATCGTGCTGGTCTCGCACGACCGTCACCTCACCGGCCTGGTTTGCGACACCTACTGGCGCGTGGCCGATGGCAAGGTCGAGGAGTTCGACGGCGACCTCGACGCCTACGCGGCCTGGCTGCGCGCGCGCGGCAGCAACGGCGGCGGCGAAGGCGACGAGCGCGGCAAGTCGCGCGACAAGGACAAGGCGCAGCAGGACAAGCCCAAGGACAAGGCGCAGCAGGACAAGGGCAAGGACAAGGCGCAGCAGGACAAGGGCAAGGACAAGGGCGGCAGGGTTCCCGACTACACGCCGCGCGACCGCAGCAAGGGCAAGGCGCGCTGAGCCCGCTGCACGCCGCGCCGCGCGGCGTGGCCGCTACACTGCGTGCTGCGCCGCGTCCCCGCCGCCACTGTCCACCTGCACCGACATGCTTGCCCTCGCCCAGACCCTGTTCGCACCGCTCGACATCGGCGCTGTGAAGCTCGCCGCCGATGCCCGCGTGCTCGTGCTCGGCGCGCGCGACGGGCAGGGCTGGCGCCAGCACGCGGGACCGCACTGGTGCTGCGAGCAGGGCTTCAGGCCATGGCACGACGCGCTGCGGGCCGCCGGTCTGGCGGCGACCGAGCGCGTGGCCGATGCCACTTTCGACGCCGCACTGATCTTCACGCCGCGCCAGCGCGAGCGCGCGCGGGCGCTGTACGCGCGCGCCGCCGCGCTGGTGGGCGAGGGCGGCACGATCCTCGCCGCGCAGCGCAACGACCAGGGCGCGCGTTCCGCGCAAGCCGATTTCGGCGCGCTGCTGGGCGCGGCCGAGCAGCACACGCAGCGCAAATGCCGCGTGTTCTGGGCGCGGCGCCAGCACGACCGGATCGATGCGGAGCGGCTGGCGCAGTGGCAGGCATTGGATACGCCGCAGCCGATTCTCGGCGGCCGCTGGTGGAGTCGGCCGGGTCTGTTCGCGTGGGATCGCATCGATGCCGGTTCGGCCCTGCTCGCCGCGCAGTTGCCGACCACGCTGGCCGGTCGCGTCGCCGATCTTGGCGCCGGCCACGGTTACCTCGCCTGCGCCATCCTCGAGCGCTGCCCGCAGGTGGACGCGCTCGATCTGTACGAAGCCGAGGCGCTCGCGCGCGAACCGGCGCTGCGCAATCTGGCGGCGGCTGTCGCCGCCAGCGGTCGCGCGGTCGACACCCATTTCCACTGGCATGACGTGCGGCAGGGCCTGACGCGATCATACGACGCGATCGTGACCAATCCGCCGTTCCACGAAGGCCGCGCCGACGAGCCCGAACTGGGCCGCGCCTTCATCGCCGCGGCCGCCGCCGCGCTCGCGCCCACCGGTGAACTGTGGCTCGTCGCCAATCGGCACCTGCGCTACGAAGCGCTGCTCGTGCAGCGTTTTTCGCAGGTGCGCGAACTGGCCTGTGATGACGGCTACAAGGTCATCCACGCCACGGGGCCGCGCGCATGAAACTGGTCAGGCACATCGCCCGACTCGGCTATGGCAGCCGCAAGCAGGTGCTGGCCTTGCTGCGCGAGGGTCGCATCACCGCGGCGGACGGACGCGCGCTCGCCGCCGACACTGCGCTCGACCATGCATTGCTGCGACTCGACGGCGAGCCACTCGACGTGGCGCCCGGTTTCATCGCGATGCTGCACAAGCCGGTCGGCTACACCTGCTCGCGCAAGGATGCGGGGCGCCTCGTGCACGATCTGTTGCCGCCGCGTTGGCGCGCGCGCGAGCCGCAGGTGTCGACAGTCGGGCGCCTCGATCGCGAAACCTCGGGCCTGCTGCTGCTCACCGACGATGGCGCCCTGCTGCACCGGATCATCGCCCCGCGCGCGCATGTGGCCAAGGTCTACGTGGCCGAGCTCGCACAGGAGATGCGCGGTGATGAAGCGGCGTTGTTCGCGAGCGGCACGCTCATGCTCGAATCCGAGACCACGCCGCTGGCGCCGGCGCAGCTGCGCGTGCTCGCGCCGCGCCGTGCGCAGCTGACGCTGCACGAGGGGCGCTACCACCAGGTGCGGCGCATGTTCGCGGCGACCGGCAACCACGTGCTTGCACTGCATCGCGTCGCAGTTGGCGCGCTCACGCTCGGCGAGCTGCCCGCGGGGCAGTGGCGGCTGCTCGACGCCGACGACATCGGGCGCATCTTCGTGCCGCCGGTCGATGCCGGCGCGTGACGTGCGTAGCGTTGCCGGCGCGGCCGATGTGCGATGCTGATGTCGCCCCGAGCGAGGTGATGCAGGCGATGCCGACAACAGTGACGCGACCCCGATGTCGGTTGGCGGTGCGGCGCGTGCGCGGCGCGGCGCGAGTCGGCATGGCGGTGCTGGCCTGCCTGCTGGCTGCGCCGGCGCCCGGGTTCGAATTGCGCCGCGTCGCCCACGGCGCCGATCGCTACGTGCTGGTCGAGCTCGATCTCGACCACGATGCGCTCGAGCTGCGCTGGCAGGATGGCGCCGGCAAGTCGCTGGGCAGCATCGAAAGCCTGCGCGCCTGGGGCGCGGCGCGCGGACGCACGCTGCAGTTCGCCACCAATGCCGGCATCTACGATCGCGAGCTGCGGCCGCTGGGTCTGCATGTGGAAGATGGCAGCGAGCGGCGTCGGCTCAACACCGTGCGCCTGCCCGGCACGGTCGGCAACTTCTCGATGCAGCCCAACGGCGTGTTCTACGTCGACGAGGCCGGCAATGCCGGCGTCATGACCACGCAGACCTGGCAGGCCCGGCCCATCCCGGCGCGCATCGCGAGCCAATCGGGACCGATGCTGCTCGTCGATGGCGAGGTCAACCCGAGCTTCGATCCGGCATCGACCAGCCGCAAGATCCGCAGCGGCGTCTGCGCGCCCAGTCCGCGTCGCGTGGTGTTCGCGATCAGCGAGGTGGCGGTGTCGTTCCACCGCTTCGCGAGCATGCTGCGCGAGGACGCGGCCTGTCGCGACGCGCTGTTCCTCGATGGCACGCTGTCGCAGTTGTGGACGCGTGAGACCGGCTACGTCGGCGCGGCCGCGCCGCAGCTCAAGCCCTACGTCGGGATGTTCGCGGTGTTCGCGCCCGCGGCAGAACGTTGATCAATCGGACGGTCGCACGAAGCACTCGATAGTGCGATGCGCCGGGGCCGTCGTCAGAGTCCTTGCGCACATGCATCCCGTGGCGTCGAGCCGGTGCCGCCCGCTGGTCGTCGTGACGTGGCGATCGCGCAATGCTCGATGAGGCGGAAGCAACCCGTTGAACACGTGTCGACCGATGCAATCGCAGTGATGGCCACCGGCTTGTGACCGCTCTCACATCAACGCGAAACCGCGTCGAGTAGCGTGCGTCCGTGGCCGAGCGAGTTCGGTGCGCGACTCGCTTCTGGCGTGGCGTGGTGCACGAGTGAATGGAGGCCGTCATGAATTCGTTGCTGCGGTATGCGTGGGTTGGCGTGGTCAGCATCGTTGCTGCGTTGTCGGCCGCACCAGCTGCGGCGACACAAGGATGGTTCTCCAGTGTCGGCGACGGCTCGGTGCTCTACCGCAGTCCACAGGAGGCGTGCTTTTTAGGCGTCATGGGAGCCTACATCGAGGCTGATCGCCCGAGCAGGCCGCCCGCGGCGCAGTATCGCATTCTCGGCTCGAACGTGAGCGCCGTGGGCGATGGCGACTATCACTGCCAGGGCGTGCTGCACGTGCGTAGCGGCCCCGGAGCCACCAACTGGACTTTGCTGCTGACCGTGGGTGATGCCATGGTGATGGGCAATCCCAATGACGCCTGCAGCCTGCCCGGCTACAGTGACCCCGTGACTGGTCAATGCGGGCCACCCAAGTGCACCGATGAATGTTGTGGTGCCTGCCCCAACGGAAGCAATCCGATCCACGGCGCTTCGGGCAACAAGCACCAACGCGAAGTGGATTTCGTCGGCAGTGGCCCGTTTCCGCTGCGGTTGGAGCGCAGCTACGACAGCAACCGCGTGTGGGAAAAGCGCAGCCGACCGCTGGGTATCGGTTGGATGCACAGCTACGGCGCCTTCATCGTCGGCATCGGCCCGAGTCCATTTGCCGCTGCGGTGGCCTACCGCCCCGACGGTCGCGTGCTGTCGTTCACACGCACGGGCAGCACGTGGCAGGGCGATCCCGATGTTCCCGAGCGCTTGTCGCTCGAGACCGACGCGAGCGGCATGCCGCAGTGGAAGCTGGTGACGGCCGACGATCACACCGAGGTGTACGACGGCATCGGGTTGCTCAGATCGATCACCAACCGTGATGGCTTGACTCAGACGCTCGATTACGTCGATGCCGGCGGACGCAACAGCGGGCGCGTGTACACGGTGACCGATCCGCAAGGTCGACGCCTGCGTTTTGCCTATGACGCATCCGGACGGATCGATACGGTCACGGACGAGAATGATGTGGTGATCCAGTATGGACGCGACGCGAGCAACAACCTCACCTCCGTCACCTGGCCAATGCCCGGCGGCGCGAGCGCCACGCGCACCTACCACTACGCTGAGGCGGGGCAGACCGGTGGCGTTGCCCAGCCGCACGCGCTCACGGGCATCACCGACGAACTCAACCAGCGCTTCGCGAGCTGGGGTTACGACAACCGCGGTCGCGCCACGCTGAGCGTGCACGGCCCCTTCGCCGGCGGCAGCATCGACCGCACCGCCCTTGTCTTCAACGCCGACGGCACCACCGGCGTCACTGACGCGCTCGGTCAGCAGCGCACTTTCGGCTTCGACGTCAAATTTCAGGTAGCCCGTACTGCAGCACTGGATGTGCCGTGTGATTATTGCGCAGGGGCGGCGCAGACGAAGGCCTACGACGCCAACGGCTATCCGCAGTCCGAGCGCGACTTCCGCGACACCGAGACCCTGCACACCTTCGATGCGCGCGGCCTCGAAAGCGTGCGCATCGAGGCCAACAGCATCCCCGATCCTGCCAATCCGGCGCAGCGCATCACGCCGCCCGAGCAGCGCACGATCCACACGAGCTGGCACACCTCGTTGCGCGTGCCGTTGCAGCGCACGGTCACGAACCGCGCGGGCGTCATCGAGTCGCGCACCGACTGGTCGTACAACACGCGCGGCCAGCCGCTCGCGCGCTGCGACTACGATCTGACGGTTGCCGGCGCGGCGGGCTACGTCTGTGCCGCCACCGGCACGCCGCCGGCCGGCATACGGCGCTGGGTGACGAGCTATTGCGACGCGGTGGACGGGAGCGAGTGTCCGCTGGTCGGACTGGTGCGCTCGGTCGACGGCCCGCGCACGGACGTGGCGGACGTCACCACCTGGACCTGGCGCATGGCCGACGACCCCGCCACGCCGAAGAAGTACCGCAAGGGCGACCTGTGGAAGGTCACCAACGCACTCGGTCACGTCACGCAATACCTCGAATACGACGGCAACGGGCGGCCAACGAAAATCGTCGATCGCAACGGGGTCGTCACCACGATGATCTACCACCCGCGCGGCTGGCTGCGCGAGCGCACCGTGCGCGCTCGCGCCGACGGCGCCCCTGACGCGAATGATGCGACCACCACGATCGCCTACGACGGTGTCGGCAACGTGGTGCAGGTCACGCAGCCCGACGGCGCGTATCTGCACTACGACTACGACGTCGCGCATCGCCTGATCCGGATCACCGACAATACGGGCGCGCGCGTCGAGTTCACGCTCGACGCGCTCGGCAACCGGACGGCGGAGAAGACCTATGCCAGCGGCGGGTCGACGCCCGTGCGCCTGTTGACGCGCAGCTACGATACGCTCAGTCGCCTGAGCCACGAGTTTGACGCCCAGGGCCGCGATACCCAGTTCAGCTACGACGTCAACGGCAACCGCACCGACCAGATCGATCCGCTGCTGGTGAAGACGCGTTGGGCGTACGATCGGCTCAACCGACTCGAGAGCCTCGTGCAGGACGATCAGGGCTCGGCACCAGCGACGGCGAACACGACCACGGCTTACGCCTACGACGCGCGTGACAACCTCCGGCAGGTGACCGATCCCGATGCACTCACGACGGCCTACATGTATGACGGCCTGGGGAATCTGGATGGTTTGAACAGCCCCGATACGCAAACAACCACCTACAGCCAGGATGCGGCCGGCAATCGCACCTCGCAGATCGATGCGCGCGGTGTGGAGAACGGCTATGGCCACGACGCGCTCGGTCGCCTGACCGGCATCAAGTTCGGCTCGTCGCCGTCGGCGAGCTACCTCTACGACGAGGGCAATCTGACGACGGGGTGCGCGATCTCGTACCCGGTCGGGCGCCTGACGCGGATGCTCGATGCGAGC
>NZ_JAHCAQ010000013.1 GCF_019634845.1 Dokdonella sp.
CTGTTCGCCGGTATAGGCCACGGCAATCTCGCTCAGCGCGGTGCTCGTGTCGTTGCGCAGGCGCGCGCCGATGGTCGCTTCCAGGCTGCTCGAGCGGATCATGCCGAGCGCGCGCTCGCTGCTGCCGGCCGCGCCGTAGCTGTAGGTGTTGCCGCTGTTGAGCGTGCCGTCGTCGGCCACGTAGGTGGTGTTGGCGTTGCTGCCCGTTTCGGTGAAATACCAGCCGTCGGGCAGGGTCGAGCCGGTGCCGCTGGCGGCCAGCGTGTCGAAGCTCTGCACCGGCGGCGTGCCGCCGACCAGCGAAACGTACTGGGCCAGGGCCGCCGGCGCGGCAGCAACGAGGATGGCGGCGAGCGCGGCGCGCGCCGGTGTGTGTCGGAATCGCATGGAACCCCCAAGGCAACGAGGCCGCACCCCGCGGCCTGAAGAAGCCCGCGAGCATAGCCCAGCGTCCCCGGCATGGCGCGCTGCGCTGCACGACGGCGCAGCGGCGGACGGTGCCGGTCGGACTTGAAGTGGGCGGGCCAGGCTCCATCTGTGGCGGCATCGCGGCTTGCCCTTCCACCGGGCAGGCGCGTTCCGCTAGAATTGGCACTCAGCGCAATCAAGTGCTAACAACGTCTGGTAATTCCTTTCAAATCAACCTGTTGATGGAGACATCCATGAAGCTTCGTCCCTTGCACGACCGCGTCATCATCAAGCGCCTGGAAGCCGAGACCAAGTCGGCCGGTGGCATCGTCATCCCCGACGCTGCTGCCGAAAAGCCGATCAAGGGCGAGGTCGTGGCCGCCGGTACCGGCAAGATCCAGGAGGACGGCAAGGTGCGTCCGATGGCGGTCAAGGTCGGCGACATCGTGCTGTTCGGCAAGTACTCGGGCACCGAGGTCAAGGTCGATGGCCAGGAACTGCTGGTCATGCGCGAAGAAGACCTCATCGCCGTCGTCGAGAAGTGATGCGCCGGGACGGGTGGTTCGTGATTCGTGATTCGTGAGAGCAGGTTCTGCTCCGGATCCGGTCCGCATCACCTTCGAGTCCCGCCTTGGCTTTTCCGAATCACCAATCACCCATCAAGAATTCCGGAGTTTTCCCCATGGCAGCCAAAGAAATCCGCTTCTCCGAAGACGCCCGCGCGCGCATCCTGCGCGGCGTCAACACCCTCGCCAACGCCGTCAAGGCCACGCTCGGTCCCAAGGGCCGCAATGTCGTGCTCGACAAGAGCTTCGGCGCGCCGACGATCACCAAGGACGGCGTGTCGGTCGCCAAGGAAATCGAACTGGCCGACAAGTTCGAGAACATGGGCGCGCAGATGGTCAAGGAAGTGGCTTCCAAGACCTCCGACGTCGCCGGTGACGGCACCACCACCGCGACCGTGCTCGCGCAGGCGCTGATCCGCGAAGGCCTCAAGGCCGTCGCCGCCGGCATGAACCCGATGGACCTCAAGCGCGGCATCGACAAGGCCGTGACCGCTGCGGTGGACGAGCTCAAGAAGCTGTCCAAGCCGTCGGCCGACTCCAAGTCGATCGCCCAGGTCGGCACGATCTCGGCCAATGGCGACGAGGCCATCGGCCAGCTCATCGCGCAGGCGATGGACAAGGTCGGCAAGGAAGGCGTCATCACGGTCGAGGACGGCTCGGGGCTGGACAACCAGCTCGACGTCGTCGAAGGCATGCAGTTCGACCGCGGCTATCTGTCGCCGTACTTCATCAACAACCAGCAGAGCCAGCAGGTCGAGCTGGAAGAGCCCTACGTGCTGCTGTACGACAAGAAGATCTCCAACGTGCGCGAGCTGCTGCCCGTGCTCGAAGGCGTCGCCAAGGCCGGCAAGCCGCTGCTGATCGTCGCCGAGGAAGTCGAGGGCGAGGCGCTGGCCACGCTCGTGGTCAACACGATCCGCGGCATCGTCAAGGTCGCCGCGGTCAAGGCGCCGGGCTTCGGTGATCGTCGCAAGGCGATGCTGGAAGACATGGCCATCCTGACCGGCGGCCAGGTCATCTCCGAGGAAGTCGGCCTGCAGCTCGAGAAGGCCACGCTCAAGGATCTGGGCAAGGCCAAGAAGATCGTGATCTCCAAGGAGAACACGACGATCATCGACGGTGCCGGCGAGGCCGCCAACATCCAGTCGCGCATCAAGCAGATCAAGGCGCAGATCGAGGAGACCTCTTCCGACTACGACCGCGAGAAGCTGCAGGAGCGCGTGGCCAAGCTCGCCGGCGGCGTGGCGGTGATCAAGGTCGGCGCCGCGACCGAAGTCGAGATGAAGGAAAAGAAGGCGCGCGTCGAAGACGCCCTGCACGCCACGCGTGCGGCGGTGGAAGAAGGCGTGGTGCCGGGCGGTGGCGTGGCGCTGGTGCGTGCGCTGGCCGGCATCGCCAAGCTCAAGAGCGACAACGAGGACCAGGAGCACGGCATCGTGATCGCCAAGCGCGCGATGGAAGCGCCGCTGCGCGAGATCGTCACCAACGCCGGCGAGAAGCCTCGGTCATCCTCAACAAGGTTGCCGAGGGCAAGGGCAACTTCGGCTACAACGCCGCGACCGGTCCAGTTCGGCGACATGGTCGAGCTGGGCATCCTCGATCCGACCAAGGTGACGCGCACCGCGCTGCAGAACGCCGCGTCGATCGCCGGCCTCGTCATCACGACCGAAGCGATGGTCGCCGAGGCGCCGAAGAAGGAAGAAGCCCACAGCCACGGCCCGGCTGGCGGCGGCATGGGTGGCATGGGCGGCATGGATTTCTGATCCGCGCCCTGCGACAAGCGTTACCGCGAAGCCCGGCCTTGTGCCGGGCTTCGTGTTTTCGGGGGCTGGAGAGGTGCATTGGCCGGCATGCCGTGCGGAACCCTTGTGACTGCAGCGCGCCGTGGTCTGACACACGGCGTGGGAAAGCGCTGATACCAGGCCGGGACGGCGCGAGAAATCCTGTGCAACGATCCATGCTCACCCACGATCTCGCAATCAAAGGGATATCGGTCTGGTGACGGGAAAACAAACTTACAAGGGTACGAGCGGAGTACGGCACTGAATGTCGTTGCAAGGCCCGGTTGTGACGCTTCGGTCGTACCCTCATCCGGCGCTGCGCGCCACCTTCTCCCGGTGGGAAAAGGGACTGCTTCCGGGCAGCCTGCTAGGCTAGCGGCATGACCGCGCAAGCCGACTTCATCGCGCTCGACCTCTGCGTGCTGACCGTGCCGGACACGCGCACGCCGGACGACGATACCTCGGGCGACTATCTCGCCCTCGGCCAGGCCGGCCATCGCCTGCGCGACCGCGCGATCGTGCGCGACGACAGGTACCGCACGCGCGCGATCGCCTCGCAGTGGATCGCCGACGAGCACGTGCACGGCATCCTCGTCACCGGCGGCACCGGCTTCACGGGACGCGACTCGACGCCCGAGGCGATCGGGCCGCTGCTCGACAAACCGATGCCGGGCTTCGGCGAACTGTTTCGCGCGCTCGGCTTCGACGAGATCGGCACTTCGACCCGGCAGTCGCGCGCCTTCGCCGACCTCGCCAACGAAAACCTTGGTGTTTTGCCCGCCCGGCTCGACCTCGGCCTGCCGCACCGCCTGGGAAAGGAACATCGCGAGCCAGCTCGATGCACGCACGCGCCGCTGCAGCCTCGCCGGTCTGCATTCGCGCCTCGGCGAGCGCTGACTGGCTTTCGATTCAAGGAAACCGCCATGGCAAACATGAAGTGCAAGGTCTACGAGGAATCGCTGGACAAACTGCACGATGAGCTGATCGACCAGCAACGCTGGGTCAGCGCCAACGGCAAGCGGGTGGCGATCGTGTTCGAAGGCCGCGACGCGGCCGACAAGGGCGGCGTCATCAAGGCGATCGAAGCGCCGCTCAACGACCGCCTCGTGCGCCGCGTCGCCCTCCCCAAGCCGAGCGAGCGCCAGCAGAGCCAGTGGTACTTCCAGCGCTACGTCGAACACCTGCCGGCTGCCGGCGATCCGCGCAAGCGCTGGAAGCTGTCGCCGGTCGACGTCAAGGCGCGCGCCGACTACGTGAAGTACGGCAAGGCCCGCGACGTCATGCTTGCAGCCACCCACGCGCGCCACGCGCCATGGTTCGTCGTCGACTTCAACGACCAGCGCCGCGGCCGCCTCAACCTGATCGCGCACCTGCTCAAGCAGTTGCCCGAGCGTGAGGCGGCACCGCCGAAGTTCGAGCTGCCGCCGCTCAAGGCCGGGCCGGCACGCGAGCACGTGCCGAAGAAGTTCCTGGTCCGCGACACGTACTGATGCCGGCGCGACCGACTCCAGGGCATGACTGACGAAGCAATGCGCACGGACGCGGCGAAACTCGCCCCGCTGCTGCTCGAGAACATGCGCGTGTACGCGCGCCGCGAACGGCGCCGCCTGCGCGCCGGCGAAACCCTGCGCACGACCGCGCTCGTCCACGAGGCCTACCTGCGCCTGCTCGGCAGCGCGGAATGGGCGAGCGAACTGCATTTCCTGCGTGCCGCGGCACTGGCCATGCGCCAGGTGCTGGTGGACCACGCGCGACGCACGCTCACTGCCAAGCATGGTGGTGGCCACATCGTGTCGCTCGACGACCAGCTCTTCGATCCGTACTGGCAGAGCGACGAACGCATGGTCGAACTCGACGAGGCGCTGTCGCGGCTCGACGCGCTCAATCCGCGCCTGACCGACATCGTCGAATGCCGCTTCTTCGCCGGCTATTCGGAAGAGGAAACCGCGCGCGTGCTCGGCATCAGCGACCGAACCGTGCGCCGCGACTGGATCAAGGCGAAGGCGTGGCTGTACCGCGAACTGGGCGAGGCGCCGGAGCCACCGGCGACGCCCTGAGCTGTGCGGCCTGCGCGCGCAGGCGTGCCGCCGCCGCGCCCGACAGGCCGTCGACTTCCGCATCGATGCGATCGAGCAGTTGCGTGGCCTCGTCGCTGCTTCCCTGCGCCTGGCGCACGCGCGCCAGGGCGAGCATCGACATCGCGGCGGCAACGCCCTGGGCATGCTCGCCGTCGGCAGGTGCTGGACTCGCCTCCAGCGCCGCCGCTTCCGCGCCCGCCACGTCGCCACGCGCGAGCAGGGCCTCGGTGAGGCCGCCCAGCGCCGCGACATGATGCAGGCTGCCCTTGCCGGCATAACGCTCGGCCATGCGCGCGGCGCGTTCCAGCAGGCGCACTGCGGCCTCCACCTGCCCACCCTGCAGCTTGAGCTTGCCGAGGTTGGAGACCAGGGCCGCGGTCGCCGCCGATTCGCCGTACAGCCGTTCGCGCAATGCGAGTGCCTCTTCGAACAGGGCTTCGGCCTCGCGCGGCTGGCCCGCGGCAAGCTCGACGGCACCGGCATTGTTGAGCGTGTTGAGCGCATCGGGCGACTGCCCGAGGCCGCTGTCGCGCCAGACAGAGCGCGCCTCGGCAAACCAATTGCGCGCGGTAGCGAGATCGCCGGCATCGAAGCGGGCAACCGCGAGGTTGTTGTAGAGCACGCCGGTTTCGCGATGGGCTTCGCCGCTGATCGCAAGGCGGCGCGGCAAGGCGGCTTCGAGCAGGGCGATCGCCGCCGCCGTGTCGCCGCGCGCCCGCAGCACCTGCGACTCGAGCAGGCGGCTGTCGACCAGGCGCGATTCCCAGCGCACCGGCTCGCCGAGCCAGAACGCCTGCGCCTGCGCCAGCGATGCGGCGGCATCATCGATGCGTCCCTGGCGATACGCGACCTGCGCGAGATCGTAGCGCGCCGCTGCGACCAAGGCGGGATCGACCACGTCCGGATTCGCAGCGGCCAGCCGTTCGAGCAGCGGTGCGGCGGCCTCGTAGTCGGTCAGCAGGAAATAAAGCTCACCGAGCGCGTGCAGCACCGGTGCGCCACGCGCCGGATCGTCGGCGAACTCGTCACCGATGCGGCGTGCCGCGGCGCCGAGGACATCGGCCGCGCGCACTTCGCTGCCCCCTGATTCGCCGGCGCTGCGGAACATGTGGAAGACCGCCTGCTGGATCGCCTCGAGGCGGGCCTGCTCGCGCAGCGCCTCGTCGCGCTGGTGCGCCGCTTCGCGGGCGTGCATGACCGCAACACCGATGCCGACGGCAAGACTGAGCACGATGGCCGCGACAGAAGCCAGCCACCAGCGCGCACGATGCACACCGCGCACGAGACGATGCAGGCGCTCGCCGGCACGCGCCTCCACGACATCACCGACCAGTGCGCGTTCGAGTTCGTGGCGAAGCGCCAGCACTCCGTCCGGACGCTCCGCCGGGTTGCGCGCCAGTGCACGCGCGAGGATCGCGTCGAGGTCGGCGAGCAGGGCGCGTTCGCCGCGTCGGCACGGCTGGCCGGCAAGCACGTCGGCCAGCGGCACGATCCCGGCCCGCAGTCCGGCCACGGCGACCAGTGGCGATGCGCCCGCCGACGAGCGCGGCGGCCGTCCGGCGACGAGTCGATAGAGCACGGCGGCCACACCGTAGACGTCGGTCGAGGTCGACACCACGCCGCCTTCGGCGAGTTCGGGAGCAGCGTAGTCCCACGACATCGCACCGGCCTTCGCGTCGGCACCACCGACGCCGGCAATGCCGAAGTCGATCAGGCGCGTGCGTCCATCGGCATCGACCAGCAGGTTGGATGGCGTGACGTCGCGATGCACGACCCGTCGCGCATGCGCGTGCGCAAGCGCGTCGCAGGCCTGCTGCACGAGGCGCACGCGCCCGCGCAGGTCGATTGCATGGCGGTCGCAGTAGGCGTCGATCGGCGTGCCGTCGACATGCTCCATGACCATGAACGGCCGCCCGTCCGGGGCCTCGCCGCCATCGATGATGCGCGCGATGCCGGGGTGGTCGAGGGTCGCCAGTACCTGGCGCTCGTGATGGAAACGCGCGACCGCGGCGGCGTCGATGGTGTCGATCAGCTTGAGTGCGGCGCGCTGGGCGAACTGGCCATCGTCACGCTCGACCGTGTGCACCGAACCCATGCCGCCGCGACCGAGCAGGCCGCACAGGCGCCAGCACCCGAGTCGCTCGAACGGCAGCAGCGCCGCCGTCCCGGTCACGGCCTCTGCATCCGGCGCTTCGAGGAAGCCCGCGCTCGCCCCCGCCGCATCGAGCAGGGCGAGCACCTCCTCGACCACCGCCGGCGCCACCGCCTGCCGGGCAAGCCAGGTACCCCGTTCCGCTGCCGGGATTTCCCAGGCCGCATCGAACAGGGATTCGACTTCACGCCAGTTGTCGCGGTGCTCCACACCCACCTCCCGAGGAATGCGGCCGCATTCTGCCGCAGATCCCCCGCGCGCACGACGCGCGTCGCGCATGTCCGGATTCGTCGCCGAATCTCGTAAAGGCGGTTTCTTCCGACGGGAGCCCCCCATGATCCTGCGCAAATCCCTGGTCGCCACCGCCTTTGCCGCCGCAATTCCCGGCGCCTTGGCCGCCGAACAGGCCATGCTCGTCCTCGATGCTTCCGGCTCGATGTGGGGTCGCATCGACGGGCGCGCCAAGATCACCATCGCCCGCGAGGCCGTGCGCACGATGCTCGACGACTGGAACCCATCGGTCGAACTCGGCCTGGTCGCCTACGGCCACCGCCGCAAGGGCGACTGCACCGACATCGAGGTGCTGGCCCCACCCACGCCGGTCGATGCGGCGGCCTTTGCCGCGCGTGTCGACCGGATCACGCCGGTCGGCAAGACGCCGATCTCGGCGGCTGTGCGACTGGCCGCCGAAACGCTGCGCTCGAACGAGCAGAAGGTCACGGTCATCCTGGTCAGCGACGGCCTCGAAACCTGCCATGCCGATCCCTGCGCACTCGCCGATGAACTCGAAGCCAGCGGCGTCGACTTCACCGCCCATGTGATCGGCTTCGACGTGGCCGGCGACAGCGAGGCCGGCCGCCAGCTCGCCTGCCTGGCCGAACGCACCGGCGGCCGCTACCTCGAAGCCGAGCGTGCCGACCAGCTCGGCGCGGCCTTGCGCACGATCCGCGAGAGCATCGCCGCCGCCGAGCCGCAGGCCGCACAGCATCCTGGAGCACCGACCGAGGGCTGCCTGTTCTTCGACGACGACGGATACAGCGGCGAGTGGATGCGCCCGGATGTCGGCAGCCCTGTCGAATATATCGGCGACGAATGGAACGACCGCGTGCGCTCGGCGCGCTGCGCGCCCGGTTGCCGCGCCCGCCTCTGGCTGCACGCCGATTTCCACAGCAAGTACGTCGATGCCCGTGGCGATACGCCGAATCTCGGCGACGTCAGCGGCAGCGTCTCCGGCTACCACGTAGCCTGCGGCGACACACCCCTGCATCGCCCCGAATGACCCAGACCACGACACATCCCGACATTGCCAGGAGCATCCGCATGATCCAAATCCACACCATCCTGTTCGCGGGTTCCCTCGCCCTGCTTGCCGGCTGCAAGCAGGAGGCCTCGTCGCCGGTGATGGCCGGCAGCAACACCGCCGGCATGCAGGCGGTCATCGACGAAGCTGCGAAGGACGCCGCCGAAGCCGGCGCACTGGCGTCCGGCGATGCCCTGCTGAAGCCTGGCCAGAGCGTGCAGGGCAGCATCGAGGCCGACGTTGGCAAGGGCGTGCAGGCGTTCCGCTCGATCGCCACCCGGGTGGCCGACGATATCGGTGCGCAAACCGACCGTGCGCTCGACACCGGCAAGGGCCAGCGCGCACTCGACGACGCCAACCGCAAGCTGGAAAAGCTCGGCGTCGATACCCGTGTCGGCAAGGACGACGTGCGCGACATCGTCGCCGGCATGGCCGGCAAGACCTTCCACGATTCGGAAGTTCGCCATATCGGGATCATCCAGTCGCTGCAGGTCACGCTGAAAGGCACGGCCAGCGACGGCGGTCACCTCGACCTTGGCCTGAGCTTAGACGACAAGACCCTGGCCCTGACCCGCGCCAGCCTGCGCTACCGGCCGAAGGCGAACGCGATGTTCGACTTTTACCAAGGCAGGGACAAGAACGGCGTCGAAGTGACCATCGACCGCTTCGAACGCAACGCTGACGGCAGCTACGCCATCGCCGGCAGTTTCACGGCGCGCGACCTGCCGGCATCGCAGATGGCGAAGAAGCTGCCCACCGACCGCCTGCCCTCGGCCAGCGGCCGCTTCACCTACGACGCATTGCCGCTGAAGGACATGCCGAACTCCGGGCGTTGAGCAACCCGTTGAATACGACCAGCCATCGCCCCGGCCGTCGTCATCGCCGGCAGTCATCCAGTCCACACACCGGAATCCCTCGAATGAAACTTCCGTGCTCCTGCACTTCGATCCTTGCGTCCGCACTCGCCGCGGCCATCGCCCTCATCACACCCTCGCGCGCCGAGGCTCTGACCTACCTCGTCACCAATACCAACGACGCCGGCACCGGCTCGCTGCGGCAGAAGATCGCCGACGCGGCGACCAACAGCACCGGCCCGCACACGATCTACTTCGACATCGCCGCGAACAGCACGATCACCCTGGCCAGCCGCATCACGATTCCGAACGGGCTCGTGTTGACGATCGACGCGACCGCGCCGACCGGCATCAGCCTCGACGGCAACGGCAGCACGCGCCTCATCCAGGTCGGCGATGGCGCGCGCGTGTCGATCAAGGGCCTGACCCTGCGCAATGGCTACTCCAACCTCGATGCCGGCGGATGCATCTCGAGCCCAAACTCGACCAGCACGCTGCGGCTCGAAGCCGTCTTCGTGCTCAACTGCGTGTCGTTCCAGTCCTCGGGAAGCGCGTTTGCCGGCGCGGTATATGCCTACTCGCCGCTGACCATCATTGATTCGCGTTTCGAGGACAATCGCGTGCGCAACGACAACGGCTCGGCCTACGGCGGCGCGATCATGAGCACGGGCGCGCTCGAGATCACCAACACGAGCTTCTTCGGCAACGAAGCGTCGGCCCACGCAACGGAAGCCGGTGGCGGTGCGATCGAGGCCCGTGCGGGTGGCCGCTTCGACCGCGTCGTGTTCGTCGGTAACGCATCGCTCGGCGATTCGGCATCCGTACGGACGATCGGCGGCGCGGTGCGCAGCCGCACCACCAGCGAAATCCGTGTCGTGCGCTCGCTGCTCGTCGGCAATTCCGCGCAACAGGGCGCAGCCATCGAGGTCCAGAACGCCGCCAGCGCCTTCGTCACCCGCTTGTTCATCCGCGACAGCCAGATCGTCGGCAACTTCGGCGGCATCGCAACCTCGCTGCTCAACGTCAGCAGCGACATCCGCAACACGACCTTCTGGAAGAACGATGGTGGCAACCAGAGCGCCGCGCACCTGCTTTACGGCGGCGCACAGACCGTCGTCGACGCCTTTACACACAATCTGCTGGCTCCGGTGGCCGGCAATGCACCGGCCTGCGACCTGGCCAACCTGCCCGTGGCGGCGGTCGGCGGCGGACGCAACCTCTTCCCGGATTCCAGCTGCTCGGCGTTGGCAACCGACAGCACCGTCTGGACCGGTGATTTCCGCATCCGCGCTCTGCGCAGGCCCGTCGGCGATCCGGCCGGCATGCCCGCCGTCGAACTGTTCGCCGGCAGCCCCGCGCTGGACGCCGGCAAACCACTGCCGGTCGATCCCCCGGGCGCGAGCGACTGCACGACCACCGACGTGCGCGGACAGGCACGCCCGCAGGACGCCGATGCCGACGGACAGGCCGCCTGTGACATCGGCGCACTCGAAACCGTCGGCGAAGCCTCGCTGTTCGCCGACGATTTCGAGGTGCCGTTGCTGCGCTGAGGTGGATGGAGTCCAGTACATGAGCAGGCGCTGACGACGCTACTAGCCAATCGCGACTGAAGTCGCTCCCACAACAGTCCTCGCTCCCACACAGCATTACTTTTGTGGGAGCGGCTTCAGCCGCGATGCTCCGGCTGTGCAGTGCGCTGGTGCGTGCGCTGGCCGGCATCGCCAAGCTCAAGAGCGACAACGAGGACCAGGAGCACGGCATCGTGATCGCCAAGCGCGCGATGGAAGCGCCGCTGCGCGAGATCGTCACCAACGCCGGCGAGGAAGCCTCGGTCATCCTCAACAAGGTTGCCGAGGGCAAGGGCAACTTCGGCTACAACGCCGCGACCGGTCAGTTCGGCGACATGGTGGAGCTGGGCATCCTCGATCCGACCAAGGTGACGCGCACCGCGCTGCAGAACGCCGCGTCGATCGCCGGCCTCGTCATCACGACCGAAGCGATGGTCGCCGAGGCGCCGAAGAAGGAAGAAGCCCACAGCCACGGCCCGGCCGGCGGCGGCATGGGTGGTATGGGCGGCATGGATTTCTGATCCGCGCCCTGCGACAAGCGTTACCGCGAAGCCCGGCCTTGTGCCGGGCTTTGTGTTTTCCGGGCTGGAGACGTGCATTGGCCGGGTAGCGACGACGGCATGGACGGGCTGCGGATGAGTTCGATCACCTACCGTGTCGCAACCGGAAAGCACGCCGGACGCAAAGAGGTCACCTTGCAAACGCTGCCTGGTGACGAGGGTCCGCTGGAAGGTGGCGCGGGGCAGGTCGGTGGTTTCTCGCTGCATGCCGGCGTTGCCGCCGAGGCACACGAGAGCCACCAGCTGGAAAAGCTGTGCCGGTACATCACACGCCGGGCGATCAGCGAGAAGCGGCTGTCGATCTCAGCGCAGGGCAGGGTGCGGTACGAACTCAAGACCCCGTGGCGAAACGGCACCACCCATGTCGAGTGGGATCCGGTGGACTTCATCGCCAAGCTGGCGGCGCTCGTTCCGCCGCCGCGTGCGCACCTCACCCGGTTCCACGGCGTGTTTGCGCCGAACGCCGCCCTGCGTGCGCAGCTGACACCTTCGGGGCGAGGCAAGCGGCCTGCGACCGATGCTGCACCGGTTGAGGTCAGCGCCAACGAGGAGCCGCGCAGTCCCGAGGAGAAGCGCCGCGCGATGAACTGGGCGCAACGCCTCAAGCGGGTCTTCTCCATCGGCGTGACCCCCTGCGTCCACTGCGGCGGCGCGGTGCGGATCGTCGCCAGCATCGAGGAACCCGCCGTCGTCCGCGCCATCCTGGCCCACTTCGAGAAGCACGGCGCGAGGGAAGCAGCACACTACAGGCCTGCAGCGCGCGCACCGCCGGCGGCAGCCGCGTGATGAACTGCCGGCTACGCCGTCGACGGCGAATCCAGGATCCGACCCGATGCGGGACCGACCCCGCAGGGCTGCGCTCGGCCCATTGTTGAGAATCGGTCAGAGCTGCCCAGGGATGGCGCCGATGAGCGGCCCCGAGCTGCCGAAATCCAACGCGTGGTCGTCCGGTTCGGTGCCAGAACCGGCGCTTGCACGACCGCCGCCTGCCCGCCAGATTCCACGAAAAAGCCGTTTGAAATTCCTATACCCCAATCCAGGCTTGGTGAACCCAGGTTGCGGGTTCCGCCATCGAATTGCGTTATGGGCGGGTACAACCGGAACCCCTCCCATGCGCACCTGCCTGCTGTCCGCCTTCCTCGCCATCCTGGCCTTCGCCCTGCCAGCCCGTGCCGACATGGGCATCGGCGGCATTGCGCGCGCCGGCCAGACCAACCTGCCGCTGCGCATCTTCGGCCCCAACGTGGACGGCACGGGTGCCGCGTCCTGGGAGATGAGCGGCCCTGCGATGGGCACCGTCGACACCATGTGGGTGACCTACGAGCCGAACGAGCGCCTGCTCTACCTCTCGGACTTCTACGGCCGGGCGATCCGCGTCTATCCGGCGTTCGCCACCGGCAACGTCGCCCCGCTGCGCGTCATCAATCCACCGGTACTCTCGCAGACTCGCGCGAACGCGCCGGTGTTCGCCCACGACGAACTCGGCGTCATCACCACCAACTGCTGCATCGCCACCTATCCGCTGCACGGCAACGGTGATGCGGTCTCGCCTGTCCGCACGATCCTGTGGGGCGGAGGCTCGAATCAGACCACCCAGCTCAACAGCCCCGGTTCGCTGACCTACCTGCCCGGCACCGACGAATACGCGGTCATCGATTTCGAGCCCGGCACCAACGCAAGCCGCGTCATCTTCCACGCGCGAACGGCCAGCGGCTACACGGCACCGACGCGCATGATGACCGGCAACGGCGTCGCCGGCGGCGTCGCCATCGCCCACGATCCACGCACCCATCTCCTCTATGTGCTCGGGAAAACGACGCTCGCCGACCTCAGCCTGATCGGTCGCGTCGCCGTGTTCCCCGACACGGCCAGCGGCGCCGCGGTGCCGCTCTACACGATCGCCGGCGGCCTCACCCGGCTGAACCGTCCTGCCGGCCACTACTTCATCGGCATCGGCCACGACCCCTACGAACGCCGCATCATGGTCAGCAGCAGCAGCGCGTCGTCGAACGGTGCGGCCGACCACCGCGTGATCGTCTTCAACGAGGACGCCGCCTACAACGCCGTACCGCTGCGTGATTTCTCCGGCGAGACGCTCGGCCCGGGCTATCTCGGCACGCCGTTCGGTGTGCCGTCGTGGGACGTCATCTACCGCAACGGCTTCGAGCCACAGTTTGTCGATTGAGGGGGCGACAGGCCTCTGCGCGCGCGGACGGGGAAAAACCGGGTCAGGTTCACTTCCGGCGTCAAGGAACGGCCGGCGCCAGGTTCATGGTGCGTAATGGATCGCCTGAGCGGCAGGCTCCGGGCAACTGATCTCGCCAGGAAGTAAACCTGACCCCGTTTTCTGCGGGGCGAAGGAGAGACGCCATGAAGCTTCGCAGCCTCCTGATCGCCTTCACCCTGCTGCTGGCCGGCGAAACGGCGTTCGCCCAATCCGCGGCGCTGAAATTCGCGCCCGTGGCCGGCGACGACACCTTGCGCAACTTCGCCGACCAGCTGGGAGACAACCCGCAGCAACGTCGGGAACTGCTGGAGGCCATCACCACGGCCAAAAAGGAGTTGTTTGAGCAGCCCTACGGGCCGAGGGGGTGGAAGAACAATGTCGCCGGTGCCTATGCGGGCTTCGTCGTCGGCCTCGCCACGGTGCTGAGTGGGGAAGCGCCATCGACCGCCGTGGAGGATCGGGTGTTCGCCGACTTCAGCGCCAAGCTGGCACCAGCCATGGCGAATGTGAGCAACAAGGAGAAAGCCGCGCTGTACGACACCCTGATCGCCAGCGCCAGCCTGCCGGTACTGCTGTACATCGACGGCAACCAGAAGGGCAACGCGGCGCAGATCAAGCAGGCGCGCACGCTGGCCGCCGAGTACAGCCGCAAGATCCTGCATTCCGAACCGCAGGAGTTGCTGGCGATGCTGTCGCCGGCCAAGACGGCGACGGCAACGACGACCCCGGCTCCGGCACAGCAGAGCGCAGGTGCTGCGGGCGGCGGCGGGCCACTCGACGGCCGCTACGACTGCCTGATGGCCGCAATGCAGTTCGATGGCGTGAGCTTCGTCACCCAGTACCGGCCCACCGGGATGTGGTTCACCATTTCGGGCAATCGCTATTCCGCCCAGTCGGGCGGTGGCACGATCAGCGCCACGGCGGACGTGGTCAGCTTCAGCGGCGGTGCCTATAACGGCTGGCGCGGCGCGCGCCGGGGCGATGCCATCGTGTTCCGCAAGAACGACTACACCAACCCGCACCCCGGCGAAAGCATCAAGAGAGACGATTTCCGCTGCGGCAGGCGCAGCGGTTGAGCGAGGGGCAAGCGCGCGGTCAGCGCATGCCGTTCATTGCGGCGTTGAACCGGCATCCGCCTCAGCGGCAATCTTGCGCTTGAGTGCCAGCAACGGCGCGCTGTCGGCCTTGTCCAGCGCGGCCAGCGCGCGGCGGTAGTAGTCCGCGCGCCTGCCCGCGTCGCCCAGTTGTCCCCATGCCATGCCGTAGCCGGCGAGGATCTTCGCATCGGTGCCGGGCAGTACCTGTTTGCCGGCGATGATGCGTTCCGCGTGGGCGAACTCGTCCAGCGCTTCGCGCGCGCGGCCCAGATCGACATTGAGCGTGGTCGTGGTTGCCTTGTTTGCCTTGGTGCGACCCGCTACGGCGGACCTCATCATGGAGCATTGCGGATGCTGGACGCAGTCACAGTGGACTGCCGCAGCAGCGAGTCGCGGTGCTGGCTCCAAGGGGTACCTGTACGATTTCGCGTCGCGCCAGGTCCGCAAGTATCGCGTTGGGGGTGGGATCGTACGCGGCGCCGGTGGCGATCGCACGCCGATGGCCGGTGGCGTCCCCAACGTGACTTGGCTCGTCGTCGAAGCGCGCTACCAGCAACAGTTCGACGACATGTTGCTGGTTCGCGATTTCTTTGCGCGACCGTTGAGCGGCATCCGCATTGACCATGACCTGCCATCGGGTGCCGTCAACGATCGTGCTGCCGCCGTTGGGACATACAACGGCTGTGCTTTCTGGCGTCCGAGGCGGGGCCATCTGTCCGCACCGCGGCAATGTCTGACGCGAAGATCGGAAAACGCCTATATGAACGTGTGATCGCGGGCGCAACCCTGAGCAGCCGTCCCTGCATCGGAGCGCCCCGTGCCGCGCCTCGCCGCATTCTCGCGGCAGGCCGAGGTGCGCACGCCACGGCCGACCGCCCACGCCGCGCCGCGCTACGCCCGCCACGCGCCCGAACGCACGCTGCTGTACGCGCCGGTCCACGCGCACTACCCGGATTTCATTGCCCGCCTCGAAGCGGAGGACCGCACACTGCCGGACTATGTACGCGAGGAGTTCGATGACTATCTGCGCTGCGGGGTGCTCGATCATGGCTTCCTGCGGGTGGTGTGCGAGCACTGCCACGCGGAGAGGCTGGTGGCGTTTTCCTGCAAGAAGCGCGGCTTCTGCCCGAGTTGCGGCGCGCGGTGCATGGCCGAGTCAGCACGGCATCTGGTGGAAGACGTGTTCGGCCCGCGCCCGGTGCGGCAATGGGTGCTGAGCTTGCCGTACCCGCTGCGCTTCCTGTTTGCCAGCAAGCCCGAAGCCATCGGCCCGGTGCAGGGGGTCGTGCAGCGCGTGATCGGCGCGTGGCTGGCGGACGAGGCGGGCGTTCCACGCCGCACCGCCCAATGCGGCGCGGTGACGCTGATCCAGCGTTTCGGCAGCGCGCTCAACCTCAACGTGCATTTCCACATGCTGTGGCTCGATGGCGTCTACGAAAAGCTGTGCCGGTACATCACACGCCCGGCGATCAGCGAGAAGCGGCTGTCGATCTCAGCGCAGGGCAGGGTGCGTTACGAACTCAAGACCCCGTGGCGAAACGGCACCACCCATGTCGAGTGGGATCCGGTGGACTTCATCGCCAAGCTGGCGGCGCTCGTTCCGCCGCCGCGCGCGCACCTCACCCGGTTCCACGGCGTGTTTGCCCCGAACGCCGCCCTGCGTGCGCAGCTGACACCTTCGGGGCGAGGCAAGCGGCCTGCGACCGATGCTGCACCGGTTGAGGTCAGCGCCAACGAGGAGCCGCGCGGCCCCGAGGAGCAGCGCCGCGCGATGACCTGGGCGCAACGCCTCAAGCGGGTCTTCTCCATCGACGTGACCCCCTGCGTCCACTGCGGCGGCGCGGTGCGGATCGTCGCCAGCATCGAGGAACCTGCCGTCGTCCGCGCCATCCTGGCCCACTTCGAGAAGCACGGCGCGAGGGAAGCAGCACACTACAGGCCTGCAGCGCGCGCACCGTCGGCGGCAGCTGCGTGATGAACTGCCGGCTATGCCGTCGACGGCGAATCCAGGATCCGACCCGATGCGGGACCGACCCCGCAGGGCTGCGCTCGGCCCATTGTTGAGAATCGGTCAGAGTTGCCACGCCCCCTGTTTCGCCTTTTTCAATAGTTCACTCAAACCCATTCTTGAAGATGCTGTCATCCTGTATCTCGTAAGCACCGATATCCACTTGTCCGAACATCACGCGGGATCCACCGGCGGCGTCGTAGCTACCGATGCCGCCAAAGGCCATGTTGTCGCCGAGATCGCGCAATGGCGAGTTACCGGCCAGTCGGTAGTTGCCGTTGCCGATGAAGGCAGGATCAATACTGTAAAGGTTATGCGTCGAAATCGCCGGGCCCCAGTACGAATGGATGCCGATATTGCTGTCGCGGATTGTTATCGTCGAGTTGCCGAAGTCGGCAAATTCAAGATCAAGGCTGGAATTACCCCAGAAGTTGCTGTTAGCCACGCGTAGCGATCCATTGGATACGCCCAGGACTACCTCCGCACTACCGTTCAGAACCGTGCTCACGTTGCCGGCCGCGGTATTGCCATTGAACACCACGCCACCGGATGGCCCGTTGCTATTGACACTCTGGAATTGCGCCACCTTGCGACCGCCGTAGCCAGGCACGAGCGTGTTGTCTGCGAATACGCTGTTTTGCACTACTACGCTACCGCCCGAACTCGCGAAGATCACCTGTACTGCGCTGATGTTATCGCGCACCACGACGCGATCCAGTGTGATGTTGCCGTTGTATAGGGCGGTGCCGCCGATGTCCACCGGCGACGAATTGGTCTCATTGATGCCATTGCGGAAGGTCAGTCGCGTTATGCGTAAATCGCCAGTGTTCGCATATCCGACAAATCCGAACAAACGACGGCTTCCGCCACCATCGATTACGGTTGAATTTGCGTTCCGCAAAGCCATGGCGCAAGGGTTGCCCAAAAGCGCAATGTAACCGCCTGCAAGCGTGAGTGAATACGGTTTGAGGGTGTCGTACTTGAAGCCGTGCGTGGTCGGCGGCACAAACGTGGTTGCATAGATCCGGATTTCGTCGTCTTCGTCGTTTGCGGCAGCGGCGTTCAATGCATTTTGCAGTTCGGCCGACGATGTCACGCAGAACGTGGCCGCGCGGGCGCTGCCCGCGATAAGGACAGCAGCAAGCGCAAACAGCAGGAGACTGATGATGGCCTCCGTCCCCTGACGTGCAACTAGAGCGATGCGTCGGCACATGATTTTTGCCCCCGGTTTGTCGCTCGCAGCGACGGCGGCCTGAACCTTACGCAGGGAAACGGTGCGCCGACTACTGGCAAATGCCGGTAATCGCATGAGGCTGCTGCAAGGGGCTGATATCCAGATCGGGACGCGGCGCAACGTGGGCGAGCCCGGCCAGCAGTCCGACCAGTTCGGCTTGGCGATGGCATCCGGTCTTGCGGAAAATCCGCTCCAGATAGGCACGTGCCGGATTCGGCCGGATGCAAGGACGATCCGTGTCGATCAACGCGCTTGTTCAAGTTCGCCGGAGCGAAGCGAAGCGCGGCTTTTGCCCGAGTTGCGGCGCCCGGCGCATGGCCGAGTCAGCACGGCATCTGGTGGAAGACGTGTTCGGCGCGCGCCCGGGGCGGCAGTGGGTGCTGAGCTTCCCGTACCCGCTGCGCTTCCTGTTCGCCGGCAAACCGCACAGCATCGGCCCGGTGCTGGCCATCGCGCAGCGCGTGATCGGCGCGTGCCTGGCGGACGAGGCGGGCGTTCCACGCCGCGCCGCCCAATGCGGCGCGGTGACGCTGATCCAGCGTTTCGGCAGCGCGCTCAACCTCAACGTGCATGTCCACATGCTGTGGCTCGATGGCGTGTACGAGAACGTCGAGCAACCACAGCGCAAACCGCGCCTGCACCGCACCCGCGCGCCCACGTCCGCGCAGTTGACCCAGTTGGCCAGCACGATCGCGCATCGCGTCTGCCGGCACCTGGCGCGGCGCGGCTGGCTCGAAGGCGAAGACGAATCCGTGTTCCTGTCCGACAGCGCGGGTAGCGACGACGGCATGGACGGGCTGCGGATGAGTTCGATCACCTACCGTGTCGCAACCGGAAAGCACGCCGGACGCAAAGTGGTCACCTTGCAAACGCTGCCTGGTGACGAGGGTTCGCTGGAAGGTGGCGCCGGGCAGGTCGGCGGTTTCTCGCTGCATGCCGGCGTTGTCGCGGAGGCACACGAGTTCCACGGCGTGTTTGCCCCGAACGCCGCCCTGCGTGCGCAGCTGACACCTTCGGGGCGCGGCAAGCGGCCTGCGACCGATGCTGCACCGGTTGAGGTCAGCGCCAACGACGAGCCGCGCAGCCCCGAGGAGAAGCGCCGCGCGATGAACTGGGCGCAACGCCTCAAGCGGGTCTTCTCCATCGACGTGACCCCCCTGCGTCCACTGCGGCGGCGCGGTGCGGATCGTCGCCAGCATCGAGGAACCCGCAGCCATCCGCGCCATCCTGGCCCACTTCGAGAAGCACGGTGCGCGGGAAGACGCGCACTACAGGCCTGCAGCGCGCGCACCGCCGGCGGCAGCCGCGTGATGAACTGCCGGCTACGCCGTCGACGGCGAATCCGGGATCCGACCCGATGCGGGACCGACCCCGCAGGGCTGCGCTCGGCCCATTGTTGAGCATCGGTCAGAGCTGCCCAGGGATGGCGCCGATGAGCGGCCCCGAGCTGCCGAAATCCAACGCGTGGTCGTCCGGTTCGCTGCCAGAACCGGTGCTTGCACGACCGCCGCCTGCCCGCCAGACTCCACGAAAACGCCGTTTGAAATTCCTATACCCCGTATCGGGCTGCTGAGCGCAGCCCAGGTTCCAGCAAAGCCCATTCACGGCTGTGGCAAGGTATCCAGCCGCACCATCACCCATTCCGACACGCCGATGCCCCTGTCATAGGGAGATGGCAGTTTCTGCCGCCAGACGATGCGATCCGACGTCGCGTAGAGGCGTGGCTTCTCGGTGCCGTTGTTGCGGATCACGCGCTCATTGTTGTTCATCTGGTCGCGCACGACATTGAGCGCGCGCCCCAGGTTGAGATCGTCAAACCACAGCGTCATCTCGTTGGCGTTCGGGGACAACTCGTCGAACGCGCACCGCGGACCGGGGTGCGCGGGGTCGGTGCCGAAGTAGGTGGGGCCGATGCAGCGCACGTCATAGCGTCGCGAGTTGGCGGGCGGCAGCGGCACGCCGGCGGGCGGCTGCCCGAGGGCCACGTTGTCAATGCGGTAGCTGCGCGCCTCGGTGACTGGGATCACCTGCACCACGCCTCCACGCACGATTCCGTCGCCACTCATGGCGTAGTCCGGCGGCTCGCCGGACACGAAGCGCCGAACGACCATCCACACGCCGGAAAAGTCGGTGGCCGCCACCAGCGGCGGGCCGCTCATGGCCTCGACCATGTCCTGCGACTGGCCGTTGACCGTGTAGCGGCCCGAGCGCGGACCGGTCCACTCGAACGTGCCCACGTCGCTGGTCTGCACCTGATCGCGCGGGTGGTCGGCGCAACCACGGCAGGGGCCATTCCTCATGCGGTAGAAACTCATGTTCACGCGGGCGACGATGCCGGTGGTCTGGGTCGTCACATCATCAACGTACTCGACGATGCCGCCGGTGGCATCGGTGACGGGGTTGCCGGCCACGTCGTAGTAGAAGGTGGACACGCCAAATACGTGGGGCGTGGTTTCGGTAAAGGTCAGTCCCAAACCGCCGAGCGTGCCGCCGTTGGCGGGGATGTACTCGCCCTTGAGGATCGGGATGTCCCAGTCATCACCTGCATCGACGAGGCCGCGCGCGTGTTCGCGGTTGACCCGTTGCCATTGACCTTGCTGCGCCAAGTCGAAGCCGGCGCGGTGGTCTCCCAGCAGTGCGGCCGACGGGTGGCCATTGTTGCGCGAGCACTCGATGATCCTTTTCGCCGCCGTTGCGCGCGATCAAGGTGAGAACCAGAACAAGGGGAGCTCCATGCGCCATCCGATCTTCATTCAATGCGTCCGCGCCCTCACCGTCGTGCTGTTCGGTGCCATCTCCGCGGCCGTTGTTTTAGGCGCGCCGCCCGTGGCAGATGCCGTACCGACGTCGAGTACGACCTTGTCGCTGTTTCCGCTCGTCCTGACGGTACCGAAGGCCCCGCAAGCCGTTGCCGCCAGCGACGGCCGTACGCACCTGACCTACGAGATCCTTGCAACGAATACCGGCAAGAAGGCCGTCACGATCACCGCGGCCGAGGTCGGGGCCGGTGCGGCGGCGCCGCTCGTCCGCTACAGCGGTGAATCGCTGGCGGCGCGCATGAGTCCACTCGGCGATCCGATGGCTGCCGGCACGCGCATCGATTCCGGCGCGACGGCGACAGTGTGGATCGATGTCGCACTGGCCGCCAACACCGCCGTTCCCGGCGAGTTGCGCGCACGGTTGACTGCAGCGGGCGCATCGGATGCTGAGAATCCCGTACCGGCTGTGGTGGCCACGGTCGATACGAAGCCTGCGCGCCTGATCCGCGCGCCGCTTGCAGGTTCCAATTGGGGCGTACTGGAAGCGTGTTGCGACAAAGCCAACCATCACCGCCGCGGCCAGCGCGCGGTCGATGGTCATCTGCGCCTGCCGGAACGCTTCGCGATCGATTTCGCGCGCTTCGACGAAAACGGTGAAGTGCATCGTGGCGACGGCAAGGCCAACGCGGACTACTACGGCTTCGGCGCGCCGGTGCTCGCCGTGGCGGATGCGACCGTGATCGACGTGCTGTCGCGCTACGCCGATCTGGTCCCGAACGCGCCTTTGCCCGAACCGAGCTTGCCGGAAGCCGGCGGCAATCACGTAGTGCTGGACCTCGGCGACGGCGCGTTCGCGTTCTACGGTCACCTGAAAGCCGACAGCATCAAGGTCAAGACGGGTGACAAGGTGCGCGCAGGGCAGGTCATCGCCGCACTCGGCAACAACGGTAGCTCGACCTTCGCGCACCTGCACTTCCAGTTGATGGACGCGCGCAACTTCGCGTTGTCCGAAGGCATTCCGTTCCGCATCGAGCGATTCGACCTAACCGGATACTTCGACGAGAAGAGCGATCGCATCGTGCGTGAGATGAAGCCGCTCGAACATCGCAACCAATTGCCGTTGAGCTTGTCGGTCGTGGATTTCCCGGAACCGTAGATCCGCTCCGCAGCCGAGCATGGTGTGCTGCGGAGGTGCACCGCGCGCAAACGGACTGTGATGTTTCTTGACCGGCTTGGCAGCGTTCATCGCATTCTCTTCACGCCTGCGCGTCCGCAGCGCCATGCGCTCGGTAACAAATTGCAAGACGTCGTCGCACTGGCACCGAACAACAATGTCGTGCGTGGCGATCCCTTTCCGGTTGCGATTCCGCAAACGTTGCGGCGTTCGATCACGTTGCGGCGGTTGGATGGCTGGGTGGTAGCGCCGCGTGGACGGCAGTTGTATTACTCCCGAAAGTCCGGTTGATGAGGCGTCGGTCATCCTCAACAAGGTCGCCGACGGCAAGGGCAACTTCGGCTACAACGCCGCGACCGGTCAGTTCGGCGACATGGTCGAACTGGGCATCCTCGATCCGACCAAGGTGACGCGCACCGCGCTGCAGAACGCCGCGTCGATCGCCGGCCTCGTCATCACGACCGAAGCGATGGTCGTCGAGGCGCCGAAGAAGGAAGAAGCCCACAGCCACGGCCCGGCTGGCGGCGGCATGGGTGGCATGGGCGGCATGGGCGGCATGGATTTCTGATCCGCGCCCTGCGACAAGCGTTACCGCGAAGCCCGGCCTTGTGCCGGGCTTTGTGTTTTGCGCGGTTGGAAATCTGCATTGGCCGGCGCTTCCTGTTCGCCGGCAAACCGCACAGCATCGGCCCGGTGCTGGCCATCGCGCAGCGCGTGATCGGCGCGTGGCTGGCGGACGAGGCGGGCGCTCCACGCCGCGCCGCCCAATGCGGCCGGTGACGCTGAATCCAGGGGCCTGTCTGATTTTTTGTGTGTGAGGCGGTCTTCGTTGTCGGTTCCGATCAGCGATTGAGCGCGAATCGGTCTCCGTAGATTATCGCGAACTGGTTCATCGCCGACTTCCACTCCTTGGCTGCGCGGCTCGCCACGCGCGAACAGGCGCGTGTGCACGTGTTCGAGTACATCGAGGTTGACTACAATCGAAATCGCCTGCACTCGGCGCTGGGTTATCTCGGCCCGGAGCAGTTCGAGCAGGCACGCGCTACTTAGGCGGGTGTCCGTGAAACGGGGGCAGGATCACCGTTCATCACGGCTCAGGTGCTTATAGGTCATGCGCTGTTTCCACTTGCCGGTGAAGCTGCACAGGCTAACGCACCTGAGCCTCCTCACACGATCAGGTGTTGCACTTCAGAGTTGAACCCGCGCCCGTACTTGATGACAGACTCAAGCCGGCACGGGTTCAACGGCCGCGCCAGCGCCATACTCGAACACGCGGTTGCGGCCGCCGGTCTTGGCTCGGTACTGAGCCTGATCGGCGTAATCAACTAGTGCTTCAACGCTGGGCGTCCCCTCTTCGCGCAGGGCCACGCCGATGCTCACCGACAACGGGATCGCGCGTTCGTAGAAGGTGATCCTGAGCGCGGCCACACGCACGCGAATGCGCTCGGCCACATGCCGAGCGAGCGCTGCGTGTTCGCCGCGCAGCAGAACCACGAACTCCTCACCACCATAACGCCCGAGCCGATCCGCGTCGCCCAGCTCGGCGCGCATCGCTTGGGTGACCGCTATGAGGCAGGCGTCACCGGCGGCGTGGCCATGGCCATCGTTGATTTGCTTGAAATGATCGATGTCCAGGAACAGGACCGCCATGCGCGCGCGAGTTGCCTTCGATTCCGTCCAAGCATCGGCCAGTTGCGCGAGGATGGCACGGCGATTGAGTACGCGGGTCAGTGGATCGAACTGCGCGAGATCCGCCGCCTGGTCGCGCTCGCGCCACGCTTGTGCGGTGCGTTCGGCCAGACCGATGGCGATGATGAGCGCAGCGTAGGCCATGCTGGCGGCGAAGGCGTATTCCATCCACGGCGCTTGCAGCAGATTAATGAATTGCTGCGTTGCGCGCACCATCAGGAGAATCAGCAGCGGCAACCACGAGAGCAGGAAGAAACCAGCCTGCCGGTTGCCGCGCGTCAAGGCGATGCCGCTCGCCGTGAGTGCCGCCAGCGTGGCGGCGATATGCAGGACATTGAGTGTATTGATGGACAGGTTTGAGAGAAAGAAGGGGATCGGCAGAGCCAGCAGGATGACGAGCACAAGATACAGCCCGCAAGCGAGGACCAGCGCCCTTGCCAAGCGCGGCGTCAGTTGGCGCAGACTCACGAAATCCAGCAGGAACAGAATGCCGAACGCGGGCACCAGGGCGGTCAGACAGTTCGTGAACCGGAGACCCCCGGCAGCGAATATTGCGCCACCGGGCAGACTGTAGAGTTCCCCGGTCTGGGACATCAGATACATCACCAGGAAGAACTGGTAACCGATGAAGTAGATGTAGGTGCGCTCGCGCAACAGCAGCCAGAAGCAGACGAACACCAGCAGCATCGAGACCTGCACGGCAATGAAGAAGGTGTTTGCCCGCACGAATCGCAAGTCGGCGGCATGGTAGGAGGAGCTGTCTTCGATGCTTGCCTGCAGGGGTACCGGTTGCCCGGGCCTGCCAACCGCCACATAGATCGGCTGATCTGTGCGCAGGTCATGCGGTAGCGGATAGACCATCGCACGGCGCGAATAGCTTGGATCGAGCTTGGCCGTGAATATGCCAAGGACCTGTGCCTCGTAGTCGGGTGGCGCATACACTGCCGCGCGTGCGGTCAGGATGCCGCGGATCGTCAGCAGCGGCGTACTATCAGCCTGCCAATCGGACGCGAGCTGCAACTGGTACCAGTCGATCCCGCGAAGTGGCGTCATCAGCTTCGCGATACGCGTAGGCTCCGCATCGGCCAGCCCAGCCGCCGGGACAGGCGCTTTGCTCATGGAAGGCGGTTCGGTCAAGTGCACAACGCGCAGAGGAACAGGCTCGGCCAGACCCGGCTGCAGCCAGCAAACGCACAGCAGGAGCCCCAAGCGCAGCAGCCACCGATACATCGGCACGAACCATTAGCCTTGCTGCCGCAACTCTATGCGATTTTGCCGCACGCGAGAAGCGCGGTGCGGTGCGCCCAATTGCAGCGACGAGCGATCGAATGTTTCGTGCAAGAGTTCTCCACCGTGTCCTGGTCGCGGATCTGCGACCGAACGTGTTGTAACCACCACGCATGCCGCAACCGTCTGACCGGCTTGACTGTGGCGCATCCGCATCCGGGCCGGTCGCATCCACTACCAATGCGCGTTCGCTTCGAGTCTGCCCCCCGTATCGATGCACCGCGACGATTTCCATGGGCGCGCAGATGGTCAAGGAAGTGGCTTCCAAGACCTCCGACGTCGCCGGTGACGGCACCACCACCGCGACCGTGTTCGCGCAGGCGCTGATCCGCGAAGGACTCAAGGCCGTCGCCGCCGGCATGAACCCGATGGACCTCAAGCGCGGCATTGACAGGGCCGTGGCCGGCGCCGTCGACGAGCTGAAGAAGATCTCGAAGCCGTCGGCCGATTCCAAGTCGATCGCGCAGGTCGGCACGATCTCCGCCAACGGGGACGAAAACATCGGCAAGCTGGTTGCCGAGGCGATGGACAAGGTCGCCGCGGTCAAGGCGCCGGGCTTTGGCGATCGTCGCAAGGCGATGCTGGAAGACATGGCGATCCTCACCGGCGGCCAGGTCATCTCCGAGGAAGTTGGCCTGCAGCTCGAGAAGGCCACGCTCAAGGATCTGGGCAAGGCCAAGAAGATCGTGATCTCCAAGGAGAACACGACGATCATCGACGGTGCCGGCGAGGCCGCCAACATCCAGTCTCGTATCAAGCAGATCAAGGCGCAGATCGAGGAGACCAGCTCCGACTACGACCGCGAGCCTCGGTCATCCTCAACAAGGTTGCCGAGGGCAAGGGCAACTTCGGCTACAACGCCGCGACCGGTCAGTTCGGCGACATGGTCGAACTGGGCATCCTCGATCCGACCAAGGTGACGCGCACCGCGCTGCAGAACGCCGCGTCGATCGCCGGCCTCGTCATCACGACCGAAGCGATGGTCGCCGAGGCGCCGAAGAAGGAAGAAGCCCACAGCCACGGCCCGGCCGGCGGCGGCATGGGTGGCATGGGCGGCATGGATTTCTGATCCGCGCCCTGCGACAAGCGTTACCGCGAAGCCCGGCCTTGTGCCGGGCTTTGTGTTTTGTGCGGTTGGAAATCTGCATTGGCCGGTACGCGGTCCGGAATCGTCCGGCCTGCAGCGCGCCGTTGTCTGACACGCGTCGCGACGGCGGGCGCAAGGTCGTGACGCGGCAGACGCTGCCACACGCCGCCAACCTGTCCGAAAATCACCGGGCAGGACAAGGCGTGGCGGTTGAGAACGCGATCGGCACAATGCCGAGAAGCCTCCTCAGCAGAATTGATGACACTCGTTGGTGTCGGGCGTGTGAAGATTCGACCGTGACCAAGGAATCGCCGATGATTTTGCGAGTGCTGATCCATGTCGTCGTGATTGCGCTGGCAACGGTGGCTGTCGTGCTCCATGGTGTCGACGTGGTCGACCGGATGGCGGCGGGCGCGATCGCGACGCGTGATCCACCGCCCGAGCCGGTGAAGAAGCCGCGCACGGCTGCGCAGCCAGGCAGTGAGCGCGAGGCTTGTCTCGCCAGCGGCGGCCGGTGGGAGGAGCAATCCGCGATTCACTGCCTGCGCGAACCGCGAAGGGTTGATTGCGAAGCTCGTGGCGGCCGCTGGCAGGTTGGACGAATGGGGCCGCAATGCGTGGAGGCGACTGAACTCGCGGCCTGCAAGGACCGCGGCGGAACGATGCAGATGGCCGGCAGGGCTGGCCGCCTCACATGCATCCGCGTCGCGGACGATGGCGGCAAGCCGTGCGACGACGGCGGCCAATGCAGTCTGGGACGCTGCCTGTACAGTGGCGATCCGATGTTGTTGCCCGCGCGGTCCGGGCTGAGCGGGCAATGCGCGCGCAACGACAATTCCTTCGGCTGCTTCACCACGTTGTCAAAAGGACAGGTTGCACAGTCGTGGTGCGCAGACTGACGTTGCCGAACGCCGCGTCGATGCTGCCGTCGCCGTTCAGATGCGCCAGGCAATTCCCCGCCCACGCGAAGGCGCCGTCGTCGCCAGCGGCGACCAGCACGACGTTGCGCGCCGGTCCACAGGCGGGCAGTGTGATGCGTCCGTTGGCATCGCCGCCGAACGTGTTCGGTGTTCCATCGCCACGCATGCGCCGGCCCGGACGCTGCCGTCATCGAGCGGAGCCGCCCTCGGGATGCGACCGTCGGCGAGCATGGCCAGATCGCCGGTCGGGCGACTCGTACTGGCGCCGTGATTCCTCGGCCCGATGACGGCGACTTGCCCGTTCGTGCCGAATCGGCCATCCCGTTCGCCATCGAAGGCATGACAGGGTGCCGTCGACAAGCACACGAGCGCCCACATCACGAGCCGCATCCGCATCATGAGACGCCTCCGCCAGTCACGCACCACCGATGAATCCCGTCGAGGGTGCCGGCGATTGCGATCGAACGGGCGGTTGTTGGCTTGCCCGCGCCACAACGACTGCCCCCCGACGCGGTTCATGCCGTCCATGGCAATTGGACTTGCAGTCAGCCGTATAGGCATTCACCGGCGCACCAGGCGATTGAGGGTCCGTCCCGGCGCGTGATCGATTCGCAGCGGGAACCGGCTGTGTACCGCCGACCTCCGCGATGACGGCCGCGAACAGGATCCCGGTGCCGACGAGCAGCGGGGCAGGCGGCTGTCGCGCGCACGCTGCAGTTTGCGCGCCGCTGTCGGCGTCCAGGGCCGTCGGAAATCGCCCACATCGTTTGCACAGGCCATTCAGCCTGCATCAAAGGCGATGACCGGCGAAGCGCTTAGAATTACTGCGCAGTTTGCCTTGGTCGTTGGAAATCCCCTCATGCACGACGCGCCTTCGCCCGCAACACCGTTGGCGGAACGGATCGATACGCTTTTTCGCGCCACCATGGCGCGGGGCACGCTCTCGCTGTCGCCGGTGGCGATGCTGCAAGCGGCCAGTGACTGGGCCATGCACTTGGCATCGTCCCCGGGCAAGCGCATCGAGCTGGCCAACCTTGCGGTGCGACAGGCCCAGGAGCTGGCTCTCTATGCCATCGAACGCATGAGCGCCGGTCCCGACCGGCAGGTTCGCCTCGCCGTGCCGCCCCCTGCGCAGGACAGGCGCTTTGCCGCTCCCGAATGGCAGAATTGGCCGTTCAACTACATGCACCAGGCCTTCCTGCTCACCCAGCAATGGTGGGATGCCGCCACGCACGGCGTGACGGGGGTGGAGAAGCACCATGAAAACATGGTGGCCTTCGCGGCGCGGCAGTTGCTCGATGTGTTCTCGCCCGGCAACCAACTCGTCACCAATCCCGTGGTGTTGCAGCGCACGCTGCAGCAGGGCGGCGCCAACCTGGTGCGCGGTGCGTTCAATGCCGTCGACGATCTGCAGCGCATGGTCGCCGATGATCCCCCTGCAGGCACCGAAAACTTCGTGGTCGGTCGCGATGTCGGCGTTACACCGGGCAAGGTGGTGCTGCACAACGACGTGATGGAGCTGATCCAGTACTCACCCACGACCGCGGCCGCGCACGCCGAGCCCATCCTCATCGTGCCGGCCTGGATCATGAAGTACTACATCCTGGACCTGTCGCCGCACAACTCGCTGATCCGCTACCTCGTCGATCACGGCCATACGGTGTTCTGCATCTCGTGGAAGAACCCGGGCTACGAAGATCGCCACCTGGGCATGGACGATTACCTGCAGCTGGGCTTTCACGCCGCGCTCGATGCCGTGTCCGCGATCGTCCCCAGGCGCAAGGTGCACGCCACCGGCTACTGCCTTGGCGGCACGCTGCTGGCGATCGCCGCCGCGGCCATGGCACGCGATGGCGACGAGCGCCTGGCCTCGATGACGCTGCTGGCCGCACAGACCGACTTTTCCGAGCCGGGCGAGTTGGCGCTGTTCATCGACGAAAGCCAGCTCAGTCTGCTTGAGGCGCAGATGGCGCAGACCGGGTACCTCAAGGCTGGGCAGATGGCCGGTGCGTTCCAGATGCTGCGCTCCTACGATCTGCTGTGGTCGCGCATGGTCAACGAGTACCTGCTTGGCGATCGCACGCCGATGAACGACCTCATGGCCTGGAACGCCGATGCCACGCGCATGCCGGCCAAAATGCATTCGCAGTACCTGCGTCGCCTGTTTCTGGACAACGACCTGAGCGGTGGCCGCTATCCCGTGGGCGGCAAGCCGGTGTCGCTGAGCGACATCACGCTGCCGATCTTCATGGTCGGCACGCTGACCGACCACGTGGCGCCCTGGCGCTCGGTGCACAAGCTGCACCATCTGACGACCACCGAGATCACGTTTGCCCTGACCAGCGGCGGGCACAACGCCGGCATCGTCAATCCGCCGGGCAACCCGCGGCGTCGCTATCAGATCCGCACGCGGCCCGCGGGCGGCAACTACGAGGCACCCGACGACTGGCTGGTCAGCGCACCCAGCGTGGAGGGCTCCTGGTGGCCGGCCTGGCTGGAATGGATCAAGGCGCGCTCGGGCAAGCCCGTGGCGCCACCGCCCATGGGTGCGCGCGGCTACAAGCCGCTCGCCGATGCGCCGGGCCAGTACGTGCTGGAGAAATGAACATGACCCGCAACCTGCAAGGCAAGAAGGGCCTGGTGGTCGGCATTGCCAACGAGCACAGCATCGCCTGGGGCTGCGCGCGCGCCTTCCATGCGGCCGGCGCAGACCTCGCCGTCACCTGGCTCAACGACAAGGCAAAGCCGCATGTGCAGCCGCTCGCGCAGCGGCTCGAGGCCGGCATCCAGCTGCCGCTCGACGTGGAGCAGCCGGGTCAACTGGAGGCTGTGTTCGACGTCGTCGCCAGCCAATGGGGGCAGCTCGACTTCGTGCTGCACTCCATCGCCTTCGCACCGGCCGCCGACCTGCATGGCCGCGTGATCGACTGCTCGCGCGAGGGCTTTGCGCGCGCCATGGACATCTCTTGCCACTCCTTCCTGCGCATGGCGCGTCTGGCCGAGCCACTGATGCAGCAAGGCGGCAGCCTGTTGACGATGAGCTACCTGGGCGGCGCGGAGGTCATCGACAACTACGGGCTCATGGGGCCGGTCAAGGCGGCGCTGGAATCCTGCGTGCGCTACATGGCCACCGAGCTGGGCCCCAAGGGCATCCGCGTGAACGCAGTCTCGCCCGGGCCGCTGGCCACGCGCGCCGCATCGGGCATTGCGCAGTTCGACCGGCTCATGGCCGACGCCGTGCAGCGCGCACCGCTGGGTCGACTGGTGGACATCGACGACGTCGGCGCACTGTGCGCCTTCCTGGCCAGCGACGCGGCGCGCTCGATCACGGGCGGCACGCTGTACGTCGACGCCGGCGTGCACATCATGGGTTGAGCGGCCATGAACCCATCACCGGACAAGTCACTGTCGCCCGTCCTGGCCGCCGCTGCTGCGGCGCTGCTGCTGGCCGGGTGTGCCTCGCTGGCGCCGCGTTACGAAGCGCCAGCCATGCCCGTGCCGCAGCACTATGCCGAGGCTGCCGGGGCAGGCAGTGCACAGGCTGCACTGCCCACCTGGCGCGACTACTTCACCGACCCGGCATTGCAGGCAGTGATCGAGCAGGCGCTGGCGAACAACCGCGACCTGCGTCTGGCCACGCTGCGTGTGGCCGAGGCCCGTGCCGCCCATGGCATCCAGCGCGCGGACCGCCTCCCCAGCGTCGGCGCCAGCGCCGGCATGGCGCGCATCGGTGTTCCCGACAATCTGGGCGTGGGACTGCCGCCTTCGATAGCCGCCATGGTGCCGGGCACGCTGACCAGCTACAGCGCCTACGTCGGCATCAGCAGTTGGGAACTCGATCTGTGGGGTCGCGTGCGCAACCTGAGCGACGCGGCGCTGCGCCAATATTTTGCCGCCGCGTGGGCCAGGCGGGGCGCCGAAGTCAGCCTGATCGCACAAACGGCCAGCGCATGGTTGGCCCTGTGCGAAACCGACGAGCGCCTTGCGCTGGCGCAGCGTGCGTTGGACAACCGCGCCGAATCGCTGCACATCTTCAGCCGGCGCGTCGAAGTGGGCGCCACTTCGCGGCTCGACCTGACCCAGGTGCGCATGCTGCACCAGCAGGCCCAGGTGCTGGTGGCGCAGCTCGAGCAGCAACGTGCCACCCAGCAGCATGCACTCGACCTGATCGTCGGCGCAGCCACGCCGGTGGCCGCCACAGCCCGCCTGCCCGCAGCCGACGCGCTGCGCCCGCTGCCCGCGGGCCTGCCGTCCGACCTGCTCACGCGCCGCCCCGACATCCAGGCCGCGGAGCAGCAGCTCATGGCCGCCCATGCGCAGATCGGCGCGGCGCGCGCGGCCTTTCTGCCGCGCATCGCGCTCACGGCCATGGCGGGCACCGGCAGCAGCGAGCTGGGCGACCTGTTTGGCAGTGGCACCGGCGCCTGGCTGTTTCAGCCCAGTATCAGCCTGCCGCTGTTCACGGCCGGCAGGCTGAAAAACAACCTCAATCTGGCCGAAGTGCGCCGCGACGCCGCCGTGGCGCAATACGAGAAGGCCATCCAGGGCGCGTTTCGCGATGTGTCCGACGCGCTCGCCGCGCAACAGGGCCTGGCGCAGCAGGTGCAGGTGCTTGCCGCCATGCGTGCCACCCAGGCCGAACGCGCGCGCCTGTCGCGCCTGCGCTATGACAACGGCGCCACGCGCTTCTTCGAGGTGCTCGATGCCGAGCGCGACCTGTTGGCCACCGAGCAGCAGCTCACGCAGATGCGGCGCGCCCTGTTGGCCAGCCGCGTGGCGCTGTACGCCGCTTTGGGCGGCGGCGCTGACACCCCCACCGTTTCCGGAAAACCGAGCGCCGCGCCATGAACCCGACCGTCAAGAAGTGGAGTCCCGCTGCCATCGTGCTCGTGCTGACCGTCGGTGGCTATTCCTATTGGAGCGGCCAGCGCGGCAACGGTCTGGGTGAAGGTTTCATCAGCGGCAACGGCCGCATCGAGGCCACCGAGGTCGATGTGGCGACCAAGCTGCCGGGCCGCGTCCAGGCGATCCTGGTCGATGAGGGCGACTTCGTCAAAGCGGGACAACCGCTGGCGCGCATGGACATCAGCAGCCTGCAGGCACAGCGCGACGAGGCCGTCGCGCGCCAGGCCCAGGCCAGGTACGGCGTGGACACCGCGCGCGCCCAGATCGCACTGCGCGAGAGCGATGTGCGCGCCGCCGAGGCCCAGGCGGCCGCGCGCGCGGCCGAGCTCGATGCCGCGCAGCGTCGCCTCGCGCGTTCGACCACGCTGGAGAAGGAAGGCGCGTCCTCAAGCCAGGAGCTCGACGACGACCGTGCCCGCGTGCGCGGCCAGCAGGCGGCGCTCGATGCCGCCAAGGCACAGGTCGCCGCAGCGCAGGCAGCGGTGGCAGCGGCCAAGGCGCAGGCGACCGGCGCTGTCTCTTCGGTGGATGCCGCCGTGGCCACGGTGGCGCGCATCGACAGCGAGCTGCACGATGCGCAGCTCGTGGCGCCGCGCGACGGGCGTGTGCAGTTCCTCGTCGCCCAGCCCGGTGAGGTGCTGGGCGCAGGCGGCAAGGTGCTCAACCTCGTCGATCTGTCGGACGTCTACATGACCTTCTTCCTGCCCGAGACCGTGGCCGGCCGCGTGGCGCTCGGGTCCGAGGTGCGCATCGTGCTCGACGCCGCGCCGCAGTACGTGATCCCGGCGCAGGTGAGTTTCGTCGCCAGCACGGCGCAGTTCACGCCCAAGACGGTGGAGACTGCGAGCGAGCGGCAGAAGCTCATGTTCCGTGTCAAGGCGCGCATCGACCGTGCGCTGCTCGCCAGGCACCTGGAGCAGGTCAAGACCGGCCTGCCGGGCGTGGCCTGGGTGCGGCTCGACGCCCGCCAACCCTGGCCCGCCGACCTCGCCAACGTCATGAAGCCATGACGCCGAGCGAGCCCGTCGTCCGGCTGCGGGATGTGCGCCAGCAATACGGCACCACGCAGGCGTTGGCCGGGGTCACGTTGGAGGTGCCGGCCGGCTGCATGGTCGGTCTGATCGGCCCCGACGGCGTGGGCAAGTCGAGCCTGCTGTCGCTGATCGCCGGCGCGCGCGCCGTGCAGGCCGGCAGCGTGCGGGTGCTCGGCGGCGACATGGCGAGCAAGGCGCACCGCGATGCCGTTTGCCCGCGCATCGCCTACATGCCGCAGGGCCTGGGCAAGAACCTCTACCCCACGCTGTCGGTCGAGGAGAACCTGCAGTTCTTCGCACGCCTGTTCGGGCATGGGGGCGCCGAGCGGCGCCGCCGCATCGATGAGCTGACCCGCTCCACCGGCCTGCATGCCTTCTTGCAGCGCCCCGCAGGCAAGCTCTCGGGCGGCATGAAGCAGAAGCTCGGCCTGTGCTGCGCGCTGATCCACGACCCCGATCTGCTCATCCTCGACGAGCCGACCACCGGCGTCGATCCGCTGGCGCGCGCACAGTTCTGGGATCTGATCGAGCGCATCCGCCGCCAGCGCCCCGGCATGAGCGTGATGGTGGCCACGGCCTACATGGACGAGGCGCAGCGCTTTCACTGGCTGGTGGCCATGGACGAGGGCCAGGTGCTGGCCACCGGCGCGCCGCAGGAGCTGCTGGCGCGCACCGGTTGCGACTCGCTCGAGGAGGCCTTCATCGCCCTCATGCCCGAGGAAAAAAAGCGTGGCCACCAGGCGGTGGTGATACCGCCGCTGCAGGTGGACGACGCGGACGTGGCCATCGAGGCCCAGGGCCTGACGATGCGCTTTGGCGACTTCACGGCCGTCGATCACGTCAACTTCCGCATCCGCCGCGGCGAGATTTTTGGCTTCCTGGGCTCCAATGGCTGCGGCAAGACGACGACCATGAAGATGCTCACCGGTCTGCTGCCCGCCAGCGAAGGCCGCGCCTCGCTGTTCGGCAAGGCGGTCGACCCGAATGACATCGATACGCGCCGGCGCGTGGGCTATATGTCGCAGGCGTTCTCGCTGTATGGCGAGCTCACCGTGCGCCAGAATCTGCTGCTGCACGCGCAGTTGTTCCACGTACCTGCCGACCAGCGCGCCGCGCGCGTGCAGGCCATGGTCGAGCGTTTCGACCTGCAGAACGAGCTGGACGCGCTGCCCGAGAGCCTGCCGCTGGGCGTGCGCCAGCGCCTGTCACTCGCGGTGGCCATGGTGCACCAGCCCGAGCTCTTGATCCTGGACGAGCCGACCTCGGGCGTGGACCCGATCGCGCGCGACCGCTTCTGGCAGCTGCTGGTCGACCTGTCGCGCCGTGACCGGGTGACCATCTTCATCTCCACCCACTTCATGAACGAGGCCGCGCGTTGCGACCGCATGTCCATGATGCACGCAGGGCGCGTGCTCGACAGCGATCGTCCTGCTGCACTCATTGCCAAGCGCGGTGCGGCCACGCTCGAGGAGGCCTTCATCGGTTATCTCGTCGAAGCCGCTGGCGATGCACCCACGGCAGACGAGGCGCCGGTCATCGAGACTCGGGCCACGCCGGCCCCTGCCGCGATCGGGCACCGTGCACCCTTCAGCCTGCAGCGCCTGTTCAGCTACCTGTGGCGCGAGACGCTGGAGCTGCAGCGCGACCCGGTGCGCGCCGCGATGGCGCTGCTGGGCTCGCTGGTGCTGATGTTCGTGATCGGCTACGGCATCACGCTCGACGTGGAGAACCTGAAATACGCCGTGCTCGACCGCGACCACAGCGAGGCAAGCCAGAACTACGCGCTCAACCTGGCCGGCTCGCGCTACTTCAGCGAACGCCCCGCCATCAAGGACGAGGCCGATCTCGATCGCCGCATGCGCAGCGGCGAGTTGTCGCTGGCCATCGAGATTCCGTCGGGCTTCGGGCGCGACATGCTGCGCGGGCGCGCTGTGCAGATCTCCGCGTGGATAGACGGCGCCATGCCACAGCGCGCCGAGACCATTCGCGGCTATGTGGGCGGCCTGCACCAGAAATGGCTGGCGCAGCAGCTCGCCGAACGCGGCATGTCGGTGCCGCAGACGGCGAGCGTGGAGACGCGCTACCGCTACAACCCCGACGTGAAAAGCCTGCCGGCCATGGTGCCCGCCGTGATTGCGCTGCTGCTGCTGATGCTGCCGGCCATGCTGACGGCGCTGGCCGTGGTGCGCGAGAAGGAGCTGGGCTCCATCATCAACCTCTACGTCACGCCGGTGACGCGGCTGGAGTTCCTGCTCGGCAAGCAGCTGCCCTATGTGGGGCTGGCGATGGTGAACTTCCTGCTCATGTGCGCGGCATCGATCACCATTTTCGACGTGCCCATCACCGGCAGCTTCTGGGCCCTGGCACTGGCAACGCTGGTCTATGCCATCGTCGCCACCGGGATCGGCCTGGTCGCTTCGTCGATGACCCGAAGCCAGAGCGCGGCCATGTTCATCGCCCTGGTGGTGACGATGGTGCCGGCGGTGCAGTTCAGCGGCCTGCTGCATCCGGTCACGTCGCTCGAGGGCGCGGGCCGGCTGATCGGCGACATCTTCCCGTCCACCTACATGCTCATCATCAGCCGCGGCGTGTTCAGCAAGGCGCTGGGCTTGCGCGAGCTGGGCAGTGCGCTGGTGCCGCTGCTGCTCGCGGTGCCCGTGGTCATGGGCACGGCGCTGGCGCTCCTGAAGAAGCAGGAGGCATGAGCGCGTGGACGCCGTCATCCGCCACCTGAGCAATATCGTGCGCCTGGGCGTCAAGGAGCTGTGGAGCCTGTGGCGCGACCCGATGATGCTCGTGCTCATCGTCTACCTGTTCAGCGTGGCCGTGTATTCCTCGGCGCGCGCGATCCCCGAGACGCTGCATCTGGCCGCCATCGCGGTGGTGGACGAAGACCACTCGCCGCTGTCGCAGCGTATCGTCGCTGCCTTCTACCCACCGCTGTTCACCCAGCCGACCCTGATCACGCGTGACGAGATGGACGCCGGCATGGACACCGGCGCCTATACCTTCGTCATCAACATTCCGCCCGACTTCCAGCGCGACGTGCTCGCCGGCCGCGCGCCGGCCGTACAGTTGAACGTGGACGCCACGCGCATGAGCCAGGCCTTCAGCGGCAGCGGTTACATCCAGCAGATCGTGCTCGGTGAGGTGCAGGATTTCGTGCGTCGCTACCGCGCCAGCAGCACGCTGCCGGTCGATCTGAACGTGCGCATGCGCTTCAACCCGTCGCTGACCCAGGCCTGGTTCGGCGGCGCCATGCAGTACGTGAACTACATCACGCTGGTATCCATCCTGCTGACTGGCGCCGCGCTGATCCGCGAGCGCGAGCATGGCACCATCGAGCACCTGCTGGTCATGCCGGTCACGCCGACCGAGATCATGCTCGGCAAGGTCTGGTCCATGGGGCTGGTGGTGCTCCTCGCAGCGGCGCTGTCGCTGTTCTTCATGCTGCGCGGCGTGCTGGGCATGCCGATCGAAGGCTCGGCGCCGCTGTTCCTCGCCGGGGTGGCGCTGCACCTGTTTGCCACCACGTCCATGGGCATTTTCCTCGCCACGGTGGCGCGCACCATGCCGCAGTTCGGCCTGCTGGTGATGCTGACCATTCTGCCGATGCAGATGCTCTCGGGCGGCAGCACGCCGTTTGAATCCATGCCGCTGTTCGTGCAGCGCGTCATGCAGCTGGCGCCGACCACGCATTTCGTCGAACTGGCGCAGGCCATCCTCTACCGCGGCGCGGGGATCGACGTCGTGTTGAAGCCGTTTCTGATTCTGGCGCTGATCGGCAGCACACTGTTTGCGCTCTCGCTGTCGCGCTTCCGCAAGACCATTGGCCAGATGGCCTGATGCCTGCAAGGAGTCCCATGTCCGACACCGCAACCGCCCCCACCCCATCGCAGGACGATCTTTCCATCGTGCGCAATCGCACCTTCGACGAGATCGCCGTCGGCGACAGCGCCAGCATCGAACGCGTGCTGACCAACCAGGACATCCAGCTGTTTGCCGTGCTCTCGGGTGACGTGAACCCGCAGCATCTGGACGCCGACTACGCCGCCTCCACGCGCTTTCACGGCGTCATCGCCCACGGCATGCTCGGTGGCGCGCTGATCTCGGCCGTGCTGGGTACGCGCCTGCCCGGTCCGGGCACGATCTACCTGGGGCAGACCCTCAAGTTCCTCGCGCCCGTGCGCGTGGGCGACCGGCTGCGCATCACGGTCACCGTGAGCGCACGCGACGAGGCCAGGAAGCGCCTGACGCTGGCCTGCAGTTGCATCAACCAGGACGGCGCCACCGTCATCAGCGGCGAGGCGCAGGTGATTGCCCCGACCGAGCGCGTCGAGCGCGCGCGCACCACGCTGCCCGAGGTGCGCCTGCGCGTGGGCCAGGACGGCGTGCATCGCCTGCTGGAGCATGTGCGCCCGTTGGGCGCGCTGCGCACGGCCGTGGTCCACCCCTGCGACGCACTGAGCCTGGGCGGCGCGCTCGACGCGCACGCGGCCGGCCTCATCGACCCGGTGCTGGTGGCGCCGCGTGCACGAGTGCTGGCCGTGGCCGAGCAGGCTGGTCTGGACCTGACCGGCATCACGATCGAGGACGTGCCGCACAGCCACGCCGCCGCCGCGCGCGCGGTGGCCATGGTGCTCGAAGGTGGGGTGCAGGCGCTGATGAAGGGCAGCCTGCACACCGATGAACTCATGGCCGCCGTCGTCGCCACGCAGGGTGGCCTGCGCACCAAGCGCCGCGTCAGCCACTGCTTTGTGATGCAGACGCCGGCCTACCCGCGCCCCTTCATCATCACCGACGCGGCCATCAACATCGCGCCCACGCTCGAGCACAAGGCCGACATCGTGCGCAATGCCATCGACCTGGCGCACGCCATTGGCGTGGGGCAGCCGCGCGTGGCCATCCTCGCGGCAGTGGAAACCGTCAACGCCGGCATGCCGGCCACGCTGGACGCGGCAGCGCTGTGCAAGATGGCCGACCGCGGACAGATCACGGGCGGTCTGCTCGACGGCCCGCTGGCGTTCGACAATGCCGTGTCGATGGCCGCGGCACACACCAAGGGCATCGTCTCCGAGGTGGCCGGCCGCGCCGACATCCTGGTCGTGCCGGATCTCGAGAGCGGCAACATGCTGGCCAAGCAGCTCGAATACCTCGGTGATGCGGCGACGGCCGGCATCGTGCTCGGCGCGCGCGTGCCGATCGTGCTCACGAGCCGCGCCGACTCACGCGAGACACGCCTTGCATCGTGCGCGGTCGGCGTCCTGCTGGCGCACCACTACAAGCTGGCGCCGATATGAGCGATCTGGTTCTGGTTCTCAACTGCGGCTCGTCGAGCATCAAGTTCGCATTGTTCGACGCGGGCGTTCGGCCGCTGCCGCGCAAGGCGTTGTGGAATGGCAAGGTGGACGGCATCACCGGCCCCGCGCCCACCTTCGGCGAAACCGGCGTGCCGCCGGGCCCGGTGGTGCTCGACACTGCCCAGCCCTACAACGCGGCGTTGCTGCACATTCGCACGCGTGTGCGCGAACGCGTCGCGCAGGGCGGTCACCGCATCGCAGCGGTGGCGCACCGCGTGGTGCATGGCGGCGCCAAGTATTTCGACCCGGTGCGGGTCGATGCGGGCGTGCTGGCCGACCTGCGCGGCTACATACCGCTGGCGCCGCTGCACCAGCCGTTTGCGCTCGAAGCCATCGCCGCGCTGTTGCACGGCAGGCCCGATCTGCCGCAGGTGGCCTGCTTCGACACGGCCTTCCACCACACGCTGCCGCAGGTCGAGAAGATGCTGCCGCTGTCCTGGGACGCCTGGGAGCGGGGCCTGCGCCGCTACGGCTTTCATGGCCTGTCCTATGAATACATGTCGCTGGCGCTGCCCGAGCGCCATGGCGACGCCGCGCGTGGACGCACCCTCGTCGCCCATCTGGGCAGCGGCGCCAGTCTGTGCGCCATGCGGGGCTTGCAGAGCGTGGGCACGAGCATGGGCTTCTCGGCCCTCGACGGTCTGATGATGGGCACGCGCTGCGGCGCGCTCGACCCCGGTGCCGTGCTCTACCTGATGGAGATCGAACAGCTCTCGCTGCACGACGTGGGCCAGTTGCTCTACCACGGCTCGGGCCTGCTGGGTCTGTCGGGCGTGTCGTCCGACCCGCGCGTGCTGCTGGCGCAAGAGGCCGACAATTGCCGCGTGCAGGCGGCGCTCTCGCTCTACGTGCGCCGCATCGTGCGCGAGATCGGCGCGCTGGTGGCCGTGCTCGGCGGCCTCGACATGCTGGTCTTCACCGCCGGCATCGGCGAGCACAACGCCGCCATCCGTGAACGCATCTGCGCCGACCTCGGCTGGCTGGGTGTGGCCCTCGATGCGCAGGCCAATGCAGGCAACGCCGACATCATCTCCAGCCCGGCAAGCCGCATCCCGGTGGCCGTGGAGCGCACCAACGAGGAATGGGTGGCCGCCTGGCACGCCACACGCGTGTTGGACAGCCAATGAGTGGCAGCGATCAAGCCGGGTGACTGCACCAAGCCGTGTCGGCCGCGCATTCGACCGGGGCGTGTGCCACCCCCGTGCTGTCGCTGCAGGTCATCGGTCGGCAAGGCGGAGCGCTGACCGGATGACTCAGGCTGGCGTGCCAGAATCGACTTCGTCGACGGCTGCACTGCCATTCGCTTGCGGCGCGGCGCACAGTGGCGGCACCACGAGGGTCGTGAACTCCTCGTAACGCGCGCCCGGCAGATCCTTCAAGGGCAGGCGTTCGGCGCGGAATTGTTCCACCGGCAGTCGCGCTGCTTCGTAGAGGATGACCTCGTGATCGGCGGGGTAGTCCTCCAGCAGACGCGTGACCAGCGCCTGCAGTTCGGCCGGTTCGGCATGGAAACGCGTACAGCTGACGTCGCCGACGAGGGCGACCTGCCACAACACGAGCAGGCTGCGCGGATCGATGCGACGTCGTTCCTGCAGGAACTGCGTGGCTTCCAGCGACTGCACGCCATGGCGGCCAGGATCGATGCCGAGATCGGCGTACAGGCAGGCTTCGGCCGAGATGCCTGGTTCCATGCGCGCAGGGATCCCCGCCGCGCGGGTTTTCGCGATGATGGCATGCGGCACATCGGCAAACACGCCGGGGTGGCCATAGAACACGGCACACACGCGCTTGCCGGCAACAACGGACGGCATGATGGCGGCCACCATCTCGCGGTAGGTCTGGCGTCGATCCTTGCCTGGGGCGTAGTAGCGACACAGGTCGATCAGGTCGGGGCGCAGCTCGACGAGCATCGCGCGCGTGGCGCCGTCGGTCAGCGCAAACACGCACTCGGCCTCCTGGATCTCCGACAGGCAGCGCGCGCTGAGGTGGCGTCCGAGCTGGATGCCGGTGCCGACCACGACCAGGCCCGCGCCGGTGCGCTGGGCAGCCGGCCCGCTGGAGGCATCGACGACCTGGTTGCGGCCGCCGCGTTTGGCACGGTACAGGGCGAGGTCGGCGGCCCGCAGCGTGTCTTCGAGCGAGGCTTTGGCATCACGCGCGGCGCTGAGGCCGAAGCTGAGGCTGTACTCGACCGGCTGGTCAAGTACCGTGAGCGGCGTGATGCGTGCACGCAATCGTTCGACCAGCGCGCGCGCCGTCGCGGTGTCCACATCGAGCAGGATCGTGAACTCCTCGCCACCGCTGCGGCCGATCACATGCGGCTGCGGGAACGCAGCGCTCAGCAGGGTGCCCAGTGCCCGCAGCACTGCGTCACCTGCGGCGTGCCCGAACTGGTCGTTGATGCGCTTGAAGTGGTCGATGTCGGCCACGATGGCCGTGAAGGGCAGGCCTCCGCGCCGGCAGTGCAGCAGCAGTGCCTGGCCTCGCGCCAGCGTGCTCTGGTGGTTGTACAGACCGGTAAGGCCGTCGGTCTCGGCGGCGTGGCGATAGCGTTTGCGCTGCATGACGGTGCGCCACAACACCACGAGCAGGATCATGACCAGCGTCAACACGCCGAGCAGGGCCAGTGCCTGCAGCGACTGGGTGCGCGCGTGCGCCTCGAGCTGGGCCTGCTGGCGCTGGCGATCACTCTCCAGTGCGCTGATCCGGCGCGCCTTGGCGACCGTATCGAATTCCATCTGCAGATAGGCCAGGCGACGCTGGTGGGCGTCATCGTCCAGACGGTTGCGCGCCAGGTTGGCCTGCTGCAGATGACGCAGGGCTTCGGTCGTCTGGCCGGCAGCTTCTGCCACCTGGCTCAGCACCCGGTGGGCGAGTTCGACGTTGTCCCAGGCATGCTGGCTCTCGAATATCGGCAGCGCGTCACGCACCCGCGCGGCGGCGTCCTGGGTCGCGGCACCCGCGGCCAGCTCCGCCTCGGCCAGCGTGATGTCAGTCTCGAGGATGCCGGTGGTGAAGCCTGCTTCGACGAACTTGGCGCGTGCCTGGCGCAGCCACGACATGGCCTCCTTGGGCGAATGGCGCAGCATGAGCGCCTGGCCGATGCCCTTGAGCGCGTCGGCCGTGAACACCGGATCGTTGGCGCGCGTGCAGGCCGCCACCTGCTGGTGGCGCATCTCTTCGGTCGGCGCAGCGTGTCCGATCGCGCTGAGTGCGTTGGCCAGGTTCGACAGCGCTATGCACTCGTCGCGGGCATCGCCGGCCGCGCGTGAGATCGCCAGCGCGCGCGAGCTGAAATCGACCGCTTGCCCATCCTCGCCCACATGCCGGTACAGGTACGACGCCAGGCTGAACACGGCGGCTGCGCCCGGGCTGTCATCGGTGGTCGAGTCCAATGCCTGCCGGAGATAGCCGAAGGCCTGCGGGTAATCGGCCGCGTTGGTGGCGCAGTTGATGAGCAGTGTGAGCGCGCGCGTACGCAGCGGCGCCGAGGGTGCGCGCTCGAGCATGCTCTTGCCGAGGTCGATGGCCGCGGCGTAGTCACCGGCCAGGGCAAGGTTGCGGGCCCGCACGAGATCGATCCGGTAGGCAAGCTCGGGCGGCAGCTCGGGGTGTTCCGCCAGCAGCGCATTGATCAGGCGCGCCGAGTCATGCGGCGGCTCGCTGATGCTGCTGCGCTCGATCGCGGCCACGCGGTCGCTGAGCGAGGGCTCCTGCGCGGGCGCGGCGATGGCCGCGCACAGGGCAGTGAGCAATGCAATCCAGCGCAGCGCCGCGGTTGGCGTGCGCATGGGCCGGCCTTCAGCGCGGCGGGCCACCCCTTTCAGGGCGCGCCTCCGGCAGGTGGAACAGGATTCTGCGCCCATCGCGCATCACGCGGCCACGCACGCGGCTGCCTGGCGCCCGATGTTGCGGCACCGTGTCGCGAGGCGACGCCAAGACGTCGCCGCGACGCGACAGCGGTGTCGCGGCTTACTTGTCATAAGCGATGATCGTGCTGTTGGTGACGTAGATGCCGTCGGTCAGTCCAGTCAGCTTGCGGATCGCGGCCAGGTCCTCGTCGAGCAGCGCCTTGCGCTCCTCGTCCGTCAGCTGGAAACGCTTGATCACCAGCTCGCGATCGCGGGCGTACTCGCTGGCCAAGGCGGCATCCGCGCCCAGCGCCTGCATCAGTCGAACCAGATTCGTCACGCTCCCTCCCGATCGGTGGCGTCTGCCATCGGCGCCGCGCCGCACTCCACCGATCCCCGTCGGTGAAAGCTAGCACAGCGCGCACGCCACCGACAGCCTTGGATCGTCCGCGGGCGCGGCCCATCGTGGTGGCGCGGATCCGCAGCGGTTGCCTGCCAGCGACCTGCCCGCGTGGGGGCCGCGGGAACGCCGTGCGCGGCGCCGGCATCGAACGCACGAGGCGTATGATCGCGGCAGTACGCCGGCAATGCGTACAACCACGTACGGAGGAGCGCCAATGGGCACACAGGCAGGGTCGGCAATGGGTCCGGATCTGGCGCTTGGCGTCGCACTCGCGAGCGTGCCCGACGGTGGCACGCTGGCCGGTCACGTCGGTGACGAACCGGTGTTGCTGTCACGACGCGGCCAGCAGGTGTTCGCCGTGGGCGGGCGCTGCACGCACTACGGCGCGCCGCTCGACGCAGGACTCGTGGTCGATGGGCAGGTGCGCTGTCCCTGGCACCATGCCCGGTTCGACTTGTGCAGCGGGCGTTGCCTGGCCGCGCCGGCGCTGGCGCCGTTGCCGGTCTGGAGTGTCGTGGTCGACGCCGACACGGTGCGGGTCGGTGCCGCCTTGCCCGCGTCCCCAGCCGCGCCGGCTCGGCCCGCGATCGACATGCCGCGTCGCATCGTCATCGTCGGAGGTGGCGCCGCCGGTGCGGCAGCGGCCTTGCGCTTGCGCGAGCTCGGGTATGACGGCGCCGTGAGCCTGCTCAGCGCCGACGCCGATGCGCCCTACGACCGGCCCAACCTGTCCAAGGATTTCCTCGCCGGCAGCGCGCCGGCCGAGTGGATGCCGTTGCAGCCACCCGAACGCTGGCGCGAGCTCGAGATCGACCTGCAGCTTGACTGCGAGGTCACCACGCTCGATCCCGCCGCGCGCGAGCTGCGCAGCGCCGATGGCCGGCGTTGGTCCTACGACAAGCTGCTGCTGGCGACCGGCGCCGAGCCGGTGCGCCTGCCGCTGCCCGGCTTCGCTGCGCCGGCCGTGCACGTGCTGCGCTCGATGACCGACGCGCGCCGGCTCATCGGCGCGCTTGCCGGCGCGCGTTCGGTGGCCGTGATCGGCGCCGGCTTCATCGGCCTCGAAGCGGCCGCGGCGCTGCGCGCGCGTGATCTGCAGGTGCACGTCGTCGCGCGCGAACCCGACCCGATGGCGCGCATCGTCGGCGCCGAGCTGGCCGCGCAGGTGGTCGACCTGCACCGCCGGCACGGCGTGCAGTTCCACCTGCAGTGTTCACCGGCAGCCTACGACGCTGCGGCGCACAGCCTCAGCCTCGACAACGGCCGCGTGATCGCGGCCGATGCGGTGCTGGTCGGCGTGGGCGTGCGGCCGCGCAGCGCGTTGGCCAGTGCCGCCGGCTTGCAGGTCGAGCAGGGCGGCGTGGTGGTCGATGCGCAACTGTGCACGAGCGATGCGCACATCTACGCGGTCGGCGACATCGCGCGTTTTGCCTATCGCGGCCACTACACGCGCATCGAACACTGGGTGCATGCGCAGCGCCAAGGCCAGTGCGCCGCAGCGAACCTGCTCGGCGTGGGACAGGCATTTGCCGACGTGCCGTTCTTCTGGAGCCACCACTATGGCACCGACCTGCGCTACACGGGGCATGCGCGTGAGTTCGACGAGGCGCGCATGGAAGGCTCGCTCGCGGCCGGCGAGCTGTGCGTGCGGCTGTCGCACCAGGGCGTGCTGCTGGCGGCGGTCACGGTCGGCCGCGATCGACTCAACCTCGAACTGGAACGGCAACTCGAAGCGGCGGCGGCCGGCTGATCGCGGACATCGCACTGCGTGCACCCGGGCGCAGCCGCGCCCGGTCGTGGCCCGCGATCACGGCCGCTCGAAGCCGTCGGTGAAGATCACCGGCTGGATCAGGTTTTCGATGAAGAACGAATACGACGCCTGCATCGCCGTTTCCCCGATGTCGAAGGCGAAGCCGTATCCGGCGCGATACCAAGGGTTGCGATCGCCGTAGACCCGGATGCCCGGATTACGCGTGTCGTTGTATTGCGGCAACTCGGTCGTATTGACGTCGCCATTGAGCGTGAAGGTCTGTGGTGTCGTCGAGCGTACGCGGGTTTCCAGCGCGTCGGCATCGGCGGCAGCCCAGCCCGCGAACGTCATGTTCTGCAACGGCCCGATGCCGCGCGTAAAGCCCTTGGGCAGGTTCTGATCGATCGAGAGGATGCGGAATCCCGCGGTGCCGGGCGTACCGAACACGCCGACCGCATCATCCTGGTTGCTCCATTCGATGTTGGGTGCGAGCAGGCTGATGATGCGGATCTTGCCGAAGGGCTGCTGGAAGGCATTGAAGTTGACGGTCACGTGGTAGCGCTTGCCGTTGATTGGCAGGCAGGCGCGCGAGGTTCAGTCGATGCTGCCGTTGGGGCCATTGAAGTTGCCCTGGCCGTTGATGCAATTGGTGGTCGCATCGCAGGTCGGGTTGCCGAGCTTGGTCGGTGCGAGATTCACCGCCGAACCGTTGGCGCCCACGTCATAAAGGGTTTGCATTTCGTACATGACATCTTCCGGACCGCTGCCGCCTGGATAGGCGATCTGCAATTTCACGGTGTCGCCGAGGAATTCGGTCCAGACCTTCATCTGGCCATCGCCGACCACGCCATTGTCGAGCGGGTCGAGCACCGCCCAGGCGGGTGAGCTCAAGCCGAGCAGCGCGGCAAAGGCGAGGGCGAAATGCAGGGGTGCGGCGCAGCGGCGCGCTGCGCGGCGGCAGTACGGGCGGGTGATCGTCGGCGTCTCCATGGCAGCCGGTGGTGCCGGACGCATCGCTGCGCTCGGCCATTCCATGACCTCAGGAGGTGACGGTGGATGTCCGCGCGAGCCGCTTCCCCAGGCGATTGTCGCGCGGACATCAAGCCGTCGCGCGGCATTTTAGTGGTGCTGCTCAGGCAGTGTGTGCGGCGCGCCCGATGCGCGATGTCCACTGGATCACGTTCCGCGCCGCGTGCTGTCCGCGCTGCCTGCCCGACGGCGCGTGACCGCGCTGGCCTGGCTGCGTTGCCGAATGCGGGCGGGTGGCAACCGGCGGGCGGCGCTACAGCGGATCACTTGGGGCAAGGCCGAGTGTCTCGTCGACGAGTGATCCCAACTCACCGCGCAGGTGCAGCTGTGCCAAGGCGTGGATGCCGGCGCGTGTCGACGGATCGTCGACGGCGAAATCGGGCGAGCGGCCCAGCGTGGCGATGATGTTGAAGTAGGCATCATCGCGGATGCCGGCGACTTCGAGCAGGTGCGCGGGCAGCATCCATGCGTGCAGGTCGCGCCGCTGCGGGCGCGCGTTGCGGTTGTCGAGCAGCAGCCACGGCACGCTCTGCGCCATCTCGTCGCGCCCGTCGTCGAAGCCCAGTTGCGCATACACCGGCCCGAGGTCGGGCAGGTGGTCACCGTAGAACAGCAGCAGCGTATGCCGCTTGCGCCGTGCGAGCGCCTTGGCCAACCGGCCGAGCTCGGCGTCGGCATCGTCGAGCAGGTACAGGTAGTTGCCGAACCACAGGCGCGCTCCCTCATCGAGTCGCTCGGGCAGCGGCAAGGCGGCAAGGCGGGCGGGGTCGAGGTTGGGGCGCCAGTCGAACGGGCCGTGCGCCTCCATGCTGATCGCGAACAGGAACTGCGGTGGCCCGTCGCCGGCCAGTTCGGCCAGGATGCGGTCGGTGAGGGCCGCATCGGACGTGAACAGGCCAACGATGCGGTCGCGTGGGAAGGCGCCCTCGTCGAGGAAGCGCCCGAAGCCCAATGCCGGATAGCTGCGGTCGCGGTTCCAGAACGACATCGCGTTCGGGTGCAGCGCCGTGGTTGCGTAACCATGGGCGTCGAGCACGCGCGCCAGGCCCGGATACACCGCCTCGTCGAGCTCCAGCCAGGGGTACTGGATGCCATCGAGACTGCCCAGCGGCGCGCCGGTGAGCACCTCGAATTCGGTGCGGATCGTGCCGCCGGCGAAAGTCGGCACGGTCAACTCGCCGCTGTGGGCGCGCCGCGTGAGCGAGTGGTATTGCCGCAGCCAACGACCGGTGAGGACCTCGCGCACGCGCGCCGGGTCGAACAGCGACTCGCTCTGCACCACCACGATGTCGGGCAAGGTCTCGCGCGTGGTGGTGAGCGCCAGGCCCGCACGCAGCTCCGGCGCGTGCGCCCGCAGCAGCGCGACCGCCGCCGTGCGGTCGGCGTCGGGAATGCCATTGCCACCCAGTTCCCAGTGGTAGAGCAGCATGCTGCCGACCAGTCCGGCGCGCAGCGCGGTCTGGTCGAGTGCCCACGGCTGGAAGCCGAGCGCGTTGCTGTCGTACACGCGTCGCCAGGGTCCGCTGCCCGCATACAGGCTGCTGCCGATCAGCAGTGCCAGCACCCCCGCGCCGAGGCGGCCACGCCAGCCGAGCACGCGCAGCGGGGCTTCGCGCAGCAGCACGATGGTGACGCCCGCGCCGGCCAGCAACAGCAGCGCATGCAGCACGTCGACGCGCAGGTATTCCGAGAACAGGCGCAGCGCCGGTCCCGGGTTGGCCAGGAACAGCAGATCGCCCGGCAGCAGGGGCATGCGCAGTGCACCGAGCTTGGCCGCGTTGGCCGCGTACAGGCCGACCGCGCCGAGCAGCACGAGCCAGGTCGACAGCAGGGCCCGTCGGGTCAGGCTCAGCAACAGCACGAAGGCAGCCAGCACCGGCAGCACGTTGAGCGCGAGCCGGTGCAGCACCGCAGTGAACGCTTCGCCGTGCGCGAAATCGATGCCCGGGTCGAGATGCGCCACCAGCAACAGCAACAGGATCGCGCAGCCGGCGATGACGCGGCGTTCACGCTGCACGCGCGGGCGCCACGGCTGGCTGGGCAGGATGGGGTCGATGGCTGGCATGCTGGGACGCGACGATGCCACGCCAATGGCAACCGTGCATTAACTGCGGGCCGCGCCGGGGGTGGAATTTGGTGTCGGCGCCGCGCTGGCCGCCGCGCCGTGCCGCCTGCCACAATCGAGCCATGTCCGATCCCGCCCGCTGGCCGCGCCCGCTGGTCGCCTTCGCCACCGAACGCCTGTCGCGGCTGGAGGCGGACTGCCGCGCTGCACAGGTGCCATTCCACGACGACGCCGGCGTCGACGAGCGCCTGCAACGCGTGCTGCTGGCCAGCGAGTTCGCCTGGCGCAGCTACCTGCGCGACCCGCAGTTGCTGGCGCCCGATGCGCTGCGCCTGATGAGCGACCCGCGCCATGCCGACGCCCGTGCCGGCGTGTTCGACGAGGCTGCCGACCCGGCAGCGCTGCGCAGCCTGTTGCGGCGCTTTCGCCTGCGCGAGGCGCTGCGCCTGATCTGGCGCGACGTCAATGGTGACGATGGCGTGGAGACGATCCTCGCCGGCGCCTCGCTGCTGGCCGAAACCTGCATCGAACAGGCGCTGCGCGGCGCCGAGCGGCAAGTGGCGCAGCGCCATGGCGTGGTGCGCGATGCGCGCGGCCGGGTCATGCGCATGGTGGTGCTCGGCATGGGCAAGCTCGGCGGCGGCGAGCTCAATTTCTCCTCGGACATCGACCTCATCCTCGCCTACGAGGAGGACGGCAGCAGTGACGGCGCGCGCCCGCTCGACGCGGCGGCCTGGTTTGCGCGCGTGGGCCAGGCGCTGGTCAGCCTGCTCGCCGACCATGATGCCGACGGCTACGTCTACCGCGTCGACCTGCGCCTGCGACCGTTCGGCAACGCCGGCCGCTTGGCGCTGTCGTTCGCCGCGATGGAGCAGTATTACCAGCGCGAGGGGCGTGACTGGGAGCGCTACGCCTGGATCAAGGCGCGCGTCGTGGCTGGCGATCGAGGTGCCGGCGCGCGTCTGCTCGACATGCTGCGCCCGTTCGTCTATCGCCGCTATCTCGATTACGGCGCGTTTGCCGGCCTGCGCGAGATGAAGGCGCTCATCGACGCCGAAGTCGCGCGCAAGGATCTGGCCGGCAACCTCAAGCTCGGTCCGGGCGGGATCCGCGAGATCGAGTTCATCGTGCAGCTCGTCCAGCTCATCCGCGGTGGCCGCGAACCGACGCTGCGCGTGCGTGGCCTGTTGCCGGCGCTGGCAGCCTGCGCCCAGCGCGGCTTGATGCCGATCGAGCGCGCGCGCGCGCTGCGCGAGGCCTACCTGCTGCTGCGCCGGGTCGAGAACCGCGTGCAGATGTTCGACGACCAGCAATGTCACGCCCTGCCCGACGACGAAGCGGCGCGTGAGCGCATCGCGGTGGCGCTCGGCTTTGCCGAAGTGGCGCTGCTCGAGGACGCCCTCGCGCGGCAGCGCACGGTAGTCGCCGAGCAGTTCGCCGCGCTCATGGCGGTCGAGGCGCGCAGCGACGAGCGGCGCAGCCACGCCCAGTGGGAGCAGCTGTGGCAGCAATTGCGCGGCGCGGGCGAAGTGGATGCCGCGGCGATCGCCGCCGCCGGCTTCGTGCCGGCGGCCGTGGTCGCCGACGAACTGCAGGCCCTGCTGGGCAGCATCACCTATCGCAACATGTCGAATCGTTCGCGCGAACGGCTCGACCGCGTCATGCCGGCGCTGTTCGCGGCCGCCGCCGCGCAGAACGCGGCGGCATCGTGCCTCGTGCGCCTGCTGCGCCTGGTGCACGCGGTGGCGCGGCGCTCGGTGTACCTGGCGCTGCTCGACGAGCAACCGGCGGCGCTGCGCCGCGTGAGCGCGGTGTTCGCCGCGAGCGCGTTCCTCGCCGAGCGCGTGATCGCCCACCCGCTGCTGCTCGACGAACTGCTCGACGATCGCAACGCAAGTTCGTGGGCTGAGCGCGCCGTGCTCGAAGCCGAGCTCGCGCGGCGGCTGGCGACGTTGGCCCAGGTCGATGCCGAGGCCGAGATCGAGCTGATCCAGGAGGTGCGCCAGTCGGCATTGTTCGGTATCGGCCTGGCGTTTCTCGGTGCACAGCTGGACGCCGTGGCGGCCGCGCGCGCGCTGGGCGAGGTGGCGAGCGTGGTGCTCGATGCCGTGCTGCGCATCGCCGAGAGCGACCTGCTGGCCGCGCATGGTCGCCTGCCGTTGCAGGCGGGCGAGGGCAGTGGCCTGGCGATCATCGCCTACGGCAGCTTCGGCGGTGCCGAGCTCGGCTTCGGTTCGGATCTGGATCTGGTGTTCCTGTACGACGGCGAGCTGGCGCAGGGCGAATCGGACGGCCCGCGCCCGCTCGACGCGCAGCGCTACTACGCCCGCCTCGTGCAGCGCATCGTGCACCTGCTCGGCGTGCTCACGCGCGCGGGGCGGCTGTACGAAGTCGACGTGCGCCTGCGGCCCGATGGCAGCAAGGGCATGCTCGTGCTCAGCCTGGCCGCATTCGAGGCTTACCAGCGCGAACGAGCCTGGACCTGGGAGCTGCAGGCGCTGGTGCGTGCGCGGGCGGTGGCGGGCGATGTGGGCCTGTCGCGGCGCTTCGGCCAGTTGCGGGCGGCGCTGCTGACGGCGCCGCGCGATGGCGCGCTCGTGTGTGCGGAGGTGGCCGCGATGCGGGCGCGCTGGCGCGCTGAGCGCGATCGCTCCGACGCGCAGCGGTTCGACCTCAAGCAAGGCGTCGGCGGACTCGTCGACATCGAGTTCCTGTTGCAGGCGCTCGTGCTCACCCACGCGGCGGCACATCCGCTGCTGATCGACAGCGGCAACAGTGCGCAGCTCATCGCGCGCCTCGGTGGGCTCGGGATATTCGCGGCCGACGATGCCGCTGCGCTGGCGCGGGCGCACGAGCGCTTGCTGGCGCGTGCGATCGGCTGCACGCTCGATGCGCAGCCGCGCATCGTTGCACGCGATGCGGACATCGAGCAGGCGGCGACGGTCGTGCACGCGCTTGCCGCCGGCGTCGGCCTCGTCGCACCGTAACCTGCCGCTGCCAGCAAAAAAAAAGGGGCCGCATCGCGGCCCCTTTGCAACGGCAGGCGAGGCGACCTATGGGGCGAGGTCGAAGCCGTCCTGGAAGATCACGTCGCTCGGTGCGAGCTGCGGAATCAGGCACCACTCGAGGAAGGTGCCGGTATCGCCGCCCGCGTTGTCGGACGCGTTCATCGTCCAGGTGCCGGCCAGCGTCTGGCCGACGAACGGCGCGAGCCCGGGCGCGTTGGGCGACAGCGTGCCGCTGAGTGCCGGTGGCGTCGAGTTGCAGGTGGTTTCCACCGGGCTGCTGGCGGCGTCGTCGAGGATCACGTCGACGTTGTCGCCGCTGCAGCCGAAGGTTGATCCCGGTACGCCCGGACGGTCGATCAGGGCCGAACTGGTGGCGCCCTTGCTCAAGGTGAACTTGAGGTCACCCACCCAGGTGTGGTTTGCCTTGATCGATACCGTGAGGCCATTCAGCAGCGAGCTGTCACTGAGCGTGATCGTATTGTTGATGCCGGCGGGCGTGTTGTCCGGAATGGCCTGATTGACCGTGCTGCAGATGATGTTCGCGGTGGTGAAGTGGAAGACCGGCGACAGGCTTCCGTCACCGCAGCCATTGCTCGGCTTGACGCGCCAGTAGTAGGTCGTGGTCGGGCTGAGCCCGCTGGCGGCCTGGCTGGTGCCGGTGATGCCCGACTGGGTGTAGACGATGTGGGCGAATGCGGCGTCGGTCGCGACTTCCACCGTATAGCTGTCGGCGCCGGCGAGCGCGCTCCAGCTCAGCGTCGGGTTGGTGCCGACTCCGGTTGCGCCGTCGGTCGGCGCGACCAGCGCCATGCTGCCCGACAGGGGTGCCGACAGCGTGAACGGCAGCGACTTGCTGACACTGTCGGTGCCGTCGTCGGCGGTCACGGTCACGTTGTAGCTGCCGGGGGCGACGCCGGACAGGCCGCCAAGCGTGAACACCGAGCTGGCGGCGGGCGGCACCAGCATGGATGGCGTGAACGTTGCCGTGCTCGGCGTCGGGTTGCCGGTGGCCACCAGCAGGACGGTGCCGCTGTAGCCCGCGTCGTAGCTGGCATTCAAGGTCACGCTGGCGCTGCTGCTGGTGTTGCACACCGCGACCGAAGAGGGCGTCAGCGTGAACGTGAACGGCGCCATGCCCACGCCGTCGATCGAGGTGGCGCCGCTGCTGGTGGGATCGAGCCAATCCTTCATGCGCGTGGTGGTGGTGCCTTCGCCGTTCCATGCCACCGCGAGCTGGCCATAATAGTCGGAGAGATTTTCACCGGTGGCGCCGCAGGCCGAGCTGCCGCCGCTGAGCACGCCGACGAAGCGCTGGCTCGCGTTGTACAACGGCGAGCCGGACGAGCCCGGTTCGGTCACGCCGGGCGGCAGTGTCGTCGGTTGCGGCGCCGGAATGTTGGGCAGGATCGGCGGGGTCGGGTCCCAGTAGGCGTGCCAGTGGGTGTTGCTGCCGCCGCTGATGCCGCCGAGCACGAAGTCCTGCTGCACGAAGGTGATGCGCTTCTCGTCGACGCCTGGATGATGGATCGAGGCACACTCGCCGACGTCGGAGCTGGCATTGGGGCCCGGCACGCAGTGTGCAGCCGTGGTGCTGCGGTCCCAGCCGGCCCAGTACAGGTTCCAGGCCGGATCGGGCGTGCCGTTGAGGCGCACCAGCGTGGTATCCGAGCACACCGCGCCATTGGTGCAGTCGCTGCTCGAGAATGGATTGCGCGTCCGTGCCAGAAAGGTCGAGCCGCTGCTGGTGCTGCTCGGGCGTGGCAGCACCTGACTATTGGCGCTCGTGCCCGGCGTACGGCAGGTCGGCGATTCGTAGTTCCAATACACGACGATCCCCGCCGGGTTGTTCACGACCTGGCAATGGCTGGCCGTGATGAACAGCATGCTGCGGTCGCCACTCGTGTTGTTGACCAGCGAGCCGGTGCAGGTGTCGGTTCCGCTCATCGTGTAGGCGCCGACCGATCGGCGAGGGTTGTTCCACGGATCGGCGCTGTCCATGCAGGCCACGTCCATGTTGCAGGCACCCGACATGATGGCGTCGGGTGAGCAGGCCGACTTGCCCTCGCCGTGCACGGCCATGGCCGGCTGCGCATAGCCCTTGCTGTGCGTGCCAAAGCCGCGATAGCCCTGGTTGATCTTGCCCAGCTGCAGTTCGACGCGATCGCGCTCGCTGCTGGCCACATCGAGCTCGATGGTGACGTCATCGCTGGCGATGATCGGTGTCCACAGTTGGCCCAGCGCATTGTGGGTCGCTGCACTGTAGGGGCCGGCCAGGTCGGCGTGGTCCTGGGTTGCGTAGATGAACAGGCGCGCCGTGGCCGGCAGCTTGAAGTGCGTGAAGCCGAAATTGAGCGAGGCCGCGCCCTTGGCTTGCACACGGTAGCGCCAGATGCTGCGGTCGCCGCGCTGTTCCCAAGTGCCGCCCGCGCGCGCACTGAGCGTGCTGTCGTGGGCGATGGCAAAGCGCATCGGCTGGCCGCTGGCTTCGCGCTGCGCGTCCTGTTCGGCAATGCTGGCGAGGTCGAGTGCGCCCAGCTGCGTGCCGGCGACCTGGTCGACCGCGCGCAGCCCGCCCGCGAAGCCCAGTGGCGTGGTGTCATTGCTTGCCGCCAGGGCGAGGCCCGAGACGAGCAGCAACGAGGCAATGATGGATCGGTGCTTCAACATGATGGTCCCCATTTGGGTTCGACGAGAAACCCCCTGTCACGCGCTTGTCCGCGTGTCGGGCTGTCACTCATCGAACCTCGGTGGAAGATGCGATGAGTGGCGCCCGAACCGCCGATATTCCTGCCTTGCCCACAGTCAAGCAAGAACTTTCGGTTGCAGGCGCTGCCGGCGGCAGACTCGGCTGCCGTACCGCAGCGGCCCGGTGCGCTGCATGACACGGCGCTGCTGGCTAGACTTGGCTTGCATTCCAGCACGGAGGTTCGGTGTGAACGATGATGCCGATGCGTTGCTGCGGCGCCTGCTGGCGGCGGCACAGGCGCGCGCCCCTGGCACCCGTCTGGCCTGGCTTGATGCGCAGGAGGTGCCAGCCGAGCTGCGGGCGCGACTGCGCGAACAGCTCGCTGGCGACAACGCGCCGGAGGCGGCAGAGGCGCCGGTCCACGAGGCCACGCGCGTGCGCGCCGACGCGGGGCCAGCCAACGTTGAACGCATCGGCGTCTGGCGCATCGTGCGCGAACTCGATGCCGGTGGCATGGGCGTGGTCTACCTCGGTGAGCGCGCCGACGGTACCTACGAACAGCAGGTGGCGATCAAGCTCATGCGCCTGAGCCCATGGGCCAGCGCCGCGGAACGCGCCGATTTCGCCGCACGCTTCGACAACGAGCGTCGCTTGCTGGCGCGCATCGAACATCCGAACGTGGCGCGCATCCTCGACGGCGGCAGCACCCCCGATGGGGTGCCCTGGCTGGTGATGGAATACATCGACGGCGTCTCGCTCACGCGCTGGTGCGACGAGCACCAGCTCGGCGTGGCGGCGCGAGTCGCGCTGTTCTGCAAGGTCTGTGACGGCGTGCAGGCTGCACATCGTCACCTCATCGTGCATCGCGACCTCAAGCCCGGCAACATCCTCGTCGGCGGCGATGGCGAGCCGCGCCTGCTTGATTTCGGCATTGCACGCACCCTCGATCTCAGTACGCGCGGCATCGACCAGCCCACGGCGGCGGGTGCGATGACACCATCCTACGCAAGCCCCGAGCAGGTGCGGCAGGAACCTCTTACCACCGCATCGGATGTGTATTCGCTCGGTGTGGTGTTGTACGAGCTGCTCAGTGGCAAGCGGCCCTATTCGCTCGATGGGCTCAGTCCTGCGCAGAGCGAGCGCGTGGTCTGCGACACCCAGCCGCCGACCCTGCGTCGTGCCCTGGGCGAGGCCACCTTGCCCGCTGCCGTACGGCGCGCGCGCATGGCCGGCATCGGCGGCGATCTCGAGCGCATCGTGGCCAAGGCGCTGCACAAGGAGCCCGCTCGGCGTTACGAATCGGCCAGCATGCTCGGCGAGGATCTGCGCCGCTATCTGGAGGGGCGCCCAGTGCAGGCGCATCCCGATTCGCTGGGCTATCGCGCGGCGCGTTTCGTGCGCCGCCACCGATTCGGCACAGGTACGGTGGCGCTGGCCATCGTGGTGATTCTTGCCGCCAGCGCGATGGCGCTGGTGCAGGCCCGCCAGGCTCGTCAGGCGATGGCCGATACCCAGCGCGTCAATGCCTTCCTGCTCGATCTCATCAATACATCCAACCCCAACGACAGCGGTGGCGAGCTCACGATGGCTGCCGCAGTCGACGCCGCCGTCGACAGGATCGACACCCATTTCGCCGGACGCCCCGATCTCACGGTGGAACTGCGCAACGCGTTGGGGCAGAGTCTGTACGCGCGCTACCGACTCGACGCCGCCGCTGCCCAGCTGCAACGTGCCCGCGACGATGGCGAGCGCCTGTTCGGTCCCGATGATCCACGCGTGATCACCGCGATGTCGGCCTTGGCCAATGTGCGCAAGGAGCAGGATCGCAGTGATGATGCCAAGGCCCTGTTCGATGAGGCGCTGCAGCGATTGGGGCGCAGTGGCCAGACCGGTTCGCCGTTGCACGTGGACATCCTCAATGACCTCGGCGTGCTGTACCTCGTGTACGAGGACTACCCGCGCGCCAGGCAATACCTGCAGCAGGCGGTCGATCTGGACCGTGCCGGCACCGACAAGGACAGCCTCGAGGATCGGGCGCGTACGCTGGCCAGTCTGGCCCAAGCCTACCGCGGACTGGGTGATCTGGAGCGGGCCGACCAACTGTATGGGATGGCGCAGCCGATCCTCGAGAAGGCCTATCCGGACGGCAGTCCGCACTTGGCCGTGATCCTCAACAATCGGGCACGGGTGGCGGCCCTGCGCGACCAGATGCCGCGGGCCATCGAATTGCAGCAGCGCGCCTTGGCGATGCAGCGGCGCGCGGCCAGCGGCGATCACACGATGGTGTTGGTTCCGATGACCAACCTGGCGCGCCTCGCGCTCGACGGTGGGCAACTCGGGCTGGCCGAGCAAGCCGCGCAGGATGCGGTGGCGATGGCCGGGCGCATGTACCCCAGGCAGGGTCACTTCCATCAGGTCAACGCGCTGGCGGCGCTGGCGGCGGTACGCATGCAGCAGGGCCGGCATACCGATGCGGCGGTATTGCTCGAACGCGCCCGCACGCGCATGGCCGGACTCGAGCACGTTCCGCAGTCGACTCGCGACTACGTCGGCGACCTCATCGCTGCGGCCTGCGCAAACAAGGCACAGCGCATGTCCGCGCTGTGCGTGACGCCGCACTGAGCATGGGTGCACGGCCAGCGCCAGGCCCGCAGTGGACAGCTCCGCTGCAGGGCGGGCGTGGCGGCGCCGTCAGGCTGGGTGCTCGCGCAGCCAGCGTTCGCGCACGATGGCGCCGATTTCGCGGGTTTCCGCCAGTGGTGGCGGCAGCACGGGCGGGGCCGGGTCGCCGAGCTCGCGCAGGTGGCCGCTGGCGCGCAGCGCGGCGTGGAATGCGGCGAGCTTGCCGCCGAGCGGGCGCGGCGCGAAGGTGTGGACGGGCCGGCCGGTCGCGCAGGCCTCGCTGATCATGTTGACCGAATCGGGCGTCACCACGATGCGGTCGGCCCAACCGAGCAGGCCGGCGTACGGGTTGTCGCCATCGGCGGGGCCGCTCCAGAACATGCCGGGCAAGGTTGCGCGGCGCTGACGCAGCCAGTGGGCGACGGCCGTCGGCGTGCGCCGCGACACGCTGAACATGAAGCTGCCGCCGTGGCTCGCATGCTGGGCCTGCAGGCGTTCCAGCAGCGCATCGAAATAGGTCTGGTCGAGTCGTTGCGCGCGCGTGCTGCCGCCGACCAGCACGGCGGTGCGCGGTCCCGGCAGGGTGCCGAGGGCGGCAAACCGGTTGCGGCCGGCGGCGAGCCAGTCGGCGTCGACAGGATTGAGTGCGCCGATGCTCGCGATCACGTTGCCACCGGCGAGGCGATCGTGGGCCGGTGCGATCACGAGGTCGAACGCCGCGCTGTCGATGCGTGGGTCGAGGATCTGCACGCACCAGCAGCGGCCCGCACTCCAGCGGCGCAAGGCGCGCGTGGCCAGTGCCGCACGGCGCCCGCAGCCGATCGCCAGCGCGGGCCACGGCGGCGCCAACGCCGCGTCGTCGGCGTCGCGCAGCGCCCACGCCGCACCGGCCAGCAGGCGCGGGGCGAGCGCAGCCCAGGGCTGGTGCAGGCGCAGGCGGATCACGCGTGGCGTCAGACCCAGCGCCTGCGCCAGCGCCAGCGCCTGGCGTTCGTTGCCGGCGGCGCCGTCGCTGATGGCCCAGCAGGTCGGAGTCGGGTGCGCGCTCATCGTGCAAGCGTAATGCAGCGACCGTGCGCGGTGATCGTTCCCGTGCCGGCAACACTGCATTCGGGCGCCATGGCTTGAGCTTGGGTCTCGCCTGCCGCATTGTTGCAAACCCGACTGTTCCTTCCACTGCAGGGAGATACCCGATGATTCCTCGCCTCGTCCTCGCCAGCGCCCTGAGCTTGGCCAGCGCCTCCGCCTTTGCCGCCACCTACACACTCGATCCGGGCCACACCCAGGTCGTGTACAGCTGGAACCACTTCGGTTACTCGCACCCGAGTGGCCAGTTCGGCAAGATTGAGGGCACGCTCGATTTCGATGCCGCGGCACCGACCAAGGCCAAGGTCGAAGTCAGCATCGACATGAAGAGCATCAACACCAACGTGCCGGCGCTCGACGAGCACCTGCAGAAGGCCGATTTCTTCGACGTCGCGCAGTTTCCGCAGGCGACCTTCAGGAGCACCAAGGTCGAGACCGGCAAGGATGACCGGCATTTCCGCGTCACTGGCGACCTGACCCTGCACGGGGTCACCAAGCCGGTCGTGCTCGAGGTGACGCTCAACAAGGCCGCGGCGCATCCGATGCGCAAGAAGGATGCGATCGGCTTCGACGCCACCGCCACGCTCAAGCGTTCCGATTTCGGCGTGGGCGCCTTCGCACCCAATGTCAGCGACGAGGTGAGCCTGCGCATCACCACCGAGGCCATGGTGTCCGACGCCGGCAAGTGATGAGTGCCGGGCGGCAACGCGGCACGGTTCCGTTCTGGACCGGGTCGCGCCATGGCGCCGCCCGCAATGAGTTGCCGGTTGCCGGCTCGCTTCGCGCGCTGCCGGCACCTTCAGTCCGAGCCCGCGGTCGATCCGCGGGCTGACCGGTTCACGGCCGCTCAACCGTTCTTGACGCCGTGACCCTTGAGTGCCTCGAGGCCCGCCAGGTTGAGGCTCGCGACGGCGGCCTTGAGCTGATCCATGCTTTCGGCGTTGCCCGATACCTTCACCGTGAAGCGGTCGCCGAGCACGAGCGAGAACTCACCGTGCTTGTCGACTTTGTCCCATTGCTCGTGGACGATGCGGCCGTTCTGCTTGTAGGTCTTCTCGTAACCGCGATCGGTTTCGCTCTCGTTCTGCAGCGCAGCCCAGCCGGCCATCGCCATCATGCCCTTGGCCGAGCCGGTATCGGTCACTTCCAGTTGCAGGCTGTGGCCCGAATCGTCGCCGTAGCTCGCACTGGCGGTCGCCACCTGCATGCCCATGACGCCGTTGCGTTGCACCGACATGCTCGTGCGCGGCAGGCCGCCCAGCGTGTCGGGAACGAAGGGCTTGAGCTGGTCGGGCGCCAGTGCCTCGACCTGGTCGCCGCCGCCGAGTGCGGCGCCCATCACGGCACCGAGCGCCTTGCTTTGCGCATCGGCATCGCCTGACTTCTGCGCCGCTTCCAGTTGCTTGCCGGCGGCATCCATCTTCTTGCTCCACGCATCGAGCTTGCCCAGCGCGCCGTCCTTGTCGAAGCTGACCTCGCTGCCCGAGCCGCTGAGTGCGCTCGTTGCCGCGCCGCCCAACAGGGCGCCGGTGCCGACGATGCCGGCCACCACGAGGCTGACGATCCAGCTCAGCACGATACCGATGATGATGCTCACGGCGGTGTAGCCGGCGGCCTTTTCCTGCGGGCACTTCATCGTGTGCGGCAGGCCCAGGTAGAGCAGGTAGATGCCGTAGGCGAGTCCGGCCAGGGCGAACAGCCAGCCGAGGAACGGCACCAGCACGCCGATGCCGGCCACCCAGCTTGCGGTCCATGCATACGCCGTGGCCTTGAGCGCCTGCACCTGGTTCTTCTGGCCGCCGAAGCTCGGCGCCAGTGCGTCGATGACCAAGGCCATGATGTAGGTGACGGCGAGGCTCAGCGCATACCCGACCACGGCGCCGACCAAGCCGGTGCCGATCGGGGTGCGCACGTGGATGCCGAACATGCCATAGCCGATCAGGCTGCCCTTGATGAAGCCGGCTACGACCGGGATCGCGGCCACGATTGCGATGTAGTTCTTGTACAGGTCGGCGACCGTTGCCGGTTCGCTGGCGATGACCGGCCACTCGGTCTTGGGACTGAGCAGAATGGCCTTGACACGCTCAATGAGTTTGTTGAAATCCACGGTGTTCCTCCCGGTTGGCCGCCGTTGACGGTGCAGCACGGGATTCTAAGCCGGTTGCCGCGACGGCCGCGCCCTGCGCGCGTCACGACGTGATCGTGCACTGCATCACGATCCGGCGATGCGCCGCGCTGGCACGTATCGTGCTTGTGATCTCGATGGCGCAGTCCCGGCAGGCATGGCCGGCCGTGCTGCGCCGACGCCGCCGGTCCGCCGTGGCGCGGCGTCGCCCCTGCTAGACTTGGGTTTTTTCGATGGAGCGTGCGATGCGTCCCAATCCCGCACTGGAGCGGACCGTTCCGGCCAACGCGCAGCGCCACTACAAGGTGGCGGCGAGCGACCTGACGCTGAGTTGCCCGATGCCGGGCATGTCGCTGTGGGATTCGCACCCACGCGTGTTCCTGCCTGTCGCGGCCGATGGTGGCCGCGTGCGCTGCCCGTATTGCAGCGCCGAGTACGAACTGGCCGATTACCGGCCGAGCGCATTGCCGCTGACCGAGTGGGCATGAATGGGAGACGCCTGACCGTAGTACAGCTCGTGCCGGCGCTCGAAGCCGGCGGTGCCGAGCGCTCGACGCTGGAGATCGGCCAGGCCCTGGTCGCAGCGGGACACCGCTCGATCGTGGTCTCGAGCGGAGGTCGCATGGTGAGCGCGCTGACGCGCGCCGGCAGTGAGCACATCCAGCTGCCGATCGCGGCCAAGTCGCCGCGCAGCTTCGCCCAGTTGCCGCGCCTGCGCGCGTTGTTGCGCCGGCTCCATCCCGACATCGTCCATGCGCGCTCGCGCATGCCGGCCTGGCTGGCACGACTGGCGCTGCGCGGCGTGCGCGGCGCGCATTTCGTGACGACCGCGCACGGCCTCAACTCGCCCGGATATTACAGCTCGGTGATGGCACGCGGCGAACGGGTGATCTGCGTGTCGAACACCGTGCGCGACCATCTGCTGCGCCATTACCGCATTGCCGACCCGACCCATCTGGTGGTCATTCCGCGGGGCGTGGATCCCGAGCAGTATCCGTATGGCTGGCAGCCCGACGACTACTGGCGTGAGTGGTTCTTTGCCGAGTTTCCGCAGCTTGCCGGCGCGCCGCTGCTGACCTTGCCCGGTCGTGGCACGCGCCTCAAGGGGCATGCCGATGCGATCCGTCTCGTCGCCGACCTCAAGGCGCGCGGCATCGCGGTGCGGCTGCTGCTGCTGGGCGTGCGCCAGACGGGGCGCGAAGGCTATGTCGCCGAGCTCGAACAACTGGCGCGGCAGCTCGATGTGACCGACTGGGTGGCACTGAGCGCGCAGCGCGACGACACGCGCGATGTCTACGCCGCCTCGAGTCTCATCCTCCAGCTCTCGGTCAAGCCCGAGTCGTTCGGTCGCACCGTGATCGAAGCCCTCGCCTTGTGCAAACCCGTGCTCGGTTACGATCACGGCGGGGTCGGCGAGCTGCTCACCGATCTGTATCCGGCCGGTCGCGTCGCACTCGGCGATCGTCAACGGCTGACCGAGCGCGCCGCCGAACTGCTGCGCGCGGCACCGCCGATCGCGCCGCTCAGAAGCTACCGCCTGGCCGACATGCAGGCGGCCACGCTCGCTCTCTACGCCGAATTGGCGGCCTGAAGCCGGCGCGTGGCGGCTGCCGGGCGCGTCTTACAATGCGCCACCCCTCGCCGCGGAATCCGCCTTGAACGCCCTGATCGCCGGACTGCGCCGCTCGTGGCCCCTGCTGCTCGTGCTGGCGCCGCTGCTGTTGCTGCCGGTCGGGCGCACTGCGGAACTGCCGCTCGTGCTGATGGCTGGTGCGGGCCTCGTGCTCGGCCTGCGTCGGCGCATCGATTGGAGCGCGCCTGCGGTATGGCTCGCGCCCGCGCTGTTCGCCTGTTATTGGGTGCCGGCTCTGCTGTCGACCGCGGCGGCCGTGGCGCCAGCCAAGACCTGGTCCACCGTTGCGGTCACGCTGCGCTTCCTGCCGTTCGCCGTGTTCGTCGCCTGGGCGCTGCGTGACGCCGCGCAGTGGCCGCGCCTGCTGGCCAGTGCCGGCGTGATCATCTCGCTGTGGGCGCTCGATGCCTGGCTGCAGGCATTGACGGGCTGGAGCCTGGGCGGCCCCGCCGAGCGCGAACGCATCTCGGGCGTATTCGGCGCCGGCAACCTCAAGCTCGGCCCGACCCTCGCGGTGCTGGCGCCGTTCGTGCTGCTGGCCGCGCGTACCCGTTGCGGTGGACGCGGCCTCGCGGTTGCCATGGCGCTGCTGGCGCTGCCGATCCTGCTGGCCGGTTCGCGCGCGGCCTGGCTCGCCTACGCGATCGTGTTGCTGGCAGTGCTGTGGCGACACACGCGCGACGCACGCCGCTTCCTGTGGTCGGGCGCCGCGCTCGCACTCGCCGCGGCCGCGTTGTTTGCGGCCGCATGGCATGGCTCGCTGCGGCTCGACGCGCGCGTCGAGCGCAGCCTGCTCGTGCTGCACGGCACCGAACAGGCCATCGACCAGGCCAGTGCCGGCCGCGTGCGCATCTGGCGCACGGCGGCGGCGATGATCCGCGCGCAACCGCTGACCGGCGTCGGCGTGCGCGGCTTCCGCTATGCCTATCCACGCTACGCCGCGGCCGACGATGCCTTCGTCGACACCAGCAGCGACACCGGCGCCGCGCATGCGCACCAGATCGTGCTCGAGGTCCTCAGCGAAACCGGCCTGGTTGGCCTGATGTGCTGGCTCGGTGGTGTCTGGTTGGCGCTGCGCGGTTGGCGCCGCGCCGCGTCCGCGGCGCGCGAGCGCGCGCTCGCGCCGGGGCTGGCGCTGCTGGCGATGTGCTTTCCGCTCAATACCCACCTCGCCTTCTACTCGGCGTGGTGGGGCCTGTTGTTCTGGTGGTTGCTCGCGCTGTATTGCGCGGCGCTCGCGTCATCGCCCGCCGTGCCCGCGCGCGCGAACGGCGAGCGTGGTTAGCGGGTCGCCCTGCGGGCCTGCATCGGCGCCTTCACGCTGCCTGCGCAGGCTTGCGGCAGGCGTTCAGCGGCGCGGCTCACGCAACATGCCCAGGGCCAGTGCCCCGACCAGCACGGTGCCGGCCAGCAGCGTGATCCACAACAGCCAGCGCGACCACGAGATCGGCACCGGTGGTGCCTTGAGCACGCTGTCGCCCCCGCTCGGCACGCCAGATCCGATCGTCGCCAGCGGCGGCTGCCATTGCGCGCCGAGCTGCGCGCGCAGGCTGGCCAACGCGGCATCGACCGGATAGTCGGGCAGGCGCGCGCTGGCACTGCCGACCACGAGCGAGTAGGGCGGCTTGCCTTCGGCGAGGAACACGAAGCGGTCGGGTCGGAACGCGACCTGCACGCGCGGGCTGGTCGCCAGCGGCGCGCCGGTGCGCAGCTGCAGGCGGCCGAGGCGGGTGTCGCTGGCCAGGCGGACATCGTCGTTGCGCAGGCTGTTGCCGCCATTGTCGAGGCGGAACGCGGTGGCCTGCGCCAGTGGCGTGGTGCGTCCGCCGTTGCTGCCCGCGATCGCGAAGCGGGCCACGCTGTTGTCGCTGGCCAGTTCGATGCGCACGCGTTCGACCGGCAGCGTGGCCGGCAGCGCATAGTCGAAGCGCTGCGTCGTGCCGGCAGCATCGTCCGCGGTTGCGGCGTCAGCGGCGACCGACTGCGCATCGACCCACACCAGCGGCGGCACCTCATCGCTGCGCGAGCGACAGCGGATCTGCGCGCGCAGACCCTGCAGGGCAGCACCAGTGTCGCTGCGCTGCAGGCGCAGGTATCGGGTGCGTACCCCGCCGAGCGCGAGGTCATGGCGGTCGAGGCGGTCGCCACCCTGTTGCAACGCGAACACGGTGCCGCTCGCCAGTGGTCGCCAGTTCTGCAGGTCGTCGCTGGTGCTCAGTGCAAAGCGTGCCACCACGTCGCCCTGCGGCGAGTCCCAGTTGAGGTCGAGCTGTTCGAGGGTGCCATCGAGCGCGCTCGCATCGAGCAACCAGTCGCGCGCTCCGGCACTGGTCGCGGGCGTGCCGTCGGCCTCGTGCAAGTCGAGGCGGCGCAGCCGGCCACTGCCGTCGCGCTCGACCAGCAGGTGCAGGTCGGCGCCATTGCCGCTGGGCATCGTCGCGGCGGGCAGGGCCAGCATCGGTACCGTAGCGCGGATCTCGTGTTCGGTGGTGACCGGCGCCCGGCTCTCGCGCGCCAGCGGCACCAGTTGGCCGTCGGCATTGAACACCGCGATGTCGCGCAAGGTCGGATCATGCACGTGCGCGTACACGGCGGGCGTGAGTTCGACGCGCCAGGCATTGTTGGTGCTGGCGCTGGGCAGTTGCAGCGGAAACAGCCAGGCATAGTCGCGCGGCGTGCGCGCCAGTGCAGCGGGCATGGCCAACGCGATGCCGAGCAGCAGCACGGGCACTTTTTTCATGTCGATTTCTCCGCGGCGAGTGCGCGCGGCGGCGCCGGCGCGAAGTAGCCGACGATCGTGCACAACAGGCCATAAGCGATGAACGAGGCGATGCCGAACAGGTTGCCGAGCCGCTCGCGGTCGACCAGCATGAGCTTGGCCAGCACCACCGCCATGAGGATCGCGGCCGCCAGCCACAGGGCGCGTTGGCCGCGGCGCGAGCCGACGATCCAGCCGATCACGCCGAGCACGCTCCACACCAGCGTGAGCGCCATCTGGGCGGGGTTGGAGTTCCACAACTGGTCGTCCCACGGCACGCCGCCGAGCTGATGGGTCGCGCGCAGTGTGGCCGCCGTAATGAAGGCGAAGCCGGCGCCGGCCAGCAGTGGCGCGCGCAGCGGCGCCGCGCTGGCGGCCAGTTCCGCATCACCGAGCCAGCGCGCGAGCAGTGCCAGCGTGGCCAGCTGGACGAGCTCGACCGGGTTCAGCAGCGGCAGCCACGGCAGCGGTGTGCTCGCGCCGTCATGCCACAACGTCAGCGCGAACAGGCAGCAGGCGAGCAGACCCAGCTGCAGCAGCAAGGCGCTGCGCCACTGCGCGATGCGCGCGGACAGCGGCACGCCGAGCCAGCGCGGGCGCAGCAGCGCCAGCGCCCAGGCCGCGAGCAGCGGCGTCACGAACAGGGCCAGGTCCCAGCCGCTGCCGAGATTGGCGCCGAGCGCCACCCGATGCAGGGCGAATCCGGTGAACAGGACCCAGCTCCACACCCAGCCGCAGTGCGCGACGGCCGCGGTGCGATCTTCGCGCTGGCCGAGCACGGTCAGCGCGTAGCCGCCGCCGACCGCAAACAGCGTCAGCGCGGCGAGCCCCCACCCGGCGAAGGGCTGCACCTGGCTCACGCCGAACCACAGCGCGACGCCGATGCTGGCGATGCAGGCGGCGGTGACCGTCATCGCCGTCGCCGATGCGCGCAGCCGGCGGGTGGCCAGCGCCGCCAGCGCAGCACTGACCGTGAGCCAGGCCAGCAGTGCCGCGCCATGCTCGCGCGGCGGCACGAAGCGGTCGATCTCGCGCAACGCGGCGGCGCACCACCACAGCAGGCCCCACAGGTAGAACAGCAGCGCACGCCGGTTGCCACCCGCGCGCAGGTACAGCCACGCACTGGTGCAGCCGGCGAGCGCGAGCAGCAGTGCGCTGACGCAGGTCGGATTGGCCAGCGCGCGCTCGTGGGGCTCGAACTGCAGCAGGGCCCCCGCCACGAATGCGCACGCAGCCAAGGCCTGCAGCACGGTGCCGGCGATCTGCGGCAAGCGGCGTTGCTGGCGCAGCCCGAGCCAGATCAGCGCGGCACCTTCGAGCGCGAATGTGCTCGCGGTCGCGCGCGCGCTCAGCGCGAGCGGCACGGCCAGCGTGGCAAAGCCGACGGCGAGCACCGCGAAGGCATCGCCGAGCAGGCGCTGGCGCGGGCGTTGCCACCAGGCCAGCAGCAGGTACAGCGCGGCCGCGGCCAGTGCGATCAGGGCCAGCGGCATGCGCTCGCCCTGCAGCAGCGCCGCCTGCAGCGAGAACGCGAACAGCGGGTTGCCGAACACGAGCGTGCCATCGACGAGATCGCGCTGCGTGGCGCTGCGCCGTGCGCCGTACAGGATCGGCACGGCAAGGTAGATCGCGAAGAACGCGAGCAGGAAAGGCTCGGTGCTGGCCAGCAGCGGCCGCTCGTAGCGCAGCACGCCCCACGCGGTGCCGATTGCGAACGTGAACAGGAAGCCGAGCAGGTTCAGCACGCGCCACGATTTGTATCGGGCAATGGCCAGGATCGCGAGGTTGAGCACGAGGTAATAGGCGAACAGCGCAACGTGGTCGCCGCCGCCGGTCGCGATGAGGATCGGTGCGGCGAAGCCGGCCAGCAGCCCAAGCACGGCAAGCGCGAGCGCGTCCTGCAGCACGGCCAGCATGCCGGCGCCGGCGACCAGCACGATCAGCAGCGCGAACGCCGCGCTGGCCGGCAGCAGTGGATAGAGGCGGAATGCGGCGAATACCGTGAGCAGCAGGATGCCGATCGCGCCGCCCTGCAGCGACAGCGCGAACGGACGGCGCGCGTTGCGCACGCGCCAGCCGAATGCGAGGGCCGCCATCGCGGCCGCGGCGATGCCGCTCAGACGCAGTTCGATCGGTACGCGCAGCCAGCCCTGGTCGGCGGCGTACTTGAGCAGGGCCGCGACGCCGGCGAACAGCACGAGCATGCCGATCTTGACCGGTACGTTGCCCTCGCTGAACCAGCGGCGGATCGTGCTGCCGGCGCGGTCGAACCAATCAGGCTCGCTCCTGCGCACGGCCGGTGCTGCGACGGTGGTGGCGACCGTTGCCGGCACCGGCAGCGGCGGCGCGGCTGGCCGCGCTGCTCGCGGCGGCAGTGGTGGCAGTGGTGGCAGTGGTGGCGGCGGCGCGATGATGGTCGGCGTGTCGCTGGTCGCCGCTGGTGGCGCCGGTGCGATCGCCGGCGTGGCACCGGGGGCCGGTGCCGGCGGTGTCGCTGCCGCAGCGGGATCGGGCATGGGTGCGGTTGCCGCATCGGCGCCAGCGCGCAGTCGACTCGCGGTGGTGCTGCGCAGCGTGTGCAATTCGCGCTGCAGTGCGTCCAAGCGCTGGCGCAGCGCGCCCAGCCGCACGTAGGCGATGCCGATCGCGAGGCCACCAAAGAAGCCGAGTGCGAGGTCGGTGTCATTGCCGCTCGCGCCAATGACGAGGCCCGCGATGCAGGCACCGAGGATGATCAGAAATCCCATTGCACTGTCCTCCGGCGACAGGGCAGGGGGCAGGCCTGCATCCTGTGCGGATCAATCGTACCGTGAGGGTGTGCCGGGTGGGCAGGTCTTGAAACGCTTGTGGAGCCACAGGTACTGGCTCGGCGCCTCACGCACCATGGCCTCGATGCGGGCGTTGATCCGCGTGGTGTCGGCGACCACGTCCGCGCTCGGGAAGTCGGGCAGCGGCGCTTCGAGGCGGATCGCATAGCCGTCGGCGGTGCGGCGGTGGAAGAAGGCGATCACGGCGGCGCCCGACAGGCGTGCGAGGTGATGCGTCGCCGTGATCGTGGCGGCGGGCACGCCGAAGAACGGTGCGAACACGGCATCCTTGCCGCGCATGTCCTGATCGGGGGCATACCACAGCACGCCGCCCTGCTTGAGGTGGCGGATCGAGGCCCGCAGTTCGTCCTTGGTGAACATCGCCTCGGCGTAACGCAGGCGCGCGCGCTTGATCGCCCATTCGAACGCGGCGTCGGCGTGCACACGGTACATGCCGGCGATCGGGATGCGGCGCGACACCAGTCGCGCGCACAGCTCCAGATGCGAGAAGTGCGCGCCGACCAGCAGCACGCCACGCCCGGTGGCACGGGCGGCAGCGAGGTGCTCGAGCCCGTCGAAGGTCACCGGGACGCGTGCGATCGCGGCATCGCTGCCGAGCCAGGCCAGCGCGAATTCGGCCAGCATGCACCCGGCATCGCGCAGGTTGTCCTCAAGCAGGTCCGCGCGCGCGGCCGCTTCGAGTTCGGGAAAGCACAGCGCGAGGTTGGTGGCCGCGACGCGTCGCCGCTCACCGGGCAGGCGCGCGATGAGCCAGCCCAGGCCACGGCCGGCGCGCATCAGCGCGCCGCGCGGCAGGTGCGCGAGCAGCCAGATCAGGCCCAGCCCGAACCAGGCCGGCCAATGCAGCGGCGACAGCAGGGCGGGTCGAAACGGTGGCGGGCTCGCTGGCATCGCCGCGATTATGCGCGAGCATGCCGCTTCTGTGGACTGGGTCACGCCCGCCGGCCTGTCTACGAAGCCTGCCGTCGTGCGCCGTCCTGCCGCGCGATCGCGGCCGCTATACTGCCGCACCTTCCAATGCGCGCCGCCTCGTGCTCCAGCGTTTCTTCTACGCCCTCGCGCTGTACCTGCTGACGCCGTTCGTGCTGTACCGACTCACGGCGCGCGGCATCAAGTACCACGGCTATCTCGCGCGCTGGCGGGAGCGCTTCGGCTTCTTTCCCGATCCGCGCATCCACGACAGCATTTGGGTGCATGCGGTGTCGCTGGGCGAGGTCAATGCGGCGCTGCCGCTGATCGAGGCACTGATGCAGCGCTACGGCGACTCACGCTTCGTCATCACCACGGTGACGCCGACCGGTTCGGAGCGCGTGCTGCGCGTGTTCGGTGATCGCGTGTTCCATGTCTATCTGCCCTACGACCTCACCAGTGCGGTACGGCGCTTTCTCGATCGCGTGCGGCCACGCTTGGCGTTGATCATGGAGACCGAGATCTGGCCCAACCTGTTCATCACCTGTCGCGAGCGCGGTATTCCGATCGTGGTCGCCAATGCGCGGCTGTCGGAGAAGTCGCTGCGCGGCTATTGGCCGATCCAGCCGCTGGCGCGGCGCGCGATCCGCTGCGTCAGCATGGTGGCCGCGCAATCGGGCGCCGACTATGACCGCCTGCTGGCGCTGGGCGCGATGCCCGAGCGCGTGGCGACCGTCGGCAACCTCAAGTTCGACATGGTGGTGCCGGCCGGCGTGCGCGAACGCGGCGCGGCATGGCGCGAGGCTGCTGGCGCGCAGCGCCCGGTGTGGATTGCGGCCAGCACCCACGAAGGCGAGGAGATGGCGGTATTCAAGGCGCATGCCGAAGTGCTGCGCCGCTTTCCCGATGCGCTGCTGCTCATTGCGCCGCGCCACCCTGAACGATTCAAGCCGGTGGCGGCCGCCAGTCACGCCTATGGCTTCAACACGCGCACGCGCAGCGAGGATGGCAACGCCGATCCGGTCTGCCAATGCTTCGTCGCCGATTCGATGGGCGAACTGCTCGACTTCTACGCTGCGGCCGATGTCGCCTTCGTCGGTGGCAGTCTGGTGCCGGTCGGTGGTCACAACCTGCTCGAGCCGGCTGCGCTGGCGCGGCCCGTCATCGTCGGTCCGCAGACCTTCAATTTTGCCGAGGTGACGCAGAACCTCGTCGATGCGGGCGCGGTGCTGCGCATCGACGATGGCAGCGACCTCGGTGCCGCCGTGCTGCGCCTGCTGTCGCGCGACGCCGAACGCCGCAGCATGGGCGAGGCGGCGTTCACGGCGGTGGAACGCGAGCGCGGCGCGGTGGCGCGCACGATGGCGCTGGTGGAGCGCGTGATGGGCGCGTCGGCGCCGCCCTGATGACCGGTCCACGCGCCCGCTGGCTTCACTCGAGCAGCGCGTTGATCGCTTCCAGGTCCTTGAGCTCGACCACGCCGGCGGCCTGCTTGAGCAGCAAACCGTTCATCACGAAGGCATGGCGAGCCGCCGAATACTGGCTTTGCGCCTGCAGCAGCGTCTGCTGGCTGATCAGCACGTCGACGATGGTGCGGGTGCCGACCTCGTAGCCGGCGCGGGTCGCCTCGACCGAACTCTGCGCCGACACCACCGCCGCGCGCGTGGCCTCGACCGCGCTCGCGCCGGCGATCACCGAACGGTAGTTGTTGCGGGTGGCGGCCTCGACCTGGCGCCGATTCAGCTCGAACTGGTCCTGGGCGAAGTCGCGCTGGTGGATCGTCTGGCGCACGCGCGACTGCGTGTAGCCGCCGCTGAAGATCGGCACCTGGAGGCTCAGCATCACGGTGCTGCCCCACTTCGGGTCGCCGGCATGGTTGGGCGCGGAGGGATAGCCGTTGTAGCGCGTGTCACCCCAGGTCGGTGCGCGACCATAGGTGAGCGAGCCATTGAGTGTGGGCAGATGACCGGCGCGCGCGCTGTTGATGTTGGCGTTGGCGGCGTCGACGTTGTAGGCCGCGGCCTGCAGCGACGGATTGTGCGCCAGCGCAACCGTGACCCAGGCAGCCGGATCGTCGGGCGTGGGATGATCCAGCGGAACGTCCTCGCGCAGGTGCTTGAACTCGCCCGGTTCCTGGTTGGTGAGCTGGCGCACCGTTTCGCGCGCGGTGTCGACCGCGTTGCGGTTGTTGATCACGGTGGCCACGGCCTGGTCGTGCTGCGCCTTGGCGTCGTTGACGTCGGTGATTGCCGCCAGGCCGACGTCGAAGCGCTGCTGCGCCTGCTCGAGCTGGCGCGCCAGCGCCTTTTCGTTGGCATCGGCAAACTTCAGTGCGTCGAGCGCGGTGAGCACGTTGAAGTAGGCCTGTGCGGTGCCGACCAGCAACTGCTGCTGAGCCGCATCGTAGGTTGCCGCGCCGGCCTGCGCCGTGTAGCGACTGGCCTTGAGCGCGGTCCACTTGCTGATGTCGACGATACTCTGGTTGAGAGTGGCGCTCGTGCTGCGGGTCCGCGTGGAGTGCGTCACGCCGTCGACGGTGACGTAGCCCAGGCTCGGGTTGAGCGGATCGACAGGCATCTGCAGACTGCCGTTTTCACCGGAGTGGGCAGCGGAAAAATTGAGGTTGATGCCGATCTGCGGCAGCAATTGGGCGCGCGCCTGGTCGACGTTTTCGTCGGTGGCGAGCTTGGTCGCCTGCGCACCCGCCAGCGTCGGATCGCTGCTGCGCGCGAGCTGGTAGATCTGCAGCAGGTCTTCGGCCTGGGCGGCAGTGGAACAGGCCAGCAGCAGGGCCAGGGGCAGGATGCGGATACGGGTCATCGGGGAGTCCTCGGCAACGGGAATGCGGAGTCGGCGCGGGTCACAGGCTGAAACGGCGCGGCGGCTCGGCGTTGTGCAGGTAGGGGACATCGGTTTCGAACAGGCTGCGCTGCGTCCATTGCGCCGGGCCCTCGCGCGTGGCCAACACCGCCTGCAGCGCAGGCGATTCGCCGACGAACGCGAACAGCCGGCCGCCCGGTCGCACGCAGGCGCGCAGTTGTTCGGGTATCGCGTACACGCCACCGCCAAGCACGACCACATCGAAGGTTTCGCTGGTGCGTGCTTCGCCGAGTGCGTCACCCGTCTCCACGCGCACGTTGCCGATGTGGGCGCTCGCCAAGCGCTTGCGCGCCGCGTCGGCGAGGTCGGCATGGCGCTCGACGCTCGTCACCGACGCCGCAAGGCGTGCCATGCAGGCCGTCAGGAAGCCACTGCCGGTGCCGACTTCGAGCACGCGCTCGTCAGCGGCAAGCGCCAGCGCTTGCAGGATGCGACCTTCGATCACGGGCTTGAACATGAACTCGCCATGGCCCAGCGGCAGTGCCATGTCGGCGAAGGCGAGGTGGCGCAAATGCTCGGGCACGAAGGCCTCGCGACGCAGCTCACGCAGCGTGTCGAGGACGCGCACGTCCAGCACCTCCCACGGACGAATCTGGTTTTCCACCATGGTGTGTCGGGCCAGTTCGGTATCGATCGACATGTGCGGGTTCCTGGCAGTGCGGGCAAAAGAACTGGAAAGGATAGGGACATGTCACCGCGTGGGCAAACGCATCCTTGGCCACGCGGTGGGCGACTCGTAGTGCCGGAAGTCACCGCGCCTGGCGTACCGGTCCGGCGCCAGCCGCGGGCTGTCCACCTGACCGGACACGGACACGCCGGACACGGTTGCCAGTGTACGGTGCGGCCCGCTGCCCGCGTGTTGCGGCCGGCCTGCGGCAGCGTGGTCGCGGCACCCTGCTCGATGGCGCTCGCGGCCGAACCTCAACCACCACCAGCAAGAGCCATGCCAGTCGCCATGCTGCGTGTTGCGGTGGCAAGCACCCCGCGTTTGCGGGGTGCTCCCGACCGCACCGGCCCGGTCGCGGGGAGGGAGGTGATCCGGGACGGTGCGGCGAGAGACTTGAACCGGCAGCGGCGACCTGCATCTTGACCTTCGACAGGGCGCCCACCGGAGCGGCGCACCACAATCGAGGGTCGCAGACATGCCGCATCGGCATGACCATTAGCAAACCAGCCGGTATAGTATCGAAACCAGCCTTCCGCAACCAGTGTCGTTCGTCATCCATGAAACCTGCCAGCGCCAATCCCAGTGTTGCCAGACCCTGCGGCCCGGGTCGTCCCAAGGACCTGGAGAAACGCGCCGCGATCCTGGCCGCCGCCAAGCGGTTGTTCCCTGACAGCGGTTTCGAGGGCACCAGCATGGATGCGATCGCGGCCGATGCCGGCGTGTCCAAGCTCACGGTGTACAGCCATTTCCGCGACAAGGAGACGCTGTTCACGGCGGCGATCCGCGAGCGCTGCGAGGAGCAGATGCCCGAGGCGTTGTTCGATGTCGACTTGCAGGGGCCCGTGCGCGGCCAGCTGGAGGCGATCGCGCGCGCGTTCTTCACACTGGTCGCGGCACCCGAATCGATAGCGCTGCATCGGCTGTTGGCCTCGGGCTCGATCGCATCGGCCAAGCTCGCGCAGTTGTTCTGGGAGGCCGGCCCGCAGCGCCTGCAGACCGGCTTCCAGGCCTTCCTGCAGCAGGAAGTCGCGGCCGGTCAACTCGTCATCGCCGACGTTCCGCGTGCGGCTTCGCAATTCTTCTGCCTGCTCAAGGGCGAACTGCATGCGCGCCTGTTGTGCGGCTGCCCAAGCCAACCGTCCCAGGCCGACATCGACGACCACCTGCGTGCCAGCGTCGACATGTTCCTGCGTGCCTATGCGGCCCGCTCGCCTGTTGCAGGCGGCGCGCCGAGCGCCTGACACGATCGCCGTCGGCCCGATGGCGGGCGCCTGACGCCGCGGCGTGGATGGGGTTCACCGCGACCGCGCGCGTGGCGCGCGCCGCCGCCGTTCACTCCACTTCTTCGGCCGTCTCCAGCCATTGCTGCAGCGCCGTTTCGTCGCGCTCGGAAATGTCGATGAAGTGGAAGCCGACCCATTGCTGCCCATGCACGGTGCCCGGTGCCGACCACTGCTGGTGGGCGCCGACGGCGACATTGTGCTCGAGCACGCCGTTGCCGAGCGTGAACGACAGTTGGTAGAGCGCATCCTCGACGATCGCCCGCTCGCTCACCACCATCATGCCGGTCAAGGACAGGTTGCCGAGGTGGCCGATGCGCTCGCCGGTCATCTGGTCGACGATGGCGATGGAATGATCCGGACGCTTGCGCGCCGCGCGGAATCTCTGCTGCGCGCTCATGCGGTCACCTCACCGATTGGCAGTGCGCTGCCGCGTGGCCGCAGCAGGTCGACGATCGCCTTCCAGGCGCGATCGACGAAGCGGCCGCGTTCGACCGGCGCGACGCGGGCACGGCCACAGGCCATCTCGCGCGCCAGCAGTTCCAGCGTCAGATCCTCGATGCGCGCGCCGCGCTGGTTGACGAACAGGCAGTTGCCGGTCATCGGCGAGAACCACGCCAGCTTGCGCCGCACGGTTTCACCTTGGGTGTTCTTGGTGAACTCGAACCAGGTGCCGAAGGCGGTGCGCATGATCTGGTCGAGCATCTTTTGCTCGGCCGCGCTGAGTGGCGTGGCCGGCTTCTCGGGCCGCTTGGCGGTTTCGCCACCAAGCCGGGGCTTCTCCTGCAGCGCCTTGTCGATGCGTTCGAGTTGCGCCAGCGCCGCATCGGTGGGCGCTTCGGCGAACAGGTTGTCGAGCAGGCCGTTGACTTCATCCTCGTGCAGTCCGACCGCAGCGAGGTGGGTCGCCGCTTCGCGCCGCAGCTTGGTGTCCTCGACACTGCCGCCGAGCGGGCGCATGCCGCGCGCGACCAATTCGGCCGCGACATCGAGGCATTGCATGAACTCGGCGCTGCTGGCGCCGCCACGCAACGCGCTCAGTGCCAGCGCGTCGGTCCAGGTCTCTTCCAGCAGCGTGCGCAGGCGCGGCGAGGGCGAGCGGTTCTTGAGCAGGCCGGTGACCGCGGCGCGTGCGGTTTCGCGCGCGAGTTCGAGGCGATCGCGGCCCTTGGCGGCTTCCACGTGGCGCCGCTCGGTCGCATCGGCACGCCGCATCAGCAGCTTGAGGTGCTGGTCCAGGTCGTGCGCCATGCTCTCGAACACGGCCGGATCGCCGTTGAACGAGGACGACACCTGATCGACCACCATGCGCATCTTTTCGGCGAGTTCGGGGTCGGCGTCGGCGTCGTCGAGCCAGCGTTCACTGGTCTCGGCAATCGTGTTGATGAGCTCGCGCGCAGGATGGTCACGGCGGGTGAAGAAGGTCTTGTCGGTCAGCGCCGCGCGCAGCACGGGCACGTGCAATTGCCCGACCAGCGGGCGCGCCATGCTGTCCTCGCGGATGTTGCGCGTGACGTAGTCGAACAGCATGTTGATCAGTTCGACCGTGTCCTGGTCCTCGCCGGCCAGACCGACCGCGCTGCCACGCTCGCCGGCGCTGCGCAGCTTGACCGCAAGCGTGTTGCGGAAGCGTTCGGCGTCGTAGCGGCGACCGCCGCCGGCGGCGGCGTCGCGCTGCATGGCGCCGAGCAGCTGCTGCAGGTCATCCTTGGCGATCGACGGCACGCGTGCCGTCGGCGTCGCCGCCGTGGGCCCCTGCACGCGGCGACGCGCCGCGAGCAGGTTGCGCAGCGTCGAGAACTGCGGTGCTTCGGCCGCCGCTTGCGTGGTCGGCGGCAAGCCCGCGGCGGCGCGCGCCTGCGCGGCGATGCCCTGCGGCGCGGGTGGCATCGCCGGCGCGCCCGGCTCGGCAGGCGCGGCCTGGTCCGCTGGCGCACCCTCGCCCTTGGCGGCGTCGACCGGCTTGGCGGCTTTTTTGGCCGCCGACTCGGCCTCGGCTTCGCCGGCAGCGCCGCTTCCCGGCGCACGAAAGCCCAGTTTCAGGGTGGGCAGGATGCCCTCGCCGCAGAGCCATTGGTTGAGACTGTCGTAGAAGCGCGACAGCTCGGCCAGGGCGAAACGGTCGAACTGGCGATAGGCCAGCACGCGATATTCAAGCCCGAGGTCGATCCCGCCGAGCGCGCTGCGCATGGCTTCGCCCAGCGCCACCGGACCCAGCGGCATCGGCTCGTGGTCGGGCGAAATGGCCGCGATCACGGCAAGCCGATGCGCGAAGGCATGCAGTGGCTGGCTGCTGCGCATCTCGGCGCGCGCGGCCACTTCGCGCAGCGCCAGGTCTTCCTCGAGCACGGCCGCATCGACCAGTTCGAGCGCGGCACGCCGGCTGCCGGGACCGGCAGCCCGCAGTGGCGGTTCGTCAGCGCGGCGGATCGCCGCCAGCGAACCCTCGATGCTGCGCAGGAAGCGCGGCGCGATCAGGCTGCGGCTCTCCTTGAAACTGCGCAACGCCTCGAAGTGCTGCTGTTGCTCGCCGCTGTTGCCGGCGCGCTCAGCCATCTGGAAGATCGTGTTCTCGATGTCGGCCAGCGCCTGTTCGAGCGTTGGTGCAAACCACTCGCGGGCGCGCTTGAGCAGGCCCTCGCACAGCGTGCGCACGCGCACCGGCAGATCGCGGCGACTGGCAAGTGTCGACGCCGCGCTGCCGGGCTTTTCACCGAACTTGACCGAACCGTTCATTGTTGTCCCCGCGTCCTTCGCGCCCCTGCATCATCGCGCCGTCGACAGCGCGATTTACGCATTCTTGCATGCAGGCCGGCACGCGAACAGGGGTGGCTCAGGGGCGCCAAACCACCTGCACGAAGGCCGAGCGGCCCGGCACGTTGTAGCCGTGGACGACCACATAGTCGCGGTCGGCGAGGTTTTCCAGCCGCGCATTGAGGCTCCAGGCCTCGTTGAACGCATAGCGGGCGCGCAGGTTCAGCACCGTATAGCCGCCGAGCGTGACATTGCCGATGTCGTTGCGGTGGCCGTTGTAGAGGATCTCGGCACCAATGTTCACCTGCTCGCCGAGCGCCCGTTCGATGACCAGCGAACCCTTGTCGCGGGCGCGGCGCAGCAGCCGCTGCCGCGTATCGGCGTTGCGGGCCCGCTCCCAGGTCCAGTTGGCGACGGCCGCCCACGGGCCCTGCCGCAGCTCGTAGCCGAGTTCGGCGCCATCGATGGCGGCGTGCGCGATGTTGATGGCCTGGTTCTGGTCGCCGGTGAAGCTGATGAGGTCGTTGATGCGCGTCGAATACAGGCTGGCCTTGGCGCGCTGCGACGCATCGGGCGTGAACTCGAGCCCGACCTCGGCGCTGCGCGAGCGCTCCGGCTGCAGCGCCGGGTTGCCTGCGTACCAGCCGCCGTAACCGGGATCGTGCAACTCGTTCATCGTGGGTGCGCGGAAGCCCTGACCAAAGCTCGCGTAGCTGCGCCACGCATCGCCCAGTCGCCAGCCCAGCGCCAGGGCGCCGGTGCCGGTGCCGCCCCACGCGCTGCTATCGTCGTAGCGGCCCGACAGCTCACTGTCGAGCGCACCCCAGCGGGCGCGCCAGCCGGCGAACAAGCCGGTGTCGTGGCGCTGGTCGCGCACGCGCGCCGCGCCGGCGAACAGGTCGAGCGACTCGCCTTCCTCGTGCGTGTAATCGAGGCCGGCGATGAGCTGCTGCTGTTCGCCCAGGGCGATCTCGTTCTGCCAGCTGACATTCCAGCGGCGGCTGCGGTAGGCCGAGCCGTAGGCCGGCGTGGTCAGATCCTCGCGTGCCGCGCCGGCGCCCAGATGGTGCGTCCAGTTGTCACCGAGCGCGCCGTCGAGCGTGACGCCGCCGACCTGGTTGATGACGTTGGTATAGCCTTGGTCGAATTGCGACTGGCCCTGGCTGCGGTAGATCGAGCCGGCCAGCAACTGGCCGCCGAAGCGGTACGCGGCACGTGCGGCGAGATTGCTGTTGCGGTAGCCATCGGCGTCCGGGTCGTAGCTGCAGTAGGGGTCGTTGGGTCCATTGCACAGGCTCGGATTGGTCGCCGAGAAGCCGCGCACGTGGCGTGCGCCGACCTGCACGCTGTAACCCTCGTCGCCATTCCAGTGGCCGATGCCGGCATTGCCGTCGGCGTCGTGCCAACTGCCGTAGCCGAGTGCAACGCGCGGCCCATCGAGGCGGCGCGTGAAGATCTGGATCACGCCGCCGATCGCATCGGCGCCCCAGTAGCTCGCGCGCGGGCCGCGCACGATCTCGATGCGTTCGATGGCGTCGAGTGGCAGTTGCTCGAAGGTGAAGCCGCCCGTGGTGGCCGAGGCCGCGCGCACGCCGTCGATCAGCACCAGTGCCTGGTTGGCGTTGGTGCCGCGCAGGAACAGCGCCGTCTGCGCGCCGGCGCCGCCGGTGCGGTAGATGTCCACGCCGGCCTGCAGACGCAACAGGTCGTACACGTCGCGCGCGACGCTGGAGTCGATCTCCTCGCGCGTGATCACGCTGACATCAGCCAGCGTCGCGTCGATCGCGACCGCAACCCGCGACGCGGTGACCTGCACGGTCGGCTGTTCGCTGATGTCGTCCGCGTGCAGCGGCATGGACAGGACGGCCGCAATGGCCGCAGTGAGGAAGCACACGCACTTCATGGGATTCTCCTTCGCACACCCGCGTAAACCAGGGCAGCGAAGGTCGGGAACGTGCGCGGACGACAGGCGTCCGAGCCCGCCCGTTGCCCACCGCAACGCCTGGAGCATGACCCGCACGCCGGCGGCGCGCGGGGATCCCAGGCCGGTCTCCGGGCTCGCGGGCGGCTGTCGGCTGTGGCCGACAGCCAGGGCGGATCGCCTTCCCATCGCGTCGCGACAGTGGCTTTCGATCCACCCCGGTCCGCTTACCGTTGCGGGGGCAGCGCCGGATTTGGCCTTGCGCATGGGTTCGGGTCGAACGCATGACGACGGGCCGCACCGGCTTCCCGTTTCATCCGCCGCAGCAAGCGGCAGACACCTGAGAGGGGCGCAAGTGTAGCGGCTCCGCCGCGACGCCGCATCGCCAGCCGGCGCGCACCGGTTTGACGCCGGTCAAGGTCAATGATGCGACTGCGGATCATTCTTGTTGGCCGGTCGGGCGGCACATGCCGCCGCCGGGCCGCGGTGATGGAGGATGCGTGATGATCGAGTGGTATGGCTGGATCCAACTCGTGCACCTGGCCTGCGCGATCGTGTTCGCCGGCGCGGTGACGTTCGAGGTGGTGATCCTCGAATCGCTCCACGCGTCGCTCGGCGCGGCCGAAATGGAGCGCATCGAGGGCCTGATCCTGCGTCGCGCGCGTCGCGTCATGCCATTCGCGGTCGCCCTGCTGTACCTGTCGGGCGCGGCGATGTTCGAGGTCAAGTGCGCTGGCGGTGCCTGCCTGGGTTCGCGCTTCGGCCTCATGCTCGGACTCAAGGTGCTGCTTGCGCTCGGCGTGCTCGGCGTGTTCCTCAGCACGATGTGGGCGGCACTGCGCGGCCGCATGGACCCGTGCCGCTTCCGCCGCACGCATCGCAGCGTGCTCGTGCTGATGATCGGCATCGTGTTCCTGGCCAAGGCGATGTTCCTGCTCGCCTGAGCCGGCGCCGCGCGCCCGCGCGGGCCGTCACGGGCGGTCGGGCAGGAACAGTTCGATCACGTCGTTGAGGAAGCGGCGACCGGTTTCGCTGGCGGCGATGCGCGCGGGGTCGTCGGCCAGCCAGCCACGTGCGTGCGCGCGCTGCAGCGTGGCTGCGATGGCCGTGTCATCGAGCCCCGTGCGCTGCGCGAACAGCGCGCGCGGCACGCCGGCGTTCAGGCGCAGCGCATTGAGCATGAACTCGAACGGCAATTCGCGCGTGGCGATCGCGCTCGAGCTGCCGAGCGCCTCACCGTTGGCAGCGTGCTGCAGGTAGCTGCGCGGCAGCTTGTACTTGCTGGTGCGCACGCTGCGCCCGGACGCCGGTTCGCCGAGTTTGCCGTGCGCGCCGGCGCCGATGCCCAGGTAGTCGCCAAAGCGCCAGTAATTGAGGTTGTGCTCGCACTGGCGCCCGTCGCGGGCGTAGGCCGACACCTCGTACTGGGCGTAGCCGGCCGCTGCGAGCGCCTGCTGGCAGGCCTCCTGCATGTCCCAGGCGGCGTCTTCATCGGGAACCTTGGGCGGGCGCACCGCGAACAAGGTGCCCGGCTCCAGCGTGAGCTGGTAGTGCGAGATGTGCCGTGGTGCCAGCGCGATCGCGCGCCCGACGTCGGCCAGTGCGCCGGCGAGCGACTGCTCGGGCAGCGCGTACATGAGGTCGAGGTTGATGTTGGCGACGCCGGCATCGTGCGCGGCACGGACCGCGGCTTCGGCCTCGGCCGCCGAATGGATGCGACCGAGCCGGCGCAGCTTGTCGTCGTCGAAGCTCTGCACGCCGAAGCTGATGCGGTTCACGCCGGCGGCCAGATAACCCTCGAAGCGGCCATGTTCGATCGTGCCGGGATTGGTCTCCAGCGTGATCTCGGCGCTTGCCGGCAAACCGATGCGCGCGGCGACGCCATCGAGGATGCGCGCGATCGCCGTCGGCGCGAACAGGCTCGGCGTGCCGCCACCGAAGAACACGCTGTGCAGCGATCGCCCGGCGACCGCCGCCGCGTGCTCGCGCAGGTCGCGGTCGAGGTCGGTCAGCAGCGCGGCGACGTAGTCGTCGACCGGCAGCGCACCGTGCTGCGTGTACGAGTTGAAGTCGCAATACGGGCACTTCTTCACGCACCACGGAATGTGGATGTAGAGCGACAGCGGCACGGCGGACGGCGACATCGTGGCGTGCTTCAGGCGTGGCGCACGAGCAGTGCATGCAACCGCGCCAGCGCCTGGCCGCGGTGGCTGCTGCGGTTCTTGGTGGCGGCATCGAGTTCGGCGGCGCTGCGCCCGCCGCCGTCGTCGGGCAGGAACACCGGATCGTAGCCAAAGCCCTGTGCACCGCGCGGCGCATGCAGGATCGTGCCTGGCCAGCGGCCCTCGGCGAGCAGCGGCGCCGGGTCGTCGGCCGCGCGCAGCAGCACGATCGAGCAGTGGAAATGCGCCTGCCGCCGGTCCGCCGGCACTTCGCGCAGTGCGTCGAGCAATTTGGCGATGTTGGCTTGCGCATCGCCGTGACCGCCGGCATAGCGCGCCGAGTGCAGGCCCGGTGCGCCAGCGAGCGCGGCCACGCACAGGCCCGAGTCGTCGGCCAGCGCGGGCAGGCCGCTCGCCCGCGCGGCATGGCGGGCCTTGGCCAACGCGTTCTCGATGAAGGTCGACGCGGTTTCAGGCGCATCGGCGATGCCCAGTTCAGCCTGCGGCACGAGTTCGATGCCGGTGTCGGCGAGGATCGCGCGCATTTCGGCCAGCTTGCCGCGATTGCCGCTGGCGAGCACGAGCCTCATGGCGCGGTCACGCGCGCGCGGGGCTGGATCAGGTCCCACCGGTTGCCGTACAGGTCGCGGAACACGACCACGGTGCCATGCGCCTCCTCGCGCGGCGGCGTCTCGCAGGCGACGCCGGCGGCGACGAGCCGGGCGTGGTCGCCGGCGAAATCATCGGTGTGGAGGAACAGGCCGACGCGGCCGCCGTGCTGGTGACCGACACAGGCCAGCGCCTCGGACGTGGTGGCGCGTGCCAGCAGCAGGCTGAAGCTGGCGTCGCGCGTTGGCGCCATGCGCACCCAGCGCTTGCCGTGGTCGAGCGCGCTGTCCTCGAGCACGACGAAGCCGAGCGCACGCGCATACCAGGCGATTGCCTCGTCGTAGTCGCGCACCAGCAGCGCGATGTGCGCGATGTGGCGCGCGTTCATTGCCCCAGCGCGGCGCGCTGCAACGCGCACAGTTCGCTGATGCCGTTGCCGGCCAGTGCCAGCAGCGCGTCGAGTTCGTCGCGGCGGAAGGCATGGCCCTCGGCCGTACCCTGCAGTTCGATGAAGCCACCGCCATCGTTCATGACGATGTTCATGTCGGTGTCGCAGGCCGAATCCTCGGCATAGTCGAGGTCGAGTACCGGTACACCGCGGTAGATGCCAACCGAAACGGCGGCGACGGCGCCGAAGATCGGTTCGCGTTTGAGCGAGCCGCGCGCCTTGAGCCAGTTGACGGCATCGACGAGCGCCACATAGGCGCCCGTGATCGCGGCTGTGCGCGTGCCGCCATCGGCCTGCAGCACGTCGCAGTCGAGCGTGATCGTGCGCTCGCCCAATGCCTGGCGATCGATGCAGGCACGCAGGGCGCGGCCGATGAGGCGCTGGATCTCCATCGTGCGGCCGCCCTGGCCGCCGCGCGCCGCCTCGCGTTGCGTGCGCTGGCCGGTGGCGCGCGGCAGCATGCCGTACTCGGCCGTGACCCAGCCCTCGCCCTTGCCGCGCAGGAACGGCGGCACCTTGTCCTCGACACTGGCCGTGCACAGCACCCGGGTGTCGCCGAAGCTGACCAGCACCGCGCCTTCGGCATGGCGTGTGTAGTGACGCTGGAGGGTGACGGTGCGCAGCGCATCAGCGGCGCGACCGCTGGGTCGGGAGAAGGTGGACATGGCAAGCCGATCCAACGAAAGGACGGCGAGTCTAGCGCATCGTGCCGGCGACACCGCCGGCGCGCGGCGCAGGATCAGCCGGGCGCTTCGCCACGCCGCGATGGCATACTGCAGTCCGCTCCTTGCCACGGAATCGCCATGTTGCGCAGCATGACTGCCTTTGCCAGCGCCGAGAGTGACGCCGCGCACGGCACCTTGTCGATCGAGATGCGCTCGGTCAACCATCGCTACCTCGAACTGGGCCTGCGTCTGCCCGACGAGCTGCGCGCGCTCGAGTCGCAGGTGCGTGAGCGCGTCGCCGCCCGGCTGGCGCGCGGCAAGGTCGACCTTGGGCTGCGCTACAGGCCCACCCATGCCAATGCCGAGGCGATCGCGGTCGATGAGGGCTACGTGGCACGGTTGGCCGACACCGCGCAGGCGCTGGCGGCGAAGTTCCCGCAGCTCAACGTCGACTTCGTGTCGCTGCTGAACTGGCCTGGCGTGTTGCGCGACCACGAGCTCGATCAGGATGCGCTCGGCGCGGCCGCGCTCAAGCTGCTCGATCGCGCCCTCGAGGACATGGTCGCCACGCGCGAACGCGAAGGTGCGCGCCTGGGCGGCTTCCTGCGCGAGCGGCTCGACACGATCGAAGGCCTCGTTGCCGAAGTGCGCGGCCACCTGCCCGAGGTGCGCGCCGCGCTGCGCGCCAGGTTCGAGGCGCGACTGGCCGAACTCAAGCAACCGCTCGATCCCGGTCGGCTCGAGCAGGAAGTGGTCATGCAACTGCAGCGCATCGATGTCGACGAGGAGCTCGACCGGCTGGCGGCGCACATCGCCGAGGCGCGCCGCGTGCTGCTGCTGCGCGAGGCGGTTGGCCGGCGGCTCGATTTCCTCATGCAGGAGTTCAATCGCGAGGCCAACACGCTTGGCTCCAAGGCGGCCGATCCGCGCACGACCAAGGCCGCAGTCGAGCTCAAGGTACTGATCGAACAGATGCGCGAACAGGTGCAGAACCTGGAATGACACGACACGGCGTTGCCGGGGCAGACGGGGAGAGCGGCATGAACAAGCTGGGAATGGGTTTGCTGGCAGCTCTCGCGCTGGCACTGGCGGCCTGTCATGGCAGCGCCGTGCGCAAGCCGGGTCACGCAGCCGAGGCGGCGCGCGCGCCAGCGAGCGACAGCGGCGAGTCCCTTGCGGCCGATACGGAGCAGCTCACGATCGGCGGCAATGCGTTCATCGCCCCGCAGGACTGGCGCGTCCACCGCGCGGCGCCGGTCGTGATGCTGACCGCGCCCGAAGGCGATTCGCGCCTGGCCCTGGTGGATGTCGCGGGCGCCGACGCCGACGCGGCGGTGGCCGCGGCGTGGGCGGCGTATCCGGGCGGTGCGCGCTGGCCGCTCAAGTCGGCCAGCGACGTGCCGGCACGCGATGGCTGGCGGCAAATGCGCCTGTACAGCTACGAAACATCGGCCAACGAGCAGCGCGTGGTGCTCGCCATGGCGCTGCGCGCCGACGCCGCCTGGACCGTGGTGATCTATGACATGAGCGCGGCCACCGGCGAGAAGCGCAGCGCGCAGGTCAAGCTCGTGCTCGACCGGCTGCTGCCCAAGGGCCACAGTCGCGAGTCGTTCGCCGGCAGGACGCCCCATGCGCTCGACGCCGCGCGCGTGGACGAACTCAAGCGCTTCGTCGAAGACGCGCGGCGCGAACTCGAGGTGCCGGGTGTCGCGATCGGCATCGTGCAGGACGGCAAGGTCGTGTTCGCCGGTGGCTTTGGCGTGCGCGCACTGGGCCAGGCGGCGCCGGTCGATGCCGACACGCTGTTCATGATCGCGTCCAACACCAAGGCGCTGACCACGCTGATGCTGGCCAAGCTGGTGGCGCAGGGACGGCTGGATTGGGATACGCCGGTCACGCGGATCCTGCCGCAGTTCCGCCTCGGCGATGCCGACACCACGCGCCGGGTGCTCGTGCGGCACCTGATCTGCGCCTGCACGGGGCTGCCGCGCCAGGATCTGGAGTGGCTGTTCGACAGCGACGGCGCCAGCCCCGACAGCGTGCTGCGCACGCTCGCCACGATGCAGCCGACCAGCGCGTTCGGCGCGCTGTTCCAGTACTCCAATCCGATGGCGGCCGCGGCCGGCTACGCCGGTGGCCATGTGGAGTTTCCGGGGCTTGAGCTGGGCGCCGCCTACGATGCGGCGATGCAGTCGCTGGTGTTCGATCCGTTGTCGATGCATTCGACCACGTTCGACTATGCACGCGCGCTGCGCGGCAACCACGCGCTGCCACACGGACTCGATGTCGATGGCCATACCGTCGCGGCCAGCATGGACCTCAACTACACGGTGATCCCGGCGCGACCGGCCGGCGCGGCCTGGAGCAGCGTCAACGACATGCTGCGCTACGTGCAGATGGAACTGGCCCAGGGCCGGTTGCCGGATGGCACGCGCTACATCGATGCCGCGCCGCTGCTCGAGCGGCGCAAGGCGCAGGTCGCTCTGGGCAAGGACGCGGTGTATGGCATGGGCCTGATGGTCGACCACACCTGGGGCGTGCCGGTCGTGCACCACGGTGGCGACCTGCTTGGCTTCCACTCCGACATGCTGTGGTTGCCCGATGCCAACGTCGGCGCCGTCATCCTGACCAACTCCGATCCGGGGGTGTACCTGCGCGGGCCGTTCCAGCGCCGCCTGCTCGAGGTGCTGTTCGACGGCGAGCCGCAGGCGGCGGCCAACGTTGCGGCGGCGGCAGCGCGCCAGCGCAGCGAGCTGCAGGCCGAACGCAAGCGCCTGCAGGTGCCGGCCGATCCGACTGCCGTGGCCGCGCTCGCGGGGCGCTACCACAGCGCGGCCCTCGGCGACCTCGTGGTGCGGCAGGTCGACGCGGCGACGTGGTTCGATTTCGGCGCCTGGCGTAGCGAAGTCGCTTCGCGGCGCAACGATGACGGCAGCGTGTCGTTCAGCACGATCTCACCAGGCAACCACGATTTCGAGTTCATCGTGACGACCGAGGGCGGCCGGCGCGGCCTCGTGCTGCGCGATGCCCAGCACGAATACGTGTTCGTGGCGCAATGAGCGGCCCGACCCGCGCTGCCGGTTGACGCGGCGCCGGTCGGCTGCTTTCATCCTCGCCCCCTTGCACAGGCCGGTGCGGCGTGAGCGGAACCCTCTACATCGTCGCGGCGCCCTCGGGCGCGGGCAAGACCAGCCTCGTCAACGCGCTGCTCGAGCGCGCACCGGACATCGCCTTGTCGGTGTCCTACACCTCGCGCCTGCCGCGTCCGAACGAGGTCGATGGCCAGCACTACCACTTCGTGTCGCGCCAGATGTTCGAGCAGATGGCGGCGCGTGGTGCGTTCTACGAGTACGCCGACGTGCACGGCGATCTCAAGGGCACTTCGCGCGAGGCGGTCGAACCGCTGCTGGCGCAGGGGCGCGACGTACTGCTCGAGATCGACTGGCAGGGCGCGGCGCAGGTGCGCGCGGCGCATCCGGGCAGCGTGAGCGTGTTCATCCTGCCGCCGTCGCGCGCCGAACTGGAGCGGCGCCTGCGCGCGCGCGCCTCCGACAGCGCGGCGACGATCGCGCGGCGGCTGGCCAACTCGCGCGAGGAAGTCGCCCATGCGGCGGACTTCGACTACATCGTCGTCAACGATGACTTCGCCGCCGCATTGGCCGAGCTGCATGCGATCGTGTGCTGCCAGCGGCTGCGCGCGGTGTTGCAGCTGCGCCGCCATGCCGCGCTGCTCGACGACCTGTTGAAGGCCGACTGAAGCGCTGCCATGGGCGATCGCCAGCGCGGCGTCGGATCGGCTAAGGTAGATCGTTGGTGCCGTCGTGCGGACGGCCGCGGCAAGGGGAGTCCCGTTTGAGTCCACAGCCAGCCAGCCCCGTCGATGAGGCCTTCGTGCAGGTGCGCGGACTGCGTACCGTGCTTGGGCGCAAGACCATTTTCGATGGCGTCGATCTCGACATTCCGCGCGGCAAGGTCACCGCAGTGATGGGGCCCAGCGGCTGCGGCAAGACCACGCTGCTGCGCCATCTCACCGGACAGCGGCGTCCCGACGCGGGTTCGATTCGCATCGACGGGATGGATGTGACCGGGCTGTCGCGGCAGGCGCTGTTCGAGCTGCGCGAACGCATCGGCTACCTGTTCCAGAACTCGGCGCTGCTGACCGACTACGACGTGTTCGAGAACGTGGCCTTTCCGCTGCGCCAGCACCTGCGGCTGCCCGAGGAAATCATCCGCAACATCGTGCTGACCAAGCTCGAGGCGGTTGGCCTGCGCGGTGCCGCCGGCCTCATGGCGAGCGAACTGTCGGGCGGCATGATGCGGCGCGTGGCGTTGGCGCGCGCGATCATCCGCGATCCGATGCTGATCCTCTACGACGAACCGTTCGTCGGCCTCGACCCGATTGCGCTCAATCAGGTGCTGCGCCTGATTCGCACCCTCAACGACACGCTCGGTGTCACCAGCATCCTCGTCGCGCACGAGTTCTCGGCGGTGGCGCGCGTGGCCGACCTCGTCTACCTGTTGGCCGGTGGCAAGATCGTTGCGCATGGGCCGCCGCAGGCCCTGCGCGACGATCCCTCGCCGTGGACGCGCCAGTTCTTCGGTGGCGAGGCCGATGGTCCGGTGCCGTTCCAGTACCCGGCGCGTGACTACGCTGCCGACCTCGGTTTCGCGGCGGACCACCCGTCGGCGCCGTCGGCCGCGGCGCGGCAGGCGGCCGCCACGACGCGCGCGGCGGAGCCCCGGGCATGAGCGCGCAGCTGCGCCGCGGCATCGTCGCCGGCATCGCCGACGGCTTGGCGCGTATCGGTGCGCATGGCCTGTTTCTGTTGCAGATCCTCGCGGCATTGCCGGCGAGCCTGCGCCACTACCGCGAGACCGTGCGCCAGATCTGGTTCACCGGCGCGATGAGCCTCGTCATCATCATGACCTGCGGCCTGTTCGTCGGCATGGTGCTCGGCCTGCAGCTCTATTACGTGCTGTCGATCTTCGGCGGTACCGCGGCGCTCGGCACCGTGGTGTCGCTGTCGCTGTACCGCGAGCTCGGACCGGTGGTGACGGCGCTGCTGTTCGCCGGTCGTGCCGGCACCTCGATCACGGCCGAGATCGGGCTCATGCGCGCCACCGACCAGCTCGCCGCAATGGAGATGATGGCGGTCGACCCGATCGCCTACGTCGCCGCACCGCGTTTCCTCGCCGGCATCGTGGCGATGCCGCTGCTGGCCTGTGTGTTCAATGCGCTCGGCATCTTCGGCGCCCACTTGGTCGGCGTATCGTGGCTGGGTCTCGACAACGGCACGTTCTGGTCGAACATGACCTCGAGCGTGGACGTGTGGACCGACGTGATCAACGGCGTATGGAAGAGCGTGGCGTTCGGCGCGGTGGTGGCGCTGATCGCGGTGTTCCAGGGCTACACCACGGCGCCGACCAGCGAGGGCGTGGCCTACGCCACCACGCGCACGGTGGTGTTTTCCTCGATCGTCGTGCTGGCGATCGATTTCGTGATGACCGCTTTCCTGATGTGAGACCGTGCCCATGGCGCAGCGACGTTCCTACCAGATCGGCTCCGGCCTGTTCATCCTGCTCGGCTTCGCCGCGTTGGCGTATCTCGCGACGCAGACGACCTCGATCGCCAATTTCAGCCAAGGCCCCAGCTACACGCTCAACGCGCGCTTCACCAACGTCGGTCAGCTCAAGCTGCGCGCGCCGGTCAAGATCGCCGGCGTGCGCATCGGCTCGGTGGAGTCGATCGAGGTCGATCCCGAGCGGCTCGATGCGAAGGTGCGGCTGTCGGTCGACAAGCGCTACCACGAGATCCCCGATGACTCCTCGGCGGCGATATTCACCAGCGGTTTGCTGGGCGACCAGTACATTGGAATTCAGGCCGGCGGCTCGCCCGACATGTTCAAGGATGGCGATGAGTTCGTGCTGACGCAGTCGTCGATGCAGCTGGAAGACCTGATCGGCAAGTTCCTCGTCAATGGCGCACCACCGGCCAAGCCGGCCGATGCGGCCAAGACCGATGGTGGGGACACCGGCAGCGAGCATCCGGCCGCGACCCCCAAGAAGTCCTGATCGAACACGGAGGCTCCATGTTGTTGCGCAAGCTCGGTTTCGTATTCACGGTCCTGGTGCTGGCGATGGCGGCGCCGCGGCTGCTGGCCGACACTGCCCAGCCCACGCCCGACCAGGTCGTGCAGGGCATTGCCGATGATCTGGGCAAGGCCGTCGACGGTCGCAAGGAAGAGCTGCGGCACGATCCGGAAAAGCTCATCAAGCTGATCGACGGGCTGTTCCTGCCGCACTTCGACATCGACTACGCTTCGATCCTCGTGCTGGGGCCCTACGCGCGCACGGCGACCCCCGCGCAGCGCGCGCGCTTCGCCAAGGCCTTCTACAACTCGATCGCGCACCGCTATGCCGAGGGCCTGCTCAACTACACGCGCGGTCGCGTGCGCGTGCTGCCGAGCAAGGGTGACCTCAGCGACAAGCGCACCATCGCGCGCACCCAGGTCGTGCTCGACGACGGCAAGACCGTCGCCGTCGACTATGCCTTCCGCAAGACGCGCGACGGCGAATGGAAGGCCTACGACGTCATCATCGAGGGCATCTCCTACGTCACCAACTACCGCAATCAGGTCAGTGCCGAGATCGCCAAGTCGAGTCTCGACGCGCTGACCACGCGGCTGGAGACGCAGGGCGACAAGGTGCTCGAAGCGATGGACAGCGCGCAGCGGGGCGGTTGATGGACGCCGCGTTCGCGATCGAGCGCGGCAGCGATGGCCTGCGCCTGCGTGGCCGGTTGGGCTTTGACAACGCCGCGGCGGCGACACCGCGCTGGCGCGAGCTGGTTGCCGGCGCCGTGGCGACCGCCGACGTCGATGCGGCAGGACTGCAGCGCTGCGACAGCGCCACGCTCGCCGTGCTGCTGGCGTGGGCCGCGCATGCCAGCGCCGCCGGCACGCGCCTGCGTTTCCGCAACCTGCCGCCTGAGCTGCTGGCGCTGGCGCGGCTGTGCGGCACCGAGGACTTGCTGCAGGCTTGAGCGAAGGCCGGCGTCTGCGCCGCGCGGCGCCGGTGCGGGCGCGACCCGCGACCCGCGACCCGCGACCCGCAGCCGTCAGTGCCGCTGCGGCTGCTGCTGGCGCTGCTCGTATTCGTGCTGCTGCTGGAGCAGCTCGTCGATATCGACGTCGTCGACGCCCTGCATGTGCTCGATCACGTCATCGGGCGGTTCGCCGTGGTAGATCTCGTACAGGCGCCGCTGGCGATACGCATCGCGATAGAACACGTAGGGGTCGTAGATGCCTTCCAGCAGACCCTCGGCGTCGATACCGCGCGAGCGCAGCGTGACCAGATAGGCCAGTTGCGGCGAGTACTGGCTCAGGAACCAGCTGTCGTTGCGCCGGCCGTACCAGTACAGCGGGTCGAAGAACTGGTCGACCGGCATGCGCCAGATGTCGCGCGCCGTGGTCGGTCCCACCAGCGGGATCACGAGGTAGGGCCCCTCGGGCACGCCCCAGCGCGCCAGCGTCACCCCGAAATCGGTTTCATCCGGCGTGAGCTTGAGCTCGCTGGCCGGATCGAACAGGCCGAGTATGCCGACCGTGGTGTTGACCACGAAGCGTCCGCTGTTGCGCAGCGCCGCCTTGGGCTCGACCTGCAGCACGTCGTTGACGATCGTGATCGGCATCTTGACGTTGGCGAAGAAGTTCGCGATGAGGCGCCGGGTGGTGTCGTTGGTGAGCTTTCGATAGGTCACCGCCACGGGCCGGATCACCGCCTTGTCGGCGGCGTCGTTGAACACGTACATCTTGCGATTGAACTTCTCCAGCGGATCGTCCGTGCGCGGCTTGGCGATCGTGCAGCCGGTGGCGAGCAGCGCCAACAGCACCGCGATGCCCGCGCAGCGGGGCAGGATATGGGTTGGGTTGTAAGCCATTGGATGTCTTTGCGCCGCGCCGTTGCCGGCACCTGCCGGGTTGTCCCTTCCGCGGCGCAAGGCTACGCGAAAACGTTGCTGCAGTGCAGCCTCGGCGCCATCCTGATTGCACTGCACAACGGCGCGGGGCTACAATGCGCGTCCGTAAAGCCATGAATTGGCTTTGATTTTACCGGAGATTTCCCCGATGGCGCGGATTACCGTGGAAGATTGCCTCGAAGTGGTCGACAACCGCTTCGAGCTCGTGTTGATGGCGACCAAGCGTGCGCGCCAGTTGTCCAAGGGCGTCGAGGCATCGATCGATGCCGAGAACGACAAGCCGACCGTACTCGCGCTGCGCGAGATCGCCGAGCGCAAGGTCGACCAGGCGATGATCGACGAGATCGACCGCCAGGAGCGCGAGCGCAAGGAGCGCGAGGCGCTGGAGTGGGCGGTGGCCGAGGTCGACGACGATCTGGGCAAGGGCGGCGACGACCTGTGATGCGCGAGCGACACGCGTACGGCCCAGCCACGCACGCAGCGTGACGCGGCGGCTCGCGGCATGGCCCTTTTCATGCCCCGGCGCGCAGCAGCGCGCAGCAAGCCCGGTGCAACGCCTGATTACGTTCGGGCGCTCGAACAGCAACTGTCCCGCTATCTGCCGCGCCAGCAGATCGCGCGCGTGCGCCGCGCCTACGAAGTGGGCGCCGCCGCGCACGCGGGACAGACTCGCCAGACCGGCGAGCCCTACATCACCCATCCGGTGGCGGTGGCCGGCATCCTTGCCGAGCTGCGGCTCGACGCCGAGACCATCATTGCCGCGATCCTGCACGACACGCTCGAGGACACCGAGCTGACGCGCGAGGCGATGGGGGCCGAATTCGGCATGCCGGTGGTGGAACTCGTCGAGGGCGTCACCAAGCTCGACAAGGTGCGTTTCCGCAGTCGCCAGGAAGCCGACGCCGAGAGCTTCCGCAAGATGCTGCTGGCGATGGCGCGCGACCTGCGCGTCATCCTCATCAAGCTGGCCGACCGCTTGCACAACATGCGCACGCTCGGTGCGAAGGAAACCCAGTCACGGCGGCGCATCGCGCGCGAGACGCTGGAGATCTACGCGCCGATCGCGCAGCGGCTGGGCATGAACCGCTTCAAGGCCGAGTTGCAGGACCTGGGCTTCCGTGCGCTCTACCCGGACCGCCATCGCGTCATTTCGGCGCGCATCAAGGCCATGCTCGGCAATCGCCGCGAGGCGATGACGCGCATCGAGGAGGCGCTGCATGTGCGGCTGACCGCCGACAAGCTGCGCCATCGCATCGTCAGTCGCATCAAGTCACCGTGGAGCATCTACGACAAGATGCGCGCCGAGCAGAAATCGCTGGCGCAGGTGATGGATGTGTACGGCTTCCGCATCGTGCTCGACAGCGTGCCGCACTGCTATCAGGCGCTGGGTTCGGTGCATGGCCTGTACAAGCCGCTCGACGGCCGCTTCAAGGACTTCATCGCGATTCCCAAGGCCAACGGCTACCAGTCTCTGCACACGGTGCTGTTCGGGCCGTTCGGTGCGCCGATCGAGATCCAGATCCGCACCGAGGACATGGATGCGATCGCCGATCGCGGCGTGGCGGCACATTGGGCCTACAAGACCGCCGCAGCGCCAGCCAACAGCGCGCAGTCGCGCGCACGCGAATGGCTGTCGGGTCTGGTCGATCAGGAGAGCGACACCCACTCCTCGATCGAATTCATCGAAAACGTCAAGGTCGACCTGTTCCCGGACGAGGTCTACCTGTTCACGCCCAAGGGCAAGATCCTGTCGCTGCCGCGCAACGCGACCGCGCTGGATTTCGCCTACTTCGTGCACACCGACGTCGGCAACCATGCGGTCGCCGCCCGTGCCGACAAGAAGCTCATTCCGCTGCGCGCGCCGCTCAGCAGTGGCCAGACCGTGGAAATCGTCACCGCGGCGTCGGCGGCGCCGAGCCCGCAATGGCTCGACTGGGTGGTGTCGGGCCGCGCGCGCACCGCGATCCGCCACCATCTCAAGCGCCTGCAGCACGAGGACGCGGTCGAGTTCGGCCATCGCATGCTCGATCGCGCGTTCACCGCGCTGGGCACCTCGCTCGAGGCGGTTCCCACGGCGGTCCTGGAGCACTACCTCGCCGAGCAGAAGTACAAGCGCTTCGAGGAACTGCTGGCCGACATCGCGCTCGGCAACCGGGTGGCCGACACCGAGGCGCAGGCGCTGCTGCTGGCGCATGGCGACCACCCGCACGCGGCCCGCGTGGCCAGTGGCGAGAAGATCCTCATCAACGGCAGCGAACGCGGCGTGCTGACCTTCGCCAATTGCTGCCACCCGGCGCCCGGCGACGACATCATGGGCTATCTGTCGGCCGGCAAGGGCATCGTGGTGCATCGCCTGGAGTGTCCCAACGTGCCCGAGCTGCGCAAGGCACCCGAGCGCTGCATCGAGATGGGATGGGCCGCCGACGTGCAGGGCGACTACCGCGTCGAGCTGCGCATCGATGTCGCCAACAAGCCCGGCGTGCTGGCCCAGGTCGCCGCCGCCATCGCCGAGGCGAGTTCGAACATCGAGAATGTCGAGTACAAGGAACGCGACACCGAAACCGCCACGCTGCTGTTCACGATCGAGATCGCCAACCGCAAGCACCTTGCCGACGTGATCCGCCACGTGCGGCGCCTGCATGTGGTCAACACGGTGCGTCGCTATCCACTGTAGGCAGCCGTGCTTGCTATGCTGTGCGCCCTTTCTTGCCCGCACAGGACCACGACATGACGCGCAGCATCGTGCACAGCGACCAGGCCCCCAAGGCGATCGGCCCGTACTCGCAGGCGGTCCGTGTCGGCAACACGCTCTACATGTCCGGGCAGACGCCCTTGGATCCGGCGACCGGCAAGCTCGTCGATGGCGACATTGCCGCCCAGGCGCGGCAGGTGTTCGAAAACCTCAAGGCGGTGCTCGCCGCCGCGGACGCCGGTTTCGGCAACGTGGTGCGGGTGGGCATCTACCTCACCGATCTTGGCAACTTTGCCATTGTCAACGAGACGATGAAGCAGTATTTCCGCGAGCCGTACCCGGCACGCTCGACCATCGGCGTCGCCGCGCTGCCGCTCGGTGCGCAAGTCGAGATCGACATGGTCGCCGTATTCGAGTGACGCGCGGGCGCGCCGTGGCGACTCAATGCAGCTGCACGAACAACAGGCTGATGTAGAGCAGCATGTGCGCGAGCGAGGCGACCGCGACGGTTGCCTGCACGGCCACGCGCGGCGACACGAACCCCGGCACGGCGGCGACGAGCCAGAACAGACGCAGCAACGTGTCGACGTCGTGCAGCGGCACGTCGCCGACCAGCATCCACTGCTGCAAGTACGAGGCGAGCGGGACCAGGCCCAGCAGCGCGTAGAACGGCCGCCGCCGCGCGATGAACTCGCGCACCAGTGTGGCGCCGTCGAGGTGCAGGTCCGCCGGCAGCACCAGATACGACAGCACGTAGATCATCGACGGCAGCACCATGAAGGTGACGTACGAGAAATACGTCCAATCCTCGATGCGCCGCCATTGGAAGGAAATCCACCAGATCTGCAGGCTGCCGAGCAGGAGCGTGGCGACGAGCGCCATGATCCACCACGCCGGCGCGAGCGAACGCCCGTCGCGCACGAGGCGCGCGATGCCCGACAGCAGCTGTGTCACGGCCAGGCCGATGATGATCGACAGCAGCACGGATATGTATTCGAACTCGGTCATTGCGCGCGGTCCCCGTGGCGTGCTGCGAATGCTACACGCGCGCACTGCGCGCAGCCGCGGCGTGGCTTGTTACGCTAGCGGCATGCCGCGTACTTCGCCCGCACCATCGCCGGCCGCTTTCGCCGACGCCGGCCTCGCCCCGGTCGGCACCTTGGCCGGCGTCGGCCCGTCGCTGGCGGCCAGGCTCGACCGAATCGGGATCCGGCATCTGCAGGACCTGTGGTTCCACCTGCCGCTGCGCTACGAGGATCGCACGCGGCTGACGGCAATCGCCGACTTGCGCGTCGGTGCGAGCGCGCAGGTGCTCGCTACGGTCGACGCGGTCGAACGCGGTTTCCGCTATCGGCCGCAGTTGCGCGTCGCGCTGGTCGATGCATCGCAGCAGACGCTGACGCTGCGCTTCTTCCATTTCCAGCGCGCGCAGGTCGAGCGTTTCACCCCCGGCGCGCGCGTGCTGTGCTTTGGCGAGGTACGCCAAGGCCAATACGGGCCCGAGATCATCCACCCCGAATATCGCCTCCTGGCCGAGGCGGCGCCGCTGCAGCTCGAGGACCGACTCACGCCGGTGTATCCGACCACCGAGGGCATTGGCCAGCGGCGCATCGGCGAACTCGTCGCGCGTGCGCTCGAGCGGCTGCCGGAGGCGGCGGCGCTCGAGCTCATCCCGGCTGCGCTGTGCCACGAGGCCGGACTCGCCTCGCTGCGCGCCTGCCTGCTGGTCCTGCACCGGCCGCCACGCGACGCCGACGTGGCCGCGCTGCTGGCCGGTACCCACCCGGCGCAGGGTCGCCTCGCCTTCGAGGAATTGCTGGCCCATCACCTGGGTCTGCGCGAGCTGCGCGACCGCGTACGCAGGCGACGGGCACCGGCCCTGTGTGGCAACCAGGGTCTGCCGCAGCGCCTGCTGGCCGCGCTGCCGTTCGCCCTGACGGCCGCCCAGCAGCGGGTGGTCGCGCAGATCGATGCCGATCTGGCGGAGGCGACGCCGATGCTGCGCCTCGTGCAGGGCGATGTCGGTTCGGGCAAGACCGTGCTTGCGGCGCTGGCGGCGGCGCGCGCGATCGACGCCGGCGTGCAGGTGGCGCTGGTGGCGCCGACCGAGCTGCTGGCCGAGCAGCATCGGCAGACGCTGCGCGCCTGGTTCGAGCCGTTCGGCGTCGAGCCGGTATGGCTGGCCGGCAAGGTCAGCGGGCGCGCGCGCAGCAGCGCGCTCGCCGCGGTGGCAGCCGGCGCGCCGCTGGTGATCGGCACCCATGCCCTCATGCAGGAGGCGGTGGTGTTCAGCCGGCTCGGCCTCGTCATCGTCGATGAACAGCACCGATTCGGCGTGCACCAGCGCCTGAGCTTGAGCGAGAAGGGACGCCACGGCGATCGCGTGCCGCACCAGCTCGTGCTCACCGCGACGCCGATCCCGCGCACGCTGGCGATGGCCGCCTATGCCGACCTTGACGTGTCGGTGGTCGACGAGCTGCCGCCCGGGCGCACGCCGGTCCGCACCGTGCTGGTGGCGGCGTCGCGCCGCGGCGAGGTGGTCGAGCGCATTCGCGAGGCCTGTGGACAGGGTCGCCAGGCCTACTGGGTGTGCACGTTGATCGAGGAGGCCGACGAGGCAGACGCTGCGCGCGGTCGCAGTCGCGACGCGCAGGCGGCGCAGGTCGCCTGGCAGGAGCTGGCGCTGGCGTTGCCGGGGCTGCGCGTCGGTCTCGTCCATGGCCGCCTCAAGCCGCGCGAGAAGCAGGCGACGATGCAGGCGTTCAAAGCGGGCGAACTCGACGTGCTGGTGGCGACGACCGTGATCGAGGTCGGCGTGGACGTGCCCAACGCGAGCCTCATGATCATCGAGAACGCCGAACGGTTGGGTCTGGCGCAGTTGCACCAGTTGCGCGGTCGCGTCGGTCGCGGCGCGCAGGCTTCGAGCTGCGTGTTGCTGTACCAGCCGCCACTGTCGGCCCTCGCGCGGGCGCGGCTGCAGGTGCTGCGCGAAACCAACGACGGCTTCCGCATTGCCGAACGCGACCTCGAGTTGCGCGGGCCGGGCGAAGTGCTCGGCACGCGCCAGACCGGCGCAGTGGAATTCCGCATTGCCGACCTTGCCCGCGATGGCGAGTTGCTGCCGCTCGTGCAGCGGATCGCCACCCGCCTGCGCGAGCGCGACCCGGCCGCCGCGCAGCGCATCGTGGCGCGCTGGGTCGGCAGCACGATCCACTACGCGGGGGCCTGAATGGCCGGATTGCGGCAGTTGCGCCAGGCGTTGGCGGTGCTCGAGCCGGGGGCGCTCGCTTGCAGTGGCGCCCGCTGCCCGCTGTGCGGGCCGACGCTGCTCGTGCGGCTGAATCGTTCCGAGCAGGGGGTGCGCTGCGTCCGCTGCGGGGCCAGCCCGGTGCATCTGGCGCTGGCCGCGGCGCTGCACGCGAGCGGCATCGACCTGGCCGCGTGCGATGCCTACGAGCTGTCGGCCCGCGGCCCGCTGGTAGCCTGGCTGCGGCGCCACGCGCGCAGCCTCACGGTGTCGGAATACCTGCCCGAACTCGCTGCCGGCGCAGTGCGCGACGGCGTGCGCAACGAGGACGTGCAGCGGCTGAGTCTTGCCACCGCTTCGTTCGACCTCGTCACCCACACCGAGGTGCTCGAACACGTGCCTGACGATGCGCGCGCGCTGGCCGAACTGCACCGCGTGCTGCGGCCACGCGGCTGGATGGCGTTCACCGTGCCGCTGCACGATGGCGCGCACACGATCGAGCGCGCACGGCTGCGCGATGGCCGCATCGAACACCTGTTGCCGGCTGCCTGGCACACCGACCCGCTGCGTGGCGGCGCCGGTATCCTGGTTTGGCGCGACTACGGGCGCGACCTGCCCGCGCGCGTGCGCGCGGCCGGTTTCGGCCATGTGGCCGTGCACCGGCCTGCCGCCAGCGTGGCCTGGTTCGTGCCGCGTGCCGTCATCATTGCCCGCAAGGAGGGCCCATGACTCCATCCCGCCTGCACCTGCTCATCGACACCGACCCCGGGGTGGACGATGCCCTCGCGATCCTGATGGCGCATGCGCAGGCCGAGGTGGCCGCGCTGACCGTCGCTGCGGGCAACGTCGGGCTTGCGCATACGGTCGCCAACGCCCTCAAGCTGGTCGAACACGCCGGCGCGGCGACGCCCGTGCATGCCGGCTGCGCCACACCGCTGGTGCTGCCGGCGGCCGATGCCGCCTTCGTCCACGGCAGCGACGGTTTTGGCGATGTCGGCTATGTGCCCGCGTCGACTCGCGCCAGCGCCGAACATGCGGCCAATGCCATCGTTCGCCTTGCGCGCGAACGGCCCGGCGAGCTCACACTGGTGGCGCTGGCACCGCTGACCAACCTCGCTCTCGCGCTGCGTCTGGATCCGGCCCTGCCGACGCGCATTCGCCGGCTCGTGGTGATGGGTGGCGCGGTGACCGGGCGCGGCAATTTCGAGCGTGTGCCGACCGAATTCAACATCGGCTTCGATCCGGAAGCGGCCCATGTGGTATTCGCCAACTGGCCGCAGTTCGAACTGGTCGACTGGGAAGCCTGCGTGCGCCATGCGTTGCCGTTTGCGCGCTTCGACGCGCTGCTGGCGGGTGCTGGTGAGCGGGCGCGCTTCTACGCGGCGATCAGCGCCAAGGCGCGCGCGTTCAACGCCGCCAACGGCCGCGGCGGCATGGTTGTGGCCGATGCATTGGCGATGGCGGTGGCGCTGGAGCCCGCGCTGGTGCGCCGGGTCGAACGGCGCCATGTCGGCATCGAACTCGCCGGCACGCTCACGCGCGGTGCGACCGTGGTCGACTGGGAGGGGCGCAACGGGCAGGCACCCAACGCCAGTATCGTTCTGGAAGTGGACCAGGCGCGCTTCGAGGCGCTGGTCGCGCGCGGACTGGGACTGGCACAGGCCACCTGAGCGGCGGAGCGGCACCGCCACTGCGGTCGGACGGCGAGCGGCCCGGATGGCGGCGCGGATGCGGGCCGGCCCACGGGCCCGGCACGATCCCGCCACGATTGCGTGGCGCAGCCCGTGCCCGCTACAATGCCGCTCTTTTGTCGCGGGCGTTCCCGCGGAGCTGACCCCATGAAAGCCGACATCCATCCCAACTACAAGCCCGTCGTGTTCCAGGACATCTCGACCGACTTCGCGTTCCTCACCCGTTCGACGATGACGAGCAAGGAAACGATCAAGTGGCAGGACGGCGCGGAGTATCCGCTGATCAAGGTGGAAATCTCCAGCCACTCGCATCCGTTCTTCACCGGCAAGCAGAAGATCGTCGATACGGCCGGCCGCGTCGACAAGTTCCGCCGCCGCTACGCCAAGTAAGCACGCTGCCCAGCGCCGGTCGCGCCGCGCGAGCGCGCCGAACCGGGCCGCGTGCGTCATGCGCGGCGCAGGGGCCGCGATCCACTGCGTTGTTCTCGACCTGACGCCGGCCCGTGCCGGCGTCAGGCGTTGGCGCGGGCGTACTTTGGTCGCAGGCGTGACCATGCGCATGCGTGCGGTGCCGCGACGCATGCGATAATGGCGGTCTTGTCGCGATGGTCCGAACCACCGCGCGCCTGTACCTGTTGCGGGGCGATGGCCGTGCGCGGCCGCGCTGCCTGCAGTCAATCGAAGGAAATCCCGCCGTGTCCGACAAAACCGTCACCCTGACCGATTCCGCCAGCAACCACAGCACCGTCCTGCCGATCGTGAGCGGCAGCATGGGCGCACCAGCCATCGACGTCGGCAAGCTCAACAAGGACACCGGCTACTTCACCTTCGACCCGGGCTTCGTCGCCACCGCCGCGACGCGCAGCGCAGTGACCTACATCGACGGCGACAAGGGCGTGCTGCTGTACCGCGGTTACCCGATCGAGCAGCTGGCCAAGCAATCGAGCTTTCTCGAGGTCGCCTACCTGCTCATGAATGGCGAACTGCCCGACCAGGCCCAGTTCAGCACGTTCGAGCACGAAATCACGCATCACACGATGATGCACGAGGCGCTCAAGAACTTCCTGCACGGATTCCACTACGACGCCCATCCGATGGCGATGCTGTGCGCGTCGATCGCCTCGCTGTCGGCGTTCTACCACGACACGCTCGACCTCAATGATCCCGAGCAGCGCCGCCTGGCCGCGATCCGCCTGCTGGCCAAGATGCCGACGATCGCCGCCGCCGCCTACCGGTATTCGATCGGCTGGCCGATCCGCTATCCGCGCAACAACCTCGAATACGTCACGCGCTTCCTGCACATGATGTTCGAGGTGCCGAGCGAGCCGCTCAACCTCAGCCCGGTGGTCGCCAAGGCGCTCGACCTGCTGTTCATCCTGCACGCCGACCACGAGCAGAACGCCTCGACCTCGACCGTGCGCCTGGTTGGCTCGACCGGCGCCAACCCGTATGCCTGCGTCGCCGCCGGCATCGCCGCGCTGTGGGGGCCGGCGCATGGCGGCGCCAACGAGGCCGTGCTCAAGATGCTGGCCGAGATCGGCGATGCGAAGAACGTCGGCAACGCGGTGGCCAAGGCCAAGGATCGCAATTCGGGCTTCCGCCTCATGGGCTTCGGTCATCGCGTGTACAAGAACTTCGATCCGCGCGCGACGATCATCCGCGAGATGTGCCACAAGGTGCTCGACGACCTGCACGTGAGCGACCCGCTGCTCGACGTGGCGATGGAGCTGGAGCAGGCCGCGCTCAAGGATTCCTACTTCATCGAGCGCAAGCTCTACCCGAACGTGGATTTCTACTCGGGCATCATCTACAAGGCGCTCAACATCCCCACCGAGATGTTCACGGTCATGTTCGCGATCGCGCGGACGGCGGGTTGGGTGTCGCACTGGCTCGAGCAGCACGTCGATCCCGAGACCAAGATCGGCCGCCCGCGCCAGATCTACACCGGCGCCACGCCACGCGACTACGTCGCCCTCGGCAAGCGCTGAGCCGCGACCGGCGGCCACGCCCCACACCGATGGGTTGCCGGCACGCCGGCGGCGCGCCCGTGCGCGGCGCGGCCCCTGCGGCGTCGACTGCATCACGACGCGGCGGGTTCGGCCTCGGCCGTCAGCCGCTCGAGCATCGCCAGTGTCGCGCGTTGCATGGGCCGGTCGTTGGTGCGGTCGAGCGGCGCCTGCCGCAACAGGTCGTAGGGCAGCAGCGTCACGTCGATCGTGGTGTCGTCGACTGCGAAGCGCAGCAGCGCGAACTCGCGGCTGTGCGCCCGATCCAGCCGCAGCCGGCGCGCCGACTCGGTGCAGGCGATGCCGTGCTCGGCGAGCAGCGTCATCACGCCGAGCGGGTGGTCGGTGTACAGGTGCAGGCACACCGCCGAATGCTCGTCGGCGGTGCCGTCGAGCACCGCGCCGACCAGGCGCGGCTCGTGCTCGGCGAAGAAGCGCAATGCCTCGCGCGCGACCGCGCGCAGGCGCGCCAGCGTGCGTGCATGCCGGTCGCCGCCGAACAGGCGCTGGTGTTCGCGCAGGGCGGCCTCGATCTCCTGCGTGTCGGGCAGGCTGGCCAGATCGTGGATGCCCAGCCGCGCCGCGGCCTTGTCGCGCGCCAGCCGATAATCGCGCAGTCCGCTGTCGCTGATCAGCAGCGCCGCGGCAGCGGCGACCCGCCGGCGCGCGTCGCGCGAGGATGCGGGCGGGTGCCGGCCGTGGCGCATCAGAACACGTCGTAGGCTTCGTGCTGGCGCGTGCTGTCCTGTCCCGGCGGCGGCTGCGTGGCCAGCCGCTCGGCGTCTTCGGTCTTCATGACTTCGAGGATCGCATTGGGGTCGTCGGCGCCGGCCAGCAGGCCGTTGGCGGGATCGATGCGCACGCGGGCGATGCCGGGCGGCATGTCGAACGGCTGCTCGGGCACATCCTTGAGTGCGGTGCGCATGAAATCGATCCAGATCGGCAGGGCCGCCTTGGCGCCGAATTCGCCGCGGCCGAGCGTGCTGAAGTCATCGAAACCGACCCAGCAGCTGGCGACGATCGTGCTGTTGAAGCCGGTGAACCAGGCGTCGCGATGGTCGTTGGTGGTGCCGGTCTTGCCGGCCAGGTCGTTGCGCTTGAGCGACATCGCGGCTGCGCCCGTGCCGCGCCGGATCACATCGCGCAGCAGCGAGCTGACGAGATAGGCGTTGCGTGCGTCGATGGTGCGGCCGGCGCTGTGGGTGGCGTCGGCGGCATCGGTGGCGTTGGCGATGCCGATGCCGAGCGGTCCGGGCGTGGCGGACGCGGGCGGCAGCGGCGGGTGGTCGGTGCAGCTGTGGCAGACCACGGCGGGATCGGCGTGATAGACCACCTTGCCGTCGCGGTCGGTGATTTCGCTGACGATGTAGGGATCGATGAGGTAGCCGCCGTTGGCGAACACGGCGTAGCCGCGCGCCATCGCCAGCGGCGCCACGGCGGCGCTGCCCAGTGCCATCGACAGGCTCTGCGGGATCTGCGCGGGGCTGAAGCCGAAGCGCGACATGTATTCGTGTGCATAGCGCACGCTGATCGCGTCGAGCAGGCGCACCGAGATGAGGTTGACCGATTTGGCCAGCGCGTCGCGCAGGCGGATCGGTCCCTGGAACGTATCGTCGTCGTTCTTGGGTGTCCACACGCCATCGGGCCGGGACGGATCGGGAAACGAAACCGGGGCGTCATTGAGCACCGAGGCCGGCGTGAAGCCGCGGTCGAAGGCCGCCGAATAGATGAACGGCTTGAAGCCCGAACCGGGCTGGCGCGCGCTCTGGGTGGCACGGTTGAACTTGCTGCGGGCGAAGCTGAAGCCGCCGATCAGGCTGACCACGGCGCCATCATCGGGACGCAGGGCGACGAGCGCGGCCTCGGCGTTGGGCAGTTGCGACAATGTCCAGGTGCCCTTGTCATCGCGTGTGACGCGCACGACGTCGCCGGCCTTGAGCACGTCGCTGGCGGCCTTCGGCGCGGGGCCGCGATGATCGTCGTCGAGATAGCGGCGTGCCCACTGCAGGGCCGGCAACTCGAGCAGGATGCTCTGGCCATCGGCCAGGTACAGCGTGGCGCTGTCCTTGCCGCTGGCGGTCACCAGCGCGGGGACCAGGCCGGCCAGCGGGCGGTAGGGCGCCAATGCCTGGTTCCACTGCGCCGGGGTGGCGTCGACGGCGAGATCGGCGTGGCCCTCGGCACCGCGGAAACCGTGGCGCTGGTCGTACAGCAGCAGCCCGTTGCGCAGCGCGTTGTTGGCCGCTTCCTGCAAGGTCGCGTCGAGCGTGGTCCGCACGCGGTAGCCGTCGGTGAGCGCGTTGTTGCCGAGGCGCTCCATTACTTCCAGTCGCACCAGTTCGGCAAAGTAGGGTGCGTCGACCTCGACCGGCGGCTCGTGCGCTTGGGCGGTGTCGGGCTCGGCCATCGCCGCGCTGTACTGGGCCTGGTCGATGTAGTGGTCGTCGAGCATGCGGCCGAGCACATAGCCGCGGCGCTCCTTGGCGCGCTCCGGGCGGCTGAGTGGATTGCCGGTGGAGGGGAACTTGGGGATCGAGGCCAGCATCGCGCATTCGGCCAGCGTGAGCTGGTCGAGCTTCTTGCCGTAGTAGAACTCGGCCGCGGCCGCGATGCCGTAGGAGCGGTGGCCGAAGAAGCTCTTGTTGAGGTACAGGGCGAGGATGTCGTCCTTGCTGAGCGCGCTTTCGATGCGGAAGGCGAGGAAGATCTCGGACAGTTTGCGCGTGTAGCTGACCTCGGGGCTGAGGAAGAACATGCGCGCGACCTGCTGGGTGATCGTGCTGCCGCCGGCGACCTGCTTGCGGCCTGTCGTCGCGGTCAGCCACACCGCGCGCAGGATGCCGCTCGGGTCGATGCCCGAGTGCTTGTAGAAATCGGCATCCTCGGCGGCCAGGAAGGCGTTCCTCAGTTGCAGCGGCACCTCCTCGATGCGCACCGGCGTGCGTTTGGTCTCGCCGAACATCGCGATGAGCTTGCCGTCGGCCGACTCCACCCGCAGCGGCACCTGCAGGCGCACGTCCTTGAGCACATCCACCGACGGCAGGCGCGGCGCAATCAGCCAGTAGGCGGTGCCGAGGGCAGCCGCGCCGATCAGGATTCCGGCCACGCCGAGGTAGGCCGCGTAGCGCAGCAGGCGCAAAAAGACTCTCATTCGTTCGAACTTGTGATCGCAGTCAAGGTATGTGCGGTAAGTCCGCGAGTATAGAGCTTATCCCGGTTTGCGGGCCCCGCTTGGGGCGGTCCGGGGGGCGGTTCGGGGCCGTTTGGTGGCAATTTTGGTCCGGGGACTGGACAGCCATTGAAATTTCGTTAATCCTTGCATTTAATGTAGTCGCGCATCTTTCGCTCGTAAGGGCGCGTGGGAAGGGGAGAAAGTGTGGATCTGTTCACACCAAAAAAGCCGCCGCTGATTGGCGTCGACATCAGCTCCACCGCGGTCAAGCTTCTCCAACTGGGGCAGGCCGGCGGGCGCTATCGCGTCGAGCACTACGCGGTCGAGGCGTTGCCGCCGAACGCGGTGGTCGAGAAGAACATCGTCGAGGTCGAGGCCGTCGGCGAAGCCATCCGCCGCGCCTACAACCGCTGCGGCGCCAAGACCAAGTTCGCCGCCGTCGCGGTCGCGGGCTCGGCGGTGATCACCAAGGTGATCCCGATGCCGGGCGACCTGTCCGAAGAGGACATGGAAGCGCAGATCGAGATCGAGGCGAACCAGTACATTCCCTATCCGATCGAGGAAGTCAGCCTCGATTTCGAGGTGCTCGGTCCGATCAAGGACAACCCCGAGATGGTGAACGTGCTGCTCGCGGCCTCGCGCACCGAGAACGTCGACCTTCGCGTGGCCGCGCTCGACCTCGGCGGGCTGACCGCCAAGGTCATGGACGTCGAGGCGTTCGCGATGGAAAACGCGTTCCGCCTGGTTTCCGACCAGCTCAGCGTGCCCAAGGATGCGGTGGTCGCGATGGTCGACGTCGGCGCCACCATGACCACGCTGATCGTGCTCAAGAACCAGCGCACGATCTACTCGCGCGAACAGGTGTTCGGCGGCAAGCAGCTCACCGACGAGGTGATGCGCCGCTACGGGCTGAGCTACGAGGAAGCCGGCATGGCCAAGCGCCAGGGTGGCCTGCCCGAGTCCTATGAAAGCGAGGCGCTGGAGCCGTTCAAGGAAGCCATGACCCAGCAGATCGGGCGCCTGCTGCAGTTCTTCTTCGCCGGCAGCGAGTACAGCCGCGTCGACCAGATCGTGCTGGCCGGTGGTTGCGCCTCGATCGCCGGTGTCGCCGACAAGGTCGAGGAGCACATGGGCGTACCCTGCGTGATCGCCAATCCGCTCGCCGACATGTCCCTGTCCAGTCGCGTGCAGGCCCAATCGCTGATGCAGGACGCCCCTGCACTGATGATCGCCTGCGGGCTTGCTCTCAGGAGTTTCGACTGATGGCCAACATCAACCTCCTGCCGTGGCGAGCCGAACGCCGCAAGCAGCGCGAACGCGAGTTCTACATGATGCTGCTGGCAGCGGCAGTCGGCGCGCTGCTGGTGTTCTTCGTGGCGATGATGTGGGTGCAGCACGTCATCGACGACCAACAGGCGCGCAATGACTACCTCAAGGGCGAGATCACCTCGCTGGACGCCAAGATCAAGGAAATCGAGGAGCTCGACAAGACCCGGGCCGACCTCATCACGCGCAAGGACATCATCGAGCAGCTGCAATCCAATCGTTCGACGATGGTGCATCTGTTCGATGAGCTGGTGCGGACCATCCCCGATGGGGTGCGCCTGACCACGATGAAGCAGGCCGGCGACACCATCACGCTCGACGGTCGCGCCGAATCCAACCAGCGCGTCGCCAGCTACCTGCTCAACATCGACCGTTCGCCCTGGCTCGGCCATTCCGATCTCAAGAAGACCGAAAACACCGCGGGTGGCAAGGACGGCGACAAGAAGCTTCCCTACCAGTTCTCGATGGACGTCAAGCTGCGCAAGCCTGAGGAACAGCAGAAGGCCCAGGGCGCCGTGGCCACGGTCGAGGCACCTCTCATCGCCACCGTTACGGGGGAGAAGAAATGAGCTTCCTCGACGATCTGCGCAATCTGGATCGCAACAACATCGGCGGCTGGCCGACCGGTGTCAAGGCGTTCTTCGCGATCCTCATCATCGCCCTCATCCTGTTCTTCGGCTGGTACTTCAAGATCAGTGCGCAGCAGGAAGAGCTCGAGACCGCGCGCCACCAGGAGCTGTCGCTCAAGAAGGACTTTGCCGACAAGCAGGCCAAGGTGGTCAACCTCGACGCCTACCGCAAGCAGCTGGCCGACATGCAGGAGATGCTGCAGACGATGCTGCGGCAGTTGCCGAGCAAGACCGAGATGCCCGAGCTGCTCAACAACATCACCCAGGCGGCGCTCAGCGCAGGAATCGAAACCCAGCTGTTCCAGCCCGGCGGCGAAATCATGAAGGACTTCTACGCCGAGAAGCCGATCCAGCTGCGCATGCTCGGCAACTACCACCAGTTCGGCACCTTCATCAGCAATGTCGCGTCGCTGCCACGCGTGGTCATCCTGACCATGCATGACGTGTCGCTCAAGCCTGCGGGTGGCCCGGGTGCGAAATCCGGCAATGCAGCGGGCCAGCTCATCCTCGAGGGTACGGTCAAGACCTACCGCTATCTCGACGACGAGGAGGCTGCTGCAATCCAGGCTGCCAAGCGACCCCAGAAGGGCGCGGCGCCGGCCCCGGCGAAGAAAGGAGCGTGAGATGAGTCGATCCATCATTCATCGCACACTGGCCGCGGCGCTGCTGTTGGCTCTGATCGGGCTGCAAGGCTGCACGCCGAGCGAGAGCGTGCAGCAGTGGGTTGCCAAGGAGAAGGCCAAGAAGGGCGCGCCGCTGGCACCGCTGCCGGTGATCAAGACCTTCGAGGCGTTCACCTACAAGGACCAGGACCTGCGCGATCCGTTCGGACCGAGCGTGCAGGAACAAGAGGAGGCCAACCAGCAGGGACCGCACCCGGACCAGAACCGGACCCGCGAACCGCTGGAGTCGTTTCCGCTCGACGGCCTGAAGATGTCGGGCACGCTTGGTGTCGGCAACGCCATCGAGGGCCTCGTGCGCGATCCCGACGGCGTGGTGCACCGCGTCCGCGTCGGCAACTACCTCGGCCAGAACTACGGGCGCATCAAGGCCATCAACGAAGATCGCATCGACATGATCGAACTGGTGCCCAACGGGGCCGGTGGCTGGATGGAGCGAGAAGCCACCATCGCGCTCGGCGATAGCAAGCAATGATCGAATCATCGGGGACGAAGAAAATGACCACGACATTCGCAGTCAACCCGGGGCAGAGCCCCGTCAACCGCTGGGCACGGCGCGCCGTGTTCGCGGTGATGTCCCTGCTCGGTGCTGTCGCACTCGCCGGCCAAGCGCAGGCCCAGCATGTGCTGCAGGACATTGCATACACGGCACTGCCAGGCGGCAAGGTCGAGGTGACGCTCAAGTTCAACGGCCCGGCCGTTGCCCCGCAGGCGTTCGCCACCGAGACGCCGCCGAGCATCGCGCTCGACTTCGCCGACACGCGCAATGCGACCGGCAAGCGGCGCATCGACATCGGCACCGGCGCCACCTCATCGGTTTCGGCACTGGAATCGGCGGGGCGCACGCGCGTCGTGATCGATCTGTTCCGCGCCGCCGGCTACGACACGCGCATCAATGGCAACGATGTCGTGGTGTCGATCAACAGCGGCGTCATCGGTTCCAGCACTGCGGCCGCTGCCGCCGCCAAGTCCGATCCGACCAAGTCGGTTACGCATGCCACTGCGCTGGAGGTGACCAACGTCGACTTCCGCCGCGGCAAGAACGGCGAGGGACGCGTGGTGGTCAGCTTCAACGGCCCGGGCGCCGCGGTCAACCTGCGCAAGGAGGCCGGCAATATCGTGCTCGATCTCATGAACGCCAAGGTCGCCGCCGGCCAGGCGCGTCATCTCGACGTGCTCGACTTCGCCACCCCGGTGCAGTCGATCGACACGCGCAGCCAGGGCAACGGCAGCCGCATGCAGATCGTGGCGACCCCGCCGTACCAGGAACTGGCCTACCAGTCGGGCAACGAGTACGTGGTGGAAATCGCGCCCAAGAAGGAGCAGCCCAAGACCGCCGGGCGCAATGCGCAGCCCGAGTACAACGGCAGTCGCGTCACCTTCAACTTCCAGGACATCCCGACGCGTTCGGTGCTGCAGCTCATCGCCGACGTGTCCGATCTCAACATCGTGGTTGCCGACAGCGTGCAGGGCAATGTCACGCTGCGCCTCATCAACGTGCCGTGGGATCAGGCGCTCGATATCGTGTTGCAGGCCAAGGGTCTCGACAAGCGCCGCCAGGGCAACGTGATTTGGGTCGCGCCGCAGAAGGAAATCGCCGACCGCGAGGAAGCGATTGCCGATGCGCGGCTCAAGATGGAAACCAAGGAGGAACTGGTCACCGACTACATTCCGATCAGCTACGGCAAGGCCAAGGACATTGCCGCGCTGCTGACCAAGGAAACCCAGACCAACCAGGCAGGGGGGCAGGCACAGGGCAGCGGTGGCCAGGCGGATCGCGGCTTCCTGTCGGCACGCGGCAGTGTGTCGTATGACGACCGCACCAATACTTTGCTGGTCAGCGACATCCCGTCCAAGATCCAGGAGATCCGCCAGCTCATCGCCGTGCTCGACCGACCAGTGCAGCAGGTGTTGATCGAGTCGCGCATCGTCATCGCTACCGACAGCTTCGCGCGTGAACTGGGCGCCAAGTTCGGTGTCAGCGGCGGTTACATGGACCACAACGGCAATGTCGTCAGCACGGCCGGCACCGCGCAGGGCACCGACCGCATGAGCAATGTCGTGCTCAACAACCGGTTCAATGGACCGGGTCGCGGCCTGCCCAATACTGCGCCAGGCCAGATTGGCGCCGGCATCCTCGTGCCGACGCTGGCCGATCGCCTCAACGTCAACTTGCCCGCCACCAACCCAGCGGGCAGCTTCGGCCTCGCCATCCTGGGCGCCGACTACCTGCTCGACCTGGAACTGTCGGCGGCGCAGACCGAAGGCCGCGGCGAAGTCATTTCCTCCCCCAAGGTGATCACCGCCAACCAGCGTGAGGCCAACATCAAGCAGGGTGTCGAGGTCGGCTACCTGCAGTACTCGGGTGGCGCTGCAGCCGGTGGTGTGGCGGTGCCGACCGTCGCCTTCAAGGAAGCCGATCTGGAACTGCGCGTGACGCCGACCATCACCGCCGACGATCGCGTGGTGCTGAACCTCAACGTCAAGAAGGACGCGGTTTCGGGCTTCGTCGACATTCCGGGTGGCGGCCGCGTGCCGACGCTCGACAAGCGCGAGGTGAGCACCGAGGTGCTCGTCGACAATGGGCAGACCGTGGTGCTGGGCGGCGTCTACGAGGTCAACAAGTCGGACAAGGTCAACAAGGTTCCGATGCTTGGCGATGTGCCGTTCATCGGCAACCTGTTCAAGAACACGGCTCGCTCGGACAGCCGGGCGGAACTGCTGATCTTCGTCACGCCCCGCATTCTCAGCGACAACCTGAAGTAAGCGCGCCTGGACGGCGAACATGAGAACTCGCGCGTTGCGCGCCCGAATTTGCAGGACTGGAGAGAACCTATGAACTTTTTTGGCAAGGCCTTGGGGCTCGTCGTCGCCACCCTTGCGCTCGCAAGCTGCGGTGGTGGCGGCGGCGATGGTGGTGCGACCCTGCCGCCGCAGAGCGGCAAGATCGAGCTCGTGGCGACCACACGCACGCTGCCACTCAACACGATGGGCTACCTGCCCACGCAGCACGGCCCGACCCAGGCCGAAATCACGATCACGATCCGCAACGCCGACGGCACGCTCATGGTCGGCAAGGACGTGTCGGTGAGCGTCTCGCCGGTGGATGTGGCCGCGCTGTCCTTCCTCGTGCAGGACGGCAACGATGACGGCAACAACCTGTGGGGCTCCTTCACGATCAAGGGCACCAACGGCGTCGCCACCGCATGGGTCAACAGCCGCCTCATCGCTGGCACGGCGACCGTGACGGCCTCTACGATCGACCCGAACACCAGCCGCACAATCAGCAACACGCTCACCTTCACCGTGAGCAGCGGCGTCGGCCCCAGCCCGGCCTCGATCCAGGTCACACCGAGTTCGGCCGCGGCCTATCTGCCGAGTTCGGGTGGCAACAATGCGCCGCAGTTCCAGGCACTCGTGCGCGATGGCGGCAATCAGGTCGTCCCCAATCCGCCCAGCGGCACCGACAACATCCAATTCGAGATCCTCGGCACCACGGGCGACGCGGTCCTCAGCACCAATGCGGCCGGCGGCCCTGCCACCGGCAAGAAGGTCACCTCGCACACGGTCAGCGGCGTGGCGGTGGTTTCGTTCCAGGCTGGCGAGGGCACCCCGCAGGGGCCGATCCAGTTGCAGACCACGGTCGATCGTGCCGACAACAATGTCTCCAACGGCATCCAGGATCCGGTGATGGCGACGGCGTCGGTCATCGTCTCCGACGGCAAGCTCTACAGCGTCACGATCACTTCGCCCAACGTCGACGCGATTCGCGTCAACAGTGTTGACCCTGATACCTCGGTGCAACCGGGCACATCGGGCAACCCCGATGCCACCTACAGCCTCACCGTAAGCGCGCTCGGTACCGACCGTCAGGGCAACCCCGTGCTGCCGGGAACGCCGATCCGCTTTGGTTCGATCGACGAGCCCGTGGGCACGCCCGATGCGGGTGTATGGGCCAACCAGTTCCTGCTCGCCGGTAATGACGGCAATCCGCAGGAAGGCGGCACCACCTTCACCGCACCGACCGGTCACTTCACGACCGCTGGCGGCGGCGCCGGCCCGGGCGATGCACTTGTGGTGTTCGGCAAGACCCACCATGGCGCGCCGCACGGCAACGAGGATCTCGAGAGCGTGGTGACCGTGCAGCGTGTGAACAGCGCGACGAACCTGACCACCGCCTCGGCCTTCAACCGCAACGACACCACCGGCACGAGCGTCGACTATGGCGCGGTCCTGCCCTACCTGATCGGGCGCAGCCAGCACGGCAACATCACTGCGGCGGCCACGACCAACGACATCGGTGTTGCCCACGCGACCCTGAATTACACCGCCGCGACCCTCGGCCACATCGTTGCGATGTGGGCGCAGGGTGATGGCATCGATCGCGTCACCGGCCAGCCGCGCCGCGTGACCGATGCCGTGCAGCTGGTCTATCCGGGTGTGGCGCCGCTGCAGATCGTCGCTTTCCCATCGCCGATTCCTGGCAACCGCACCACCAACGTGACCGTCTGCCTCATGGACGCGATGAACTCGCCGATCCAGGGCATCCGCATCGCGTTCGCGCTGAGCCTCGCCGGCGGCACGGGCTCGGTGGACGGCAACGGCAGCTCGGGGGCGCTCGACAACGTGACCGACTCGAACGGCTGCGTCGATGCGGTCGTGCAGACCAGCGGCGTGCCGGCATCGAGTGGCACCGGCGGCTCGGGCAAGGTCACTTTCAGTGTCGGCGGCGCTTCGGCATCGGTTGACATCGTGGTGCAGCTGTCCTTCATCTCGGTCGGCGGCTCTTCGGTCGTGTGCGTCAACCATGCACGCCAGATCGACATCGGCATCCGCGCCTTCGACACCGAGGGCAATCCCGCGGCCGGCGTCACGGTGTCGGCAGCCTGCAGCGGCGTCACCGCCAATCCGGCGACGGCGATGACGGGGCCGGGTGGTACGGCCGCGATGTTCAGCCTCACGGGTCCGGCCGGAACGAGCGGCAGCTGTACCTTCACAGCGCCCGGTGTGGCCGCGCTCACGGTGCCGGTTGCCATTCCCGACGCCAGCGTGCCAAGTCCGCCCTGCAGCTGACGCAGCATTCGGATGGAGCAACGAGCAAGGGCCGCAGCAATGCGGCCCTTCGCTTTTTCGTGACGCTGGTCACACGGCTCAGTCGCGTTTACGATCCCCATCCAGTCCCCGCTGCCTCGGCGTGGACTCATCCTGGGGAGGCGCGCCATGCAGTCCTACAGCGAGCTGTTCGCGGACGGTGACGTCATCTTCCGCGAGGGCGATCCGCCGAATGGAGCCTTCCTGATTGAATCCGGGCGCATCGAAATCAGTACGCGCCAGTTTGGTGAGCGCCGTGTGCTCGGCGAGCTCGGCCCCGGCATGCTGCTCGGCGAGATGGCCGTGCTCGACGCATCGCCACGTACGGCCACGGCGCGGGCGCTGACCTCCTGTCGTCTGACCCGCATCGATGCCGGCCAATTCGCCGAACGCCTGGCCAGCGCCGACCCGGTGGTACGCGCCCTGCTGCTGAGCCAGCTGACGCGCTACCGATCCGCACTGGCCAAGCTGACCGGTGGCAGCGACGATGCCGACGAACCGCGCCTCGACGCGCACGGCGATGCGTCCGCAATAGGCAAGATCCGTCTCGAGAGCGAGCTGCGCACGGCGCTCGATCGGCGCGAGCTTGAAGTGCGACTGCAGCCGATCGAGGAGATCGAGAGCGGCCATGTCGCCGGCTACGAGGCTCTCGTGCGCTGGACCCACCCGCAACGCGGTGACGTCTCGCCGGCGCAGTTCATCCGGCTTGCCGAGGAGACTTCGCTGATCGTGCCAATCGGCGACTACATGCTCGAGCGCGTCTGCGACGTGCTGGTCGAGCTGCGCCGGCGCGGGCGCAAGCCGCTGCCGTTCGTGGCGCTCAATGTGTCGGCTCGGCAGCTCGACGACCCCGGCCTCGTCGACCGCATCATCGGCCAGGTCCGCGCGCGGGACCTGCCGCCCAACCGGCTCAAGATCGAAATCACCGAGAGCCTCGTGCTCGACCACGAGCGGATAGGCAGCCTGTTGGCGCGCTGCCACGCGGTTGGCATGCCGGTCGCACTCGACGACTTCGGCACCGGCTTTTCCAATCTGGGCCCATTGCTCACGCTCGACTTCGACCAGATCAAGCTCGATGCCAGTTTCGTGCGCGCACTCGACCGGCCACGTGGGCGGTCGGTGGTCGGCGTCGTGGTCGGCATGGCGCGGGCGCTCGACGCCGACCTCATTGCCGAGGGCGTGGAGACGCGCGAGCAGCGCGAGACGCTGCATCGCCTCGGCTGCCGCTATGCCCAAGGCTGGCTGGTGGGTCGGCCGCAGCCAATCGAGCAGGTGCTGAACGCCTGAGATCGACGCGGCAAAACTTTGCGCGCCGGGCGTTGTCCATGCCCCGGCGCGCATTCATGCGACCATTGTCGGTCTCCAGAGCACTTCTTCCATGGACATGCCCCAAGCACCCACGGCCCACTCGGCCTTTGCCAGCCTTCGCGAACAACTGAGCCAATGCATCATTGGCCAGGCCGCGCTCATCGACCGCCTGCTGATCGCCCTGCTCGCCGATGGCCATCTTCTGGTCGAGGGCGCGCCGGGCCTGGCCAAGACCACGGCGATCAAGGAGCTGGCCACCCGCATCGAGGCCGACTTCCATCGCATCCAGTTCACGCCCGACCTGTTGCCGGCCGATCTCACCGGCACCGAAATCTACCGTCCGCAGACCGGCAGCTTCGAGTTCCAGCGCGGCCCGATCTTCCACAACGTCGTGCTTGCCGACGAGGTCAATCGTGCACCGGCCAAGGTGCAGTCGGCCCTGCTCGAGGCGATGGGCGAGCGGCAGGTGACGGTTGGCCGCGACACCTTCGCGCTGCCGGCGCTGTTCCTCGTCATGGCTACGCAAAACCCGATCGAGCAGGAAGGGACCTACCCGCTACCCGAGGCCCAACTCGACCGCTTTCTGCTCCACGTGCGCGTGGACTACCCCAAGGCCGAGGCCGAAGCGGCGATCCTGCGCTTCGCCCGTGACCGCGCCAGGCAATCGCTGGCGGCAACCGCGACGGCCGCCGTGCGCCTGAGCCAGGCACAGGTGTTCGCGGCACGCAGCCAGGTGCTCGACCTGCATCTGGCGCCGCAGCTCGAGGACTACATCGTGCAACTCGTGCTCGCCACGCGCGATCCGGGCGCCCACGGCGCCGAACTGGCACGTTACGTTGCCTTCGGTGCCAGTCCGCGCGGCACGATTGCACTCGATCGCTGCGCGCGGGCGCATGCGTGGCTGCAGGGCCGCGACTACGTCACGCCCGAAGACGTCCACGCGATCGCGCCCGACGTGCTGCGCCATCGCGTACTGCTGAGCTACGAGGCCGAGGCGGAAGGCATCGATGCCGATCGCGTGATCGCGACCCTGCTCGAACGCCTGCCGTTGCCGTGACCGCCGCCGAGTCCTGATGGCGCTGCCTCGTGCACCGGATGCACCGGCAAGATCGGGGCCGGCTCGCGCCCGACCTTCGATCGCCGCCATCGCCGCCGCTCCGCCAGACCGGTCCTCACCTTGCCCCCGAGCGTTGCCGCCCCCGACCACCCGTCATGCCATGTCCAGCCCCACCAGCAACCCCGTCCACGTAGCGCTCGATGAACTCATCGCGCTTGCTGCCTATGCGCAAGGCGCCGCGCTGGCACGCCAGCGGCGCTCGGTGGCGCTGCGCGCAGGCACCCGCAGCTCACGCTGGCGCGGCCGTGGCGTCGATTTCCGCGAGTCGCGCATCTACCAACCCGGCGACGAGATCCGCCATATGGATTGGCGCGTGACCGCGCGCACCGGCAAGCCGCACACCAAGCTGTTCGAGGAAGAGCGCGAACAGGCCCTGCTGCTTGCGGTCGATCTCAACCCATCGATGCATTTCGGCACGCGCGAGCGGTTCAAGAGCGTGCAGGCCGCACGCGCCGCCGCGCTGATCGCGTGGATGGCCAGTCGCGCCGGCGATCGCATCGGCGCCCTCGGCTTCGGCGGCGGCATCAGCGGCGAAGTGCGGCCGGCCGGCGGGCGCCGTGGCGTGCTGCGCGTGTTGCGCGCCTTGCGTGACTGGGACCGCGCACGCGACCTCGCGCTGACCGAGGACCTGAGCCAGGCGATGGCGCGGGCACGCCACCTGCTGCGGCCCGGCATACGCCTGGTGATCCTCAGCGATGGGTTCGGCGCCACGGCACCGGGCGCGCTGTCGGAGCTCGTTGCACGCCACGATATCGTCGTGGTGCTGCTGCGCGACGCACTCGAACTGGCGGCGCCGCCGCCGGGGCGCTACGCGCTGCATCTGGGTGAGGCAAGACGCATCGTCGACTTTGCCGACGCGCGCGTGCGCCACGCCTGGGCCGAACGTTTCGCGAGCTCGCGCGCGGGCCTGCTCGATCAGTGCCGGCGACTGGCCATCCGCGTGATCGAGCTCGACACCGACGCCGATCTGCGCGGCGCGCTCGCGCCGCTGTTGGCCCGTGCACGGCGCTCGGCGGTGGTGACATGAGCGCAGTACCTGCCAGCACTCCGCCGGCCCTGCCGCTGCGCGACATCCATTTGCCGCCGGCGCCATCGTGGTGGCCGCCTGCACCAGGCTGGTGGCTGCTGGCGGCCGTCGTGGTGGTTGCGCTGTGGTGGCTCGTGCGCGTGGCGCGGCGCCGCCTGCGCGCACGGCGCTGGCGCGCCCGCGTGCGCGCCGAATTCGAGCGCATCGTCGCCGACGGGCAGCGCGCTGGCGACGATGCACGCCTGGCCGCCGCCGTTTCGCAGCTCCTGCGCCGCACCAGCCTGCTGCTCGATCCGGCCGCGGCCGCGTTGCAGGGCGAAGCCTGGCTCGACTTCCTCGATCGCCAGTTTCCGCCGGCGGAAGCCGCGCGCGGACCGTTTCGCCATGGCGCCGGCCGCGCCTTGCTGGATCTGCCGTATCGGCGTCGTGACGCCGCCGCCGGTGACGAGGCGCGCGACTTGCTCGCACTGGCGCGGCGCTGGTTCGAGCATGTGCTGGTGATGAGGGCCGACCATGTTTGATTGGGGTTGGCCATGGCTGTTCGTGCTGCTGCCTTTGCCGCTGCTTGCGGCGTGGCTGCTGCCGCGCGCGCATGGCTGGGGCGGCGCCATGCTGCATCTGCCACACCTGGGGCTGGCTTTGCCGCAGCAGCGCGAGGTGTCGCCAGTGACACCGCTGCGGCGCTGGCTTGCGCTGCTGGCGTGGAGCTTGCTCGTGGTGGCCGCCGCGCGGCCGCAGTGGCTTGGACCGCCCGAGGACGTGGCGCGTTCGGGTCGCGACCTCATGCTCGCGATCGACACCTCTGGCAGCATGAGCATCGAGGACATGCAACTGGGCGGACGTGCGGCGCCGCGTTTCGCCGCGATCCAGGCCATCGGCAGCGATTTCATCCGGCGCCGCGCCGGCGATCGCGTCGGCCTGATCCTGTTCGGATCGCGCGCCTATCTGCTGGTGCCGCTCACGTTCGACTTGCACACCGTGGGCGAGCAGCTCATGGAATCGGCGATCGGCCTGGCCGGCCGCGAAACCGCGATCGGCGATGCCGTCGGCCTTGCCGTCAAGCGTCTGCGCGACCGCCCGCAGGATCAGCGTGTACTCGTGTTGCTCACCGACGGCGTCAACAACGCCGGTGAGCTGGAACCGCGCCAGGCCGCCGAGCTGGCCAGCGCCAACCATGTGCGCATCTACACGATAGGCATCGGCGCCGATCGCCTGCGCGTCGACTCGCTGTTCGGTTCGCGCTACGTCAATCCGTCCGGGGACCTGGACGAAGCCATGCTCACGCAGATGGCGCAGGCCACGGGCGGGCGCTACTTCCGCGCGCGCAACAGCGAGGAGCTGGCCGACATCTACCGCGAGATCGACACGCTCGAACCGGCTGCCGACGCCACGCAAAGCCTGCGCCCGGTCGACGAACTGTACTGGTTGCCGTTGGCGGCGGCCCTGCTGTGCGCGGCGTTCGCGTTCGGCGCGCCACTGGCCGGCGGTGCCTGGCGCAAGGCGGTGGACGCATGAGCGGATTCGTCGCCAATTTTCATTTCCTGCGGCCATGGGCGTTGCTCGCGCTCGCCGCCATGCCGCTGCTGTGGTTGCTGCTGCGACGCGGCGGCGGCGATGCCGGTGGCTGGCGCCACGCGGTCGATCCTCAGCTGCTGCCGTACCTGATCGAGCGCAGTGACGGCAGGGCCGCGCGGCTGCCACGTGTGCTGGCCGGACTGGGTTGGCTCATCGCCTGTCTGGCCCTGGCCGGTCCGACGTGGGAACGCGAGTCGATGCCGCTGCTGCGCAACGAGGCCGCGCGGGTGTTCGCGCTCGAACTGGCGCCGACGATGCTGGCGCAGGACATCAAACCCAGCCGCCTCGAGCGCGCGCGCTTCAAGCTCGACGACATGCTCGCGCGCAGCCGCGACTACCAGACGGCGCTGGTCGCCTATGCCGGCGCCGCCTTCGTCGTCGCCCCGCTCACCGACGATGTCGCCACCGTGCGCCATCTGGTCGAGGCGCTCGATCCCTCGACGATGCCGGTGCAGGGCAATGCCACCGGCCAGGCGATCGACCGCGCCGCCGCACTCATCGAGCAGGCCGGTCAGCACCAGGGCCAGATCGTGCTGCTCGCCGACTCGGCCGGGCCCGATGCGCTGGCGGCGGCCCGGCGTGCGCGTCGGCAGGGCTACACGCTGTCGGTGCTCGGAGTCGGCAGCAATGCGGGCGCGCCGATCGCCTTGCCCAATGGCGGTTTCCTCAAGGATGACCGCGGCAACGTCGTGCTCGCGCGCATCGACGAGGCGGCGCTGCGCGAACTCGCCGCCGCCGGCGGTGGCCAGTATGCGCCGCTCGCCGCCGATCGCCGCGATCTTGATGCCGTGCTGCCCGAGCAGGCGCACGTCGCCGCCGCCAAGGATGCTTCCGGCCACGCCACGGCGCAGGGTGATCGCTGGCGCGATCGCGGGCCATGGCTGCTGCTGGCGCTGCTGCCGCTGGCGGCGATCGGCTTCCGCCGCGGCTGGCTCATGCTGCTCGTGCTCGCGCTGTACCTGCCGGCACCATCGACACAGGCCGCGAGCCTGGCCGACCTGTGGCAGCGCCGTGACCAGCAGGCGGCGGCCGCGCTCGCGCAGGGTGATGCCAAGCGCGCGGCGCACGTCGCGCCCGATGCGGCCTGGCGTGGCAGCGCCGCCTACCGTGAGGGCGACTACACGCAGGCGGCCGACGAATACGCGCGGCTCGGCAGCGCCGATGGCGCCTACAACCGTGGCAACGCACTGGCCCAGGCGGGCCAATACGAGGACGCGCTGGCCGCCTACGACGACGCGCTCAAGCGCGCGCCCGGCATGGCCGATGCGATCGAAAACCGGCGCATCGTCGAGGAAGCGCTCAAGCAACAGCAACAGCAGCAGCAACAGCAGCAACAACAGCAGCAACAACAGCAGCAACAACAGCAGGAGCAGCAAGGTCGCCAAGGCCAGGACCAGCAGCAAGGGTCGCCGAAGGAGCAGCAGCAGGGTCAGCAACAGGACCCGCACGACGGCGAACAGCC
>NZ_JAHCAQ010000014.1 GCF_019634845.1 Dokdonella sp.
CGGACGTGAGTCGGTTTTCGCAAAGAAGCCGACGATCGAATCAGCGCCCAAGCCAACCGGCGCAAGCCGCCCACCGATGCACAACGAACCCACCACGGACGTGAGTCGGTTTTCGCAAAGAAGCCAACGATCGAATCAGCGCCCAAGCCAACCGGCGCATGCCGCCCACCGATGCACAACGAACCCACCACGGACGTGAGTCGGTTTTCGCAAAGAAGCCAACGATCGAATCAGCGCCCAAGCCAACCGGCGCAAGCCGCCTGACCGACACCCATCGGACCCACCACGAACGTGCGCCAACCCCCGCGCCTTCAGTCCGACGCGGTGGCGCCGGCATGGCCGGCGAGCAAGGCGTCGGCGCCCTGCGCGCGCAGCAGGTCGGCCACGCGCTGCCCCAGCGCCTGTGGTGCATCGGGCGTGGCGCTGGCCTCGGCGCGCAGCAGGCGGCCCGATTGCACGTCGCCGACCAGCCCCCATAACGTGAGGCCGGTCTCGGTTTCGAGCGCATGGCCGGCGATCGGCACGTTGCAGCTGCCGTGCAGCGCCGTGCTCATCGCGCGCTCGGCGTCGGTGCAGCGGCGCGTGGCGGCATCGTTGAGCGGTGCCACCCACGCGGCGGCCGCGGCATCGTCGGTGCGTGCTTCGATCGCGATCGCGCCCTGCCCGACCGCGCATAGCCAATCCGGCGCGCACAGGCGCGAGCGGATGCGCGCCGCCAGGCCGAGGCGGTCGAGGCCGGCGCAGGCCAGCACGATCGCGTCGTAGTCGCCGGCATCGAGCTTGGCCAGCCGCGTGTTGACGTTGCCGCGCAGGTCGACGATGCGCAAGTCCGGGCGCAGCGCGCGCAACTGCGCCTGGCGGCGCAGCGACGAGGTGCCGACGCGGGCGCCGGGTGGCAGCTCGGCCAGTTGCTGGTGGCGCACGCTGACGAACGCATCGGCCGGATCGGCGCGCTCGAGCACGGCGGCGATCGCGAAGCCCGGCTCCAGCGTCATCGGTACGTCCTTGAGCGAGTGCACGGCAATGTCGGCGCGGCGTTCCTGCAGCGCGATCTCGAGCTCCTTGAGGAACAGGCCCTTGCCGCCGATCGCGGCCAGCGGCCGATCGAGGATCTGATCGCCGCGCGTCGTCATCGGCACCAGTTCGACGTGCAGGTCGCGGTGCGCCGCCCGCAGGCGCGCGGCGACGTGTTCGGCTTGCCACAGCGCGAGCGCGCTCTGGCGGGTGGCGATGCGTAGCGTGTTCATAGTGTCTTGATGAGTTTGCGCAGCATGGGCAGGTTGCGCCGGCTGATCTCCAGCGGCGCGTCGACGCCGGCGACGACCGCCACCAGGTGTCCCTGCGCGTCGCGCTTGAGGCCGGTGAGGCGTTCGCGCGCCACGAGGCAGTTGCGGTGGATGCGCACGAAACGCTCGCCGAACTCTTCTTCCAGTGCCTTGAGCGGTTCCTCGATCAGCAACTGGCCGCCCTGGTGGCAGACGATCACGTACTTGTCCTCGGCCAGCAGATAGTACACATCCCCGATCGGGATCAGCAGCAGGCTGCCTCGTACGCGCGCGCACAGGTGCGAGCGCGCCGCGCCAGGTGTGCGGGCGGTGGCGCGGGTGTCCTGCGCAGTCCAGCGCCGCGCCTTGTCGAGCGCAGCACGCAGGCGTTCGCTGCGCACGGGTTTGAGCAGGTAGTCGACCGCATTGGCCTCGAATGCCTCCAGCGCGTGGTCGCCGTAGGCCGTGCAGAACACCACCGCCGGTGGCGATTCGAAATCGGCCAGGTGGCGCGCGGTTTCCAGGCCATCGATGCCGGGCATGCGGATGTCGAGCAGCACGAGCTCGGGTTGCAGTCGTTCCACTGCCGCCAGCGCGGCCGCGCCATCGCCGGCCTCGCCGACGACATCGACGCCGTCGATTTCGGCCAGCAGCGCGCGCAGGCGCTCGCGTGCCAGCGGTTCGTCGTCGACGATCAGTGTCTTCATCGGCCTGCTTCCTCCGGCAGCCGCACGCGCACGACGAAGCAGTCGGCCTGCGGCTCCACGCGCAGCTCGGCGCGCGAGCCGAAATGGTAGCCGATGCGCGCACGCACGTTGGCCAGTGCGATGCCGTTGCGGCTTGCGCTGGCGCCGGTCGGCAGCGGATTGGTGAACACGATGTCGACCATGCCAGCGTGCCGTTCGCCGCGGATCGACAGCGTGCCGCCGGCGGGCAACGGCTGGATGCCGTGGTAGATCGCATTCTCGACCAGTGGTTGCAGCAGCAGGCGCGGCAGCGGCAGGTCACGCGGCAATGCGCCGACGTCGAGTTCGACGCGCAGGCGCTCGCCGAGCCGCAGACGCTCGATGTCGAGATAGCGGTCGATGAGGTCGAGCTCCTCACCAAGGGTAGCGGGTCGGCTGTCGGGGCCGAGCGCGGCGCGGAACAGCTCGGCGAGGTCTTCCACCGTGCGCTCGGCGGCCTCCGGCCGGCTGCGGATGAGGCCGGCGATCGTGTTCATGCTGTTGAACAGGAAATGTGGCCGGATGCGCGCCTGCAGCGCCTCGACCTGGGCCTTGGCGGCCGCCTGCACGCGCTCGCGCCACTGCTCGAGCACGAACAGGTAACGCAAGGTGGCGGCCGCGATCAGCGCACTGATCGCCGCGTTGGCGAACACGAAGCGCGCGGTTTCGCTGACCGGCACGGTCAGGTTGAGGGCCAGCGATTGGTCGATGCGGCACACCACCCAGCTCGCCAGCGTGGTGGTCACGACGGCCATGCTCCAGGCCACGACGAAGCCGATCGCGGTGAGCAGGCGCTGCAACGGCTCACGCAGCGAACACAGCACGACCGCATCGAGCAGCACGAGCCATTGCACGTAGACGCTGGTGGTGGCCAGCCGCGGCAGCCATTCGCGCGGGCTGTCCTGCGGCGCCAGCACGATCACCAGCGCCACCAGCTCGCCGATGATCATGAGGACGAACAGCGTCGGCGTGCTGCAGAACGTCGGCATCCATGCGCCCGACGCAGGTGACGCGCGATCGGCAGCGGCGGCGCGTCGGGTCATCGCCGTTCACGCGAACAGGTGGGCGCCGATCCAGGCGCGCAGATCGGCGATTTCCTCCAGGCACACCTGGTGCGCCATCGGATAGCCGTGCCAGGCCACCGTATGCCCGCGCACGAGCAGTGCGTCGCGCGCGGCCATGCCCAGCGCCTGCGGCACCACCGGATCGAGGCTGCCATGGGCCATGAAGATCGGCAGGTGCGCGTTCGCCGGCGCGCCTTCCGTCGCCAGGCGCTCGCCGAGCATGAGATAGGTCGACAGCGCGACGATGCCGGCCAGCGGTGCCGGATGACGCAGGCCCGTGGCGAGTGCGACCGCGCCGCCTTGCGAGAATCCGGCGAGCAGGACGTGGCGCGAGGACACGCCCCGCGCCACTTCGCGCGCGATGAGCTGCTCCACTGCCGCGATCGAGGTGCGCAGGCCGGCTTCATCCTGCTTGTCCTCGATGCGCACGCCGGCGATGTCGTACCAGGCACGCATCGGCACGCCGCCATTGACCGTGACCGGCCGCACCGGTGCATGCGGAAACACGAAACGCAGCGCCGGCCAGTCCCGATCGACCAGTTGCGGGATGATCGGGGTGAAGTCGTTGCCATCGGCACCCAGTCCATGCAGCCAGATCACGGCATGCAGGGGCTGTGCGGCGGTCTCGATCTCGACGCAGGGCAGGCTCACGCGGTTCTCCATGGGCGGCAAGGCTGCAAGGCTGCCCGCAGCCGATGCGTTTGCCAAGCGCCCTCTGACTTTCGACCCGGGCCGGGCCGCGGCTGCGGCGCTATCCTGCCTGCTTTCGGCAGCGGGGATTGACTCATGCAGCGCATCTGGCTGGCCGCCTTCACGGCCCTGCTCACCCTGATCGGCGCTCCGCTGCGGGCGACCACGCTCGAGCAGGCGATGGCCGATCCCGACTGGATCGGTCCGCCGGTCGAACGCCCGTACTGGAGCGTCGATGGGCGCAGCGTCCATTACTGGCTCAAGCGCGCGGGCTCGCCCGTGCGCGACCTGCACCGCGTCGGACTTGCCGATGGCAGCGACGTGGTGGTCGATCCGGCGGCGATGGCCACCAGTGACGGCGCCGACGCGGTCCCCGATCGCAGCGGCAGCCGTGCGGCGTTCGTGCGCAACGGGGATGTCTTCATCCGCGAGCTTGCCAGCGGTCGCCTGACCCAGGTCACGCGCTCGCCGCAGGTCGAATCCTCACCACAGTTCTCGGCCGATGGCCGCGCGCTGCACTACCGCAGCGGCGACGACTGGTTCGTCTACGACATCGCCGCCGCGGTCAGCACACCGGCCGCCGAGCTGCGCCTGCAGAAGGACCCGCAGGCCAAGCAGCCCGATGCGCTGGAAGCGCAGCAACTGCGCTATTTCGCCACCTTGCGCCAGCTCAAGGCCGACCGCGAGGCGCGGCGGCAGCATGTCGAGACGTTCACCAACGGCGATCCCACGCGGGCGCCGCTGCCGTTCTATCTCGGCGACGCGGTGCAGGTGCAGGGCAGTTCGTTGTCGCCCGACGGGCGCTGGCTGCTGGTGGTGACCTCGCCCAAGGGTTACGACGCCGGCAAGCAGGGCAAGCTGCAGCGTTTCGTCACCGAATCGGGCTACGAGGAGCAGGAGGACGAGCGCACGCGCGTGGGCCGCAACGACCCGGCGCCGCAGTCGCTGCTGCTGCTCGACCTGCGCGGGCACAGCCAGCGCGCGCTGGCCATGGATACGCTGCCCGGCATCCACGACGACCCGCTCAAGGCCGTGCGCGAGGAAAATGCGCGGCATGCGGCCCAGCAGGGCAGCGCCAGCGACGCGGCCGCTGCGCCGGCCAGCACCCGCGCAGCGACGCGCACCGGTACCCGCGTCAAGGCCAAGGCCGAGCCTGCCGAACCCAGCCAACGCGCCGTGCGCATCGTTTCGCGCGGCGATGATGGCGGTGGCGGCGGCATCGTCTGGAGCGAGGACGGCAGCCAGCTCGCGATCCAGATCCGTGCGATCGACAACAAGGACCGCTGGATCGTGAGCGTCGACCTGGCCAAGGCCACGCTGCGCAGCGAACACCGTCTGACCGACCCGGCCTGGATCAACTGGAACTTCAACGATTTCGGCTGGGCCCGCGACAACCGCACGCTGTGGTACCTGTCCGAGGAATCGGGCTATTCACAGCTCTACACGCGGCCGATCGGCGGCCAGGCGCGTGCGTTGACCCACGGCACGTTCGAGGTGTCGTCACCGCTGCTGTCGCCCGACGGGCGCTGGTTCTACCTGCGTGCCAACGTCGAGGCGCCCTACAGCTACGACCTGTACCGCGTCGCACTCGACGGCGGGCCGCTCGAGCGCATCACGCGCTTCAAGGCGATCAACGACTTCGCATTGTCGCCCGACGGCAAGCGCCTGGCGGTCAGCCATTCCAGCGCCTACGTGCCGGCGCAGCTCGCCGTGGTCGAGATCGCCGACGGCGCGGTGCGTGAACTCACCGACACGCGCAGCGCGCCGTTCAAGGCCATCGACTGGATCCAGCCGCAGATCGTCGCAGTCCCGTCGAGTCACACCAAGGCGCCGATCTACGCCAAGCTGTACCGGCCACGCGACTTCGATGCGACCCGGAAGCATCCGATCGTGCTGTTCGTGCACGGCGCCGGCTACCTGCAGAATGTGCACCTGGGCTATCCGAGCTACTTCCGCGAGCAGATGTTCCACAACCTGCTCGCCGAGGAAGGTTTTGTCGTGCTCGACATGGACTATCGCGCGAGCGAGGGCTACGGCCGCGACTGGCGCACCGCGATCTACCGCAACATGGGCCATCCCGAGCTCGAGGACCTCATCGACGGCGTGCACTGGCTCGAACAGCACGCTGCCGGCGATCCCGATCGCGTCGGTCTGTACGGCGGATCCTATGGTGGCTTCATGACCCTGATGGCACTGTTCCGCGCGCCCGAGGTGTTCAAGGCCGGCGCGGCACTGCGACCGGTCACCGACTGGGTGCAGTACAACCACGAGTACACCTCCAACATCCTCAACACGCCCCAGATCGACCCGCTCGCCTATGCGCGCTCCTCGCCGCTGGAGTTCGCCGAGGGCCTCAAGGGTTCGTTGCTGATCGCGCACGGCATGATCGACGACAACGTGCTGTTCGAGGATTCGGTGCGGCTGTACCAGAAGCTCATCGAGTTGCACAAGGACGATTTCGAACTGGCCGGTTACCCGCTCGAGCGCCACGGCTTCGTGCATGCCGATTCGTGGCTCGACGAGTACAAGCGCGTGCATCGCCTGCTGCGGACGCGCCTGCAATGAGCGCGCGGCACGTTCGCGCGACCGGCGCTGGCGCCGCCTGGCTGGCCACGGTGCTGCTCGCCGGCTGCGCCGCGCCGGGCACGCGGCTCGACTGGAAATACGACCATCATCTGGGTTGCCGGCTCGACGAGCAGGCATTGGGTCGCGACACGCTCTATTTCGGTCGCGCGATCAACGGTGGTGGCGAGGTCGACGATGCGGCCTGGCAGCGCTACGCCGACGAAGTGCTCGCGGTGACGTTCCCGCAAGGCTACAGCGTGGTGGCGGCGCAGGGCCGCTGGCGGGATGCGCAGGGCCGGCTGCTGAGCGAAGGCACGCGCATCGTGGTCGCGATCCACGTCGACGATCTCGCCGCCGACGAGCGCGTGCGCGCGGCGATCGCGCATTACCGCGAGCGCTTCGCCCAGCAATCGGTGCTGCGCGAACGCGGCAACGTCTGCGTGACGCGCTGAGGACGCGGGCGATCGGGCCCGCACCACGCAAACGGGCCGGCGCATGGCCGGCCCGTGACGGTGGCTTGCCGACGATGAACCTCAGCGCTTCATCGCGCCGAAGAACTCGTCGTTGGTCTTGGTGTTCTTCATCTTGTCGAGCATGAACTCCATCGCCGCCAGTTCATCCATCGGATGCAGGAGCTTGCGCAGGATCCAGATCTTCTGCAGTTGATCGGGGTCGATCAGCAGATCCTCGCGGCGCGTGCCCGAACGGTTGATGTCGATGGCCGGATACACGCGCTTCTCGGCGATGCGGCGGTTGAGGTGCACTTCCATGTTGCCGGTGCCCTTGAATTCCTCGTAGATCACCTCGTCCATCTTCGAGCCGGTGTCGATCAGCGCGGTGGCGATGATCGTGAGGCTGCCGCCTTCCTCGACGTTGCGCGCCGCGCCGAAAAAGCGCTTGGGCCGCTGCAGCGCATTGGCGTCGACACCGCCCGTGAGCACCTTGCCCGAGCTCGGCACCACGGTGTTGTAGGCACGCGCCAGGCGCGTGATCGAATCGAGCAGGATCACCACGTCCTTCTTGTGCTCGACCAGGCGCTTGGCGCGCTCGATCACCATCTCGGCCACCTGCACGTGGCGCACGGCCGGTTCGTCGAACGTCGAGGCGACGATCTCGGCGCGCACGCTGCGCTGCATTTCGGTGACTTCTTCGGGACGCTCGTCGATCAGCAGCATGATCAGGTGCGCGTCGGGATGGTTGTGGACCAGCGCCTGGGCGACGTTCTGCAGCATCATCGTCTTGCCGGCCTTGGGCTGGCTGACGATGAGGCCGCGTTGGCCGCGGCCGATCGGTGCGACGAGATCGAGGATGCGGCCCGTGATGTCCTCCGACGAACCGTTGCCGCGCTCGAGATGGAATGCCTTGCGCGGGAACAGCGGCGTCAGGTTCTCGAACAGCACCTTGTTCTTGGATGCTTCGGGCGGCTCGCCGTTGATCGTGTCGACCTTGAGCAGCGCGAAATAGCGCTCGCCCTCCTTGGGCGGACGCACGCGGCCGGTGATGTAGTCGCCGGTGCGCAGGTTGAAGCGGCGGATCTGCGAGGGCGAGATGTAGATGTCGTCGGGACCCGCCAGATAGCTCGCATCGAAACCGCGCAGGAAGCCGAAGCCGTCCTGCAGGATCTCGAGCACGCCCTCGCCGTAGATGCCACCACCGGCGCGCGCATGCGCCTTGAGCACGAGGAAGATGATGTCCTGCTTGCGCGCACGCGCGACACCTTCCTGGATGCCGAGTTCCTCGGCGAAGGAGAGCAGGTCGGCCGCAGTCTTGCGCTTGAGCTCGTTGAGGTCGATCAGTGGTCCGGTGGCGAGGTTCTTCTCGTCGTATTCCTCGTCATCGAACTGCGGATTGTTGCGGCCGCCCTGCGCGTTGCCGCCGCCGCCACCGCCGCCATGGCGATTGCGGCGGTCGCGCCGGTTGCGGCGCCCGCCCTGGCCCTGTTGCTGCTGGCCACCTTGGCGCTGACCTGGTTGCCCCTGCGCCTGGCCATCACCGCCTGCCGGCTCGCCGGAGCCGGCTTCGGCGGCCGCGGGTGGCGGCGCGGAATCGGGTTGCGCTGCCGCTGCCGGTGGCGGTGGCGCGGCCTCGGCCGTGGTCGCGGCGCTCGATGCGCGCGGCGCGCGCTGGCGCGGTTGAGCACGGGTTTCGGGAGCGGCCGGCTGGCCGCCTTCGGGAGTTTCGTTTTCGGACACGGGCAAACCTCGCTGGGCGCCGTTGCAGGAACAGGGGAGGGAATGAACCGGAAAGGAAGCGCGCCGTGCGAGCGGCTGCGGCGTTCGGTGGTCAACTTAGCACCGCGTTTCGCGGGCGTCCAGCAGGGAACGGGGGTGGCGCGGCGGCAAGGCGGTGCGCCCGGGGCGGCGCATGCGGCATGCCGCGGCCGCCGATTCGCTGTCGTTCAGGCGATCGCCTTGTCGATGATCTGCGCCAGCTGGGTCTTGCTGACCGCGCCGATCTGGGTCGCCTGCACCTTGCCGTCCCGGAAGATCATGAGGGTCGGGATGCCACGCACGTTGTAGGCGCGCGGGGTCTTCTGGTTGTGGTCGATGTTGATCTTGGCCACCTTGAGCTTGCCCTGGTAGCTCGCGGCCAGGTCATCGAGCATCGGCGCGATCATCTTGCACGGTCCGCACCATTCGGCCCAGAAGTCGACCAGCACGGGCTCGCTGGACTTGAGGACCTGTTCCTCGAACTGGTCGTCGCTGATCTGGGCAATGTGTTCGCTCACGGGGAAACTCTCCAGGAAACGGGCTGCGCGCGTCACGGGCGGGGTTGCGCTACACTTGCGGACTGCGCCGGCGTGCGCTGTCGAAGTAACGGGCGGGGTGCAGACTGCATTTGAGCCCAAACCGCCGGAACGCGCAAGTTGGGGATGCCCTCGCCACGACTCAAGGGCGCGCCTCGTGCCTTTGCCAGGGTGCGCCACGTATGCCGCGGCCCTTGGCTTGGTCGCCCTCACCACCAGATGACGTCCATGTCACAGCAACCACTGACCGATATCACCTTCGAGAGTTTCAATCTGCACCCCGACCTGCTGTCGGGTCTGCATGCCGCCGGATTCACGCGCTGCACGCCGATCCAGGCGTTGACCCTGCCGGTCGCGCTGGCCGGGCGCGATGTCGCCGGACAGGCACAGACCGGTACCGGCAAGACCGGCGCCTTCCTGGTCGCCGTGCTCGATCGCCTGCTCAAGCGGCCGGCGCGCAACGACCGCAAGCTGACCGACCCGCGCGCGCTCGTGATCGCGCCGACCCGCGAGCTGGCGATCCAGATCGACAAGGATTTCCACAACATCGGCCGCGACACCGGCCTGCGCTCGGCCCTCATCTACGGCGGCGTCGACTACGACAAGCAGCGCGAGGCGCTCAAGGCCGGCTGCGATCTCATCATCGCCACGCCCGGACGCCTGATCGACTACCTCAAGCAGCACGTGTTCTCGTTCAATGGCATCGAGGCCGTCGTGCTCGATGAAGCCGATCGCATGTTCGACCTGGGCTTCATCAAGGACATCCGCTTCCTGTTCCGGCGCATGCCGCCGCGCGAGGAGCGCCAGAGCATGCTGTTCTCGGCCACGCTGTCGCATCGCGTGCTCGAGCTTGCCTACGACCACATGAACGAGCCCGACAAGCTCACGGTCGAGGCCGACCAGATCACGGCCGACCGGGTGCGCCAGCTGGTGTATTTCCCGGCCCGCGAGGAAAAGCTGCCGCTGCTCATCAACCTGCTGTCGCGGCTCGACACCCACCGCAGCATCGTGTTCGTCAACACCAAGGTCGCGGCCGAGAAGGTCACGCGCGCGCTGGAACGGCAGGGCTTCGGCGTGGCCACGCTGTCGGGCGACGTGCCGCAGGCCAAGCGCGAACGCTTGCTGGCCAAGTTCAAGCGCGGCGAGATCGAAATCCTCGTCGCCACCGACGTGGCCGCGCGCGGCCTGCACATCCCCGATGTCAGCCACGTGTTCAACTACGACCTGCCGCAGGACGCCGAAGACTACGTGCACCGCATCGGGCGCACCGCGCGGCTGGGCGCCGAGGGCGACGCGATCAGCTTCGCCTGCGACCTGTACGCCGTGTCGCTGCCCGACATCGAGGCTTACATCGAGCAGAAGGTGCCGACGGCGGCGATCACGCCCGACCTGCTGCAGGCGCCGCCGCCGCGCGAGCGCAAGCCGATGCCCAAGGCCGATGCCGACGCCGAGGCCGAGGCGGCCGACGATGCGCGCAATACCGCCGGCCCGCCCAAGGCTGCCGCGGCTGCGCCGCGCTCGCGGCGTGCTCACGACGGGCCGCGCCCGTCCCGTGGCGCACGGACCGCGGGCGAAAGTCGCGGCCCACGCCGCGCCCACGACGCGCAAGGCGCGGCGGCTCGCGATGACAGCGGCACGCCAACCGTCGCTGCGGCCGCCGCGGCGCCCGCTGGCGCCGCCGCTGCGGTGCTGGCCGATGGCGAGGCTCCACGCAAGCGTCGCCGCCGCGGCGGTCGCGGCCGCAACAAGCAGCGCAATGGCGAAACGGCGCCGACGACGGCCGCTGCCAACGGCAATGGCCAGGGGCGTGACACCCCCTCGCGCGAGGGCGAGGGCCGCAAGCCGCGCCGCGAGCACGCGCGCACGCAGCCGACCGAGATCGTGCCCCAGCATGTGGCGCCACCGAGCGCCGCCAAGCAGGGCTTCTTCCGCCGCATCGGCCGCTTCTTCGGGCTGCGCTGAGTACAGCCGCGCGGTCGAGGGACTGCCGCGGCCAGCGCGGCGTGGCTGCGCTCAGGAGTCGGCCAGCGCCTTACGCAGACCCGCCATGAGCCGGATGTAGGCCTGGCCGCTGGCGCCGGTCGTCGCAAACAGCCGCTCGGCTTCGGCCAGTTCGGCCCGCGCCGCGTCCCGGTCGCCGTGCGCGAGTTGCACCTGGGCGCGCGCACGGTGCGTACTGGCGAGCAAATTGCGATTGCTGGCGTAGTCGGCGCGCGCGATGTCATGTGCGGCATCCGCCAGGCGGCCGCCGGCCACTGCGTCACCGCGCAGTGCGTGCAGTTCGGCCAGTGACACCATCACCGTCACCGTCAGCGGACTGCGCGGCCCGGTCTGCGCCAGTGCGATGCGCTGCGCTTCCTGCAAAGCTGCCAGGGCCTCGTCGCGTTGCCCCAGCCGCGTCTGCACGACGCCGAGGTTGTTGAGTGCGGCGGCGAGCTTGGGACTGTCGCCGTACAGCGCACGAGTCGTGGCGACGATGTTTGCATAGTCGGCGGCACAGCTCGCGTGATGGCCAAGCATGACCGCGGCATTGCAGCGACTGTTGAGCGCGGCCAAGGCGCCGTCCGAGTCGGCGCGCCCCAGCGCCACGAACACCGCATGGCTGTCGGCCGCGCGCGCCTGCGCCTCCTCGTATTGCCCATCCTGCAACAACGCGATCGCCAGTGCGTTGAGCAGGTTGCCCGATTCGAAATCGGGCCGCGCCAGCAAGCGGGCGCGCTCGGCGACTGCGTCACGCAGGGTCGCAATGGCCTGGTCGGCGCGGCCCTCGGCGCGCTCGATCTTGGCCTGGGTCGATGCGCTTTCATTGCGCAGCAGGGCGACATCGCCGGGGCGGTCGCGCCACCAGTCCTGCGCCTGTTGGAGCAGCTCGCGCGCGCGCGTCGCGTGGCCACGGCTGATCTCGATCTGGGCGAGGTTGTAGCGCGCGTTGGCCAGCACCTCAGGGTTGTCCTCGATGCCGGGCCATTGCAGCAGCTGCTCGAGCAGGGCGCCGGCGCCATCGAGGTCGGCCACCTGCAGGAACAGATCGCTCAGCATGAGCGCAGCGCTTTGTCCCGTCCGTGGCTGGTCGCGGAACTCATCGTGCAGGCGCCGCGCACCGCTGCGGAACACCTCGCGCACGTCGATGTGACTGCTGTCCTGCTGCGTGCCCGCAGTGCCGAGCATGAGCATCAGGTAGTCGCGGACGGCATCGGCGCGCCGCGCCGCCGCCAGCGCATCGTTGCGCTGGATGCGCGCCTCGCGCATCTGCCAGACCGTGGTGGTCAGGCCAATCGCGGCCACCGTCAGTGCGAGCGCGCCCAGCGCCACCACGAGCCGATGGCGGCCGATGAACTTGCGCAGGCGGTAGCCAACGCCGTTGCCCGAAACATGCACCGGCTCGCCGGTCAGCCAGCGACCGAGATCGGCGGCGAAGGCTTCGACCGAGGTGTAGCGGCGCGCGGGCTCCTTCGCCAACGCCTTGTCGAGGATGCGCGAAAGATCGCCGCGCACGGTCGAGCGGAAGGCGGCGATGCTGCTGCGACGCGCGGCGAGCCGGGTGCCGGCGTCGGGTCGACCGGCCTCGCTGCGCGCGATGGCCTGGGTTGGCGCGTCGGGCAGCGTTTCGAGCACCGTGCGCTGGGCCGCAACGAGATCGCCGCGATCGACCACGTACGGCAGTGCGCCGGTAACCAGTTCGTAGAGGATCACGCCCAGTGAATAGACGTCGGTGCCGGCGCCGGCGGTCTCGCCGAGGAACTGCTCGGGCGCGGCGTATTCGGGGGTCAGCGCGTGACCGACACCGAGCGTGGCCAGCGTCGCCGGTGCGTCGTCGCCGCCGTCGAGCAGGCGCGCAATGCCGAAGTCGAGCAGGCGCACCGTGCCGTCGCCGCCGACCAGCACGTTGGCAGGCTTGAGGTCGCGGTGCACGACCAGCTGCGCATGGGCGTACTGCACCGTGGCGCAGACATCGAGGAACAGACGCACGCGATCGCGGACCGACAGGCGCTGCGCGTCGCACCAGCGCGTGATCGTGTCGCCCTCGACGTATTCCAGCGCAAACCACGGCCGCCCGTCCGCGGCGACCCCGCCGTCGATGAAGCGGGCGAGATTGGGGTGATTCAGCCGCGCCAGGATGCGCCGCTCGCGCAGGAAGCGCGCCTGCACGTCATCGAAATCGAAGCCGCGGCGGATGAGCTTGAGCGCGACTTGTTGCGCGAAGTCGGCGCCCTCGCGCACGCCCCGGTAGACCACGCCCATGCCGCCTTTGCCGATGCGTTCGACGATGCGGAACGGGCCGAGGCGTTCACCGAGCAACGGGTCGACGGTCGCCGGCGTCGCCGACGCCACCTCGTGCCCGAGGTCGATCTGCCGCAACAACTCGGCCACCCGCTCCGCGAGTGGCGCGTCGCCACCGCAGTGCTGCCGCAGCCACCCCCCTCGCTGTGCGGGATTCACGTCGAGCGCGTCACGCGCGAGGGTGAGGGCAAGGCGTTCGCGTGGGTCCATCGTCATCCTCGCGATTGCTCGACGGCCGCGTCAGGCGCGGCCGGTCATGTGCTGGCGCAACCAGGTGTGCGCGGTGAGCCAGTCGCGCTGCGCGGTGCGCTCGCTGGTGCCGAGCGCGGTGGCGATCTGGGCGAATTCGAGGCCGACGAAATAACGCAGCTGCACGACCTGTGCCATGCGCTCGTGCGCTTCGTGCAGGTCGTTGAGGGCCTGATCGAGCACGATGAGATCGGTGCCGTCGGGGATCGGCAGGTCGAGCGCGTCGGCAAAATCGTCGCGGTGCCATTGCCCGCCGCGCTTGTCGGCCGTGGCGGCGCGAGCGCGGCTAACGAGGATCTGGCGCATCATGCGCGCCGCGGTGTTGAGCAGGTGCCCGGCGTTTTCGAATGCGGCCGGTTCGCGGCCGAGCAGGCGCAGCAGCACTTCGTGCACGAGCGCGGTGGTCTGCAGCGTCGCGTGGCCGGGCGTGATGTCGAGCACGCGGCTCGCGATGCGGCGCAGGTCGGCGTAGACCAGCGGCAGCAGGCGCTCCAAGGCGGCCGCGTCGCCGGCATGCCAGCGACGCAGCAGATCGTCGATTTGGGCGTTGCCCGCAGTCTCCCCCATGAGCGGAAAGGTAACCGCTCGATCCATGACAGGCAATGCCGCGCCGTGCGCGGCGGGGACGCCAACCGCCGGCGCCACTGCGTGCCGGCGGGTGCCCGGCACCTCAGTCGGACCCGTTGCGGAAGATCGGGTCCGACAGCATGCGCCGGCAGGCGAGCGTGAAGCTGCCCTGTGCGTTCACGCTGCAGCCACGCACCCGCAGCGTGCGCGTGGCGGTGGCGGCGCTGGTGAAGTCCAGCCGCGATGCCCGCCCGCAGTCGTCGTTGCTGGCGACACCGACCACTTCGAGCACCCTGTCGACGTTCGCCGTGCCGCCATCCGCAGCACGCAGTGACAGCTCGCAGGCGTCGCCGGCCACGACTGGCAGGCTGAACTCCCAAGTGCCGCTGGGACCGAGGCAACCGGTGCTCCACGTCTGCCGGTTCGTCGTCGGGGTCAGCGCCACCACGTCGTTGCGGATCGTGACGGTGCGCGTGGGGGCGAATTCAACTGCGAAAGGGCAACGCGGTTGAAGGAAGCCTCGAACACGGCCTCAGGCGTTCGATAGCCTGACCGCTTTCGAGGTCGATTGTTGAGTCGATCTTCGATGCGCTGCAGCTCGCTGCCGTGACCCGCGGAGGTTCGCTTCGCGAAACCGATCGCCTCACGGAAAGCGAGCGATTGGCCGCATGAAATAGGCGACAACCCGCTTGACACGCACCGCCACGCGTCGCTTTGGTGTTGTCGGCCGACCATGCGGGCGCGGCGACCGATCCGCATGCGGATGCGATGATGCTTGCGGCTGGAAGGTGGCGATGAGGTTGTCTCGCCGCAACGGGACGGAACGGGCCTCGATCCTCATCACGGGTTTTGCTGCCGCGACCCGGCATGCGGCGGCGCGGCGCGCTCCTCAATGCCCGGCTTGCGCCATGGCCGCGCGGACGCGCTCCAATGCCGGCTGGTAGAAGTCGTTGCGGTCTTTTCCCGTCGGCGGCGATTGCGCGAGGTGCTGCGCGAGCGGCGCAATGACGCTTTGCGCATCGGCGCTGCGGCCACGTCGCACGAGGCAAGTGGCTGCCGCGACGCGCGTGCGCACCGTGCGCGGATTGAGCGCATCCGGCAGTTCGGCGACTTGCGCGAGCAGGTCGGTGGCGGCGCTGGCGTCGCCATTGTCGCAGCGCAGTGCCGCTCCGAACACCGCGCGGCGGCGCTCGAAATCGACGCGGTTGGTGCCGTCGGCGTTCGCTGCGGCGATGCGCGCCTCCGCGGCAGCGCGGGCGAGGTCGCCGGCGTGGAACGCGATGTCGGCCGAATGGCTCAGCGTCAGCGCGACGAACGGGTGCGTCTCGCCGAGCGCGGCCGTCATCGCCGCGGTCGCCTCATCCTGCCAGCGCCGTGCGTCGGCGAGGTGGTTCCAGCGGTAGTAGAGGAAGGCAAGGTCGGAGAGCTTGAACGAGGTCTCGCGGTTGTTCGCACCATAGATCTGCCGCATGTGTTCGATGCCTTCGAGCATCATCGGCTCGGCCTGCTCGAACTTGCCGGCGAGCATCAGCGTCTGCGCGAGGTTGCCGTGGCTGTTCCAATACTCGCCCGATCCGCCCAGGCCGTGCGCGTCGAGGAACGCCAGCGCTTGCCGCAGCAGGCGTTCGGCGCCATCGAAATCGCGCTTGGGATAGCCACGCGGGATCGAGGCCATGTCGAGCAGGTTCGCATACAGCTCGGGCTTGGCTTCGCGGATCGGTTCGAGCAGCGCGACGGCGCGGTCGATGAAGCGCTCGCTCTCCTCCCAGCGCGCGAGATGGTTGTTGGCGATGGATTGCGCCGTCAGCAGCATCGCCAGCACGGTCGGGTCGTCGACCTCGTGTGCATCGGCGAGCTGCTGCGCGGAATCCAGTTCGACCAGCGCGGGCTCGTATTCGCCCTTGAGCACGAGGATTTCGCCGGCCAGCGCGCCGGCGCGCACGCGTGCCGTCCAGCCGTGGGCGTCGCTCGCCCGCGAGGTGGCGACTTCGCGCGCGATGGCCAGACCTTCGTCGTAGCGGTCGAGGCTTTTCAGGCTGCCGGCGATCGTCACGCGCAGGTCGTCGCGTGCGCTGGCATCGAGCGTGGTGTCATCGCGCAGCGTGGCGACCGAGCCGTTGAGGAAATCGCCGAGCTTGAGATCGGCGCCGGCGCCGAACTGCGGATTCGGGCTGGACAGAAGTTTTTCGAGAAAGCGCAGCGAAGCCTCGGCGCGGTTGCGCTCGGTCGTCGTGCGCGCCAGTCCGTCGTTCAAGGTTTTGACGTGGTAGACCCCGAACGCACCCAGCGTCGCCAGCACGGCGGCGGCCGCGGCGGCGGTGACGCGATGGCGGCGCAGGAACTTGCCGAGGCGATAGCCCAGGCCATTACCGGACACGCGCACCGGCGCGCCGGCGAGCCAGCGGCGCAGGTCGTCGGCGAAGGACTGCACGGTGTCGTATCGGCGGCCCGGCGTGTCGGCGAGCGCCTTGTCGACGATGCGTGCGAGGTCACCGCGCACGTCGCCACGGAACGCACGCAGTGAAGTCGAGCGTGCGGCCAGGCGCTTGGCGGTCATCGCCGGATCGCGCGCGATCGCCTGCGCGAGCGGCAAGTGCGCGGTGTCCGTGGCGAGGTTGCCGGCGAGGCGATCGATCTCGCGCGGCAAGGCATCCGCCAACAACTGGTAGAGCGTCACGCCAAGCGCGTAGACGTCGGCGGCGACGCCGGGGCGTTCGCCGGCCAGCACTTCGGGCGCGGCGTATTCCGGCGTGAGCGCACGGCGACCGGCGATCGTCGTCGCCTCGCGCGGCTCGTCCTCGGCAAGCAAACCGGCGAGGCCGAAGTCGAGCAGGCGCACACGGCCGTCGCCATCGACGAGGATGTTGGCGGGCTTGAGGTCGCGGTGCACGACGAGCTGGGCATGTGCGTACTGCACGGCCGCGCAGACGTCGAGGAAAAGCGTCACGCGCGCACGCAGGTCGAGTGCGTGCGCGTCGCACCAGCGCGCGATCGGCTCGCCGCGCACGAACTCAAGCGCGAACCACGGTCGGCCGTCGGGCGCGACGCCGCCGTCGATGAAGCGTGCGAGATTGGGATGGTCGAGTCGGGCGAGGATGCGACGCTCGCGCAGGAAGCGCGTGCGGATGTCGTCGAAATCGAAGCCGCGGCGGATCAGCTTGAGCGCCACGTCCTGCGAAAAGTCCGCGCCTTCGCGCGTGCCGCGATAGACCACGCCCATGCCGCCGCGGCCGATGCGTTCGGCGACGCGGAACGCGCCGAGCGTCGTGCCGGGCAGCGCGTCGATGTCGTCGTCGTCGCGCGCGCTGGAGGCTTCAATCGCGCCGCGCTCGGCGATGCCGCGCAGTAGCCCGGCGACGCGCTCGCGCAGGGTCGTGTCCGCGCCGCAACGCTGCGAGACGAAATCCTCGCGCTCCTGCGGCGCGGTATCGAGCGCGTCGCGCGCGATGCGCAGCGCCTTGAGATCGTGTTCGTTCATCGACTTCCCCGGTGGCGGCGCTTCGGGCGCGCTGGGCGCCACCACGCTGCGACGGTTGTGCGGATGCGGCTCCGCTTGTCCGACGTTACGTGAAATCCGTCGGCCAGCGGACAGGGCCGCGCGAGGCGCCCGGCGCGGTCTTCCGGCACTCCCGCAAAGCCCGTTTCCCGCAGGGCTGCCGGGGGGGCGCGACCGGATCGGCCGGAAAATTCATGCGCATGGCACGCAGGCCGGTCGCGCTGCGCGCGCCCGGCCTGCGGCAGCCGAACGTCGGCTATCGCTCCCCTTGCAGCGGCTGCGCGGAGTCCAGTTGCGGCTCCTCGGCAATGCCCTGCAGCGCGACCACGAAGAAGTGCCGCTCGCCAAGCCTCGCGCGGGCGCCCGGCAGCGCCTTGAGGGCGCAATCGCGGGCTTGGTCGGTACGCCCGGCGGCGAGCAGGGCCTGGGCGTGCCACAGCTTGAGGCGCGCCTCGTCGCGGTTTTCGCGCAGTTGCCAGTGCACCGAGATCGGTCGGGAGCGGGCTTGCGCGAGTTGCGCGTCGGCCTGCGCGAAGGCGGCGTCGAGCGCGTCTGCGTCGGCGGACAGCATGGCCTGCGCGCCGGTGAGCATGGCCGGCGCATGGCCCATGGGCTCGCTTGCGCCCGACAGCCAGGCATTGGCCTGCTGCCAGTCGTCGCGGGCCGCCTGCGCATCCCCGGCGCAGTGCAGTGCCACGCCGCGCAGGATCTGCGCATAGACCGCATCGATGCCGGGGGCCGCGCCGCCCTCGGTGTTTGCCTGCACCGCTCGCGCATAATCCCCGGCCGCGGCGGCACAGTGGCCTTCGACCATCGCCAGTTCGCCGCGCAGCAGATATAGGGTATCGCTGATGTTTTGCGGATCCAGCGCCGCCGCGCGGTCGAAACCGCGTTCGATCATGGCGTGCGCATGGGCCAGGTCGCCGAGGTCGAACGCATTGGATGCGTGGGTGGCGGCGTAATAGCCGAGCAGGCGGCGATCCGGGTAACGGTCGAGCAGGTCGCGCGTGCTGGCGAACAGGGTTTCGGCGGATTCGAATTCGCCGAACAGCGCGCGCCGCAGCGCCGCCATGTTCTGCACGTAGGCGCGTTCGCGCGGGAAGGCGTCATCGCCCGCCGCCAGTGTGGCCTCGGTCAGTTCCCGCGCCCGTTCGCCCTGACGGACCGAGGTCAGCGCGCCGGCCAGCAGCACCTGGCTGTTCTGACGCCGCGGATCGTTCGCCGGCAGCAGCTTGCGCATCGCCGCCACGGCCTGTTCGAGCAGGGGTAGGCCCGTCGCCAGATTGCCCGCATCGTCGCTCATCACGCCCAGGTACGTGGCTGAATCGGCCCAGGCCAGGCTGTCCTTGTCGGTCGACGCATTCGCCGCCGGCACCAGATGGGCCAGAAAGCGGTCGCGTTCAGCCGAGCGCCCCAGACCGTCGAGCAGGTGGGCGTAGGTGGTCAGCACGTCCAGTCCGTTGGCCGTGCGCGCCAGATCCCAGTTCGGCTCGCTGCCCAGTTCCGCCTGCGCCAGCGCGATGCCATCCTCCTGCGCGTTGAGGTCCAGGTGCAGGTGCAGCAGGACACGGAGCATTTCCAGGCGCAAGGGGCTGCCCGGCGGCAACACGCGCAGGCGCGCACCACCGCTGTGCAGCAGCTCGCCGACCGAAATGCGATCCTCCTCGTCGCGCATGTCGGATTGGCGCAGCAGTTCGACCACGAAGTCCTTCATCACGATCGCCGATTGCGCCTCCTGTTGCGCGATGCGGGCCTGCCACAGCACCGCGGCAATGCCGGTCACGAGACTGGCCAGCGCCAGTACCGCCAGCGTCGTGCTGAGGCGGTGCCGGCGCACGAACTTGCCGAGGCGGTAGCCCATCGAGGTGCCGGTCGCCCGCACCGGCGCGCCGGCCAACCAGCGCGAAAGGTCGTCGGCGAAGGCCTGCACGCTGGCGTAGCGGCGCTCGGGTTCCTTGGCCAGCGCCTTGTCGAGGATGCGCGCGAGATCGCCGCGCACGGTCGAGCGGTAAGCGGCGGCGCTGCTGCGGCGTGCGGCGAGCCGCGTGGCGGTGTCGGGTCGGCCGTCCTCGCTGCGCGCGATCGCCTGTGTTGGCGATTCGGCTGGGGTTTGGCATACCGTGCGCTGGGCGGCGGCGAGGTCGTGGCTATCGAGCGCGTAGGGCAGCGTGCCGGTGATGAGCTCGTAGAGGATCACGGCGAGCGAATAGACGTCCGCCGCCACGCCCGTCGCCGCCTGCGTGAACTGCTCGGGCGCGGCGTATTCGGGCGTGAGCGCATAGACGGAGCCGGCCACGGTCAGCGGCGCGGCCGCGTCGTCGCCGCTGCCTTCGAGCAGACGCGCAATGCCGAAATCGAGCAGGCGCACGACACCGTCGCCGCCGACCAGCACATTGCCGGGTTTCAGGTCGCGGTGGACGACGAGCTGGCCGTGCGCATACTGCACCGCCGCGCAGACATCGAGGAACAGGCGCACGCGCTGGCGCACATCGAGCCGCTGCGCGTCGCACCAGCGCGTGATCGCGTCGCCGTCGACGAACTCGAGCGCAAACCACGGCCGCCCGTCCGGCGCGACGCCGCCATCGATCAAGCGCGCGAGGTTGGGGTGGTTGAGCCGTGCGAGGATGCGCCGCTCGCGCAGAAAGCGCGCCTGCACGTCGTCGAAGTCGAAGCCGCGGCGGATCAGCTTGATGGCGACGGTCTGCGCGAAGTCGGCGCCTTCGCGCACGCCGCGATAGACCACGCCGGTGCCGCCCTTGCCGATGCGTTCGGCGACGCGGAACGGCCCGAGTCGCCCGCCGATGAGGGTATCGACGGCGCCGGGTTGCGCATCGTCTGCGTCGGCGAGGTTGCGCAGCATCGCTTCGACCCGCGCCTGCAGCGCGGCGTCGCCGCCGCAGCGCGCGGTGATGAATTGCGCGCGCTCGTGCGGCTCGACGTCGAGCGCGTCGCGAACGACGCGCAGAACCGTGAGGCTGTACTCGCTCATCCGGGCAGCCTGTGTCGCGCGCGCCGCGCGAGGCTCACGTGTCGGCGAGCCGCTGGCGCAGCCATTCGTGCGCGGCGATCCAGTCGCGCTGCGCGGTTCGTTCGGCCACGTCGAGCATCGTGGCGACTTCCGGCACCTCCAGGCCGATGAAGTAGCGCAGCTCCACCACTTTCGCCATGCGCGCGTCCATCGCCTCGAGTTCGGTCAGCGCCTGGTCCAGCATGATGAGGTCGGTGCCGTCCGGGATTTGCAGCTCCGCCACCTCGGCGAAATCCGCGCGCCGCCATTCGCCGCCGCGCTTGGTTCGGCTCGCGTTGCGGGCCCGGTCGACCAGGATCTGCCGCATCATGCGCGCAGAGGCATTGAGCAGGTGCGTGGTGCTGGCGTATTCGGCCGGTGCGCGGCCGAGCAGGCGCAGCAGCATTTCGTGGACGAGCGCCGTGGTCTGCAGCGTCGCATGGCCCGGCGTCGAACGCAGTACGCTGGCGGCGATGCGGCGCAGATCGGCATACACGAGCGGCAACAGGCGATCGAGCGCGGCCGGATCGCCGTCGCGCCAACGCTCCAGCCACTTGGTGACGCTGCCTTCGGTCGCAGACCCCATGCAGCGAAGGTAACGTGCCGATGGTGGCGCTGCCAAGCGCTGCGATGGCCGCAGTGGCGCGCGGTGGGCAGTATCGCTTCGCGGGGCCATTGGCGGATGCGAGCGTGAATCGCGCACGACGCGCACTTGCAGCGCCGGGCCACCCTCCGTTGCCGGAGGGTGGCCCGGCGGTTTCCGCTGCGCGGGTCAATCGAAGCCGTTCTTGAAAATCGTGTCGATTGGTGGCGCCAGGCCGAGTACGGCAACCTTCTGCTTGCCGCGCCAGGACGGGAGCAAGGCATCAGATGTGTAGCGGCTGTCGCCGGTCATGACGAACTTGCCGTCGCCGGTGCCGACGACGCCGTACATGCCGCTGTGCTTGCTGCGCGATGCGCCGATGTCGAAGGCGTACGTTTCGAACGACTTCACGGTGAGGTTGTCCAGGAGGGCGAAGGTGCTGTCGACGGAATCCTCTGGACAAGTGCCGCCGATCGGGCAAGGCGGGCTCCAGACCCGCATGCCGACGATGGCGAGCTTGCCGGCCTGCATGGTCAGGCCGTTGCCGTAGTCGGTTGAGCCAAACGAACAAAGTGTCCCGATGGGTGCGCTCGATCCGCCGAACACCGTGCGCGAATAGCTCCCGCCATTGTTGTAGTCGGTGGACACGCGCACCACGCTGATGCCGCCCTTGCACTCGCGAGCCGAGTTCGAGGCCACGTACACAGTATGGACGCGCGGGCTGCCGGGAAGTCCGTTATAGGAGTTGACCGCGATGCCGAACGGCACGTCGTCCTTGGCGATGCCGCCGGCATCCATCCATCCCGTCTGCCAGCTTGGATCGGCGACGCCGTCCTGGTTGACCCGCAGGACCATGACGTCGTAGTCGGCTGTCTTCTTTCTCGCCACCGCAATGAAGATCGCGGGATGGATGGAGGCGCCGACCAGCGCTGGCTCGCCGAGCGCGATGCCCTTGGCCTCGCAGGATTCGCTGGTGTCGTCGCAGTTGCTGCTGTAGTTGAGCACCACGGTGCCGGTCGCTGCGGTCATGAAGCCATTGCTGCTAAGCGTGTAGCGGCGGAAGATCGGCTTGGGCTTCTGGCTGCCGTCCCGCCAGAACTGGGTTGCGGTCACGACGACGTGTGTGATTTCCGGTGCGAAGCCAGTGTGGTAGACCTCCATGCCGCCGATCATCTCGTTGTAGTTGCCGCTGTTGAAAACCTCAGCGGTGCTGAGATATTTGCCGGCGGTATTGAACACGTAGACATGGGTGTCGATGTCGGTGGTGCCGTTGAAGTTCCTGTTGACCGAGACGAGGATGAAGTCGTCGATGACCTTGATGTCCTGGACCCAGCTGATGTAGGCCGTGTCGGATTTGGGGTAGACGATCCAAGGCGTCGCCGATGAATAGATGCAATCGCCTTGTCCGCCGCCATAAGCGCCGGGTGAGGTCCAGCATTTGCGGCTACCCGCCGCGCTGTATTTCGCCAGGCCGAGGTTCCAGAAGCCATTGGTCTGGTTGCCGCCGGGATTCTTGATCATCGCCGCGACCACGATGTCGCCGTTGTCGAGCCGCGCCACCTTGCGGCCGAGGAAATAGCCTTGCGGGGAGCTGATGCTGCCGCCGAAGTCGTTCTCGATGTACTTGCCGCTGTTGAATGCCGGGTCGGCGACGTAGCTGTTGGCATCGAACGGCGTGTAGGGGCTGTCCGCCGAGGTTTCCTCACGATAGGCGGCGACGACGAGAGGATCGTCCGGGTTGAAGCCGAGCGCGGCGATTGCGGCGCGCTCGCGTTCGCTGTCCTCGAATTCCATGTCGGCAAGCATGTTGGCTTGTTCGCCGTGGATGGGTTGGTGCTGGGCCGCCGCGGCCGTTTGGCGGAAATTCCCGGTATCGGCAAAGGCCGGCACCGCCATCGTGGCGGCCAGCAGCAGCGTGGCCCATCCGCCGAGGCGGATGCGTGTAGTGGAACTGGAATGCGACTCGGCGGCGCCGGCCGCAGCGTGGTGCAGCGGATGCATGGTGGCTGTCTCCCTTGGTGAACGACGGCCAGCGGGCCGCTTCATTGGGGGATACGCAAAACCCGCGGGTCATCCGACACGCCCGCCGAAAATTTTTCTGCTGCCCGGCAACCTGCGAATCGTCATTGCCATTGAGTGTCGCAGGCGTCCTGCAGGCGCTGGCCGCGCGTATTGGTTGCGAGCAGGAAGTCCTTGCCGTCGTACGCCTTGTCCTGCAGCGTGAACTGCCGCCGCAGGCGCAGCGCGGGCTTGGCGCCCGGACGGCCGATGGCCGCTCCCAAGACCACCGTTTCCGCTGCGTTGTTGGCGGTGTGATTGGTCTGCACCAGCACGCGGCCGCCACGTTCCACGAGGATCAGCGGCCCGCCGCCGCTGTAGACGGCGGTGAGCGGCGCGTCCGCGTGCACGAGGCGCGCGGCGCCGTTGCGGTCGGTGCCGGCGCGCGTTTTCATGAGGCCGAGGAAGACGCTGCTGCCAATCTGCGCGCGTTCGAAGTCGCGGTGCAGCGCGGTCGCGTGGCGGCGGACGAGGCAGTCGAACAGGTTTTCCACCTCGGCTTGGGTGAGGGTATCGGGCGGCAGGTAGACGGTGTCGCCCCGGTCGTAGCCGCTGCGCTTGCTGGCGCCGCTGGTGTCCAGGTTCAGGCCGAGGTTGTAAGTGCGTGGATGGCCCTGACACAGCCAGGGGCCGAGGTTCCTGTAGTACGCCTCGTAGTGGATGGCAGCCAAGGCCACGCCGCGGTAGCGGTAGCGTAGTTCGACCTGCGAGCTGCCGGCCTCGCTTGCGGCCCATGGGCGGGCATCGACGATGAATTCACCGGCTGGGCAGCCGAGGCGGGTGACGGGCTGGAAGGATTGCGCCGCGGCGGTTCCGGCCCAAGCGAGACACAGGATGAGCAGAACTCGCCGAACGAGGCGGCAGTGCGGTGCCGTGCGCCGAGGCTTTCATGGTCTGCGCGACCTTGTCATGGCATCTGGCTTGAGGCTGCTCCGGGGCGATCAAGAGGCTTCTCCCGCAGCCGGCAAATGCCGGCACAGGCGCGTGTGCAAGGCGCTGCGATCGTCCCAACCGGGGTGCTCGCGTACCAGCCATGCCATGGCGCGCCCGGCGTCGCGCACGTTGCGCGCGCCGGTGGCGGCAATGGCCGCGGCGATGGCGGCGTCGATCTGCGCTGGCGTAGGCGGCAGCTCCAGCGCGAAGGCGAGTTCCAGCGGGGTGTCGCTCCATGTGGTGATGCCCGCAGCGGAAAAGACCAACGTGCCGGTGAGCCGCGCCGGCAGGGTCCGCTCATCCGGCGCGCCAAAGGACAGCCCGCTGACGTCCAGCGGTACATGCCGGTGCAGCAGGCAGATGCTGCCGTCGATGTAGCCCTTCAGCGGATTGACCGGGAAGCAGTGGCTGCGCCCGGCCTGCCGGCGCGGCTCGCCCAAGTCCAGCGCGATGCCGTCGAGCTGGACGAGGGTGTCCACGGGCTGTCCGTCCAGCATGAAGGGATGCAACGCGATGGTGATGGCCGCTTGCTGCGTCGGACCGCTGCGCGGTTGGCAGCGGGCGCCGGCGGCGGTCAACAGGTGGCAGGGAAAGTCGGCCATGGCTTCAGGGCAGATCCTGCGCCCGTGCGCCCAGGCGCAGGTTGCGGCAGAACACCGTGCAGGAACGTTCGTCGGCGGGCGGGTCTTGCAGTTGCACGTAAAGGTCGGGCGCGAATTGCACCACGGTGACGGCCGTGTCGCCCGAGCCTGCATAGATGCCTGTGAAGTCCTTGATGCGCTGGCGCACCCAGTACGGGCGCGTGATGGTTTCGCCACGCCAGGCGGGTTTGCCGTGGAAGTCAAAGGGTTCGCCGCGCTGGTCGCCCGCCTGGGCATTGGGCAACATCCAGCGGCCGTCATCGCCGCGGACGAAGGGGTCGGCGTTGCGCCGGCGCTCAGGCTGCGCGCGCACCACGCGCTCGGCTGGCCGCGCGTTGCCGGGCAGCGGGATCACCCAGTCGCACACGTCGTAGGGCGGTTGGCCGCCTTCGTCCTTGTCCTTGCAGTCGCCGCGTTGCGGCGGATCGGGCTTGGCCTTGACGACGTCGAAGGCGCATTGGCGGCCTTCCTGTCCATCCTGCGTGCCGTGTTGGCGTTTGGGTCGGCTGATTTTGTAGCCCGCCGGCAAATCGACTTCGAGGCCGCAGGCGGCGACGTGGACGGTGGCGGACGCGTCAGTCTGCGCCGCGCAGGACGCGGACGCAGCGGCCAGCAACGTGAGGGCGGTCGCCGTGGCAAGGCGCTTCATGGGGCGTCCTGCCGGGACCGTGGGTCGGGCAATGGCATTCGGATTGACAACCGTTCCGGCGTGATCGAATTGCGGAGGGAACGTATTGGGCTTTCGCGTCCACGATCGCTCGCAGGTACGAATGGTGCCGCCGCCATCGCACTCGCGGCAAGCGCGGCGCAAGTCATTGCACGGCCGCAGGCGGCTCAGAACCGTCGGCTGGGATGGAACGCAGCACAATCCCGGCAAGCACGGCGCCAAGTGCAGCGCGTTGCGCCGCCCGCTTCCGGCTGGCGGCGCAGTGCCGCTTCGCCTTGCGGCGCCCTGCCGGTGTTGACCGCGCCTGCGCTGCGCGAACTTTGCGGTCCAACCCGTCGCTGCGCCGCGCGCTTTTGCTACGCTTGCCCGATCGCAGCGCCGCCTCGCCCATGTCCATGCCCGGCTCGACCCTCGATCGCCTTCGCCAATCCCAGCGCCTGGCCCTGGCCAGTTGCCTGCTGCTGGCGGCGCTGGGGCTGTGGCTGGCCTTGCGCATCGGCCTCGCGCTGTGGCCGCGGTCGGCGCCGGGTGAACTCGTGGCGCCGCCGGCCGGCAACGTGCCGGTTGCCGTCGCACCGGCATCGCTGGCGCGCTTCCATCTGTTCGGTGTCACGCCGCTGCAGCCCGGCAGTGCGGCGCCCGGTGCGCCCTCACCCGTCACCGGGCTCATCCTGCGCGGCACGCTGGCCGACCGCGATCCAAACGCCGGTGTCGCCGTCATCGATGGTGCCGGTGACGGCGAGCGCGCGTTCCGCGTCGGCGATGAAGTGCTGCCCGGCGTCGTCCTCGCCGCGATCCACGCCGACCACGTCGTGCTGTCGCGCGGCGGCGCCGAGGAAACGCTCAGGCTCACGCGCGACACCAATCCCGATCCGGGCAACATCGTGCGCCCGGCGCCCGGCATGGCCAAAGGCAGTCGGACCGTGACCGGCGCCCCGGCGAGTGCTGCGCCGGTGGCAAACATTCCCGCCGCGCCGGCGCGAGCGGACGGCGAGCTGCAGGCCACGCTGGCGCGCTTGCGCGCCAACCCGGAGGAACTGCTGCGGCGCATGCAGGTGGTGCCGGTGCTCGACGGCGGCCGTCTGGCGGGCGTGCGCGTATCGGCCAGCGGCGCCGATGCGACCCTGCTCGCGCAGGCCGGCCTGCAGTCGGGCGACGTGGTGACCGCGGTCAACGGCCAGCGTGTGGATTCGCTCGAGCGCGGCCAACAGATCGTGGCTGGCCTGGCCAGTGCGACGAGCGTGCGCCTGACCGTGCTGCGCAACGGCAAATCCACCGACGTCACGGTCGGCAGCAAATGATCCACGCATACTCGACACTGTCCACCCCGTCGCCAAAGGGCGCCACGATGCTCCGTCTCCTGTTCATCGCCTTGCTCGGCCTGCTGCTGCCGCTGCCCTTGCTCGCCCAGGGCAGTGCGCCGGGTGCGGGCCCGCCCACCCACACGGCCACCGCCGATGGTCGCCACACGCTCAATCTCAAGGACGCCGACATCCAGGCGCTGATCGCCACGGTCAGCGAGATCACCGGCAAGAACTTCATCGTCGGCCCCAATGTGCAGGGCAAGGTGACGGTGGTATCGGCGCGGCCGATGCAGAGCGACGAAATCTACGACGTGTTCCTGTCGGTGCTGCGCGTGCATGGCTTTGCCGCGGTGCCCTCGGGCAGCATGATCAAGATCCTGCCCGATGCGGTGGCGCAGCAGGACGCGGCGAGCGCGGTCGATGGCACGCCCGCGCGCGCGGCCGACGAACTGGTCACCGAGATCGTGCCGGTCAAGCATGTGTCGGCGACCGAGTTGGTGCCGATCCTGCGCCCGCTGATGGCGCAGAGCGGGCAGCTGGTTGCGCATACGCCGTCGAACTCGCTGGTGATCTCCGATCGCGCCGGCAACATCGAGCGCCTCACCGCGATCATCCGCCGCATCGACACCGTGTCGGATGCGCAGGTGGAAATGATCGCGCTCAGCCACGCCAACGCGGCCGAACTCGCGCGCACGCTGAGCCTGCTGTCGGACGACAAGGCGGCCCAGAGCAACGGCGAGGCGGTGCGCGTGTTCGCCGATGCACGCACCAATTCGATCCTGTTGGCTGGCGCCAAGAACGGGCGGCTCAAGATGCGCGCGCTGATCGCGCATCTGGACACGCCGATGGACAGCGGCGGCGATACCCAGGTGATCTACCTGCATTACGCGCGCGCCAAGGACCTGGTGCCGATCCTGCAGAACGTGGCCGCCACGCTGTCGGGCACGGTCGCGCCCGCTGCGGCCAAGGGCGGCGAAGCCGGCAACGGCGCCGGCGCGGCCGTGGCAACGATCCAGGCCCATGACGAAACCAATGCGCTCGTGATCAGTGCGCCGCCGGCCGTGTTCCGCTCGCTGGCCGGCGTGGTGCGCGAGCTCGACATCCGCCGCAACCAGGTGCTGATCGAGGCGGTGGTGGCCGAAGTGGCCGACCAGACCGCCGGCGAGCTCGGTGTGCAGTGGCAGTTGCCGCTGGGCAAGCAGGGCCAGCATGTGATCGGCGGCACCAACTTCACCGGTTCCACTCCCGGCAACAACATCCTCAACGCGGCGCAAAACCCGCTGGGCATCGGCAATGGCTTCAACCTCGGCTATGTCGATGGCACGGTGTCGATCGCCGGGCACCAGCTGTTCCAGATCGGCGCCCTCGTCACCGCGCTGCGCAGCGACGGCAAGTCCAACATCCTGTCCACGCCCTCGGTGCTCACGCTCGACAACCAGGAAGCCGAAATCAAGGTCGCGCAGGAAGTGCCGTTCCTGACCGGCCAGTACACCACCGGTGCGCTGGGCAGTTCGACCACCGTCAACGGCGGCACGACCACCACCAGCGGCATCACCAATCCGTTCCAGACCATCGAGCGCAAGGACGTCGGCCTGGTGCTCAAGGTCAAGCCGATGATCAATGTCGGCGATTCGGTGCGGCTCGACATCCACCAGGAAGTGTCCAATCTGCTGCCGCCGGTGCAGGGCGCGGTCGACCTGGTCACCAACAAGCGCGAGCTGACCACCAGCGTGCTGGTCAAGGATGGCGCGCTGCTCGTGCTGGGCGGGCTCATCGACAAGCAGCAGAAGGACAACGTGCAGAAGGTGCCGGGGCTGGGCAACATTCCGCTGGTCGGCAACCTGTTCCGCTATCGCAGCAACAGCAACGCCAAGACCGATCTGATGGTGTTCCTGCATCCGCGCATCCTGCGCGATGCGGCCACCGAGGCGGCGGTGTCGAGCGAGAAATACAACTACATGCGCACCGAGCAACTGCAGATGCGGCAGGCCGAGTGGCCGATCACGCCGCATGCCGAGCGGCCGCTGCTGCCGGACATGCGCGACTTCCTTGCCAGCCCTGCGGCCGAGGGCGTTCCGGCCGGGCAGCGGACACAGCGGCAATGAGCGAACAGGTTTTTCCGACCCGGTTGGCCGGTGCGCTGCGCTGGCTCAGCATCGGCGGCACGCTGCTCATGGTGCTGGTGATCGCGATCGCCGCGCAGCACGTGACCGGGCCGTGGTGGTTCCGCTCGCTGGTGCTCGGCGGCCCCTCGGTGGTGCTGCTGGTGTGCGTGCTGGGCTGGCCGCGTGGCTATGTGCTCAGTCGCGACGGGCTGCATGTGCAGCGATTGTTCGGGCGCACGCGCATTGCCCAGCGGATCGATTCGGCGGCGGCCGACGACGACGCCTTCAAGGGCGCCTGGCGCGTGTTCGCCAACGGTGGCGTGTTCGGCTGCGTCGGCTGGTTCCGCTCGCGGCGGCTCGGTCCGTTCCGGGCCTGGGTCACCGACCTGAGTGCGCTCGTCGTGGTCCGTCACGCCGCTGGCTGCGCAGTGATCTCGCCGCTCGATCGCGCCGCCTTCCTTGCCGCCGTGTCCGGCCACAACCGATGAACGCGACGCAGGCCGCGCGGCCGGGCTTTGGCTATGCCAAGCGCCACGGAGTCGCCCTGACCGGCTGGCGCGATGGCCAGGCGCAGGTTGCCTGTCGGCCCGGCGTGCGCATCGAGGTGCTGGCTGAACTGCGGCGCCAGCTCGGTGCGCCACTGCAGTTGTCGCGCGTCGATGCGGCCGCATTCGAACGCCTGCTGCGCGAACTCTACGAACAGGGCGATGACGCACGCGCGATGGTCTCCGACCTCGACGAGCGCCTCGATCTCGCCACGCTCGTCGACGAACTGCCCGAGCCCGAGGACCTGCTCGAATCCGACGACGACGCGCCGATCATCCGCCTCATCAATGCGCTGTTGACCGAGGCGGTCAAGGAAGGCGCCTCGGACATCCACATCGAACCCTACGAAAACCGCCTCGTGGTGCGCCTGCGCATCGATGGCGTGCTGCGCGAGGTGCTCAGTCCACGCAAGGCGATCGCCAGCGCCGTGGTCAGCCGCATCAAGGTGATGGCCAAGCTCGACATCGCCGAGCGGCGTTTGCCGCAGGATGGCCGCATCGGGCTGCGCGTGGCGGGCCGCCCGGTCGACGTGCGCGTGTCGACGATCCCGGCTGGTCGCGGCGAGCGCGTCGTGCTGCGCCTGCTCGACAAGCAGGCCGGCAAGCTCGACCTTGCCCAGCTCGGCATGGACGGCGCCCTGCAGCAGCGCCTCGAAGACCTCATCGCGCGCCCGCACGGCATTTTGCTGGTGACCGGTCCGACGGGGTCGGGCAAGACCACCACGCTGTACGGAGCGCTGCTCAAGCTCAACGATTCCTCGCGCAACCTCATGACGGTCGAGGATCCGATCGAGTACTACATCGACGGCGTCGGCCAGACCCAGGTCAACACGCGCGTCGACATGACCTTCGCGCGCGGCCTGCGCGCGATCCTGCGTCAGGACCCCGACGTGGTCATGGTCGGCGAAATCCGCGACCTGGAAACGGCCGAGGTCGCCGTGCAGGCTTCGCTCACCGGCCACCTCGTGCTGTCGACGCTGCACACCAACTCGGCCGTCGGCGCGATCACGCGCCTGCGCGACATGGGCGTGGAGCCGTTCCTGCTGTCGTCGTCGCTGATCGGCGTGCTGGCGCAGCGCCTCGTGCGCGTGCTCGACCCGGCCACGCGCGAGGCCTACCGCGCGACCCCGGCCGAACTCGCCGCGTTCGGCCAGAGCGCCGATGCCGAGGTCACGCTGTACCGGCCACGCAGCGACCTCGCCGCGCAGGGCCACGGCAGCGGCTACAAGGGCCGTACCGGCATCTACGAACTGGTCACGCTCGACGACGCGCTGCGTCGCCTCGTCCACGAGGGCGCCGCCGAGGCCGAGCTGGAACGCCAGGCGCGCCTGCGCTCGCCGTCGATCCTCGCCGACGGTTGGCGCAAGTGCGTGGCCGGGATCACCTCGACCGGCGAAGTGCTGCGCGTGACGCGCGAGGAATGAGCGCGGCGCGGACGCGCTGCCTGCTGCTGCCGGGCCTCGACGGCACGGGCGAGCTGTTCCGATGGCTGCTGCCGTTCCGCTGCGATACCGACACCGACACCGTTGTCGTCCACTGGCCGCAGCAGCCGGACTGAAGCCTCGACGAGTACGCCCGGTACGCGGCGCAGGCGGCCGATGCATCGTCGTCGCCGAATCGTTCTCCGGCCCGATCGCGCTGCGTTTGGCGCGCTGCGTCGCGCGTGCCGATCCTGCACCTGCGCGCAGGCCGCGACCGCCTCGTTCGCACCGCGCTGTCCACACATGCGCCCGCTGGCGGTCTGTTTGACGAGGTCGTCATCGACGGCCCGCGCTTCCTGCTGCCGGCGCGTGCGAAGGCGTGCCGGCAGGCGATCCGGCAGTGGGCGGACGATCGAGGCCAGTGTGGTTGATGCCGCATCCTGCGCGGCGGTCGGCGTTGCGACGGCATTGCCTTTCGTGTCGCAATGTCATACATCTATGACGAAATCGACCCACCCGGGTAACGCGATGGCCATGGCCGAAATCCGCATCAATGCCCGCCTCACGGGCGCGGACGCCAAGCATTTCCGCCAGTTGCAGGAGCGCGAAGGCCTGTCGGCGTTCGACCTGCTGCGCGACGCACTGCGCGAATACCACGCGGTACGCATGCGGCCGCGTGCGGACGCCGCGAAGCTGCTGGCCGGCTTCGTCGCCGCCGGAAACGGGCCGGTCGACCTGTCGGCGCGCTGCAAGGAGTATCTGTCCGACGTGCTGGAGGCGAAGCATCCATTGCGCGTGCAGGAACGCTGAGCGTGATCCTTGCCGACAGCGGCTTCTGGATCGCGTTCGGCAATCGGTGCGATCGCCATCATGCCGCTGCGGTCGAGGTACTCGCACGCTGGTCCAGCGAAGGCTTCGCCAGCACCTGGCCGGTATTGACCGAGGTCACGCATCTGCTCGCGCCGCGCGTCGGTACGCAGCAGGCGACCGCGTTCATCGACGCGGTCGCGCGCGGGGCGTGCGAGATCCCGTCGCCGCCGGACGATGCGCTTGTGCGCTCGCGCGACCTCATGAGCAAGTACCGCGACCTGCCGATGGATCTGGCCGACGCCTCGCTGGTGATCCTCGCCGAGGAAACCGGCGAAGGTCGCATCCGGTCCACCGACATACGCGACTTCGAGGGCTATCGCTGGAAGAATACGCAACCGTTCCGCAACCTGCTGCTGGCGGGCTGATGTCCACCGATGCAGGCGACGACATCTTTGCCAACGACACCATGACCCTGGTGCCGGTCAGCGTGGGTTGACGCCGATGCCCGCCTTCGCCTACCAAGCCCTCGACGCCAACGGCAGGACCCAGCGTGGTGTGCTGCAAGCCGATACCGCGCGCGCCGTGCGTGGCGTGCTGCGCGAGCGTGGCCTCAACGCGCTCAGCGTCGACGAGGTGCGCGAGGGGGGCGCCGCGGGCGGTGCGGGCTGGCGTTGGCGACGCGGCCTCGGCAGCGCCCAGCTGGCCCTGCTCACGCGCCAGCTCGCGACCCTGCTCGGGGCCGGCCTGCCGATCGACGAGGCGCTGGCGGCGCTGTCGGAACAGGCCGACGGCGAGCGCCAGCGCGGGGTCACGGTGGCGCTGCGCGCCCGCGTGAGCGAGGGCGCGAGCCTGGCCGGCGCGCTGCGCGAGTTTCCCGAGACCTTTCCCGACATCTATTGCGCCACGGTCGGCGCCGGCGAGCAGTCCGGCCATCTCGACGGCGTGCTCGACAAGCTCGCCGACTATGCCGAGGCGAGCGATGCGCTGCGGCAGAAGGTGCTCGCGGCGCTGGCCTACCCGCTGCTGCTCACGCTGGTCGCGATCGCGGTGGTGACGGGCCTGCTCGGCTGGGTGGTGCCGCAGATCGTCGGCGTGTTCCAGAACATGCACCAGACGCTGCCGTGGGCCACGCGCGTGCTGATCGCGCTGTCCGATTTCGTGCGCCATTGGGGCTGGCTCGTGCTCATCGTGCTCGGCCTGCTCGCGCTCGGCGCACGCATCGCGCTGCGCGGCGAGACGGCACGCGGGCGCTGGCATGCGGCGCTGCTGCGCCTGCCGCTGATCGGCCGCGTCGAGCGCGCCGCCAACACCGCGCGGGCGATGCGCACCCTGGCCTTGCTGGCGGGCAGCGCCGTGCCGCTGCTCGACGCGCTCGGCATCGCCGCCCAGGTGGTGTCGAGCCTGCCGATGCGCCAGGCGCTGCGCGATGCCGCGCTCAAGGTGCGCGAGGGTGGCGCGTTCTCGCGGGCGTTGGCCGATAGCGGCCAGTTCCCGCCGGTGGCGCTGCGCCTGATCGGCAGCGGCGAGCGCTCGGGCCAGTTGCCGCGCATGCTCGAAGCCGCCGCGCAGCAGCAGCAGCGCGACCTCGATCGCTGGCTCACCGCGCTGACCGCCGTGCTCGGGCCCGCCGTGATCCTCCTCGTCGGCGCGCTCGTGCTGTTCATCGTGTTGGCGATCCTGCTGCCGATCTTCGACCTCAACCGCATGGTGAAGTGAGCCGCGCGGCACGCGCCGCCGCACGCGGCGGCACCGGCCAGCGCCGCCGGCGGCGCGATTTCGCACCCGGGCCGCGGCTTCACCGCCTACAATCGCGCAGGTCCGGGCGCCTCGCCCAACACCGCATGCCGCGACCACGATGATCCACTTCGACAACGTGACCAAGCGTTACCAGACCGGACTGGATGCGCTGTCCGAGCTCAGCTTCGAGGTCGCGCCGGGCGAGGTGGTGTTCGTCACCGGGCATTCGGGGGCGGGCAAGAGCACGCTGCTCAAGCTCGTGAGCCTGGCCGAGCGGCCCACGCGCGGGCGCATCACGATCAACCAGCGTGACCTCGGCCGCGTGCGTCGCGGCGGCATTCCACAGCATCGGCGCGGCATCGGCATGGTGTTCCAGGACCATCGACTGCTGGTCGATCGCAGCGTGTTCGACAACGTGGCGCTGCCGCTGCTGATCGCCGGCACGGCACGCGCAGAAATCGGCAAGCGCGTGCGCGCCGCGCTCGACAAGGTCGGCCTGCTCGCGCGCGAGAAGGCCTCGCCGGTGGCACTGTCGACCGGCGAGCAGCAGCGCGTGGGCATCGCCCGCGCCCTCGTCGCCAAGCCGCCGCTGATCCTCGCCGACGAACCGACCGGCAACCTCGATCCGCAGTTGTCGCTCGAGATCATGAACCTGTTCGTCGAGTTCGGTGCGGTCGGCACCACGGTACTGATCGCCACCCACGACCTGCTGTTGCTCAAGCACATGCGCAAGCGCGTGCTGGTGCTCGATCACGGTCGCCTGGTCGACGATTACCGGCCGGAGGCCGTCGCATGAGCGCGCAGGCCCGCCCGGTGGCGCGCCCACCCGCCGAAGAGCCGCGCGAGCGCCGTCCGCGCGAACGCATGCCGCTGCGTGAACGGCTCGCGGCCTGGCGCGACCAGCATTTCTACGGCCTGTTCTCGAGCCTGGGTCGGATGGCGTTGCGGCCATGGTCGAGCCTGCTCACGGTCTGCGTGCTTGGCTTCGCGCTGGCCCTGCCGCTGCTGTTCTGGCTGAGCTACGACAATGCGCGCGCGCTCACCACCGGCATGCGCGAAGCGCGCGAGGTCACGGTGTTCCTGCAACCCGCGCTCGACGAGGCGGCCGCGGCCGCTCTGGCGGCGGAACTGCGCCAGCGCGCCGACGTCGCTGCGGTCACGATCCGCACGCCGGCGCAGGGCCTGGCCGAGTTCCGCGCGCTGTCGGGTTTCGAGGATGCGCTGGCCGCGCTCGGCGAAAACCCGCTGCCGAGCGTGCTCGTGGTCATGCCCGCGAGCACCACGCGGCCCGATGCGGCCGGTCTGCTGCAGGCGCTCGAAGCCGATGCGCGCGTGGATCTGGTGCAATACGACGCCGTGTGGCGGCGCAAGCTCTCCGGTATCCTGCGACTGGGGGCACGGCTGGTCGCCGTGGTGTCGGCCTTGCTGGCACTGGCGACGCTGCTCGTGATCGGCAACACCGTGCGCATGGACATTCAGGCGCGTTCGGCGGAAATTTCGGTAATGCAGACCATCGGCGCGAGCAACGGCTTCATCCGGCGACCGTTCCTCTACGCGGGCTTCTGGTATGGCGTTCTTGGCGGCCTCGCCGCGCTGCTGCTGGTGGCGGCGGTCGAACTGGCGCTGGCCGGGCCGATCCGTGCGCTGGCCGACAGTTACGCCCAGCCGCTGCGACTGCGCGGCATCGACCTGCGCGTGGCTGCGGTCCTGCTCGGCGCGAGCAGCCTGCTCGGCGGGCTCGGCGCCTGGCTGGTGACGACCCGGCACCTGCTGGCGGGTCGCCCGCAATGATGGCCGAAGTCTCGCTGACCCAGCACATCTCCAGCGACGAGCCGCGCGTGCTCGTCGTCGATGGTTCGCGGGTCGTGCGCCGTCTCATCGAGCGCGTGCTCAAGGCCGAGCTGCCGCACGCGGTCGTGGTCGGCTGCGATACCGGCGAGGAGGCGCTGGCGCATTTGCGTGACGGCGTGATCGACCTCGTCACCACCGCGCTGCGCTTGTCCGACATGGACGGCATGCGGCTGGCGCATGCGATCCGCGACTCCAACTCCCAGGCCTACATCCCGATCGTGGTGGTCTCGGGCGACGTGCAGGAACGGCTGCTGTCGCGCCAGCTCGATGGCGCCGTCACCGATTACTTCGACAAGGCGCAGGGTTTCGATGCGCTGGCCGCCTTCATCCGCGGCTACGTGCGCCCGGTCGAGAACGTCGACGGCAACGTGCTCTACGTCGAGGACAGCCGCGTGGTTGCGCTGGCGACGCGCCGCATGATGGAGAAATGCGGCTTCACGGTCGCCCACGTGGTCAGCGTCGAAGCCGCCCTCGAGCTGCTCGAAACGGCGCGCGGCGAAGGCCGTGCACCGGGTTACGACCTCGTCCTCACCGACGTCAGCCTCAAGGGCGAACTCTCGGGCGGCGACCTGCTCGAACGCATCCGCGGCCATTTCGGCTACACCAAGGGTGCCTTGCCGGTGCTCATCATGACCGGCGACGACAACCCGGCCAACCAGTCGGCCCTGTTGCGCGCCGGCGCCAACGACCTCGTGCACAAGCCGATCGAGGAGCGTCTGCTCGTCACCAAGCTGCAGTTCCAGTTGCGCGTGGCGCGTCGCGTGCGCGGCGCTGCGCAGGCATGAGCGGGGCGGCGCAGGTCCGACTCGAACCATCCTGGCTCGAGCGCGTCGGCGAGCAGTTGGCGACACCGCGCATGCAGGCGCTGGCGCGGTTCCTGCGCGAGGAAAAGGCGGCCGGGCGGCGCATCTATCCGGCCGGTTCGCGCATCTTCGCCGCGTTCGAGCAGACGCCGTTCAGCGCGACCAAGCTCGTGATCCTCGGCCAGGATCCCTACCACGGCCCGGGCCAGGCACATGGCCTGTGCTTTTCCGTGCTGCCGGGCATTGCGGTGCCGCATTCGCTCGACAACATCTTCCGCGAACTGGCGCGCGACCTTGGCACCACGCGCCCCGATCACGGTTGCCTGCTGCCGTGGGCGCGCCAGGGCGTGCTGCTGCTCAATGCCGTGCTCACGGTCGAGCACGGCCACGCCGGCTCGCACCAGGGCAAGGGCTGGGAGGAGTTCACCGACGCCTGTGTCGATGCGCTCAACCGCGGGCGCGAGCACCTGGTGTTCCTGCTGTGGGGCAGCTACGCCCAGGCCAAGGGCAAGCTCATCGACCGCCAGCGCCATCTGGTGCTGCGCGCACCGCATCCCTCGCCGCTGTCGGCCCATCGCGGCTTCCTCGGCTGCGGCCACTTCTCGCGCGCCAACGCCTACTTGCGTGATCACGCCATCGCCCCCATCGACTGGCAGCTGCCGCCGGCTTCGCACCTGCAGATCGACTAAGCCGGCGTTCATCGACGCCGCCGGCGTGCGCGCAAAAATGCCGCATAATCAACAAGTTGAGAATTCGGCACGCAACACAGTGTTGCCGCAGGCGGTGCTGTCGTTGTCGAACTTGGCAGTACACTAATGGTCAGAACAGGGCCCCGTGGCGAGCTCCGGCCACGGAACCTTCAGGCACCTTAGCACTCCAATGACGCGAGTGCTAAAGTGCGACAAGTCAAAGGGGATCCAAGATCATGAGCAATGCACTGGTTGCCAATTCGCTGCCCGTCCTCAATGCCATCGGCAGTCTCGATGCGTACGTGAACGCGGTGCACCAGATCCCGATGCTGAGCCAGGAGGAGGAACAGGACCTGGCGCGGCGCTATCACGACCACAACGACCTCGATGCCGCCCGCACGATGGTGCTGGCCCACCTGCGCTTCGTCGTGCACGTCGCGCGCGGCTATTCCGGCTACGGCTTGCAGGTCGGCGATCTCATCCAGGAAGGCAACATCGGCCTGATGAAGGCGGTCAAGCGCTTCGATCCCGATCATGGCGTGCGGCTGGTGTCGTTCGCGGTGCACTGGATCCGCGCCGAGATGCACGAGTTCATCCTGCGCAACTGGCGCATCGTCAAGGTCGCGACGACCAAGGCGCAGCGCAAGCTGTTCTTCAACCTGCGCAAGTCCAAGAAGCGCCTGGGCTGGATGAACGCCGAGGAAGTCGCCACCGTCGCCCAGGAACTGGGCGTGCCGGCGGCGACCGTGCTCGAAATGGAAGCGCGCCTCAATGGTCGCGACGTCGCCTTCGACGCACCGGTCGATGCCGATGACGACGACAGGCCGGCGCCGGCGGCATTCCTCATCGACCACGCGGCCGATCCCTACGCGATGGTCGAAACCGAATCGGAGGAGGAGTCGAGCCTCGACACGCTGCAGCGCGGGCTGGTCAAGCTCGACGAGCGTTCGCGTGACATCATCCAACGCCGCTGGCTCAGGGATGGCGACAAGGCGACGCTGCAGGAGCTGGCCGACGAATACGGCGTGTCGGCCGAGCGCATCCGCCAGATCGAAGCCAACGCGATGAAGAAGATGCGCGCGCTGTTCGAAGCCTGAGCCAATCCGCGCCGGGTTGCCGGCATGCTGACCACGACGGCCCGCCTCGGCGGGCCGTCGTCGTTGCGGGGGATGGTTTCAGTACAGATCGAGCGGGTCGACGTCGAGCGACCACCGCAGCGCGCGTGGCTGCGGCAGTGCGCGCAGCGCCGGCAGCCAGGCGTCGAGGAAGGCCTGCAGCGGCTTGCGCGCCGCGGATTCGACCAGCACCTGGCCGCGCTGCGCACCGGCGCGGCGCGGCATCGGCGCCGCCAGTGGTCCGTGCACGGCCACTCCAGCCGTGCTCGGCGCGGCCGCCACGGCCGCCGCGAGGAAGGTCTGCAACTGTTCGGCGGCGGGCGCCTCGGCGCGCAGCAGCGCGAGCTGCGCATACGGCGGCAGCGATGCGGCCCGGCGTTCGGCGAGCAGGTCCTGCGCGAGCGCCGCATAGCCACGTTCGATGAGGCCGCGCAGCAGCGGATGGCCGGGATCGTGGGTCTGCAGGATCACCTCGCCCGCCTGCCGCGCGCGGCCCGCGCGACCGGCCACCTGCACGATGAGCTGGGCCAATCGCTCGCCCGCGCGGAAATCGACGCTGTACAGGCCCTCGTCGACGCCGACCACGACGACGAGCGTGAGCCGCGCCAGGTCATGTCCCTTGGCCAGCATCTGGGTGCCGACCAGCAGACGCGCGCCGGGCGCATCGAGGCTGTCGAGCAGCGCCTCGCGCGTGCGCCGGCCACGCGTGCTGTCGCGGTCGATGCGCACCACCGGCACGCCGGCGAAGCGTGCCGCGAGTGCCTCCTCGAGGCGTTCGGTGCCCTCGCCCAGTGGTTGCAGGGCCAGTCCGCCACACTGCGGACAGGCCTGCGGCAGGCGCTGGCCGGCGCCGCAGTGGTGGCAGCGCAGCGCGCGCTCGCCGCGGTGCAGCGTGAGCGGGCGATCGCAGGCCGCGCAGCGCGCGCTCCAGCCGCAGTCGTGGCACAGCAGCACCGGCGCATAGCCGCGCCGGTTGCGGAACACGAGTGCCTGTTCACCACGCGCCAGGCAGGCCTCGAGCGCCGCCAGCGCCGGCGCGGCCAGGCCATGCTGCAGGCGCTGGTGGCGCAGATCGACGACCCGGATCCGCGGTGGCGGCGCGCCGCTCGCGCGCTCGTGCAGGTGCAGGGCGCGGTAGCGGCCCGCCGCGACATTGGCCAGGCTCTCGAGCGAGGGCGTGGCGCTGCCGAGCACGATCGGCACCTGCCACACGCGCGCGCGCACCACGGCCAGGTCGCGCGCGTGATAGCGCCAGCCCTCGTGTTGCTTGTAGGAGCCGTCGTGTTCCTCGTCGACGATGATCGCGCCGGGCCGTGCCAGTGGCACCAGCACGGCCGAGCGTGTGCCGAGCACGACACTGGCCTCGCCGCTCGCCGCAGCGAGCCAGGCGCGGGCGCGCTCGGCGTTGCCGAGGCCCGAATGCAGTACCGCGACCTCGACGCCGAGGCCGTCGCGGAAGCGGCGGATCGCCTGCGGCGTGAGTGCGATCTCGGGCACCAGCACGAGTGCCTGCCGCCCGCGCGCGAGCGCGGCGCGCACGATCGCCAGGTACACCTCGGTCTTGCCGCTGCCGGTGACGCCGTCGAGCAGGAACGGCGCGTAGCCGGAACTGGCCAGCACCGTATCGACCGCGGCCTGCTGCGCGGCGTTGAGCGCATGACGCTGGCTCGAAGCGGTGGCCGGTGGTGTCGCCACCGCCACCGCCTCGATCCAGCCGCGCCCGGCGGCGCTGCGCAGCGCCGCCGGGCCGGCCAGTTGGCGTGCCTGCGCGCTGGTCAGGACCTGTCCGGCGAGCGCCAGCAGCAGGGCTTCGATGCGGGTGCCACGGCGGCGCAGCGGTTCCTGCAACGCCGCCCGACCGGCGTCGGTCAGCCGCCAGCCGCCGGCGGCTCTGGCCGGCGCCGGCGCCGCCGCGTGGCGCAACGTGACCGGCAATGCCTGGGCGAGCACCTCGCCGAGCGGATGCTGGTAGTAGCGCGCGGCCCAGCGCAGCGTCGCCAGCAGCTCGGCGTCGAGCAGCGGCGCCCGGTCGAGCACCGCGTCGATCGGCCGCAACGGGCCGGAAATGGTTGTCTGGGCGCCCAGTTCGACGACGATGCCGACCAGTTGGCGGCGTCCGAACGGGACGCGCACGCGGCAGCCGACCGCCACCTCGGCCTCGGCGAGATAATCGAACAGCTTCGGCACCGGCACCGGCAGCGCCACGCGCAGGATCGTAGACATGGGGGTGAGCTAAGCGTGTTGTGCGGGCCGGCGCAAGGCCTGACGCGACGCAGGAAGGCCGCCCCGGACTTGCGCGTCCTTTCTCAGCGATCGGCTCAGCAGTGGGCTCTAAGTCGCCGCCTCGCAAACAAAAATTTTCTTATCCACATGTGCTGTGGATAACTATGTGGACGAAGCAGTCCGCGCCTGCGCCAAGCCCCGCAAAAAATGCCGCAACCTCATCTTGGTCACTTATTGACCAGTTTTGATTTGCCCTTTCGATTCAATGTCTTGCGATCGCGGTCCGGTCGCTGTTGACGATCGGTTCAGGCTTGGTGCAGGCGTTCACGGCGCGCCTGCACGATTGTGCACAACCCATTGAAACCACGTCGCGGCGGCCATGTCGGCCAAGCCGTCAACCGCTGCCGTCATTGCGCGTTGCACAGCCTGTTCCCTGCGCGAGAATGTCGGCGACGTGTACGCGACCAGTCATCAGATGAGCCAGCTTGATCCCGCCGCGGATGCCGCTGCGCCGGCACAGGCCAAACGGCTGGATGCCTTCCTGCGCGGCGTCGAGCGGCGCGCCTGGCGCATGGCCGAGCTTGCCACGCGGCAGCGCGAGGACGCGCTGGAGCTCGTGCAGGAGGCGATGCTCGGTTTTGCCAGCCGCTATGGCGCGCAACCACCGGAGCAATGGCCGCCGCTGTTCTGGCGCGTGCTCGACAGCCGCATCCACGACTGGCAGCGCCGCCATGCGGTACGCAGCCGCTGGAGCGTGTGGTTCGCTCGCGGCGGCAGCGACGAGGAGGAAGCCGGCGATCCGCTGCTCGCGATCGCCGATGGCCGCGAGCCGGGGCCGTTGGCACGCCTAGCCGATCGCGAGGCCGGCCTGGCCCTCGACGCTGCGCTGCGCGCCTTGCCGCTGCGCCAGCGCCAGGCCTTCCTGCTGCGACTGTGGGAAGGACTCGACGTGGCGCAGACCGCGACCGCGATGCGTTGCAGCCAGGGCAGCGTCAAGACTCATCTGTCGCGCGCGCTGGCGCGGCTGCGCGGGCAATTGGAGGCCTACCGATGAACGATTCCATGCGCGAACCCTGGCTCGAGCGCTCGCTCGCCCTGCTCGACGCCTCGCTCGACACGCTCGATGCGGCCACCCTGTCGCGCCTCAATCAGGCGCGCCAGCGCGCCCTCGCGCATGGTCGGCGCCGGCAGCGACGGGTCTGGTTCGGGGTCGGAGCCGTCGGCGCCAGCGCGGCCCTGCTGCTCGCGCTGGGACTCGGGCACCGCTTGCAGCGCACGGCGGCGCCACCGGCAGCCGCCAGCGGCCTGAGCGCCGCCAGCGACGGCCTGCTGACCGGCGACGACAGTGTCGACCTGTACGAGGACCTCGACTTCTACGCCTGGCTCGATGCGCGCCAGGACCGTGAGCTGGACTGAGGCACGCGCATGCACCAACCACCGTCCGCCGCCACTCGTTGGGCCCGCTGGCTGCTGCTGGCCGCGGCCGCGTTCGGCGCGCTGCCGTGGCTGCCGGCGCCGCCGGCGTGGGCCGCCGCCAGTGCCGATGCAGCCGCGCCACTGGCCTGGGACGCGCTCGATGCGCAGCAGCAGGCCGCACTGGCACCGCTGCGTGCGCAATGGGACGGGTTCGCCGGCGCGCGTCAGCAACACCTGCTGCAATTCGCGCAGCGCTGGCAGCAAGCGCCGCCGCCGCGGCGTGCCGCGATGACGCAGCGGCTCACCTGGTGGGCCACGCTCACGCCCGCGCAGCGTGAGCGGCTGGCCGCCGACTATGGACGCTTCAGGGCGATGCCGGCGGATGCCCAACAACGCCTGCGCGACACCTTCCGCCACTTCCGCGAATTGCCGCCGGCGCAGCGCGCGGCGCTGCGCGCGCAGTACCAGGCACTGACACCGTCGCAGCGCGCCGCCTTTCTCGCCGGCGCGCGTGCCGGGCAGGGCAGTGCGGCACAGGCGCTCTGGCGCCAACTCGAGCCGGCCGAGCGCGCGGCGATCCGCGCCCACCTGCACGACCTGCCCGAGGCGGCGCGCGCCGCCGAGCGCCAGCGCCTGCGCAGTCTCGACCTGAAGGCGCTGCGCGACTACGCGGCCACCTTGCCGCGCGCGGGCGAGTGAGACTCAGGTCAGGGCCAGGCTCGCCACCAGGGCGCCGCTGATGCCGAGCGCAAGCAACACCAGGTAGCAAGTGCCGACGAAGCCGTATTTGAGCAGCGTCATCAGCCAACCCTGGCGATACACGCGCTTGGCCATCAGCAACGGGTACACGAACAGCCAGCTCCACATCGCTGCCGTCAGCAGCGTGAAGGCGCCTGCCGTCGCCGGCCAACGCGGCACGAGCCAGCCGCCGAGCAGGTCCACGAGCACGAGCAGCAGCAACGACAGGAAGGCGAAGGCGTGGCTGTGCAGCGCCACCATCAGGTGTTCCATGTAGAGGCGACGCTTGAACACGTAGGCGAACTTGAGCAGCAGCGCAAACAGCGGCATCAGCACGAACATCGTCTGCGGCAGCACCGACAGCACGCCCTCGACGAGGTGCGACGGTTCGCGGCGCGCGAGCACCAGGTTGTCCTTCACGCGCTGGGCGGCGATGAACAGGCGTTCGTTGAGGATCTCGGGCAGCCAGGCCACCCGCACGCTCTCGCGCGTGGGCTGCCACGCCACGCCGTCGATCTCGATCGTGCCGCCCGCCGCCGGATCGGTTGGGGTGGGTTGGCCATTGGCAATGGCCTGCGCACGCTCGCGCAGGAAGCGCGCACGCTCGGTTGCGGCGGCCTGCGCCGCGGCAACCTGGGCGTCGAGCCGCGCCTTGGCGCGCGGCGCGCCGGCGGCGGCCGGTGCCGCCGCCTCGAGCAGGGCCAGGTAGGCCTGCCGGCGTGCGTCCAGTTCCTCGGGCGTCTGCGCGCTGCGGATGTCGCCGAGCGTGACCTCTCCGCGACCGAACTCGTCGATCATCGTGAGGTTGATGCCGAACTGGATGGCGAAGAACGCGACCACGCACAGGAAGAAGAACAGCCGGAACGGCGTCACGTAGCGCGTGCGCCGGCCGGCCAGGTACTCGTTGGTGAGGAAGCCCGGCCGCAGATACAGCGGCAACAGGCTGCGGAAGATGCGCGAGTCGACATTGAACAGCGTGTCGCCGACGTCGGACATCACGCTGGCCAGATGCCGCACCATGCCTTGCACCGGTTGGCCGCAGGCATGGCACCACGGGCCCTGCAGCACGGTGCCGCAGTCGCCACAGGTCGCGGCGGCTGCAGGTTCCGGCGCGATCGGCGGCGCCGCCGGCGTGCTCGGCGCGATGTCGTGCGCAGTCATCGACGTGCTCCCATGGCACCCCTCGCTCCAGGCTCGCATCGTACGCAATTTTCCGCCGCGGCAAGCGCGCGTGGCCCCAGCGCGCACAGCAGTCGTGCCACACTTGGCGTCCGCACCTCGTCCACCGACCGATGCTCCCAGCCGTCCTTTCCCTGTCGCCCGCGCGTCGCGGTGAAATGCGCGAGACGCTGCAGCTTGCGGTGCCGCTCGTGCTCGGCCAGTTGTCGGCAGTCGGCATGAACGTGGTCGACGCGCTGCTGGCCGGCCATCTCGACGCACACACGCTCGGCGCGGTCGCGGTCGGCACCAGCATCTGGGCCATCGTGATCGTGGTGGCGATCGGCGTCATGATGTCGCTGCCGCCGTCGGTGGCCCAGCTCAACGGCGCCGGCCTGCGCGAGCGCATCGGGCCGCTGTTCCGCCAGGCGCTGTGGCTGGCGCTCGTGCTCGGCTGCCTGCTCGGCGTGGCCGTGTACTTCGGCGGACCACTGCTCGTCTCGCGCATCGGCATCGACCCGCCGCTGGTGGCCGACGTGGTGCGCTTCCTGCACGCGATCGCGTTTGGCGCCCCGGCGCTGGCGCTGTTCTTCACCCTGCGTGGCCTGGGCGAAGGCGTCGGCGTGACGCGACCGACGTTGTACTTCAGCCTGCTCGGTCTGGTCCTGCTGGCGCCGATCGGCTACGTGCTCATGTACGGCGCCTTCGGCGTGCCGCGCCTGGGCGCGCGCGGCAGCGGCATCGCCACCGCGCTCGTTCTGTGGTTGCAGTTGGCCGCGTTCGCGCTCTACGTCATGCGCAGCCGCCACTACCGCGACCTGCATGCGTTCGCGGCGCTGGAGTGGCCGCAGCGTCGCGCGATCGGCGAGCTGCTGCACATCGGCGTGCCGATGGCGGTGACGCTGTTCGCCGAAGCGAGCCTGTTCGTCGGCGTGGCGCTGGCGATCGGCACGCTCGGCACCGACATCATTGCCGGCCACCAGATCGCGATCAACGTCGCCTCGGTCGCGTTCATGCTGCCGCTCGGGGTGGCGATGGCGACCACCGTGCGCGTGGGGCACGCGGTCGGCGCCGGTGACTCGGCGCGCGTGCGCGACGCCGGCGCGGTCGGCTTCATGCTCGTGCTGGTGACGCAGTCGCTGACCTCGGGCGCGATGCTGCTGGCGCCGCAGCTCATCGCGCGTGCCTACACGCACGATGCCGCCGTCATCGCGGTGGCGGTGCAACTGCTCATGCTGGCCGGCATATTCCAGTTTTCCGACGGCATCCAGTGCGCCGCCAACGGCGCCCTGCGCGGCCTCAAGGACACGCGCGTGCCGATGGCGATCACGTTGTTCGCCTATTGGCTGGTCGGCTTGCCGATCGGCTGGTGGCTGGCCTTTGGCCGCGGCTACGGTGCGGCCGGGCTGTGGGTCGGCCTGATCGCCGGCCTCAGCATGGCAGCCATCCTGCTGACGCGCCGCTTCTGGCGTCTGGCGCGGCGCCCGCTGGCCGGATTTGGCCATGACTCCCGCACCATGCCGGCTGCCGACGGATTGGGGTAGGCTGCCCGGCAAGCGAATTGCGCGCCGCCGCGGGCGGCACGTCCATCCACTGCGCGTGGCCGCTCGCGGCGCACGCATCCTTGGCATTGCGCGCCACGTGCGCCACTGGAGTCACCGATGTCAACCAGCTCCCACGGCCCGATCTACCGCCTGTTCCGCGCGCTCTGGGACGCGCTCAACTTCGCCCGCCGGCTCGTGTTCAACCTCATCTTCGTCGCCATCGTCGTCGCGATCCTGGTCAGCCTGTCGAGTGGCACGCGCAAGATCGACGCGCGCACCGCGCTCGTGTTCGACCCCAGTGGCGCCGTGGTCGAGCAGTACTCGGTCGACCCGACCGGACGCGCGCTCGCGCGCCTCAGCGGCAACGAGCAGGCCGAAGTGCAGTTGCGCGACCTGCTCGAGGCGATCGATGGCGCTGCCGCCGACGCCCGCATCGAGCGCATGGTGTTCGTACCCGACCAGATCACGAGCCTGGGCCTGGCCACTGCGCGCGAGCTCGGCGCCGCGTTCGAGCGCTTCAAGGCCGCCGGCAAGGAAATCGTCGTGGTCAGCACCGGCATGGAGCAGAACGTGTACCTGCTCGCGGCGCATGCCAACCGCATCCTGCTCGATCCCGACGGCGCCGTCGTGCTGCAAGGCCTGTCCAACTACCGCAGCTACTACAAGGACGCGCTCGACAAGCTCGGCGTGCAGGCGCATCTGATCCGCGTGGGCACCTACAAGTCGGCCGGCGAGCCGTATGTGCTCGATCATGCCTCCGAGGCCGCCAAGCAGGCCGACGCCTACTGGATGGGCGGCATCTGGCAGGAATACATCGACGAAGTCGCCGGCCTGCGCAAGATCGACGCCGCCGCGCTCAGCGACGACATCAACCATTTCGACCAGCGCGTCACCGCCCAGCACGGCGACCTGGCCCAGCTGGCGCTCGAGCAGAAGCTCGTCGACGAGCTTGCCACTGGCGCGCAGGCGCGTGCGCAGTTGCGCGCGCTCGGCGTGGCCGACGGCGACAGCTTCCGCCAGATCGATTTCGCCGACTACCTGGGTTCGCGCCAGGCCCAGCGCCTGCCGCGCGCGGGCAAGGCTGTTGCGGTGGTGGTGGCACAGGGCGAGATCGTGCCCGGCGAGCGCCCGCCCGGCATGATCGGCGGCAAGTCGACGGCCGACCTGATCCGCCGCGCCCGCGAGGACGCCGGCGTCAGCGCGATCGTGCTGCGGGTCGATTCGCCCGGTGGTGACGCCACCGCCTCGGAGCAGATCCGCCGCGAACTCGCGCAGGCGCGCGAGGCCGGCAAGCCGGTGGTGGTGTCGATGGGCGATGTCGCGGCCAGCGGCGGCTACTGGATTTCGATGGCCAGCGACGAGATCTGGGCGCAGCCCAACACGATCACGGGCTCGATCGGCATCTTCGGCCTGTTCGTGACGATCCCCGACACGCTGGCCCGGATCGGCATCAACACCGATGGCGTCGGCACCACGCCGCTGGCGGGCGCCTTCGACATCCGCCGCCCGCTGTCACCGCAACTGGAGGCGGTGCTGGCCAGCGTGATCGGGCGCGGCTACGCGCAATTCATCGGCAACGTGGCCAAGGCGCGCAACAAGACGCCCGAGGAGGTCGACGCGATCGCGCAGGGTCGGGTGTGGACCGGCGCCCAGGCCAAGGAGCGCGGCCTCGTCGACAAGCTCGGCGGTCTCGACGATGCGATCGCGGCCGCGGCCGCGCTGGCCAAGCTCGACAAGGACCATCCCGTGCGCTACATCGAGCAGCCGCTGAGCCCCTGGCAGCGGCTGGCGATCACGCTCGGCGGCAGCGATGCCACGCTGCAGTTCGCGCGCTGGAGCGGCCTGCAGTTGCCGCCCGGCCTGCTCGGCCGGCACGAGATGCGCGAACTGTCGGCGATTGCCGAGGTGTTGCGCGGCAAGCGCTTCGCCGCCTGGGCGCACTGCCTGTGCGAGCCGCATTGAGCCGCACGGCGGTACCGCGTCGCTGCAGTCAGGCCGCCGGCAGGCAGTGACCGGCGGCGTGGCGGTGGCCCCTGTCAGCGCAGGGCCGCGTTGATGCGGTCGAGCGCCGCGGCGCCTGGGCACAGCGCGGCGGTGTCGAGCGTGTTGAGCGGGGTGGCGACGGTCTTGAGATGGGCGTGCAGGTCCTGCGCGCCTTCATCGACGTAGAGCAGGCCGGTGACGATCTCGCCGGCGGCCTGGCGCTCGTGCAGGTAGTTCATCGCGGCGACGCGGTCGGATGGATCGTAGGCGGCATCGAGCTTGCGCAGGCGCAGCAGGCTGCCATCGTGCTGGGTGACCTCGATGAGTTCACCGGGTGCGTAGTCGACCGTGATCTCGGCCCGCGGCTCGATGAAGTCGAGCCGGTTGATCGAATCGTTGTGCTCGCGCACGTAGTCGTAGCTCTTGGTGCTGCCGGCATGGTTGTTGAACGTGACGCAGGGACTGAGCACGTCGAGGATCGCGGCGCCGCGATGCGCGATCGCGCCCTTGATCAGCGGCACGAGCTGTTCCTTGTCGCCCGAAAAGCTGCGCCCGACGAAGCTGGCGCCGAGCTGCAGCGCGAGGCCGACGAGGTCGAGCGGGGCGTCGGTGTTGACCACGCCCTTCTTCGACACCGAGCCGGCGTCGGCGGTGGCCGAGAACTGGCCCTTGGTGAGGCCATACACGCCGTTGTTCTCGACGATGTAGACCATGTTCACGCCGCGGCGGATCGCGTGCACGAACTGGCCGATGCCGATCGAAGCCGAATCGCCGTCGCCCGATACGCCCAGATAGAGCAGCTCGCGGTTGGCGAGATTGGCGCCGGTCAACACCGAGGGCATGCGTCCGTGCACGGTGTTGAAGCCGTGCGACGGGCTGAGGAAATAGTCCGGTGTCTTGCTGCTGCAGCCGATGCCGCTGAGCTTGGCCACGCGATGGGGTTCGATCGCCAGTTCCCAGCAGGCGCGCACGATCGCGGCCGAGATCGAGTCGTGGCCGCAGCCGGCGCACAGCGTCGACACGCGCCCTTCGTAGTCGCGCCGCGTATAGCCGAGCGCATTGCAGGCCAGCGAGGGGTGATGCAGCCTGGGTTTGGCGATGTAGGTCATGCGCGGACCGCCTCGACGGGATGCAGATGGGGTGCCGCTTCGCGCAGTTGGCCGGCGATCGCGGCGATGATGAAGCGTGCGGTGATCGGCGTGCCGTCGTAATGCAGCACCGGCACCAGCCGCGCCGGGTCGATGTCGAATTCGTTGATGAGCATCGAACGCAGCTGGGCGTCGCGGTTCTGCTCGACCACGAACACGCGCTCATGCGCGGCGATGAACTGGGCCACGCTGTCGGCGAACGGGAACGCGCGGATGCGCAGCGTGTCGAGCGCGAGGCCGTCGGCCTCGAGCGTGCTGATCGCCTCGTCCATGGCCGGCGCGGTGGAACCGAAGTGGATCGCGCCGAACGCGGTTGCGCGCGCGGCCTTGCGCGACAGCGGCTGCGGTACCAGCGTCTTGGCCGTGTCGAACTTCCGCAGCAACCGCTGCATGTTGTAGACGTAGTCGGCGCCGCGTTCGGAATAGCGCGCATACGGATCGCGCGAGGTGCCGCGCGTGAAGTAGGCGCCCTTGCTCGGGTGGGTGCCGGGCCAGGTGCGCCACGGGATGCCGTCGCCGTCGACGTCCTTGTAGCGGCCGAAGTCCTTGCCCGCTTCCAGTTCGGCCGCGCTCATCACCTTGCCGCGGTCGAGCCGGCGCGCATCGTCCCAGGCGAAGGGCTCGCACAGGCGCTGGTTCATGCCGATGTCGAGGTCGCTCATCAGGAACACCGGCGTCTGCAGGCGGTCGGCGAGGTCGAGTGCGCTGGCGGCGAACTCGAAACATTCGTGCGGGTCCTGCGGCAACAGCAGCACGTGGCGGGTGTCGCCGTGCGAGGCGTAGGCGCAGGCGATGAGATCGGCCTGCTGCGTGCGCGTGGGCATGCCGGTCGACGGGCCGCCGCGCTGCACGTTGATGACGGTGGCCGGGATCTCGGCGAAGTGCGCCAGACCGAGGAACTCGGTCATCAGCGACACGCCGGGGCCCGAGGTGGCGGTGAACGCGCGCGCGCCATTCCAGCCCGCGCCGACCACCATGCCGATCGACGCGATCTCGTCCTCGGCCTGCACGATCGCGCAGCGGCGCTCGCCGCTGGCGGCATCGGTGCGGAATTTGCCGCAGTACTTGTCGAACGCCTCCACCACCGATGTCGAGGGCGTGATCGGATACCAGGCGCAGACCGTGGCGCCGCCGTAGACGCAGCCCAGTGCCGCCGCGCTGTTGCCGTCGGTGAAGATGCGCTGGCCGACCGCGTCGGCGCGGCGTACCGCCAGTCCGATCGGTGCAGCGGAAAAATGCTCGCGCGCGTGGTCGCGGCCAATCCGCAGCGCATGCACGTTGGGCTCGTACAGCTTGGGCTTGTTGCGGTACTGCTCGCCGATCAGGGTCTCCAGCACCTGCGTCTCGATGCCGAGCAACTGCGCCAGCGCGCCGACATAGATGATGTTCTTGAAGATCTGGCGCTGGCGCGGATCGCTGTAGGTGGCATTGCAGATCTGCGTGATCGGCATCGCCAGCACGCGCACATCGTCGCGGAACTTCGACTTCGGCAACGGCTTGGTGGAGTCGTGGAACAGGTAGCCGCCCGGCTCGATTTCCTTGAGGTCGGCATCCCAGGTCTGCGGATTCATCGCCACCATGAGATCGACGCCGCCACGGCGCCCGAGCCAACCGGCCTCGCTGACGCGCACTTCATACCAGGTCGGCAGGCCCTGGATGTTGGACGGAAAGATGTTGCGCGGACTGACCGGCACACCCATGCGCAGGATCGCCTTGGCGAACAGTTCGTTCGCCGACGCCGAGCCCGAGCCATTGACGTTGGCGAACTTGACGACGAAGTCGTTGACGGCCGTGATCGGGTTCATGCGCCGGTTGCCTTGCGATGCACGGTGGGGGCGCGGCGGGCGGCCGGACGCGCGGGCTCGCTCATGCCGCCTCCTGTTTGCCGTCGCGCGGGTTGCCGTCGCCGGCGTGGGCGAGTTCGAGGAAGAACTTGCGCATGTCCCAGGCGCCGGTCGGGCAGCGCTCGGCGCACAGGCTGCAGTGCAGGCACACGTCCTCGTCCTTGACCATGACGCGGCCGGTCTTGACCGGCGCCGACACGTACAGCGCCTGCTCGACATTGAGTGCGGGCGCCGACAGCCGCGTGCGCAGCTCGGCTTCCTCGCCGTTGTGCGTGAAGGTGATGCAGTCCATCGGGCAGATGTCGACGCAGGCATCGCACTCGATGCACAGGTTGTCGCTGAACACGGTCTGCACGTCGCAGTTGAGGCAGCGCTGCGCTTCCTTCCAGGCCAGTTCGGCGTCGTAGCCGAGTTCGACCTCGAGCTTCATGCTGGTGAGCGACTTGGCCGGATCGGCCCATGGCACCTTGTAGCGCGCGTCGTTGGAGACGTCGTTGTCGTAGCTCCACTCGTGGATGCCCATCTTCTGCGAGATGAGCTCCACCGCCGGCCCGGGCCGGTCGCGCGTGTCGGCGCCACCGAGCAGGAGGTCGATCGACAGCGCCGCCTCATGGCCGTGGGCGACCGCCCAGATGATGTTCTTGGGCCCGAACGCGGCATCGCCGCCGAACAGCACGTGCGGCAGCGTCGATTGCAGCGTGAGCTTGTCGACCACGGGCATGTCGGACTTGGCGTCGAACACGATGCCGATGTCGCGCTCGATCCACGGGAAGGCGTTTTCCTGCCCGACCGCGACCAGCACTTCATCGCATGCGTGCACTTCGTCGGGCTCGCCGGTCGGCACCAGTCGGCGCCGGCCATCGAGGTATTCCACGCGCACCTTCTCGAAACTCATGCCGACGAGGCGGCCACCTTCGTGCAGGAACGCCTTCGGCACCCGGCAGTCGAGGATCGGGATGCCTTCGTGCATCGCATCCTCCTTCTCCCACGGGCTGGCCTTCATCTCGTCGAAGCCCGACCGCACGATGACCTTGACATCCTCGCCGCCGAGCCGGCGCGCCGAGCGACAGCAGTCCATCGCGGTGTTGCCGCCGCCGAGCACGATCACGCGCTTGCCGACGCGGCTGACGTGGCCGAAGTAGACCGAGGCCAGCCAGTCGATGCCGACATGGATGTGGGCAGCGGCCTGGTGGCGCCCGGGCAGGTCGAGATCGCGCCCGCGCGGCGCACCGCTGCCGATGAAGATCGCGTCGTAACCCTCGCCCAGCAACGCGCGCATCGATTCGATGCGGCGCCCGCCGACGAATTCCACGCCGAGGTCGAGGATGTAGCCGGTTTCCTCGTCGATCACGGCCTCGGGCAGGCGGAAGCGCGGCACCTGCGTGCGCATGAAGCCGCCCGGTTTGGCGTCGGCTTCGAATACCGTGACGCGGTAGCCGAGCGGGGCGAGGTCGCGCGCCACGGTGAGCGAGGACGGGCCCGCACCGACGCAGGCCACGCGCATGCCGTTCCACTTCGTGGCCGGTTTGGGCAGGTGCGCCCGCACGTCGTCCTTGAGGTCGGCGGCGACGCGCTTGAGGCGGCAGATCGCGACCGGTTCGGGCTTGTTGCCGGCGCTTTCCTCGACGCGCGAGCGCCGACAGGCCGGTTCGCAGGGGCGATCGCAGGTGCGCCCGAGGATGCCCGGGAACACATTGGCCTTCCAGTTGACGAGATAGGCGTCGGAATAGCGCCCGGCTGCGATCAGGCGGATGTATTCGGGTACCGGCGTGTGGGCCGGACAGGCCCACTGGCAATCGACGACCTTGTGGAAATGGGCGGGGTTGCGGATATCGGTCGGTTGCATCTCGGTCTCGCCGTCAACGCGCCGCGCGGGCTGGGCGCGAGCCTAGCCTTGCCATCGTGCCCGGCAAAGGTGCGCCGCACCATGCGGCCAAGGTCGATGCCGCGGCCGCGGCCGCGTCCACCTCGCGCTCAGGAGCCCGCGTCACCCTTCTCCTGCGCTTCGATCTGCTTGTCGTGCCGCTCCTTTTCCTGCATGAGCTGCTGTTCGACACCCTTGGCCTTGTCGATCGCCTTGAGCTGGTCGTCGAACACGGTCTTCTGGCGTTGCTCGGGTGCCGGTGCGGCGGCGGGCTGGTCGGCTTGCGCCGGCGGTTTGCCGCCACCGCAGCCCGCGAGGGCGAGCAGGGCAAGGCTGAGGACAGAGGTGCGGATCATGGCGCGGCTCCGGGGCTGGGGATCGGCTAAAGTCTGCGCCGCGCCCTGCCGCGCGACAAGCACGAGGAGCATGCGATGACGACGCCATCACGCTGGCGGCTCGAAGGCCGCACCGCGCTCGTCACCGGCGCCAGTCGCGGCATCGGCCTGGCCTGCGCGCGCGAGCTGGCAGTGCTCGGCGCCGACGTGCTGCTCGTTGCGCGCGACGAGGCCCACCTGGGCAGCGTGCGCGACGAACTGGCCGAGGAGTTTCCGGCCAGCGCCTGGCATGCCTGCGCCGCCGATCTTGCCGTGGCCGAGCAGCGGCTCGAAGTGTTCGACTGGATCGCCGATCTCGATGTCGAGCTGTCGCTGCTCGTCAACAACGTCGGCGCGAACGAAGTCAGGCCCGCGCTCGACTATGCGCTGGCCGAGGTGCGCGAACTGATCGAGACCAATCTCGTGAGCGCCTTCGACATGTGCCGGCTCGCGCATCCGCTGCTGGTCGAGCATGGCCATGCCGCGATCGTGAACGTCGGCTCGGTATCGGGACTCACGCATGTGCGCACCGGTGCGCCCTACGGCATGAGCAAGGCTGCGCTGCACCAGCTCACGCGCAACCTTGCCTGCGAATGGGCCGAGGACGGCATCCGCGTCAATGCGGTTGCGCCGTGGTACATCCGCACGCGCCGCACCGAAGGCGCGCTGGCCGATGCGGACTATCTCGACGAGGTGCTGCTGCGCACGCCGATGGGCCGCATCGGCGAGCCCGACGAGGTCGCTGCCGCGGTCGCCTTCCTGTGCCTGCCGGCCGCCAGCTACATCACCGGCGAATGCATCGCCGTCGATGGCGGGTTCCTGCGCTACGGGTTCTAGGCAGCGATGGCCGAAAACGGCCAGTTCGGACACGGCGCAGGCGCTACCATGCGGCCATGGCCATCCGCGTCGCTCCGCTCGAGCTCGATCTGCGCACCTGCGAGCGGGCGCGCCTGGCACGCGATGCGCGCTTCGACGGGTTGTTCTACACCGCCGTCACCAGCACCGGCATCTATTGCCGGCCGACCTGTCCCGCGCCGGCTGCGCGCACGCGCAATCTGCGCTACTACGCCAGCGCCGCGGCGGCCGCTGCGGCGGGATTCCGGCCCTGCCTGCGTTGCCGGCCCGAAGCGGCGCCCGGGTCGCCGCTGCATCGCGCGCGCAGCGAGCTCGTCGCGGCCGCGTTGCGCCTGATCGAGCAGGGCGCGCTCGATGCCGCCGGCCTGCCGACGCTGGCCGCGCGCATCGGTGTCGGCGAGCGCCACCTGCGGCGGCTATTCGCCGAGGAGCTCGGCGCCAGTCCGCTCGAGGTTGCCGCGACGCGGCGCCTGCTGTTCGCCAAGCAGCTCGTCACCGACACCGAGCTGCCGTTGGCGCAGGTTGCGGCTGCGGCCGGCTATGCGAGTCTGCGCCGCTTCAATGCCGCGTTCCTCGCCAGCTACGGCAGGCCACCGCGCGCGGTGCGCCGCGCCCGCGCGGCGCTGCCCGGCACGGACGCCGCACTCGTGCTGCGATTGCCGCGCCGCGCGCCGCACGACTTCGCCCAGCTCATCGAGTTCTTCGCGCGGCGCGCGATACCGGGCGTGGAATCGGTCACCGACCACAGCTATCGACGCAGCTTCCAGCTCGATGCCGCGCCGGGTTGGTTCGAGGTCAGCGCCGACGGCGCTGCCGCGCTGACGCTGCGCGTGCATCATCCGGCCAGCGCGGCGCTCGGCGACATCGTCGCGCGCGTCAAGCGCATGTTCGACCTCGATGCCGATCCGCGGGCGATCGCGCGCGTGTTGCGCGGCGATGCGCTGCTCGCTCCGCTGCTGCGCCGCTGGCCCGGCCAGCGCCTGCCCGCTGCCTGGGATGGATTCGAGATCGCGGTGCGCGCGGTGCTCGGCCAGCAGGTCAGCGTGGCCGCCGCGCGCACGCTGGCGGCGCGCGTGGTTGACGCGCATGGCGGCCGCTGTGCGCAAGGCGAGCCGTTCGGCGTCGGGCGCCTGTTCCCGCTGCCGGCCGCGCTGGTCGAGGCGCCGCTCGAACGCCACGGGGTGACACGGGCGCGTGCGGCGACGATCCGCGGCCTCGCACGCGCCGTGCTCGATGGCCGCATCAGCCTTGGCGGCGAGCAGGGCCTGGCGCAGTTCGAGCGCACGCTCGTGGCGCTGCCCGGCATCGGTGCCTGGACGGCGCACTACATCGCGATGCGCGCGCTCGGCCATCCCGACGCGTTTCCGGCCGCCGACCTCATCCTGCGCCGCGCGGCCGGCCAGGGCCGCACGCTGACCGCGCGCGAGCTCGAGGCGCTGAGCCAGCGCTGGCGACCCTGGCGCGCCTATGCGGTGATGCTGCTGTGGCGCGCGAGTTGAGCCGCGCCGCAGTGCGGTCGCCGAGCGCCCGCACGGCCATCCCCGATCCGCCCACCCACACGACAACGGAAGCCACCACGATGCACTACACCTACCTCGACACTGCGATCGGTCGCCTGCTGCTGGCGGGCGCTGCCGATGGCCTGCACCATCTGCGCTTCGACCAGCCTGATCGCGATGCCGTGATCGCGCCCGATTGGCGGCGCGAGGACGATGGCCTGCACGATGCGCTGGCGCAGCTGCGCGAATACTTCGCCGGCGAGCGGCTCGGCTTCGAGCTCGCGCTGGCGCCGCGCGGCACGCCGTTCCGCCTCGCCGTCTGGCGCCAGCTGGCGCGCATCCCCTACGGCACGACGATCAGTTATGGCGAACTGGCACGGCGCATTGGCAAGCCGGCGGCGAGCCGCGCCGTCGGCGCCGCGAACGGCGCCAATCCGTTGCCGATCATCGTGCCCTGCCATCGCGTGATCGGCGCCAGCGGCAGGCTCACCGGTTTCGGCGGCGGCCTGCCGGCCAAGCAATGGTTGCTCGATCACGAGCAGCGCGTGCTGGCCACACCGCCTCACCGCCGCGCGTCGTGAACGCGGCGCTGCCGTTCAGGCGCTGGCGGGCGGATCGAAGATCAGCGGCGGCGTCGAATGCGAGGCGCGGTAGCTGCGCACGACGCTGCCGTAGTGCACCACGCGGCGGATCGTGTACCAGGTGATGCGCGTGACATCACGCACCGGGCGGAAATGGCTGCCGCGGAATTCGCCGTGGTAGCGCACGTCGATCGGCACCGATACCACGCCCAATCCCTGGTCGCGCACCGCGGCAATCAGCAGCGCGGCCTCGAACACGAAATCGTCGGCGGCGAGGTCGGCCAGGTCGAGCGCCGCACGCGGGTAATAGCGCTGCCCGCTCTGCGTGTCGGCGACCGGGATGCCGCAGCCCCACGAAATGCCCCAGTCGGCCACCGCGTTGGCGCGGCGCCGCGCGCTGGGCTGGCTGTCCTTGTTGCGGATGCGCGCGCCGATCACGATGTGTTCGGGATGGGCGCGCGCGGCCGCGAGCAGGCGCGGGATGTCCTGGGCCAGGTGCTGGCCGTCGCCATCCATCGCGATCACGGCGTCGAAGCCCAGTTCGCGCGCCTTGCGAAAGCCGTCGCGCAGTCCCTGGCCCTTGCCGAGCGGACGCGGGTGGCGGATCAGCGTGATCGGCAGGTCGGCGATGCACGGCACGGTCGCGTCGCTGGAACCATCGTCGATGACGATGACGTGCGGGCAGATCGCGAGCACCGATTCGACCACGCCGCGGATGGCGCGCTCCTCGTTGAGCGCGGGGATGACGACGGCGATGCGATCGGCGCTGGTCGCGCTCATGGCGTGATCTCGATCTCGAGTTGACGGTGGATGCCGGCGGGCAAGGCGAGCGCCGCCGGCTGCTGCAGCGCCAGCGCACGCAGCAGTTCGGCGGCGGTCGCGGTGGCGGTCGCGGTGGTCGCGTGCTGGCGCAGGCGCAGGCGCGACCCCGCCGCAGCGGGGTCCGGATCGAGCACGAGCGCGAGGGCCTGCGTCGAATCGGCGCCGAGCACGCGCGCGAGCGGGCCCTCGGCGGCGGCCTCGTAACAGGTGAACAGCACGGGTCGCGATTCGGCGCAGGCGAGCACGGCGGCTTCGAACAGGCCCGCGCCGAGCGTGCCGTGCCAGGCCGACAGCGCACTCGAGGCCTCGTGGCACTGCGTGGCCAGCGTCCAGTAGCCGACGGCGGCGTTGTGCACCGAGTTGTGGAATCGCGTCGGTGACAGTGCCAGCGGCTCGCTGGCGAGCGTGGCGCACATGTCGTGCGAGATCGCGACCTCGCCGTGCGCCGAGCTGAACACGCACGGCAGGTCGGCGCCGGCGTGGCCGGCCATCGCGCAGGCCTGCGCCGCGACCTCGCAGGCGAGCAGCACGGTCAGCGGCGCGCGGCGGCGCTCGCCCTGCGGCAACACGCCGGCCGGCGGCCGCGCCGCGATGGCGCCGCCAATGGCCTCGCCGCGCAGCCAGGCGCGCAGTTGCGGCCAGTCGCCGCGCTGCGGCCACCAGGCACCGATGCCGGTGATGCGCAGCTCGAGCGCGTTCATGCCTGACCCCGCCCGAACACGAGCGCGCAGTTGTTGCCGCCGAAACCGAACGAGTTGCTGAGCGCGGTGCGCAGCGTGCGCGTCTCGTTGGCCAGTGCCAGTTGCGGCCCGCAGGCGGCCGCAGGCGTGGTGGTGTTGAGCGTGCCGGGCACGCAGCCATGTTCGAGCGCGAGCAGGCACAGCACGGCCTCGACGATGCCGGCCGCGCCGAGCGTGTGGCCGGTCCAGCCCTTGGTCGAGCTGGCGCGCGTGGTGGGCGGAAACAGCGCCGCGATCACGGCCGCCTCGACCTCGTCGTTCTTGGCGGTGGCGGTGCCGTGCAGGTTGATGTAGTCGATGTCGGCGGCAGCCAGCCCGGCGCGGGCCAGCGCCGCCTCGATCGCGAGCCGCGCGCCGAGACCCTGCGGATGCGGCGTCGACATGTGGTGGGCGTCGGAGGACTCGCCATGACCGAGCAGGTGAGGCGCGCCGGGCGGGCCGTCGCGCTCGAGCAGGACAAAGCCGGCGGCTTCGCCGATCGAGATGCCGTTGCGCTGCGCATCGAACGGCCGGCACGGCTGCGGCGCGACGAGCTCGAGCGCGTTGAAGCCGAACAGCACGCTGCCACACAACGAATCGACGCCAGCGAGCACCACCGCGTCGGCAAGGCCCAGCCGCAGCAGGCGTTCGCCCTGGGCAAAGATCTTCGCGCTCGACGAGCAGGCCGTGGACTGGCTCATGCAGGGGCCGCGCGCACCGATCACGCGCTCCAGCAGCAGGCCGAGCGAGTGCAGCGTATGCAGTTCCGGCGCCGCCAGGCTGGCCGGAAAGCGATCCCCGGCGAGTTCGCTGTACGCGGCTTCGGTGGCGCCGATGCTTGCGGTCGAGGTGGCCGCGAGCAGGGCCACGCGCGCTGCGCCGTGGCGCGCGACCGCCGCGCGGGCGGCATCGATGAAGCCATCGCCGTGCAGGCCGAGCCAGGCCAGGCGGTGGTTGCGGCTGTCGAGGTCGCGCAGTTCAGGCGGCAGGGTGACGTCCTCGATGCCCGCGACGCGACCGACCGCGCACGGCAACGGGCTGCGGGTGAAGTCATTGGCGCGCAGGCCGCTGCGCCGCTCGCGCAACGCGCGCAACTGCGCCTCGCGGCCGCGGCCGAGCGCGGTCGTGACGGTGGCGGCAGTGATGGCGAGCGGCGGAATCCGGCAGGGCACGTGGACGACACGGCGAAGTCGTGGCCGGCATTATCGCATGGCGCGCGCGCGGCGCCGTGATGCACGCCCGCTACAATGCGCGGTCTTTTCCGGCAGTGGAGGCAGCATGGCCACCGATGGGCAAACCGCAGCCGCCGCGCGGGCCGTGGCGGCGGACCACATCGAAGCCGTGCGCGGCTTCTTCATGGCGCTGCAGGATCGCATCTGCGCGGCGCTCGAGCAGGCCGACGGCGGGGCGTGTTTCGTCGAGGACGCCTGGCAGCGCGAAGCCCAGCCCGACGGCGGCGCGCTCAGCGGACTGGGCCGCACGCGCGTGCTCAAGGAAGGCGCCGTGTTCGAGCAGGGCGGCGTCAATTTCTCCGCGGTGTCGGGTCCGCAGATGCCGGCGTCGGCGACCGCGCACCGGCCCGAACTGGCTGCCGCGCCATGGACCGCGATGGGTGTGTCGCTGGTGCTGCATCCGCGCAATCCCTACCTGCCGACGACCCACATGAACGTGCGTTTCTTCCAGGCCCATGTGGACGGCAGTGAGCGCAACTGGTGGTTCGGTGGTGGCTTCGACCTGACGCCGTTCTATCCGTTCGACGAGGACGTGCGTCACTGGCACACGGTCGCGCGCGAGGCGGTGGCGCCGTTCGGCGACGATGTGTATCCACGGCTGAAGCAGTGGTGCGACGAATACTTCTTCCTGCGCCACCGCGGCGAAACGCGCGGCGTCGGCGGCCTGTTCTACGACGACCTCAGTGCCGGCGGCTTCGAGCGCTGCTTCGGCATCACGCGCCATGTCGGCAATGGCTTCCTCGACGCCTACCTGCCGATCGTGGCGCGACGCAAGGCGATGGCATGGGGCGAACGCGAGCGCGAGTTTCAGTTGTACCGGCGCGGTCGCTATGTCGAGTTCAACCTCGTCTACGACCGCGGCACGCTGTTCGGCCTGCAGTCGGGCGGCCGCGCCGAATCGATCCTCATGAGCATGCCGCCGCGCCTGCGCTTCGAATACGGCTATACCCCCGCGCCCGGCAGCGCCGAGGCGCGCCTGGCCGATTACCTGCGACCGCGCGACTGGCTGGCCGGCGGCTGACGCGGTCGCTGGCCGCAGCGCACGCGGCCGCCGCGCTGCGTGCAAGTGGACGCGAGCCCGCCGCACGAGGCACCATGCGTGGTTGCCTTCCCTCGCGCCGGCGCAAATGGACGAGACGACCTTTCGCGATCTGCTTGCACGACACTGGACCGCCCTGTTCGATCCGCGCACGCTCGAACGTGGCGCCGACTACCAGCGTCGTGGCCTCGTGCAGGAGCTGCAATACAAGGACGACGTCGGCGAAGGGGTGCTGATCGGTACCGTGCAGGGCTCGGCGCGCGACCCCTACCTGGCCGGCGTGCGGCTGGAGTGGGACGGCGGGCGCACCCGGCTCGACAGCTACTGCACCTGTCCGCTGCAGGCGGCGTGCAAGCACGTCGCGGCGACGATCCTGCAGGAACTGCGCGCGACGACTGAAACGCCAGCCGCTGGCGGCGCGGTGGCGCCGCCGCAACTGGGCGCGTGGAAGACCTGGCTCGATACGCTGCGTGGCGATGCCGGCGAGTCCGCGACCGATGCGGCGGTGGCCGGCACGCAATCGGTGTGCGCGATCCTGCTGCGCAGCGATGGCAGCCAGCCGTTGCCGGCATTGCAGGCGCAGATCGTGCGCGTGCAGCCGGGCAAGCATGGCGGCTACGCGACGCCGCAGCCGCTGCAGCCGTCGTGGGCCGATCCCGAACCCTGGCGCGGACTCGACGCGACCACGTTCCAGCTCGTCGCCGGGCTGCGCATGCGGGCACCGGCGTTCGGCGGCAGCGGCGGCTGGTTCCGCCTGGCCAATCAGGCCGACGAGCCGCTGGTCGACACGCTGCTGGCCTCGCTGCCGTGCTTCTTCGACAAGGTTTCGGCAGGACGGGTCGCGCCCGGCCCGGCGCGCGCGCTGCGCATCGGCTGGGAGGCGCGCGACGACGGCACCCAGAAGCTCGCGTTGAGCGTCGACGGCGCGCCGCGCGCGCGTCTGCTCAAGGTCGGACACCTGTGGTACTTCGATGCCGCTGGCCGCGAGCTCGGTCGCGTCGATGGCGACGTGCGTCTGGCCGAAGCCGTGCTGCGCGCGCCGCCGCTGTTGCCCGAACAGGTGCCGCTGCTGATGGAACGCTGGCGCGACACTCCGCTGCTGGCGGCCTTGCCGCGGCCGGCCGAACCGGTGGTCGAGAAGCTGCGCGCGGCGCCCGTGCCGGTGTTGGCGCTGCGCGTGGTGTCGGCGTTCGCGGCGCCCGGCCGGTCCTACCAGGCCGGCGTGGCCAGGCTGTCGTTCGACTACGGCGGGCTGCGCCTGCCGATGTTCCCGGCGCCGGCGCGCGAGCGCCGCCGCCAGGGCGAGCGCGTGGTCGAGGTGGCGCGCGATCGGGCGCGTGAAGGCGCCGCCATCGAGCAGCTCGAGGCGCTCGGGCTCGTGCCCGCCGAGATGCGCGCCTCGCTGCGCGGGTTGCCTGCGCAGGCGATCGACGACAACGACTTCGTGCTGGTGCAGGCGCGCAGCCAGATCGCCGGCGCCGACCAGCTGTTCGCGCTCGCGCCGCGGCTGCGCGAGCTCGGCTTCCGCCTCGAATCGGGCGAGGGTTTTCCGTTCGAGCTGCTCGACGCGCCCGACGGCTGGCAGTTCGACATCGACGAGGGTGCCGGCAACGCCTGGTTCGACCTGCGTCTGGGCATCGACATCGGCGGCGAGCGCATCGACCTGCTGCCGGTGTTGCACCGCTTGCTCGCCGACCCGCTGTTTCCGCTCAACGCACGCAAGGGCGAGGCCGGGGATGCGACCTGGCTGGTGCCGATCGATGCGCGCCGGCGCATGCCGTTGCCGCTGACGCAGTTGCGCGCACTGATTGCGCCATTGCTGGAATGGCTGCAGGGCCCGCTGCACGAACACGATGGCGCCTTGCGCCTGCGCCGCGCCCAGTCCGACGTGGTCGAGGCGCTGGCGCCGGCGCTGCCCAAACCCTGGCGCGGCGGCGAGCGCCTGCGCGCGCAGATCGAACGTCGCCAGCAGCCGCGCCCCGCGATGGCCGAGCCGGTGGGCCTGCGCACGACGCTGCGCCCCTACCAGCACGACGGCCTGGCCTGGCTCGGTTTTCTTGCCGACGCCGGCCTCGGCGGCATCCTGGCCGACGACATGGGCCTGGGCAAGACCGTGCAACTGCTCGCCCATCTGCTCGCCGAGAAGCACAATGGCCGGCTCGATCGCCCCGCGCTCGTGCTTGCGCCGACCAGTCTGGTCGGCAACTGGCGTGCCGAAGCCGCGCGCTTCGCGCCCGATCTCAAGGTGCTCGTCGTGCACGGCCCGCAGCGCCACGGCCTGCACGATGAGATGGCGCGGCATGATCTGGTCATCACCACCTATCCCTTGCTGCTGCGCGACCACGCCCAGCTCATCGCGCAACCGTGGTCGGTGCTCGTGCTCGACGAGGCACAGGCGATCAAGAACGCGCGCAGTCGCGCCGCTCGGCTCGTGCGCGAGATCGACGCGCGGCAGCGCATCGCGATGACCGGCACGCCGCTGGAAAACCATCTCGGCGAGTTGTGGGCCTTGTTCGACGCCGTCGAGCCGGGACTGCTCGGTGACGAGAAGCACTTTGCGCGCTTCTTCCGCACGCCGATCGAGAAGCACGCCGACGCCGAACGGCAGGCGCGCCTCAACCGCCGCATCGCGCCGCTGATGCTACGCCGGCGCAAGGAAGACGTGCTGTCGGAGTTGCCGGCCAAGACCGAAATCGTGCGTCGCATCGAGCTCGAAGGCCGCCAGCGCGAGCTGTACGAGACCTTGCGCCTGGCCCAACACCAGCGCGTGGTGGAGGAGATGCGCCGGCGCGGCCTCGCGCAGAGCGGCATCGTGGTGATCGACGCCTTGCTCAAGCTGCGCCAGATCTGTTGCGACCCGCGACTGGTCAAGCTCGAGCGCGCACGCAAGGTCAACGACAGCGCCAAGCTCGACCACCTCGTCGAGATGCTCGACAGCCTGCTCGCCGAGGGGCGCCGCGTGCTCGTGTTCAGCCAGTTCGCGCAGATGCTGGCGCTGGTGGAGCAGGCCCTGCACGAGCGCAAGCTGCCGCACCAGACCCTGACCGGCGATACACCGGGCACCCAGCGTGCGGCGCTCGTCGAGCGTTTCCAGCAGGGCGCCGTGCCGCTGTTCCTGATCAGCCTCAAGGCCGGCGGCGTCGGCCTCAACCTGACGGCCGCCGACACCGTCATCCACTACGACCCATGGTGGAACCCCGCCGTCGAGGCGCAGGCGACGGACCGCGCCCATCGCATCGGTCAGGACAAGCCCGTGTTCGTCTACAAGCTCATCTGCGCCGGCACCGTCGAGGAAAAGATCCAGGACCTGCAGCAGCGCAAGGCCGAGCTTGCGCGCGCCGTGCTCGAAGGCGGCAGCACGCAGGCGCTGCGTTTCGATGAAAGCGACATCAGCGAGCTGTTCGCGCCGATGCAGTAGCGCGGCGCCGCGCCGCGCACCGTTACAATCGCGCGATGGATGTCTCGCACCTGCTCGACGGGCTCAACGATGCGCAGCGCAGCGCGGTCGCCGCGCCGCCCGGCCACCATCTCGTGCTGGCCGGCGCAGGTTCGGGCAAGACGCGCGTGCTCACCCACCGCATCGCCTGGCTGGTCGAGGTGGAGCACGTTTCGCCGTGGTCGGTGCTGGCGGTGACCTTCACCAACAAGGCCGCCGGCGAGATGCGCGCGCGCGCCGAGCGCCTCGTCGCGGGCAATCCGCGTGGGCTCACGATCGGAACCTTCCATGGCATCGCCCATCGCCTGCTGCGGCGGCACTGGCGCGAGGCGAACCTGCCCGAGACGTTCCAGATCCTCGATGCCGACGACCAGCAGCGGCTCGTCAAGCGCGTGCTGCGCGAGCTCGGTGTCGACGAGGCGCGCTTTCCGCCGCGGCAAGCGACCTGGTTCATCAATGCGGCCAAGGACGAAGGCAAGCGCGCCGCCGCGCTCGACGCCGGCTACAGCCCGGCCAACCGCGTGCTGATCGACGTCTATCGCGCCTACGAGGCGGCGTGCCAGCGCGGCGGACTGGTCGATTTCGCCGAACTGCTGCTGCGCGCACACGAACTGTGGCTGCGTGACGAGGCGCTGCTCGCGCATTACCGCGAGCGTTGGCGCCACTTGCTGGTCGACGAATTCCAGGACACCAACACGTTGCAGTACGCCTGGTTGCGCGTGCTCGCCGGCAGCAGCGGCCAGCTGTTCGTGGTCGGCGACGACGACCAGGCCATCTACGGCTGGCGCGGTGCGCGGGTCGAGAACGTGCAGCACTTCCTGCGCGACTTTCCGCAGGCGCGCACGATCCGGCTCGAGCAGAACTATCGCTCCACCGGCACCATCCTCGCCGCCGCCAATGCCGTCATCGCGCACAATCCCGACCGCCTCGGCAAGCAGTTGTGGACGGCCGGCGCGAGCGGCGCGCCGATCGACCTGTATGCGGCCTACAACGAGCAGGACGAGGCGCGCTACGTGGTCGAGCGCATCGCCGCGCAGGTGCGTGAGGGCGCCGCACCGAGCGCGCACGCGATCCTGTACCGGTCCAATGCGCAGTCGCGCAACTTCGAGGAGCAGCTTGCGCAGCGTGGCATCGCCTACCGCGTCTACGGTGGCCTGCGCTACTTCGATCGCGCCGAGGTCAAGGATGCGCTGGCCTACCTGCGCCTGGTGGCCAACCGCGGCGACGATGCCGCCTTCGAGCGTGCCGTCAACACGCCGCCACGCGGCATCGGCGAGCGCACGCTCGACAGCCTGCGCCAGCGCGCGCGCGGCGCCGACACCTCGTTGTGGCAAGCGGCCCTCGCCGAGCTGGCGCAAGGCGCGCTGGCATCGCGCGCGAAGAATGCCTTGCGCGGTTTCCTCGACCTGATCGAGCGGCTCGCGCGCGACTGCGGCGGCGGCGCGCCCGCAGACGACGCGGCTGCGGTCGCCGTCGATGAAGCCGGGCCGGAGGCGGCGGCGCTGACCCTGGCCGAGCAGATCGAACATGCGGTGGCGCGCTCGGGCCTGCGCGAGTATTACGAAAAGGACAGCCGCGGCAGCGCCGAGTCGCGCGTCGAGAACATCGACGAGTTGCCGAACGTGGCCGCCCGTTTCGAGCGCACGTCCGAGGACATCGAAGCCGGCCTGTCGGAACTGGCGGCCTTCCTCGCCCATGCCGCACTCGAAGCGGGCGAAGGGCAGGGCGAGGCCTGGCAGGACTGCGTGCAGCTCATGACGCTGCACTCGGCCAAGGGCCTGGAGTTTCCGCACGTGTTCCTGGTCGGCCTCGAGGACGGACTGTTCCCGAGCCAGAAGTCGCTCGATGAGCCGGGGCGGCTCGAGGAAGAGCGGCGGCTGGCCTATGTCGGCATCACGCGCGCGCGCGACCAGCTCGTGCTGTGCCACGCCGAGTCGCGCCGCCTGCATGGCGTGGAGTCCTACGCGCGGCCATCGCGTTTTCTCGGCGAAATCCCGCCCGAGTTGCTGCGCGAGGTGAGGCCGCGTGCGCAGGTAAGTCGCCCGGCCTTCGGCAGCGCGGCGCGAGTGGGCGGCGACGCGGCCGTACCGTTCCGGCTCGGCCAGCGCGTCGAGCACGCGAGCTTCGGCGAAGGCGTTGTGCTCGGCTACGAGGGCGCCGGCGCACATACGCTCATCGAGGTCAATTTTGCCGCCGCGGGCCGCAAGCGCCTCGTGCTCGCCTATGCGAACCTGAGCGGTCTTTGAGCCCCGTCATGCGCTGCCGCCGTCGGATGCACGGCAGCGGCAGGGATGCGCGCATGGCGGACTCCATGCGCAGCGCCGGGCCGGTCAGCGCCAGGCTGGGCCGAATGCGGCGCAACGGCACCGCATCGTCGGCGCCGGTTGCGATGCGGTTGCCGCGGCGGTCACGCCATGCGCTGCGGCCACAAAAAAACGGCGCCGTTGCCGGCGCCGTTGGTCATCAAGCGGGATTGCACGATCAGCCGCGACCACCCCGCTGGCGGAACTCGGCGATGCGGCTGTCGATCGTGTCGAGCAGCGGTTCGATCGCCTCGCGCGCCTTCTCGGCCGCATTGAGGCTCGTGAAGTTGACCTGCTCGCCGCCGCCGCGCCACATCACGCTGCCGTCAGACACGCGGTAGGCGCGTACGCCCAGTTGCACCGTGTACAGCGTCGAGGCCTGGCCGTAGTAGGTCATGACCTGTGAACCGACCGGCCGCGCATGCACGAACACCACGGCATCGGCCTTGCCGGCCAGCGCGCGCAGGTTGGGCGAGTCGCCCCGTCCACGACCGCCTTCGATGACGCGGAAACCGCGGCTCTTGAGCAGGTCGATGAGGGCGTCCTCGGCCGGGCCCGAGATCACGTCGTCGCCGCTGGCGATGACGGCGATCGTCGGCACGCGCGGCCGCGGCGGTGCAGCGGGTTGCTGCGGCGGAGTTGCCGTCGCGACCTGCTGACCGCTGGCGGCCGCGTCGGCGGCGGCCTTGGCGGCCGGCAGTTCCTGCAACGCTTCGGCGCCGGCCTGCGAGGCGCGTGCGGCCGGCGCGCCGGCATCATCATTTGCCGCCGGTTGGGCGGCCACGCTGTCGCTGCCGACGCTCGTCGGGCTGGCACTGGCTGGCGCCGGCTCGCTCGCCTGGCTTGCCGGTGCGGGCGGGGTCGTGCTCGCGATCTGCGTGGCCGGCGCGGTGACGGCAGGCGGCGCGTCCGCAACCGTCGCGGCCGGCGCCGCCGGCTGGCCGAACAGGCCGGCCAGCATCGGCACGCGCGCGCGCATCGCATAGGCACCGCCGACCACGAGCAGCAGCGCCGCTGCGGCGATCGCCCACGGCAGCGCCGAACGGCGCGGCGCGGTCTGGCCACGCAACGTGGTGGGTTGGCCCAGCACCGACTGGTGTGCGGCGGCGCCAGCCACCGGCGGCGGCTGCGGCTGGCCGCTGGTGGTGATGTGGGTGTTGGCCTGGGCGCCCAGCGCGGGCATCGGCGTGCGTGGCGTCTGCGGCAGCGACACCTGGCCCGAAGCAGGCGTCTTCTGGCCGATCATCGTCGCCGCGGCGGCCGAGATCCTGGTTTGGATCGTGATCGGGCCACCCTTGGCCACCAGCGGGTGTTGGTTGATGTCGGCGACGACCGCATGGCAGTCCTGGTAGCGATCGGCCGGATCCTTGGCGATCATCTTGGTCAGGATGGCGGCGATCTGCGGGTCGACGTCGGCGTTGAGTGAGCGCACGTCGGGAATTTCCGCCTTGACGACCTCGAGCATGAGGCCCAGCGGCGATTCGTCGTTGAACGGCATCTTGCCGGTCAGCATCTCGAACAACACGATGCCGAGCGAGAAGATGTCCGAACGGCGATCGACCGGCTTGCCCAGGCACACCTCGGGCGAGAGATAGCCGGGCGTGCCGACGAACTCGCCGGTGGTGGTGAGCTTCTTGGACAGATCCTGGTTCGACAGCGCGATGCCGAAGTCGGCGATCTTGACCGAGCCACGGCTCGTGATCATGAGGTTGCCAGGCTTGATGTCGCGGTGGATCACGCCGTGGTCGTGCGCGGTGGCCAGGCCCAGCGCGGTCTGCTGGATGACCTTGGCCGCTTGTTCCACCGTCAGGCGATGGTCGCGCTTGAGCATCGAGCCCAGCGACTCGCCCTCGACGAACTCCATCACGAAGTAGGTCTGGCCCTCGTCTTCGCCGATGAAGTAGATCTGGATGATGTGCGGATCGTTGAGCGCAGCCATGCTGCGCGCTTCGCGCAGGAAACGCTCCTTGACCGCAGCATCATGTGCGAGCGAGTCGGCCAGCACCTTGATCGCGACATAGCGGTTGAGTGATGCCTCGTAGCCCTTGTAGACCACACCCATGCCGCCGCGGCCCAGTTCGGCAACGATGTCGTAATGGCCCAGACGCGTTTTCATGGCATTCCTCCGAAGCGACGCCTTGCAAGTGGGAGGGTTGCCTTGCAGTGCCGCTGCGGGCATCCCCCGGCGGCCCCATCCGCGAGCAGCGCCGAAATGGCGCTGGCGGCGGGTACCGTTGCGGTGAATCCTACACCGCGCCCATGCGGCGATGTCCGGAACCCTTCGACCCCGGCTTGTGCGCCTGCATCACGGCCAAAGCGTGATGCATTGGGCACTCCGGGGCACGCGCCGGCGACCGGCGTTGCTGCCGCTGCTCGTCAGGGCAGCGCCGGCAGGGCCAGCAACAGCGCCCCGAGCACGATCCGGTACACCGCGAATGGGGTGAAGCGGTGCCCGCGGATGTAGCCGAGCAGCCACCTGACGGTGGCGAAGCCGGTGACGAGCGAGACCGTGAAGGCGAGTGCGAGCGCCCCCCAGTCCTCGTGCAGGCCGTCGTGTCCGATCGCCTTGTACAGTTCGTAGCCGCTGGCCGCGAACATCGTCGGGATGCCGACGAGGAAGGCGAACTCGGTGGCCGCGGCGCGGTTGTTGGCGCCGGCCAGCATGGCGATGAAGATCGTGGCGGCCGAACGCGAGGTGCCCGGGAACACGCCGGCTACCACCTGGGCCAGGCCGACCAGCACCGCCACGCGCCAACTGATCGCGGCATGCTCGGGCCGCCGCCCGGCCAGCCACTCGGCGGCGAGCATCCACACCCCGCCGAGGATCAGTGCCCAGGCGATCGGCGCCACCGTTTCGGGCAGCTTGAAGCCGCCCCTGGCGACGATGAAGCCAAGCACGCCGGTGATGAGGAATGCCACGCCGAGCTTGAATGCGTAGTCGCGGTTGGCGCGTTGGGCAAGGCCGGTCGCCAGTTGCCACAGGCGTTCGCGGTAGATCAGCGCGACGGCGAGGATCGCGCCGGCCTGGATCACCACGTTGAAGACATCCGAGCGCGCGCCGAGCCAGTGTTCGGCGATCAGCAGGTGGCCCGTGCTCGAGATCGGCAGGAATTCGGTGACGCCTTCGATGAGGCCGAGCAGCAGCGTGGCGGCGAGGTCGGACACGGCCAGTCCTGGAGCGGTGGAATCGTCCATTCTAAGCCGCGGCACGGGCCGGGCCGGTGCTGCCGGTTGGGCGCACCATTAAAGTGCAGATGACGCACCATAATGATGCGTCGCTTACATTCGCCGGTATCGCCTGTCGCGCTGGGCCGCCCTTGGCGACCGTGCCGGCGCTGGCACGGGCCTTGCTGCAGTGTCGCCATCCTTTCCCAATCACGGATCGCGCCATGACCGCCGTTGCCAACCTGCTCAAGAAGATCGCCGACGAGGAGATCGAGTTCGTCGACCTGCGTTTTGCCGACATGCTCGGCAAGGAACACCACGTCACCTATCCGGAGCATTCGGTCGATGAAAGCCTGTTCGAGGACGGCAAGATGTTCGATGGCTCCTCGATCGCCGGCTGGAAGGGCATCGCCGAATCGGACATGGTGCTGATGCCCGATGCCGAGGCCGCGTTCGTCGATCCGTTCATGTCCGACAAGACCCTGGTCGTGCAATGCGACGTGCTCGAGCCGAGCACGATGCAGGCCTATGCGCGCGACCCACGCTCGATCGCGCGCCGCGCCGAGGCCTTTCTCAAGTCCACCGGCATAGCCGACGCCGCGTACTTTGGCCCCGAGCCCGAGTTCTTCATCTTCGACTCGGTGCGCTATCGCAACGACATGGGCCATGTGTCCTACCAGATCGGCTCGGAAGAGGCGGCCTGGTCGACCCACAAGGGCTTCGACGGCGAAAACCATGGCCACCGCGGCGGCGTCAAGGGCGGCTACTTCCCGGTGCCGCCGGTCGACAGCTTCCAGGACCTGCGCAGCCAGATGTGCAAGGTGCTCGAGCAGATCGGCCAGGTGGTCGAGGTGCACCACCACGAAGTGGCCAATGCCGGCCAGTGCGAAATCGGCACGCGCTTCAACACGCTGCTGCGCAAGGCCGACGAACTGATCGCGATGAAATACGTGGTCAAGAACGTCGCCCACCAGTACGGCAAGACGGTCACCTTCATGCCCAAGCCGATCGTCGGCGACAACGGCTCGGGCATGCACGTGCACCAGTCATTGGCCAAGGCGGGCCAGAACCTGTTCGCCGGCGATCTCTATGGCGGCCTGTCGCAGACGGCGCTGCATTACATCGGCGGCATCTTCAAGCACGCGCGTGCGATCAACGCCTTCGCCAACTCGAGCACCAACAGCTACAAGCGGCTGGTACCGGGTTTCGAGGCGCCGGTCATGCTGGCCTATTCGGCGCGCAACCGTTCGGCGAGCTGCCGCATCCCGTTCGTGCACAGCGCCAAGGCGCGTCGCATCGAAGTGCGCTTCCCCGATCCGGTCAACAGCGGCTATCTCACCTTCAGCGCGCTGCTGATGGCGGGTCTCGACGGCATCATCAACAAGATCGATCCGGGCGCGCCGTCGGACAAGGATCTCTACGATCTGCCGCCCGAGGAAGAGAAGAACATTCCGACCGTGTGTTCCTCGCTCGACCAGGCGCTGGAGGCGCTCGACAGGGATCGCGGCTTCCTCAAGGCCGGTGGCGTGTTCACCGACGACTTCATCGACGCCTACATCGAGACCAAGATGGCCGAGGTGACGCGCTTCCGCGCCGCCACCCATCCGCTCGAATATCAGATGTACTACGCGATCTGAGCGCAGTCGCGCGCGAAGCCGCCGAGCGGGCCGCGCGTCGCAACGCAGGAAATCGCCCAGCGGACTCGACTGCCCCAGGCATCGCTTGGGCCGTCGAGCAGGTTCAACTGGCGCGGTCTGCAGTGTCCGACCCTCATCGTCGGCATGCCGAGGCCGAGGAAGCCCGCGCCTATCGACATCGACAACCGCTGCGCGCCACCAGAACGAAACAAGGGCCGGATGCCCGGCCCTTGTCGCTTTCGCCCGCGCCAGCTCACGCTCGCTTGATCAAGCCGATCAGTACCAGCAGGATCACCGCGCCGATCAGCGCATGGATGATCGCAGCGATGATGCCGCCACCGATCGAGAGCCCGATCGCCGGCAGCAGCCAGCCTGCGATGAACGCGCCGACGATGCCGACCACGATGTTGCCGACGAGGCCGAAGCCGTGACCCTTGACGATCTGCCCCGCGAGCCAGCCCGCCACCGCACCCACAACCAGGAAGATGAGAATCGATTCGACTGCCACGCCACTCTCCGCTGAGGTCGTCGCTCGTGCGACCGACCGATTCTGCCGCAGCGGGACGGCCGATGCATGGTGCGATGCCGCGATGCGGCCGCGCCCCAATCGCAGGCAGGGCGAGTTCGGCCACTTCGCCGCGCCTGGACGCGACCGTGGCGCGACCGGCAGCGGCCCGCCACGTCACGGCGCAGCCGGGTCGATCGCGGCCATGTGGTCGGACAGACGCATCAACGTGACCACATCCTGGCGGTTGTGGTCGAGCACGCGGGCGAGGTTGCGGCTCGACTCACCGCGCAGGAAGGCCAGCCATGCCGCCGGCGCCTGCGCACCGGGCAGGTCGTCATCGCGCACGATGCGCAGCGCCTGACGTTCGATCGTGGCGAGGCGGCAGTTCTCGAACACGCCACGGTAGCGGCGTCGCACCGGATGCAGCCAGTCCAGGTGCGGCAGTTCGGCGAGGCGATGATCAACGTGGTTGAGGCGCAGACGCCCCTTGAGCAGCGGCGCGTCGTAGCTCTTGCCGTTGTAGCTGACGAGGATCGCCGCGGGGTCGAGCCAAGCGTTGAACAGGCGCAGCATCGCCGCCTCGCCCGCCATCGTCGTGAGATAGAGCTGGCGCACCGTGAGGCGGTCGGCGCACCAGCGGGCGCTGCCGATCATGAAGGCACGTGTGCCGACGCCGCCGGCCAGGCCCGTGGTCTCGGTGTCGAAGCAGACCAGACGCGAGCGTTCGATCGGCGCCTGCGCCAGCCACGGCAGCATCAGTCGCGGATTGGCCGCGTAGGCGAACGTGCGCTCGACGAGGTACACGCCGGCGGCGACTTCCACACCCGCTGGCGCCGCCAGCACGGGGCGCGGCGCTGCACGCCGCTGTTCGCGCGCGTGCAGCAGTGCGCGCAAGGCATCGGGCGGTCGCGGCGCCAGGGCCGTCGCGCCCAGCAACGGCGCCGGCGTGGCGAGCGCGCCGGCGCCGGCCTGCGCGCGCAGCCGCGCCAGCCGGTCGTGCAAGGCGCTCATGCCGCCAACAGGCTCAGCACCGCGACCGCCAGCTCGGCCTGGCTCGGCTGCGGCGTGTCGCTGGCGAGGATCGGGCCGATGCAGGCCGGGCAGCCGCCGTTGCAGTCGCACGACTCGACCAGATCGAGCGCCGCGCGCACGAGTCCGGCGGCGCCGTGGAACAGCGGCTCGGACAAGCCGATGCCGCCGGCGAAGTTGTCGTACAGGAACAGGGTCGGGCTGAAGCTCGCCGCGCTGCCGACGGCCACCGCCTCACCCTGCGCATTGCGCCACTGGCCACGCCCCTGCGCGTCGCGGCTGGCGAACCAGGCCGCGTCGCCCGAACCGACGGCCTTCTGCAGATCGTGGCCATCGGCCATCGCGCGCACGCGCGCCACCGTGTGCAGCGCGTAGGCCGCACCGAGAAAACCGTCGAGCGCATCCTGACGCCGCTCGAAGGCGGCCTCGAGCACGTCCTGTTCGAGTTGCCACCACAAGGCCGTGGTGTGCAGTTCCTGGTCGGGCAGGTTGACCGGTCCGTAGCCGATGTTCTCGTGGCTGTAGTAGCGGATCTTCTTGTAGCCCGACACGCGCCGCACCACATGCACCTCGCCGTGGTGGCAAAGGCCCTGGCCACTGCGGCTGCCATCGAAGCGCGCCAGCACCTTGAGTTTGGTGTAGTCGATCGCGTCGGTGTAGTAATCGGCGTGGGTGGTGGTGACGAAGGCCTTGCGGCCGGCCCAGTCGAGGTGCTCGACCTGCCATGGCCGCGACTGCACGAGGTAGATCGCGCCCTCGTACAGGGTCAGCGCGGCGCTGGCGTAGTCGACCTCGGCGATGATGGTCTGCCGGCCCTCGCTGCGGTCGACCACCACGAAGTTGCCGTCGGCGACCGCGCGCAGGTTGACCGCGCCGGCCGGATAGCTGTCGGCGATCCAGTCCCAGCGCGTTCCTTCCTGGTGCAGCACGCCGGCTTCGGCGAGTACGCCGAGGAACTCGTCGACCGGTGCCTCGCCGAACCGGTCACCCGAGGTGAACGGCAATTCGAACGCGGCGCAGCGGATGTGATCGAGCAGGATCAGCAGCTGGTCGGGCGCGATGCGGGCCTGTTCCGGCGTGGCCGCGGCGAAGAACTCGGGATGGCGCACCACGTACTGATCGAGTGGCGCACTGCTGGCGACGAGCACGCCCAGTGCGGGCCGCTGGCGCCGGCCGGCGCGGCCCAGGCGCTGCCAGCTCGCCGCGATCGAACCCGGAAAGCCGTTGAGGATCGCGACATCGAGCGCGCCGATGTCCACGCCCAGCTCGAGCGCCGAGGTGCTGACCACGCCGTCGAGCGCGCCGGCGCGCAGCGCGCGCTCGGTCTGCCGGCGCTCGTTGGGCAGGTAGCCGCCGCGATAGGCGCGGATGCGCTCGCGCTCGCGCGGATCATGGTCGAACACGTCCTTGAGATACTTGGTCAGCACCTCGACCATGAGCCGCGATTGCGCGAACACGATGGTCTTGAGCCCGGCGCGGATTGTCTGCCGCGCCAGTCGCATCGACTGCGAGCGCGCCGAGGCGCGGATGCCCAGGTCGGGGTTGATGACCGGTGGATTCCACAACAGCACGTGGCGCTCGCCGCATGGCGCGCCGCTGTCGGTGATCGCATGCACGGTTTCGCCGACCAGTGCCTCGGCATGCTCGCGTGGGTTGCCGATCGTCGCCGAGCACAGGATGAAGACCGGCTGCACGCCGTAGAACGCGCACACGCGCTTGAGCCGGCGCACCACGTTGGCGACGTGCGAGCCGAACACGCCGCGGTAACTGTGCACCTCGTCGATCACGATGTAGCGCAGCGACTCGAAGAACTGCGCCCACTTGGTGTGATGCGGCAGGATCGCCTGGTGCAGCATGTCGGGGTTGCTGACGACGATGTCGCCCTTGAGCCGGATCGCCTGCCGCGCATCGGCCGGGGTGTCGCCATCGAAGGTGCAGGCGCGCAGACCGAGCGCACCGGCCGTGTTGAGCTCGAGCAGCTCGGCGACCTGGTCCTGCGCCAGCGCCTTGGTCGGGAACAGGTACAGCGCCTTGGCGCGCTGCGCATGCACGGCGGCAAGCACGGGCAGGTTGTAGCACAGCGTCTTGCCCGACGCGGTCGGCGTGACCACCACCACATGCTCGCCCGCCGTCACGTGGTCCCAGGCCTCGCGCTGGTGGCTGTACAGCCGCTCGATGCCGCGCGCCGCCAGCGCGGTGCCGAGCGCCGGTGCCAGATCGGGCGGAAATTCGCGCCAGCGTGCCGGCTGCGCCGGGCGTTGCAGGTGGCCGCTGATGCGCTCGCCGTACTTGTCGAGCCAGCGCGCGACGAGGCGCGTGACCGGCGCAGCGGCACGATCGGTCGGGGTGGCGTCGACGGACGACATCGCAGGCTCCGCAGTGGCGATGCCGTGATATCGGCGTTCGCCGTCTCAGATCCTGCGACTGGCGCTGGACTCAGCCCATGCCACCATTGATGCCGATGACCTGGCCGTTGATGTAGGCGGCTGCATCCGAGCACAGGAAGGCGACGAGCGCGGCGACCTCGTCGGGCCGGCCCATGCGCGCCGCCGGCACCATCGCCTTGAGCTGTGCCTCATCGAACAGGTCCTGGCTCATGCGCCCGGCGATCACACCCGGCGCGACCACGTTGGCGCTGATCCCGCGCGAGGCCATCTCGCGCGCCAGGCAGCGCACGGCACCGTGCAGGCCGGCCTTGGCCGCCGCGTAGTTGGCCTGGCCGCGGTTGCCGAGCACGGCGGCAACCGACGACAGCGCCACCACGCGGCCCCAGCGCTGGCGCGCCATCGTCAGCAGCAGTGGCTGGCTGACGTGGAAGAAGCCATGCAGCGAGACGTCGATGACGCGTCGCCACTGCGCTTCCTGCATGCCGGCCAGCGGTGCATCGTCGTGGATGCCGGCGTTGTGGACGAGGATGTCGATGGCGCCGTCGGCAAGCTCGGCTTCGAGCGCAGCGCGCGTGGCGGCGCCATCGGCGAGGTCGAAGCACACCGCGCGGGCCTGCCCGCCGGCGGCGTGGATGGCCTCGACCACCGCCTGCGCGCGCTCGGGCGCGCTGTGCGCGTGCACGAGCAGGGCGCAGCCGCGCGCCGCCAGCTCGCGCGCGATCGCCGCGCCGATATCGCCGCTGCCTCCCGTGACCAGTGCGCGTCGTTGCCTCATGTCCGCTCCATCGCTTCGCCGCGTGGCGGCCTCACCACACCTTCACGCGCTGCGCCGGCTCCAGATACAGCGCCTGGCCGGGCTGCACATCGAAGGCCGGATACCAGGCGTCGAGGTTGCGCACCGTGAGTGCGCGGTACTGGCCCGGCGCATGCACATTGGTCAGCAGCGCATTGCGCAGCGCGGCTTCGCGCATCTTGCCGCGCCAGGCTTGCGCCCAGCCGAGGAACAGGCGTTGCGGCGCAGTGAAGCCTTCGAGCGCTGCACCCGGATCCGGATGGGCGAGCTGGTAAGCGTCGAAGGCGGTGGCGAGGCCGGCCACGTCGGCGATGTTCTCGCCCAGGGTCAGCTTGCCGTTGACCGCGAGGTCGGGCAATGGCCGGTAGTTGTCGAACTGCGCGGCCAGCGCGGCGCCGGCGGCCTCGAAGTGCTCGAGATCCTGCGCCGTCCACCAGTTGGCGAGCTTGCCGGTCTCGTCGAACAGCGCGCCCGAGTTGTCGAAACTGTGGCTGATCTCGTGACCGATCACGGCACCGATCGCGCCGTAGTTGACCGCGTCGTCCGCCGCGCCATCGAAGAACGGCGCCTGCAGAATCGCGGCCGGGAAGATCAGGCGGTTCTCCAGTGGCACGTTCAGCGCGTTGACGGTCTGCGGCAGCATGAACCACTCGCCGCGGTCGATCGGCCGGCCCAGCTTGGCGAGGTTGCGACGGTATTCGAACAGGCTCGCGCGCCGCGCATTGCCGAGCGCGTCGTCGCGCCGCGCCTCGAGCGCGCCGTAGTCGCGCCAGTGCTGCGGATAACCGACCTCGACCTTGAGGCCGGCGAGCTTGGCCCGTGCGCGCTGCTTGGTCTGCGCGCTCATCCACTCCAGTTTGTCGATGCGGCCACCGAACGCGGTGACGAGGTTGGCCACCATCGCCTCGGCGCGTTGCTTGGTCGGCGCCGAAAAATGCCGCGCGACATAGATGCGGCCGACCGCATCGCCGAGCGCATCGTTGACCTCGTCGACGGCGCGCTTCCAGCGCTCGCGCTGCTGCGGGGTGCCGGCCAGTGCGGTGCCGTGGAACGCGAAGTGGGCCTCGGCGAACGCCTTGGGCAGGTAGCTGGCGGCGTCGTCGATCGCGTGGAAGGCGAGCCAGTCCTGCCAGGCGCGCAGCGGCTGCGCCGCCACCAGCGCGGCGATGCCGCTGACCGCGGCCGGCTGCCAGACGATGAACTCGGGTTGCCGGCCGAGGCCCGCCGCAGCGAAGTACGCGGCCCAGTCCAGCCCCGGTGCGCGGCGCGCAAAGTCGGTGATGCGCCAGGCGTTGGCGCCCTTGGCGACGTCGTTGGTTTCGAGCTGGCTCGCATGTACGCGCGCGATCGCGGTCTCGAGCGCGAGGATGCGCTGCGCGCGCGCCGCGCCGTCGGCGATCCCGGCCAGCTCGAACAGTTGCGCGATGTAGGCCGCGTACTGCGTGCGCAGCTCGGCCATGCGACCGCCTTCGAGGTAGAAATCGCGGTCGGGCATGCCCAGCCCGCCCTGCACCAGATACGGCGCATATTCGTTCGGGCGCAGCAGGTTCGGCGCGACCCACAGGCCAAACAGGTTCGGCGTGTAGTAGTCGGTGGCGTTGAGCAGGTCGACGTCGGCCCGCAATGCCGCGCCGAGCGCCTTGGCCAGCGCATGCTTGTCGGCGATGGCCTCGATCGCGGCGAGACTCGGCCGCAGCGGTGCGAGGCCCTTGGCCTCGATGCCGGCCTCGTCCATGAAGGCGGTGTACCAGGCACCGATGCGGGCTTCGTCGCCCGCCGCAGCGGTGTTGCCGGCGGCGGCCTCGAGGATCGCGCGGGTGTCGCTCAGGGCGCGTTCGCCGAGCGTCGAGAAGCTGTTCCAGCTCGAGCGGTCGGGCGGAATCTGCACGGACTGCAGCCAGCCGCCGTTGGCGTAGCCATAGAAGTCGTCACCCGGCGTGAGACTGCGATCCATGCCGGCGGTATCGAAGCCGAAGCTGCCCAGTGCCGGCGCGGCCGCGGGAGGCGTCGCGGCGGTTGGCGCCGCTGCATCCGGCGCCGGTGGCGTCGCATGGTCGCAGGCGCCCAGGGCGATGCTCAGGGCCAGGCACAGCAGGCGCAGCGGATGGGACATGGTCACTCTCGCAGGGGTGGCAGGCTGCGAGCGTAGGCGGGCGCGGCCCGCGCGACAACGTGCCGATGGTCCTGCACCGGGTATCGCGCGCGACGCTGCGCCGCAACATGCGGCGGACCGCGTGCGCGCCGCTGCCGCCTGCCCGCGAGGGCTTATGATCGCGTCTTTTGCGGGGAGACCACGATGTCGCACAAGCGCCTGCTGGCGGTTGCCTTGAGTGTTGCCACGTCCGCCGCGATGGCGCAGGACGCGGTCGATGCCGCTTGGATCATCCAGGCGCACTACCCGGACGCGGCGGCGCTTGCGCGCGTCGCGGCGCAGTTCGACCATCTGCAGGTCGATCGCAAGCAGCGCACCGTGCGTGTGCTGGCCGACGCCGCCGGTGAAGCGGCCTTGCGTGCCGCGGGTCTGGACGCCGTGCAGGTCGATCTCGCCGCCACGGCGCGCCTGCATGGCTTCGAGCGCACGCGGCTGGCGGCAGTGCGCAGCGGCATGGGGGCGAAGTCGATCCCGGGCTTTGCCTGCTATCGCACGGTCGAGGAAACCTACACGACGATGGACCAGCTCGCGGCGGCGCATACCGACATCGTCGCCGCCGACAGCTTCGGCAAGAGCTGGAAGAAGACCCAGAACCCGACCCAGGGCTATGACCTGCGCGCACTGCGCATCACCAACTTCGCGACGCTGGCGAGTGATCCGGATCGCCCGGCGATGGTCGTGTTCGGTTCGATCCATGCGCGTGAATACGGCCCGGCCGAACTCACCACGCGCTTCGGCGAGTGGCTCGTCAACAACTACGGCAGCGACCCCGAGGCAACCTGGCTCGTCGACCACAACGATTTCCGTCTCGTGCTCGAGGCCAATCCCGATGGGCGCAAGGTGGCCGAGCAGCAGGTCTACCAGCGCAAGAACATGGACACGGTATTCGGCTCATGCAGCAGTTCGCCCGGCATCGACCTCAACCGCAATTTCCCGTTCCACTGGAACATCACCGGCGGACAGGGCTCCAGTGGCAACACCTGCAACGAGACCTATCGCGGCCCGACGCCGATGTCCGAGCCCGAGACCCAGCACCTCGTGCACTACGTGGTCGGCGACTGCACGGCCGCAGGTGTGTGCACGGGCGGCGTGTTTGCCGATCGCCGCAGCGGGCCGATGAGTCCGCCCAGCGTCGGCGGTGATGGTGGCGCGGCTGCGCCCGACGACACCACCGGCGTGTTCTTCGACATCCACAGCAACGCCAGCCTCGTGCTGTGGCCGTGGGGCGACACCACGAACGGCGCGCCCAACCAGGCCGGCCTGCGCACGCTCGGCCGCCGCATGGCGTTCTTCAACGATTACACGCCCGAGCAGTCCGATTCGCTGTATCCGACCGACGGCACCACCGACGACACGATGTACGGCCTCGTCGGCGTGCCGGCCTACACGATCGAACTCGATGGTGTCGACTTCTTCCAGCCCTGTGCCGACTTCGAATCGTTCACGCTGCCGGCCAACCTGGCTGCCTTGCGCTACACCGCGCGCAGCCTGCATGCGCCCTACCGGCTGCCGGCCGGGCCCGACGCGCTCGAGGTCGCGGTCGGCTCCGACCTCGTGGTCGCCGGCGATTCGCTCAGCGTGAGTGCGCGCATCGACGACACGCGTTTCAACCAGTCCACCGCCGACGACCCGGTGCCGGGCACGATCCGCAACATCGGCAGCGCCCGCGCGAGCGTCGATGCGCTGCCGTGGCACAGCGGCGCCAATCCGGTCACGCTCGCCGCCAGCGACGGCAGCTTCGACGCGCCCGTCGAAGCGGTGGTCGGCACGATCGCGACGGCCGGTCTCGCCCCCGGTCGCCATCTGGCCTTTGTCCAGGGCAGTGACGCGCTCGGAACCGGCGGCACGCCCAACGCTGCGCAGTTCGACATCGTCGCTGCCGCCAGCGTCGGCACCTTGCAGGGCCAGGTGCGCGACGGTGCCACGCTGGCGCCACTCGTCGCGCAGATCACGCTCACTGCAGGCGCCCAGTCGCACCAGGGCGTCAGCGGTGGCGGCAGCGGCAACTACCAGGTGCATGGTTATCCCGCCACCTATCAGGTGCACGTGACCGCGCCAGGGCATATGCCGGAGGATCTTGCGGGCGTGGTGCTCAGCGCCGGCGCGAGTGCCAGCCACGATTTCATGCTCTACCCGAACTGCAGCGTGTTCGACGACGACGTCGAGCACGGCATCGCAGGCTGGACCGCCGCATCGCCGTGGGTGATCCAGAGCAACATCGGTGGCAACACGAGCCATGTCTGGAACACGCCCAACTACGGCAACAACCTCAACAGTTCACTGACCTCGGCCAGCATCAACCTGACCGGCTACGCCGATCTCGTGCTCACATTCGACGATCGCTGCGACACCGAGGCCGGCTACGACTTCGGCAACGTCGAATACAGCAGCAACGGCGGCAGCTCGTGGACCAGCCTGTATACCTGCAGCGGTCGGGACCAGTGGCAGTCGCATCGACTGCAGCTGCCGGCCGGCGTCAATGGCGTGGCCGGGTTCAAGCTGCGCATGCGCCTGCAAAGCGACGTTTCGGTCACCCGCACTGGCTGGGCGATCGACAACATCCACCTCGAAGGTGGCGGCCCGGCCTGCCGCGCGGTGTGGGACGACCACATCTTCGTCGATGGTTTCGAGGACTGAACCTGCCGGCGGCGGCGCACCGCCGGCGCCGCCGCGCATCGATGCGTCCATGCGTGGTTCGTCCCGCATCCCGGCGGGCCGGTTTCTTTCTCTTGCTTGTCCAAGAGAAAGAAACCAAAGAGAAGGACACCCCCAAGCGCGCCGCCCGCGAGGCATCCTGCCTCACGGGTGCGTGAACGCCGGCCGGGGTTCGCCGACGGTGCATCCGTGCGCCCACGGCGAACGCGCGCGCATCGTGCGCGCGCCCCTGCGGGCCTTTGCGTCCGCCGTTCACCGGCGCGCACGGGGCCCCGGTGGAAAAGCGGCGCGCTCCTGCGCGCAGAAGCAGACGTCGAACGTCCCGTTCCCTCTGTAGAGCGGAGTTTGCTCCGCTGGTCGTGGTGATCGGTTGTCACGCGGTGGCCGTGGCGTTTGAGCCGAGCAAGCGCGGCTCTACAGGCAAAGCCGTTGCGCCTCGCGCGGTGCCAAAGCCGCTTTCCGTGGGCACGGCTTCAGCCGCGAACATGACGCGGCGCGGCGGCAACGGTGGTGACCGCGATCGGTCCCTCCGCTGTCGCCAAAGAAAAAGGCGCAGGTCCTTGCGGACCTGCGCCTGGCAACCAACACTGCAGCGCGATCAGTAGATGTCGCCGACCGTGTTGTGGACGTTGAACTTGCCGGTCGGTGTGATCAGGCGCTCGTCGCGGATGACCTTCTTGAGCTTGCGGGTCTTGTCGTCGACGACGACCACGGCGCTCTTCTTGTCCTTGGCATTCCACACCGAGAACCAGACCTCGTCACCAGCGGCGTTGTACTCGGGCTGCACCACGCGCTTGGCACCTTCGCCGAGCTTGGCCCATTCGGCGATCGGCAGCGCGGTGTAACCCTTGTCGAGGTTGTTGATGTCGAACACCGCCACCGACTGCGACAGCTTGGCGTCGGGGTTGAGCGTGGTGTCGACCCACAGGTTGTGCGACTTGGGATGGGTCTTGACGAACAGCGAACCGCCGCCCTGGCCCTTGAGCACCTGCACCACCTTCCACGCGTACTGCGGATGATGCTCGGGATCGGTGCCCAGCAGCGTCACCTTCTCGTTGCCGAGCGCCGAGGTCGCCCACACCGGACCGAACTTGGGATGCACGAAGTTCGCGCCGCGGCCCGGATGCGGGATCTTGTCGACGTCGGTCAACGCGACCATCTTGCGTTCGCGTGAATCGACCACGGCGATCTTGTCGGAGTTGTTGGCTGCGGTGAGGAAGTAGCGCTTGGTCGAGTCCCAGCCACCATCGTGCAGGAAGCGCGCCGCATCGAGCGTGGTGATCGACAAGGCGTCGAGGTTGGAATAATCCACCAGCAGCACGCGGCCGGTTTCCTTGACGTTGACGATGAAGTCCGGGTGCTCGTGGCTGGCCACGATCGCCGCCACGCGCGGCTCGGGGTGGTATTCCTGTGTGTCGACGGTCGGGCCGCGGGTGGACACGATCTTGATCGGCTCCAGCGTGGGGCCGTCCATGAGCACGAACTGCGGCGGCCAGTAGGCACCGGCGATGGCCAGCTTGTCCTCGAAGCCCTTGTACTTGGACGTTTCGACCGAGCGCGCCTCGAGGCCGATCTTGATCTCGGCCACGCGATCGGGAACCTTCATCCACAGGTCGATGAGGTCGATCTTGCCGTCGCGGCCGATCGTGTACACATAGCGACCCGAATGCGACAGGCGCGAAATGTGCACGGCGTAGCCGGTCTTGATGATGTTGACGATCTGCTTGGTGTCACCATCGATCAGCGCGATCTCGCCCGCGTCGCGCAAGGTCACCGCGAAGAAGTTGTCGATGTTGTAGTTGTTTTCCTTCTTGGTCGGACGCTCGGCAACCGGTACCAGCACCTTCCAGCTGTTGCGCATTTCCGGCATGCCCCACTCCGGCGGTGCCGGCGGGTCGAGCTGCAGGAAGCGCGCCATGATGTCGATCTGCGCGGCCGAGAGGTCGCCCGAGGTGCCCCAGTTGGGCATGCCGGCCGGCGAACCGTAGGTGATCAGCGCCTTGAGGTAATCGGTGCCCTTGGCGCGCGTGATGTCGGGCGTGAGCGGCTTGCCGGTGGCGCCCTTGCGCAGCACGCCATGGCAGCCGGCGCAGCGCTGGAAATAGATCTCGGTGGCCTGCTTGAACTCGGCATCGGTGAGCTTGGGGCCGGCGGCCGCGGCTTCGGCATCGCCAGCGGCGGCCTTGCCGGTCATCGCCAGCGGCGCGCCGCCGTAGGCCATTTCGCCCTTGGTGGTGTCCGGATGCACCTCACCCTGGGCCTTGTCCCTGCTCACGGCCAGTTGCCCGCGCAGGCCCGACACGTCCTTGGCGCTGACGCTGGCGCCCTTGTTGCCCCAGCTCGAGTAGATGAAGTTGATCGCCGCGGCGATCTCGGCATCGGACAGATGGCTCTGGGCCGGCATCACGTTGTTGTACTTGACGCCATTGACGGTGATTTCGCCCGAGATGCCCTTGAGCACCATGCGCGCCACGTCGAGTGGCTTGTTGGCGGTCAGGAAGTCCGAGCCGGCCAGCGGCGGAAACGCGCCCGGCAGGCCGTTGCCGTTGGGCTGGTGACAGGCCGCGCAGTTGGCGTTGTAGACCACCTGGCCCTGTTCATTGCCCTGCTTGGGCAGGCGTTCGTTGACCACATCGTCGGCAATGGCGCCGGCGCCCCACAACAGGCAAATCGCTGCGATCCATGGTTTCGCTTTCATGATGCCCTCTCTCGTTGTCCCCTCAAGGTGAACCCCAGTCGCACCAAGGCCCTGTATGCAATCGTCCCGTTTCCGGCGAGAATGGCGCGCCGCCCGTGGCGACGGACGGCACCGACGATCCCGGATCACCCTGCACCGCGTGCCAGCGCGGCTCGCATGGTGGTCCCACTCGCACAGCATAACCCCGATGAAGCCTCTTCGCCTGTCGCCTTTTGTCGCAGTGCTGGCCAGCATTTGCGTCGTTTCCGCCCACGCCACGAGTCCCGCTGACGGCAGCACCGACGACACCACCGAGCTCGATGCCGTGGTGGTGGTCGGCAGCCGCGCCGCCGAGCCGCTGCGCCAGGTGGTCGGCAGCGTCAGCGCGGTCGAGCGCGACCAGCTCGAGCGCGCCGGGGTGACCAATATCGGCGACCTCGAACGGCTGATTCCGGGGTTGGCGGTGCCGACCGACGCCGCCCGTTTCGGCCGGTTGGGCTTCAACCTGCGTGGACTCGATGGCAACCGTGTCAGCATCGAGGTCGATGGCGTGCCGCTGCCCGATGCGTTCAGCGTCGGCCAGTTCGCCTACGCCGGCCGCGACCTCGTCGACCTGCTCGCGATCCAGCGCATCGAGGTGCTGCGCGGACCGGCCTCGACGCTGTATGGCAGCAAGGCGTTGGCCGGCGTGGTCGCCTACACGACGAGCACGGCGGCGGACCTGCTGTGGAACGGCAGTGATTTTGGCGTGGGCGGCCGGCTCGGCCATGACAGCCGCGATGACAGCCACCTCGTCGCCGCGCATCTGGCGGCGCAGCAGGGGCCGTGGAGCACGTTGCTGCAGGTCGCACGCCGCAGCGGCCACGAGACCGACAACAACGTCGCTGCCGGCGAGATGCGCGCCAATCCGGCCGATACGCGCCGCGACGGCCTGCTTGCCAAGTTCGGCTACGCCGCCGGTGGCGGCCACTACACGCTCACCTTCGAGGGCGCGCGCGGCCGGCAGCTCACCGATGTGCAATCGCTGGTGTTCGGCCCCGGCCGCTACAGCACCACCACGGCACTCGATGGCGACGATCGCTGGCGCCGCAACCGCCTGAGCCTGGCCGCGCAATGGCAGGCGCCGTGGCCGTGGCTCGATTCGCTCGACCTGCTGTTGTATCGCCAGCTCGCCGCGACCGCGCAGTTGACCGACCAGTTCCGCAACCCCGATGCCCAGACAGCGTATCGGACGCGCCGCGAGCGCCGCTTCGACCTGGCCCAGGACAGCGACGGCGCGCGCCTCGTGGCGCAGTCGCGCGGCGACTGGCTCGGCGTCAGTCACTGGCACGTGTTCGGCCTCGATCTCGCGCGCCACGACTACGCGAGCGTCCGTGACGGTCTGGAGACCAATCTGGCCACCGGCAGCGCCACCCATGTCGTGCTCGGCGAGCGGCTGCCTGTGCGCGATTTCCCGCTGTCGCGCGTGCTCGAGGCCGGCCTGTTCTGGCAGGACGAAATACGCCTGAGCCCGCATTGGGCCCTGGTGCCGGGCGTGCGCGGCGAACGCTACTCGATGGCCGCGCGCAGCGATGCGATCTGGCGCGCCGACAATCCCGACCAGGCGCTGGCCGACATCGACAGCACGCGCTGGACGCCCAAGCTCGGCCTGCGCTACACGCGCTCGGCGCACACCTTCTACCTGCAGGCCGTGCGTGGCTACCGCGCGCCGCCGTTCTCCGACGTCAACATCGGCCTGTACCTGCCAACCTTCCATTACGAGGTGCGCCCCAATCCGCAGCTGCGTGCCGAGACCAGCCTTGGCCTCGAAGCGGGCTGGCGCTGGCAGGGCCGCGAATGGCAGACCAGCCTCGCCCTCTATGACAACCGCTTCCGCGACCTCATCGAGTCACGCGCCAACCTCGGCATCGACCCGGTCAGCGGCGACCAGGTGTTCCAGTCGATCAACCGCGACCGCGCGCGCATCCGCGGCGTCGAACTGGAGGCGCGCTGGCAGGCCGATGCCACGCGCGAGCGGCTGGCCGGCTGGTTCGGCGAGCTGCGCGCCAGCGCCGGACATGGCGACGATACCGCGCGTCACCAGCCGCTCAACAGCGTGCAGCCGGCACGCGTGAGCCTCGGCGTCGGCTTCGAACCCGATCCGCGCTACGGCGGCCAGCTCACGCTGACCGGCGTGACCCGCAAGCAGCGCGTCGATCAAAGCCTCGCATCGCTGTACCGCCCGGCCGGCTACGCGCGCCTGGACTTCAGCGCCTGGTGGCAGCCGGTCGAATTCGCCCGCATCAACCTGCAACTGGGCAACCTTGCCAACCGGCGCTACTTCGACTGGGCCAGTCTGCGCGGGGTGGCGCCCACGGCGCGCGATCTCGGGCTGTACCGCCAGCCCGGGCGCAGCTTCAGTCTCGATCTGGCGCTGGACTGGTGATGACCGCCGCGCGCCCGCGCGCGAGCAGAAGGCCGGCGTGCTCGACGCGGAACGCATACTGCCAGTGGCCATCGCCGCCGAGCAGGTGCTGCGCATGCACCTCGAGGGCCGCATCGATGTCGTCGATGCGGGCGCGGTGCAGCTCCACCTCGCGCAGCGACACCAGATAGCCCGGCGTGGCGACGCGCCCCTGCGCGCGCGCGAGCAGGCCGCCATGGATCGCCATCGCCTGCGCGCCGTACTCGCACAGGTGCAACGCGCGCAGCATGCCGTCGCTGCGCAGCGGGTTGTCGGTGCGCGCATGCGAGTGCGTGCGGGCGTGGATCGTGGCCGCGTCCCAGGCGATGACTTCGTCGAGCAGGCACATCGCACCCGCATGCGGAATCAGCGTGGCCCACTGTGGGCGCGGCAGGCTCATGGCTTGCCGCGCGCCATCAGGATCGACAGGCAGAAATGGAAGCCGACGCCAAGCGCGACGGTCAGCCCGATCGCGCGCAGCACCGGCAGCGAGGACAGCGCCTGCAGGCCGAACACGAGCAGCGCGGCGAGCACGCACACGAGCGTGGCATGCAGCGTGCGCCGCGCATCGGCCGCATCGCGCGGACGCTGCTCGAAGAACAGCGCATAGTGCAGGCCGAGGCCAGCCGCGAGCGTGACCGCGACGAGGTGGAACAGCGACAGCGGGATGCCGGCGGCACGCTCGACCACGACCACGAGCAGCGTCGCCAGCGTCATCGGTGCCAGCACATGCCAGGCCCGGCGCAGGCTGCGCAGGGCGATGGCCACCGTCAGCGCGAGCAGCAGCAGGGCCACGCCGAGCGCGCGCAGGATGCGCTCGCGATAGGCGGCCACCAGCGACTCGGAGGCGGCCTTGAGGTCGATGAGGCGCACCGCGCCGGCGGTCGACTGCGCCCAGTGCTGCAGCGCCGCCGCGTCGTGCACGCCCGTCAGCGTGGCCAGCGCCAGACTGGTGTCGCCGCGGCGCACGAGCATCGCAGCCAGGCGCGCTCCGAACGGACTGCTGGCGAACGCCTGCGGCGTGAGTGGCGCGAGTTCGCGCGCGGTCTCCACGTCGTCGACGAACGGCTCGAACAGGCCCTGCCGGAACGGCAACCCGTCGCTGGCGGCCGCCAGCGCGGCCTCGAGCGCGGCGCGCGCGGGCAGGCGCGCCTGGCGCGCGCGCTGGGTGGCAAGGCTCGGCAGATAGCGGCTCGGCAGTTCCACGCCGTCGAGGGCGCCGCGCGCGACCAGTGCCTCGAGCGGTGCCTGCAGGCGTTCGGACAGCGCCAGCACGGCTTCGTCGTCGTTGCCCTGCAGCACGAGCAGGTAGCGCACGTCGGGCGCGCCGAGTTCGGCGCGCAACTGCGCGTCGCGTGCGAGCCACTGCGCCGGCACCGGGGTGAGTGCGGCGAGATCGTTCTGCCACAGCGGGCCGGGCGCGCGCCACAGGATCACGCCACCGGCCAGTGCGAGCAGCCACGGCAGCCAGCGCAGGCGCGGCACGCGCTCGAGCAGTGCGCTCGCGCGGGCGAGCCCCGGGAGCGTGGCCACGTCGCGAAAGCGCCTCGGCAGCGCGCGCGGCAGCAGATGGCGCGTGGCCAGCCCGGCCGCGAGCAGGCCCGCGATCGTGAACAGCGCCAGCTGCTGCAGACCGGGCACGCCCGAGGCGAAGAACGCCAGATAGGCGATCGCCGCCGACACGATCGCGGTGGCCAGCAGCGGCCACAGCGCGCGCACGCTGGCCAGCGCGTCCTCGCCGGCGCGGCGGTGGCTGAGCACGCGCAGCGGATACTCCTGTGCCACGCCGAGCAGGGTGAAGCCGAACGCGAGCGTGATGCCATGCGCCTGTCCGTACCACAGCGCGAGTGCGGCCAGTCCCGCCAGCGCGCCGGTCGCGACCGGCAGTGCGCCGAGCAGCAACGCGGGCAGGCTGCGGTAGGCGACGAGCAGCAGCACGATGAAGCCGAGCGTGCTGGCCGCGCCGAGGCGGTCGGCCTCGCCGCGCGTGCGGGCATCGATCTGCATGCTGAACCAGCCGGGACCACTGATCTCGAGCCGCGCCTCGCCGCGCGCGGGCAGCGCCGCGAACGCGGCTTGCAGCGCTGTGATCGCGTCGCGTTGCGCAGCCGGGTCGAATCCCGCCGCGCGCGTCTGCGCGAGCAGCAGTGCGGCGCCGTCGCTGGCGAACCACACGCCGTCGTGCAGCGCGGGCATCTTGGGTGGGGCCCAGCGCTGTGCGAGGTTGAGCGTCTCCAGGGTCGGATCGCGCGCGAGCCAGGGCTTGAGCAGCGTCGCCGCCGGCGAGGCCAGGTCGGCGGCACGCTGCTCGAGCGCATCGCGCAGCCAGGCCGCGTCGAAGGCCTGCCGATCGAGCGTCGGCGTGAGCAGCCAACGGTAGGGCAGCCACGGCGATGGAATCGCAGCGGCGTCGAGCGCGCCGTTGAAAGCCTGCTCGAATCGCGCGTCACCGCGCAGCCAGGCCAACAGTCCGCGGCTGAGCTGCGCCAGCGTGGCCTCGTCGGCGCCCTCGATGGCAAGCAGCAACAGGCGCGAGGCCGGGCCATCGCCGATCTGGTCCATCACCAGTTGCTGGTCGGCCGTGCGCGGCGGCGGCATGAAGCTGCGCAGGTCGGTGCCGATGCGCAGCTGGCGCCAGGCGAGCGCGCCCAGTGCGGCGAGCGCGAGCAGCCACAGTGCGAGCAGCAGGGTGCGAGGTGGCTCAACGCGCATCGACGCCGCTCACCGCTTGAGTCCGCGGCACAGCGCATCGAGCTGGCCCAGCGTCACGCGCGGTGCCAGCGGCGTGGCGGCGAGCGCACCGACCAGCAACACGCTTTCATCACCATCGGCCTCGCGCGTGCGGAAGCAGGTCGGTTCGCTGCCGCTGCCATCGACGCGCAGCCATTGCACGCGCCGCGCCAGGCGCGCATCGCGCGGCTCGAGTCGAAGCTGCCAGTGCGCCGCGTTGCCCGAGGCGCTCAGGCTGAAGTCGCGCGCGAGTGCGGCGGCGTCACCGCCGAGCAAGGCCGAGAACCCACGCAGGAAACTGTCGAGCTCGGGCACCTGCGCCAGCGGCAGGCTGCGCGCCGGCCGGTCGCCACGTTGCAGGCTCGCGTTGCCGCCATCGACCGCCGTCAATTCGCGCCAGGGCGTGTCGACGCGCTTGGCGAGCTTGCCGGGGCCGAGGTACTGCATTTCGCCGCGCAGGATCAGCGGTCGTTCGAGCAGGCCGGAATAGCGCACCTCGACATAGGCGGTGACGGCCGGCACCTCGCGTTTGAGCGCGGCGACCAGCGCGGTTGCATCGGGGGCGGCGTCAGGCGCGGCCAGGGCTGTCGGCGCCAACGCCAGCAGCAGCGGCCACGCCACGCCCTTCGGGATTCCAGAAATCATGCCAGTTGAACCAGTTGCAGGGGTCTTGTCGCACATGGTGTTCGAGCCGTGCCGCGTAGGCCTGCGCCAGCGCCTGCACCGCTGCCGTGCGCTCGCCGCGGCCGACCGGCAGCGCATCAGCCAGTGGCTCGAAGTACAGATCGTAGCGGTTGCCGCCACGATACATGCCCAGGCACAGCACGACCGGCACCTTGAGGATGCCGCCCAATGCGAACGGCGCCACCGGCAGCGGCGCCGGCGCACCGCAGAAGTCGACCATCACGCAGCGTTCGTCGGCGCGTGCGCGATCGGCCAGCAGGGCGATCAGCGCACCTTCGGCAGCGGCTTCGGACAGTGCCAGCACGATCTCGGTGGGCGGCCGGCCGGCGTCGATCACGCCATGGCCGATGGCCGGGTTGAGTGCATGCAGCAGCGCGGTCTGCGCCGGCGTCTTGTGGGTGTCGAGCACGACGCGCAGCTTGACCTCGGGATGTGTGAGCGTGGCCACGCGCAGCACCTCGAAACTGCCGACGTGGGCGCCCAGCAGCAGCACGCCACGGTCGGGTTGCATGCGCGTGACGAGCTCGTCGAGGCCGTGCATGCGCACGTCGAAGCGGGTGTAGCGGTCCGACAGCAGGAAGACGCGGTCGAGCAGCGTGCTGGCGAAGCGGTGGATGTGGCACATGACGCGCCACGCCGATGGACGCCGACCCTCGATGCGATCGAGCGCGGCGTACGACACGCGGCGCTCGTAGGGGCGCCGCAGGAAGAAATACAGCGTGATCGGATACAGGCACAGCCGCGCCACCGGCCGCCCGAGCCGCAGCGCGATCGTGCGGATCAGCCAGATCGCAACGCGGCCACCGCCTTCCCTGCGCTCGCGCCAGTGCTCGCTCATGCCAGCGCCGCCGTGCCGCGCAGCACCACGCGACCGTCGTGCAGCAGGCGAAAGCGCAGCTGCGTGGCGTCGCGTTCGATCTCGCAGTCGAGCGCCTGCCCCGGCAGCACCGGGGCAAGGAACTTGACCGCCTCGATGCGCGCCAGCGGCCCCAGGCCGGCGCGCGCGAGCACGCTGGCGATGCGGTCGAGCAGCACCACGCCAGGGACCACCGGCTGTCCCGGGAAATGGCCGGGCAGGCTCGGATGGTCGGCGTCGATGCACAGGCGCTCGCGCAGCACGTCGGCGGTCATGGCGCGTCCCGCGGCGTGTCATCGAGTGCACTGCGCAGCAGCGCCGGCCACTGCCGCACGATCGCGACGAGGAAGGTCGCCAGCGCGGGGTGGGCGAGGCCGCGCAGGTGCCAGCGCCGGTAGCCGTATTCGCCGGCGAGCAGGGCGCCGACCACGACCCCGCTGCCCACGTGCAGGTAAGCGCGCCAGGCCGCCGCGCCGAGCGCGGCCGGGCCGATGCCGACCTGCGCCAGTGCGATCGCGCCGAGCAGTGCAGCCTGCGCGCCGAGCACGAGCGCCCAGCATGCGGTGAGTCCGCGCGCATAGGTGGCCACGCGCGGTTCGGCCAGCCGCTGCGGCCCTTCGAGGATCGCGATGAAGCGTGCGATGAGCGGCGCGCGCCCGCGCCGCAGGCTGCGCGCGAACAACAGGCACAGCGCGCCATTGATGAGCGCCGGCACGGCATCGACGAGCAGCCAGCCCATGCCGTGCCAGGCCGCGGCGACGGCGGCGAGCGCGGTCGCGGCGAATGCCCACCAGGCGCGGCGCGCACCGCGGCACAGGGCCGGTGCCAGCGCGCCGCCGGCCAGCACGACCACGGCCAGCGCGGCGAGGTCGTCGCGTTCCAATTGCGCGGCCAGCAGCACGAGCACGATGTAGAGGACGATCGCGCCGAGCAGCGCGCGGCCACGCCGCGGCGTCGGCGTGATGGTTCCGGAACCGGGCAGGCTGGCGGCACTCATGCGTGGAAGCCGTGGCCGGCGCGCCGCGCGCTCAGCTCGCGCCGCGGTGCTGCTCGATGTGCGCCGACAGCGCGCGCAGGCTGGCGAAGATCTGCTTGTTGTCGGGATTGTCCGAGCGCAACTGGAAGCCATAACGCTTGGACACCGCCAGTGCGAGCTCGAGCGCATCGATCGAGTCGAGGCCAAGTTCGCCGCCGCCGAACAACGGCGCCTCGGGCGCGATCGCCTCGGGCTTGATCCAGTCGATGTTGAGGCTGGCGACGATGAGGCGGGCCAGATCCTGCTCGGCCGGCGACTGCGTGGACTCGGGGCAGTGGGTCGTATCCATGAGATTGGGGCGGCCGATGGCGCGGGTTGGACAATCGGGCAGTGTATCATCCGCGGCCGTTTTGACCGCGTTTGCGCCCCCCGCGCCGTTGCCCCGATGAATCACGCCACGCCACCATTGCCAGCGCTGGAGCAGTGTTACGAGCAGGCCGATGTGGGCACGCTGCTCGCCGACGCGCGCGTGCTGGCGGTGATCGGTTTCGGCAGCGGCTTCGCTGCCGCTGACGATCCGCGCGTGGTGCGCGTCGCGCTCGAACCACTGGCCGCGCCCTGCGTGGAGGTATGGCGCGGGCGCGCCCCGGTGCGGCATGGGCGCGCGGGCGACCTGCGCTGGAGCAGCGACGGCGATTACCTGTTCGTGGCGATCGAGGTGGCCGAGGTCGATGGCGACATCGAGCGCGCCAGCCACGACGCCTACCGGCAGTTGCTGGCCTTCGTGCAGGCCAGCGCCACGCCGCACTGGCTGCGCCTGTGGAACTATTTCGATGCGATCAATGCCGGCGTCGGCGATGCCGAACGGTATCGGCGATTCTGCGCAGGACGTGCGCGTGGCATGGCGCAATGGCTGGCCGGCAGCTATCCGGCCGCCTGCGCGATCGGCCATCAGGTCGCGAGCGGGAACCTGCTCGTCTACGGTCTGGCCGCGCGCGAGCCCGGCACGCGCGTCGAGAATCCGCGCCAGCTCAGTGCCTGGTGCTATCCGCGCCAGTACGGCCCGAGCGCACCGACCTTCGCGCGGGCGCTGCGCAGCGCGGCCGGGCAGTTCTTCATCTCCGGTACCGCGGCCGTGGTCGGGCATGCCTCGCAGCACGAGCAGGACCTGGCCGCACAGCTCGCCGAAACCTTCACCAACCTCGAGCACCTGCTGGCGGCCGCGCATGGCCGCTTCGGCACCGATGCCCTGCTCAAGGCCTATGTGCGTGAGCGCGACGATGGCGCCGCGGTGGCGCATGCGCTCGCGCAGGCCGTGCCAGGCCATGCGGGCGCGCTGATCCTTGGCGGTGACATCTGCCGCCGTGAACTGCTGGTGGAAATCGATGGCCTGCAGTCACTGGCGCGCTGAACGCCGCTGCCGGGCAGGGTTGGCGCTGCTGCTGGTGGCCGCGCTCGCCGCCTGCGGGCCGGGCCGGCGCGGCAGTGATCCGCCGCTGGGCGCGACCGGTCGGCAAACCGCGCATGGCCTGCCCGAGCTGCGCAATCCGTTCGCCGGCGATGCCGCGGCGAGTGCGGCCGGCGCGCAGATCTACGCGCAGCGCGCCTGCGTCACCTGCCACGGCAACAAGCTCACCGGTGCGATGTGCCCTTCGCTCGTCAACCAGCGCTGGGTGTATGGCGATGACGACACCACGCTGTTCTTCCTGCTGCGCGATGGCAGCGTCGCGCTGCGCGGCCACGGCTATACGCGCAGCGGCCAGGAACCACAGGTCGGCGACATGGCGGGCTTCGGCCGCCTGCTCGACGACCGCGAGCTGTGGCAGCTCGTGAGCTTCGTGCGCGCACAGCAGCTGCGCGCCGATTGAGCCGCGCCGCGCGCTCGCGCTATGGTGACCCTCCTGTCGTGCCGGAGGATCACCGATGAAGACGCGCGCCGCCGTGGCCTGGGCTGCCGGTCAGCCGCTGTCGATCGAGGAAGTCGATCTGGAAGGCCCGCGCGCGGGCGAAGTGCTCGTGCGCATCGTCGCCACCGGCGTGTGCCACACCGACGCGTTCACGTTGTCGGGCGATGATCCGGAAGGCCTGTTCCCGGCGATCCTCGGCCACGAGGGCGGCGGCATCGTCGAGGAGGTCGGTGCGGGCGTGACCAGCGTCAAGCCGGGCGACCACGTCATCCCGCTGTACACGCCCGAGTGCGGCCAGTGCAAGTTCTGCCGCTCGGGCAAGACCAACCTGTGCCAGGCGATCCGCGTGACCCAGGGCAAGGGCCTCATGCCCGACGGCACCTCGCGCTTCTCGAAGAACGGCAAGCCGATCCTGCACTACATGGGCACGAGCACGTTCTCGCAGTACACGGTGCTGCCCGAGATCGCGCTGGCCAGGATCAATCCGGCCGCGCCGCTCGACAAGGTCTGCCTGCTCGGCTGCGGCATCACCACCGGCATCGGCGCCGTGCTCAACACGGCCAAGGTCACGCCCGGTGCGAGCGTGGCCGTGTTCGGCCTCGGCGGCATCGGCATGTCGGTGATCCAGGGCGCGGTGCTGGCCAAGGCCGGCCGCATCCTCGCCGTCGACCGCAACCCGGCCAAGTTCGAACTCGCGCGCCAGCTCGGCGCCACCGACTGCGTCAACCCGCGCGAGCATGCGGACATCCCGCTGCAGCAGCTCATCGTCGAGCTGACCGATGGCGGCGTGGACTATTCCTTCGAATGCGTCGGCAACGTCGAGCTCATGCGCACCGCGCTGGAGTGCTGCCACAAGGGCTGGGGCGAGTCGATCATCATCGGCGTGGCCGGCGCGGGGCAGGAGATCCGCACCCGGCCGTTCCAGCTCGTCACCGGACGCGTGTGGCGCGGCAGTGCGTTCGGCGGCGTCAAGGGTCGCTCGCAGTTGCCCGGTTATGTCGAGCGCTATCTCGCGGGCGACATCCACATCGACGAATTCATCTCGGCGCGGCTGCCGCTCGAGCGCATCAACGATGCGTTCCAGCTCATGCACGACGGGCATTCGATCCGCTCGGTGATCATGTATTGATGCGGCGCCGCGTGCTGGCCGAGGCCGCGGCTGCGGCAAGTCCAGCCGCGGCCATCCGTGGCCGCACTTTTCATGAGGCTCGCTGCGAGGCACGCGAGGGATCGGCTCAGGCCTTGCGCAGGAAGCAGGTCTTGAGCACGAGGTCGCGGATCTTGTCGCTGTGACCCTCGATGTGCTCGGCGTCGTCGGCAACGAGGCGGATGTTGCGGATCAGCGTGCCCTGCTTGAGCGGGATCGAGGAACCCTTGACCTTGAGGTCCTTGATCACGACCACGCTGTCGCCATCGGCGAGCGCGTTGCCGTTGCAGTCGCGCACCACGTGCGCGGGTTCGGTATGCTCGGTCGCATGCTGCGGCCATTCGTGCCCGCAATCGGCGCAGACGAACAGCTCGCCGTCGGGGTAGGTGTGTTCCATGGCGCAGCGCGGGCAGGCGGGAATGGCGGACATGCGGCAGGTTCCGATGGCGGCGGGCGCGCATTCTAGCCGGACCGGCGAGTGCGAGGTCCGTCACGCCGGCTGACGGGACAAGCTGGCAGGCTGGCGGCGTTGAACGACAACCAAGGGGGGCGATCATGCGCAAGAGCTTGTGGTTGGCACTGGCCTGCATGTTGAGCAGCGGCGTCGGCGCGGCCGAGGTCACGATCAAGAACGATTCGCTCACCGATTTCGGCGGTGCCGCGATCATCTGGGGTTTCGCGGCCGGCGAGATGGCCGGTTCATGGCTCACCAGTCCCTGCGACGGCAACCTCGTCGCGGTGCAGATCTTCTGGCGCTCGCCGACCGGCACCGCGGCGGCCTCGATCCAGGATTCGATCAACATTTATCGTAGCGGCACCTTCCCCAACCCCGGTGCGCTTGTGCAGTCGATCGGCGGTCCCGTGCTCAACGACAATGCGCTCAACGAATGGCGCTACCTCGATGAGAACAACACGCTGCCGCTCAGCGTGCCGGTGAGCGCGAACGAGACCGTGGTGGTGGCGCTGCAGTTCGCCGAGCTGCCGGTAGCGGGCTCCGATCCGAGCGTCGTGCGCGACACTGACGGCAACACGCCCGGACGCAACGTGATCTACGCCTCGATCAACAACCAATTCGGGTGGTTTAACAGCGCGACGTTCGGCGTTGGCGGCGACTGGGTCATCCGTGGCGTGGTCAACTGCCAAGCGACAGCGACCACGGCCGATGTCGGCGTGACGATGAGCGCGAATCCGCCGGCCTACACGGCGGGCGCTGCGCTGCACTACACGATCACGGTCGCCAATGCCGGTCCGGCCAGCGCCAGCACGACGCTCGTCGATACATTCCCGGCGGCCTACCAGTCGCCGACCTGGACCTGCACGCCGAGTGGCGGCGCCAGCTGTCCGGCCGGCAGCAGCGGCAACATCGTTGGCGCGGCCATGCTGCCGTCGGGCAGCCAGCTCAGTTTCGTGGTCAGCGGCACGGTCGCGGCCGGCTTCAGCGCCACGCTCAGCAACTCGATGACGGCCGTCGTCGGCGCGCCGATCACCGATCCGAACCCGGCCAACAACACCGGCACCCTCGATCTGGAAGCGGCGGTGAGCGACCTCATCTTCCGCGACGGCTTCGACGGCGTGCAGCCGGGGCTGCGCCTCGTGCCCGCCCGCGCGCTGGGGTATCGCGGCGGGCGTTGATGGTGGCCGCGGTGCGCGGGGGACGACCCGCGTCGGTGCGTGGTTCGTCCCGCGGGGACGCGAGGCGGTGGTCGCGTTGCGATACGAAGATCTGATCGCGGCCGCCGCCACGCCTACGAAAACCATCCCCCGCGCGCAAGTCTCGACGCATCGCGGCGACGCTGCGAACATCGCGGCGGGTCGCGCGGGCGGCCTTCCGTTTCTCCGGCCGACGAGGATTTCGCAGCCCATGCTTTCGATCGAGGCGCGCATCGCGCAGGACATCGCCGCGCAGCCGGCACAGGTGCAGGCCGCCGTGGCGCTGCTCGACGGCGGCGCCACCGTGCCGTTCATCGCGCGCTACCGCAAGGAAGCCACCGGCGGCCTCGACGACACCCAGTTGCGCCTGCTCGAGGAACGCCTGGGCTACCTGCGCGAGCTCGAGGAGCGGCGCAGCGCGATCCTTGCCAGCATCGACGAGCAGGGCAAGCTCGACGCCGACCTGCGCGAGCGCATCCTCGCCGCCGACACCAAGGCGCGGCTCGAGGATCTGTACCTGCCCTACAAGCCCAAGCGCCGCACCAAGGCGCAGATCGCGCGCGAGGCGGGTCTCGAACCGCTCGCCATCGCGCTGCGCGAGGACCCGACGGTCGCGCCCGAACTGCGGGCGGCGGCCTTCGTCGATGCCGCGCGCGGCGTCGAGGATGTGAAGGCCGCGCTCGACGGCGCGCGCCACATCCTCATCGAATCGATCGCCGAGGATGCGCTGCTGGTCGACTCGCTGCGCGAGTGGGTCTGGCAACACGGCCAGATCCGCGCCAGCGTGATCGCGGGCAAGCAGGCCGAAGGCGCCAAGTATCGTGACTACTTCGAGCACGCCGAGCCGATCGCGAAAATCCCCTCGCACCGGTTACTCGCGCTGCTGCGTGCGCGCAACGAGGGCGTGCTCGCGCTCGAGCTCGCGCCCACTGCCGATGCCGAGCAGGGCCACGCGCAGGGCGAGGCGCGCGTCGCCGCGCACGCGGGCTTCGCCGCGCGCGGCCGCGCCGCCGATGCCTGGCTGATGGACACCGCGCGGCTGTGCTGGCGCGTCAAGCTGCATCTGACGCTCACGCTCGACCTGTTCACGCGCGCGCGGGAGGCTGCCGAGGAGGCCGCGATCGGCGTGTTCGGCGACAACCTCAAGGACCTGCTGCTGGCCGCGCCCGCTGGCCCGCGCACCGTGATGGGGCTCGATCCCGGCATCCGCACCGGCGTCAAGGTTGCCGTCGTCGATGGCACCGGCAAGCTGCTCGCGACCAGCACGGTCTATCCGCACGAGCCGCGTCGGCAGTGGCAGCAGGCGCTGGCCGAACTCGGCGCGCTGTGCCTGCGCCACGGCGTCGAACTGATCGCGATCGGCAACGGCACCGCCTCGCGCGAGACCGACCAGCTCGCCGGCGAGCTGATCCGCAAGCTCGCGCCGCAGGCCAGCATCGCCAAGCTCGTGGTCAGCGAGGCCGGTGCTTCGGTGTATTCGGCCTCCGAGCTCGCCGCGCGCGAGTTTCCCGACCTCGACGTGTCGCTGCGCGGCGCGGTGTCGATCGCGCGGCGCCTGCAGGATCCGCTCGCCGAGCTCGTCAAGATCGAACCCAAGGCGATCGGCGTGGGCCAGTACCAGCACGACGTCAACCAGTACCGCCTCGCGCGCGCGCTCGATGCGCGCGTGGAGGACTGCGTCAACGCGGTCGGCGTCGACGTCAACACCGCATCGGCGCCGCTGCTGGCGCGTGTGGCCGGCTTGAGCGCGTCGGTTGCCGACAACATCGTCAGGTATCGCGACGAGCACGGCGCGTTCGCCACCCGCGCGGCGTTGAAGAAAGTGCCGCGCCTGGGCGACAAGGCCTTCGAGCAGGGCGCGGGCTTCCTGCGCATCAGCCAGGGCAGCAATCCGCTCGACGCCAGCGGTGTGCATCCGGAAGCCTATGGCGTGGTCGAGCGCATGGCCGCGGCCAACGGCCGCACGCCGCAGCAGCTGGTGGGTGATGCCGCCTTGCTGCGCCAGTTGCGCGCCGAGGACTACACCGACGCGCGGTTCGGCCTGCCGACCGTGCGCGACATCATCAGCGAACTGGAAAAACCCGGTCGCGATCCGCGCCCGAGCTTCGTCGCACCGACGTTTGCCGAGGGTGTCGCCGACGTCAAGGATCTCGTCGTCGGCATGGTGCTGGAAGGGCGTGTCAGCAACGTCGCCGCGTTCGGTGCCTTCGTCGACATCGGCGTGCACCAGGACGGCCTCGTGCATGTGTCGGCGCTCGCCCACCGCTACGTGCGCGATCCGCGCGAGGTGGTCAAGGCCGGCGACATCGTCAAGGTCAAGGTGATGGAAGTGGACCTGCAGCGCCAGCGCATCGCGCTGAGCATGCGCCTGGATGAAACCGGGAACGCGGCGGCACGGCGGGAAGGCGCTTCGCGCCCTGCGGATTCCGGCCCCGGACGCCGTCAGCCTGACGGCCGGCGCCCTGCGGCACGGCCGGGAGGGGGAGGGGCCGGGCGGGCCGCAGAGCCGATGAACGCCATGGCGCTGGCGTTCGCGAAGTTGAAGAAATAATCCGCGGAAGGCGGGCCGTCCGGCGCGGAACTGCATTTTCCGGGGTTGTTCATGTTGCACGGCGACGGTCCGGTATGCGGCCGGTGCCGCACGGCGGACATGCTGATGGAAACAAAACCGCCGTTCCGGCGTCACAGGGACGGCAATTGGTTTTCCGGAAGCGGATGTTCTCGCTTATCATCAAAAAAACCGGCAATTCTGTGGCGGCAATGTTGACAGGACCGGAGTTTGTGCCGATGCACATCTCCAGGGCGCCGCCGGCAGCGCGTTAACAGAAACAGACATAGACATTTTTTCGACCAGCCATCGATGCTTGTCCTTTCTCTCGTACTGATCCCGTTCCTGGGCAGCGCCATTGCCGCGGTGCTGCCGCAGCGCGCGCGTAACAGCGAGTTCTGGCTGGCGGCGGCGGTCTGCGTGTATGCCCTGGTCGCGGCGGCCAGCCTGTATGCCGAGGTGGCGACCGGCGCCGTCCTGCGCGAGGAGTTCGCCTGGCTGCCGGCGCAGGGCCTGGATTTCGTTCTGCGCGTCGACGGCCTGGCCTGGGTGTTCACCATGCTGGTCCTCGCCATCGGGCTGCTGGTCGTGCTGTACGCGCGTTATTACATGTCCCCGGAAGACCCGGTGCCGCGCTTCTTCTCGTTCCTGATGGCCTTCATGGGATCGATGCTCGGCGTCGTGCTGTCCGGCAACCTGGTGCAGCTGGTGGTGTTCTGGGAGCTCACCAGCCTGACTTCGTTCCTGCTGATCGGCTACTGGCATCACCGCGCGGATGCGCGGCGCGGCGCGCGCATGGCGTTCACGGTGACGGCCACCGGGGGGCTCTGCCTGCTGGCCGGGGTGCTGGTGCTGGGATACATCACCGGCAGCTACGATCTGGACATCGTGCTGGCGGCCGGCGACCAGATCCGCGGACACGATCTCTATCCGGCGGCGCTGGCGCTGATCGCGCTGGGCGCGCTGACGAAGAGCGCGCAGTTCCCTTTCCATTTCTGGCTGCCGCACGCGATGGCCGCGCCGACGCCGGTGTCCGCCTTCCTGCATTCGGCGACCATGGTGAAAGCCGGCGTTTTTCTTCTGGTCCGCCTGTGGCCCGCGCTGTCCGGGACGCCGGAATGGTTCTGGATCATCGGCGGGGCGGGGGCGATGACCCTGCTGGTCGGGGCGTTCATCGCCATCTTCCAGCACGACCTGAAGGGGCTGCTCGCCTATTCGACGATCAGCCATCTCGGACTGATCACGCTGCTGATCGGCATGGGCACGCCGCTGGCCGTCGTGGCCGCCATCTTCCATATCCTGAATCACGCGACGTTCAAGGCATCGCTGTTCATGGCGGCGGGCATCATCGACCACGAAACCGGAATCCGCGACATGCGCATCCTGCGCGGCCTGCGCCGCAAACTGCCGGTCACGGCAGTGCTGGCCATCTGCGCCAGCGCGGCCATGGCGGGTGTGCCCCTGTTCAACGGCTTCCTGTCGAAGGAGATGTTCTTCGCCGAAGCCTTTTCCCACGGCGGCGGCCAGGACTGGGGGCTGTCGGCCATGGCGCTGGCCATGGGCATATTCAGCGTGACCTATTCGCTGCGCTTCATTTCGATTTTCTTCGGCGAGTTTTCGAAGGACTTGCCGCGCGACCCCCATGAGCCGCCGCGCTGGATGCGGCTGCCGGTCGAACTGCTGGTGCTGGCCTGCCTGGTGGTGGGCGTCGCCCCCGGCGTGAGCATCGAGCCGCTACTGCACCTGGCGGTGGTCGCCACCCTGGGCGAGGACGCGCCGGCCTACGACCTGGCGGTGTGGCACGGCTTCAACCTGCCGCTGCTGATGAGCGTGTGCGCGCTCGTGGGCGGCATGCTGCTTTACGGGGTGCTGCGCCGCCATTTCGACCTGGCGCGGCGCGAGCGCGTGCCGCTGCTCCACCGCCTCAACGGCGCGCAGGCCTACGAGACGACGATGCTGCAGCTCACCCGCGGTGCGGAGTGGCTGCTGCGCCGCGTCGGCACGCGCCGGCTGCAGCCGCAGCTGATGCTGATGATGCTCGCGCTGCTGTTGATTCCGCTCCTGCTGGCGGGCGCTCCGCCGGCGTGGACCGTGATCCCCGTGCGGGGCTTCGACCCCATCTTCGCCGGCATGTGGCTGATCGGCGCCGGCTGCGCGCTGGCGGCGGCGTGGATGGCGAAGTACCACCGCCTGGCCGCGCTCGCGCTCGTCGGCGGCACCGGCATCGTCACCGCGGCGACCTTCCTGTGGCTGTCTGCGCCCGACCTGGCGCTGACTCAGCTGATGGTGGAGACGGTGACCACGGTGCTGATCCTGCTCGGCCTGCGCTGGCTGCCGCCGCGGATCGAGTCGATCGCCGGCCCGGTGCAGCCGCCGTGGCAGGTATGGACGCGACGCACGCGCGACCTCGCGCTCGCCGTCGGCGGCGGCCTCGCGCTGGCGGCGCTGACCCATGCGGTGCTGGTGCATCCGGCCTCGGACACGATCGCGGACTTCTTCCTGCTCAACGCCCTCGGCGGCGGCGGGGGCAGCAACGTGGTGAACGTGCTGCTGGTGGATTTCCGCAGCTTCGACACCCTGGGCGAGATCACCGTGCTCGCCGTCGTCGCGCTCACCGTGTATGCGTTGCTGCGCCGCTTCCGCCCGGCGCCGGAAAGCGCCGGCATCCCGCCGCAGCAGCGCTTCGAGGGCGATCCGGCGAGCCGGCAGAGCCCCGCCGAGCAGGCCGGCAGCGGCTACCTGCTGGTGCCGGGGATCTACCTGCGCCTGCTGCTGCCCTTCATGGGGGTGATCGCGGTGTATTTCTTCATGCGCGGGCACAATCTGCCGGGTGGCGGCTTCGTCGCCGGGCTGATCTTCGCGGTGGCGATCCTGGTGCAGTACATGCTCGCCGGCACGGTGTGGGTGGAGAGCCGCCTGAACCTGCGCCCGCATCGCTGGCTGGGCTTCGGACTGCTGCTGGCCTGCACCACCGGCCTGGGGGCGTGGTGGTTCGGGCATCCCTTCCTCACCACCCACACCGCGCACGTGGAGTGGCCGCTGGTGGGCGAGCTGCACCTGCCGAGCGCCTTCGTGTTCGACCTCGGCGTGTTCGCGGTGGTGGTCGGCACCACGATGCTGATGCTGGTCGCGCTCGCGCACCAGTCGCTGCGCGCGCACCGCCACCCGGGCGAGGACCTGACGGCGGACGGACAGGGCGGTGCCGAGGGGAGGCGGATCTGATGGAACTGGTACTGGCGATTTCCGTAGGCGTGGTGTTCGGCGCGGGGATCTGGCTGATCCTGCGTCCGCGCACCTTCCAGCTCATCA
>NZ_JAHCAQ010000015.1 GCF_019634845.1 Dokdonella sp.
ACAGCACCATCAATCAATGCAGAACAGGGCCGCAGATACCGCCATCTCAACCACCAGGGCCGACAGTTGCGCCGCCCAAGAGACCACCAGGTATGCCGCCAAAGTGAATGTCATGGCAAAGTTAAATAGGCGATTTATCATTCATTTCTTTGGATATATATTCGCAACACTTCTTATTTTTATCGGCGGATATTATATCTTGTGGGCTCTGCAAGGCGCATCGTTCTCGGTTGCTGCTGGATCAGCTGCGCAGGAAATATATAAGGCGAGAGCGGAGATAATGTTTCCTATTGGGCTTTTGTTTATTGCTGTTGGTATTCTATATTTTTGTATCGTCTTTAGTAGCCGATCAAGTGAAAGAAAATAGGGATTAGAACTCGCCAACGCCCGGCCTTGCGCCGGGCGTTGGCGTCTGGGTCAGTCGATGGTGATGACGAGGCAGCCGTGGGCGATGCGCACGCGCAAGGGCTGCTGCGGATGAAATCCGGCCGCCTGCAACCAGAGCCCTTGCAAGCGTATCCAGGGGATCGGCCGATCGCCGGCCGAACGCGCACGAGCGGGGTAATAGGCCGTAGCGACGGTGAGCCGGCGTTCGTGCGGGCGGGCGGCCGGCGGTGCGGGGGTATGATCGGAATCAGCCATGATCCACTCCTAGTCAGTGGGTTGTGGTCAGCGGCGCGCCGGGGTTGCCGCCCCGGTGCGCCGCGCTTGTCTCTCAGGCCGCCTGCGCGTTCGCGCTGTTGAGGGCGGCGTCGAGCATGTCGAGCAGCATGCGTTGCTTGGAACGCGGCAGGGCCGCAATGCGTTCGATCTGCGCGTGCAGCTTCGGTGCCGGTCCACGCTTGCCGATCTTCTTCGCCGCTTCGCCGAACAGCGCGTCCAGCGACAGGTCGAGGGCTTTGGCGATCGGTCGGTCGGGCGCCTGACGCGGATGCTCGATGCGAGCGGATCGACGACCTGGTGCTACGATCACCGCGGCAACGTGATCAGCAAGACGCAAGTCACGCATGGCTCGACCTATGTCCTTGGCTACGAGTACAACGTGGCGGATCGGCTCATGGCGATCGCCTACCCGGACGGCGTGCGAGTGGAGTACACGCGCGATGCGCTCGGTCGCGTCAGCGCGCTCAAGTTGCGCCTCACGCCGGGCGGGGCGTTGACGACGGTGGTCTCGTCGATCACCTACCTGCCGTTCGGTCCGGCGCAGTCCTATGCGTTTGCGAGCGGCGGTCAGTCGCTGGCGCTGACCTACGACCAGAACTACTGGCTCAACGACGTCGGCGGCAGCGTGCTGAACCTGCACTTGTGCCGCGATGGGCTCGCCAACATCACGCGTCTCGCGGCCAGCGCGCCCGCGTGCACGGCCAGCGCCATCGAGCAGTACGGATACGACGCGCTGTCCCGCTTGACACTGGTGCAGAACGGCAGCGGCGGGACGGTCGAACGCTACAGCTACGGCAAGACCGGTGATCGGCTGAGCAAGACCGTCGGCAGCACGACGACGAACTACAGCTACACCCTGGCCACCAGTCATCGCCTGCTCGGCGTGGGCAGCGACGCTCGCGATTACGACAACGCCGGCAACCAGACCAGCGGCAGCAGTCCGTCGCGAACGTGGACCTTCGACGATCGCAACCGCATGGCCGCGTATAGCCAGTCAGGCATCGGGTTCGGGCGCAGCGGAAGTTACGACTACAACGGGCGCGGCGAGCGCGTGTTCAAGGATGGGCGCGGCCCGCTGGCGCAGCACAATTCCGCCCATTTCGTCTACGACGAAGCGGGCCTGCTGCTGACCGACAACGGCAACGGCAATCCCAATCCGACCGACTACGTCCATGTCGACGGGCGGCCGCTTGCGCTGGTGCGCAACGGCAGCATCTACTACGTCCATTCGGACCAGCTCGGTACGCCGCGCGCGGTCACGGCAGCCGGCAGCGCGACGCCGCTGTGGAGCTGGAGTTTCGCGGGCAACCCGTTCGGCGAGCAGGCGCCGACCGGGAGTTTCACCAACATGCTGAGGTTCCCGGGCCAGTACTACGACCCGGAGTCGGGTCTGCACTACAACTACTTCCGCGACTACGAGCCGGGCACGGGGAGGTATGTGGAGAGTGATCCGATTGGGTTGGATGGAGGATCGACGACTTTTGGTTATGCGCTTGGCTCTCCTGCGTTCTATTTCGATACCTTGGGGCTGGATGCCCAGTGTGAAAATTGTGATGATAGAGTTACATCCAAACGCGTGCAGAGATGGTGTGACCAGTTCGGAAAGCGAATTCGAGATAAAAGTCTCGCGAGTTGTGTAAGAAATAAATGTCAGACTGCGCAAGTGAAATGCAAGTCGCGTTGCCTTGTAAAATGCGATGGTGATGCGGCTCCTAGATCTGGAGGATTTGCAGGCCTTTCAAGAAGGGGTGACAACCATATCGTTCTTTGCATGGACACTGATCCAAGTCGCGATCAAGCTGGTGGCGGGTGGGGCGCAGTAATCATTCATGAATTTTCGCATCTTTGCGGTTGGATGCATTGTGATGGGGGAGGGGTTCCTAGAGACCACACGCCAAGTGAGTGCAAGCGCGCGAAAGGTGGTGATCCGCAAGGCGGAGTTTGTCGATATGATCCGGAATAGGCTTGCAGCTCTTTGGTGCTCTATCTTGTTGGTGGGATGCTGTCCGGTGCAACAGAAATCAACGGATAACAAAATTGCTCCGATAGTTGATGGGGACGCTTTTCGAGCAGGTCTATTTCTTGACTATTGTTGGAGCGCGAAACATTTTGTAAGCGTTGATTTTGCGAAGGCAACGTTCATACAGTTTGTCAATGATGATTTTGCGATGTACCGATTGAGCTCTGGGCCAAGCGAAATGTTGTACTGCGCCTATCCGCTGAATAACGCGGAGTTGATCCAGAAGGCGAAAGAACTTGGCATATCATACTCGGTGTATATTTCAGTGCTTCCTTAACAGGGTGCTGAGGATACTCGGGCGCGAGCGCGCGCAGGTCGTGTCAGCACGTTGGGAAAGAGTCGGGAAGACGATGTGTGGACGATGACGAATCGATGTGTCACCGATGCCAACCCCATGCGTTTCGATGAAGGGTCGCTGGCCGCGTCAAAGGGATCAACGCCAACAGCCACGCTTGGAGTTTCGCTGAATGGATCGCATCGGACGGCGCAGTGGCCGGCTCGGCGTTTGGCAGAGTGCGCCGGCGAGGACTAGGATCACGGCTTCCAGTCACGCAATGAGGAGGCAGTGCAATGGCAACGATCCTCGGTCCGCAGCGGCTTGGTCCGCTCACGCCACTGGTCGGCGAATGGGAAGGCGACGACGGCGTCGATCTGTCGTACCACAACAAGGACGACGTGACCGGCGAAACCGGCTACTTCGAGAAGGCCTGGTTCCACCCGATTCCGCTGCAGGAAAACGGCAAGCAGACGCTGGAAGGTCTCAACTACAAGATGACCGCCTGGCGCCATGGCGAGGAGGCGATGGACCCGTTCCACGACGAGGTCGGCTACCTGCTGTGGGAAAAGGCGAGTGGGCAGGTCATGCGCGTGGTCGTGTTCGGCCGCGGCATCGCGCTCATTGCGGGCGGCAGTGCCAAGCCGCGCGACCGCAAGCTCAATTTCGTCGCTACGCCCGGTGATCCGTCGTATGGCATCCTGCAGAACAAGTACCTGCTCGAACGCGCCGAGCTCAAGGGATTCGACAGCACGTTCACCTGCAATGCCGACGGCACCTTGAGTTATACCTCGGACCTCGTGCTCAAGCTCGCCGCCACCGGCCAGCAGATGCACCACACCGATCGCAACACGTTGCATCGGGTGGCGAGCCTGCATCCCGGCAGCGCGCACGCCTGAGCGGTGGCGGGCATGGCGGGTCCGGCACCACGCCGCTGAGCGTCAGGCGCGGGGCGACGGCTCCAGTCGACCACAGCGGCGTCGGCGCGGTATGGCGTGGCGGCTTGCGCCGAGCGCGCCGACCGGTGCCGTATGCGCCGCGGCGCCATCCACGCGCCGTGGCGAGGCAGCCGCCGATACGCAAACGGCCCCGTCGCAGGACGAGGCCGTTTCGCGTCGCGAGCGGCTCGATGCCGCATCACGGCATGTGCGCGCAGCGCGCGGCAGCTCAATGCGCCGGCGCGGTTTCGGGCATCTTGGTCATGCCGCTGGCTTCCATCGTGCGGGCCATCTTCTTGGCGCGCTTGAGCGCACGCTTTTCCTCGAAGCTGTGTTGCGGTTTCTTCTTGTCGTGGTGACGCTGGTGGTCTAGGCCCTTCATGGGATCCTCCTGGACATCAGTCCTGTGGTCATTGGGCGGGCATGATGCTGATCCGCTGCAGCGGGCGCGTCAACGTGATCGCCAGCGGGCGTTTCGTTGCCGTTTCGTTTGCGTGGCGCTGCTGCAAAGCGGCGATTCAGTCGCCGCCCGCACGATGGGCCGGGAGCCGTCCGCCGATGCGCAGCTCGCGCACGAGCGAGCCGCCGATCCAGTAGCACAGCGCCGCCGCATCGTGCACGCGCCAGGCGACGCAATCGGCGCGCAGGCCGACCGTGAGGCGGCCGCGGTCGGCAAGGCCGAGTGCGCGCGCCGCATTGACGGTGGCGCCGCGCAGCGCCTCGGTCGGCGTGAGGCCGAACAGTGTGCAGGCCATGCCCAGCGCCAACCGCAGCGACAGCAGCGGCGAGGTGCCGGGGTTGAGGTCGGTGGCGACCGCCATTGCCACGCCTGCTTTGCGGAATCCATCGATCGGTGGCAGCCGTGTTTCGCGCAGCGCGTAGTAGGCGCCCGGCAGCAGCACGGCGACCGTGCCGGCCGCGGCCATCGCGGCGACGCCGTCGGCAGCGGTCCATTCGAGATGATCGGCCGACAGCGCCGTGAATTCGGCGGCGAGCGCCGCGCCACCCAGGTCGGAAAGCTGGTCGGCGTGCAGCTTGACCGGCAGGCCGAGTTCGCGCGCGCGTGTGAACACGCGGCGCACCTGGGCGGGCGAGAACGCAATCCGTTCGCAGAAGGCGTCGACCGCATCGGCGAGTCCCGCGCTCGCCGCCGCTGGCAGGATCGCGTCGCAGACGTGGTCGATGTAGGCATCGGCGCGGCCCGCGAATTCGGGCGGCAGCGCATGCGCCGCCAGCAGCGTGGTGCGCACGCTCACGCCCAGTTCGGCGGCGAGGCGGCGCGCGACGCGCAGCATCTTGAGCTCGCTGGCGACGTCGAGGCCGTAGCCGGACTTGATCTCGAGCGTCGTCACGCCATCGGCGAGCAACGCGCGGGCGCGCGGCAGCGACTGCGCGAACAGCGCATCGGCGTCGGCCGCGCGCGTGGCGCGCACGCTCGCGGCGATGCCGCCGCCGCTGCGCGCGATCTCCTCGTAGCTGGCGCCATGCAGGCGCTGCTCGAATTCGCGCGCACGGTCGCCGCCGAACACGAGGTGGCTGTGGCAATCGATGAGACCGGGCGTGACCAGTGCGCCAGCAAGACTGTCCTCGTGCCGCGCCGCATGTCGTGCGGGCAGGCCCGCGCGCGGACCCGCATAGACGATGACGCCATCGCGCCAGGCCAGCGCGCCATCCTCGACGAGGCCAAGACCATCGCCTTCCAGCGTGGCAAGGCGACAGTCCAGCCACAGGCCATCCCAATTCGTGTCCATCCCGGTGCGCTCTCCGCGGTCGGCCTGCAATGGCGGCATTATTCCAGAGCGCGGCCCGCGCCGACCGTGACGCGACCGCGCGCCGGCAGTGGCGGCGGCTGGCATCGGCCATCGCGCATCGCTAGGCTGCAGGCTTTGTGCAGGCGGAGTATGAGCATGAGCGAGCAAATCCTGTTTGCCGACTACGCCTGGCTGGCTGCCGGTTGGCAGCAGGCCGCCGCGCTGCGCGTGGTCGATGGCCGCATCGAGCCGGGCGATGCCGCGGCCGGTGGCGTGCGCGTCGGCCGCTACGTCGTGCCCGGCATGCCGAACCTGCATTCACATGCGTTCCAGCGTGCGATGGCGGGGCTGGCCGAGCGCCGCAGTCTTGGCGGTGATGGCGAGGCCGCAGCCGCCAACGACAGCTTCTGGACCTGGCGCGAGGTCATGTATGCGTTTGCCGGCCGCATTGGCCCGGATGAACTGCAGGCCATCGCCGCCCAGCTCTATGTCGAGATGCTCAAGGCCGGCTATACCCAGGTCTGCGAGTTCCATTACCTGCATCACGCGCCCGATGGTCGCGCCTACGCCGATCCGGCGCAGATGTCGCTGGCGCTGATCGAGGCAGCGCGCGAAGCCGGCATTGGCCTCACCCTGCTGCCGACGCTCTACATGAGCGGCGGCTTCGATGGCCGCGCACTGACCCCGCGCCAGCGCCGCTTCGGGCATGAGGTCGATGCGTTCCTGGCCCTGGTCGAACGCTTGCGCGCGCTCGAATCGCCGCTGCTGCGCGTCGGCCTGGCCCTGCATTCGCTGCGCGCGGTGCCGCCCGCCGCGATGCGTGAGGTGCTCGCCAGCGAGCCGGCGCGCAGCGGGCCCATCCACATCCACATCGCCGAGCAGCTCGGCGAGGTGCAGGACTGCCTGGCCCTGCGCAAGGCGCGGCCGGTCGAATGGCTGCTCGACCACGCCGCGGTCGATGCGCGCTGGTGCCTCGTCCATGCCACCCATCTGACCGCGGCCGAGACGCGGCGCCTGGCCGCCACTGGTGCCGTCGCCGGCCTGTGCCCGACCACCGAGGCCAATCTCGGCGATGGCCTGTTTCCGCTGCGCAGCTGGCTCGATGCCGAGGGTGTGTTCGGCATCGGCTCGGACAGCCACATCTCGGTGTCACCGGTCGAGGAGCTGCGCTGGCTCGAATATGGCCAGCGCCTGGTCAGCCACCACCGCAACGTGGCGGCGAGCGCCGCATCGCCGAGCACGGGGCAGCTTCTGCTCGCACGGGCGCTGGCCGGTGGTGCGCAGGCCAGCGGCGTCGAACTCGCCCGCCTGGATCGCGGCCGCGCCGACCTCGTCGTGCTCGACGACAGCGCCGCGCTGCTGGCCGGTCGCGACTGCGCCAGCGTCGTCGACAGCTGGCTGTTCGCCGGCAATTGCAATCTCGTGCGCGACGTGATGGTCGGTGGCCACTGGCGCGTGCGTGAGTTCCACCACCGCGACGAAGCGCGCATCGCCGCGCGCTATCGCACCGTGGTGGAGGCGCTGCAACGCGAGGCCTGAACGCCCGCGCCGAGCAGCGCAGGCGCAACCGCGCGACAGGCGGCGCGCGATTGCGGTGGTCGACTGCGCGCGAGCCTGGCCCTCAGGGCTTGCGCAACAGCGGCGCCACGGCGGCGAAGTCGCCGTCGTTGGGCGCCGGCTGGATCCGCAGCAGGTGCGCCAGCAGCGGATAGACGTCGACGTTGGGAAAGCCCGGCACGACGAGGCCGCGGCGGAAATCGGGGCCGCGCGCGATGAACAGTGCCTGCATCTTCGGATCGATGTTGTCGTAGCCGTGTTCGCCCACTGAGGTGTGCCCACCCTGGTTCTCGTAGGCATGCTCGGTGATGATGCCGCCCTCGGCCGCCAGGCACAGGATCGGCGGCAGGCGCGGGTTGCTGCCGTAGTGCAGGCGTGCCGGCACCTGCGACTTGCGCCAGCAGGTCATGTGCGGATGCGGCTTGAGCAGGGCCTGCTCGACGCTGGCCTGCTTGCCTGGCAACGGCGTCACGGTGGCGAGCACGCCGTAGTTGCCGACCTTGATGTCGGCCAGCGGCACCACGTCGTCGAGATAGGTGCGCAGCGCCTTCGAGGTCGTGGCACCGCCATGGTCGGAGACGATGACGAGATCGGTGTCGTCGTACAGGCCGCGCGCGCGCAGGCCGGCGACGAGGCGCCCGAGCGCGTCATCGACTTCGGCCAGGGCGGCATCGACCTGCGGTGACGGCGGGCCATGGCTGTGGCTGGCGTGGTCGACCGCATCGAAGTACAGCGTGTAGAACTGCGCGCGCTGCGCGGCCGGAAGGTCGATCCAGTGCAGCAGGTGATCGACGCGCTCGGACGAGCTCATGCTGCCGTCGTAGTAGAGCCAATGGTCGGGGCGCACGCCGCTGATGGCGACGTCCGAGCCGGGCCAGAACATCGTGGCCGTGCGCAGACCCTGTTTTTGCGCCGTGATCCAGATCGGCTCGCCGCCCCACCAGGTCGGATCGGCCGTGGTGTAGCGGTCCTTGAACACGAAGGCCGCGCCGGTGTCGGGGTTGGTGAAGCGGTTGTTGACGATGCCGTGATGGTCGGGATACAGGCCCGTCACGAGCGTGTAGTGGTTGGGGAAGGTCAAGGTCGGGAAGGCCGGCTGCATGGCCTTGGCCCGCACGCCATCGGCGGCCAGCGCAGCCAGTGTCGGCGTGTGGCCGCGCTGCAGGTAGTCGGGGCGGAATCCATCGATCGAGACGAGGATGACCAGCGGTCGGCGCGTGGCGGGCGCGGCGGCCTCGGTGCGCGGCTGGCTGGCGCAACCGGCGCAGGCGGCGAGCAGCAGGATCGACAACAGGCGCAGCAGGCGCATCGGCACACTCCACGGGGCAAAACGCCTATCGTCGGCAAATCGGGCCGCGGCGCAAGTGTTCATTGGTCAAGTCCGGTGGCGACTGGCTAAGATCGACGCTTTGCGCGCGGGGTCGCCATGCAGTTGCTCGAGCCGTGGACCCTCGGCGGGCTGACGCTGCGCAACCGCATCGGGGTGTCGCCGATGTGCCAGTACTCGGCCAGCGACGGGCTGCCCAACGACTGGCACCGCGTGCATCTTGGCAGCCGTGCGGTCGGCGGTGCCGGCGTGGTGTTCGCCGAAGCGACCGCGGTGTCGCCGGAAGGGCGCATCACGCCGGCCGACACCGGCCTGTGGAACGAGGCGCAGCGGCGCGCCTGGCAGCCGATCGCCGCGTTCATCGCCGCGCATGGCGCGCTGCCGGCGATCCAGCTCGCGCATGCGGGACGCAAGGCCGCCTGCGCGGTGCCGTGGCATGGTGGCCAGCCGCTGCCACGCGCGCAGGGCGGCTGGACCCCGCTGGCACCGTCGGCGCTGAGCCAGCAGGCGGATGGGCCGGTGCCGCAGGCGCTCGATCGGGCTGGCATCGTGCGCGTCATTGGTGCATTCCGCGCCGCTGCGCAGCGCGCTGCGCAGGCCGGCTTCGGCCTCATCGAGATCCATGCCGCGCATGGCTATCTGCTGCACGAATTCCTGTCGCCATTGGCCAACCAGCGCGAGGATGACTATGGCGGCGTGCTGGCCAATCGCGCGCGCCTGCTGCGCGAGGTGGTCGGCGCCGTGCGCGAGGTGTGGCCGGTGCCGCGGCCGCTGGCCGTGCGCGTCTCGGCCACCGACTGGGTGCCCGGCGGTTGGGACATCGATGAGTGCGTTGCTCTGGCGGGCTGGCTCAAGGCCGATGGCGTGGACCTCATCGACTGCTCGTCGGGCGGGCTCGTCGCACATGCCCGCGTGCCGGCGCAGCCCGGCTTCCAGGTCCCGTTCGCCGCGCGCATCCGCCGCGAAGCGGGCATCGCCACGGCAGCGGTTGGGCTCATCACGGGTGCGCAACAGGCACAGGCGGTACTCGCCGCAGGCGCCGCCGATCTCGTCCTGCTCGGTCGCGAGCATCTGCGCGATCCCTACTTCACGCGGCGCGCCGCCACTGAACTCGCGGTGCCGCTCGTCGCGCCCGAGCCGTATCAACGCGCCTGGTGAGGGTCGGTATTGGGCAGGAACCAGGTCAACAGGCCGATCGCCGGCAGCCAGGCGCAGATCGCATACACGGCCTCGATGCCGATGTGGTCGGCGAGGCGACCGAGCACGGCCGCGCCGATGCCGCCCATGCCGAACGCAAAGCCGAAGAAGATGCCCGCGACGACGCCGGTGCGGCCCGGCACGAGTTCCTGCGCGTAGACGAGGATCGCCGCGAACGCCGACGACAGCACGAGACCGATCACGACGCTGAGGAGCGTGGTCCACACGAGGTTCGCGTGCGGCAGCAGCAGCGTGAACGGCAAGACGCCCAGGATCGACACCCAGATCACGTACTTGCGGCCGATGCGATCGCCGATCGGGCCGCCGGCCAGCGTGCCGGCCGCGACGGCGCCGAGGAAGTAGAACAGGTGCAGCTGCGACTGCTGCGCGCTGATCCCGAACTTCTCCATCAGGTAGAACGTGTAGTAGCTCGACAGGCTCGCCAGGTAGAAGTACTTGGAGAAGATCAGCATGCCGAGCACGAACATCGTCAGCACGATCGTGCGCCGCGGGTACATGCTGCCGTCGCTCTTGGCGCGCGCCTGTGCCGCGCGCCAGCTCGTGATCTGCGCCCGATACCAGCCGCCGATGCGCGTGAGCAGGGCGATCGCCACCAGCGCCGCGAGCGCAAACCACGCCACGCTGGCCTGGCCGCGCGGCATCACGATGAATGCGGCCAGCAGCGGGCCGATCGCCGAGCCGATGTTGCCGCCGACCTGGAACACCGATTGCGCAAGCCCGTGCCGGCCACCCGATGCCATGCGCGCGACGCGCGAGGATTCGGGATGGAACACCGACGAGCCCGAGCCGACCATGGCGGCGGCCAGCAGCAGCGCCGGGAAGCTCGTGGCATGCGCCAGCAGCAGCAGTCCACTCAGCGTGCACGCCATGCCGATGGCCAGCGAGTAGGGCAGTGGACGGCGATCGGTATAGATGCCGACCAGCGGCTGCAGCAGCGAGGCCGTGAGCTGAAACGTCAGCGTGATGAGCCCGACCTGGCCAAAACTCAGCGCGAAACTGTCCTTGAGCAGCGGATAGATCGCCGGCAACAGCGACTGGATCATGTCGTTGAGCAGATGACAGGTGCTCAGCATCAACAGGATCGGGAACGCCGTTTGCAGCGCCGCGCCCGTGGCCGCAGGCACGGCACGCGTGCCGACATCGAGGGCGGCATCGGCGTGTGAAGGTGAATCGGGGGTCAGCGTTTCCATGCGCAGCAGACAGTGGCCACGCGCCATTATCGGTCCTCGCGCGCGCAACCGCATGTGTCACGGGCCTGTCGCTGCACGCGCGCGCGGCGTCGCGCCGCCGGCTGCGCCCGTGGCAGCGGCGGCTTCCTGCCACGCTCCGGCAGCGTGACGCTTGACGTCCACCGCGCGCGCGGCTCTAATACGCGGCCCGCCGCGCACCGTCAGGTCCGCATCGGCACCCAATTCCGGCCAGGTAGCTCAGTTGGTAGAGCAGGGGATTGAAAATCCCCGTGTCGGCGGTTCGATTCCGTCCCTGGCCACCAAAAATCGACGCCCAACCGTTCCCGGTTGGGCGTTTTCGTTTGCGGAATGCGCGCGCCATGCGGGGTTCCGCGCCGTTCGGCGTGTGCCACCCGCCGTCGCCCGACCGCCACCACGCGCCCGGTTCGTCCCTGTTCCGCCCTGTCTTCTCTCGAAACCTGCGCCAACTTCTTCGCCGTGGCACACGCAGACGGCGTTTTCCGTCAATGGTTTGTGCGTGTACCGATCGGAATCGTTGGAAGGAGGCTCCCGTCCATGTGCCCGTACCAGCCGATGCTGCTTGCGCTATCAACCGTGGCTTTGTGCGCCTGCACGACGCTGCCGCCGCCGGTGAACTGCCCGGGCCCGCCCGAGATGCTGATGCGGCCGCCGCAGGCATTGCGCTCTCTGCCGTCGCCGGTACCGTTGCCGCCAACTACCAGACCTGCTTTGAACCCGCCGAGCAACTGAGGGCGTTGCAGGTGTGGCTTGGGGAAATGAATGCGGCCGCCAAACAGTGACTGGATGCTGGCCGACTTCTACCTCCCTGACGCGCCTCGCCCTTACGCCCAAACCTCGTCCAGATTCTTCGCCGCCAACAACTTTTCCCGCAGTGCGTAGCGCGACGACTGCATATTGACCTCGCTGCTTTCCGGGCGCGGGATCGGGACAATCGCTGTCGCTGGCCCCTTGAACTTGATCATGTACTTGCCGGTGTCGTTGTAAGGCAGGATGGCCTCGACCTCGGCGATGTGGGTGATGGCCGCGACGGGGGCAACCTGATAGGCGGCAATGAACTTCAGCTTGGAAATGTGCTTCGCATTGATCCGAACGGCAAACCAGCAGTTCTCGTTGAGGAAGCGTTGCTTGAAACCTTCCTCGCGGGCCGGGACGACGATGGTGTCGAACTTGTCGTTCTCCGACCCCACGGGCTGCACCTGATCGCTCGGGTCTTCCTGCTTCGGCGGCGTGAAGGCGTTGATGCCGAGCATCGGCAGGATCAGCAGCATATCGGCCAGGAACGCTTGCGCCGTGGCCTTGGCCGCCGGAGCCATCGTCGGAGCCGTGGGGTTGTTCTTGTTCAGCAGAATGGCGCGATCGTGCTTCTTGGCCAGAGCAACCAGTGCCGATTCCAGGTACTGGACTTCGGTCTTGCCGATCTTGTGGTTGCGGTCGAAGAAGTAGACGCCCCATACCCAACCTTCCTTGTTGGAGACGTGGTTCTTCAGCCGGTCACCAACGGCGTCGGCCTCGCCGATGTAGATCGTCTCTTCGGCGGCATTGCCGACTAGGATGTAGATACCGGCTTGCGAGAAACCCGGCTCCTGCTTCAACAGATGGAAAAGCGCCTTGTTGAAGACGACGCCGTAGCCAGACCAGTTCGACTTGTCGAGGTGACGAATCCCTTCGGGGTCACCGGATGTTGCGAAAAGCGTGATGGAGAACGGTTGCATGGGTATCCCGGAGCCCGTCTGAGTTTTTGTGTGTGAGGCGGTTTTCGTCGTCGGTCCCGATCAAAGGTGAAGCGTGAAGCGGTATCCGTAGATTATCGCGAACTGGTTCATCGCCGACTTCCACTCCCGGCAGCGAGCAATTGCGCGGGGGCGGTTGCCCACGCTGCCGCGTGCAGAGCCCGGGACGCGGCCGTGGGCCGGCGCGGTACGCGCTACCATTCGCAGCGCAAGGGGATGCTCTGGTTCGCCAGCGATGATTTGGGGAGGCTTCCGATGACTGCAACGCGAGTTGCTGTGGTTCTGGCATGGCTTGGTTGCGCTGCTGCGGCGCAGGCGGCCTTGCCGATGCGTGGGGTGAATCTGGCCGGTGCGGAGTTCGGCGAGGGCAACCTGCCTGGACAATATGGCGTCGATTACACGTTTCCCACGGTGCAGGAGGTGGACTACTTCCATGCCAAGGGCATGACCACGATCCGCGTGGGGTTCCGCTGGGAGCGGCTCCAGCACACGCTTGGCGGGCCGCTGGACGCAACCTATCTGGCCGGACTGGACACGGTCGTGAACCATGCCGCGAGCCTCGGCATGAAGGTCATCATCAATCCGCACAACTATGCGCGCTACTACGGCAATCTTGTCGGCTCGCCCCAGGTTTCCAACGCGCAGTTTGCCGACTTCTGGTCGCGCCTGGCGCAGCATTACCAGACGGTGCCGCAGGCGGTGTTCGGGCTGGTCAACGAGCCCAACACGATGCCGACCGAGCAGTGGCTGGCGGCGGCCAATGCCGCCATTGCGGGCATTCGCGCCACCGGCTCGACGCATCTGATCCTCGTGCCGGGCAATGCCTGGACCGGCGCGCATGCCTGGTCGCAGAACTGGTACGGCACACCAAATGCCCAGGTGATGACGGGGGTGGTCGACCCGGGCAACCACTTCGCGTTCGAACTGCACCAGTATTTCGATGCCGATTTCAGCGGCACCTCGGCCACTTGCCTCAGTGCGGCGGGAACCGGTGCGAACCAGCTGCAGGGCGTCACCCAATGGTTGCGCACGAATGGCTACAAGGGCTTTCTTGCCGAGTTGGGCGGCGCCAACAACACCCCGTGCCACAACGCGGTGGTGAGTGCGCTGGACCATCTCGAGGCCAATGCCGACGTGTGGCTGGGTTGGACCTGGTGGGCGGCCGGGCCGTGGTGGGGCGAGTACATGCTGACGCTGGAACCAACCAGCAACTTCACCGTCGACCGTCCGCAGATGGCCTGGCTCGAGCCGTATCTCGCCGGGACGGGAACGCCGGGCCAATCACTGATCGTCTACGACGACGCGCTGCAGAACGACTTCGGCGACTGGTCCTACGGCGGCGGGGAAAACTTCGCCAACACGACACCGGTGCATGGCGGCACCCGTTCGATTGCCCTGACCGGCAACAACTACAACGCCGTTTCGATGACCCATGAAAGCGGTCCGCTTTCCACGGCGAACTATCCACTGCTGCATTTCTGGATCCACGGCGGCAGCAGCGGCGGTCAGGCGCTGAATCTGGTCCTGCAGAATGGTTGCAGCACCGCAGTCTGCGCGCCGGTGGCGCAAGCCAGTCTCAACGCCTTCATCGCCGGCGGCGCTGCGGGCGCGAACAGCTGGCGCGAAGTGACGGTACCGATCACGCAGGCGCCCCTGTCCTACACCGGCGACTTCGATCGCATCGACATCGAAGGCGCATCCTCCGGCACGCAGCCAACCGTGTATTTCGATGACATCGAGCTGCAACCCGGCGCAAGCGGAAACGAGGTGATTTTCGTCAACGGCTTCGACGGCGCGCTGCCGACCGTCGGTGGCCTGGTGCAGGAACATGATGTGACCGTGGCATCGATGGTGAGCGACCGCTTCACCTGGCGCGATTCGGCCAACAAGCCGCGTGTCGCCGTGCTCGCCCACAACGACGGCCAGACTGGCCCGACCGCGCCTGGTGGCTACACGAATCGTGGCGGCGCGCTGCGCGAGTTCCGCTACCAGATGCCGGACGACACGACCCGCGTCGCCGGCGTCACCAGCTACGGCAACGCCGGCCAAGGCGGCTTCGGTTATGTCGTCTCGCATTCGGCCTGGCCGAGCAACGGCGGGGGCTGCAACGGTGACGACTCGCCGCTTGGATACGGCTTCCCCGGCGCGTTCCAGCGCGTCTTCGAGGGCCGCCACCATGCCATCTTCCGCTTCACGCAGAACTATCCGCGCCATTGCAGCGCGGCTGCCGGCGGCGCATCGAGCGTGGTGCCGGTCACGATCGACTGGACTTTCTCGACCGGCCGCGACAATCCGCTGTGGTCGATCACCTACGACATGAGCGCACTGCCGGCCAACTTCCTGTTCGACGATTCGCGCGCACCGTACGGCGAACTCAACATCGACGGCGCGGGCGCCACCAACATCAGTGGTGTGGGCTGGGGCGACCGCTGGCAGTTCACCAGCACCACCTCGCCGGTGACCTTGAACAGCCAATGGACGTGGAACACGCCCAACACCGTGCCTTACGTGAAGCTGTGGGTGACGTCGACGAACGCGACCATGGGCCTGGTACAGAGCCAGACGATGACGCAACAGGACGCCGGCGCGCGCAACCAGTACTACCAGGACATCACCGCGTTCTGGAACAAGACCAGTGCGCAAGGCAATGCCGGCGGTACCTATGTGATGCCGTGGCAGGACAGTTGGCCCTACCAGGCCAATGCCTATTCGATCGGCCCGTCCACGCCCAACAGCAATGCGCGCCTGACCTGGGGAACCTCGTTCGGCTTTCTCGGCCAGTCCAGCTATGACGTCCACGATGGCGTCGTTGCCACGGCTGCGGGCTATCCGCGCAAGAGTTACGCGGTGTATGTCGTGCTGGGCGCGCACAGCACCGCGCCGGTCGAGGCGCAGCGCAGCGAAATCGAGACGCGGCAGACGCTGAGCCTGGGCGCGACGATCGGCAGTGTCGCCGCCAGCGGACCCGCCGGAGCGGGCCGCAGCGACACCATCAGCTACCAGCCCGCCGGCAACGATCCGGTCTACGGTGCGCTGACCTTCATCGCCGCCGGCAATGCGCTCGATGCCAACGTCGCGGTGGGTGCCGGCACGCTCAGGCATCCGCTCATCATCGTGCGCGGCGTCACCGCGTATCCGACCACGGTCAAGCTCAATGGCAGCACGCTCACGGCCGACGCCGACTACTTCGCGTCGCTGCGTGCGAGTCCAAACGAGCTGTGGCTGACGCTCAACCGCGATCTCTCCGGCACCACCAACCGCGTGCAAGTGCAGCCATAGCAGCGCCGCGGGTTCGGCGCAGGCGCCGCGCCCGGCGAACATCGACTCGGTGCAACGGCCAGCACGCACCGGGTCCCGGCGGGTGATGCCCGCTGGCGGAGTGCTGGCCCCATGCGCGGTCGCGGCCACAGCGGAGAACGCGCCCGAACCGGACGGCCGCGCCGATGGCGCGAAAAAAAAAAGGCCGATTCCCGTGCAGGAATCGGCCTTTTCACTTGAACAGATGGCGGAGCGGACGGGACTCGAACCCGCGACCTCCGGCGTGACAGGCCAGCATTCTAACCAGCTGAACTACCGCTCCGCGTTGCATGTGACCGCTGCATCCTGCAGCACTCGCACCTTTCACTCGACTGGCGTCCCCAAGGGGATTCGAACCCCTGTTACTGCCGTGAAAGGGCGGTGTCCTGGGCCTCTAGACGATGGGGACGCTGGAAACCGCAAAAACCGTTGGTGGAGCCAGCCGGGATCGAACCGGCGACCTCTTGCATGCCATGCAAGCGCTCTCCCAGCTGAGCTATGGCCCCTCAAGGGAGCGCGAGAGGATAGTGAGGTGCGCGCGATTCGTCAACAAGGTTTTTCAGGTTGGCGCGCCCGGCGCATCGGGGCGCGCGCTTCGCTCAGCGGTTGCGCCGCGCGCCGCCCGCTTCGATCTCGATGTGGCCACTGGAATGGTAGGCGTTGATGAAGTTGGCGACGTCGGCGACCGCCGAGCCGCTGGCTTCGGCGACCTCCTCGACGGTGCCGGCGGCCTTCATCATCGCGGTGGCGATGCGGAAGTGGCGCGGGAAGTCGCGTTCGACCTGCGGCCAGCGCGCGAGCTTGTAGCGCGCATCGGCATCGAGCCCGGCTTCGAGGCGTCCTTCGCTGCCGACGAGATGGGCCAGCCAGGACAGGCGTGCGTAGGGCAGCGTGGCCAGACCGCGCGTGGCAGCGGCAAACGCGCCGGCCTCGAGCGGATCGACCGTGGCATCGGCGAGCGAGCGGTTGCACCAGCTCGCCAGCACCTTGAGCGCGCTGTCCTGGACGTGGACGGTCTGGCTGTCGCCGTCGAGGAACAGGGTCTGCTGACCGTCGCGCTGCAGGCGCCAGCGGCCGCCGGCTTCGAGCAGATCGAGCAGCGCGCGCGGCTTGCTGGCCGCCGGTGCCTTGGCTGCGACGGCTTCGGGCGCCGCTGGCGCGGCGTGCACGGCGGGGCCTGTGGTCGGCCGTGCAGCCGGGGCCGGTGGCGCCGCTGCAGCCGGCGCGGCATGGCTGGCGGAGCCATTCGCCGCGGCGTGGCCGTTGCCTGCGGCAGGCTGGCCCTCGACCTGGTCGAGCAGTTCGAACAGCGTTGCCGTGGTCACGGGCTTGCGCAGGCGGTGGTCGGCGCCGTGGCCGTCGCCCGAGGTCAGTGCGATCACGATGCGCCCGCTGGCCTGCGCCTTGAGCCAGTCCATGTGTCCATACACGGAATCGACGTCGACGATGAGCACGTCGGCATGGTTGGCCGGTCCGGTGCGCCAAGCCGAGTCGGGGCGTGCCGCGAGCAGGCGGCCGAGTCGTTCGGTGTCGTCGTGGCTGCCGCCAAGGAGGCTCAGGGTGCGGGCTGGCTGGTTCACGGGCAGGGTTCCGTCAGGGGGATGCTCGCAGGAAAGCAAGAAACGTACCGCGCCGATGGGTGGCTGCGGCGGCGCGATCGGCGCCGAAACTGACGCTGAATGTCAGGCTTGGACCGTTTCGTCCGCCGCCACCGCCGCATCGCGGCCGCCACGCTGCTGCAACTGCCACAACTGGGCGTAGCGGCCGCCGTCGGTCAGCAGTTGCTGGTGGCTGCCGCGTTCGACGATGCGGCCATGCTCGATCACGATGATCTGGTCGGCATGCACGATGGTCGACAGGCGATGGGCGATGACCAGTGTGCTGCGGCCACGCGCGATCTCGGCCAGTTCGTGCTGGATCGTTTTCTCGGTGCGGGTGTCGAGCGCGCTGGTGGCCTCGTCGAAGATGAGGATCGAGGGCTGCTTGAGCAGCGTGCGCGCGATCGCCACGCGCTGCTTTTCGCCGCCCGACAGCTTGAGGCCGCGCTCGCCGACGTTGCTGTCGTACCCGTGCGGCAACGACTCGATGAAGTCGTGGATGTGCGCCGCGCGCGCGGCAGCGATGACCTCGTCGCGACTGGCGGTGGGGCGCCCGTAGGCGATGTTGTAGTAGATCGTGTCGTTGAACAGCACGGTGTCCTGCGGCACGATGCCGATCGCTGCGCGCAGGGAGGCTTGGGTCACCTCGCGGATGTCCTGGCCGTCGATCGTGATGCGGCCGCCACTGACGTCGTAGAAGCGGAACAGCAGCCGCGCCAGCGTCGACTTGCCGGCACCGGTGGTGCCGACCACCGCGACCGTATGCCCGGCCGGGATGCACAGGTCGATGTCGTGCAGGATCGTGCGCTCGCTCTGGTAGCCGAACTCGACGTGTTCGAAGCGGATCTCGCCTTCGCGCATCGCCAGCGGCACGGCAGCGGGCGCGTCGTCGACCTCGCGGCCCTCGGCCAGCAGCTCGAACAGGCGCTCGATGTTGATGAGTCCTTGCTTGACCTCGCGGTAGACCATGCCGAGATAGTTGAGCGGTGCGGCAAGCTGCAGCAGGAAGGCGTTGACGAGCACGAAGTCGCCGATCGTCATGTTGCCGGCGATGACGCCCTGCGCCGAGCGCCACAGCAGCAGGGTGAGGCCGAGCGCGACGATCGTGGCCTGGCCGACGTTGAGCACCGCCAGCGTCTTCATGCTCTTGACGGTGGCCTCCTCGTAGCGCACCAGCGCGGCGTCGTAGCGTGCCTGCTCGTGCGCCTCGTTGCCGAAGTACTTGACCGTTTCGTAATTGAGCAGCGAATCGACCGCGCATTCGTTGGCTTCGGTGTCGGCGGTCTTGGCCGCGCGGTAGTAGCGCATGCGCCATTCGGTGATCGAAAAGGTGAAGCCGATGTAGGCGACCAGGGTCGCCAGCGTAATCGCGGCGAAGCCCCAATCGAAGCGCGAGATCAGGATGCCGCACACCAGGCTCACCTCGAGCAGCGTCGGCAGGATCGTGTAGATGGTCCAGTCGAGCAGGTCCGAGGTGGCGGTCATGCCGCGTTCGATGTCGCGCGCGACGCCGCCGGTGCGGCGATCGAGGTGGAAGCGCAGGCTGAGCCGGTGCAGATGCTCGAAGGCCCGCAGCGTGATGTTGCGCGAGGTGCGCGCCAGCACGCGCGCGAACACCACCTGGCGCAATTCCTGGAACAGCGCCATGCCGAGCCGGAACGCGCCGTAGGCCAGCAGCAGCGCGAGCGGAATCAGCAGCGGGCGGGGCGTGATGTCGAGCGCGTCGACCAGGTGCTTGAGCACGATCGGCACGCCGATCGCGGCCAGCTTGCCGGCCACCAGCAGCGCGAGCGCCACGCCGACACGCCAGCGGTAGCGCCAGACCTCGGGCCACAGGCGACGCAGCACGCCCAGCGTGTCGATCGAGGCGGGTGGGCTCATCGGTGCTGCCGCAAGCCGTTCGTCGGCTGGTTTGCACGGTCTCGGCCGGTGCGCCGCAATCGGGCTATGATGCGGCTCTCGGCCATCGATGGAGCAAGGCTCATGCGTGCTATCTCACTGATTGTTGCTGGCTTGTTGTTCGGTGGCAGCCTGGTGGCGCCGCTGCCGGTCATGGCCGCGGACGGCAACACCGTGGCACCGGAAGACGCCCGCGTGTTCTTCGTCGACCTCAAGGATGGTGACACGGTCCCGCGCACGTTCAAGGTCAAGTTCGGGGTGCACGGCATGGCTATCAAGCCCGCCGGTGACATGAGCCCCAACAGCGGCCACCACCATCTGTTCATCGACGAGAGTGAGTGGCCGGCCGCCAACGAGCCGATCCCGGCCGATGCCCACCACAAGCATTACGGGGCGGGGCAGACCGAGGATACGCTGACGCTGGAACCGGGTCCGCACCTGCTGCAACTGGTGTTTGCGGACGGCCGCCACATGCAGTTCGATCCGCCCGTCGTGTCGCAGGCGATCACGATTCACGTGCAGTGACGCGAGCTTGGCGCGGGCCGGGCGGCCCGCGCCGCAACGGGCGCCAGCGCGGCGCCCGTCGGCGTGTCACTGGATCGGCAGGTCGAACATCAGCTCGCGCACGTAGCGCACCGGCGGCGAGCCGAACGACAGCACCGCGTTGTTGTAGCGTGCCGGGCTGTAGTCCTGGCCCCAGCGCTGCTGCGCATCGCGGCGCAGGTCGAGGTGTTCCTGCCAGCCGACGAAGTAGGTCGGCAACTGCGTCGAGGTGAGCTGCGCGCGCACCCATTTGGCGGCCGCCTCGCGCTCCTGCTGGAAGGTCTGCACGGTCATCAGGTGCATGGCCTGCTCGCGCGTCATGCCATCGACATGCACGCCCTGGTCGAGCAGGGCATTGGCGATCACGCGCAGGTTCCACTTGAGATGGATCAGCTCGAACAGCGGGTCGCGGTCGAGGAAACCCTGTTCGACCATGAGCTGCTCGGCATAGACCGCCCAGCCTTCGATGAAGGTGCCCGAGCCGAGCACGGCGCGCAGCACCGACGGATACTTGTTGGAATGCCATAGCTGCAGGTAGTGGCCGGGCATGGCTTCGTGCACGGTGAGCTCGGCGATCGAGCGCGTGTTGTATTCGCGCAGGAACGAATCGACCTGCTGCCGGGTCCAGTCGGCGGGAATCGGCGACACCGCATAGAACGTGGCCAGTCCCTTGTCGAGCGGGCCCGGCGAGTCGCAGTAGGCCAGCGCCACGCCGCGTGCGAATTCGGGCATTTCGATCACCTGCAGCGGTGCATCGGGCACTTCGACCAGATCGTGCGCGCGCACGAAGTCGGTGGCCTTGGCCAGCTCGGCCTTGGCGGTGGCGATCACCTGGTCGCGGGCCGGCCGCTCGGCATAGGCCAATTCGAGCGCGGCCTGGATCGCGGCCTGCTGCTGGGCCGGACTCGGTTTTTCGGGCAGCGCCGGTGCCTTGCGCTTGCCGCGCAGCACCTCGCGTGCGATTGCATACATCTGCGCCCGCGTGTCGGTGAGCGCCTGCTCGGCACGTTGGCGGATCTCCTGCCGGCTCAGGGTGGAATTGAGCGAGAAGGCGAGCTTGGCGTCGTACATCGCCGCGCCGATGCGGAATTCGCCCTTGGCCTTGGGCACGAGTTCGCTGTCGAGCCAGTGCTGGTTGGCCTCGACTGCTTCGCGCAGGCCGGCGATCGCCGCCTGCAGACGGGCGCGCTCGGCCTCCGGCAGCTCGGCCGCATGCGGCGCGATCTGTTCATCGACGATGCTGAGCACGCCCTGGTTCTGCCTCGCCGCCGTTTCGGCGTGGATCTTCGGCACCAGGGCCGGGTCGAGATTGGCGCGCATCTGCGCATACAGTGCCGGCAGCTTTTCCATGCGCGCCGTGGCGGCGCGCAGGCGCTGCGGCAACGGTGCGAAGTCGCGCGCCATCAGCGAGAACAGCGCATTGCCGGCGATGCCGCTGTAGAGCAGCGGGTTGCGCGCCCACTCCTGCGCGTTCTGCGCGCTCCAGATGTCGGCGCGCAACTGGTTGCGCAGGATCGCGTAATCGACCTGGTTTTCGCGCGACAGCCGCGCCGGGTCGAGATGCTCGAGGTCGGCCAGTGTTTGTTGCGCGAGCGCCAGCGCGTGTTCGCGTCCGGCCGCGCCGAGGTCGTCGATGTCGCTGTCGTAGCGATGCTCACCGAACGCGGTGGCGCTGACCGGGCTGGCCTGCAGCATGCCGTCGAGCCAGCGCGAGGACAGGGTGACGAACTGCGGGTCGGCGCTGACCGCCGCTGCGGCGGCGCTGACCGCGGGTGTGGCCTGCGGTGCCCGACTGGCCTGCGGTGCGCAGGCGGCAAGGGCCAGGGCAAGTGCGGTGACGAGAGGCAGGCGGGACATGGCGACTCCTGGTGCGGCGGGGTTCAATGCGGCGCGGCGAGGTCGATGGCATAGGTGCTCGTGCCATCGCCATTGTCGTGCAGCAGGCGGATGCCGGCGAGGCCGGCGGCTTCGGCCAGCGCGAGCTTGCCGCTGGCCGAGACGAACGTGATGGGGCCGCGCGTGTGCACCGCAACGAAGCGCCAGTTGCGGTCGGCGCCGTCGCGGTCGCGGCGCAGGTGTTGGCGCGCGCGTATCCAGTCGATCAGCACCTCGCGGTTGCCGTCGGGCGCGGCCAGCACGATGTTGCTGCCATCCAGGCCCGGGAACTTGCCGCCGCCGCTGGCGCGGTAGTTGTTGGTGACGACGATGAATTCCTGCTGCGGCTGAACCGGCTTGCCGGCATGGCGCAGGTCGGTGATGCGCGCGCCGGCGGGCTGGGTCACGTCGATCGCGTAGCTGATGCCGTTCTGGATCACGTCGAAGTTGTAACCGGAGAAGCTGCGGTTCACCAGCGGCTGCGGCGCGGTCTGCTGCGGGTCGATGCGGTTGAAGCGGCCGGCCGCGCGTTCGAGCCAGCCCTTGAGGGTGGCGCCGTCGATCTTCACCGCCGTCAGCGTGTTCGGGTACAGGTAAAGGTCGGCGGCGTGGCGGATCGCGATCGGACCGGCGGGCACGTCGGTGTAGTCGCTGGCGCCGCCGAAGCCGCTGCGGAACGGCGCCGCGGCGGAGACGACCGGCAGCGCAGCGTACTGCGGCAGGCTCTGTGCAACGTAGCGCCGCACGTAGTCGGCCTGGGCCTCGTTGACGACCTGCAGCGCCGTGACGTCGCCGACGTCGGCGAAATAGCTCGTGAGGGCGAAATCGCTGTCGCCGATCGGGGTGGCGACGTACTGGCGCGTGGCTTCGTGCACCGATTCCACCAGCGGCGCGATGGCCGGGTCGGGCGCGACATGGCTGCCGTCGGCGTTGCGGATGTCGCGCACCTGCGAGCGCGTCGCGGCGGTGTCGATCGTCCAGTGTCCGTCCTTGCGCAGCAGCGCCAGTTCGATGATGCCGAGGCTCTTGCCCCAGTAGTTGCCCATGACCGCGGGCTTGCCGTGGATCAGGCCGCGTTCGTCATCGACGCCGGCGATGTTGGCGAAGCGCTTGTGCCCGGCGCGGCCGGCTTCGGGAAACACCGTGTGCGAGTGGCCCAGCAGCAGCACGTCGATGCCCGGTTCCTGCGCGAGGTAGAGGTTGGCATTCTCCATCTCGGGGCTGTAGTGGCTGCGATCGATGCCGCCATGCGAGATCGCCACCACGAAGTCGACGCCCTGCGCGCGCAGTTCGGGCAGGAACTGGCGCGCGGCCTCGACCAGCCCCTTGCTGTAGACCTTGCCTTCGAGGTTGCGCTTGTCCCACAGCATGATCGTCGGCGGGGTGAAGCCGATGATGCCGATCCGTACCGGCGCCTCGACGCGGCGCCCGTCCAGATCGAGCCGCAGCGTGCGCTCGAGCACGGCATAGGGCGGATAGATCGGGCGATCGTCGCGCGTGCTGAACACGTTGGCGAGCACGAGCGGGAAATGCGGCCCCGCGCAGTCGCGCGATGTCACGCCGTCGACGTTCATCGCCTGATCGCTGACCTGGGCCAGGAACGGCAGGCCGTAGTTGAATTCGTGGTTGCCGATCGTGCCGCCGTCGTAGCCGAGCGCGTCCATCGCGCGGTACATGGCCAGTTCCTCGGCGCAGCCGACCGGATGGACGAGCGCCTGGTAGTCGGCCAGCGCGGTGCCCTGGATGGTGTCGCCGGCGTCGAACAGCAGGCTGTTCGGATACTGCGCGCGAGCCTGCCGGACCAGCGTCGCCGCGCGCTCGAAACCGAGGCTCGGGTCGGCCTTGTCCTGGTAGTAGTCGTAGCTGCGGATGTTGGAATGCAGGTCGGTGGTCTCGAGGATCGCCAGCTGCGCGCGCGTGCCGTCGGGCACGGCCGGGCGCTGCGCGGTGGTGGCGCAGGCGGCCAGCGCGGTCAGCGCCAAGAGCAGCGGCAGACGGGTTGCGGAGCGAAGCTTCATGGCAGGGAGTTCCCGGGACAGTGCGGCGCGGGCCGCGCGGCGCGCAGCGGCGTGGGCGGCGGTTGCCGAATTGGCGCAGGATAGGCCATCGGACGCGGGCTTGGCCACGGCCCGCGCGCGATGGCATGGTTCGTGCTGGCTGCAGATGAGGCTGGAGCGGAGAACGGACATGACACGCACGATGCTGCTGACCGCACTGCTGCTGCTTGGCGGCTGCGCCGCCGCGCCGTATCGACCGTTGGTCGACGACGGCGTGAGCCGTGGCGACTACGCGCTGGACCTGGCCGACTGCGAGGCGTTGGCGGCGCAGCGCCCGGCCGCCGCGCAGGCGGCGGGCGGCGCGGTCGCCGGCGCCGTCATCGCCGGCCTGCTGGCGGCGGCGGTGGGTCTGCGTGGCGATGATGTCGGTCGCGTTGCGGCCTGGGGCGCGGCCAGCGGCGGCATCGATGGCGCGGCGTATGGCGCCGCCGAGCAGCGCGCGATCGTCGCCCGCTGCCTTGCCGGACGCGGTTACAACATCGTCGCCGACTGAGCAGCGCCCGGCGCCGCGCCGAAGTCGCGCCACGCAACCGGCATGGCGCCGGGCGCGGGTCTGGCAGGCGCGTTGGCATGCGTGGGCACGCGCGCAAGTCGCGCGACGATCCAGCCGAAGCCGTGTGCCCTGGCATCGGCATCGAGCGCATGGCGCAGCGCGTCCGCCGCCGGCGTGCCGCTCGCGGCGGCCAGACTTTGCACCTCGGCCAGACGCGCCTCGAGCGACCAGCCCAGCCAGTGGCGCCGCTGCGCATCGGCAGCCAGCGCGCGCAGCCTGGCGATGCCATCCGCCGGGGCCTCGCCCATCGCGTCGAGTTGGGCCAGCGCGATGTCGACCATGAAGACTTCCTGGCGCTGGTTGGCGCGGCTGCGCAATTGCATCGCTCGTGCCTTGGCGCGGTCGCGCGCGGCGGTGTCGCCGCGGCGCTGTGCGGACAGCGCACGCAAGGCCTGCGCAATGGCTTCCCCCGCGACGAATTGCGCAGTCGATGCGGTGGCGATCGCGCGGTCGAGCGCTGCGGAGGCGGCGTCGAGCTGGTCGTCGGCGAGCGCGAGATGGCCGCGCACGAGGTCGGCGTTGAAGGCGATCGTGGCATCGCCGGCGTTTTTCGCGCCAGCCGCAGCCGCATCGATGCCGCTGCGCGCCGCGGCGAGATCGCCGCGATCCAGCGCAATGAGGGCGCACTCGAACCGCATCGAGGCGACGCCGTCGGCGTTGCCGATGTCGCGAAAGCCGTCGCCGGCCTGTTGGCACAAGCGTGCGGCCTGGTCGAGATCGCCGCGCAGACGCAGCTCGTCCGCGTACAGGCCGAGCGTGAAGGCGCGATGTGAACGGGCGCCGCTGCGCTCGTCGAGACTGATCGCGTCGCGGTAGTCCTGCTCGACTTCGTCGCTTGCCGATTCGTCGGCGAGGATCGTGCCGAGTGCGGCCAGTGCCCATGCCTGTCCGCTCAGGTCGGCAGTTTCGCGCCGCAGGGCGAGCGCCTTGCGCACGGCGGTTTCGGAACCGTCGCGGTCGCCGCCGTTCCACAACATGATGCCGAGATCGCTGTAGGCGGCCGCTTCGCCGTTGCGGTCGCCGATGGCCTGGTAGCCGGCGAGCGCGCGCTGGTAGGACTCGCGGGCGCGCACCGGATCGGATTGCATCCACGCGTTGCCGAGATTCTGGTCGACCCAGGCCTCGCCATGCGGATTGCCGACGGCGGTGTAATCGGCGCGCGCCTGCTTGAGTGCCTGCTCGGCGCCGGCGAGGTCGCCCAGATTGGTGCGGGCGATGCCCAGGCGCGTGCCCGCCTCGGCAGCGAGACCCGGCAGTTCGAGGCTGCGCGCCAGGTCGAGCGCGCGCTGGGCGTGCGCCGCGGTTTGGGCATCGTCCTCGCGTGCGGAGGCGACCTGCGCCAGCGCGAGTTCCATGCGTGCATCGGGTTTCGCCCCTCGCGCGGCTGCCCACGTCGCCAGTTCGCCCTGCGCGGTTTCCGCCTTGCCGGCCTGGATCAGCGTGGTGACGAGCTGATAGCGGTATTCGGCATTGCGGGGCCGCAGCGCGGTCAGTGCGCGCAAGGTGGCGATGGCCTTGTCCCACTCGTGCGTTGCGAGCTGGACCTGCGCGTCGATTTGCAGGCGTTGCTCCTCGGGCAGGCCACCCGCGTGCGCGGCGGCCTGCTGCGCGGCGGCCAGCGCCTTCGCCTGATAGCCGAGCGCCGACCAGGCTCGTGCGAGGTGGCTGTAGCTTGGGGCGTAGTCGGGCGCCTGCGCGATCGCATCGAGCAGTTCGTCGCGGGCGCGCGCGGCGTCGTTGCGTCGCATCGCGTCGAGCGCAAGTCCGATGCGCCGGGCGACGTCGGCGCTGGGCGGCTGCGCGGCGGCGATGCGGTCGAGCTCGTCGCGGTCCGGGCCGACTGCGCCGAGGTGTGCGCGCAGTTCCTTGCCGGCCTGTGCCACCAATGCCGGCAGTTCGGCCAGCGGCGCCGAGCGGGCCAGCGCAGCGACGACGTGCCCGTCGCGGGTGTCCTGCAGCGTGATGTCCATGCGCAGATCGGGTCGTGTCGCATCGCCGGAAACGAGATAGCTGCCGCTGAGGACGTAGTCGGCACCGACGCGCTCGCGCAAGCGGTCGAGGCTGCGCGTCGCGTAGCCGCCCGCCGCGAGCGCGGGCAGGTTGGCGAAGGCGGGACGCACGAGTTCGTCGGGTAGCGCATGCGCGGCGCTGTCGCCAGCCAGTTCGGTCGCGAGCATCTGCGTCAGCGCTGGAGCGAGCCAGCCGTCGCGCACGTTCTGCGAGAGGTTGCGGAAATCGACGATGACGACACCGCCGTCGGCGGCGACGTCGCGCGGTGCCGGCGAACGTGGCAGCCATTGCATTGCCGCGACGATCGCGACAAGCGCACCGGCGCTGGCGGCGATCCAGCCCAGCCGGCGCCGTGGCGGACGCGGCGGCGCAGCATCGGCTGCCTGGGCGGCGTCGGCCGACGTCGTGGTGGCGCCGGACGGCAGCGCCGGGGCAAGCGCATCGGCGGCCGCGGTGGCAACCGCCTGGTCGGAAGGGCGGGCGACGATAGCGGCCGCAGGCGCGACTGGCGCGGCGGGCCGGTCGAGGTTGTCGCGCGCCACGCGCTCGACCGCGGCGCTGAAGCGATAGCCATGCTTGGGCACCGTTTCGATGTGGGTGTCGCCGTCGCCCTCGTCGAGCGCCTTGCGGATCAGCCAGATGTGCTTGGTCAGGTTCGACTCGTCGACGAAGCCGCGCGGCCACAGCACTTGCATCAGCTCGTCCTTGCCGACGACGCGGCCGGCGCGTTCGACGAGCAGCACGAGCGTGTCGAACACCTTCGGCGTCAAGGCGATCGGCTGGCCGCTGGCGGACAACCGCCGCTCTTCCGGGTCGAGCTCGAACGGGCCGAAGCGGAACAGGGGTTTTTCTTGTTCGGACAAGAGCTTGGCCACAGCAGGAAATCTGCCAGAAAAATACCAGACAGCCGCCCAAGACGAACGATCCGGCGGCCCGCAAGCATGCGCCGATCGGCACACCGGCGCATGCGCGCCCGCGGCCGACGCCCGCGCCAACCCCCAAGGCGCCAACAACGGAGGACGTTCGCCATGTTTCACCGCACTTCAAGCGCAATCGGCGCAGTCGGGCTCGCGGCCTTGCTCGCCGCCTCGGTGCTGCACGCGGCCGACGGCACCTGGGACGCGTCGTGGGCGCCCCGCAACAGTGACCAGAAGGGCATTGCAGGATTGTTCGAGGATACCTGGGCACTCGGCGGTACAGGCACGTACCAAGGCGACATGACCGCGACGGCGACCGCCGTTCAGGCCGACGGCAAGGTGCTCGTCGCCGGCTTCGGCTGGAACACCTACAACGGCACCGACCAGAACGCCTGCATCGTGCGCCGCTATTTCGCCGACGGCAGCGTCGACACCGCCTTCGGCAACATGGGCGGCGCGGTGGTGACAAACTGGCACGCGAGCGGCAGCAATCCGAGACTCGATTGCTACGCCAAGTCGATCGCCGTGCAGCCCGACGGCAAGATCGTCTACGCCGGTCAGCTCGCCTATGCCAATGGTGTGACGACGCCGACGATCATGGTCGCCCGCCTCAATGCCGATGGCACCTCTGACGGCTCGTTCGTCAATGGCGGCTTCGCCTACAACTTTGGCTACGACGCCAATGCGGTGCTCGTCGCCGGCAACGGCGACATTCTCGTCGGCGGCTCGGCGATTCAGGGGCATTTCTCCGATACCGACTTCTATCTCGCCACGCTGAGCTCGGGCGGACAGATCAAGGACGAGGCGTGGCTCCCCTTCGACACCGCCGGCAGCGACCGCAACGATGGCGCCAACGCCGCCGTGCTCGAATCGTGGTCGTCGGGAACGATCGGCCAGTTCCATTCATACGACGAGGTGTACATCACCGGTGTCGTCGACGAACCCGGCTATGCGAGCGGGCTTGCGCATCATTCCTGCGGCATCGTCGCGTTCCGGCGCACCGACGGAGGCGCGTTCTCGCTTGACACGAACTTCAACGGCAATGGCTTCGTCAATGTCGACTTTCCGGTCGGCGCGTCCGATACCGACACGATCTGCCGTACGGCGACGCAGCGTCCGCGCGCTGGCGGGTTGTTTGGCCCGACCGGAGTGGTCGTTGGCGGCGAGCGCTACTTCGTGCCGACGTCCGGCACCGGGCTCGCCAGCTACTACGCGCTCGCCGATGTCGACGCTGCCGGCACGGTGGCGCGTCATGACGCCTTCGCCTTCTTTGCTGATCTCAATGAGAACGGCGCGTACAACTCGATCTTCGGCTTGACCTGGGACAACGTCGGCAAACTCGTCGCCGTCGGCTACGCCGGTATTGGCGCCAACGGCGACCAAGCGCATGCCCCGTCGGATGGCGTCGTGCGCCGCTTCAACGCTGACTACAGCGTCGACGGTTCGTTCGCGGCCGATCATTCCGGGACCTTGTTTGCATCGCTCGACACGACCGGCGTCGCCGGCATCGCGCAGGCGCAGCGCGAGTGGGCGAACGCGGTCGCGTTCGACCCCTTGCACGGCCGCATCGTCTTTGTCGGCGAGCGTTCGGTGCTGATCTCGCTCGCGCCGAATCTGTACGCGTGGTTTCTCGGCGCGGTGATCGACGGCAACGTCGTCATCAGCGACCGCATCTTCGCCAACGGCTTCGATTGAGAGCGCAGGCGGCAGTGCCTTGGTACTGCCGCGTGCCGATGGAGCTTGCGATGAACGCAACGATGCCGCCTCCCGAGAGACTTGGGCTGGCCTGCGTGCTGGCTGGCAGCCTCCTGTTCGCGACTGTGCCGACGCATGCGGCGGTGCCTGCATCGGCCGCGCCGCCCGAACTCGACTGGCGCACCAGTCCGCTCGATCTCGACCTGCGCGGCATGAACGGTGAGCGCTACACGTTCCATTGCCCGCCGGGCAAGCCGCAGCCGAGCCGCGTCGTCGGCAGCGGCCCCTACACCGACGCCTCGTCGATCTGCGCCGCCGCCGTGCATGCGGGTGCGCTTGGCGCGCGCGACGGCGGTGAGGTGACCATCGAAATCCGTCCCGGCGAGCGCCGCTACGCCGGATCGCAGCGCCACTACCTCCGCTCCTCCGACGAGGACGCCGGCTGGAGCGGCAGCTTCGTCGTGATTGGCGGCGATGCAACTCCCTCCAAACCCTGAAAGGAGATTTCCATGCGATGCATCCGCGTCTGGTTGTTGCCCTTGCTCGTCGCCACCTTGGTGCCGCGCGCAGGAGCACAAACGCTTGATTCCTACGATCCGCATCCACTGAGTCCGCCGACCTCGCTGGCGATGCAGGCCGACGGCAAGCTCGTCATCGTCGGCGGTTTCCTGGCGGTGGGGGCAGCCAGCTACACGCGCGTCGCACGCCTGAACGTCGACGGCTCGGTGGATGCCACATTCGTCGATCCGAACGTCGACAGCGAGGTCAAGGCGGTCGCCGTGCAGGCCGATGGCAAGCTGCTGATAGGCGGAAGTTTCACCCACGTCGGTGGCGCCGTACGGCACTCCCTTGCACGGCTCAACGCCAACGGCACGCTCGACACGAGCTTCGCCGATACCGGACTCAACGACACCGTCTGGGCGCTCGCGGTGCAGCCCGACGGCAAGGTGCTGGCCGGCGGCGATTTCGACCATGTCGGCGCGACCGCACGCAACTACCTCGCGCGGTTTGCCGCCAACGGCAGCTTCGACAGCGGATTTGCCGATCCGCAGCTGTGCTGCCTGCCGGTGCGCGCGGTCGCGCTGCAATCCGACGGCCACGTGCTGGTCGGCGGCTACTTTTCGCAGGCTGGTGGCATTGCCCATTTCAACCTGGCGCGCTATTCGGGCAGCGGCGCGTTCGATCCCTCCTTCCCGAGCGTGCCGGACGATGTTCCACTCGTGGCACTGGTGCTGCGGGTTGCGCCGGACGATTCGGTGTACGTCAGCGCTGCGCCTGCGCAGCCCGTCGTCCGCCTCCACGCCGATGGCAGCTACGACCCGACGTTCGTCGCTGCCGCGGTGGATGAGGACATCAACAGCATCATGTTGCAGCCGGACGGAAGAGTGCTGATCGGCGGCACCTTCGAGCAGGTCGGCGGCCAGCCGCGCCACGCTCTCGCGCGCCTCGGCGCGAACGGCGCGCTCGATGCGGCGTTCGCCGACCTGCAGTTCAGCTTCGATGCCGGCAATCCGAACGGCTACATCTACGGCATCGCCGCCCAGGCCGATGGCCGCATCATCGTCAACGGCAACTTCACGCTCGCCAACGGCCAGGCGCGCGCCGGCATGGCGCGCATCAACAGTGCGCAATACGCGATGAACCGCCTTGCCGGGCAAGCCGGCAGCGGCAACGTGACGATGAGCTGGACGCGTGGCGGTGCCGGTGCCGAACTCGTGCAGGCGCCACTCCTGCAGCGCTCCAGCGACGGCACCAACTTCGCCACGGTGGCGACGATGATGCGCATCGCCGGCGGCTGGCGCGCCACCACCAGCGGTGATGTGCACGGCGCGCCGTTCTACCTGCGCGCGCTCGGCACGACCGCCGACGGCGCCGGCAATGCTTCGCGCGGGCAGGTCGTGAGCCGGCTGTGGTTCAGCGACGCGATCTTCGCCGACGGCTTCGATTGAGTTTGCGCCGCCCGGCGCCGCAGCGCGGCCACGCCGGCCAGCGCTGCGGCGCCGGGCACCGATGGTCGCTGCGGCGCTGCGCGTCGCGCAGCGGCCTTCGATTAAACTGTGCGCCTTCCCCGCACGAAGCCAGCGCATGAGCGTCCGTACCCGTTTTGCCCCCAGTCCCACCGGTTACCTGCACATCGGCGGCGCGCGCACCGCGCTGTACTGCTGGCTGGAGGCGCGTCATCGCGGCGGCGAATTCGTGCTGCGCATCGAGGACACCGACCGCGAGCGCTCGACCGATGCGGCGGTGCAGGCGATCCTCGACGGCATGAGCTGGCTCGGGCTGGCGCACGACGAGGGTCCGTACTACCAGACCCTGCGCATGGACCGCTACAAGGCCGTCGCCGAAGACCTGCTCAAGGCCGGCAAGGCGTACTACGCCTACGAATCGAAGGAAGAGATCGAGGCGATGCGCGCGGCGGCGATGGCCAAAGGCGACAAGCCGCGCTACGACGGCCGCGCGCGCGACGCCAACCTGCCGTATCGCGACGATCCCAATCGCGTGCTGCGGTTCAAGAACCCGACCGCCGGCAGCGTGGTGTTCGACGACCAGGTCAAGGGGCGCGTGGAGTGGAGCAATGCCGAGCTCGACGATCTCGTGCTGATCCGCTCGGACGGCTATCCGACCTACAACTTCGCCGTCGTCGTCGACGACATCGACATGGCGATCACCGAGGTCATCCGCGGTGACGACCACGTCAACAACACGCCGCGCCAGGTCAACATCTACCACGCGCTCGGTGCCAGCGTGCCGCGGTTCGCCCACCTGCCGATGATCCTTGGTCCCGATGGGCAGAAGCTCAGCAAGCGCCACGGCGCGGTCGGCGTGATGCAGTACCGCGATGACGGCTTCCTGCCGCATGCGCTGCTCAACTACCTCGTGCGGCTGGGCTGGTCGCACGGCGATCAGGAGATCTTCTCGATCGCGCAGATGATCGAGCTGTTCGACATCGCCGACGTCAACAAGTCGGCCTCGCGCTTCGATCTCGACAAGCTCAAGTGGCTCAACCAGCAGTACCTCAAGAGCGATCCGCCGGACGAGGTCGCCGCGCACCTGCGCTGGCACATGGATGCGCAGGGCATCGACGTGCGCAGTGGGCCGGCGCTGGCCGATGTGGTCGTCGCGCTGCGCGATCGCGCGCACACCCTGGTCGAGATGGCCGCCAAGGCCCGCGTCTGGTATGCGCCGCTCACCGACTATGACGCGGCGGCGGTCGCCAAGCACCTGCGGACGCCGACCGCACGCGCGGCGCTGCAGGCCGTGCATGCGCAGCTCGACGCGCTGGCCGCGTGGCGCGTCGAGGCGATCCACGCCGCGATCGAGGCGGCCGCCGCGGCGATCGGCGAGGGCATGGGCAAAATCGCGCAGCCGCTGCGGGTGGCGATCACGGGCACCCAGGTGTCGCCTTCGATCGACCAGACCGTGTATCTGGCCGGGCGTGACGAGGCCTTGCGCCGCATCGACGCGGCGCTGGCCAAGGTCGACTAGCGGAGCGGCCGGTGGCGCTCGAATGCAGCCTCGATGCATTGCGCAACCTCGACCAGAGCGATCTGGATGCGGTGCAGGCGCTGCTCGATGCCTGCACGCGCACGCTGCTGTCGCCGTCGCTGTGGTTGTGGGCGCTCGGTCTCACCGCGGCCTGCGCCGCGATCGGCGCGTTGCTGGGCCTGGCCAAGGGGCGCTGGCTGTGGGGCCTGGTGTGGGGCGCCGCGCTGGGTCCGCTCGGCTGGATCGTGGTGCTGCTGTCGGCCGCCGCGGACAGACCCTGTCCCGAATGCGCCCGGCTCAATCCGCCCGGACGCAAGCGCTGTCGGCATTGCGGCGTGGATCTGGCCGTCGCGGCGGCACGCTCGTCGCGCTCGCGCCTGCGCGATTCGACGCGCAGCAACGAGTGGCGTTGACGCGGCCTCGCCCCGTGGCGGTATCGGCACGTCGGGCATCGCGTTAGCATGACGGCATCTCCGCTGCGCACTGCCATGTCCACGACCGTCCATCCAGCGCATGACGCCCACCTGCATCGCCACGATGCAGGCGCGTTCGTGGCCGCGGTCGAGGCGGCCTGCGCGACGCGCGGCCTGCGTCTGACGCCGCTGCGGCTGCGCGTGCTCGAGCTCGTCGCCGCCGAGGCCAAACCGGTCAAGGCCTACGATCTGCTCGACCGGTTGCGCGGCGAGCAGGGCAGTGCGGCGCCGCCGACCGTGTACCGTGCGCTCGACTTCCTGCTCGAACACGGTTTCATCCACAAGCTCGAGTCGATCAATGCCTTCGTCGGCTGCCACCATCCCGACGAGGCGCATCAGGTGCCGTTTCTCATCTGCGACGTGTGCGCGAGCGCGGTCGAGTTGTGCGACGAACGGGTTGCCACCCTGCTTGGCGGCCAGGCGCGCGAGCGCGGCTTCGTGCCACGCGCGCAGACGCTCGAGGTGCATGGCGTGTGCGCCGCCTGTGCCGCCGCGGCGCGCACCTCGTGAGCGTCGCGAGCGGTTCGCGCTGCGCTCAGAACAGGCCGCGCAGACCCAGCGTCAGGCTGCGCCCGGGCAGTGGCACGCTGTCCTTGATCAGCGAGGTCGACAGGCGCGCGGTCTGGTTGGCGAGGTTGTCGGCATCGACAAACGCTTCCCAGCTCGTGCGCGGCGTGCTCGCGAAGGCCCAGGCCAGATGCGCGCCCACCAGGGTGAAGCCGGCCGTGCGCGTTTCCATGGCAGCGACGTCGTCGTGGGCGAAATAGCGCGTCACGCCCAGACTCGCGCGCCAGTCGTCGTTGTGCCACTTGAGCTCGCCGCCTGCGCGCGCGGCCGGGATGCGCGGCACGTTGCCGCCGTGCGCGGCCAGCGTGGCACGCACGGTGTCACCCCACAGGCGCAGGTCGTAGTGACCGACCGCGGTGGCGGCGAGGTGGAACGTCGCTTCGGCCTCGCCGCCGCGCAGCAGCGCATCGCGCTGCGACCAGTGGCGTACCGGCAGGCCGTCCTCGATCAGGCCGGTGTCGGCGAGATAGATGAAATCGGCATAGCGGTTGGTCCAGATCGCCAGCTTGGCATCGACGAGCTGGCCGTGGAAATGCAGGCCGAGCTCGGCCTGGTTGGCGGTTTCCTCGCCGAGCAGCGCATTGCCGATCTCGAACGTCGCCGATGCCGCGTGTGGGCCGTGCGCAAACAGTTCCTCCTCGGCCGGCGCGCGCTGCGCACGGTCGAGGTTGAGCGTGAGGTGCCAGGCGTCGTCGATGCGCCAGGTGAGACCTGCCGACAGACTGTGAGGTGCGAAGCTGCGTCGCGTCGAGTCGCGCGGACGGCTGCTGCGGTGGTCGAGGCGGGCGCCCAGTTCCAGGTCCAGCGCAGCGAAGGCGTGACTGGCGACCGCGAACAGGCCCAGGCCGCGCGTGGTCGTGGGCGGCACGAAGGTTTCTTCGCCGAGCGCGGCAAAGTCACGCTGCAGCGCCTGCACGCCAATGCTGCCCTGCCAGCCCGCCAGCGGCGTGGGCATGAACAGCACACGGGCCTCGTCGCTGAGGTTGCTGAACCGTGTCGCGGGCGCGTCGCCCTCGTACTCGGTGTGGTGGTAGTCGGTGCGGCCCAACGCGTATTCGATGCGGTCGATGCCGGGCAGCGGCGCGTTGAGCGCGCCCTTGAGGTCGTAGCGCGTCTGCTGCAACTGCAGGTGGACGGCGGCCACGCCATGGGCGGCGTCGCCCGGTTCGGCTGGGTTGCCGTAGCTGTCGAGGTAGCGCGACACCGACAAGCCGGCATAGCCCCAGGCGCCGAGCCACGAGCCGCCGAGCGCGCCGGCGTTGGTGTCGACATGGCTGTTGGGCAGGCGGCCGCCGGGAATGGCGTAGTCGCCGTCGCGGCGGTTCATGCCGTCGGCGTGCAGCACGAAACCGGCGCTGCCGGCATCGACGCGAAACAGCTCGGTCTGGCCGCGTGAAACACTGTCGTAGCCGGCCTGCACGCGTCCGCTGAATCCAGCGTCGGGCGCCTGCTGCGCGATGCGGCCATCGCTCACGTTGACCACGCCGCCGATCGCACCGGAACCGTACAGCAGCGTGGCTGGCCCCTTGAGCACCTCGATGCGGTCGGCGAGGAATGGCTCGATGCCGACGGCATGGTCCTGGCTGATCGCGGAGACATCGCCGGCGCCGAGGCCATCGCTGAGCACGGCCACGCGCGGGCCGTCGAGACCGCGTATGACGGGGCGCCCGGCGGCTTGTCCGAAGGCCGTGGTTTGCACGCCGGGCAGGTTGGCCACGGTCTGGCCGAGCGTGCTGGCGCGCGCCTCGTCGAGGTCGGTGCCGCTCAGGACGCTGGCGGGCGTGACATTGCGGACGGCGTCGCGCGATGGCGCGGCGCCGCGCACGGTCACCACCGACAGCTCGGTCTGTGCGCGGCGGTCCACCGCCGGCAGGCTGCCGCTGTGTTCGGTATCCGCGTCGGTTGGTGGCGGTGCGGCGGACTGCGCAGCGGCGCAGCCGGCGGTGAGCAGCAGGAGCAGGGGCAGGGGCGACAGGCGGGTGGGCATGGCAGGGCTCGAAATGACCGTGCGTGATGTTATAAGATAACAGCCATGATCGAGTCGATGTGCCGGGAGTCATCACTGGTGGCCGCGCCGTCTGCGCTGCGCGATCTGCGCACGAGTGCGGGCGATGCGGCGCACTGGCATGGCCGCGCCGACCGCTTTGGCGCAGTCGCTTCGCTGGTGTGCGCGGTGCATTGCGCGCTGCTGCCGCTCGTTCTCGGCGCGCTGCCGGTGTTGGGCCTGAGCTTCCTCGCCGATCATCGTTATGAGGCGATGTTCATTGCCTTCGCGAGTGTGCTGGCCACGCTGATGGTGGCCTACGGTTTTCGCCGCCATCGCCGCCTGCTCGCGCTGTGGCTGCTGCTGCCCGGCATCGCGCTGCTGTTGGCCGGTGCGTTCAGCGCGTTTGCGCACGGTTCCGCCCTGCACAGCATGCTGGTGGCCGTTGGCGGCGTGCTGGTGGCCGGCGCCCATGTGGTCAACCTGCGTCTGGCGCGCGGCTGCGTCAGGCCCGCTTGCCGCGTCCCCGACGTGGCGTGATTGTGTAACCGCATCGCGCTTGCCTAGCATCGCCGCGCGGTTGCCGCAGGCGATGCAGTTCCGACCATGGCGCATTCCCACGATCACGCCCACGATCACGATCACGCCCACGATCACGATCACGATCACGATCACGATCACGATCACGATCACGATCACGACCACCATGCACGGGCCGCCGGCGCGGGTCGCGAGCGCAAGCTGTTCGTTGCCTTTGCGCTGACCCTGGTCACGTTGCTGGCCGAAGCGGTCGGCGGTTACGTGGCGGGGTCGCTGGCGCTGCTGGCCGACGCCGGCCACATGCTGGTCGATGCGTTCGCGCTGCTGTTCGCCTGGCTCGGGGCGCGCATGGCGCGACGCGCCGCCGACGCGCGGCGCAGTTATGGTTACGCCCGCGTCGAGGTGCTGGTGGGCTATACCAATGCACTGGCCCAGTTCGTGTTGGTCAGCTGGATCGTGGTCGAGGCGGCGGCGCGGCTGTTCACGCCGGCACCGATCCTCAGTGGCGTCATGCTGGCGGTGGCGCTCGCTGGCCTGGTCGTCAACGCACTCGTGCTGCGCATGCTGCACGCGCATGACGAGGACGATCTCAATACGGCCAGTGCGCGTCTGCATGTGCTGGGCGATCTGCTCGGTTCGCTCGGTGCGGTCGCGGCGGCACTCGTGATCGGCTGGTTCGGCTGGCTGTGGGCCGATCCGCTGATCTCGGTGCTGGTGGCGCTGCTGCTGGTGCGCAGCGCATGGCGGCTGGTCGCGCGCAGCGCCCACATCCTGCTCGAGGGTGCACCGTCGGGAGTCGACGAGGAACGCGTGGTCGCGGCGCTCGAGCGCGCTGCCGCTCCGGTGTGCGACGTACACCACGTCCATGTGTGGCAGCTCGCCGGCGGCAGCAGCGTCGCCACGCTGCATGCCCGTGTGCGGGCAGGCGAGTCAGCCGATGCCGCGCTCGACGCGGTGCGCGCCGTGCTGCGTCGCGAGTTCGGCATCGCGCATGCCACGATCCAGCTCGAGTCCGAGCCGTGCCCGCCGGCCCGTTGTGGCCATGATCACGCCTGAGTGGCGACGCAGTCTGCCGCCCGGGGTCGCGCTGCCACGGCCGCGGCGGTTGCGCAGGCGCCGCAGGCTGCTATCCTGCGCGCCCGTTTATCGAACCGGATCAGGAGCCACCATGGGCAAGGGCGATCGCAAGACACGCAAGGGCAAGATTTCCATCTGCAGTTACGGCAATGCACGCCCGCACGCGGGCAGGAAGGGCAGCGCGGCAGCCGTGGCCGGCAAGCCGGCCGCCAAGAAGGCCGCTCCGGTCAAGAAGGCCGCTCCGGCCAAGAAGGCAGCCCCCAAGAAGTCGGCCTGAGCATCGCGCCGGGCAGGCCCTGCGCGGCCGGTCGGTGGGCATTGGCGGCGACTCAACGAAAAGTTAGCTTTTCTGTCTTGATACCGGTATAGTCGCGCGCACTGTGTTCGCCAGGGTCACCGTGAATCGTGACCTTGATGCAGTCGATCTGACGATCCGCTTCATCGTTTCGCCTCGCTTGCTCCCGGCAACCCAGTCTCGACACGGGCATTTCCGTGATCGCGATTCCATTGTGTTTCCAGGAGTTTTGCAAAGATGTCCAATCGTCAAAGCGGCACGGTCAAGTGGTTCAACGATGCGAAGGGCTTCGGCTTCATCACGCCCGAGAGCGGCCCCGACCTGTTCGTGCACTTTCGCGCCATCCAGGGCACCGGCTTCAAGTCGTTGCAGGAAGGCCAGCGCGTGACCTTCATCGCCGTCCAGGGCCAGAAGGGCATGCAGGCTGATCAGGTGCAGGTCGTCTGATCGAGCATCGTTCAGCGAATGACCAAACCCCGGGTGGCGACACCCGGGGTTTTTTATTGGCCGCGCAGCGCGGCTGAATCGCTGCCAACCCGTGACCGCCCCATGCGCGCCGGCCGACCGCGGTCGGCGCTGGCGTGGCATCCTCTGGCGTCGATCCCTGCAGTGGAGGATTGCGTCATGGCCCATGACATCGCCGTCATCGTTGGCAGCCTGCGCAAGGAATCGTTCAACCGCAAGTTTGCGCGCGTGCTGATCGATCTGGCGCCCGCCAGCCTGCGCATGCAGATCGTCGAGATCGGTGCCTTGCCGCTGTACAACCAGGATCTCGATGAGGCCGGTGCGGTGGTGCCGCCGGCCTGGACCGCGTTCCGCGAGCGCATGCGCGCGGCGCAGGGCGTGCTGTTCGTGACGCCCGAATACAACCGTTCGGTACCCGCCGTGCTCAAGAACGCGATTGATGTCGGTTCGCGTCCCTACGGTCACAGCGTGTGGGCCGGCAAGCCGGCCGCGGTGGCCAGCGTGTCGATCGGTGCGATCGCAGGTTTTGGCGCCAACCATCACCTGCGTCAGTCGTTGGTGTTCGTCGACATGCCCGTGTTGCAGCAACCCGAGGCCTACATCGGTGGGGCGGGTAGTCTGTTCGACGCCCAGGGCGAGTTGAGCAATGCCGGCACGCGCGAGTTTGCCGCCAGGTTCATCCAGGCCTACGCAGCCTGGGTCGAGCGGCTGCTCGGCCGTGCCTGAGGTCAGACCCAGCCGCGCCGCCGCAGCCATGCCAGCGGCAGTACGGCGCTGAGCGTGATCACGCCCAGCGCGATCGCATAGCCATACGGCCACTGCAGTTCGGGCATGTTGTGGAAGTTCATGCCCCAGATGCCGGCCAGCACCATCGGCGGGATCGATACCACCGAGGCGATGGTGAGGATCTTGATCACATCGTTCTGCTCGATGTTGATGAAGCCGAGCACGGCGTCGAGCAGGAACTGCAGCTTGTCGGTCAGTTGGCTGTCGAATTCGGCCAGAACTTCCAGATCCTTGCCGATCGCATCGGCGCGCTGGTGCAGGGGACGATCCATGCCGTGGCCGTGGCAATCGCGCAGGAACAGCATCAGTCGCTGCAGTCCCGTGGCCGATTGGCGCATGCGCGTGAGGCGCGCTTCGAGGTGACCCAGTTCGGCCAGCGCCTGGCGCAGGGTGTCGCCGCGCTCGCGCGCCGTGCCGAAGATGCGCAGCGAGAGCTGGCCGGTTTCGGCCGAAACGTGTTCGAGCCGGTCAGCGTTGGTGGCGACGATGGCCTCGATGATCGTGAGCAGCGCTTCGGCGGCGGTCAGCGACGGCGCCGCGCTGACGCGCGCTGCGGCGAGTTCGAAGGCTGGCGATACCGCATAGCGGATCGTGATCACGCGCCGTGGCAGCAACAAAAAGCCGACCGGCGATTGTGCGGTGCTGTCGCTGTGGCTGAAATACGGTACGCCCAGCCGCAGCACGCCGTCGCTGACGTCGATGCGGCTCGACAACTCGAGGCTGCCCAGTTCCTCGCGCGTGGGCAGGGTCACGGCGCAGGCCTGCTCGACCTGGCGGATCTCGTCGACCGTCGGCGCGATGAGATCGAGCCAGACGGCGCCGATCTCGCCGCTGGCGCCGCCGCTGCGGCCGGGATGGTGGTGGATCAACATGGGGCAGTGGCCGTCGCAAGACTTGTTGCCGCGATGGCGCGCATCATATCGTTCACCGCCCCGCCACTGCACGAGGTCCGGTCCGGATGATGGCTCAAGGCTACGCAACGCTGGCGATCATCGCCGTTACCTGTGTTGTCTCGTTCATGGGGTTCTCCAACCCGGCGCTCATCTCGCGGCTGATCCTGTGGTCGCCGGCGATCACGCGCGGCCGCGAGTATTGGCGCCTGGCGACCTGCGGCCTGATCCACGCCGACGTGCCGCATCTGCTGTTCAACATGATCACGCTGTACTTCTTCGGCGCATTGATCGAGGCGTTCTACAGCGTGCGGGTCGGCGAACTCGGTTTCGTGCTGTTTTACGTGGCGGGCCTGGTGGTGTCGTCGCTGCCGAGCTGGTACGAGCACCGCAATGACGGCGGCTATCGCAGTCTGGGTGCCTCGGGCGCCGTCAGCGCGGTGCTGTTCGCCTACATCCTGCTGCGGCCATGGTCGCAGATCATCGTCTTCGTGGTGCCGATGCCGGCCATCCTGTACGCGGTGCTCTACCTGGGCTACACGATCTACATGGAGCGCCAGCGCAGCGACAACATCAACCACAGCGCGCATCTGTGGGGTGCCCTGTACGGCGTCGTGGTGACGGCGCTGGTCGAGCCGCGCGTGCTCGGTGCGTTCGTGTCGCAACTGCTGCGCCCGCTGGCGCAGTGATGGTGCAGCGTCAGTCGGCGTAGGCGGTGGCCAGTGCCGTCAGGTGGTCGCGTTCGGTCGGTGCCAGGTGCGGTGCGAGCAGGGCGATGACGCGGCGCATCGCAGCGCGCGGGTCGCCGATGCTGCCGTCATAGTGGTTGTTGCGCACGCTGTCGTAGCCGACCCAGAACGTGACCAGTGCCATCGCGTTCTCGACGAGGACGTCCAGTTCGGCGGGCGCCAGCCGCAACACGCCGTCGGCGACGAATTGGCGCAGCAGGGTGCGCGCGCTGACGGTGGCACGGTCGAGGATCCGGGCGAAGCGCGTGCGGATGCGCCGGTTGCGCGCCAGGATGTCGACCAGATCGCGGTGCAGGAAGCGGTAGTCGCCGATGGTCTCGAACAGCAGGTGCAGCTGCAGCCACAGGTCCTCGATGTTGGGATTGCGCGCGGTCGGCAGCAGCAGGGCGTCGTCGATGCGATTTTCATAGGCGCCGAACAGGCGCTCGACGATGTCGTCCTTGCTGCGGAAGTGGTAGTACAGGTTGCCGGGGCTGATGCCGGTTTCGTCGGCGATGTGGTTGGTGGTGACGTTGGGTTCGCCGTGGGCGTTGAACATCGCCAGGCTGGTGTCGAGGATGCGCTCGCGGGTCGGTCGCGCGGCACGCCGCCCGGCGCCTACGGGCGCGTTGGCCGCGCTGGCGGCAAGGTCGATGGGTGGCGGGTCCTTCATTCGCCAGTCCGGCGCGCTGCCGCGACCCTTGCGCGCGCGCGGCGTGGGCGGATCCTGGCGGCCTGGCGTCGAGACTGCCTTTTTCAAGGACGTTCAGCCGCCGAGCTTCTTCACCAGGTCGATGTACTTCTGCTGCGCGTCCTCGGCCTTGGTGCCCTTGAGCTTGGCCCAGGCCTCGTACTTGGCGGTGCCGACGAAATCGAAGAAGCCCGGCTTGGGCCCGGACACGTCGCCTTCGGCACCTTGCTTGTACAGCGCGTAGAGCTTGAGCAGGGTGTCGTTGTCGGGACGTTCGTCGAGCTTCTTGACGGCTGCGGCGGCATTCTCGAATCGTGCTTTCAGGTCGGCCATGGCGTGGTTCCGTAGCATCGCAGCGGCAATTGGCGCAGCTTACAACAGGGTCGCCGCCGGCGGCCATTCGCGTAGCCAGCGGCGCGCCGGCAAGGCTATGCTTGCGCGGCGAGTCATCGGCAGAGGACGTGGCACATGACGTATTTCGTTACCGGCGCGACGGGTTTCATCGGCAAGCGCCTCATCGAGAAACTGCTCACGCGCAAGGGGACCATCCACTGTCTCGTGCGCAAGGAATCGATGCCGCGGTTCAAGGCGCTGGTCGAAACGTGCGGCGATGACGGCAAGCGCCTGGTCGCGGTGGTCGGCGACCTGGCCAAGCCACGGCTTGGCATCGCGCCGGCGACGTTGCGCGCCCTCGGCGGCAAGATCAGGCATTTCTTCCACCTTGCCGCGATATACGACCTCGCTGCCGACGCCGACAGCCAGATCGTGGCCAATGTCGAGGGCACGCGCCACGCCATCGAGGCGGCCGAAGCACTGCGCGTGGGCTGCTTCCACCACGTCAGCTCGATCGCCGCGGCGGGGTTGTATTCGGGCGTGTTCCGCGAGGACATGTTCGACGAGGCCGAGGAGCTGGAGCATCCGTATTTCCGCACCAAGCACGATTCGGAAGGCCTGGTGCGCAGCCAGTGCAAGCGCCCGTGGCGCGTGTATCGCCCCGGCATCGTGGTCGGCGATTCGCGCACGGGCGAGATGGACAAGATCGATGGCCCCTACTACTTCTTCCGCCTCATCAAGAAGATGCGCCAGAGCCTGCCGCCGTGGATGCCGACGGTCGGGCTCGAGGGCGGGCGCATCAACCTGGTGCCGGTCGACTGGGTGGCCGCCGCGCTCGACCACATCGCCCACAAGGCCGCACTCGATGGCCACACCTTCCACCTGACCGACCCGGCGCCACGCCGGATCGGCGAGGTTCTCAACCTGTTCGCGCGCGCGGGACATGCACCGCAGATGACGATGCGGCTCGATGCGCGCATGTTCGGTTTCATTCCGGCGAGCATCCGCGCGGCGATCGGCAGCCTGCCGCCGGTGCGCCGCGTGGCCAGGGTGCTGCTGCGTGATCTGGGTATCCCGGCGGCGATCATGCAGTTCATCAATTACCCCACGCGTTTCGATTGCCGCGAGACCGAGCGCGCGCTCAAGGGCTCGAAGATCGTGCTGCCCAGGCTCGACGACTACGCCTGGAAGCTGTGGGACTACTGGGAGCGCCATCTCGATCCGGACCTGTTCGTCGACCGCTCGCTCGGCGGCAAGGTGCGCGGCAAGGTGGTGCTGGTGACCGGTGGTTCGTCGGGGATCGGTCGCGCGGTGGCGACGAAGGTGGCCGCTGCCGGGGCGCAGCTCGTCATCTGCGCGCGCGGCGAGGAGGAACTGGCGCAGACCAAGGCCGAGATCGAAGCCGCCGGCGGCATCTGTCATACCTATGTGGCCGACCTGTCCGACCTGAAATCGTGTGACGAATTGGTGTCGCGCGTGCTGGCGGACCATGGTCACGTCGATATCCTCGTCAACAACGCCGGGCGCTCGATCCGGCGCGCGATCAGCGCCAGCTACGACCGCTTCCACGATTTCGAGCGCACGATGCAGCTCAACTATTTCGGTGCGCTGCGTCTGATCATGGGCTTGCTGCCGACGATGAGCGAGCGCCATCACGGCCACATCATCAACATCTCGTCGATCGGCGTGCTGACCAATTCGCCGCGCTTCTCGGCCTATGTCGCTTCCAAGGCCGCGCTCGATGCGTTCTCGCGCTGCGCCCAGGCCGAGTATTCCGACAACGGCGTCAACTTCACCACCATCAACATGCCGCTGGTGAAAACGCCGATGATCGCGCCGACCCAGATGTACGAATCGGTGCCGACACTATCACCCGAGGAAGCGGCCGACATCGTGGTCGAGGCGATCATCGAGCGGCCCGTGCGCATCGCCACCCGGCTCGGCACCTTCGCCCAGGTGTTCTACACGCTGGCGCCGCGCGTGTACGAGATCGTCATGAACACCGCATTCCGGCTGTTCCCCGACTCGGCGGCGGCCAAGGGCGACAAGGGTGCCGCGGCACCCACCAGCGAGCAGATCGCGTTCGCCTCGCTCATGCGCGGAGTGCACTGGTAGAACCGGCGCCCTCCGGCGCCGGTTCTGGGGAGGCAGGGATGCCGACCGGTCGAAGTCGCCACGAGCGACTGAGGAGGAGGCAAGGATGCCGACTGGAGCTGCGCACCAGGGAGGGTTGCTGGCGCCGGTTCCGAACGAAGTGATCGCCGTGGCCTGCGGTTGGCCAGGCCGGCCGAAGTCGCCACGGGCAGCGGGCGCTGCGCAGCAGGGACCATCGCCGCCAGCAATCCCCGATAAAAAAAGGAGCGGGCCGCAGCCCGCTCCTCGTGTCGATCCAACCTGGTGGCCGTGGCCGCCGCGATCAGCCCGCGCTGCGCTTGCGCGCCGGACGCTTGGCCGCAGCCTTGGCAGCCGGCTTGCCGCTTGCGCGCGCCAGCTCGTCGATGCGCGCCTCGAGGCGCTTGATGTCGGCATGGCCGGGAATGCCCAGGCGCTTGAGCGAACGCGACACGCGATCCTCGAACACTTTCTCGAGCTTGTCCCAGGTTTCCTGGCTGCGCTCGCGGACCTGGCCGAGCGTGCTCTCGACATTGCCGCGGGCTTCGTCGACCTTGGCCTGGGTGAACTTGCGCGTCTTGGCTTCCAGCGCGCTGCCTTCCTTCACCAGCGCCTCGAACAGCTTGCTGCCTTCGTGCTGCGCCTTCGCAAAGGCGCCCAGTCCGGCCAACCAGATCTGCTGCGCCGAATCCATCACGCCCTTGCCGATGTGGCGGCTGTCGGCGCTGCTGCTGGGCTTCTTGGCGGCAGTCTTGAGCTTGGGCTTGGCCATTGTCGCGTTCTCCGGTAGTGGCGGCACATGCCGCGATGGCCCATGTTGGCGCCCGCCACTAGAGCAGTCACCCTAGGGATGGGGCGGAGCAGGTTGCGGTGGCCACTGCCGCGCGCAGCGGTTCTGACGATGCCTCAGCCCAGGTGTTCGTCGAGCAGGCGTTCGATCTCGCGCTCGATCGTGTACTTGAGCGCGCCCATGAGGAAGCCGAGTTCGGCATGCACATGCAATTCGGCCTTGCTCACCTCGATCGAGCCGCTGATGCCGCTGCGTTCGAAGTACAGCGTGTTGCCGGCCCAGTCGTGGCTGACGCCGTATTCCGCGCCGAGCGAAGTGGCGACGCGGGTGATGGCGGCCTTGGTGGACTTGATGGTGCCGCCATGGACGCGCTTGATGTCGATGACCGCCATGTGGGCCTCGTGTCGGATCGGAGTGCGGATGATGCCTCAAGGCGCGGCTGGCCGGCAGCCGCCGCCGCGCCGGCCCGAGGCCGGGGCGGCCGGGGGGGCTGTGCTAGAGTGCGGCAACCCCTTTCGAACGGATGCGATGCGTCTCAGTTTCGGCAACGGCGCCCACCGGGACATCGTCCTGAGCGACGGCAGCCTCACCCTTGGCAGTGCGGCGGGCAACGACGTGCTGCTGGACGGCAAGGACGTGTCGCCGTGGCACGCGCGCATCATCGCCGACGCGCGTGGGCTCGTGCTGCAGGTGCTCGACCCCAACGCCAAGACCCACGTCAACGCGCGACCGGTGCGCGAAATGGCCCTGCTGCGCCGTGGCGACGTCGTGCACCTCGGCCACGAGGCCGTCGCGATCAAGGCCGACAGCGATGCGCTCGACACGCGGCTGCCGGCCGCTGGGACTGCAGTGTCCGCAGCGGTGCCACGAGTGACGCTGCGTGGCCTGTCGGGTGCCAGTGCCGGCCGTGCGATCGGCGTCGAGCAGCGCCTGCTCATCGGCAGCGATCCCGCGGCCGACGTCGTGATCGACGATGTGCGCGTGGCGCCGCGTCATGCGGTCATCGAACGCATGGGCGATGGCCTGTGGCTGCGCAGCCTGGCCCCTGGGCAGGGCGCGCTCGTCAACGGCGTGGTCGCGCTCGATGCACGCCTGCAGGCTGGTGACCAGGTGGTGTTCGCACGCCAGCATTTCCTCATCGAGGCGCCCGGGCTGGCGGCCGCGGCCGCCCCGATGCAGACGCCTGCCGCCGCCGCGCCGGCGCCAGTCGAGGACAGTACGGCACAGGCGCGCGATGGCAACTCGATCGGTTGGCTGCTGGCGGCCGCGGCGCTGATCGCGCTGGCGCTGTACGTGCTGATCAACCGCGGACTGTGATGCCGGCGCCGTGATCGGCGCGGCGCAGCGGTTCAGCCGAACGTGAACGCGAAGGCCTGCACCTGCGGATCGAGGAACTCGATCTCGAAGGTGTGCTCGCCCACCGGCGTGCTGCTGCGGATGAGCTGATACAGGCGCTGGCTCGTGACCGCGCCGCGACCGTCGGCGTCGCAGTCCACGCCGTGGTCGGGGCCTGGCGCGGCGCCGTCGAGGCGGACGATGAAGCGCACCGGTTTGTCGTCGGCGCCGGGGCCGAGCACGAGGTGGAGATCGCGCGCGTGGAAGCGGAACACGATGCGGCCACCCGCGTCGAGCAGCGTGGCCTGCTCGGCACCGACGCGCCAACGTCCGCCCAGTCCCCAGCGGTTCAAGGCCGGCCCGCTCGGCGCCGTGTAGCTGTAGCTGCGGTCGGCACGCATGCCGCCGCTCGAGGCGAAGCGCTCGGCGCGCGCGTAGCCGAGGTAGGTTTCGGGTGAGCCGATCTGGGCCAAGTCGGGTGCCAACTGGGCGCCGCTGCCGGAGACGGTCACGAAGGGTGAAGCCGGCGGCGCGTGTCCGGCTTCGCCCAGCAGGTCGCGGATCACCTGCTCGGACTGTGCATAGTTGCCCTCGCCGAAGTGGTGGTGGCGAATGCGCCCCTGCGCGTCGATGAAGTAATGGGCCGGCCAGTAGTGATTGTCGAACGCCTGCCAGATCCGGTACTTGCTGTCGACGGCGACCGGGTAGCGGATGCCGAGCGCGGTCACCGCGCGCCGCACGTTGGCCAGCTCCTGCTCGAATTCGAACTCGGGCGTGTGGACGCCGACCACGACCAGTCCCTGCGCGCGGTACTTGTCGGCCCAAGCCTGCACGTACGGCAACGCGCGCAGACAATTGATGCAGGTGTAGGTCCAGAAGTCGACCAGCACGACCTTGCCGCGCAGCGCCTGGCCGCCGAGCGGTGCCGAGTTGAGCCAGGCCACGGCGCCATCGAGCGGCGGCGCGACCCTCTCGACCGGCAGCGGCTGGCCCGGCGTCGGCGACGGCGCCTGCGCCGCGGCGGTGCTGTGCATGATGCGCGTGCCGCCCACGCCGAGCGCGGCGGCGATGCCGACCGCAAGCGCCACGGCGAGGCCGATCAGGCGGTGGCTTGCGAGGCGAGTCGGCGTCGGCATATCGATAGATCCGGAAGCTGGGCAGGGCCTGGCGGCGTGGCGCACGCAGCGGCCGCGCGCCGCAATCCGCGCCACTGCCAGACCGGGCCGCTGGCAGTCATCTTGCACGATCGGCCGGCGCCGCCGCCTGGAAGTTGCTTCTTGCGCGGATGTTGCAACGCGCCATAAAGTGACGATCCCAACCGGAGGAACTCGCGTGAGTCGTGCCTACAACTTCAGCGCCGGCCCTGCCGCGCTGCCCGAGGAGGTGCTGCGCCAGGCGCAGGCCGAGCTGCTGGAATGGGGTGGTGCGCGTGCATCGGTGATGGAGGTCAGTCATCGCGGCAAGGAGTTCATTGCCCTCGCCGAAGCCGCCGAGCAGGACCTGCGCGAGCTGCTGGCGATTCCCGCCGGCTACAAGGTTCTGTTCCTGCAGGGCGGTGCAACGCAACATTTTGCCCAGATCCCGCTCAATTTCGCCGGCGGCGGCAGCGCCGACTACGTCCTGACCGGCGACTGGAGCGAGAAGGCCGCCAAGGAAGCGCGCGCCTATACCCAGGTCCGCATCGCGGCGAGCGCGGCCGACACCAACCACGACCGTATTCCGCCGCGCGCGCAATGGCAGCTCGACGAGCGGGCGGCCTACGTGCACATCACGCCCAACGAAACGATTCGCGGCGTCGAATTCCACGACATTCCCGCGGTCGGCGCGGTACCGCTGGTCGGCGATGTGTCCTCGACGATCCTGTCGCGGCCGCTCGACGTGTCGCGCTACGCGCTGCTCTATGCGGGTGCGCAGAAGAACATCGGTCCGTCCGGCCTGGTCGTGCTCATCGTGCGCGATGACCTGCTCGAACGCTGCCCCAAGGACATTCCCAAGATCTTCAACTACGCCGAACACGCGGCGCAGGGCTCGATGCTCAACACGCCCAACACCTGGGGCTGGTATCTGGCCGGCCTCGTGTTCAAGTGGATCAAGGCGCAGGGCGGCGTAGCCGCGATGGGACAGCGCAATCGCGCCAAGGCCGAGCTGCTGTATGGCTACATCGACGCGTCGGGCTATTACCGCAACCCGGTCGAGCCCGCGGCGCGCTCGTGGATGAACGTGCCGTTCACGCTGCCCGACGCGGCGCTCGATGCGGCCTTCCTCAAGCAGGCCGAAGCGGCCGGCCTGCTTGCGCTCAAGGGCCATCGCCTCGTCGGCGGCATGCGCGCCTCGCTCTACAACGCGATGCCGTTGGCCGGCGTGCAGGCGCTGGTCGACTTCATGGCCGATTTCGCCCGCCGCCACGGTTGAGCCGCGGCGGTCGCGCTCCGATTCCCCATTCCAGGTTCCGGCATCCCCATGTTCAAGATCCAGACCCTCAACAACATTTCGCGCAACGGCCTCGATCGCCTGCCGGGCACGCTCTACGCCATCGCCAACGAGCTGGCCGAGCCCGACGCGATCCTCGTGCGGTCGGCCGACATGCACCGTGCGCCGATCCCGGCCAGCGTCAAGGCCGTGGCGCGGGCTGGCGCCGGGACCAACAACATCCCGGTGGCGGCACTGTCGGCGCGCGGGGTGCCGGTGTTCAACGCCCCCGGCGCCAACGCCAACGCGGTCAAGGAGCTCGTCGTCGCCGGCATGTTGATGGCCGCGCGCAACCTCGCGCCGGCGCTGGCGTTCGTGCACGAGCTGCCGCCGGGTGATGATCTGCATGCACGGGTCGAAGCCGAGAAGAAGCGCTTCGTCGGCAGCGAGCTGGCCGGCAAGACCCTGGGCGTGGTCGGCCTCGGTGCGATCGGGGTCAAGGTTGCCAATGCCGCCTATGCGCTCGGCATGCGCGTGGTCGGCTTCGATCCGCACATGACGATCGACGGGGCCTGGCAGTTGTCGGCGCAGGTGGCGCGGGCCGCTACGCTCAACGAGCTGTTTGCCGCCAGCGACTACCTGACCTTCCACCTGCCGCTCAACGACAAGACGCGCGGCATGTTCGGCATGCAGGCGCTGGAACTGGCGCGGCGTGGCGTGGTGGTGCTCAATTTCGCCCGCGAGGGCATCGTCGATGCGCAGGCGCTGCGCCAGGGTCTGGCCGACAACCGCATCGGCCACTACGTCAGCGACTTTCCCGAAAGTGACCTGCTGGCCGATCCGCGTGTCATCGCGTTGCCGCACCTGGGCGCCTCGACCGGCGAGGCCGAGGAGAACTGTGCCGTGATGGTGGTCGACCAGCTGCGCGATTTTCTCGAGCACGGCAACGTGCGCCACTCGGTCAATTTCCCCGAGGCGCGCATGGCGCGCGCGAGCAATGGCCGCATCTGCATCGCCAACAGCAACCGGCCGAACATGATCGGTCAGTTGTCGCACGTGCTTGGCGAGGCCGGCGTCAACATCGCGCAGATGCTCAATGCCTCGCGTGGCGACCTTGCCTATACGCTGATCGACGTCGATTCGAAGATTCCCGCCACGCTGGTGAGCGCGATCGCCGGCATCGATGGCATCCTGTCGGTCCGCGTGATCGAGGACTAGGACGATGAGTCAGGACAAGCCCGACAAACCCGACCTGGTGGCGGTGCGTGCGCGCATCGACGGCATCGATCGGCAGATCCAGTCGTTGATCGCCGAGCGCGCGCAGTTCGCGCACCAGGTCGGCAAGGCCAAGGGCAAGCTCGCTGCGGCGGTCGACTACTACCGGCCCGAACGCGAGGCGCAGGTGCTGCGCATGGTGGTGGATCGCAACGATGGTCCGCTCAGCGACGAGGTGCTCGTGCACCTGTTCCGCGAGATCATGTCGGCCTGCCTGGCGCAGCAGGAGCCGCTCAAGATCGGCTACCTTGGTCCCGAGGGTACGTTCAGCCAGCAGGCCGTGCACAAGCATTTCGGGCGCTCGGCGCTGGGTCTGCCGATGTCGAGCATCGAGGAGGTGTTCAACGAGGTCGAGGCCGGCAATGCCGACTTCGGCGTGGTGCCGGTCGAGAACTCGGGGCAGGGCACGATCCAGGTCACGCTCGACATGTTCCTGACCTCCAACCTCAAGATCTGCGGCGAGGTGGAGCTGCGCGTGCATCAGTACCTGCTGTCGCGCTCGGGCCATGTCGAGGACATCGAGCGCATCTACGCCCACCCGCAGTCGTTCGCGCAGACCGCCGGCTGGCTGCGCTCGAACCTGCCCAAGGTCGAGAAGATCCCGGTGGCGAGCAATGCCGAAGGCGCGCGGCGCGCACGCAACGCCGACGACGCGGCCTCGATCGGCAGCGAGTCGGCCGCCCACGTGTATGGCCTCAAGAAGGTCATCATGAAGCCGATCGAGGATCACGCCGACAACACCACGCGCTTTCTCGTCATCGGTCGCCAGATCTTCCCCTCGTCGGGCCACGACCGCACCTCGGTGCTCGTGTTCATCAAGGACCAGCCCGGTGCGCTGTTCAACGTGCTCAGTCCGTTCGCGCGCCACGGCATCAGCATGAACCGCATCGAGTCGCGGCCCTCGCACCAGGCCAAGTGGGAGTATGGGTTCTTCATCGATCTCGCCGGCCACGTCGAGGACGAGGCCATGAAGGGCGCGCTCGAGGAACTGGCAGAACATTCTGCGCAGATCAAGATCCTGGGTTCCTACCCGGTCGCGGTACCGTGACCGACGCGTTCGACGCCGCGCGTCTGGCCACGCCCGCCTGCGCGGCGCTGCGGGCCTACGATCCGGGCCACGACCTGCCGGCACTGCGCGCACGCTTGGGCACCGCCATCGCCGAGCTGGGCTCGAACGAGAATGTACTCGGGCCCAGCCCGCGCGCACTGGCCGCAATGCGTGCCGCGCTCGACGACGTGTATCGCTATCCCGACCCGCGCGGCGCCGCGCTCAAGGCGGCGCTGGCCGACCGGCTCGGGGTGACGGCGCAGCAGATCGCGCTCGGCAATGGTTCGCACGAGCTGCTGATGATGCTGGCGCAGTGCTTTGCCGATGCCGCGCACTCGGTGGTGTATTCCCGCTACGGCTTCGCCGTGTACCCGATTGCGGCCGCGGCGGCCGGTGCCGCTGGCATCGCTGTGCCCGCGCTGCCGCGTACCGATGCGCGCGCGCCGCTGGGCCATGACCTCGCGGCGATGGCCGCGGCCGTGCGCGCCGACACGCGCCTGATCTACCTGGCCAACCCGAACAATCCGACCGGTACCTGGTTCGACGATGCGGCGCTGGCCGCCTTGCTGGCCCGCGTGCCGCGTGAGGTTCTCGTGGTGGTCGACGAGGCCTATCACGAATACGTCGACCTGCCGGACCTGGCCGGTGCGCTGCCGTTCACGGCGCAGTACCCCAATCTCGTCGTGGCGCGCACGTTTTCCAAGGCCCACGGACTGGCCGGCGCGCGCGTGGGCTATGTCGTCGCCGACGCCAGCGTGGTGGCGGTGCTCGAGCGCATGCGTGAGTCGTTCAACGTCAACTCGCTGGCGCTCGCCGCTGCCACGGCGGCGGTCGCCGACGAGGCGCATCTGGCTGCGGTGCGGCGCTACAACAGCGCCGCGCGCAGCTGGCTGGTCGACGAACTCGCCCGGCGCGGCTATCGCTGCCTACCGTCGCAGACCAACTTCGTGCTGCTCGATCTGGGGCGCGATGCGGCGCCGCTCGAGCGGCACCTGCTCGGCGAGGGTGTGATCGTGCGGCCGATGGGCGGCTATGGGTTGGGGCAAACCTTGCGCATCAGCATCGGCCGCCGCGACGAGAACGAGCGCCTGCTCGCCGCATTGGATGCCCTGCCGTGAGCAACGTCGCGCTCGCCGCGCCCATTGCATGGAGCAGCGCGCCGGTGGCGGCACCGCTCGCGGGTGAGCTCGATGTGCCTGGCGACAAGTCGATTTCGCACCGGGCGATCATGCTGGCGGCGCTCGCCGAGGGGCGCTCGCAGATCGACGGTTTCCTCGAAGGTGAAGACACCCGCGCGACCGCAGCGATCTTCAGCCGCATGGGCGTACGCATCGATACCCCGTCGGCCACGCAGCGCATCGTGCATGGCGTGGGCCTGCATGGCCTGCAGCCTGCGGGCACGCTGCTCGACTGCGGCAACGCCGGCACCGGCATGCGCCTGCTGGCCGGCCTGCTGGCCGGTCAGGCCTTCGACAGCACGCTGAGCGGCGATGCTTCGCTGCGGCGGCGCCCGATGCAGCGCGTGATCGAGCCGCTGGCGCAGATGGGCGCGCGCATCGACGCCGCCGAGGGCGGGTGCCCGCCGCTGCACATCCATGGCGGCTCGGTCCTGCATGGCATCGACTACGCATTGCCGGTGGCCAGCGCCCAGGTCAAGTCGGCGCTGCTGCTGGCGGGCCTGTATGCGCAGGGTGAGACCTGTGTGCGCGAGCCGCACCCGACACGCGACTACAGCGAGCGCATGCTCGCCGCGTTCGGCTGGCCGATCGAGTTCGCGCCGGGTTGTGCGCGGTTGCGTGGCGGGCATCGCCTGCGCGCCACCGCGGTCGTGGTGCCGGCCGATTTTTCCTCGGCCGCATTCTTCATCGTCGCGGCGACGCTGGTGCCGGGTTCGCGCCTGTTGCTGCGGGCGGTCGGACTCAATCCGCGCCGCACCGGCCTGTTGGCGGTCCTGCGGCTGATGGGCGCCGATGTGCGCGAGCATGCGCCGCGCGTGCAGGGCGGCGAGCCGGTGGCCGATCTCGAAGTGCGGCATGCGCCGCTGCACGGCATCGAGGTGCCGGTCGACCTGGTGCCCGACATGATCGACGAGTTCCCGATCCTGTTCGTTGCCGCCGCCGCCGCGCGTGGCACCACGCACATTCGCGGTGCAGCCGAGCTGCGCGTCAAGGAATCCGATCGCATCGCGCTGATGGCACAGGGGCTGGCGCGGCTCGGCGTGCGCGTCGACGAGGCGCCCGACGGCGCGACGATCGAGGGCGGCCCGATCGGCGGCGGGCAGGTGGACAGTGGCACCGACCACCGCATCGCGATGAGTTTTGCCGTGGCTGGCCTCGTGGCGCGTGCCCCGCTGCGGATCGAGGACTGCGCCAACGTGGCGACCTCGTTCCCGGGCTTTCTGGAACTGGCCAATGGCGGCGGATTCGCGCTGCAGCAGCACGACGCCTGAAGCGCCTGCCGCGGCGCCGGCATGGCGGCTAGAATTGCCGTCTTTCCCGCGCCGCGTCCGCCATGTCCGCCAGCAGCAGTCAGCCATCCGTTCCCGTGCTCACGATCGATGGTCCGTCCGGTTCGGGCAAGGGCACGATCAGCGCCGCCGTTGCCACCACGCTGGGCTGGCATCTGCTTGATTCGGGCGCGATCTACCGCGCGGTGGGCTATGCGGCCAGCATGGCCGGCGTCGACCTGTCCGACGCGGCCGCGGTCACGCGCTGCGCGCAGGCGGCGAGGATCGTGTTCCGCGCCGCACGCGATGGCGGCCAGACCCGCGTCATCGTCAACGGCTTCGACGCCACCGACGAGATCCGTACCGAAACCTGCGGCGCGGCGGCCTCGGCGATCGCGGCGATCCCGGCCGTGCGCAACGCATTGTTCGAGCGCCAGCGCGCGTTTCGCAAGGCGCCGGGCCTGGTCGCCGACGGCCGCGACATGGGCACCGTGGTGTTCAGCGATGCGCCGTGCAAGGTGTTCCTGACCGCCAGCGCCGAGGAGCGCGCGAAAAGGCGGTATAAACAGTTGAAGGAAAAGGGTTTGTCTGTTACTCTCGCTACCCTTTTGCGGGAGATCGAGGCACGCGACGAGCGTGACGCGACCCGCAAGGTGGCGCCGCTCAAGCCAGCTCGCGACGCAGTCGTCATCGACACCACGGCTTTGTCCATCGCGGAAGTGGTGGCGCGCGTGCTGGCGATTGCACGCGCGGCCATGCCTGCGCTCGACGGTTGATTGAGCTGCGGCCCAGCCGGGTCGCGACCCGTAGTATCGCCCGCAAGGGCACGCCGGCATGGCGCCGGCAACGCGTCGGTGCGGCGTTTCCCGCATCGTTGATGGGTGGGCGTCGGCAAGCCGCCGAGCGCCTGTTTCATTCACTGGAATCCAACATGACTGAGAGTTTTGCCGAACTGTTCGAACAGAGCCAATCCGCGCTCTCCAAGCTGCGCTCCGGCGCCATCGTCACCGGCACCATCGTCGAGATCCGTTCCGACGTGGTGGTGGTCAACGCGGGCCTGAAGTCCGAAGGCATCATCCCGATCGAACAGTTCAGGAACGACAAGGGTGAGCTCGAAATCCACGTAGGCGATGACGTCAAGGTTGCGCTCGACGCGATCGAGAACGGCTTCGGCGAGACGATGCTGTCGCGCGAGAAGGCCAAGCGCTCGCTGGTGTGGGACGAACTCGAGGAAGCACAGACCGCCAATGCCGCCATCACCGGCCGCATCTCGGGCAAGGTCAAGGGCGGCTTCACGGTCGACATCAAGGATGTCCGCGCATTCCTGCCGGGCTCGCTGGTCGACGTGCGCCCGGTGCGCGACCCGAGCTACCTGGAAGGCAAGGAACTGGAATTCAAGATCATCAAGCTCGATCGCAAGCGCAACAACGTGGTGGTTTCGCGTCGCGCGGTGGTCGAGAGCGAACACTCCGAGGAGCGCGAGCAGCTGCTCGAGAAGCTGGTCGAGGGTGCGGTGATCAAGGGCGTGGTCAAGAACCTCACCGATTACGGCGCGTTCGTCGACCTCGGTGGCATCGACGGCCTGCTGCACATCACCGACATGGCGTGGAAGCGCGTGCGCCACCCGTCCGAGGTGGTCAATGTCGGCGACGAGCTGGACGTGCGCGTGCTCAAGTTCGATCGCGAGCGCAACCGCGTCTCGCTCGGCCTCAAGCAGCTCGGCGAGGATCCGTGGGTCGCCATCGCGCGCCGCTACTCGGCCAATACGCGCCTGTTCGGCAAGGTCTCCAACGTCACCGACTACGGCTGCTTCGTCGAGCTGGAGCCCGGCGTCGAAGGCCTGGTCCACGTCTCGGAAATGGACTGGACCAACAAGAACGTCAATCCGGCCAAGGTGGTCCAGGTCGGTGACGAGGTCGAGGTCATGGTGCTCGACGTCGACGAAGAGCGCCGTCGCATCTCGCTGGGCATGAAGCAGACCCGCGCCAATCCGTGGGAAGCCTTCGCGGCGATCCACAAGAAGGGCGACAAGGTCGCCGGCACGATCAAGTCGATCACCGACTTCGGCGTGTTCGTCGGTCTCGACGGTGGCATCGACGGCCTCGTGCACCTGTCCGACATCTCGTGGCAGGCAACCGGTGAAGACCTCGTGCGCAACTTCAAGAAGGGCGACGAGATCGAAGCGGTGGTGTTGGCAGTCGATCCCGAGCGCGAGCGCATTTCGCTGGGTCTCAAGCAGCTCGAGCAGGATCCGTTCGGCCAGTACATGGCGGCGCATCCGCGCGGCAGCATCGTCAACGGCACCGTGCGCGAAGTCGATGCGCGTGGCGCGACGATCGACCTCGGCGACGGCGTGGAGGGTTACCTGCGCGCCAACGACATCGCCAAGGAGCGCGTCGAGGATGCCACCCAGCACCTCAAGGTCGGCGATGCGGTGGAAGCCAAGTTCGTCGGCATGGACCGCAAGGGCCGCAGCCTGCAACTGTCGATCCGGGCCAAGGACGAGGACGAACTGCAGAGCACGCTGGAGGAGTACCAGAGCGCCACGGGCGGCACCACCAAGCTCGGTGCGCTGCTCAAGGAGCAGCTCAACCGCTGATGCGGAACCACGTGGCGCGCCGGCTGGCGCGCCACGTCTTTTCGCGTGCGCCAGCGGGCGTGCGCACATTCCCGGGAACCTGCGGAACGGCCTCGATGGCGATGACCAAATCCGAATTGATCGAAGCGCTGGCGCGGCGCCAGAAGCATCTTGCCCCGAACGACGTGGAACTCGCGGTCAAGAGCGTGCTGGAGCAAATGAGCCAATCGTTGTCGGTCGGCGAACGCATCGAGATCCGCGGGTTCGGCAGTTTTTCGCTGCACTATCGGCCGCCGCGCATGGGCCGCAATCCCAAGACCGGCGATTCGGTCGCGCTGCCGGGCAAGCACGTGCCGCATTTCAAGCCCGGCAAGGAATTGCGTACGCGCGTCAACGGCGAGCCGCCAACCGACTGATGCCACCCGATCGGCCCGGCAGGCAGGCGCCGCCGCGTGCCGCAAGTCGCTGGCTGCGGCTATCATCGGCCATGGTCCCTGTTTGCCAACCCCCATGCGCCTGATCGCGCTGCTCGTGTTGCTGCTCGTCATCGGTGCGGGAGCCGTGTTCGGCGCCCTCAATTCGAGCCCCGTGACCATCGATTTCGGCTTTGCCCACTGGCAGGGCGCGCTCGGCGTGGCCTTGCTGGTCGCGCTGGCGTTGGGCTGGCTGCTCGGCGGCGCGCTGGCCTGGTGCGGCCAACGGTTCGGCCGCGAGCGGGCCAGGCCCGCGATCGAGGCGGCGGAGCGGCAGCCATGAACGGCGTGTTGCCGTTACTGTTCCTGTTGCTGCCGGTGGCGGCGTTCTCGGGCTGGGTGCTCGGGCGGCGGCGCAGCGAACGCACCTCGGGCGCGCGCGTCAACGAGCTGTCCACGAGCTATTTCCGCGGCCTCAACTACCTGCTCAACGAACAGCAGGACAAGGCGATCGAGGTGTTCCTCAAGCTCGCCGAGATCAACCGCGACACGGTCGAGACACACCTTGCGCTGGGCAACCTGTTCCGTCGCCGCGGCGAGGTCGATCGTGCGATCCGCGTGCACCAGAACCTCATCGCGCGGCAGAACCTCAGCGATGAGGAAAAGACCGTCGCCTTGCTCGAGCTCGGTGAGGACTACATGCGCGCGGGCCTGCTCGACCGCGCCGAAACGCTGTTCTCGGACCTCGTGGCGATGGACGCGCTGGCACCGTCGGCACTGCAGCACCTGATCGGGATCTACCAGCACGAGCGCGACTGGCACAAGGCGATCGAGCACGCGCGGCGACTGGAGCAGGCCGCTGGCGAGCCGCAGGCGACCACGATCGCCCAGTTCCACTGCGAACTGGCCGAGCAGGCGCGCGGGCAGGGGGACCGCGAGGGCGCGCGCGCGCATGTGGCCGACGCCTTTGCGGTACAGGGCGACTGCGTGCGGGCGTGCATGATCCTCGGTCATCTCAACAGCGCCGACAACGAGCTCGATGCCGCCATCGAGGCCTTCGAGCGCGTTGCCGAACTCGATCCCGATTACCTGCCGGAAATCCTCTCGCCGCTGCTGGACTGCTACGCGCGCGCCCAGCACATGCAGCGCGCCGAGGAGTTCCTGCTGCGCATGACCGAGCGCCATCGCGGCGTGACGCCGGTGTTGGCACTGGCGCGCCTGTACGCGAGTACGCGCGGCGAAGCCAAGGCGGTCGAGTTCCTGACCCTGAGCCTGCGCCAGCGGCCGTCGCTGCGCGCCCTGATGGCGCTGGTCGACATGAACCTGCGCACGGTGCAGGGCGAGGTGCGCGAGAACTTCCTCACGCTGCGCGACCTGACCGCGCAACTGGTCGAAGGCAAGGCGCTGTACCGCTGCAACCGCTGCGGCTTCGGCGCCAAGGCGCACCACTGGCAGTGTCCGAGCTGCAAGACCTGGGGCTCGGTACGGCCGGTGCACGGGGCGGCCAGTGAGTGAAGCCGCGGGTCCGCACGCCGCGGCGATCGCGGCGCTGCTGCTCGGCACGGCACTGGCGTCGGCGTTGTTGACTGCGCTGGCGACCGCCTATGCGCGGCGCCGTCGCCTGCTCGACCTGCCGGGACGGCGCCGTTCGCACGCGCAGGCCACGCCGCGCGGTGGCGGCATCGGCATCGTCCTAGTGGTGGTGCTGGCGGCGGCGCTGTGGTGGCCGCTGCGGAGCGAGGCCTGGGCCTTGGTGGCGGCGCTCGTGCTGGTCGCCGGGGTCGGCTGGATCGACGACCACGGGGGCCTTGCGGCGCGCTGGCGCCTGCTCGCGCACGGCGTGGCGGCGGCACTGTGGCTGGCGCCGCTCGTCGCCGGCTTCTGGCGCGGCGCCTGCCAGTTTCCGCTCGGCATGGACTGCGATGGGCTGCATCTGGTGATCGCGGCGCTGGCGCTGCTGGTTGGCGTGGGGCTGGTGTGGTCGATCAACCTGCACAACTTCATGGACGGCATCAATGGCCTGGCTGCCTGTCAGGCGGCGTTCGTGTTCGCGGTCGCCGCGCTTGCGTTCGCGCATGCCGGCAGCATGCCGCGTGCCGTGGGCAGCGCCACCTTGCTCGCCGCAACCGTGGGCTTCATTCCGTTCAACTTTCCGCGCGCGAGCGTGTTCCTCGGTGACGTCGGCAGTGGCGCACTGGGCCTCATGATCGGCATCGTGGTCCTGCTGCTGAGTCTCGCGCCGGGCATCGCGGCCGCCAGCGGCCTGCTGGCGTGTTCAGGCTTCGTCGTCGACGCCAGCTGTACGCTCGCCAGCCGCATGCTGCGCGGGCGCCGTTGGTATAGTGCGCATCGCGAGCATCTCTATCAGTGGCTGGTGCGCACGGGTCTGTCCCATGCGCGCGTGGCTGCGCTGTACATGGCCTGGAATGTCGTGATCGTGGTACCCGCCTTGCTGTGGATCAATCGTCCGCGCGCCCATGCCGGTGGCAGCGGCGTCATGCTGGGCGTCTATGCGCTCGGCGTCGGCCTGTGGCTGGTCGGCAAGCGCTGGTGCCTGCGCCGCGTGGCCAGCGGAGGCGCCGATGCGACCGCGTAAGGCGATCGCGCGCATCCACCCGCGACTGGCGGTGGTGGTGCACGACCTGTTCATGGTCTGGTTGGCCTGGACCGCGGTCAACACGGTGCGTTGGTCGCTCGAAGCCGACGCGATGCCGGTGTCGCTGCTGGGCGTGCAGAATTGGCTCGTGCTCGGCGCGCAGGGGCTGGTGTTCTGGTGGACCGGGCTCTATCGCGGCCTGTGGCGTTTCGCCAGCATGCCCGACATGTGGAACATCCTGCGCGCCTGCATCGTCGGCGCGGTGGCGGTGGCGGTCACGCTGTTCCTCTACAACCGCCTGGAGCAGGTGCCGCGCACGGTGCTGGCGATCTATCCGTTCGTGCTCGCGCTGCTGCTCGGGGTGCCGCGATTGGCGTATCGATACTGGAAGGACAGTCGTCTCGACCTGGGCGGTGGTGCCAGCGAACGCGTGCTCGTGCTCGGTGCCGGCAAGGCCGGCGAAGCACTCGTGCGCGACCTGCGCCGTGAGCGGCGCTACATTCCGGTCGGCTTCCTCGATGACGACCGCAGCCTGCGCGGTGCGCGCGTGCACGGCGTGCCCGTGCTCGGCTCGCTCGAGCAACTGCCGCATGTCGCACGCGAGACCGCGGCGCAGATGGTCGTGATCGCGATTCCGTCAGCCAACAAGGCGCAGATGCGCCGCGCGGTCGACGTGTGCGAGGAGAGCGGCTTGCCGTTCCGCACGGTGCCGCGGCTGGAAGAGGTGGTGGCAGGGCGCTCGGCCTTCAACGAGCTCAAGGAAGTGGCGATCGACGACCTGCTCGGCCGCGAGCCGGTGCAGCTGGACTGGACCGCGATCCGCACCCGCCTGTCGGGGCGGCGCGTACTCGTCACCGGCGGCGGCGGTTCGATCGGCTCCGAGCTGTGCCGCCAGGTGGCGCGACTGGGGGTCGAGTCGCTGACCGTGCTCGAACAATCCGAATACAACCTCTACACGATCGAACAGCAGTTGCGGCGCGACTACCCGGACCTGTTGCTGCGCGCGGTGCTCGGCGACTGTGGCGACGCGGCGACCTGCGAACACGTGTTCGCCAGCGCCCGTCCGCAGATCGTGTTCCATGCCGCCGCCTACAAGCAGGTGCCGCTGCTGCAGGGGCAGCTGCGCGAGGCGTTCCGCAACAACGTGCTCGGCACGCGGATGCTGGCGCAGACGGCCGATCGCTGCGGCGTCGAGGCGTTCGTGCTGATCTCGACCGACAAGGCCGTCAATCCAACCAGCATCATGGGTGCCTGCAAGCGCGTGGCGGAGCTGTACTGCCAGAACCTCGCGCGCCAGTCGCAGACCCGCTTCATGACCGTGCGCTTCGGCAACGTGCTCGATTCGGCCGGCTCGGTGGTACCGCTGTTCCGCGAGCAGATCCGCACCGGCGGGCCGGTGACGGTCACCCACCCCGAGATCACGCGCTATTTCATGACCATTCCCGAAGCCTGCCAGCTCATCCTGCAGGCTTCGGTGCTCGGTCAGGGCGGCGAGATTTTCGCGCTCGACATGGGCGAGCCAGTGCGCATCCGCGATCTCGCCGAGCAGATGATCCGCCTCGCCGGCCGCCAGGTCGATCGCGACATCGCCATCGTCTACACCGGCCTGCGCCCCGGCGAGAAGCTGTTCGAGGAACTGTTCCACCCGCAGGAACAGTACGTCAACACGGCGCACGCCAAGATCTACCTCGCCCAGCCGCGCAGCATGGCCTGGCCGCTGCTGCTGGCCCAGCTCGCGCAGGCCGACATCGCCGTGCGCGAGTTCGACGAGGTGTCCCTGCGCCGCATCGTCGAGCAGCTGCTGCCCGAATTCGCGGGCGCCCAGACCAGTACCGACAACGTCGTCAACCTGCGACCCGCCTGAGTATCCGTGCCGCCATGCCCAATCGTTTGCGCAAAGTCGTGTTTCCCGTTGCCGGCCTCGGCACCCGCTTCCTGCCCGCCACCAAGGTGGTCGCCAAGGAGATGCTGCCGGTGCTCGACCGGCCGCTGATCCAGTACGCGGTCGACGAAGCCGTCGATGCGGGCGCCGACACGCTGGTGTTCGTGACCAACCGCTACAAGCACGCGATCGCCGACTACTTCGACAAGGCCTACGAACTCGAGAGCAAGCTCGCCCAGTCGGGCAAGAATGAGCTGCTGGCGATGGTGCAGGGCACGCTGCCGCGCCATGTGCGCTGCGTGTTCGTGACCCAGCCCGAGGCGCTGGGGCTTGGCCACGCGGTGTTGTGTGCGAAGCCCGTGGTCGGTGACGAACCGTTCGGCGTGATCCTGCCTGACGACCTGATCTGGAACGGCAGCGGCGCCGGCGCGCTGCGCCAGATGGCCGACCTTTCCGTGCGCGAGAACGGCGCTGGCGTGATCGCCGTCGAGGAAGTCGCGCGCGAGCAGACCGACAAGTACGGCATCGTCGATGCGCGTCCTTTGTCCGAACGCGCGGCGAAGATCAATCTCGTCGTCGAGAAGCCCAAACCCGAGGTCGCGCCGTCGAATCTCGCGATCGTTGGCCGCTACGTGTTGCCGGGCCGCATCTTCGAGCTGTTGGAAAACACCAAACCTGGCGCAGGCGGCGAGATCCAGCTCACCGACGCGATCGAGGCGCTGCTCGGTGAACGCTCGGTGCTGGCCTATCGCTTCGAAGGCACACGCTTCGACTGCGGCAACAAGCTCGGCCTGGTCAAGGCAACGCTGGCGATGGCGCTGGCCGATCCTGCGCTGGCGGGTCCGACGCGCGCCTACATCGCCGACACCATGGGTTAGCCGATGCCGGGACCAGCGATTCCGCGATGGGCGTGGACGGCCCCGGTATTCGCGTTGGCGGCGGGTGTTTTTGCATTGTTCGTGCTGCATCTGCCGCACGGATTGCTCTACGAAGTGGTTCCCGCTGCCGTATTCTTCACCGCGCTGTACCGCTGCTTCACGGGCGCGACGCCGTGGCAGGCGCGATACGTCTGGCTGATGCTGTGGTGCGCGCTGGTGGCGGTGGTTCCGTTCCTGTACGTGGGCCTGTTGGCTTCGCATTGAGACACCATGGACCTCAGCTACATCCTCAATCACCTCGGCGAGGACCGCGCGCAGTATTTCGGTGCGGTGGCACCGCCGCTCGTGCAGTCGTCGATCTTCGCGTTCCCGAACGTGGCGGCCATGCGCGACGCGTTTGCCGACGAGTACGGCCGGCACCTGTACACGCGCGGCAACAATCCGACGGTCGAGATCCTGCGCCGGAAGGTCGCGGCGCTGGAAGGCGCCGAGGATTGCCTCATGTTCGGCAGCGGCGCGGCGGCGATGGCGGCCGGCGTGATGACCCATCTCGTCGCTGGCGACCACGTGGTCTGCGTGGCCAAGCCCTACAGCTGGACGCGTGCGCTGCTGCGCGACCTGCTCGGCCGCTACGGCGTGGCGGTGAGCTTCGTCGACGGCTGCGAGGTCGCGTACTTCGAGGCGGCGCTGCGCGAGCGCACGCGCCTCATCGTGCTCGAAAGCCCCAATTCGCTGACCTTTGAGCAGCAGGATCTCGCCGCCGTGGCCGCGCTCGCGCAGGCGCGCGGCATCCGCACGATCTGCGACAACAGCTACGCGACGCCGCTCAACCAGTCGCCGCTGGCTTTGGGCATCGACCTCGTCGTGCACTCGGCCACCAAATACCTCAACGGCCACAGCGACGTGGTGGCCGGCGCCTTGTGCGGCAGCAGCGCGCTGTTGCGCGAGGTATTCCGCGGGCCCTACATGGCGCTCGGCGCGATCCTCTCGCCACACGATGCCTGGCTGCTGCTGCGCGGGCTGCGCACGCTGCAGGTGCGCATCGAGCGCATCGCGCGCACGACGCGCGAGGTGCTGGCCTATCTCGAAGCCCATCCGCGCGTGCGGCAGGTCCATTCACCGCAGGCCAGCGCCAATCCGCAGCTTGCGCTCAGCCAGCGGCAGTTGCGTGGCGCGAGCGGGCTGCTCACGATCGAGCTTGCCACCGGCGAAGTCGCCGCCGTCGAGCGCTTCTGCGATGCGCTCACGCGCTTTCTCATGACGGTGTCGTGGGGTGGTTACGAGTCGCTGGCCTTTCCGGTCTGCGCGGTGTTTCCGCCCGGCACGCCGCTGCGCCCCGGCGGCGACACCAACCTCGCCCTGGTGCGCCTGTCGATCGGGCTTGAGGATGCGGCCGTGCTCATTGCCGACCTCGAGCAGGCGTTGGCGCGTCTGTAGCGCGCTACGGCAGGCTGCGGATACGCCAGCCGATCGCGATCGCCGCGATCGCCAGCACGACGCACAGCATCGCGCTCACGCGCAGCCAACGCACGAGCGCGACCATGGCCGCGCCGCGCCGCACCGGCGTGTCGCGGATCACGCGCGCTGTCGGCAGCGGCCAACGACCGGCGCGCAGCGCGCGCAGCGACTGCCGCCAGGCATGGGCACCGAGTACGAGCAGCGAGACGCCTGCCAGCATCGTGCTGGCACCGATCCAGGCACGCAGTTGGTGCGCGGCCGCATCGGGTGTCGCCAGCACGGCCTGGGCATACAGCCAGCGCTGCATGAGGTACAGGCCCACGCCAGCCGCCACCGCGCTCAGCGCGAGCAGCAACAGCGTGCGGCGACGATACGCCGGGTCGGCGCGCTGGATGTCCCCACTCATGCAAGCTCCCCATGCAAGGTGGTCGCATCATAGGTGGCCTCGGTCGCGCGCGGCGCGCCGTTCATCGTGCAATCGCTGCGCTTGTCGCCGCTGCTATGCTTGCGCGATGAAGACCTTCGCATTTGCGGCCGTGCTCGCGTTGGCACTCACGGCCTGCCAGAACATGGCACCCCGTCCGGCCGCGCATGCGGCTGCCGCAGCCCAACGCGTCGTGGTCGGCCGGTACGACAACCACGAGCAGGTTTGGCAGGCGCGCGGGCAGGGCAAGGCGATTGCGCCACCGCATCTGCGCGTGACGCTGGAGGCGGCGGGCAAGCCTGGCTGGACACTGTGGCGCATCGACCTCGACGGCACGCCGCCGATGAGCGCGCTGTGGGCGCTGCGAGAGGACAGCAGCGGGCCGGCGCCCGTGCTGGTGCCGCATCGCGCACTCGTCGCCGCGCCGGCGACCGGCAAGGCGTTCGATCCGGCGCAGTGGGCCGCGCTCGATGCCTGTGCGCTGCGCAGCGACGCCGGCCGCTACGCGGGCGACACTGCCACGTGTACGGTGCTGGCGCCGGGCATTGGCACCGACATGGCGTTGTTGCCGCTCGCGATCACGCACGATGGCGAGTGGCTGCGCCTGCGCCTGTACGCCGACCAGGCTCGCGGCGGCGACGCGCGTGAGGACCTGCGCCGCATCCAACTGTTCACGGGCTGGGCGGCGCTCAACGGCGGCGGCCCCAAGGCCGCCGCGGACAGCCAGGATTGGCACATGGATCGCGCGCTGCAGATCGAGAACGAAGGCGGGCACTACGCGCTGCATTGGCGCGATGGCAGCGCCAGCGGCTATTCGCTCGAACTCGAGCGGATTGCCTACCAGGGCGGCAACGTGCCCGTGCTCAAGCTGGCCGTCATCGAGGATGCCAGCGGCCAGACCTTGGCCTACGCCTGGGCCAATCCCGAGGCAAACCGCATCGGCATCAACCTCGGCTGGCTGCAGGTCGGACTGGAACGCGCTGCGGCGACACCGTGACGCGGGCCGCGATCGATGGCAATGCGCGTCGACGCGGCGATCTTCGGCGTGGTTGTCACTCGCCAGGCCATCGGCTGCTGCGGTGCTGCGCTGGGCGTCAGCGCGCCCGCTCGAGCCAGACTTCGAGTCCCTGCGCATTGAGCTCGATGTCGACGTCGAGCAAGGCGGCGAGGCGCGCGGCATCGACCTCGCAGCCGTGCGTGCGTGCCCGAGCGAGGTACAGCGCCGCGAGTTCGGCCGCGATCGCTGCATGGCGATCGCCGGCCTGCGCATGGCGGCGCGCGATCGCGACCATGGCGTCGATCTGCTCGTGCAGGTCGTCGCCGCAGCGGCGTGGTTCGGCGATGCGGCCGAAATGGGTCAGGTGCAGCGCACGCGGGGCGCACTCGAGCACGCGCTCGATCGAGGCATGCATGGCGTCGGGGTCGAACTGCACGGGTGAGGTGGTGGGGATGATGAAGGCGCCACGCGCGGTGTCGAACTCGCGGTAGGACAGGCCGAAGCAGTCGCCGGTGAACACGCTGGCGCTGCGCTCGTCGTGGATCGCGTTGTGGTGGCGCGCGTGGCCGGGCGTGTCCAGGCAGACGAGCGCGCGTCCAGCCAGCTCGACCACGTGGCCGTCGGCGGCCTCGACCACGCGCTGCGCCGGTACCGGGCGCAGCGTGCCGTAGCTGCGCTGCATCTCGGCCTCGCCATACACTGCGGTGGCGCCGGCAATGAGCTGGGTGGGGTCGATCATGTGGCGCGCGCCGCGCGGATGCACGACGAGCCGTGCGTTGGGCAGCCGCGCCAGCAGTTCGCCGGCGCCCCCGGCGTGGTCGAGGTGCACGTGGGTGAGGATCAGCCAGTCGACGGCAGCCGGCGTGAGTCCGGCTGCGGCCAACGCATGCAGCAGGCGCGGCACGCTATGGTTGGTGCCACAGTCGATGAAGGCGGCACGACTGCCCTCGACCACGAGGTGGCTCGCGTCGAAGCGCGGCCGGTGGAAGCCGGTGTCGATGCGATGGATGCCGTGCTCGACCATGACGGGCCTACAGCGCTTCGAAGATGCCGGCTGCACCCATGCCGGTGCCGATGCACATCGTCACCATGCCGTACTTCTGCCGGCGCCGGCGCAGGCCGTGCACGAGGGTGGCGGTACGGACGGCGCCGGTCGCGCCGAGCGGGTGGCCGAGTGCGATCGCGCCGCCGAGCGGGTTGACCTTGGCCGGATCGAGGCCGATGTCGTGGATGACGGCGAGCGCCTGGGCCGCGAACGCTTCGTTGAGTTCGATCCAGTCGAGTTGTTCCTTGCGGATGCCGCTGCCGGCCAGCGCCTTGGGAATCGCCGCGATCGGACCGATGCCCATGATTTCGGGTGGCACACCGGCGACCGCAAAGCCGACGAAGCGTGCCAGCGGCGTGAGGTTGTAGTCCTTGAGCGCCTGCTCGCTGGCCAGCAGCACCGCGCCGGCGCCGTCGGACATCTGCGATGAGTTGCCGGCGGTGACGCTGCCGCCGGCACGGAATACGGGTTTGAGCTTGGCCAGCACCGCCGGGCTCGTGTCCTTGCGCGGGCCCTCGTCGTGGCTGATGACACGCTGATCGGCGTGGATCGCGCGCGTGGCGAGGTCGGGATAGCGATCATCGAGCGTGAACGGGGCGATCTCGTCGCCGAATTCGCCGGCCGCCATCGCCGCCAGCGCCTTCTGGTGGCTGGCATAGGCGAATTCGTCCTGCGCCTCGCGGCTCACCTTCCAGCGTTCGGCGACCTTTTCCGCGGTGATGCCCATGCCGTAGGCGATGGCGACGTGTTCGTTGTCGAATGCGGCCGGGTTGAACGCGATCTTGTGGCCCATCATCGGCACCATGCTCATCGACTCGGTGCCACCGGCCAGCATGAGGTCGGCCTCGCCGAGCCGGATGCGATCGGCGGCCATCGCGATCGACTGCAGGCCCGACGAACAGAAGCGGTTGACCGTGACGGCGGGCAGGGAGTCGGGCAGGCCGGCCAACAGCACGCCGATGCGCGCCACGTTCATGCCCTGCTCGGCTTCGGGCATCGCGCAACCGATGATGGCATCGCCGATCCGTGCCGGGTCGACGCCCGGCGCCTGCGCCAGGGCAGCGCGCAGCACGTGTGCCAGCAGGTCGTCGGGGCGGGTGTTGCGGAACACGCCGCGCGGCGCCTTGCCGACGGGCGTACGCACGGTGGAGACGATGTAGGCGTCTTGTACTTGCTTGTTCATGGGGTGGTTCCTCGATCGGGAAGTTGGGCGGGGGCCAGGGCATGGGCGGTGGCTCGCACGCGCGCCAGTCCCGTTTGGCGGTTCCCGATGCTCAGTTGCGGAGCGGCTTGCCGCTGGCCAGCGTGTGCGCGATGCGTTCCTGGGTCTTGGGCATCTGGGCGAGTTCGAGGAAGTGGCGGCGCTCCAGATCGAGCAGCCACTGTTCGTCGACCTGCGCGCCACGTTCGATGCGCCCACCGCACAACACGTCGCCGATGCGCGTGGCAATGACCTCGTCATGTTCGGAGATGAAGCGGCCTTCGCGCATGTTGACGAGCATCATGCGCAGCGTGGCCAGGCCGACGTCGCCGGCGACGCCGACCGCGTGCGCCGGCAGTGGCGGACGATAGCCGGCCTCGGCCATCGCGGCAGCAACCTGCCTGGCCACGTACAGCAATTCGAAGCTGTTGAACACGATGACATCGTCAGGGCGCAGCAGGCCGAGTTGCTTCGCCTCGAGTGCACTGCCCGAGGTCTTGGCCTGGGCCACGACCTCGAACATGCGCTTGATCTCGGGGAACACATCCTCATCGTGCGCCCGCTGCGCGGCGCGCACGGCGATCTCCTTGAGGCCGCCGCCGGCCGGCAGCAGGCCGACGCCGGCTTCGACCAGGCCGATGTAGCTCTCGAGCGCGGCGACGGTGCGCGCGCAGTGCATCTGGAACTCGCATCCACCACCGAGCGCCAGCCCGCGCACGGCCGCCACCACCGGCACCAGCGAGTACTTGAGGCACAGGCTCGTGCGCTGGAAGTTCGCGATCATCGACTCCAGGCGTTCAACCTGTCCGCCCTGCACGAAGCCGAGCATGCCCTTGAGGTCGGCGCCGGCCGAGAATGCCTTGTCCGAGGCCTGCCAGATCACCACGGCCTTGAGGTTGCGTTCGGCGTAGTCGATTGCGTGCTGGATGCCATCGAGCACGGCGTCGTTGACGGTGTTCATCTTGGTCTTGAACGAGAGGATGCCGACGCCGTCGTCGCCGAGCGTCCACAGGCGCACACCCTCGTTCTCCCACAGCGTGGTGCCGCTGGCCGGCTGCTCGCCGAGCAGGGCGTCGGGATAGAGCTGCCGCGCGTAGACCGGATGGCTGGAGCGTGGTTCGTACCGCGCCGACTGCGGCGACCATGAGCCTTCGGCATGATGGACGCCGTCGATGCGGCCGACCCAGTCGGGCAGCGGCGCCTTCGCCATCGCCTTGCCGGCGGCGATGTCCTCGTCGATCCATTGCGCGATCTGCCGCCAGCCGGCCGCCTGCCAGGTCTCGAACGGGCCGAGCTTCCAGCCGTAGCCCCAGCGGATCGCGAGGTCGACATCGCGCGCGGTCTGCGCGATCGATTGCAGGTGATACGCGCTGTAGTGGAACAGGTCGCGGAACATCGCCCACAGGAACTGCGCCTGCGGATCGGTCGAGGCGCGCAGCTTGCCGAACTGCTCCACGGGATTCCTGATCGCGAGGATGGCCGCCACTTCAGGCGACGGCTGTGCCGCGCTGGGCACGTAGTCCTGGCTGGCCAGATCGAGCACGAGGATGTCCTTGCCGCGCTTGGTGTAGATGCCGGCGCCGGACTTCTGCCCCAGTGCGCCCTTGGCGATGAGCGCGCCGAGCCAGGCCGGCGCGGCGAAGTAGCCGTGCCAGGGGTCGTCGGCGAGAGTGTCGGCCATGGTCTTGATGACGTGGGCCATCGTGTCCAGGCCCACCACGTCGGCCGTGCGATAGGTCGCCGACTTGGGGCGGCCGATGGCCGGGCCGGTCAGCGCATCGGCCAGATCGAACGGCAGGCCGAACTGTGCCGTGTGGTGCATCGTGGCCAGGATCGAGAACACGCCGATGCGGTTGCCGATGAAGTTGGGCGTGTCGCGCGCATACACCACGCCCTTGCCGAGCGTGGTGGTGAGGAAGGCCTCGAGGCCGGCCAACACTCCCCGGTCGGTCTCGGTGTCGGGGGTCAGCTCGACCAGATGCATGTAGCGCGGCGGATTGAAGAAGTGGATGCCGGTGAAGCGCGGTCGCATCGCGGCCGGCAGGGCGCTGGCGAGCGCGTTGATCGACAGGCCCGAAGTATTGCTCGCAACAACTGCCGAATCAGATACATACGGTGCGATCTTCGCGTAGAGATCGAGTTTCCAGTCGAGCCGCTCGGCGATCGCCTCGATGATGAGGTCGCAGCCGCGCAGTGCGGCGAGATCGTCCTCGTAGTTGGCGGGCGTGATCGCCGCGAGCACCGCCTTGCTGGCCAGCGGTGCCGGTGACAGCTTGCCGAGATTGGCAATGGCCTTGTCGACGATGCCGTTCTTGCCGCCTTCGCGGGCGGGCAGGTCGAACAGCACGGTGGCGACGCCGGCATTGGCCAGGTGTGCGGCGATCTGTGCGCCCATGACGCCGGCGCCGAGTACGGCGGCTTTGCGGATGCGAAGGGGCGGATGGTTCATGGACGGCTCCCGATGACGGATGGATGAGTGAGATGGATGGGGTGAGGTGGGCAGGGCGGCACGCCGGCGCCGATTCGGCCGCACGGCGTTGCGCTCGATGTCATGCCCGCAGGCCGGCGGCGGCGAAGGCGATCAGGTGGGTCACGGCTTGGCGTCGATGCGCGTCCTCGCTGATGGCGCTGCGGCGCTTGATGATGCCGAAATCGGCCATTGCATAGGTCACCGCGCCGGCGATGATGTCGAGCCGCCAGTACAGTTCATCCTTGTCGAGATTGGGCAGCAAGCGCAGGAAAACAATGGCAAATTCGCGCAGGACGTGGCCATAGTTCTCGGACAGGAACCGGCGCAGGCGCTCATCGTGCTCGGCGTAGGCGCGCGCCAGTACGCGCACGAAGGCGCCGCCGCCGTGGGCCTGCAGCGATTGCTGGAGCGCCGGGCGGATGAAGGCGTCGAGCACGGCCTCGAGCGTGATGTCGCTGCGTGCCGCCAGCGCCGCCAGCGCGGCCAGACGCTCGCGGTTGAGCTCGTCCAGGCGGCGCCGGAACACCTCTTCGATCAGGCCTTCCTTGGAGCCGAAGTGGTAGTTGACCGCGGCCAGGTTGACCTTGGCGCCGGCGGTCACCTGGCGCAGCGAGGCGCCGGCGAAGCCGTGGCGCGCGAACAGTGCTTCGGCCACGCCGAGGATGCGTTCGCGGGTCGAGAAGCTGGCTTGGCTCATGGCAGGCGGACTGCATGCTCTCAAACGATCGTTTGAATGGTAGGCGCGTGCCATGCTGGCGGTCAAACCGCGTGCGGGCAGCGGCGTCGCGACAGTGCACAAGAGCGCCCGCTTTCGCTAGAATCCGCGCTGACAATGTGGTCCAAGTCTGCGGATTGGCGCAGTTTTGGCCCGCCACGCCCATTCGGGCGTGCCCCTGACAACCACTTGCGGAGATACCGGCTCATGGCGCTGGAGCGCACCCTTTCCATCATCAAACCCGATGCCGTCGCCAAAAACGTCATCGGCGAAATCTATTCGCGCTTCGAAAAAGCCGGCCTGCGCATCGTCGCGGCGCGGATGAAGCAGCTCTCGCGCAGCGACGCCGAAGGCTTCTACGCGGTGCATCGCGAGCGTCCGTTCTTCAAGCCGCTGGTCGACTTCATGATCTCGGGTCCGGTCATGATCCAGGTGCTCGAGGGCGACAACGCGATCGCGCGCAACCGCGAGCTCATGGGCGCGACCAATCCCAAGGACGCGGCGCCCGGCACGATCCGCGCCGATTTCGCCCAGTCGATCGACGCCAACGCGGTGCATGGCTCGGACGGCGCCGACACGGCAAAGGGCGAAATCGCGTACTTCTTCACCGACGCCGAGCTCTGTTCGCGCTAAGGTCGGGCCATGACAGCAGCAACGCCAGCACCTGCAGCACGTCCGTCCGCCACCGCGGCGCGGGCTGCCGGGCTCGCGTCGGGCAAGCCCAATCTGTTCGGCCACGATCGCAACGGGTTGCGCGCACTGTTCGCGCAACTCGGTGAAAAACCCTACCGTGCCGACCAGGTGATGAAGTGGATGTATCACCGCCACGTCACCGACTTCGCCCAGATGAGCGATCTGGGCAAGGCCTTGCGCGACAAGCTCGCGCAGGCGGTGGAGATCGTTCCGCCCAACACGATCTTCGAGAAGCAGGCGAGCGACGGTACCCACAAGTGGTTGCTCGGCATGGATGGCGGCAACGCGATCGAGGCCGTGTTCATTCCCGAAACCTCGCGCGGCACCTTGTGCGTGTCCTCGCAGGTCGGTTGCGCATTGGCCTGCCAGTTCTGTTCAACCGGTGCCCAGGGCTTCAACCGCAACCTGTCGGCGGCCGAGATCGTCGGTCAGGTGTGGATCGCAGCGCGCCACCTGGGCAACGTGCCGCATCACCAGCGCAAGCTCACCAACGTGGTGATGATGGGCATGGGCGAGCCGTTGCTCAATTTCGACAACGTCGTCACCGCGATGAGCGTGATGCGCGATGACCTCGGCTTCGGGCTGGCCAACAAGCGCGTCACGCTGTCGACCGCCGGCCTGGTGCCGATGATCGACAAGCTCGGCGAGGTGGCCGACGTGTCGCTGGCGGTGTCGCTGCATGCGCCCAACGACGAGCTGCGCAGCGAGCTCATGCCGATCAACCGCAAGTATCCGATCAAGGCGCTGCTCGAGGCTTGCCTGCGCTACACGCAGCGCCGCGCACGCACCACGATCACGTTCGAGTACACGATGCTCAAGGGCGTCAACGACCAGCCGGCGCACGCGCGCCAGCTGGTCAAGCTCATGCGCAAGGTGCCATCCAAGGTCAACCTGATCCCGTTCAACACTTTTCATGGCACCCAGTTCGAGCGTTCCGACGAGGCGGTGATCCGCGCCTTCCAGAAGATCCTGCTCGATGCCGGCGTGCTGACCACGGTACGCCGCACGCGCGGTGACGACATCGATGCGGCCTGTGGCCAGCTCAAGGGCCAGGTCGTCGATCGCACGCGCCGCCAGGAAGAATTCCGGCGCAAGCTCGAAGGAGGCGTGGCCGATGCGGCGTAGTGCATTCGCGCTCGGGTGTGCGGTGGCGCTGTCGAGTGTGGCGCTGACGGGGTGTGGCGCGTCCGCATCGGCGCCGGTCAAGAAGCAGGACGTGAAAGCCGAGCGCACCGAGGCGGCCCGCATCCATACCGAACTGGGGCAGAAATACCTGCAGCAGGGCAAGACCGAAACCGCGCTCGAGAAGCTCAACAAGGCGCTGCAGTTCGACCCCGGTTACGTCGACGCGCACACCGTGATCGCCGTGCTCTACGAGAGCATCAACGACCTGCCCAAGGCCGAGGAACACTATCGGCGCGCGGCCCAGCTCAAGCCCAAGGGCGGCGCCGAGAACAACAACTACGGGCGCTTCCTGTGCGCGCAGGGGCGTTACGACCAGGCCCAGGAGTACTTCAAGAAGGCGCTGGCCGATCCGTTCTACGACACGCCGGCGCTGGCGATGAGCAACGCCGGCTCCTGCCTGCTGCATGCCGGCAAGCGTGATGAAGCCGAGAAGATGCTGCGTCAGGCGCTGGCGCTGAGCCCCAACGACGCCACTGCGCTGTACTCGCTCAGTGCGGTGCTGTTCGACAAGGGTGAATTCTTGAACGCGCGGGCCTTCCTGCAGCGCTTCGAGGCGGTGGCCAGTGCGCAGCCCGCGGCGTTGCTGCTCGGGCGCAACATCGAGTTGCGGCTCGGCAATGCCAAGGGCGCCAGCGAGTATTCGCGCCGGTTGCTGGCGACGTTCCCGCAGTCGCCCGAGGCGCTGTCGCTGGGGCCGCAGGGCTGAGTGGGCGTGGCCGACACTGTGTTGCAACTGATTGCCGGCGCCGGGTGAGGCGCGCCGATCAACCGCCCGCCACGATGGCGGACACCACCACGGCAACGGATTGCCGGTGCGACTCCCCTGCTGGAACGCCGGGGATCGAAGAACGAATCGATGCGGCAGGCGAGCGGGTGAGCTCGCCGCTGCGTGAGGAAGAATCAGTGACGACCGTCCAGCAACCCCAACATGATGTCGCAGTAGCGGAGTTCCGGATGCCCTCGACCGGCGAACCTTCGCTGGGCGAGCGACTGGCGGCGGCCCGCCAGGCCCATGGCTGGAGCAGCACCGAGGTGGCCACGCAGTTGCGCCTGCCCCTGCACGTCATCGAGCGGCTCGAGCGCAACGATTACGCCGGCATCAATGATGCGGTGTTCCTGCGCGGCTACCTGCGCAGCTACGCCACGCTGGTCGGCCTGCCGGTCGAACAGGCGCTCGGCGTGGCCGATGCCCACTCGCAGGTTGCGCCGCTGGTGGCGACCGGCACGATCTCGCGCTCGCGCTACCTGTTCGAGCGCTATTCGGCCAGCGCCACCTATCTCACGCTGACGGCATTGATCGTGGTGCCAGCGGTATGGCTGGCCACCCATGGTGGCCTGCGCCAGGATCTGGCGCGCGTCACTCCGCTCGATCCGCCGGCGATGCGGTCGGTGCCGGCGCCGCTGCCCGATTCGGCTGCGGCCGGTGCTGGCACCGAAGCAGGCGGCAGCGCCGCATCGCTTGCCATGTCGCCGACCGACGCTGCGGGCGCGATCACCCTCACGCCGCGCGAGCAGACCCCGATCGTGGCCTCGATGACGCCATTCCAACTGACCGAGCCCAGTCGCCAGCCAGAACCACCCGCCGTGGAGACGGCGACGGCGCAGGCGGGTGAGGGCGCGCACCGCCTCGTGCTGCGCCTGGCCGAACCCAGTTGGGTCGAGGTTTCGACCGCCGATGGCCGCAAGCTCGAATACGCGATGCTGGCAGCCGGTTCGGTGCACGAATACCGCAGTGACGGCGTGCTCAACATCAGCGTCGGCAATACCGGCGGCGCGCAGCTGCATGCCGATGGCAACGCCATCGACCTGAGCCGCTTCCAGCGCGGCAACGTCGCCCACCTGCGGCTGTTCGCCGACGGCAGCGCGGTCGCCGAGCGGGGCCAGCCGTAACGGCTGAACGCCAGCCATGCCGCGCGCGTGGCGACACGCCGCGGCGCGGATTCCTGTTAATCTTCGCTCTTTGGCCCGCGCGATTGCCGCGTGCCGCTGTCATGCGCTTTTTCCGGCAGGTGAATACATGGCTTTCGACCTCCTAGACGAACACGAACAAGGCGAACTGGTCCAGAAGTGGCTGCGCGAGAACGCGATGGCGATCGTGACCGGCATCGTCATCGGTCTTGCGCTCATTTTCGGCTGGCAGCAATGGAAGGCGCATACGGCCAGTCAGGTGGCCGCCGCCGCCGGCCAGTATCAGGCGCTGGCCGAGGCCGTCGCCGCGCGCAAGCCCGACGACGCGCTCAAGGTTGCCGAGGTCATCCGCAAGGACTACCCCGACTCCACCTATGCCGTGCTGGCCGCCCTGCAGCAGGCCGAAGTCGCCGCCGGCAAGAACGACCTGGCGACCGCCGCGCAGCAGCTCGACTGGGCGCGTGGCCACGTCAAGGACGTGAGCCTGCGCACGCTGATCGACCTGCGCATCGGTCGCGTCAAGCTGGCCCAGGGTGATGCCGATGGCGCCCTCAAGCTGGCCGAAGGCGCCGCGGCCGACAACTATCCGGCACTTGCCGGCGAGTTGCGCGGCGACGCACTGGTCAAGCTCGGTCGCATCGACGAGGCGCGCAAGGCTTACGCGGCGGCACTGGCGGCCGAAGGCGGCCAGGCCTTCGACCGCAGCACGGTGCAGATGAAGCTCGACGACCTGGGCGGCGCGCCGACGGAGAAGTCCGCCACATGAAGCCCGTATTCGCTGTTGCCGTTGCTGCGCTTGCCCTCACTGCCGGTGGTTGCAACTGGATCAAGAACCTCGGCAAGAAGGACAACGTCGAACCACCGACGCCGCTGGTCGAATTCGCACCTGCCGTGCAGGTCGACCGCCTGTGGAGCGGGAGTGTGGGCGACGGCGCAGGCCTGTCCGGCGCGCGCATGGCGCCGCTGGCGGCGGCCGATGGCCGCGTCTACGTCGCCTCGGTCGACGGCAGCATCGAGGCACTCGATGGCGCCACTGGCCGCAGCGCATGGCGCAAGCGCGTGGGCGGCCGAAGCGGCTTCCTGTGGCGGCGTTCGGAGCACTCCACGCGCTGGTCGGGCGGCCCCAGCGTCGACGGTGATCTGCTCGTCGTTGGCGGGCTCGATGGCCAGGTGCATGCGCTGTCGGCGCACGATGGCAGCGAACGTTGGCAGACCCGCATCGAATCGGAAGTGATTTCGGCACCGGCGATCGCCGGTGGCCTGGTCGTGGTGCGCGGCAACGATGGTCGCCTGCAGGCGCTCGATGCCGGTGACGGCAGCCGCAAATGGGTGTTCGACCAGAGCGTGCCGGCCTTGAGCCTGCGCGGCAACTCGGCGCCGCTGATCATCAATGGCGTGGTCTACAACGGCACCGACGGTGGGCGCGTCAGCGCGGTGCGCCTGGACGATGGCAACGAGCTGTGGACGCAGACGCTGTCCACTGGCGAAGGCCGCACCGAAGTCGAGCGTCTGTCCGACGTCGACGGCAACATCGCCAGTGACGGCAGTTCGCTGTACGCGATCGGCTACCGCGGCCAGATTGCTGCGCTCGCGCCCGACAGCGGTCGCCCGTTGTGGCAGCGTGACCTGTCGAGTTACGTCGGCGTCGCCGTGGCCGGCACCACCGTGGTGGCGATCGACAGTGACGGCAACGTGTGGGCGTTCGACCGCGATACCGGCGCCAACCTGTGGAAGCAGGACCAGCTCAAGTATCGCTGGCTCAGCGCGCCGGCGATCCAGGGCGACTACGTGGTGGTCGGCGATGTCGAGGGCTACGTGCACTGGTTGAGCCTGGCCGAAGGCAAGTTCGTGGCGCGCCAGCGTCTGGGCAAGCATCCGATCGAGGGCGCACCGGTGGTGGCGGCCGACATCGTCTACGTCGAGGACATCCGCGGCCGTCTCGGCGCGTACCGGATCCGCCCGTAACCCGGGCGATCGCCGTCGATGCCGGCGCGCGCAGGCATGTGCACGTTGCGCGGCATCGTGCACCCATGCTGTGCCGGGGCGGGCAAGCCTGCCCACCCCGTTCAATCCTGGAGTTGTCGATGCTTCCCGTAGTCGCGCTGGTCGGGCGCCCCAACGTCGGCAAGTCGACCCTGTTCAACGTGCTCACACGCACGCGCGATGCGCTCGTGCACGACCTGCCCGGCGTCACGCGCGATCGCCACTATGGCGTGTGCCGACTGTTGCCGCAGCGGGCCTTCGCCGTGGTCGATACCGGTGGTTTCGTCGATGCCGCGGTCGGGCTCGATGCGCATACCGCGCGCCAGGCCGAACTGGCGATGGACGAGGCCGACATCGTGCTGCTCATCGTCGATGCGCGCGACGGCCTGCTGCCGACCGATCGCGCGATCCTCGATCGCCTGCGCCGTGGCGGCAAGCCGACCCTGCTCGTGGTCAACAAGGTCGATGGTCTCGACGAACACGCCGCGCTGGCTGATTTTTCCGCGCTCGGCGTGGCGCAGGTGTTCGGCGTCGCGGCCGCGCATGGCCGCGGCATGGCGCCGCTGCTGGAGGCGATCGGCGCAAAGCTGCCCGCCGTGGTCGAGGACGAGCTGGCGGCGCAGCCCGACGACGGCATCCGCATCGCGATCATCGGTCGCCCCAATGCCGGCAAGTCGACGCTCGTCAATCGCCTGCTCGGCGAGGAGCGCGTGATCACCTCCGAGGTCGCCGGTACCACGCGCGATGCGATCCGCATTCCGCTCGAGCGCGATGGCCGGCGCTACACCCTCATCGACACCGCTGGCGTGCGGCGCCGTGCCCGCATCGAAGATGCGTTGGAGAAGTTCAGCGTGATCAAGGCGCTGCAGTCGGTCGAGGCGGCCCACGTCACCGTGATGATGCTCGATGCACGCGAGGGCGTGTCCGAGCAGGACACCACGCTGCTCGGTCACGTGCTCGAATCGGGCCGCGCGCTCGTGATCGCGGTGAACAAGTGGGACGACATGGACAAGTACCAACGCGACCAGTGCGTGGCTTCGCTGTCGCGTCGCCTCGATTTCGTCGCCTGGGCGCGGCAGGTGTTCATCTCGGCGCTGCATGGCAGCGGCATCGGCGAACTGATGAAGGCGATCCATCGCGCCTACGCGGCTTCCAACCACAAGTTCACCTCGTCGGAGCTGACGCGCGCGATCGCGGCCGCCACCGCGGCCTATCAGCCGCCGCTCGTGCGCGGCCACAGTCCGCGCCTGAAATTCGCCCACCCGACCGGCACCAATCCCCCATCGATCCTGATCCACGGCGCGCGCACGCGGCACATCTCCGACGGTTACCGGCGCTACCTCGAGAACTTCCTGCGCAAGCGCTATCGGCTCGAGGGCACGCCGATCCGCATCGAGTTCCGCGATGGCGAGAATCCGTTCGCCGGCAAGCGCAACGAGCTGACCGAAGGCCAGCAGCGGCGGCGCACGCGCATGATCCGCAACGCGCGCCGCGGCAAGGATTGAAGCGCCAGGCGCCGCGCGCAATGCCGTCGCACGCCGCAGGCGTTGCCGGCCTGGTTTGAGCGGCATTGCCGGGCAGTGGATAATGCCCGTTTCCGATGGATCGACGATGAGTGCACAACTGCTCGATGGCCGCCGTATCGCCGACGCCGTGCTGGAGCGCGTGGCGGTGCGCGTGAACGCGCGCCGCGCGGCCGGCCTGCCGGCCCCGGGCCTGGCGGTGGTGATGGTCGGCGACGATCCCGCCTCAGCCGTCTACGTGCGCAACAAACGCCGTGCCTGCAAGCAGGTTGGCTTCCGTTCGTTCGATTTCGACCTGCCGGCAAGCACCGCTCAGGCCGAGCTCGTTGCGCTCATCGATCGGCTCAATGCCGATCCGCAGGTGCACGGCATCCTGCTGCAATTGCCGTTGCCTGCCGCCATCGACGCCACCGCGCTGATCGACCGCATCGCCGTGCACAAGGACGTCGACGGCTTCCAGGCCGCCAATGTCGGCCGCTTGGCGCTGCGCCAGCGTGGCCTGCGGCCGTGCACGCCCAAGGGCGTGATGACGCTGCTGGCGCACACCGATCGCCCCGTGCGCGGACGCAAGGCCGTCGTGATCGGCGTGTCCAACCACGTCGGGCGGCCGCTCATCCTCGAACTCCTGCTGGCCGGTTGCACCACCACGGGTTGTCACAAGTTCACCGTCGATCTCGAGGCCGAGGTGCGGGCGGCCGACATCGTCGTGGTTGCCGTCGGTCGGCCCGGCATCGTCAAGGGCGATTGGATCAAGCCCGGCGCAGTGGTGATCGATGTCGGCATCAACCGCCTCGACGATGGCCGCCTCGTCGGCGACGTCGAGTTCGCAGCGGCGGCCGAACGCGCGGCATGGATCACGCCGGTGCCCGGCGGCGTCGGGCCGATGACGGTCGCCACGCTGATCGAGAATACGCTCGAGGCGGCCGAGCAGTTCGGCGTGGCCGCATGAGGCGCGGGGCCGCAAGGAGGGCAATCCAGTGATGCGCAAATTCGGTGCAGGACTCCTCGTCATCGTCGCCTTGGGCATGCTCGGTGGCTGCGCCAGCGTCGCCAACCGCGCTGGCGCACGGCTGTCGGCCAGCCTCAGTGCCGGCATCCTCGATCAGGACGACATCGCCACCGCGCGCGATGGCATTCCGGCGTGGCTGCTGCTGGTCGATGGCCTGATCCACGATGATCCGCGCAACGAGGCGCTGCTGCTGGCCGGCAGCAAGCTCTACGGCGCCTATGCCGGTGGCTTCGTCAGCGATGGCGAGCGCGCCAGGCGGCTGGCGGCGCGCAGCTTCGATTACGCCCGACGCGCCAGTTGCGTGCGGCGCGCGGCGCTGTGCGCCGAGCTCGGTGCGCCGTTCGACGCCTTCGCGGCCCAGGTGCAACGACTGGGCAAGGCCGACGTGCCGATGACGCATGCGCTCGCCGCGGCCTGGGCCGGTCGCATCCAGGCCAACAGCGACGACTGGAAGGCCATTGCCGACATCCCCAAGGTGCAGGCGATGCTCGAGCGCGAGGTCGCGCTCGAGCCGACCTTTGGCGATGGCGAGCCCTACATGTACCTGGGCGTGCTGGCGACGCTGCGGCCGGCTTCGCTCGGCGGTCAGCCCGAACAGGGCAAGGCCGATTTCGAGCGCGCGCTTGCGCTGTCGGGTGGCCGCAACCAGATGGTGCGCGTGCTCTACGCCGAGAAGTATGCGCGGCTGGTGTTCGACCAGGAACTGCACGACCGCCTGCTGCATGAGGTACTCGATGCCGATCCGCACGCGCCGGGCCTGACGCTCATCAACGTGCTGGCGCAGGCGCGCGCGCGCCAGCTGCTGGCATCGGGCAAGGATTATTTCTAGGACGGCAGGCGAGGGCGCCACGGGCGCCCGCAAAAATGGCGGGATAGCGACGGCCGCGCGCAGCCCGGATGGCTGCCGCAGGGCCCGCTCGATCCGCTCGAAGGTGGCGCGGCGTGCAAGCGCGCGGCGCCGATGATCAATACGGGAGTCACCGATGAAGATGTTGGGCAAGACCCTGCTGGCACTGACGCTCGCCAGCCTCACTGCCGGCGCCAGCGCCGCGACGACGTTCAAGATCGCCACGATCGCACCCGATGGCACGGCCTGGATGCGCGAGATGCGTGCGGCCGGCGAGGCCGTCAAGGCCAAGACCGAAGGCCGCGTCGAATTCAAGTTCTATCCGGGCGGCGTCATGGGCGACGACGCGACCGTGTTGCGCAAGATGAAGATCGGCCAGTTGCAGGGCGGCGCCTTCACCGGCGGCGAGGCCTCGATCCTGACCCGCGACGCGCAGGTCTACAGCTTGCCATTCACGTTCCGCAACTTCGACGAGATCGCGGCTGCGCGCGCCAGGCTCGATCCGCTGCTCAAGGAATCGTTCGCCCGCGACGGCTATGAGCTGCTCGGCATCAGCGGCGGCGGCTTCGCCTACCTCATGAGCACGCGGCCGATCCATTCGCGCGACGACCTCAAGGCCGCCAAGGTGTGGGTGCCGCTCGGCGACAAGATCGCCGAAATGGCGTTTTCGGCCGCCGGTGTGGCGCCGATCCCGCTGCCGCTGGCCGATGTCTACACGAGCCTGCAGACCGGCCTCATCGATACCGCCGCCAACACGCTGTCGGGCGCACTCGCGTTCCAGTGGCACACCAAGATCAAGCACATCGTCGACCTGCCATTGAGCTTCGTGGTTGGCGAGGTGGTGGTGAGCAAGAAGGTGTTTGACGATCTTTCCGAGGCCGACCGCAAGACCGTCGAGGACGAGTTCCACGCCACCTTCAGCCGCCTCGAGGCGATCAATCGCAAGGACAACGATGCCGCGCGCGAGGCGCTCAAGGCGCAGGGCATCTCGATCGACGCCCCCAACGACGCCGAGCGCAAGAACTGGCAGGCCATCGGCACCGAGGTCTTCCGCAAGGTGAGCGCGCAGGGCGAGCTGACGCCACCGATGCTCAAGGCCTTGGGTGAAGTGCTGGCCACGCTGCATGGTGGCAGCAGCCAGTGAGCCGCCTCGCCCGTCCGCTGTTGCGCTGGCTCGATCGGCTCGAGACCGGGCTCATCGCCGTCCTCGTGCTGGCGATGGTGCTGCTCGCCGGTGCGCAGATCCTGCTGCGCAACCTGTTCGACACCGGCCTCGATTGGGCCGATCCACTGTTGCGCGCCATGGTGCTGTGGGCGGCGATGCTCGGCGCGCTCGCCGCGGTGCGCGATGACAAGCACATCGGGCTGGACGTCCTCGCCCACTTCGTGCACGGCCGGATACGCCGGCTCATCCATTTCGTGACGCTGTTGTTCAGCGCCGGCGTGTCGGGCCTGATGGCGTGGCACGGCTACGGTCTCGTCATGCTCGACTATGGCGGCAACGGGCGCATCGCCGGGATTCCGAGCTGGCTCATCGAGATCATCATCCCGGTCGGCTTCGGTCTGATCGCGTTGCGCCTGCTCGTGCATGCGTTCCTGCCCGCGCGCAACGAGGCCATGCCCGTGCTCGCGCCGGAGCTGCCGTGATCGTGCTGGCGGCTGTCGCGCTGTTGCTGCTGGCGGCGCTCGGCGCGCCGCTGTATGCGCTGCTGGCGGCGGTGGCGCTGCTGGGCTTCCATGCCGCCGGGCAGGAAGGCGTGGCGGTGGCGATCGAGTTCTACCGCCTGGCCGACATGCCGGCACTGATCGCGATCCCGCTGTTCACGCTGGCCGGATACCTGTTGGCCGAGAGCCGCGCGCCGCAGCGTCTGGTGCGGCTCAGCAATGCCCTGCTGGGCTGGCTGCCGGGCGGGCTCGCCGTGGTGGCCGTGCTCGCTTGCGCGATGTTCACCGCGTTCACGGGCGCCACCGGCGTCACCATCGTCGCGCTCGGCGCGGTGCTGTATCCGGCGCTGCTGCAGCAGAACTACGGCGAGAAGTTTTCGCTGGGCCTGCTGACCTCGGCCGGCAGCCTCGGTCTCATCCTCGTGCCGTCGATGCCGCTGATCCTGTATGGCGTCGTCGCGCAGCAGTTCCACACCACGCCGCCGGTGACGATCGATGCCCTGTTCCTGGCCGGCGTGCTGCCATGCCTGCTGATGGTGGCGTTGCTGTCGTTCTACAGCATGTGGCACGCGCGGCGCGTCGGCGTCCGGCGCGAACTCGTCGATGGCAGGGAGCTGCGCGCCGCGCTGCGCGATGCGTTGTGGGACCTGCCGCTGCCGTTCGTCATCCTTGGCGGCATCTACTCGGGCCGGCTCGCGGCTTCGGAAGCGGCAGCCGCCACCGCGCTGTACGTGTTCGTCGTGACCGTGCTGATCCGACGCGAAATTCCCTGGCGCAAACTGCCGCTGGTCGCGCGCGAGGCGATGTTGCTGGTTGGCGCCCTGCTCATCATCCTCGGCTTCTCGCTCGCGCTGACCAACTGGCTCATCGATGCCGAAGTGCCGGAACAGCTGTTCGGTGCGATCCAGACCCACATCACGAGCCGCGGCGCGTTCCTGCTCGTGCTCAACCTGTTCCTGCTCGTGTTCGGCATGCTGCTGGAAGGCTTTCCGGCCATCATCATTCTGGTGCCGCTGGTGCTGCCGGTTGCGCTGCGCTACGGCATCGATCCGGTGCACCTGGGCATCCTGTTCCTGGCCAACCTGCAGCTTGGCATCTTCCTGCCGCCCGTCGGCATGAACCTGTTCATCGCCAGCATGCGCTTCGGCAAGCCGATCATGACCCTGGTGCGCGCCAGCGCGCCGTTCTTCCTGATTCTGCTGGTTGCCGTGCTCGTCATCACCTACTGGCCCGAACTGTCGCTCGTGCTCGTGCGCTGAGTCGGCTGCGCGGCGCTCACGGCAATGCGTGGCTGGCGTGGTCGGCGGTGTCGTCGGCCAGGTGCCACAGCTCATGGGCGTCGATGAGCACGCGCAGCCGTGTCTCGTGCGCATCGGCGCGTGCGCGCAGCTCGGCCAGTGCGGCATCGGCAGCCAGACGCTCGGCCTGCAGGCGCTCGGCCAGGCCGATTTCGCCCAGCTCCCAGGCACGGCGCTGGCGCGCGGCACTGGTCGCGTGGGCAGTCTGCGCCGCGAGCGCGGCCTGCCACAGCTCCAGCGCAAGTTGGCTGCGTGCCACGTCGAGCTGCGCCTCGCGCGTGATGTCGCGGCGCATCGCATCGACCTCGTCGCGGGCCGCCTCGGCGGCGGCGTCCTCGGCGCGCGCCTCGGCGCTGCGCCGGCTGCCGCCGAACGGAATGTTGAGCACGATGCCGATGCCGCGCTCCATGCCGTCGCGTTCGGAGAAGCTGCGCAGGCCGATGCTCGGATCGGGCAGGCGGTCACGGTGGGCGCGGGCGGCCAGCGACTCGCGCTGCGCGGCCAGCTCCTCGCTGGCGCGGATCTCGTGGCTGCGCTCGATGATGCGTTCGACCCAGCTCGACGCACCCGCGTCGAGCGCGACCGGCGCCGGCAGCTGCGGCGCGCGCGCAGGCAGTGCAAGCAGCGAAAAGTCGGTGCCCAGCGCCAGGCGCTGTGCGGCGGCGTCGCCCTGTGCCTGCCGCAGCGCGCCGACGGCGCCGGCCAGTTCGGCCTCGATCTGGTCGAGTTCGCGCTGCGCGGCTGCGCCGAGGTCGAGCCGGCGCTGGATGACATCGCGTTCGCGGACGAGTGAGTCGTGACGCGCGCTGGCGAAGTGCGCCACGGCCTCGGCACGCAGCCAGCCCAACCATAGGGCCAGCAGTCGCCGCGCGGCCTGGTGCTCGGCATCACCCTGCAGCAGCGCAGCGGCGGCCAGTCCGTGCGCGCCGCTCTCGCGGTCGAGGGCGGCCTTGCCGGGCAGGCGGATCGCGCGGCTGAGCTGCAGCTCCCATTCGGCTTGGCTGGCGCGCCCGCTCGGCGTGGCCGCATCACGCACGCTGCGCCGCACAGGCGCGATGCCGAGCGTGGTGTCGTGCGGGCCGGCGGCGAGTGCGCGGGCGCGCTCGCGTGCCTCGCTGACACGCGCATCGGCTGCGCGCACTTCGGCGTGCGTCGCGATTGCGGCATGGGCCGCCTGTGGCGGCGGCAGGAAATCCTGCGCCGCGAGCGGCGCATTGGCCATGGCGAGCACCAACAACAGGCGTGGCGACAGACTCATCGCGCGTCCTCCGCGCAGCCGAAGCGGCGATACAGCAGCGGCAGCAGGAGCAGGGTCAACACGGTCGAGGTGACGAGACCGCCGATCACGACCACGGCCAGTGGGCGCTGCACTTCCGAACCGGGGCCGCTGGCGAACAGCAGCGGCACGAGGCCGAGCGCGGTGATGCTGGCGGTCATCAGCACCGGCCGCAGGCGGCGTCGCGCGCCTTCGCGCACGACCTGCTCGACTGGCATGCCGGCGGCGCGCAACTGGTTGAAACAGGTGATCAGCACGAGGCCATTGAGCACGGCGATGCCGAGCAGGGCGATGAAGCCGATCGAGGCCGGCACCGACAGGTACTGGCCACTGAGCCACAGCGCGACGATGCCACCGACCAGCGCGAACGGGATGTTGCCGAGCACGAGCAGCGCCTGGCGCAGCGAGCCGAACGTCAGGAACAGCACGAGGAAGATGAGTCCGAGCGCGAGGGGGACCACGAGGCCGAGCCGCGCGGCGGCGCGCTGCTGGTTCTCGAACTGACCGCCCCACTCGATGCGATAGCCCGCCGGCAGTGCGAGCCCGCCCGCTACCGCCCGGCGTGCCTCGTCGACGAAGCCGACCAGATCGCGGCCAGCGACGCCGGCCTGCACCAGCACGAAGCGCGAGCCGTTCTCGTGGTCGACGCGCACCGGCCCGGTGGTTGCGGTGAGGCGCGCAAGCTGATCGAGCGGCAGCACGCTGCCGGCATCGCCGACCAGCGGCAGGCGGGCGAAGCTCTCGCCGTCGCCGCGCAGCGCCGCATCGCCGCGCACGAGCAGCGGGATACGCCGCCCCGGCAGGATGACCTGGCCCGCTGGCAGTCCCTCGAGCTGGGCGCGCAATTCGTCCTGGATCGAGGCGATGTCGAACCCGCCGCGGCCAGCCGCCTGGGCATCGATCGCCACCTGCAGGAACTGCATTCCTTCCTCGCTCTGTGCGATCACGTCCTGTGCGCCTTCGAGCTTGCCGACGATGGTGGCCACGCGCTGGCCGAGTTCGGCCAGGGTGGCGAGGTCGCTGCCGAAGATCTTGATCGCGACGTCGCCGCGACTGCCGGTGAGCATTTCCGCCACGCGCATTTCGATCGGCTGGGTAAAGCCGACCTCGAGCCCGGGGAAGCGATCGGCCACCTGCCGCAGCTGCGCGGCGAGCCAATCCTTGTCGCGCTGGCGCCATTGCGAGCGCGGCTTGAGCTGCAGGAACAGATCGGTGTCGTTGAGGCCCATCGGGTCGAGGCCGAGTTCGTCGGAGCCGAGCCGCCCGACTGCGTGTTCGACTTCGGGCACCTTCGCCAGCAGCTCGCGCTCGAGCGCCAGGTCGAGGTCGCGCGAATGGGCCAGGCTCACCGATGGTAGCTTGACCACCTGCATGATGAGATCGCCTTCGTCCATCGTCGGCATGAAGCTCTTGCCGATGGCGAGGTAGGTGCCCAGTCCGACCACGAGCGAGGCGGCGGCTGCGGCGTAGAGCAGGCGCGGGCGGCGCAGGCTGCGTTCGAGCAGTGGACGGTACAGACCGTCGAGCCGGCGCATGAGCCAGGGCTCGGCGTGGGGACGTTCCTTGAGCAGCAACGAAGCCAGCACCGGCACGAAGCTCAGCGACAGCACGAGCGAACCGGCCAGGGCGAACACGATCGTCAGCGCGACCGGTCGGAACAGGCGACCTTCAAGATCCTGCAGGGTCAGCAGGGGCAGGAACACGAGGCCGATGATGAGGATGCCGGCGGCGACCGGGACGGCCACCTCGCGCACCGCGGCGCCGATGCGTTGGAGGCGCGGCGCGGATGCGTCGGCGGCGTGCGGGTGCAGGCGACTGACCGTGTTTTCGACCACGACCACGCCGGCATCGACCAGCATGCCGACCGCAACCGCGAGCCCGCCGAGGCTCATGAGGTTGGCGCTCATGCCGGTCAGACGCATCGCCAGGAACGTGAACAGTGCGGCCAGCGGCAGGATCAGTGCCACCACGACCGCCGCGCGCACCTCGCCGAGAAACACGAACAGCAAGAGCACGACCAGCACGGTGGCCTCGACGAGCGCGCCGCGCACGGTGCCGACCGCCCGCTCGATCAGCGCGCTGCGGTCGTAGAAGATGTCGACGCGCACGCCCGGTGGCAGGCCCGGCGCGAGTTGCGCCAGGCGCTCGCGCACGGCGCGCACGAGCCGGCCGGCATCGGCTCCGCGCAGCGCCACCACGATGCCTTCGACCGCCTCGCCGTGGCCATCGCGCGTGACGGCGCCATAGCGCGTGAGCGCATCGACGCGCACCTGTGCCACGTCACCCACGCGCAGCAGGCGGCCGCGATCGTGGGCGATGACGATCCGGGCCAGATCCTCGGGCGTGCGCAGTGCGCCTTCGGCCCGCACGATGAGGCTGAGGTCGCCGGCTTCGAGCCGACCGGCGCCATCGTTGCTGTTGTTGCGCGCGAGCACCTCGGCCAGCTCGCGGAAGCCGATGCCGGCCGCGGCGAGCCGGTTGCGATCGGGGATGACGGCGTAGCTCGTGACTTCGCCGCCGAGCGCATTGACGTCGGCCACGCCGGGGATCGTGCGCAGTGCCGGCCGCAAGGTCCAGTCGAGCAGGCTGCGCCGCTCGGCAAGGCTGAGCCCGCCGCCCTCGATCGTGAACATGAGCATGTCCGACAGCGGCGTGGCGATCGGCGCCAGTCCACCGGCCACGCCGCGCGGCAGCTCGTCCTGCGCGGCGGCAAAGCGCTCGGTGACCTGTTGGCGGGCCCAGTAGATGTCGGCGCCTTCCTCGAAGTCGATCGTGATGTCGGCCACCGCGTACTTGGCCACCGAGCGCAGCACGCTGGCGCGCGGCAGGCCCAGCAGTTCGAGCTCCAGCGGCGTGATCACGCGCGATTCGACTTCCTCTGGCGTCATGCCGGGCGCCTTGAGGATGAGCTTGACCTGGGTTGGCGCGATGTCGGGATAGGCATCGATCGGCAGCGCCCGCCAGGCCAGCACGCCGCCAACCACGAGCGCGGCCGTGGCGGCGAACACGAGCACGCGCTGGGCCAGCGACCATTCGACGAGACGCGCCAGCATGATGCCTACTCGCCGTGCATCGCGCGCAGGGCGCTGGCGTTGTGGCTGACGACCTGGTCACCGACGCGCAGCGCGCCGCGCACGAGCGCATCCTCGCCCTCACTGCCGATGCGCTCGACCGGCAACGCGCGGTAGCGATGGCCGTCGGCGACGAAGACGAGCGTGGTGCTGCCGTCGGCCAGCAACGCGCTGGCCGCAACGCGCAGCGCATCGGCCGGTGCCGGCAGCTGCAGGCGCACGCTGGTGTGCTGACCGACCCGCCAGGCCGGTGCAGCCGGCAGATGGGCGCGCAGGCGCACGCTCTGGCTGCCGTCGCTGATCGCGCCGCTCACCGCGACGACCTCGCCGCGGCTGCCGTCGGCCATGACGATGACCTGGCCCGCCGCGTAGTCGGCGGCGTGTTCGAGTGGCGCCTGGATCGACACGTCCACACCGTCATCGGCGGCCAGCGTGAACGCCGCTTCGAAAGCAGCGACGGCCTGACCCGGCGCGATCGTCCGCTGCAGCACGCGACCGGCGATCGGCGCGCGCAGTTCGTATTCGCCGTTGCCGGTCCGTGCCGGCGTGAAGGCGCTGCTCAGCGCGTCACGCGCCTGCGCCAGTTGTGCCTGTGCCTGGCTGGCGCGGGCCCGGCTCTCGTCGGCGCGTGCCCGTGCGACGATGCCTTCGGCGAGCAGCATCTCGTCGCGTCGCGCCTGGCTGTGCGCGAGCGTGGCCTCGCTGCGACTGCGTGCCAACTCGGCCTGCGCGGCGAGGAAGTCGCGGCTGTGGATGCGCGCGAGTGGTGCCCCCGCTCCGACGATGGCGCCGTCGTCGACCATGACGCTGGCGACCACGCCAGCGAACGGCACGCTCACGACCCGGCTCGAGGTGAGCGGCGCGATGATCTGCGCCGGCAGGCGCGCCAGTTCGAGCGAGCTCGCGCCGGTCACCGCGGCCGTCGTGATCTGCAGCGACTGCACCTGCGCCGGGGTCAATTCGATGAGTCCGGCGCCAAGCGCCGGCAGGCTGCCGGCGAGCAAGCCGAGCAGGAGTGCGCCGGCGGCGGCACGGGAGCGTGGCGGGACGATCGGCAAGGCATGGCACCAGCGGCGGAACGTGCGCGCAGCATAGGCACGGTGGCTTTGGCGACGCTTAAGAATGGGTCGGCCGATCCGGCAGGCACGCAGCGGCACGAGCCGCGCAGCCAGCCGGCGATTGTCCGCGGCCAGCGGGTTGCGCGTCTTGCGTGTGCATGGCGCCGGCGCGGCAGCGGGCGAGGCTGCCGCGGGCGTTGCCGGCTACAGCGTCGGCAGCGGTGCGAGCACCGCGTGCAGGTCGCCGTCGTGAAGCGCGAATGTCAGGCGCAGGCCCAGGCCCTGCGCGAGCGCAGCGGCGAGCGCAAGGCCAAGGCCGGCGTGCGCCGCGGTACCGCCCGAGCGCGACTTGCGCCAGAAGCGCTGGCCCAGGTGCGGCAGGTCGTCGCAGTGCAGTTGCGGCGCCGGATTGATGATGCACAGGCGCGCGCCATCGTGGCCGGCCTCGAGCGACATCGTCAGCGTGCTGCCGGCGGGCGCGTACTCGATCGCGTTGCGCAACAGGTTCGACACGATGCGTTCGAGCGCACCGACGTCGGAGCGCACCCACAGTTGTGGCGGCAGCGCGCGCACGAGCCGCACGCCGCGTGCGGCGGCGGTCGCGGCCAGCGCATCGGCGAGCTGGCCCAGCAGCGGCGGCAGGTCGAGCGGATCGACCGCGGCGGCGGCGAGACCGGCTTCCTGGCGTGCGAGCATGAGCAGGGTGTCGATCGCGCGCTGCATGCGCTCGACCGCTTCGATCGAGGCGGCGAACGCCGCGCCGATCGCCTCGTCGTCGGCCGGCGTGCGCCGCGCGGCCTCGATCGAGGTGCGAATTTCGGCCAGCGGCGTGCGCAGTTCGTGGGCCACGTCGCGGGCGAAGCGGCGTTCGCTGTCGATCGTCGCGTACAGGCGTGCAAAGGCCGCCTCGAGCGCCTGCGCGAACGGTTCGATCTCGCGCGGCAGCGCCGGCGCCAGCAGGCCTTCGCGCGGTGGCTGCTGCGGGTCGAGCGCCGCCAGGCGGCGGCTGAACGCGCGCAGCGGCGCCAGGCCGCGGCGCACCGCGAAATGCGCGATCAGCACGGTCAGCGCGATCGCCAGCACGATGCCGGCAAGCAAGGTGTGGTGGATCGCGCGTTCGAGCTGATCGTGCGGTGCGCGTTCGCTGGCCACGACGAGCAGGCGCGGCGGATCGCCCGCACGCGGGGTGTCGCGCAGCGCCACTGCCACCGCGCGGCCGGGGTGGCGGTCGGGCAGGCGCAGGTCGTAGTGGACCGGCGCATCGGTGGTGGGCGCCTGCGGCGGGCGCGCGAGCGGGTGGCCCGCGCTGCTGGCCGAGCGCGCCCAGGTGCTGCCATCGGGATTCCACAATTCGAAGAAGTCGGTGTGGGCCGGCAGCTCGTACTCGGGCATGAGGCGGCCGAGCTCGCCGAATTCGGCCGGGTCGGGGTGCGCGCGCACGAAGGCGGCGATCGTGTGGGCGCGGTCGGCGAGGCCCTGGTCCATGCGTGCGTACAGCTCGCGGTCGACGAGCGCATCGAGCACCACGAACAGCGTCACCAGCAAGGCGCCCAGCGCCAGCGAGAACTGCAGCGCGAGGCGCCGTTGCAACGAGGGCGCGGCGCGCTCAGGCGATGACATAGCCAAAGCCCCGCCGCGTCTGGATGGGATCGACGGCGCCGCAGCGTGCGAGCTTGCCGCGCAGCGTCGAGACGATGACCTCGACCACCTTGTCGGAGGTTTCGCTGGCGCCGTCGTAGAGCCGGGCGAAGATCTGCGCGCGGGTCAGCACGCGGCCGCGCTCGCGCAGCAGCAGTTCGAGCAGCGCGAACTCCTTGGGCGTGAGCTCGAGGCGGCAGGCGCCGTGGTGGACGCTGCGCGCGCGCGGATCGAGCACGATCGCGCCGTGGTGCAGCAGCGGCGCGGCGCCATCGGGCGGGCGGCGCTTGAGCGCGCGCAAGCGCGCCAGCAGTTCGTCGAACGCGAACGGCTTGACCAGGTAATCGTCGGCACCGGCATCGAGCGCAGTGACGCGGTCGCCGACCTGGTCGCGCGCCGACAGCACGAGCACGCGTGCGGTGTCGTTGCGGCGACGCAGCGCGCGCAGCACTTCGAGTCCGTCGATGCCGGGCAGCATGAGGTCGAGCACGATGAGGTCATAGCTCGCAGCGTCGAGGAAGGCCAGTGCGTGCTCGCCGTCGGCGGCGTGGTCGCAGGCGTAACCGTCGGCGCCGAGGCCGCGCATGAGCGCGGTGGCAAGCGGTGCGGAATCCTCGACGATGAGCAGGCGCATGCGGCACACAGTGGCGGGGCGAAGGCGCGCCATTGTGGCAGCACGCTGCGGTGTCGGGCAGGGCAGCGGCTACACTGGCGCGATGACCAACGCCGCACCGCTCGATCTGATCCACGAGGACGCCCATCTGCTGGCCGTCGACAAGCCGCCGGGCCTGGCCGTGCATCGCAGCCGGCTCGTCGGCAGCGACGAGGACTACCTGATCGACCGACTGCGCGCCCAGGTCGGCGGCGAGCTGTACCTGGCGCATCGGCTCGATCGCGCCACCAGCGGCGTGTTGCTGGTGGCGCGGTCGCAGCAAGTCGCCGCCGAACTCGGGCGACAGCTCATGGCGCGCACGGTGGACAAGTCGTATCTGGCCGTCGTGCGCGGCTGGCCGGCGGAACAGGGCGAGATCGACTATCCGCTGTCCGGTGCGAGCCTGCGCGGCGAGGCGAAACCGGCACTGACCTGCTGGCGACGGTTGGCCACGGTCGAGGTCCCGATCGCGGTGGGCCGCTATCCGCAGCAGCGCTACGCATTGCTCGACGTGGCGCCCGCAACGGGCCGCTACCGGCAGATCCGGCGCCATTTCCACCATGTCTCGCATCACATCCTCGGCGACACCAGTCACGGGCGCGGCGATCACAATCGCTTGATCCGCATCCATTTCGGCCTCGCCCGACTGTTCCTGCACGCCTGGCGCCTGCGCCTGGTGCATCCGGTCGATGGCACCGAGCTGGCGCTCGAGGCCCCGCTCGATGCGCAGTGGCAGCGCCTGCTCGCAGCATTTGGCTGGTGCGGGGCGCTGCCGGCCGCATGAGGGCGTTCAGCGGCGGTGCTTTGTGCGCGGCCGCGCTTTCCGTAAAATAGGGCATGCGCATCCTCACCAACGCCCTCACCTTCGATGACGTCCTGCTGGTCCCGGCCCATTCGGCCGTGCTGCCGCGCGACGTTTCCCTCGCCACCCGCCTGACCCGCAACATCCGCCTGAACCTGCCGATCATCTCGGCAGCGATGGACACGGTCACCGAGGCGCGGCTGGCGATCACGATGGCCCAATGCGGCGGCATCGGCATCATCCACAAGAACATGCCGCTCGAACGCCAGGCCGCCGAAGTGCGGCTGGTCAAGAAGTACGAGGCCGGCGTGATCCGCGATCCGATCACGGTCGGGCCTTACACCTCGATCGGCGAGGTCAGCCAGCTCACGCGCCGTCACAACATCTCGGGCGTGCCCGTGGTCGATGGCGAGCAGCTCGTCGGCATCGTCACCAACCGCGACCTGCGCTTCGAGAAGAAAGCCGACGATCCGGTGCGCAACATCATGACGCGCAAGGATCGCCTGGTGACCGTGCGCGAGGGGGCCAGCGACGACGAGGTGCTGGCACTGCTGCACAAATTCCGCATCGAGAAGGTGCTGGTGGTCGACGAAGCGTTCCGCCTGCGCGGCCTCATCACGGTCAAGGACATCCAGAAGGCGCGCGACAATCCCGATTCGTGCAAGGACGAACACGAGCGCCTGCGCGTGGGCGCGGCGGTCGGCGTCGCCGGCGACACCGAGGCGCGCGTGGCCGCGCTGGTCGAGGCCGGCGTCGATGCGATCGTCGTCGATACCGCGCATGGTCACTCGCAAGGTGTGCTCGAGCGCGTGCGCTGGGTGCGGCGGAACTTCCCCGAGCTGTCGCTGATCGCCGGCAACATCGTCACCGGCGACGCCGCGCGCGCGCTGGTCGACGCCGGCGTCGATGCGGTCAAGGTCGGTGTCGGGCCCGGTTCCATCTGCACCACGCGCATCGTGGCCGGCGTCGGCGTGCCGCAGATTTCCGCGATCGACATGGTGGCCGAGGCGCTGCACGGCAGCGAGGTCGGCCTGATCGCCGACGGAGGCATCCGCTATTCGGGCGACGTGGCCAAGGCGATCGCGGCCGGCGCCGACTGCGTGATGATCGGCGGCATGTTCGCCGGCACCGAGGAATCGCCCGGCGACGTCGAGCTGTATCAGGGCCGCAGCTACAAGAGTTACCGCGGCATGGGGTCGCTTGGCGCGATGGAGAAGGGCTCCAAGGATCGCTACTTCCAGGATGAGGCCGACGCCGACAAACTCGTGCCCGAGGGCATCGAAGGTCGCGTGCCCTACCGCGGGCCGTTGCGCAACATCGTGCACCAGCTGGCCGGCGGCGTGCGCGCGTCGATGGGCTATGTCGGCTGCGCGAGCATCGACGAAATGCGCCGCAAACCGCAGTTCGTCAAGGTGACGAGCGCCGGCATGCGCGAATCGCACGTGCACGATGTCGCGATCACCAAGGAAGCGCCCAACTACCGCCTGGACTGACCATGCGCGCCGTGCCGACGATCCTCGCCGCCTTGCTGGCGGCGCCATGCCTGGCGGCCAGCACCGAGCCGCCGACACAGGTGCGTGTCACGGTCGATGGCAAGGCCTATGTTGGCAACACGGGCACCACAATCGAAGTCGACGTCGGCGGGCGCAAGCTGCCGCTGCGTGTCGAGGAATTGCCGTGGCGGCACTTCGAGGCGGGTCGGCTGCGCTTCGACTACCCGCGCCATTTTCCCTGGGAGCACGATCCCGAGCCGCCCCGCAGCTGGACGCTGGACGGCAACAACGCCGTGCTCATGGTGTTCGAGAACGTCGCGCCCAGGCGCAGCGCCGAGGCGCAAGCCGAGGCCATCGAAGGGCTGTTGCTGCGCGGCGCGGCGCCGCGCCGCGCCAAGGCGTTGCTGGCGACGGCCAAGGCCGGCACGCTCAGTGGTGTCGCGACGACGATCAAGGTCGTCAATTACACGATGAGCAACGAAATTTTCGTCATCGACAGCGGCAAGTCGTCATGGCTGCTCGTGCTGCAGGACGCGCTCACCGACGCCGGCGAACACACTGCCGAATACCTCGAGATGCGCGCGCGCCTCTCGGCCACCCTGGAGTTCTGAGCCTTGGATCTCATCCATCGCGATCGCATCCTCATCCTCGATTTCGGCGCGCAGTACACCCAGCTCATCGCGCGCCGCATCCGTGAAATCGGCGTCTATTGCGAAATCTGGGCCTGGGACCACGACCCGGCAGAGATCGCCGCGTTCGGTGCCAAGGGCATCATCCTGTCGGGTGGCCCAGAATCCACCACTGCCGTCAATCCGCCGCGTGCGGCGCAGGCGGTATTCGACAGCGGCGTGCCGATCCTGGGCATCTGCTACGGCATGCAGACGCTGGCCGCGCAACTGGGCGGCGCCACCGAGGCGGCCGACCAGCGTGAATTCGGTCATGCCGAAGTGGCGGTGACCGGCGCCGATGCGCTGCTTGCGGGCCTCAGCGACCACGCCGCGCGGCAGGCGCTCGACGTGTGGATGAGCCATGGCGACCATGTGTCGCAGGTGCCGCCGGGCTTCGTGGTGACGGCCCGCACCGAGCGCATCCCGATCGCGGCGATGGCCGATGACGCGCGGCGTTGGTACGGTGTGCAGTTCCATCCCGAGGTCACCCATACGCGGCAGGGCAACGCGCTGCTGCGTCGGTTCGTGGTCGACATCTGCGGCTGCGCCACGCTGTGGACGCCGGCGCAGATCATCGAGGACCAGATCGCGCGCGTGCGCGCCCAGGTCGGCAGCGACGAGGTGATTCTCGGCCTGTCGGGCGGCGTCGATTCGTCGGTGGTGGCCGCCTTGCTGCATCGGGCGATCGGCGCGCAACTGACCTGCGTATTCGTCGACACCGGCCTGCTGCGCTGGCGCGAAGGCGACCAGGTGATGGCGACGATGCAGCAGAACCTCGGCGTGAAGGTCATTCGCGTCGATGCCGCGCAGCGCTATTTCCGTGCGCTCGAGGGCGTGACCGATCCAGAGGCCAAGCGCAAGGTCATCGGCAACCTGTTCGTCGAAATCTTCGAGGAGGAATCGGCCCGCTTGCGCAATGCGCGATGGCTCGCGCAGGGCACGATCTACCCGGATGTGATCGAATCGGCCGGCAGCAAGACCGGCAAGGCGCACGTGATCAAGAGCCACCACAACGTCGGTGGCCTGCCTGAGCACATGAAGCTCGGCCTCGTCGAGCCGCTGCGCGAGCTGTTCAAGGACGAAGTGCGCCGCCTCGGGGTCGAGCTGGGCCTGCCGCGCGAGATGGTCTATCGCCACCCGTTCCCGGGGCCTGGCCTCGGCGTGCGCATCCTCGGCGAGGTCAAACCCGAGTACGCCGAACTGCTCGCCCGCGCCGACGCCATTTTCATCGACGAGTTGCGCAAGGCCGGCCTGTACGACGAGGTCAGCCAGGCTTTCGCCGTGTTCCTGCCGGTCAAATCGGTCGGCGTGGTCGGCGATGCCCGCGCCTACGAGTGGGTGATCGCACTGCGCGCGGTGGAGACGGTCGACTTCATGACCGCGCACTGGGCGCAGCTTCCGTATGAGTTTCTTGGCGCCGTATCAAACAGAATAATCAATGAGTTGCGCGGCGTTTCCCGCGTCGTTTACGACATCAGCGGCAAGCCGCCGGCGACGATCGAGTGGGAGTGAATTCAGATCCGTCGAGGACTGTCGCCAACGATTGAAAAACTGTCGCAACGCGTTGGGTTGGAAACAGATGCGTCACGTCAGCGATCGGTGTCGATCGGCGGCCGACAGAAAACGTAGGCGGTGGAGCCGACGGTAAGAATCAAGGTCGGGTTGCCGAAGACCACGACTGCCGACAAGCGCGAGCCGTCGAAGTAAGGAGTGGGGGCAGTGATCCGGAGTCCGGGGTGGGGCGGAGCATGACGGTGCAGGAGTCGCCACAAGCGACGGCGGGCGTGTGCGACGACACGGCGTTCATGCGCCGCGCGCTCGAGCTTGCCCACGAGGCGGCGGCGCACGATGCCGAGGTGCCGGTGGGCGCGGTGCTGGTGCTCGACGGGCGCGTCATCGGCGAGGGCCGCAACCGCATGATCAGCGCGAATGACCCGACCGCGCATGCCGAGATCGAGGCGCTGCGCGCCGCCGGACGCTGCGTCGGCAACTACCGCCTTACCGGCGCGACGCTGTATGTGACGCTGGAGCCTTGCGTGATGTGCGCGGGCGCGCTCGTGCACGCGCGTGTGGCGCGAGTCGTGTACGCGGCGGCCGATCCCAAGACCGGTGCCGCCGGCAGCGTGTTCGACACCCTCATCAGCGATCGCCACAACCATCGCGTTGCGGTTGAGGGCGGCCTGCTGGCCGACGAAGCGGCGGCGCTGTTGCGCGGGTTCTTCCGCAGCCGGCGCTGACGCGGTTCAGGCGAGCTGTTCCTTCGCCCATGCCGCGTCGAGTGCTTCCATCGCATCGTGCGGCTTGAGCCCGGCGGCCTTGTCCCAGGCTTCAGCCACTTCGTCCTCGCGCTTGTCGCCATGCAACAGCATGAGGCCGTTGCCGTACTCGATCCACGCGATCGGCGAGTCGGGCGTGAGCTTGAGCGCTTGCTTGAGGTGCTTCTCGGCCTCGGCGGCGCTGGCGCCGTAGGTCAGTTTGGCGAGCATGCCACCGACCTTGCCGACGATTTCGGCGTGATAGAGGCCGAGCGCGGTGGTGGCCTCGGCGTGCTTGGGCGCGAGCTCGAGCGTGGCAACGAGCGACTCGCGCACCTTGCCGGCCAGGCCTTGTGCCAGCGCCTTGGTGATCGAAATGGCCTGGCTCAGCCGCCCGATCGCGAAGGCGCGACGATAGTGGCTGTTGGCTTCGCCGGGCAGGGCGGTGATGGCCGCTTCGGCCAGTTGGGTGAGTTCTTCGTAGCGCGCGGTGCGGGCCTTGGCATCGTCGACGAGGTAGGTGGCGTGGATGCCGCCGGCCTTGATCGCGACCGAGGCGCCGAGCGCCTTGAGGGCGACGCCCTGCTCGTAGGCGTGGTGGAAATCGCCGCGGTGGAACGCGCGCCAGGCGTCCTGCAACTGGGTGGCGATCGCCGCCGCGTCCTTGCCGAGCTTGGGGTTGTTCTTCAGCAGCGCGGCGATGTGCCGCTCGTCAGGGAACGCTTCCAGGTCGCCTGCATGCAGCTGCTTCCAGGCCTTGGCCAGTTTGTCGCCGGCGTAGTCGAACGCCTTGTTCGGATGCGGAAACGCCGCCCAACCCTTGTTCGCCATCGCAATGCCCTCCGGTGGTTCGGCGCAGTGTGCCGCGTCGGTGGCCATGCCGTCACGCCGCCTTGCGACAACTGGCTAAACTTGCCGTATGAATGACCCTGCCGCCGTCGCCGACCGGGCCGCCGCGCTGCGCGCGCGCCTGGAAGATGCCAACTATCGCTACCACGTGCTCGACGATCCGGACATCGCCGACAGCGAGTACGACCGTCTCATGCGCGAGCTCGAGGCGCTCGAGGCCGCACATCCCGAGCTGGTCACCCCCGACTCGCCCACGCGCCACGTCGGCGCCGCGCCTTCGCGCGAGTTTGCGCCGGTGCGCCACCCGATCCCGATGCTGTCGCTGGCCAATGCGTTCAGCGCCGCCGAGGTCGAGGACTTCGAGCGCAAGGTCGAGGAGCGGCTTGGCCTGCGCGACCCGCTGTTCTCGGTCGAGCCCAAGTTCGACGGCCTGGCGATCAGCCTGCGTTACGAGGATGGACATTTCGTGCAGGGCGCCACGCGTGGCGACGGCGAGCGGGGCGAGGACGTGACCGCGAACCTGCGCACGATCAAGGCCATTCCGCTGCGCTTGCGCGGACGCGGCTGGCCGCGCGTGCTCGAGGTGCGCGGCGAGGTCTACATGCCGCGGGCCGGGTTCGAGGCCTGGAACGAACGAGCGCGCGCATCGGGCGGCACGCTCAAGCCGCTGGCCAATCCGCGCAACGGTGCCGCCGGCAGCCTGCGTCAGCTCGATCCGCGCGTCACGGCGCAGCGTCCGCTCGCGTTCTTTGCCTATGCGCTGGGTGAGGTCGCCGGCGGTGCGTTGCCGCGCTCGCATTCGGCGATGCTGCGGCAGTTGCGCGAATGGGGCCTGCCGGTGTGCCCGCTGGTGGCGACCGCGCACGGCGCAGGCGGCTGCCTCGACTACTACGCCCGCATCGGCGCGCAGCGCGACGGCCTGCCGTTCGACATCGACGGCGTGGTGTACAAGGTCGATGACCTCGCTGCGCAGGACCGGCTCGGCTTCGTCGGGCGCACGCCGCGCTGGGCCATTGCACACAAGTTTCCGGCGCAGGAGCAGCAGACGCGCGTCGAGGCGATCGACGTGCAGATCGGCCGCACCGGCGCGGCGACGCCCACCGCGCGCCTCGCTCCGGTGCAGGTGGGTGGGGTCACCGTCACCAACGCGACGCTGCACAATGCCGACCAGGTCACGCGGCTCGACGTGCGCGTGGGCGACACCGTGATCGTGCGCCGCGCCGGCGACGTGATCCCCGAAGTCGTGCGGGTGGTGCCCGAGCTGCGCCCGGCGCACACGCATGCGTGGCGGATGCCCAGCCACTGCCCGATCTGCGGTTCGGCGATCGTGCGCGAGGAGGGCGAGGCGGTGGCTCGCTGCAGCGGCGAACTCGTCTGCGCCGCGCAGCGCACGCAGAGTGTGTTTCATTTCGCCACCCGCCGCGCCATGGACATCGACGGCCTCGGCGAGCGCTACATCGAGGACCTGGGCGAGTTCGGCTACGTGCGCGCCGTGTCCGACCTCTACAAGCTCAGCCTCGACGACCTGCTCGACATGAAGCGTCGTGCCGACGCACGCGACGGCACCACGCCGGAAACCGTCAAGGCCGGCAAGGTGGCGACCAAGTGGGCCGAGAACCTCATCGAGGCGATCGACCGCAGCCGGCGCACCACGCTGGCGCGCTTCCTTTACGCGCTCGGCATCAGCCAGGTCGGCGAGGCGACCGCCAAGGCGCTCGCCAACTGGTTTGGGCAACTGGCCTTGATCCGCCACCTGCCGTGGCCGCTGTTCAAGCTCGTCCCTGACGTCGGCAGTGAGGTCGCGCGCGCGATCGGTGCCTTTTTCGCCCAACGCGGCAACCAGCAGGTCATCGACGAATTGCTCGCGCGCGGCGTCGATCTCGGCGACCTGCATGCGCCATCGCCCAAGCTGCGTGGTGGACTCGACCTGCCGAGCGTGCTGGCATGCCTCGAGGTGCCGCGGCTCACCGCAGTGCGCGCGCAGGTACTCGCCGCGGCGTGCCCGCAGCTGCACGACCTGCTCGAAGCCGACCAGCACCGTCTCGTCGCAGCCGGGCTGCCGGTCGAGGTCGCCGATGCCTGGCTGGCGTGGCGCGCGGAGCCAGCCCATCGACAACTGCTGCGCGACGCCGTTGCCGCGGCCGCGCGGCTGCAGCAAGCCCTGCCGGATGTGGCGGCAGCCGCGAGCCTGCCGCTCGATGGCCGCACTGTGGTGCTGACCGGAACGCTGGCGACCTTAACGCGCGACGAAGCCAAGGCCAGACTCGAGGCGCTCGGTGCCAAGGTCGCCGGCAGCGTGTCGAAGAAAACCGACTTTGTCGTTGCCGGCGAGGCGGCCGGATCCAAGCTCGACAAGGCGCGCGAACTCGGGGTGGCGATCTGGGACGAAGCGCGCCTGCTGGCGTTCCTTGGCGCCGACGGAACGGCGCCGTCGCGCGACCACGATGACGACCAGACCTGAAGCAGCCGTAGGGCACGGCCCGCACGCATCGCGCCCGCTGTCGAGCGCTGCCCCCGGCACTGCCGCCGGGGCAGCGCCCCCTGGCGGCCGCACCAGCGACCCCGAATACGCCCGCACATGCGACCCAATAACCGGTTACACCCCCGTCTGCGTCGCATAACTCGCCACCGTTCAGCGAATCCAACCACGAGCCCGCAGCGCCAAGTCCATGATCCAGCGAAGGAATTGCACTTGACCACCACGCTACCATCGCCGACCATCGGTGCATACGCCCCGGTTGCGGGGTCTATTTGTA
>NZ_JAHCAQ010000016.1 GCF_019634845.1 Dokdonella sp.
CTGCCGCGTTGCTTCCAGCCGTCTGACACCACGCGCGAGGTCGGTCAACCACCTGCGCGGGTCGCACTGGGCCTGCCCGAACACGGCCCCGTGTACGCCTGTTTCAACAACAGCTACAAGCTCAATCCAGCCAGCTTCGAGCGTCTGCTCGCGGTACTGCGCGGCCTGCCCGACGCGGTGCTGTGGCTGCTGTGCGGTCCCGAGGGCGCCGACGCGCGCCTGCGCGAGGAAGCGCAGCGGCGCGGTGTCGATCCCGCCCGGCTCGTGTTCCAGCCGCGTCTGCCGCATGCGCAATACCTCGCGCTGTACCGCCACGCCGACCTGTTCCTCGACACGCTGCCCTATGGCGCGCACACCACGGCTTCCGACGCGATCTGGGCCGGCTGTCCCGTATTGACGGTGCCGGGCGCGACGTTCGCCGCGCGCGTCGCGGCCAGCCTCAATGCCCATCTGGGCCTGGCCGAACTCAACTGCAGCGACGATGCCGCCTTCATCGCCCGCGCGCTCGCGCTTGGCCGCGACCACGCGGCGCGCGCGCAACTGCGCGCGCGGCTCGCCACGCTGCGCGCCTCGAGCGGCCTGTTCGACATGCCCGCGCTCGCGCGCGACCTGCTCGCCCTGCTGCGGCGCATGGTCGAACGCCAGCGCGCCGGGCTTGCACCGGCCGATCTGGACTGAGCCGCGACCACGCTATGCTGCGGCCACCCGCCGTGATTCCGGAGCCGGCATGAAGCCCCTCAAGCGCAAGCCCTACAACCACGCCCTCGATGCGCTGTACGAAGACCTCGTTGCGCTGCAGCGCTGGATCGTGGCGCGCGGCCAGCGTGTGGTCGTGATCTTCGAGGGGCGCGATGCAGCCGGCAAGGGCGGCGTGATCAACACGCTGCTGGCGCCGCTCAATGCGCGCCAGGTGCGCAGCGTGGCGTTGCCGCGGCCGACCGATCGCGAGGCGACGCAGTGGTACTTCCAGCGCTATGTCGCCCACCTGCCGGCGGCAGGCGAGCTCGTGCTGTTCGACCGCAGCTGGTACAACCGCGCCGGCGTCGAACACGTCATGGGATTCTGCACGCCGGCGCAATACCGCCGCTTTCTCACCGCCTGCCCGGTGTTCGAGAAGATGCTGGTCGACGACGGCATCATCCTCGTCAAGTACTGGCTCGCGGTCGACCAGGAACGGCAGGAGGAGCGCTTTGCCGAACGTGCCAGCGACCCGCTCAAGCGCTGGAAGATCTCGCCGATCGACCTCAAGGCACGCGAGCTCTACGCGGCCTACGGGCAGGCGCGCGATGCGATGATCGCGGCGACCCATCACGAGTGGGCGCCATGGTTCGTGGTCGACTTCAATGACCAGCGCCAAGGCCGCCTCGATCTGATCGCGCACCTGCTGCGCCACCTTCCCGAGCGCGCGCCACCCGACAAGCCGCTGCGCCTGCCACGACTGCGCGGCGCCCCGGGCCGCGAGCAACTCGCCGACAGCCAGCGCTGGATCAACGCCCGCGATTGAAGCGCCGCACATGGCGACGCAGGCACGGCGACCGCTGCGCCGCGCGTGGTCAGTCCTTGAAGATCGCCACGTGCACCTTGCCCGACTTGTCGACCCAGCCGCGATACATGCCATCGGTGTTGAACGGCATCGCGATGTTGCCCTTGGCGTCGAGCGCGATCGCGCCGCCGTCGCCACCGAGCTGCGGGATGAGTTTCATCACGACCTCGTCGGCGGCCTTCGCCAGCGGCTGCTTGGCATAGGCGACGCGTGCGCAGATGTCGTGCGCGGCCACCGTGCGGATGTAGTACTCGCCCCAACCCGTGCCCGATACCGCGCACTGCGCGTTGGCGTAGGTGCCGGCGCCGATGATCGGTGAATCGCCCACGCGGCCGTAGCGCTTGTTGGTCATGCCGCCGGTCGAGGTGGCGGCGGCCAGATGCCCGGCCGCGTCGAGTGCGACGGCGCCGACGGTGCCGTAGTGGACCATGCGGCCGAGCGAGGACTGCTGGCCTGCCGCTTCCTTGCGCAGCACTTCCTGCAACTGCTGCCAACGCTGTTCGGTGCGGAAGTAGGACGGATCGACGAGTTCGATGCCGACGCTCTGTGCGAACGCCTCGGCGCCATCGCCGACCATGAACACGTGCGGCGACTTCTCCATGACCGCACGCGCCAGCAGGATCGGATTCTTGATCCGATGCACGCCGGCGATCGCGCCGGCGCGCAGCGTGGCACCGTCCATGATCGCCGCATCGAGCTCGTTGCGGCCGTCGTGGGTGAACACGGCGCCCTTGCCGGCATTGAATCGCGGCGAGTCCTCGAGGATGACGATGGCCTTGCCGACCGCATCGAGGCTCGTGCCGCCCTCCTTGAGCACGGCGTAGCCGGCAGCCAGTGCGGCTTCGAGATCGGCACGCACGGCTTGCTGCGCCTCGGGCGACAGCTCGGAACGGATCACGCCGGCGCCACCGTGGATGACGAGCACGGGCGTGGCGGCGATGGCAGCGGTCGTGGACAGCATGGCGGCGGTGAGCAGGGCGAGGCGGCGCAGGTGCATGGCTGGAATCCGGTCGATGAAACTCGAACAGGACCGGCGCAGCAGCGCCGGCGGTGGCAAGGCTGGGTCGCGGCGCCCCGATGGAAACGCCGCGACGACAGGGAACGAACCGGCGGCGCCCGGCGCGGCAACGGCTGCGCCGGGCGCTCGCGCCTACTTCTTGTCGGCTGCATCCTCCAGGCCACGCTGCTTGAGCATCGCGGCGACGTTCGGATCGCGGCCGCGCCAGTCGCGGTAGAGCGTGGCCAAGTCCTCGCTGTTGCCGCGCGAGAGGATCATGGCGCGGAAGCGGTCGCCGTTCTCGCGACTGAGGCCGCCATGCTCGCCGAACCAGCCATAGGCATCATCGGCCAGCATCTGCGTCCACAGGTAGGCGTAATAGCCGGCCGAATAACCATTGCCCCAGATGTGGAGGAAATAGCTCGAACGGTAGCGCGGCGGCACATAGGCCAGGTCGGTGCCATTGTCCTTGAGCGCGGCCGCTTCGAACTTGTCGACGTCCTGCAGCGGCGCGCTGGCCCCGAGCATGTGCCAGGACATGTCGAGCAGCGCCGCCGACAGCAGCTCGGTCATGTCGTAGCCCTTGTTGAAGGTCTTGGCCTTCTTCATCTTGTCGACCAGCGCCTGCGGCATCGGCTCGCCGGTCTGGTAGTGGCGGGCGTAATGCGCGAACACGCTCGGCTCGGTCATCCAGTATTCGTTGAACTGCGAGGGGAACTCGACGAAGTCGCGCGCGGTGTTGGTGCCCGACAGGCTCGGATACTGCTCATCGGCGAAGATGCCATGCAGCGCGTGGCCGAACTCGTGGAACATCGTGTTGACGTCATCGAGCGTAAGCAGCGCAGGCTGGCCCGGCGCCGGCTTGGTGAAGTTGCCGACGTTGTAGATGACCGGCTTGGTGCCGAGCAGCTTCGACTGGCCGACGAGGTTGTCCATCCAGGCGCCGCCGTTCTTGTTGTCGCGCTTGAAATAGTCGCAGTAGAACAGCGCGATCTGCTGGCCATCGTGGTCGATCACGTTGAACACGCGCACGTCCGGGTTGTACACCGGAATGTCCTTGCGCTCGACGAAGCTCAGGCCGTAGAGCTGATGAGCGGCGTAGAACACGCCGTTCTTGAGCACGTTGTCGAGCTCGAAGTAGGGCTTGAGCTGGCTGTCATCGAGGTCGTAGCGCGCCTTGCGCACCTGCTCGGAATAAAACAGCCAGTCCCAAGCCGCGAGCTTGAACTTGCCGTCCGACTTGTCGATGAGCGCCTGGATGTCGGCCGCCTCCGCGCGCGCCTTGCCGGTCGCGGCCGGCACCAGATCGCGCATGAACTTGAGCGCGGTGGCAGGCGTCTTGGCCATCTGGTCCTCGAGCTGCCAGGCGGCGAAATCGGCAAAGCCGAGCAGCTTGGCCTTCTCGGCGCGGATCTGCGCGATGCGCGCGATGGTGGCGCGGGTATCGTTGGCATCGCCCTTCTCGGCCCGCGTCCACGACGCCTCGAACAGGCGTTCGCGCGTGGCGCGGTCGGTCAGCGACTGCAGGTCGGGCTGTTGGGTGGTGTTCTGCAGCGCGAGCACCCACTTGCCGTCGAGCTTGCGCGCCTTGGCGGCCTCGGCCGCGGCGGCCAGCTCGGCCTCGCCCAGGCCCGCGAGCTGGGCCTTGTCACCAACCACGAGCGCGGCGGCGTTGGCCGCGGCCAGCAGCTTGTTGACGTACTGCGCGCTGAGCGAGGACTCCTCGCCGTTGAGCTTCTTGAGCCGGGCCTGGTCGGCCGCCGACAGTTGCGCGCCGGCATGCACGAACTCGCGGTAGGTCACCTCGAGCAGGCGCTGCGACTCGGGATCGAGCTTGAGCGTTGCGCGTTGGTCGTACACGGCCTTGATGCGCGCGAACAGCTTGGCGTTGAAGTGGATCGCGTCGCTATGGGCGGCGAGCTTGGGCGCGATATCCTCCTGCACCTTCTGCAGCGCCGGGTCGGTGTTGGCGCTCGACACCACGCCAAAGGCACCGCCGACGCGCGCGAGCAGGCGGCCGGTCTTTTCCATCGCCACCAGCGTGTTGTCGAAGGTCGGCGCGGCCTTGTTGTTGGCGATTTGCTCGATCTGGGCAAGTTGCTCGCGCATGCCGGCCTCGAATGCGGGCAGGTAGTCGGAGTCCTTGATCTTGTCGAACGGCGGCGCCTGCAGCGGCAGCGTGCTCGGCGCGGCGAACGGGTTGCTGGCCGGCAGGCCGCCGCCCTTGGCCAGCACCGCCGGCGCGAAGCCGGCAGCGGCGGCGATCGCCAGGCTGAGTGTGGTCGTCATGAGTCGGGTTCGCAGCATGGCGCAATCCTCGGCGAATGCGGGAAGGGGAAAGTCGGCAATCTAGCGGCTCGGCATGGCCGGCGCCAAGTGACTTTCGGCCCGGTGCAGCCGATCCGCCGCGCCGCCACTACCATCGCACTTTTCGCCCCGGTGCCGCCGAGATGTGGAATCACCTGCTGCCGATCGCCCTGCTGGTGGGCTCCAACGTGTTCATGACGTTCGCCTGGTACGGACACCTGCGCTTCACCGACCGGCCGCTGTGGCTCGTCGTGATCGCGAGCTGGGGCATCGCCTTTTTCGAATACTGCCTGCAGGTGCCGGCCAACCGCCTCGGCTACACGGTGTACAACCCGGCCCAGCTCAAGGCGATGCAGGAGATCATCACGCTGCTCGTGTTCAGCGTGTTCTCGGTGCTCTACCTCGGCAGCGCGATCCGCTGGAACCACGTGGTCGGCTTCGCGCTGCTGGTGGCCGCGGCATTTTTCCTGTTCCGCGACTGAGCCAGGCGCCTACTCGAAGCCGTCGTAGAAGATGAGGTCGAGCGCGGCGCCCGCCTCGACCGCGCCACTGTCGCAACCGTTGCCGGCGGGCCGCCCGCCGCCGCGCTGGTCGACCGACAGCACGCATTGCGCGTTCGGGATGCGGTTGATTGCGGCGCTGGTGTTGCCCGGCATGCGGGTCCAGGTCGGGCCGCCATTGTTGGCGAGCGCGCCGAGCATCGGATTGCCGGCACCGTCGCCGGTGGCCGACAGCGCGCATGAGGTCGAACCCGCCCACACGTTGTAGCCACCCGAAGTCAGCATGCCGTCGCAGTTGCCATTGGCATTGTTGGCGATGATCGAGCGACTGACGAACAGGGCGCCATTGGCGCTGTAGAAGCCACCACCAAAGGTCCCGCCGGAATTGTCGGCGATCGTCACGTGGACGAGGCTGCCGGCGTCGCTGCTGTCGACGTAGATGGCGCCGCCGCCCGAACTCGAGGCGGTGGCGCGGTTGCCGCTGAAGGTGGAATTGCTCACGTTGAGCGTCGAAGTACTGTAGATCGCGCCGCCGCCGGTGGTGGCGGTGTTGTTGCTGAAGGTGCTGAAGCGGATCGTCGCCGGCCCGCCATCGTTGAGGATCGCGCCGCCGTGGCCGCTGCTGCCGGCGCCGTTGTTGGTGTTGTCGGCAAACGTGCTTGCCTCGACCACGAGGCTGTTCTGGTTGAGCAACGGCGCGGCGCCCGAGATGTTGTTGCGCACGGTCACTTCACGCAGGCGCAGGCTGCCGAAGTTCTCGAGCATGTGCCCGCCATTGAACACGCCGTGCTGCAGCGTCAGGCGCCGGAGCGTGACGTTGGCGCTGGCGTAGATCTGGAACAGCGCCGACGTGCCACCGCCGTCGAGCGTGATGCTGCCGCCGCCGTCGATGACCACCGCATGCGCAATCGCCTTGCGGTTGGTGAACACGATCGTCGCGGTGCCGCAATTGAAGGTGATCGTGCCGCCGCCGCTGCCATCGACGGCAGCGAGCACGCTGTCGAAGCCAGCCTGGTTGCAGTTGCCCGGACCGACCACGCCGTTGGCGGCCCAGGCCGGCAGCGCAAAGGCAGCGGCCATGCAGGCCGTGCCGCGGATGAGGATGTTCGCCGTCGTGCCACGCATGTCACCACCTCCCTCTGTTGGTTGCATGCGACGACCCGATCATCGCATCGAGTCAGGTAACGCCAAACGGCGACCAGACACGCCATCGCCGCGATGTCGGCGCGCTCAGCGCGTCGGCCGCTGCCGCTCCTCGGCCTTGGCCGCGTCCCACAGCGCATCCTGCTCGGCCAGCGTCCGCTCGCCCAGCGCCTGGCCTGACGCCACGGCCAGCGCCTCCATGCGGCGGAACCGCCGCTCGAACTTCGCGTTGGCGTGGCGCAACGCCTGCGAGAAATCGACCTTGGCGTGGCGCGCCAGGTTGACGCAGACAAACAGCACATCGCCGACTTCGTCGGTCAGGCGCTCGGCATCGGCGCCGGCCGCGAACTCGCACCGCACTTCCTCGATCTCCTCACCGAGCTTGGCCAGCACGGGGCCAACCTCGGGCCAGTCGAAACCGACCCGCGCCGCCTTCTGCTGCAACTTCAGCGCGCGCTGCCACTCGGGCAGGCCGCGCGCGATGCCGGCCAGCGCGCTGTCGTCGGCGTCACCCTTGTCGGCGCGCTCGGCTGCCTTGAGCGCATCCCAGGCCCGGGTCTGGGCCGCCGCCGAGTCGAAGCGGGCCGCGCCGAACACGTGCGGGTGGCGCCGCACGAGCTTGTCGCAGATGGCCGCCACCACGTCGGCGAACCCGAAGTGGCCGGCCTCCTCGGCCATGCGCGCATGGAACACCACCTGCAGCAGCAGGTCGCCCAGTTCGTCGCGCAGGTCGGCGTAATCCTTGCGGTCGATCGCATCGGCGACCTCGTAGGCCTCCTCGATCGTGTACGGCGCAATGGTGTCGAAATCCTGCTCGACGTCCCACGGGCAGCCATGCTCGCGATCGCGCAGGCGCGCCATGATCGCCAGCAGGTCGTCGATGCTGCGTCCAGGGGGCGTGTCCATCGCATCACTCCATGAGCAGGCGCCAATCGGCGCGGCGGTCGCCCAGCGCGAGAAAATCGCCGTTGATGAGCGACGCGCGGGCGTTGTAGCGCAGCGGCTGGCCGGCAAAGTCGAGCACGGCGCCACCGGCCTCCTCGAGCACGCACTGGCCCGCCGCGGTGTCCCACTCCGAGGTCGGTCCGAGGCGGATGTACAGATCGGCCTCGCCCGCGGCGATGCGCACGAACTTGAGCGAAGAACCGAGCGGCCACTTCTCGCATGGCCCGAGTCGCGCCAGCAATTCGCTCTCGCGCTCGCTCGCATGCGAGCGGCTGCCCGCGACGAGCAGCGTGGCTGGGCGCGCGCGCGTGGCGATGCGCCGCGGCGCGATCCCGGCCGCGGGATTCGACAGCCAGGCGCCGCCGCCACGCCAAGCGCAGGCGAGCTCGCCCGTCACCGGCGTCTGCACCACGCCGAGCACGGGCTCGTGGCCGTCGATGAGCGCGATGTTGACCGTGAACTCGCCATTGCGCTTGACGAACTCGCGCGTGCCATCGAGCGGATCGACGAGCCAGTAGCGCTGCCAGCGCGAACGCTCGTTCCAGTCGACCGCGGCCGATTCCTCGGCCAGCACCGGCAGTTGCGGCGTGAGCTCGCGCAGCGCCGCGACGATGAGGCGGTTGGCCGCCAGATCGGCCTCGGTCAGCGGCGAGCGGTCGTCCTTGCTGGCGACGGCAAACTCCGATTCGTAAACCGCGAGGATCGCCTGCGCCGCGCGCTGCGCGATCGCGCCGGCGGCGGCGGCAAGCGCGCCCAGATCCGGCTCGGCGGCAGCGCTCATGGCTGCGGCTGGTAGCGACCCGCGAGGTACTCGCGCGCCATGAACAGCGCCGCGATCGAACGACCGTCGCTGACTTCGGGATGCTCGAGCAGCGTGTGCAGCTGCGACAGGCGCCAGGGCACCACGTCGAGCGGTTCGGGCTCGTCGCCTTCGAGTCGCTCGGGATAGAGCTCGCGCGCAAGCACCACCTGGGTCAGCGCCGTCATGTAGCCGGGCGACACCGCCAGCGTGCCGAGCACGTGCAGCTCGCGCGCGCCGTAGCCGATCTCTTCCTTGAGTTCGCGATTGGCCCCCTGCACCGCGATCTCGTCGCGATCGAGCCGGCCCTTGACGAGACCGAGCTCGTAACGGTCCACACCGACCGCATACTCGCGCACCAGCAATGCGGTGTCCTCGTCGCGCAGCGGCACCACGATGACGGCGCCGAGGCCCGAACTTAGCAGGCGCTCGAAGCTGCGTTGCTGGCCGTTGGAGAACTGCAGGTCGACCTGCTCGGCGCGCAGGAATCGGCTGCTCGGCAATGGCCGCGTGGCGAGGATCCGGGGAGGCGTGCGCATCGCTGCATTCTAGCCTGCCCGCCGCCCGCCGGCCGCCATGCTGGACGATCCCGTCGATTCTTGGCAGCCTCGCCGCGAGATGCGTCACCTGCGGCAGGCGGAGACAGTTCATGTCAGGCAAATCAACACTTCCCTCCCGCAGCCTCGTGACCCTCGTCATGGGGGCGGCCTTTTGCGCGCTGCACGCGCAGCAGTTGCCCGAGCTGGGTCCGGCGCCGCGCCTGCAAGTGGACGCGGTTCCGCAACGGCTCGCGCAGCCGCAACCGGTGGCGCCGGCCGCGGTCAGCTTCAATCCGCTCAACCGCAACGAGGTCGCGCTGGCCTACCAGAACATCTTCGTGCCGCAGCTCGTGCCCAGCGGCTGGAATGGCAACGTGGGCAGCTGCAATCCCGGCACCACGAGCGCCGCCTACCACCAGGCCACGATCGACCGCGTCAACTATTTCCGCGTCCAGGCCGGCCTGCCCGGCAACGTCACGATCTTCAACGGCAGCGAGCCAGCCGGCACGCAGGCCGCCGCGCTGATCTACAGCGCACAGCACGCGCTCAGCCACGATCCGCCATCGAACTGGGCCTGCTGGACGCAAGCGGGTCACGACGCCGCGGCCAAGTCCAACATCGCGCTCAGCTACGGCAGCGACACGGCGGCCGGGCCCAACGCGGTCGTCATGTACATGGACGATCCGGGCAGCGGCAACGGCATGGCCGGCCACCGCCGCTGGCTGCTGTATCCACCGCAAGCGCAGATGGCCTCGGGCTCGATTCCGTACAACCCGCAGTGGGCCGCCAACGCACTGTGGGTGCTGGGTCCGTTCGGCAGCCGGCCGGCGACGCCCGACGGCGTGGCCTGGCCGCCGCGCGGCTACGTCCCCTGGCAAGTGTTGCCGAAGACGTCCAACCGTTGGTCGTTCTCATGGCAGGGCGCCAACTTCAGCGCCGCCACCGTCAGCATGACGCGCAATGGTGTGCCGCTTGGCGCGCCGACCTACGAAACGATCGCCAACGGCTACGGCGACAACACCCTGGTGTGGCTGCCGCAGGGCGTCACCTATGTGCAGCCCGCAGCCGACGTGACCTACCACGTCACGATCAGCGGCATCAGCGGTGGCGGCGCACCGTCGACGATCAGCTACGACGTCATCGTGATCGACCCCTACGCGCCCGGCGACCTGATCTTCGACAACGGCTTCGATTGATTGCCGGCGGATCGCCGGCAATCACGCGCTCACGCATCGCGGCAGGTTTGCGCCATACGAAACAGCGCCAGCGCCTGCGCATGCAGCGCGGGCGGGCCGGCGAGTGCGCTGCGCGTGGCCATGCCGATCGGGGCGCCGTCGAGATCGCTGAACACGCCCCCGGCCTCGCGCACGATCACCACCAACGCCGCGATGTCGAGGATGTTGAGATCCGACTCGATCACGAGATCGATCGCGCCGCGTGCGAGCAGGTGGTAGTGCAGGAAATCGCCATAGCCGCGGATGCGGCCAACGCGGCGCGTGAGTTCGGCGTAGACCTGCCAGCGCCGCGCATCGGCGGCCAGGCTCTTGAGGTTGCCGGTCGACACCGCCGCCTGCGCATCGAACTGGCGCAGCGCCGACACCTGCAAGGGTCGCGGTACGCCGCCGTCTTCGCGCACGAAAGCGCCACCGCCGCGCACGGCCCAGGCGCGCTCGCCGTACAGCGGGGCGTCGGATACACCGAGCACGAGTTCGCCGCGATGCATGAGCGCGATCTGGGTCGAGAACAACGGATAGCCGCGCACGAAGGCCTTGGTGCCGTCGATCGGGTCGATGAGCCACAGCCAGTCGCCAGTGCCTTCGCGCCCCTCCTCTTCGCCATGCAAGGCGTGCGCGGGGAACGCCGCGCGCAGCACGCGCTTGATCGCGGCCTCGGCCTCGCGGTCGGCTTCGGTGACGGGCGTGAGATCGGCCTTGGTGACGACGTGGAAGTCCTGCGCGCGATAGCGTGGCACGATGACTGCACGCGCGGCGTCGGCAGCGGCCTGCGCCACTTCGAGCGCAGCGGCGGGCAGCGGTGGACCAGCGGCCATGTCAGTGCCCCGCCGGCAGGACGCCCTGCACGCGCACGAGTCTGGAACCGTCGGGCTGCGGCTCGCCGATGCCGCCCAGCAGCTCCTGGGTCTGCGCATCGGCATTGCGCGCGCGCAAGATCGCTTCGGCTTCGTAAGCGGGCAGGCGCAGGCGAAAGGTTCCGTCCACGGCCAGCGTGCCGCTGGCATCGTCCTTGAAGCTGCCGACGATCGAGCCGTCGGCCTGGCTGGCGAAGTCGCCGGCGAGAGCGCCCAGATGCAGCTCGCCGCGCGGCGTGCGCACGCCGACGTCACTCCAGCGCGCCGTGCCGGCCACCTGGCGCAGGTCGATGCCGGCCAGCGAGGCATGCCCGAGCGTGCCGGCCAGCGTGCCCTGCAACTGCACGTCGCCGGCGGCGAACAGCCGCTCGAACCTTGCCGCCGGCACGCTGAAGCGCAGGTCCTGCAGCTCGAACCGACTCGCACCCAGTCGCTCGACCTGCCCCGCCAGCTCGACCTCACCGCCTTCGATGCGCAGATCGACCATCGGCTTGCCGGCCAGCAACGGCCACTTGGGCAGCTGCCAGTGGAGCCTGCCAAGGTCGCGGCCGAGCAGGCTGATGCCGTCGGCATGGCCATCCCACAGCGTGCCCTCGATCCCGTTCAGATGCAGTGCCGGCACGCGCACCTGCAGGTATTGCCAGGCCACGCGGGCCGGCAGTCGCCACAGATACACGCCGGCCGCGACGAGGACGAACACGCAGGCAACGAGCAGGAGTTTGAACACGCGCATGGGACGAGGATCCGTTGCAGGCAGGAGGCAGGACGCGCAGTCAGCCGCACCGCCGGGTTGGTTGAACGCAGGCGCCCGCCGTCATGGCGCGTCCTGCAGCGTGATGCGCGCATTGACGAGACCCGCGCCGTCGGCGCGGTCGGCGCTCAGCTCGCTGGTCTGCACGCCATAACCGCTGGCGAGCAGTTCCAGCCATTGCACCAGCGCATCGAACTGCACGGCTTCGAAACTGAGTTTGACGTGGCGCGCGCCGGCCGGCTCGACCTGGCGCAGCGCGGCGCCGAGGCCGGCATCGCGCGCACTGGTGTCGGCCAGCGCCAGCAGCGACTTGCCGGCGCGGTCGCCGCGTGCACGCTGCGCCGTGCCGTGCTGCTGTGCGAGCTGCGCCGCCGCGCGCTGCACGCGGGCCAGTTCATCGCGACCGGCAACCAGGTCCTGTTCGAGCAGGGCGCGGCGCTGCGCCAGCGGGTGCCAGACGAGCGCCCACACGAGCAGCAACGCGACCACGGCGGCGCCCCAACGCAGCGTGCGGCGGTCGCGCTCGGATTGCGCCTGCCACCAATGGCCGATCATGGCGCCGCCGCCTTGCCGGCAGCGGCATCGACGCGAACGCGGCCATCGATGCCGTCGGCACCCGGATTGGCGGCGGTCAGCTCGGCCTTGCAGCCGGGCAGCATGCCGATGCGTTCGCGCACGAGGTCGAGCGCGTTGACATCGGGTGCGTGCAAGCTCAGCTCAAGCACCCCGTTGCGATAGTCGAGCGCGCGCAACTGCACCTGGCTCGGACTGCTCGCCAGCACCGGCCCGATGCGCTCGAGCACGGCCAGCGCGCCGCCCGCGCCAGCGCCGTCGCTGCGACCGAGGCGCGACTGCACGAGCTGCAGCGGCGTGAGGCGATCGAACACGCCCGCATCGAGCTCGGGCAACGCCGCCTGCACGGCCTCGCGCGCGGCGGCATCGACCCGCTTCACCGCGCGCGACAACTGCCACACCTGGGCCGCCAGCGCGAACACCGCGAGCGCAGCCACGCCCGCCGCCAGCAGCGCAGCGCGGCGCCACCAGCGCGCACCATCGTTGCGCCGCCGTCGCGACGACGCGAACGCGCCATCGAGCAGATTGAGCGGCGCCGGGCCCAACCCGGCGGCGAGCCACGCCAGCGCATCGCCGGCGCGCTCGCGATAGGCCGCCACCGCGGTCGACAAGGCCAGGCGCGGCGCCGCACGGCAATCGTGGACGCTGAGCGCGGGCAGCGGCGCAAGCTCGGCCAGGACACCCGGCAGTTCAGCCAGACTGCAGGCCAGAGCCGACCAGGTGGCCGGGCGCAGCGTCGCGCGCTCGGCCTCGAGCAGCAGCGCGGCAGTGGCGGGCTCGACCGGCAATGCCAGCGTGTCGGGCAGCACCACGTCGGCCGCGATGCCGGCCGCGGCGAGCTGGTCGAGCCAGCGCGCAAGCGTGTCGCGGGCGACCACGGCGACACCGACGCGGCCCTCGTGCGGCGTCGCCACCGCGAAATGCAGGTTTTCCACCGGCGCCAGCAGCAAATCCTCGACCGCGTAGGGCACCGCCTTGAGCAACTGCGCGCGGTTGCGCGCGGTCAAGGTCACTTCGGTCAGCAGCACCTCGGTGCCCGGCACCAGCACCACCACCTCGCCCGCGCGCGCCAGCACCGCTGCCGGCGGCACCCCGACCTCGGCCCGCGCGGCACCCGCGGCCAGCCAGTGCAGGCTGCCGTCGGGGGCAAGGCGCAGGAACAGTCGGTCGGACATCGTCGCGGCTGGCAGTCAATCGCGGCGATTGTACGCGAGGCGCCGGCACCGCTCGTGGGCGCGCACTCAGGGCGGGTCCGGCACCAGCGCGACCGCAGCCACCAGGGCTTCGTCGGCACCGCTGCTGCGCTGTACGGCAATGACGCGCCCGCCGCGTTGCAGCAGCACGCTGAACACCGTGAACGGCAGATCGTCGAGCACGATGTCGCCGCGCGCGAGAAAGGCGTCGCTGTGGACGTCGACGAGCGCGGCCAGCCCGGGCGGCGCGCTGCCCAGCGGCGTGGCGCGCCAGAAGCTCGGCGCATCGCTCCACTGCGCCCGCCCGTTCTGCCACAACTGCTGGCCCAAGGCCGCAGTGGCCGGCGCCGTGCCGCTGCCGGCCAGCGCCTGCAGCACGGCCGCGCTGGCGGTATTGGCATTGAGCCGCGAACCCGGTGGCAGCACGCACACATGCGGCGCCAGTCGCGCGTAGACCACCGCATCGACACCGCGCACGAGGCGCAGCTCCGACACGTGCGTGAACAGACCGCCGTGGGCGCGGTAGGGCACCGCCCCGCCGAGGTAGGCGCTGGCCGCCGGTGCCGCGTCCGGATCGGGATCGAGCCACTGCGCGACCGCCTCGCCCAGTCGCGGCTCGAGCGCCAGCGCGGCGAGCAGCCGCGTGAACAGCTCGCGCCACTGCGTCGCCTGGCCGGGCGCGAGGTTGTTGAGGTTGAAGCAGCCGTTGAGATCGCGCAGCGTCGCCGTGAGCCTGCCGCCCGGTACGTCCTGCAGCGGCAGCGGCTGCGCCCAGCGACTCAGGTGCGTGTCGGGGCCATCGCGCGGCAGCATGAGTGCCTCGATCGCGTAGGCCTCCAGGCCCTGAGCGTACGCCTGCACCTGCTCGGCGCGCAGCGCGTTGCGTGTGCGGGCCAGGGCCAGTTCGCCGCGATCGAGCAGCGCGGCGACGAGGATCGTCGCCAGCGCGACCACGAGCAGGGCGACCACCAGCGCGACACCGCGCTCGGCCTTGCCGCAGCAGCGCGCCAAACGGCGGCGGCCCGTTGCCGTCAGCATGGCTGCCCGTCCCAGCGCGCGCGGCAGGGCGCGGGCTCGGGCAGTTCGACGATGCGGCGGATCTCGCCCAGTTCGGGCGGCGCGATGCGCACTTCCACCGCACGCGGCAACTGGCTCAGCGCAGCGGCCTCGCGCTGGCACGGCAGCAATTCGCGCGGCGGCCAGCTCTCGCGCCAGGCGCGATCGCAGCCCAGGTAGCGCAGACGCAAGCCACCGGCGCGCGGCAGCAGTTCGCGCCGCAGCGGCGCGCTGCCGGGCGCGCGGTCGAGCGCCGCATAGCGCCCTTCCTGCAGCCCGCCATCGACCAGCGCGAACACGACCCGCTGCAGGTTGCTGCGCGGCTCGGCCAGCGGGTTGGCAAACCCGACCCGCGTGAACTCGACCTGGTCGGCGCTGCCGATGAACGCAGGCAGCAGGCGACCATCATTGCCGCGCACCGCGCGGCCGGCAGCCTGGCGCAGCGCGCCGCTGAGCGTGCCCACGGCGCGCTGCACCTGGGCGAAACGGTCCTGCTCGGCCGCCAGCGCGCCACGCGTGTGCGCGATCGAGGCGAGGCTGCCATAGGCGGCCGCGGCAACCAGCGCGAAGATCGCCACGGCGACGACGAGCTCGAGCAGGCTGAAGCCGCTGGCCGACCGGCCTCGGCCGGCGCGGCGATACGACAGCGCGCAGCGGCGCGCGATGCCGGGCGTTGCGCGCCACGACGGCACCTGCCGGTGCCGAGCGGCGACGATCAAATCGGACCGGTGCCCGCTTCCGATCACGGCTCGGCCTCGCTGCGAAACCCGCGCAGGCTGGCCGACGGGGCCTGCGCACTGCCGGCGAACACGGTGATGTCGATGCGCACGATGCCGGGCGTCGGCGTCGCCTGCACCTCGCGCTGCCAGCGCCACTGCCGCGCGCCCAGCTCGACGCGCCCATCGCTGCGCCCCGGCGCCGGCAGTTGCGGCGCCAGCCGCGTGTCGGCGAGCACGTTGGCGGCGACCCAGCCAGCCAGTGCGCGCTCGCGCAGCGCATCGAAATCGGCGACCTGCAGGCTGGCGGCGCGAGCCAGCGCAAGCAGTGCGATGGCGATCACGACCAGCGCGATCAGCACTTCGAGCAGGGTGAAGCCGCGGCGCGGCGCGGCGCGCGCGTTCACGGCGCCACGCTCACGACACCGTCGGCGCTGCCGAGCAGGCGCCGCTGCAGCGCCGGCTCGCCCAGTCGCAGCGTGAGCGTGAACGGCGTGAGCTCACCCGAGGAGAAGCACACCACCTGCGGCACGCGCGCGGCGACGCCACCGAGCGCGAGCACGCGGCCGTCGCGTTCGAGCGTCACGCGCAGGCCGGTCGGCCAGGCGCGATCGCGCAGTTCATCGTTGCGGCCAAAGCCTTGCCAGCGGTCGCCGTCGAGACGTGCGAAGGCATAGCCCTCGCCGCCGAGCGCGACACCGATCTCGCGGCCAGCCAACTCGGCCTCGTCGCAGGCATGCGCGAGTCGTGCGCGGAACTGGGCGGCACTGTCGTCGAGCTGGCGCTCGGCGTTGCCGCCCACGGCCAGGGTGAGCACCACCGCGAGCACGGCCACGATCGCCACCACCACGAGGATTTCGAGCAGCGTGAAACCGTTGCTGGCGCTACGCAGGCGTGACCGCTGCAGGACCGCCATGGCCGCGCGCCGCCTACTCCCAGTTGCCGACGTCGGCGGCTTCGCCCTCGCCGCCTGGCTTGCCGTCGGCACCGAGGCTGTAGACGTCGAACTCGCCATGCTGGCCCGGCTGCACGTACTGGTAGGGCCGGCCCCACGGATCCTTGGGCACGCTGCGCGACTGCAGGTAGGGGCCCTTCCAGTTCGGCGCATCGGGCTGGCCGCCGGGCTTGGCGATGAGCGCATCGAGCCCCTGCTCGGTCGACGGATAGACGAAGTTGTCGAGCTTGTAGAGGTTGAGTGCACTGACGATGCTGGAGATGTCCTGGTGCGCCTTGACGATGCGCGCCTCGCCCGGTCGATCCATCACGCGCGGCACCACGATCGCGGCAAGGATGCCGAGGATGACGACCACGACGAGGATCTCGATCAGCGTGAAACCGCGCGCAGCAGCGCGGCGGGAAATCGGTGGATGGCGCATGGCGAGCTTGTGCGGCAGCGGGGCTGGCGCCGATCATATCAGGCCATGACTGCCCCCCATGTCGAACTGGCCGCGCGCGATCTCGCCGTGGTCTGGCACCCGTGCACGCAGATGCACGACCACAGCTTCGTGCCGATGCTGCCGATCGCCGGCGCGCAGGGCGCGTGGCTGCACGGCCACGACGGGCGACACTACCTGGACGCGGTGAGCTCGTGGTGGACCTGCCTGCTCGGCCACCGCCACCCGCGCATCGTCGCCGCGCTCAAGGACCAGCTCGACCGCCTCGACCACGTGATGCTGGCCGGCTTCACCCACGAACCGGCCATCGAACTGGCCGAGGAGCTGGTGCGCATCGCGCCGCGTGCGGCCGGCGACAGCCGGCGTCTCGGCCGCGTGTTCTACGCCGACAACGGCTCGGCCGCGATCGAGGTCGCGCTCAAGCTCTCGTTCCACTACTGGCGCAACTGCGGCGAGCACCGGCGCACGCGCTTCGTCGCGCTGACCGGCAGCTACCATGGCGAAACGCTCGGCGCGCTCGCGGTGACCGACGTACCGCTGTACCGCGCAACCTATGCCGCGCTGCTGCTCGAACCGCTGTTCGTTCCCTCGCCCGACACCTGGGATGCCGCGCCCGGCGAGGATGCCGACGCCTGCGCCGCGCGCCGCCTGGGCGAGCTGCGCGCGCTGCTCGAGCGCCACGCCGGCGAGGTGTGCGCGGTCCTCATCGAGCCGCTGGTGCAATGCGCGGGCGGCATGCGCATGCACGCGGCCAGCTATCTCGGCGGGCTGCGCGCGCTGTGTGACGAGTTCGCGGTGCACCTCATCGCCGACGAGATCGCGGTCGGCTTCGGCCGCACGGGAACGCTGTTCGCGTGCGAGCAGGGCCACATCGTTCCCGACTTCCTGTGCCTGTCGAAGGGTCTCACCGGCGGCACGCTGCCGCTGTCGGCGGTGCTGACCACCGACGCGGTGTACGCCGCGTTCTACGCCGATTACGCGAGCGGCAAAGCCTTCCTCCACTCGCACAGCTACACCGGCAATCCGCTGGCCTGCCGCGCCGCGGTGGCGACGCTGGCCGTGCTGCGCGAGGAACCGGTGCTCGAACGCAACCGTGTACTGGCCGCGCAACTGGCCGCGCGGCTGGCGCCGCTGCGCGAGCACCCGCACATCGCCGATGTACGCCAGACCGGCATGATCGCCGCACTCGAGCTCGCGCGCGACCGGCGCACGCGCGAGCCGTTCCCGGCCGCCGAGCGGCGCGGCCTGCGCGTTTACCGCCACGGCCTCGAACACGGCGTCGTGCTGCGCCCGCTCGGCAACGTGGTCTATTTCATGCCGCCCTACTGCATCACGCCAGCGGAAATCGACCTCATGGTCGAGGTCGCGAGCGCGGGCATCGAGCGCGCCGTCGCCTGACCACCACGCCGTGGACTGCCGCGGCAGCCGCGCGCCGCGCTGCCCAACCCCGGCGCAACGCATCGTCGATCGAGTCGCGCGCGATGCGGGGCAAGCGACCGCTAACCCGACGCGAGGCAGGCGCAGCCCAGGCCGCGGGCGCGCCGGGGAGTTGGCATCCGGGGGCACGCTTGCGCACAATCCGGCCTCGATCGCGCCGGAGTTCAACATGCGCATTCCCCGCGTCTATGTCCCGCAGCCGCTGCAACCGGGCAGCGAAGTCGCCCTGCCCGTGCAGGCCGGCGAACATCTCGTGCGCGTGCTGCGTCTGGAGCGCGGTCATCCGCTGCGCCTGTTCAACGGCGATGGCAACGAATACGGCGGCGAGATCGCCTCGCTGGCCAAGCGCGCGGTGACCGCGCGCGTGCTCACGCTGCAGGACGTTCCGTCGCTGGAGAGCCCGCTGCGACTGACTCTCGTGCAGGGCATCGCGCGCGGCGAGAAGATGGACTGGATCCTGCAGAAGGCGACCGAACTGGGGGTGGCGCGCATCGTGCCGGTGGTGACCGAGCGCACCGAGGTGCGGCTCGACGCCGAGCGCGCCGAGCGGCGCCTCGCGCACTGGCAGGCCGTGCTCGGCTCGGCCTGCGAGCAGTGCGGACGCAACCGGCTGCCGCAACTCGACGAACCGCTGCGCCTGGCCGAGTTCGCGACGCAGCCGGCCGTCGCCGGCGAACTGCGACTCGTGCTCGATCCGCAGGCCGGGAGATGCGTGCAGACCCTGCCACAGGCCAGCCAGATGACGCTCGTGGTCGGTCCCGAGGGCGGCTTGTCCGATGCGGATCTGGGCCTGCTCGCGCAGGCCGGCTTTCGCGGCCTGCGGCTCGGTCCGCGCATCCTGCGTACCGAGACCGCCGGCATCGCCGCGCTGGCCGTGCTGCAGGCGCTGCAGGGCGACCTGTGACCGCGCCGCGCACCGGAATCGGCTCGACCGTTATGCTTGAACCTTCACCCAGGGAGGCAACAGCATGAGCAAGGCAATTGCAGCAGCGGTCGGTGCAACGGTGTTCATCGCCGGCATCGGTGTCGGCATGGCCGCGCAGAAACTCGGCCCCAGTCTGTTCGAAGGCAAGTCCAAGGCCGCAGCCGCACAGGCGCTGGTCGACGCCGCGCTGGTGCAGGCCGACGATGGCAGTTGGGAACGCATCGCGGTCGGCCGCATCCAGTACCTGGGCGGGCAGAAGCCGCAGGGACAGGCGATCTTCGATGCGATCCTCGCCGGCAAGCACGCCGCCAGCGACGAGATGCGCATCGCCCGTGTCTACCGCGAGGCGGGCGAATGGAGCCGCGCCAAGCCGCTGTTCGACACCTACGTGACGAAGAACCCCAAGGACGAGAAGGAAATCGCCGAGATCGGCGCCTACTACCTGCTCGCCGGCGACCGCGACCACGCCGAGGCTCTGTTCGCCAAGTCCTTCGCGATCACCTCCGAGTTCTGGGCCACCGTCGCTGCGGCCGGCGCCTATCTGGGCGTGGCGCCACTGGCCGACTGAAGCCGGTCGCGCTCAGGCCAGCGCTGGGCCAAGTCCGCCTTCGGCTGCGCGGGTATCGGCCTCGTCGGCATGCGGCCCGGCCAGCGCGGCCTCGATCGCGCGCACGATCGGCAGCGCCCGCTCGATGTCGCAATCGGCCACCATCACGCTGACGAGGTTCCAGCACGGCAGCTCGCCGAGCGCGCCCGTGAGCTGCTCGCCGGCGACATGGGCGAACATGCCCTCGGCCTCGAGCGCACCCTTGACGAGGTTGGCATCGATGAGCGTGTCGGCGCGGTAAACGATCTTCATGGGCGGCAACCTCCGCGCGCCATCATGAACCTGTCGCCGCCGCGCTGCACGCGCGGCGGCGTCCCGGTTCGCTTTCGCGGGCCCGACCGCTAAACTCGCGCATTTCCGCCACCATGGACGCCGCCACGCGGCGCCTTCGCATGACCGACGCCAGCAGCGCGCCCACCGCGGGCCATTCCTTCATCCGCCAGATCGTCGTCGCCGACGTCGCCGCCGGCAAGCATGGTGGCGCGGTCCGCACGCGCTTTCCGCCCGAGCCCAACGGCTATCTGCACCTGGGTCACGCCAAGGCGATCTGCCTCGACTTCGGCCTCGCGCGCGAGTTCGGCGGCAGCACCGCGCTGCGCTTCGACGACACCAACCCGGCCAAGGAAGACGTCGAATACGTCGAGGCGATCAAGGCCGACGTGCAATGGCTCGGCTTCCAGTGGGACACGCTGCGCCACAGCTCGGACTATTTCGAGGTGCTGTATCTGGGTGCCGAGAAGATGATCCGGCTCGGCAAGGCCTACGTCTGCGACCTCAGTGCCGAGCAGGTGCGCGCGCAGCGCGGCACGCTGACCGAGGCCGGACGCAACTCGCCGTACCGCGAGCGCGGCATCGAGGAAAACCTCGACCTGTTCCGGCGCATGCGCGCGGGCGAGTTCGCCGACGGCGCGCGCACGTTGCGCGCCAAGATCGACATGGCCGCCGGCAACATCAACCTGCGCGACCCGGCGATCTACCGCATCCGCCGCCTCAGCCACCAGAACACCGGCGATGCCTGGTGCATCTACCCGATGTACGACTACGCGCATCCGGTGTCCGACGCGGTGGAAGGCATCACGCACTCGTTCTGCACCCTCGAGTTCGAGGACCACCGGCCGCTGTACGACTGGTTCCTCGACCAGCTCGACCTGCCCAATGACGCGAGCCTGACCGAACCGCTGCGGCGCGCCGGCCTGTGGCAGCAGCCCAGCCGCCCGCAGCAGATCGAGTTCGCGCGCGGCAACCTCGACTACACCGTGATGAGCAAGCGCAAGCTCATGGCACTGGTCGCCGAGCGCCTCGTCGATGGCTGGGACGATCCGCGCATGCCCACGCTTGCGGGGGCGCGCCGCCGCGGCTTTCCGCCGGCCGCGATCCGCGCGTTCTGGGAACGCGCCGGCGTGACCAAGCAGAACTCGGTGATCGAGTTCAGCGTGCTCGAAAACTGCGTGCGCGAGGTGCTCGACGCGAATGCGCCACGGCGCATGGCCGTGCTCGACCCGCTCAGGCTCGTCATCGACAACCTCGGCGCCGGCCACACCGAAACGATCGGGTTTGCCAACCATCCGAAGAATCCCGACTTCGGCACGCGGCAGGTGCCGTTTTCGCGCGAGCTGTGGATCGAGCGCGAGGATTTCGCCGAGGTTCCGCCCAAGGGCTTCCACCGCCTCGTGCCCGGTGGCGAAGTGCGCCTGCGCGGTGTCGGCATCGTGCGCTGCACCGATCTGGTCAAGGATGCCGCCGGCAACGTGACGCAGGTCCACTGCACGCTCGACCCCGATACGCGGCATGGCATGCCGGGCGCCGAGCGCAAGGTCAAGGGCACGATCCACTGGGTCAGCGCCGCGCATGCGCTCGCCGCCGAAGTGCGTCTGTACGACCGCCTGTTCACGGCGGCCGATCCCGACGACGACAGCGATGGCAAGAGCTACGCCGACCACCTCAACCGTGATTCCAAGCGCGTCGTCGGCGCGTGGCTGGAACCGGCCGCGGCCGATGTCGACGCCGAAGCCGCACTGCAGTTCGAACGGCTTGGCTATTTCACCGCCGACCGCCGCGACCACACGCCGCAGCGCCCGGTGTTCAATCGCACGGTGACGCTGCGCGACACCTGGGCCAAGGTCGCCGGCAAGTGAGCACGATGATTCCGGCGCAACTGCACCTGACCCTGCCGTTGTGGCTGCGCGAGCATATCGATTCGCAGCGCCTGTACGAGGATGACGCGGCCAAGGTCGGCCTCGCGATCGAGCTGGCACGCGGCAATGTCGAGCATCGTGCCGGTGGCCCGTTCGGCGCGGCCGTGTTCACGGCCATGGGCCGGCTCGTCGCGGTCGGCGTCAATCGCGTGGTGCCGCAGAACTGCTCGGTCGCCCATGCCGAAATGATGGCCTACATGCTGGCGCAGCAGCGCCTGCAACGCTACCGCCTCAACGACGACGGCAACCGTTTCATCCTCGCCACCAGCGCCCAGCCATGCTGCCAGTGCTACGGCGCCACGATCTGGGCCGGCATCGACGAGCTGCTGATCGGCGCGCGCAGCGAGGACGTGATGGAACTGAGCGAGTTCGACGAAGGCCCGCTGCCAACCGACTGGATCGGCGAGCTCACCCGGCGCGGCATCGCGGTCCGCCGCGACATCCGGCGCGACGAGGCACGGCAGGTGTTCGTGCGTTACCGCGAGCTGGGCGGCGCGGCCTACTGAGTGCCGGCGGTGCGTGACCGCCCGCGGCGCGGTCAGCCGGCCGCGGCCTTGCTCTCGTCGAAGAAGCGCTGGATGTCGAGACACATCGGCCAGGTGCCCTCGCGCGAGATCGCCGACACGACATACCAGGGCTGCTTCCAGCGCAGGCGTCGCACGATCGCGCGGGCGGCGGGCTCGCGCTGCTCGGGTGCGAGCAGGTCGGCCTTGTTGAGCACCAGCCAGCGCGGCCGTCGCAACAGCTTGGCATCGTAGCTCTTGAGCTCGTTCTCGATCGCGCGAACCTCGGCGACGGGATCGGTGCTGCCATCGAGCGGTGCAAGATCGACCACGTGCAGCAGCAGGCGCGTGCGTGCCACGTGCTTGAGGAACTGCACGCCGAGCCCGGCGCCGTCGGCGGCGCCTTCGATGAGGCCCGGAATGTCGGCGATGACGAAACTCTGGTCGGTACCGATGCGCACCACGCCCAGGTGCGGCTGCAGCGTCGTGAACGGATAGTCGGCAACCTTGGGCGTGGCCGCCGACACCGCGCGGATCAGGGTCGACTTGCCAGCATTGGGAAAGCCGAGCAGGCCGACGTCGGCCAGCACCTTGAGCTCGAGCTTGAGCTCGCGCTCGTCGCCGGGCGAGCCGGAGGTGGCCTTGCGCGGCGCGCGGTTGACCGAGCTCTTGAAGTGCATGTTGCCGAGGCCGCCGTGCCCGCCCTGCGCCACCAGCAGGCGCTGGCCATGCGCGGTGAGGTCGCCGATCTGCTCGTCGGTGGCGGTGTTGATCACGACCGTGCCGACCGGCACGCGGATCACGGTGTCGGCGCCGGCCTTGCCGGCCATCTGCCGCCCCATACCGTTCTCGCCGCGCTGCGCGCGAAACACGCGCTGGTGGCGGAAATCGACCAGCGTGTTGAGGCCTTCGTCGGCGAGCAGCCAGACGCTGCCACCGGCACCGCCGTCGCCGCCATCGGGACCACCGAACGGGATGAACTTCTCGCGGCGGAAGCCGACGCAACCGTTGCCGCCGTTGCCGGCGTGGACGTGGATGATGGCTTCGTCGACGAATTTCATGGGGCTGGGGAAGTCTGGATCCGGGGTTCGTGATGGGTGAAGTCGGGCCGGCGCGCGCCGCGACAAACAAAAAACCCCGCTCGGCGCGGGGTTTCTTGCCTCGACAGCGAGCGTGGGGCTCAGCCCTGGATCACGCTGACCGTCTTGCGCGCGAGCGGACCCTTAGCCTTGAACTCGACCGTGCCGTCGACCAGCGCGAACAGCGTGTGGTCGCGACCCAGACCGACGCCAGCGCCCGGATGGAAGCGCGTGCCGCGCTGGCGCACGATGATGTTGCCGGCCTCGACCGCCTGGCCACCGTAGATCTTGACGCCGAGGTACTTCGGGTTGGAATCGCGGCCGTTACGGGTGGAGCCGCCTGCCTTTTTGTGTGCCATGACTGCAAAGCTCCTTACTTGGCGCCGGTGATGCCGGTGATTTCGATTTCGGTGTAATGCTGCCGATGGCCCATCTCCTTGCGATGGTGCTTGCGGCGGCGGAACTTGACGATGCGGATCTTGTCGGCGCGGCCGTGCGCGACCACCTTGGCGGTGACCGCAGCGCCGGCCACGGTCGGCGTACCGACCGTCACGCCTTCGCCGGTGCCGACCAGCAGCACCTGATCGAGCTTGACCTCGGCGCCGACATCGGCGACGAGCTTTTCCACGCGCAGGGTCTCGCCCTGCGCCACGCGGTACTGACGACCGCCGGTGACTACGACTGCGTACATGGCCATGCCTCTGTAGTTATTCTGGTTACAGCCTGCGCCGACGGAATTGTCCGGCAGCGAGCCGCGCAGTATAGCCGCGCGCCAAAGTCCCATGCAAGCCGTTGTTTTGCATGCCCACGCCGGCCAGTGCGAGGCGGCGGCACGCCGCTCAGCCGGCCCCCCGTCGGTCGGCCGTGCCATCAGGCCGCTCCAGGCCGAGAACGCGCGGCGGCCATCGCCGCACCGCCGGGCCCGCCTCCGGCCACCCGCCAACGACCAGCCTCGGAGTGCCGCTGCTGCCGGCGCCGCGCGGCGCGCTGGTCGGCGGATGCGCTTGTTATATTGGCCCACTGCCCCATTTGCCTTCAGCATGGACTCGATCCGCATCCGCGGTGCGCGCACGCACAACCTCAAGAACATCGATCTCGACCTGCCGCGCAACCAGTTGATCGTGATCACCGGCCTGTCCGGCTCGGGCAAGTCCTCGCTCGCGTTCGACACGATCTATGCCGAAGGCCAGCGCCGTTACGTCGAGTCGCTGTCGGCCTACGCGCGCCAGTTCCTGTCGATGATGGAGAAGCCCGACGTCGACCACATCGAGGGGCTGTCGCCGGCGATCTCGATCGAGCAGAAATCGACCTCGCACAATCCGCGCTCCACGGTCGGCACCATCACCGAGATCCACGACTACCTGCGCCTGCTGTACGCCCGCGTGGGCACGCCACGCTGCCCCGAGCATGGCACCAGCCTGCAGGCGCAGACCGTCAGCCAGATGGTCGACAGCGTGCTGGCACTCGATGCGGGGCACCGCTGGATGCTGCTCGCGCCGGTGATTCGCCAGCGCAAGGGCGAACACGTGCAGGTACTGGAGCAGTTGCGGGCGCAGGGTTTCGTGCGCGCCCGCGTCGACGGCGTGGTGCATGAACTCGACGCGGTGCCGCCGCTGGCGCTGCGCGTCAAGCACACGATCGAGGTCGTGATCGACCGCTTCCGCCCGCGCGCCGATCTCCAGCAGCGTCTGGCCGAGTCGTTCGAGACGGCGTTGCGTCTGGGCGACGGCATTGCGCTCGTCGCCGACCTCGACGATACCGACGCGGCCGAACTCACCTATTCCTCGCGCTTCTCCTGTCCGATCTGCGACTACGCGCTGCCCGAGCTCGAACCGCGCCTGTTCTCGTTCAATTCACCGCTCGGCGCCTGCCCCGACTGCGACGGCCTGGGCGTGACCCAGTTCTTCGACCCGGCGCGCGTGGTCGCGCATCCGCAGGCGAGCCTGGCCGGCGGCGCGATCCGCAGTTGGGACCGGCGCAACCCGTATTATTTCCAGCTCATCCAGTCGCTGGCGCGACACTACAAGTTCGACGTCGACACGCCGTGGGAAAAGCTGCCCAAGGCCACGCGCGAGGCCGTGCTGTTCGGCTCCGGCAGCGAGTCGATCGCGTTCCGCCACACGCCCGGCAACGCCAGCGGCGCGGTCACGCGCAAGCATCCGTTCGAGGGCATCGTCGTCAACCTCGAGCGCCGCTACAAGGAAACCGAGTCGCCCGCCGTGCGCGAGGAACTGGCTCGCTTCATCAGCGAGCGTCCCTGCCCCGCCTGCGCCGGACAACGCCTCAACCGCAGCGCGCGCAACGTGTTCGTCGGCGACGCCAACCTGCCCGCGTTGGCCGCGCTGCCGATCGGGCAGGCGCTGGCGTTCTTCGACCGCCTCAAGCTCGATGGCTGGCGCGGCGACATCGCCACCAAGATCGTCAAGGAGATCCGCGAGCGTCTGCGCTTCCTCGTCGACGTGGGCCTCGACTACCTCACGCTCGAGCGCAAGGCCGACTCGCTGTCGGGCGGCGAGGCGCAGCGCATCCGCCTCGCCAGCCAGATCGGCGCCGGCCTCGTCGGCGTGCTGTACGTGCTCGACGAGCCGTCGATCGGCCTGCACCAGCGCGACAACGAACGCCTGCTCGCCACGCTGACGCGCCTGCGTGACCTGGGCAACACCGTGATCGTGGTCGAACACGACGAAGACGCGATCCGCCATGCCGACCACGTCGTCGACATCGGCCCCGGAGCGGGGGCGCACGGCGGCGAAGTCGTGGCGCAGGGCGATGTCGCGGCGCTGGTCAGGGCCACCGGTTCGCTGACCGGCCAGTACCTGTCGGGGGCGCGCCGCATCGAGATCCCGCGCCAGCGCCGGCCACGCGATCCGGCACGCCTGCTGCGCCTGCTCGGCGCCAGCGGCAACAACCTGCGCGAGGTCGACCTGGAGATTCCGGCCGGCCTGTTCACCTGCATCACCGGCGTGTCGGGCTCGGGCAAGTCCACGCTCATCAACGAGACCCTGCGCAAGCTCGCCGCCGCGCAGCTCAATGGCGCCAACGAGCAGCCGGCTCCGTTCCGCGCCATCGAGCAACTCGAGCTGTTCGACAAGGTCGTCGACATCGACCAGTCACCGATCGGGCGCACGCCGCGTTCCAACCCGGCGACCTACACCGGCCTGTTCACGCCGCTGCGCGAGCTGTTCGCGCAGGTGCCCGAGGCGCGCGCACGCGGCTACGGGGCGGGTCGCTTCAGCTTCAACGTCAAGGGCGGGCGCTGCGAGGCCTGCGAGGGCGGCGGCCTCATCAAGGTCGAGATGCATTTCCTGCCCGATGTCTACGTGCCGTGCGACCTGTGCCATGGCAAGCGCTACAACCGCGAGACGCTCGAAATCAGCTGGAAGGGCCACACCATCGCCGACGTGCTCGACATGACGGTCGAGGACGCGGCGCGCCTGTTCGAGAACGTGCCCGTGCTCAAGCGCAAGCTCGACACCCTGGTCGATGTCGGCCTGGCGTACCTCCGGCTCGGCCAGAGCGCGACCACGCTGTCGGGCGGCGAGGCACAGCGCGTGAAACTGTCGCGCGAGCTGTCGCGGCGCGACACCGGACGCACGCTCTACATCCTCGACGAACCGACCACGGGCCTGCATTTCCACGACATCGAGCAACTGCTGCACGTGCTGCAACGACTCGTCGACGACGGCAACACCGTGGTCGTGATCGAACACAATCTCGACGTCATCAAGACGGCCGACTGGATCGTCGACCTTGGCCCCGAAGGCGGCGAGCGCGGCGGCCGCATCATCGCCGCCGGCACTCCCGAACAGGTGGCGCAGGCAGCCGAATCGTTCACCGGCCAGTTCCTCGCCCGCACGCTCGGCATCACCGCCGGCGCGCGCAAGAAACGCAGCCGCAAGGAGGCCGCATGAGCAGCACCGCCGCCGTCGTCGTCGCACGCGTGCCGATCACGGTGCGCTGGGGTGATCTGGACGCGTTCGACCATGTCAACAACGCGGCCTTCCTCGTCTACGCGCAGGAAGCGCGCATCGTGTGGCTGAGCCAGCTCGGCGCCAGCCTGCGCGATGCCACGATGATGCCGGTCGTCGCGGCCGCCAGTCTCAACTTCCGCCGCCAGCTCGGCTGGCCCGCGCGCATCGTGGTCGAGCTGTCGGTGGCGCGGCTGGGCAACTCGTCGCTGACGCTGGCCCATCGCATCGTCGCCGCCGACGACGATGCCTGCGTGTACGCCGATGGCGACACGGTCATGGTCTGGATCGACCCGGCCAGTGGACGCGCGATTGCGCTGCCGGCGGCGATCCGCGCGCTGGCGCCGGCTGCCGTGCCACACGATCCGTCCGCCGCAAGCGCACCGTGACGCGGCCGCGTGGTGCGGCGCACCCGGCACGCCCGCTCGTGCGCCGGCCCGGCGCCTGCGATCGACCCGGCGTCAGTCGTCGACCGCGGAGGGATCGGTCACGTCGAACGACGTGTCCACGCGCTGACCGTCCTGCAACAGGAAGGTGATGCCGACCTTGTCACCGACCGCGATGTTGCGCCGTGGCGACATCAGCATGAGATGGTAGCCGCCCGGTTCGAGCTTGACCGTGGCACCGGGCGCGACCACGAGGCGATGCACCTCGCGCATCTTGGCGATGTCCTGGGTGAGGATCGTCTCGTGCAGGCTCACGTTGCGGAAGGTGTCGCTCTGCGCGGTGAGCACCGTGACCGGGCTGTCGCCGTCGTTCGACAACGTGGCATAGCCTGCCGTCATCGACGCGCCGGGCGGAATCGCCCGCACCCAGGCGTCGTGCACCGCGAGGCGTCCCTCGGCATGCGCGGCTCCGGCGACCGCAAGCAACAGTGCCAGACCACAGGCTCGCATCGTCATCGTCGCAACCTCCATCGGGGTGGCTATGATAGCCGCATGCCTCGCGTCGAAAGGAATCCTCGATGAACCCGCTGCCGCTGGCCCTTGCCGCCATGATGACCACACTCTCCGCCTCCGCCGCCGCCGCCGACACCGCCCTCACGATCTACCGCGCCGATGGCGATGCGCTGTTCAGCCCCGGCAGCCAGCCGCTCGACGAGGGGCACGCCGTTGTGCACGAGAAGCGCAGCATCACGCTTGCCGGCGGCCGCCACGACCTTGCCGTCGGCGGCCTGCCGACGCTGCTCGACAGCGAAGCCGTCAGCATCGATTTCGGTGGCGCCGCGCGCGTGCTGGGCCAGCGCGTCATCGCGCCCGGCGACGCCGGCCTGCTCGGCGCGCATCGCGGCGAGCGCATCCTCGTGCGCGGCGCCAACCACGAAACGCTGGCCGAGGGCGAACTCATCGCGGTCGATGGCGATGGCCTCGGCGTGCGCGATGCCCAGGGCCACATCAGCTACCTGCGCAACTATGTGCGCGTCGAGTTCCCCGACAGCGCGACGCTGGCCGGCAGCAGCCTGCAGGTCGCGCTCGAGGTCGCTCGCGGCGGCCGTCAGGACGCCATGCTCGACTATCCGACCTCGGGTCTGGGCTGGCGCGCCGCCTACGCCGCCCTGCTCGACGATGGCGGCAAGTCGTGTCGCCTGCGCCTGGACGCTCTGGCCAGCATCGCCAACCGCAGCGGCCGCGACTACCGCGGCAGCACGCTCAAGCTCATCGCCGGCAGCCCCAATTTCGCCAGCGGCGGCTACTCCGGCCCGCCGCGCATGATGGCGATGAAGGTCGCGGCTGCTCCGGCGCCCGAGGCCCTGCCCGAGCAATCCGCACTCGGCGACTACCGCAGTTACGTCATCGACGGCGCGCTCGACCTGCCCGATGCGAGCGTGACCCAGGTGCCGCTGTACGCCAGCCGCGAGCTCGACTGCACGCGGCGCTGGCTCGTCGAGTCCGGCGGCAGTTGGTTCCCGGCCACGCCGAACTGGCAGGACGGCGGCGCCACCACCAGCGCACTGGCGGTCACCAGCCAGGTGCTGTTCACCGCGCCCGAAAACCTGCCGGCCGGCCGCGTGCGCGTGCTCACGCGCGATCGCGACGGCCAGCGCGAACTGCTCGGCGAGGCGCGCAGCGCCGACACCGCCAAGGGCCGCGAAGTCACCCTCAACCTCGGCGCCGCATTCGGCCTGCGTGGCGAGCGCGAACGCACCACGTTCAGTCTCGATCGCGCCGCCCGCACGCTCGACGAGGGTTTCCGCATCACGCTCGAGAACGGCAGCGACAGCGCGCGCCGCTTCACGCTGCGCGAGCACCCCAACCGCTGGCGCGCATGGCAACTGGCGAGCTCGAGCCAGCCAGCGACGCGCAAGACGCCCGACCTGCTCGAATTCGTGGTCGAAGTGCCCGCCCACGGCAAGGCCACGCTCGACTACCTCGTGCGCTACACCTGGACCGCGAGCGACGAGCGCAGCTGAACCGCCGCGCCGCGGAGCGGCATGTGTCGAGCCAATCACAGTCTGCAGCTTTCGCGATTGACAAGATGGTCATCCAGCGTGCCAACGGTCCAACTGAAGTCGTGTCCTATGAAGGTCTCGCCACGGGGCAATACAGCGTCTCGCTGGAGATATTCGGCTCGCAGTATGTTCCTGCAGCCTCGTGGAATATCGGTTTCAGCGGCGCCGGAGCCGGTGGCGGCAATCCACGCGGTGGTGGCGGTGGCTTTCCGCAGGTGCCGTTGGGCATTGGCAGTGGCAGCAGCTTTACGAGCCAGACAGCGCCTGGCAACGAGACGAGTGGAGCCGGCCCATGGACGGTCGCGATACTACTGTACTGCCCGCTAGTTGAGTCGATCGCGCACGCCATGGCCACCCTTGATTGCAGTTTGAGCGGCGGGATGAGTCACTATGAGACAAACAGTTGCGGCGTTGCGAAGTACGACTGCTACCAGCGTCCACCGCCGCCCCCGCCCGCAAGCCAGAACCCCGGAGCCTTGAGTTTCGGCCCCTTCACGATCCAGCAACCTCTCGGACCACTCAATCTGTTCTGGCTCGGATATTGATGAGTCCGCTCTGATCAGCCCGGGGTGAGTCCATCAGACTCGCCCCGGTGCTATCGCTGCCCCTCGTATTACCGGAAAATTCGCAGATAGCCACCGTGGAGTTGACGTCACGATCATTGGGCACGCGGCTTCGCGCTGCCCTCGCCACCACACTCGGCGTCGTAGCCTGCCTGATCGCAGTTGGCGTTTTCGACTTGGCCAGCGTGTTATGGCGCCCGAGTGCGACGACGATCACGCTTGCCTATCGGCCATCGGACACCTCGCTTGACCTTGCCGCGGCACGGGCACGCGTCGAACAGGCTTGGGCGGCGGCCCCGGCGGTCGCGCGCAACGGCTCGCTCGAGCTTGTCTGGAGCGACACCAATGCGGCCTATCCAGACTGCGGTACGCGTTTCGTGCAACTCACCCTCACTGTTGATGCCACCGCGAACGAGCGCTTCGGTCTTCATCGCATCCTGCCCGAGATCGGGGGTGCCGCCGGGCTCGGTGCATCCTGCAGCGGAGCGAGCGTGCGGGTCGTGAGCATCGACCGTGGCGCCTCGATGCTCAACGGCGGGAGCCTGCTTGCCCTCATCCTGCTCGTGCTCATGTGGCGATCGCATCGCGGCCGGCATTGGCTGCGCAACTGGCTCGACTGGCAGCCGCGCATCGATCGCAAGTGGGCCGTGGCGTGGGGCGTCGGCGGCTTCGTCGCGATCGCGGCCGCGATGATCGCCGCCGCCATCGTGCGCGAGCTGGCCGGCGTGCCGCACGAGCCGCACGGCATGCCGACCAGCCAACTGCCGTGGATGCTGCTGGTGGGCAGCATCGAGGCGCCGATCTACGAGGAATACCTGTTCCGCGCCTGGGCGCTCGAGCGCTACCGCCGCGCGCTGCCGGCCTGGCTCGCGCTGGCGCTCAGCAGCTTCTGCTTCGTCCTGCCCCATGCGCCCGACAACCTCGCCGATGCGGGCATGCTGTTCGGGGGGGGCATCGTGCTCGGCCTGCTGTGGCTGCGCACGCGCTCGCTGCCCGCCTGCATCATCGCGCACGGCCTGTACAACAGCCTCCAGATCATCGGACGCTGGTACCTCGTTCCGTAGCGACATCCTGCACCGCCGCAGCCCTGCTTCGCTAGACTCGTGGCTTTCCGGGAGGTCCTGCGATGCTCGAACTGATCCGCCACGACACGATCCACGAACTGCGCCTGGCGCGCCCGCCGGTCAACGCGCTCGATCCGGCGCTCGTGCGCGGGTTGCGCGAGGCCATCGTCGCGGCGCCCGCGCAAGGCGCGCAGGCGCTGCTGCTGTCGGGCGCGCCCGGCATGTTCTCGGCCGGTCTCGACGTGCCAACGCTGCTGCAGCTCGACCGCGCGGCGATGCGCGCGTTCTGGGTCGAGTTCTTCGACCTCTGCGCCGCGCTCGCCCGCTGCCCGCTGCCGCTCGCTGCCGCGATCACGGGCCACAGCCCGGCCGGCGGCGCGGTGCTCGCGATCCTGTGCGACTACCGCGTCATGGCGCGCAGCGTCGATCCGGCCAAGCCGTTCCGCATCGGGCTCAACGAGGTGCAGGTGGGTCTCGTCGTGCCCGAAGTGATCCAGTTCGCGCTGCGCCGCCTCGTCGGCACCTATCGCGCCGAGCGGCTCATGGTGGCCGGCACGATGCTGACCGCCGAGGAGGCGCAGCCGCTCGGCTTCGTCGATGAACTGGCCGCGATCGATGCCGTGGTGCCGCGCGCACGCGCCTGGCTTGCCGAGCTGCTCACGCTGCCGCCGCATGCACTCACCGCCACGCGCCGCATCGCGCGCGCCGACCTCGCGGCCACGTTCGCCGATCCCGCGAGCTTCGGCATCGACGAATTCGTCGACGCCTGGTTCGCGGCGCCGACGCAGGCCGTGCTGCAGGCGCTGGTGGCGCGGCTCAAGAAATGATGCGCCGTGGCCGGCGGACTGCCCTTTCCCGGGGTTGCCCTCGTTTGCACAAACAAGGAAAAGGAACCGGCCCGCAGGGCAGCGGGACGAACCCATCAGGGACGTGAGTCGGTTGTCGCGATCCGCGATCAGAACCTGGCGATCACCACACACACGCAGTGGAGCGCGGCGAGCGTCCCTTGCGGCCTGCCGGCCAGCTCGCCCCACGGGCGGGGAAGCAACCAGCCGACGAGCGAGCAGACCATCGCCAGCAGCGACCACAGGCCGCGACCGGGCGACGACCTGCGCCGCTGGGCCTAGCCCGCGTCGCCGGTGGCGACCGGTCGCGCCGGATCGCTGATCCAGCCGCTCCACGATGGCGCGAACACGCGCGAACCGGTCAGCCCGGCGTATTCCATCGCCAGCAGGTTGTGGCAGGCAGTGACGCCCGAGCCACACGAGTGCACCACCGCGCCGGCCGCATACGGCCCCAGCAGCGCCGTGAATTCGCGGCGCAACTGATCGGCCGGCTTGAAGCGGCCGTTGCCGTCGAGGTTGTCGGCAAACGGCCGGTTGCGCGCGCCGGGAATGTGGCCGCCGACGCGGTCGAGCGGCTCCTCGTCGCCACGGAATCGGCTCGGTCCGCGCGCATCGAGCAGGCAGATGTCGCGTGCTGCGAGGTGGCGCTGCAATTCGTCGTAGCCGACCAGCGCCGCGGCGTCGAATTGCACCTCCACGGCACTCGCGGCTGCCGTCACCGTGCCAGCCTCCTGCGCCAGCCCGGCCGCCAGCCACGCGCCCCAGCCGCCATCGAGGACCTGCGCCGCGCGCTCGCCGATCAGGCGCAGCATCCACCACAGCCGCGCCGCCGCCAGGGCGCCACCGGCCGCGTCGTAGGCCACCACGCGCCGCCCCGGTCGCCAGCCCCAACGTGACAGCGTGGCCGCGAAGCGGGCGGCGTCAGGCAAGGGATGGCGACCCTGGCCCTGGCGCGTGTGGTCGGACAGGTCGCGATCCAGATGCGCGTAGACCGCGCCGGGGACATGCGCGGCCTGATGGTCGCGCTCGCCCTTGCCGGGATCGGACAGCTCGAAGCGGCAATCGACGACGAGCACCTCGCCGCCGGGCAGCAGCGCGGCCAGTTCGCTGGCGGAAATGAGCGGTGTGACGGTCATGGCGAACGCTCCAGGCGGTCGATGAGGTTCTTGAGCATGGCTGCGGTCGCGCCCCAGATGCGGCGTCCCTGCCATTCCAGCACATGGATGTCGCGGTCGCGGCCGCGCCAGTGGATCGTCTCGCAGCGCAACGCGCGTGGCTCGAGGATCACGCCCAGCGGCACTTCGAAGGCATCGTCGACTTCGCTGCGCTGCAGGCGCAAATGGTAATCCCCGCGCACGAAACCGGCGACTGGCGTCACGCTGAATCCCGACACGGTGTCGAGGCGGTCGAGGAAGCCGAACGGTTCCACCGCATCGACCTGGATGCCGGTTTCCTCGTGCGTCTCGCGCAGCGCCGTGGCGATGATGCCGGCGTCGCCGGCATCGACCGCGCCGCCGGGAAAGCTGATCTGTCCCGCATGTTGGCGCAGGCTCGCCGCACGCTGCGTGAACAGCAGCGACAGCGCGTCGCCGCGGCGCACGAACGGCACCAGCACGGCCGCTTCGCGATGCTGCGTGTCGCCCTCGAACAGGTCCGCCAGTTCGGGCGCATTCCAGCCTGGCGTGGTGGGCGGGTTGGAGAGCGCGCGCACCGCCCGCCGCAGACGCTCCACCTCGAGGTTCATGACGCGGCGCCCGAACCGCCGCGACGCGCCGGCAGGATCTCGTCCATCAGGCGGCGCCGTTCGGAGTCGTCCAACTCGCGCCAGCGCGCGATCTCGGCCCCCGTGCGGCGGCAACCCACGCACAAGCCGTCGGCGCCCAATTCGCAGATGCCGATGCAGGGCGTGGCGATGCGCGCGGCGGGGACGTTCATCGGGTTCCTCGAAATGCCAACGCCGCGACGGGCGCGGCGTTGGCGGGACAACGGGGCGGTACGCGCGCTTGCAGCGCGATCGGCCGCCATGCAGCGGACGGGTTCAGGTCAGGCCCAGCGGCGCCCGCTGCCGACGGCGCGCACTGCCACCGGCTGATCCCGCCGACGCCATGCCGGCGTCACTTGACGTCGACGATCTTGATTTCCCACACGTAGACCTGGTTGCCCGAGGCCGGATCCGGCGGCAGGTAGGCCATCCAGTGGTCGCCCACGCGCATCTTCTGGATCACGTCGACCAGCGCCTTGGAACCGAACAGGTTGCCCATCTCCGACACCTTGGCCTTGATCGGCTCGCCGACGAAGGAGCTGCGGATCTCGCGGCCGCTCGTGAGCGACACGCGCACATGGAACGTGACCTCGCTGTTGGGCGTGATGGCGCGGCCATTGCCGGCGTCGATCACGCGGTACTGGGTGCCGTCGGGCATCGCCACGATGCCCTGCTTGGAGCGGTTCGAGGCCAGGAACGCATCGGCTTCGCGCTTGTTGTCGGCCAGTTCCTTGTCCTGTGCGGCCTTCATCTTCTGCTCGTACTTCTGCACCGCTTCCTGCATTGCGGCGACCGGCACGGTCGGCTCGCGGCCGGCGAAGGCGTCCTGCACGGCCTTGGTGAAGGTGGCGATGTCCACGTCCTGCTTCTGCGCCGACAGGCGCGAACCCATCTGGAAGCCCATCGCGTACGACAGCTTGCCCTTGTCCGACGTGGTGTCCTGCGCGAACGCGGACCCTGCAACCAGCAACGCCGCGAGGGCGAGTGACCAACCGAGCTTCATGCGTGTGTCTCCGAGTGAATGGTCATGCGGCCGCCGCGGCGCGGCGAGCCAAACAAAGCGGGCTAGTGTACCCGAGCCGCGCGGCGCGCCCAACCGGTGCCTCGCGGGCGCCCGGACTGGCCGGCCGCCGCACATCTTGCCGATCGCGCCTGAACCGGACCCGCCCCGTCAGTGCGGCCCGCCCGCATATTTCTTCTCGCCGGCGGTCACGCGTAGGTCGAGGCGGTTCCCGGGCGGCGCCAGCGGACAGGTCGCGAACGCCGTGAACGCGCATGGCGGGTTGTAGGCCTGGTTGAAGTCGAGCACGATCTTGCCGTCGCGCGGCATGTCCGCGTACAGGAAGCGCGCCGCGCCATAGGTTTCCTTGCCGCTGGTGCGGTCGGCGAAGATCAGGAACAGCTGCGTGTCGCCGGGTACTTCGATCACGGGCAGCAGTTCGAAGGTCTTGCCGTCACGCTCGAACACGGCCTTGCCCGGCACCGGATAGCTGTCCATCTGCCCGAGCACATTGGGCGTCTCGAGCGTGTGCGGCGGCTCGAACGGCACCCAGCGCGCCTCGATGCGCCAGCTCGGGTCGATCGGGAACGACTCGATGCCACGGAACTGCGTGCGCGTGGCGGCCTGGCTGTCCTTGACGCGCAGCCCTTTGCGGCCGTTGCGATCGATCAGGTAGAAGCTGACCGGGCCGGCGGCGACCGTGGTCGGATGTTCATGCGAATCGTCGAGCAGCTCGGCCGAGCTGCGGGCCTTGCCGTCGATCGTGGCCTTGGCCCGGCGATCGAGCTTGAACGTGGCCTTGCCATGATCGAGCGTGACTACGCCGAAATGCGCCGGGCCGACGCCGAGCACGAGGTCGTTGTCAGTGGCGCTGCCGATGCGGTTGGCGCCGTCCTTGAGCCAATGCAGGCCGGCCAGGCTGAGCCAGCCATCGGGCGCGGTCAGGCGCTGCAGGCGACCCTGGCGCCACTGCTCGATCTGCTTGATGTAGTCGGAACTGGCGGACGGCGTGGACTCGACCTTGGCGGACATCATTTGCACTCCGGCGAAACCCGCGACGAGCAACGCGGCGGTCTTCAACATCAGCATGGATGGATCCTCATGTGTCGCGCGAACGCGACGGCTGGCCGCACAGGGTCGAAAAACACCTGTGCAAAGTCAATTGCCGCTTCAGCGCCCGCGCAGGAACAGGCGGTCCAGATCGGCGATCGCCAACTGCACCCAGGTTGGCCGACCGTGGTTGCACTGGGCCGAGCGCTCGGTCGCTTCCATCTCGCGCAGCAGCGCGTTCATCTCGGGAATCGTCAGCCGGCGGTTGGCGCGCACCGAACCGTGGCAGGCCATCGTCGCCAGCAGTTCGTTGCTGCTTTCCTCGACGCGACGCGACTGGCCATGCACGGCGAGGTCGGCGATCACGTCGCGCACGAGTCCGGTCACGTCGGCACCATCGAGCAACACCGGGATGCGTCGCACCAGCACGCCCTGCGGGCCGCTGCGCACCACATCGAAGCCGAGCTCGGCGAACCGCGCCTGCTGCTCCTCGACGATGGCCGCCTCGCGCTCGCTCAGTGCCAGCGCGAGCGGCACCAGCAGCAGCTGCGAACGGATGCCCTCGCCTGCGCAGGCGTCCTTGAGCCTCTCGTAGGTGATGCGCTCGTGGGCGGCATGCATGTCGACCAGCACCAGTCCGTGCGCATTCTCGGCCAGCACGTAGATGCCATGCAGTTGCGCCAGCGCAAACCCGAGCGGCGGCACCTGCGTGTCATCGCTCGCTGCCAGCGTGGCCGTGGTGGGCGGTGCCGCCGGCAAACCGGGCGCTGCGCCCGGCGCCCGCCCAAGCAGGGCCGCATAGTCGGCCAGCGGCTCGCGCACACCCAGACCGAGCCCACCCTGGGCCGGCGCGTAGGCGCGCGCTGGCAGCGTGGCGGGCGGCGCGTCCGCAGCGGCCGGCAGCACCGCGCCCGCGCGTGCATGCGCGAGCGCCTCGTCGAGCGTGCGATAGAGAAAGTCGTGCACGAGCCGCCCGGCGCGGAAACGGACCTCGTGCTTGGCCGGGTGCACGTTGACGTCGACCAGCGCGGGATCGAGCTCGAGGAACAGCACGAAGGCCGCGTGGCGGCCGTGGAACAGCACGTCGGCATAGGCCTGGCGCACCGCATGCGCCACCAGACGGTCGCGCACGAGGCGGCCGTTGACGTGGAAATACTGCTGGTCGGCCTGCGCGCGCGAGGCGGTGGGCAGACCGACCCAGCCGTGCAGGTGCAGCCCGGCCGCGGCGTGGTCGACGCGCAGGCTGTTGGCGACGAATGGCGCGCCGAGCACATCGGCCAGGCGCCGCTCGAGCTCGGCCGCCTCGCGCACGGGCTTGAACCAGCGCACCGACTTGCCGTTGTGGCCAAGGCGGAACTCGACCGCGGGCCGCGCCAGCGCCATCGACTTGACCCACTCCTCGACATGGCCGAACTCGGTGCGTTCGGCGCGCAGGAACTTGCGTCGAGCGGGCAGGTTGTAGAACAGGTCGCGCACCTCGACCGCGCTGCCCGGCGCATGCTGCGCCGGCATCGGCGCGCGCGACCGGCCAGCGTCGATCTCGATGCGCCACGCCACCTCGCTGCCGCGGCGGCGCGAGGTCAGCGCAAAGCGCGACACCGAAGCGATCGACGGCAAGGCCTCGCCGCGGAACCCGAGTGTCGCGACGTGCTCGAGGTCGTCGAAACTGCCGATCTTGCTGGTTGCGTGCGCGCTCACGGCGAGTGGCAGGTCGTCCGGCTCGATGCCTTCGCCATCGTCGCGCACGCGGATCAGCCGCATGCCGCCCTGTTCGAGATCGATGTCGATGCGCTGCGCACCGGCATCGAGGCTGTTCTCGACCAGTTCCTTGACCACCGAGGCGGGACGCTCGATGACCTCGCCGGCGGCGATCTGGTTGACGAGTTCGGGCGGCAGCGGATGGATGCGGGACATGGGCGATGCGGCGACGGCCCCGCATCATACCCGATGGTTCAGCCTCAACCGGACGGGATTTCCAGCACCGCGCCCACGCGCACGCGGTCGCTCGCGAGAGCGTTGGCGGCGCGCAGCTGCGTCAGGCTGACGCCATGCGCCTGCGCGATCGCGCTCAGTGTCTCGCCACGCCGCACCACGTAGCGCGCGGGCTTCTTCGCCGGCTTCGCGGCCGCCACCGCTGCCACTTCGCCCTTGCCGCGCGCGGCCTGCTGCGCAAACAGCGTGCCCGGCGGCGGGCTGGCCTGGAAATAGGCGCGCACGCCATCGAGGATCGCGTCGGCGAGCTTGTCGCGATGGCGCGGATCGGTGAGGCGTGCTTCCTCGGCCGGATTGGTGATGAAGGCCGTCTCGACGAGCACCGAGGGCACATCGGGCGAGCGCAACACGACGAAGTTGGCGCGTTCGACGTAGTGACGATGGGTCGGGCCGAGCTTGCGCAGCGCCTGCAGCACCTGCTCGGCGACCGCATTGCTGGCGCCCATGGTGGCGCCCTGCGACAGGTCGAGCAGCACCTTGGCCAGGGTGTCGTCCTTGTCGTCGAGCGAGATGCCGCCGACGAGGTCGGCGCGATTCTCGCGGTCGGCCAGCCAACGCGCGGCTTCGCTGCTGGCGCCGCGCGGCGACAGCACCCACACCGACGATCCGCGCGCGTCACTGTTGGTGAAGGCGTCGGCGTGGATCGAGATGAACAGGTCGGCCTTGGCCTTGCGTGCCTTCAGGTAACGCTCTTCCAGCGGGATGAAGTAATCGCCATCGCGCGTGAGCTCGGCGCTCATGCCGGGCGCCGCGTCGATCACCTGCTTGAGCTGGCGCGCCACCGCGAGCGTGATGGTCTTCTCGCGCGTGCCGCTGGCGCCGATCGCACCCGGATCATCGCCGCCATGCCCGGCGTCGATCGCGACGATGACCTTGCGCGGCTGGCCGGTGGCGACATCGGCCACGCTCTTGACCGGCGCCGGCTTGGCCGCGCTGGCCGGATACAGGTCAACCACGAGCCGGTAGCCGAATTTGTCGGCCGGCGGCAACAGGAAGGTCTTGGGCTGCACGCCATCGGCGAGGTCGAACACGATGCGCGTGTCGTCCTTGCCTTGGCGACCGGCGCGCAGGCCCTTGAGCACGCCGACGCTGGCCGGCGTGGTGAAGTCGCTGCCCAGGCGGCTGTCGCGCAGGTCGAGCACGAGCCGCTCGGGCTTGCTCAGGCGCAGCAGTTTGTAGTCGACGCGCGAGGACACATCGAACACCACACGCGTGGATTCGGGCCCGGCCCAAACGCGCGAGGACTGCACCTCGGCGGCCTGCAGGCTGCCGCCTGCGCCCAGCGCAGCCAGACCGATCCCGAGCCAGCGATGGCGTGCGAATCCCCACATGGCGCGTATTCAACCCGAATCGGACCTGGAAATGCAAGCATTTTTCCTTGCAAATCCGCTAGCTGCAAAATGTTCGTGAACGCTCGTCGAGGATATGGCCGGCGCTCGGCTGCGCGCGCCCGGCCGCCATCGAGCGCCGCCCCGGCGCACCCCGGGCACGAACGGACCGCGCCGCGATGGCGGCGCGCTTCAGTGCCGCGCCAGCAAGCCCGCGTCGGCGAGCAGCTGCCTGCCGCGCGCCGTGGCGTCGATCGACAGGTCACGCCGTCCACCCGCATGGTGCAGATGCACGATCAGGTCGGGCATCGGCAGCAGGCCGGCGCCGCGCTCGGGCCACTCCACCACGAGCAGCGCCGTCGGGTCGGCCAGTTCGCCCAGTCCAAGCCATTCGAGCTCCTGCGGATCGGCGATGCGATACAGGTCCAGATGATGGATGTCGCGCTGCGCGACGCGATACGACTCGATCAGGCTGTAGGTGGGGCTCTTGACTCGCTCGCCCACGCCGAGCGCCTTGAGCAGGGCGCGTGCGAACGTGGTCTTGCCGGCACCGAGCTCGCCGCGCAGATGCACGACGGCGCCGCCACGCAGCGCCGGCGCGAGGCGCTGCGCGAGGGCGACCAGCGCGGCTTCGTCGAGGTTCTGCAACTGCACGGCCGCGTTCATGCGTCGAGTCCGTTGAGCACGCGCCGCAGGCATGGCCACAGGTCGCGGGCAACGAGTCCGCGCATGCCTTCGCGCGCGGCCAGGTCGCCCGCGCGCGCGTGGGCGGCGACGCCGACGCAGGCCGCATCCCACGCGGCCAGACCCTGCGCCATCAATGCGGCGATGACACCCGTGAGCACGTCGCCAGTGCCGCCGCTGGCCATGCCCGCGTTGCCCCACCGACACACTGCGATGCGCCCGTCGGGTGCGGCGACGAGACTGCCGCTGCCCTTGAGCACGGCCACGCAGTCGTGGCGCTGCGCGAGCGCACGCACCGCCGCGAAACGATCGGCCTGAACGCTGCCGACCGGGCAACCGAGCAGGCGCGCGGCCTCGCCCGGATGCGGCGTGATCACGCTCGCCGCGCCGAGCGCACGCGGCGCGCGGGCCAGCAGGTTGAGCGCATCGGCATCGACGACCTGCGGCCTGGCACTGGCCAGCGCGCGCGCGAGCAGGTGCTGCGACCATTCGCTGCCGCCGAGGCCGGGACCGAGCGCAAGCACGCTGGCGCGCGCGAGCAGCGCGTCGAAGTCCTCTGCCGTCTCGACACCGCGCGCCATCGCCTCGGGCAGCGCGGCATTGAGCGCTGCGACATGCGCGCTGCGCGTGGCCACGCTGACCAGGCCCGCGCCGCTGCGCAGCGCGGCGCCAGCCGCCAGTTGCACCGCGCCACCATAGCCGGCGTCGCCACCGACCACGAGCACGTGGCCAAAACTGCCCTTGTTGCTGTCGGCGCGCCGGGCCGGCAGGGCGGCAAACACGCCGACGTCGAGCAGCATCGCCTGCGCCGCGAAGCCGGCATGCACGCTCGATGGCAGCTCGAGTAGCGCCAGCTCGCGCGCACCGCAATGATCGGCCGCGGCGCCCGTGAACAGTCCCTGCTTCCAGGCCACGAAGCAGATCGTGGCGTCGGCATGCAGCGCGACGCCGCGCGGCACGCCGCAATCGGCATCGAGTCCCGACGGCACATCGAGCGCGAGCACGCCACCTGCCGCGGCGTTGGCCTGCGCGATGAGCCGCGCCGCCACGCCGTCGACCGCACGCGACAGGCCACTGCCGAACAGGCCATCGACGATGACGTCGGCGGCCGGCAGTTCGGTATCGTCGGTGGCGATCCACAGCGTGCCGCCCGCGGCAAGGTAGGTCGCGCGCGCGCTGGCGGCATCGCCCTGCGACTGTGCGCCGAGCGCCACCGCCAGCACCGACAGGCCAGCCTCGCACGCGAGCGCGCCAAGCAGCAGCGCGTCACCACCGTTGTTGCCGTGGCCGACCAGCAACAGCAGGCGTTGCGCGCGTGGCCAGCGCCGGCGCAGCAGCGCGAAGGCCGCCGCCGCGGCGCGCTGCATCAGCGTGCGGCCGGCAATGGCGTGGCCTTCGATCGCGGCGCGGTCGATGCGTCGCACCTGCTCGGCGCTGTAGAGTGCGCGTTGGCGCGGATCGTCTGTCATCGGCGCATTCTATCGAGCCACCCGCATCCAATGCGCCCGCCAGCCGCCGCATGATCGACCACGTCGCCCTCGTCGAGGACATCCGCCGCTGGGGCACCGAACTGGGCTTCCAGCAGATCGGCGTCGCCGGCATCGAGCTCGGCGAGGACGAAGCGCGTCTGCAGCAATGGCTGCAGGCCGGTCGCCACGGCCAGATGGACTACATGCAGCGCCACGGCGCGCTGCGCGCACGCCCCGCCGAGCTGCAACCGGGCACGCTGCGCGTGATTTCGGCACGCATGGACTACGCGCCGCCCGACATCGCAACGGCCTGGGACGTGCTCGAGGATGGTACGCGCGGCTACGTCTCGCGTTACGCGCTGGGGCGCGACTACCACAAGCTGATCCGCGGCCGCCTGCAGAAGCTCGCCGACCGCATCGCCGCGCAGATCGGCCCGTTCGGCTACCGCGCGTTCACCGATTCGGCACCGGTGCTCGAGAAACCACTGGCGCGCAACGCGGGGCTGGGCTGGGTCGGCAAGCACACCCTGCTCATCCACCGTCAGGCCGGTTCGTATTTTTTCCTCGGCGAAATCCTCACCGATCTGCCGTTGCCGGTGGATGCGCCCGCCAGCGCCCATTGCGGCAGTTGCACGCGCTGCATCGAGGCCTGTCCCACGGGCGCCATCGTCGCTCCCTACCAGCTCGACGCGCGGCGCTGCATTTCGTATCTCACCATCGAGCTGCGCGGCGCGATCCCGCCCGAGCTGCGACCGCTGATCGGCAACCGCATCTTCGGCTGCGACGATTGCCAGCTGGTGTGTCCATGGAACAAGTTCGCGCGGCCAACCGGCGAAGCCGACTTCAGTGAACGTCATGGCCTGGGTCGCAGCGCACTGGTCGAGCTGTTTGCCTGGAGCGAGCAGCAATTCCTGCAGCGCACCGAAGGCATGGCGATCCGCCGCGCCGGTTATGAAGGCTGGCTGCGCAACATCGCCGTTGCGCTGGGCAATGCGCCGACCTCGCCCGCCATCGTCGCCGCGCTGCACACGCGCGCCGACGACCCCTCGGCGGTGGTGCGCGAGCATGTCGCCTGGGCACTGGCGCGCCACGCCCGCGACGACGATCAGGAGCCGGCGCGGTAGGCGCACGGCCGCGAGGCGACGACCGCGCGCGTCACAGCATGCGCTTGAGGGTGTCGTCGCGGCGGATGCGGTGGTGCCAGATCGCGGCGAGGACGTGCAGGCCGATCACCCAGTAGAACGCGGTGCCGATCGCGCCGTGCAGATCCTCCAGCGAATGCGCAAGCGGCTTGTCGACAGGCATCAGGGCCGGCAGCGCAATGCCGGTGAACGGAATCAGCACCTGCTTGCCGTCACTCCACGCGGTCATGATGCCGAGGACCGGCATCACGATGAAGAATGCATACAGCAGCAGGTGCACGGTCTTGGCCACCACGGCGCTGAACCAGTCCAGCGGCGGCGTGATCGCGGGCGCGCCGTTGCGCTTGCGACTGACGAGTCGCCACCACGCGAGCAGGAAGATCGCGATGCCACTCCAGAAATGTCCCTGCATCATCGCACTGCGGCCGGCACTGCCGCGCGGGAACAGGCCACGCTGCTCGATGAGCACGTAGGTCACGAGGATCAGCAGCGCCATCAGCCAATGCAGGCGGCGCAACGTGGGGGCGTAACGCGGGCGGGCTGTCGCATTCATCGCATGACTCCAGTGCTGGGCCCATGCGCGAGGCGCCGGACCGGGATCGACGAGGCGATACCGGCAACGACCGTGCGCTTGGGCGCGCACGGTGTCGCAGGCAGCCGCACCAGCTTAGCGCAGCGCCGGCAATGCCGGCGAGCCTCAGGCGGCGGCCTGCTTGGCGATCGAATGCTTGGTGTGGGTGACCTTGTTGTGGCGATCCACATACACCAGCGTGGGCTGGTAGTGCGCGGCCTCGGCGGCGTCGTACACGCCGTAGGCGCAGATGATGATGATGTCGCCGGGATGGGCGCGATGGGCGGCGGCGCCATTGATCGAGATCGTGCCCGAGCCTTCGTCGGCGCGGATGGCGTAGGTCGAGAAGCGCTCGCCGTTGTTGACGTTGTAGATGTGGATCTGCTCGTACTCACGGATGCCTGCCAGATCGAGCAGGTCGCCATCGATCGCGCAGGAGCCTTCGTAATGAAGCTCGGCCTGGGTGACGTTGGCGCGGTGGATCTTGGCCTTGAGCATGTTGAGCTGCATGGACACTCCGGCGAGCATGTTGCATCGGCGCAACAAACGAGGCCAGAAGTATAGCAAGTGCGCTTGGCGCGTTGCAGCATCCCGCGCCGGATCGCGACAGACGCGCGCAAGTGCTTGCACCAGCACAAAAAAAACCCCCGCGCGAAGATCGCTGCGAGGGTTTCAATTTTGGAGTGACGATTACCTGCGATGCGCCCTGCTGTCGTGAACCCCTGCTGTGAAGCAGGAAATCCGGACGACGTGGGGAGAATACCACAGGCCGCGAACAAAAAGCTACACCCTGTGCATGGGCGCCACACCCGCCTCGCCACGGAGCCTCTTGCGGTCGCCAGGCGGCCACCGGGCGCAGCCGGAATGGCCGCGCCGGATCACGCCATCGGCGCATCGACGCGCCACTCAGAACCAGCCGCGCAGTTTGCCGGCCAGCCACGGCGCCAGTGCAGTGGTCGCCAGCACGAGCAGCCACAGGTTGCCGCCACGCATGTCGCAGGCGGCGAGGATCGCAGCCAACGGCTGGCCGCGCAGCAGGCCGAATCCGACCTCGAAGACGAGTGTCGCCAGCAGCCAGCCGGCACCGACGAGCAACAGCTCGCGCTGGCCGCACCGGCCGAGCCATGGCAGCGCCACCAGCGTCACGCCGATGATGAGCGCGGTGAGCAGCAAGCCGCTCGCCGCGAGCCCGCGCACCGCACCCAGTCGCGGCACCAACACGCTCTCGCGCAGCACGCCGTTGCCGATCGCCAGCAACAGGATCAGCAACCAGATCAGCAGCGCGATGCCGATCAGCCGACCCGTCGTCGCATCACGCATCGTCGTCTCCACTCGGCAGCGCAGGCACGCTCAGCGCCATGCGCGACATCCATCACGACTGGGGCTGGATCAGCGTGTTGTCGATCAGGCGCGTGCTGCCGGCGCGTACCGCCACCAGCGCCACCAGGCCAGTGCGCTCGCCCGGATCGGGCTGGCTGAGGTCGGCGGCGCGTCGCAGTACGGCGTAGTCAGGGCTCAGTCCTGCTGCGGCCAGCGCCGCCGCGGCGGCGCTTTCGACGGCAGCATGCGAGTCACCATTGCGCACGCCCTCGGCCATCGCCAGCAGCGTTGCATGGATCACGCCAGCCTTGGCGCGGGTGGCGGCGTCGAGGTATTGGTTGCGCGAACTCATGGCCAGGCCATGGGCCTCGCGCACGATCGGCGCGGCGACGATCTCGAGCGGAAAAGCCAGGTCGCGCACCAGCCGCCGGATGACGAGCAACTGCTGGTAGTCCTTCTGGCCGAACACCGCGACATCGGCCTGCACGAGGTTGAACAACTTGCCGACCACGGTGGCCACGCCGTCGAAGTGTCCGGGTCGCAAGGCACCTTCGAGCGTGGCGCCAACCACCGGCACACTGATCTTCACGCACTGCTCGACGCCGTAGGGATAGACCTCCTCGACGCTGGGCAGGAACAGCAGATCGCAGCCCGCTTCCTGCAGGCCCGCAGCGTCGGCATCGGGACTGCGCGGATAGCGCGCGAAGTCTTCGTTGGGGCCGAACTGGGTCGGGTTGACGAACACGCTGGCGACCACGCAATCGGCGTGTTCGCGCGCGAGGCGCAGCAACGAGTAGTGCCCCTCGTGCAAGTTGCCCATGGTCGGCACGAAGCCGACGCGATGGCCGGCACGCCGTGCCGCCGCCAGGCGCTGGCGCAGTTGCGCAATGGTGCGTGCGGTCTGCATCAGTAGCTGTGTTCGGGGCCGGGGAAACTGCCGGCGCGCACGGCTTGCACGTAGGCGGCGATCGCGGCGGGAATCGAGCCGCTGTCGGCAAGAAAGTCCTTGCTGAAGCGCGGCCGCTTGCCCGGCGTGATGCCAAGCAGGTCATGCATGACGAGAATCTGGCCGTCGCACTGCGGGCCGGCACCGATACCGATCACCGGGATCGTCAGTTCGCCGCTGATCTCGGCCGCGAGCCGCGCCGGCACGCATTCGAGCACCAGCAGTTGTGCACCGGCGGCCTGCACGCGCCGCGCGTCCTCGCGCAGGCGCTGCGCAGCAGCCTCGTCACGCCCCTGCACCCGGTAGGCGCCGAGCCGATTGATCGATTGCGGAGTCAGGCCCAGGTGCGCGCACACCGGAATCTCGCGCGAGGACAGCGCCGCGATCACCTCGCAGACCCAGTCGGCGCCTTCGAGCTTGACCATCGCCGCGCCCGCTTCGGCGACGAGTCGCGTGGCGTTGGTGAACGCGGTCGGCACGTCGCGATAGGCCATGAACGGCAGGTCGGCGACGAGGAAGGCGCGGCGCAGGCCGCGCGCGACGCAGCGGCAATGGTAGACCATCGCATCCATCGTCACCGCCAGCGTGCTGGCGTGGCCCTGCACCACCATGCCCAGCGAATCGCCGACCAGCACGAGATCGACGCCGGCCTCGTCCGCGCGCGCGGCGATGCTCGCTTCATAGGCGGTCACGCAGGCGATGCGCGTACCGCTGTGCTTGCGCAGCGCGAGATCGGGCAGGCTGATCGGCGTGGTGTCGGAGTCGTTGGCGTACATCGTATTTGGGCACGGCGCAAAACGCGGCATTATTCCCCTCGCGGGCGAGCAAGCTCAAGCCGCGCAGCGTGGCGTGTCTACTCGGCGCTCTCCGCCAGCGGGGTCGTGGCGGCCTTGCCCTTGCGCCGACGCCGGCGTGGACGCTTGCGCTTGGCTGGCGCCGCGGCGGTCGGCTCGGCGGCGCTGGCCGGCGTCGCCGCGAATTCCTGCGCGAGAGCCTCGTTGCCGAGCGACTGCAGGTGCGTCCACCACGCCGCCAGTTCGTCGATCTGCGCCGATTCACCGCGCCGCAGGACCAGGAAATCGTAGGCGGCGCGAAAGCGCGGATGCTCGAGCAGGCGCAGCGCGCGCTTGCGCGTGCGCTGCTCGAAACGCGACTGCAGGGTCCAGATCTCCTCCACCGCCAGCGTGAAGCGGCGCGGGATCGCCACTCGCTGCGCCTGCTCGCGCAGCACGTGATCGACCGCCTGCGACCACGCGCCCGCCGCATCCGCGCCGCGTTCGATGCCGGCCTGGGCGCGCAGCCGTACCGGGCCCCACAGCATCGCCGCGAACAGGAATGCCGGCGTCACAGGCTTGTCCTCGCGGACCCGCGCATCGGTGTTGGCCAAGGTCTGCTCGAGCAGCGCGCGGAATTGGCCGTCGACATCGGTCTGCAAGGCGCGTGCGGTGGCGGGAAACACGCGTTCGAGGAGGTCGTGGCGCTCCAGCGCATGCAGGCTCGCCAGACCGTAGCCGCCAAGGAACAGTTTGAGCGATTCATCGAACAGGCGGGCCGGCGCGGCCTCGCCCAACAAGGCACCGAGCTCGGCGAACGGCGCTGCCGTGGCCGGTTCAATCGCGAAATCGAGCTTGGCGGCAAGCCGTGCCGCGCGCAGCATGCGCACCGGATCCTCGCGGTAGCGCTGCTGCGGATCGCCGATCAGGCGCAACTGGCGGCGCGCAAGGTCGTCCATGCCACCGACCGCGTCGAGCACGCTGAAATCGGCGATGTCGTAGTACAGCGCATTGATGGTGAAATCGCGGCGCAGCGCATCTTCTTCGATGCTGCCGTAGACGTTGTCGCGCACCAGCCGCCCGTCGACCAGGTGGCGGTCGCCGCTGCCATCGTCACTGCTGCCACGAAAGGTCGCCACCTCGACGATTTCGCGACCGAACACCACGTGCGCGAGGCGGAAGCGCCGACCGATGAGACGGCAGTTGCGGAACAGCGTGCGCACCTGTTCGGGCGTGGCGTCGGTGGCGACGTCGAAGTCCTTGGGCCGATTGCCCAGCAACAGGTCGCGCACGGCGCCGCCGACCAGACAGGCACGAAAGCCGCCCTCGTGCAGCCGGTACAGCACACGCAACGCGCCATTGGAGATGTTCTTGCGCGAGATCGAGTGTTGCGAACGGGGAATGACGCGAAAGACGCCCTGCATGGGCGTGGCTCCATCATCGCTTATCGAAGTCATCCGTCGCTCGCATTCGGGAATATTGCCGCCAGTCGTGCATTGGTTATACTACGCGGCTCCGCGATTCCCAACACGCTCCCTTCGTCTAGTGGTCCAGGACACCGCCCTCTCAAGGCGGGAACACGAGTTCGAACCTCGTAGGGAGCGCCAGCGGATTCCGCGGCGCCGATGCGCGACATTCGCGCCAGTGCCCGTCGCGCGCAGCTGAAGCAGGCGACCGACCGCAGGCCGTGGCGATGCCGCGCTGCACGAGCGGTGCGCGGCGGCGGCAGCGCAGCCTCCCTGATTTCCAAGCAACGGCCCACCATGCCCTACGTGGTCACCGAAAATTGCATTCGCTGCAAATACACCGACTGCGTCGAAGTGTGTCCGGTCGACTGCTTCCACGGCGGGCCGAACTTCCTCGTGATCGACCCCGACGAGTGCATCGACTGCACGCTGTGCGAGCCCGAGTGCCCGGCCAACGCGATCTATCCGGCCGATGACGTGCCCGCCGGGCAGGAAGGCTTCGTCGCGCTCAATGCCGAGCTGGCCAAGGTGTGGCCGGTATTGAACCAGCGCAGTGAACCGGCGAGCGATGCGGCCGCGTGGGACGGCAAGCCCGGCAAGCTCGCCCTGCTGCAACGCTGACACGGCCGCGGTGGCCGCGCGATGCTGCGCGGCCGGCGCGACGCCCAGACTCAGGACAGGCGCTCGCGCAGCGTCTGCAACAGCGCGCGTGCCGCGTCGCGCGCGGCATCGCCATCGGCACCCTCGACACTGACACGGCTGCCAGCACCGGCGGCGCCGACGCGCACGGTCAGTTGCACCTTGGCCGTCACCTTGTTGCCGGCGCGACCAAGCGTGACCGCACGCTTGAACCAGCCCGGCCGCACGGTGGTCTGGCCCGTGGTTTCGACCACGTAACTGGTGGCCGCTTCGTCGCGGCTGAGGATCGTGGCGGCCCCCGAACGCTCCAGCGCCAGGCCGACGCGCGTCCACGTGCTGGCGACGGTGTCGTTCACCGCCAAGCCATCGCCGCCCAGGCTCACGCCACTGGCAACACCGGCCGCCGGTGGCGCGCCGGTCACGGTGCCCGGCACGCTGGCGCCAGCATCGGCGGAGGCGCGCGGTGCGGTCGCGCTGGCAGCCGGAAGCGTCAGCGCCGAGCTGCCATTGGGTGTATCGAGGTCCGGTGGCACTTCGAGCGGCCGCGTTTCGTGCGCGCTCTTGTACTCGTTGGCGCGGCGATCGCTCTGGCGGCTGAAGAAACTGCAGCCGCCGAGCAGGAGGACGGCCGCCATGGCGGCGGGCAATGCGACGATAGCGCGTCTCACGGGCATGTCCGGTCGTAAGTCATCCCGCTAGTCTACCCGAAGCCGCGCTCGCCTCTACCAGGCCGAGGCTGACCAATGCCGCGCGACCCGCCGCGTGATGGCGCGCGTTCAGTGGCAGCAGCGGCAGGCGCAGCTGCGCCTGGCCATGGCCGAGCTGCGCCAGGCACCACTTGAGCGGGATCGGATTGGGTTCGCAGCCGAGCAACGCATACAACGCCTGCAATTCGCCGTCGAGCGCCTGGGCCGCCAGCGGATCGGTGCGACACAGTCGCGCCAGCCGTGCCATGCGTGCCGGGTCGACGTTGGCGGCCACCGACACCACGCCGTCGGCACCCGCCAGCATCGCGCGTGCTGCGCTGGCGTCGTCGCCCGACAGCACGACGAAGTCCGCACCACGCAGCGCCAGCAGCGCCTGCATGCGCGCCGGCTCACTGACTGCCTCCTTGATGCCGACGATGTTGCCGTGCCTGGCCAGGCGCGCCACGGTGTCGGGCAGCATGTCGCAGGCCGTGCGCGAGGGCACGTTGTAGAGCACCACCGGCAGGCCGCCGTGCTCGGCCACCTCGCAGTAGTGCCGGTACAGGCCTTCCTGGGTCGGGCGCACGTAGGGTGGCGTGGCAACGAGCGCGCCATCCACACCCATGTCTCGCGCGCGCTGGGTCTGCGCGATCGTGTTGCGCGTGCCCGACAGGCCCGTGCCGGCCAGTGTCGGCACGCGCCCGCCGACGTGACTCACGCCGGCGGCGAGCAACTGCTCGAATTCGCCGGCATCGAGCATCGCCGCTTCGCCGGTCGAGCCACCGAGCACGATGGCGCTGGTGCCGGCGTCGATCAGATGGTCGATGAGGCCCGCGAATGCAGGCAGGTCGATCGCGTCATCGGATGGACGAAACGGCGTGGCGATGGCGCAGATGCTGCCGGACAGGGGCATGACGGCGGATCCATGGCAGGCGGGCCGACCATGGTACGGGCGCGTGGCGCGACAAGTCCATGCGCAGGCCACGCAAGCGTGCGCGCGCGATGGCGCCGTCGTCGCGGCCGGGTTGCGACCCCTCCGGCACGCCAGTATTCTCATCCGAGCAGTCCATTGCGACCCACCGCCCAGGCAACGCATACGTGAAGCAGGCTGGCAAGCAGACCGAAGCGGCGGGGAACGCGACGCGCCCCGCCTCGAACGAAAACTACCTGCTGGTCAGCGCGTTCGGCAGCCCGGGGCGTTCGCCGCTGGTCGCGCTGAGCCGGCGCATCTCCGAGTGCGGCTGCAATGTGGTCGAGGCGCGCGTGGCGACGCTCGGCAACGAGCTCAGCGTGCAAGTGCTCGCGCAAGGCGCCTGGGACGCGATCGCCAAGCTCGAGAACGCGCTTGCCCGCCTCGACCGTGACGGCGAGCTGCGTCTGACCCACTTCCGCACCAGTGCGCGCCAGCCGCAGTCGACCCTGCTGCCCTACGTGGTCGAGGTGATCGCCGCCGACAAGCCCGGCGTGTTGTTCCAGCTCGCCGATTTCTTCGAGCGCCAGGCGATCACGATCGAACAACTGCAGTCCACGCGCTATCGCGCGATGCAGACCGGCGCCGACATGCTCTCGGCGCAGCTCACGATCGGCATTCCCAATACCACCCACATCGCCGCGCTGCGCGACGATTTCCTCGAGTTCTGCGACGGGCTCAACCTCGACGCGATCATGGATCCGATGAAGTTCTGACCATGATCGACATCGGCGACAAAGCGCCTCGACTCAGCGGAACCATCGATGACGGCACCACGCTGGCGCTGAGCGATCTGCGCGGCAGCCACTGCCTCGTCTACTTCTATCCGAGGGACAACACGCCGGGCTGCACCAACGAGGCGCTGGCCTTTCGCGATCGCTACGCGCAGTTCCGCCGGCACGATTGCGCGATCGTCGGCGTGTCGCGTGACAGCGTGGCCTCGCATGCGCGCTTCCGCGCCCGTCACGCGCTGCCGTTCGCGCTGCTGGCCGATACCGACGAGCGCTGGTGCGAAGCCTTCGCCGTGCTCGGCGAAAAGACGCTGTATGGCCGCAAGACGATCGGTGTGATCCGCAGCAGTTTCCTCATCGACCCCGCTGGCGTGCTCGTCGCGCAATGGCGCAAGGTCAAGGTGCCCGGCCACGCCGATGCCGTGCTGGAGCGGCTGGCACAATCGTGACGGCGCGCCCCGCACCAGGTCCGCATCCGCCGCCCCACCCCGGCGCGGCGACATTCCTCCCACTGCATGAAGGTTCCGCATGACCCGTGGCAAGCGCATCTACGTCCTCGACACCAACGTGCTCATGCACGACCCCACCGCGTTGTTCCGGTTCGAAGAACACGACGTGTTCATCCCGATGACGGTGCTGGAGGAACTCGACGCCGCCAAGAAGGGCACCTCGGAAACGTCGCGCAACGCGCGCCAGGTCAGCCGTTTCCTCAACGAACTCATGCTGGCCGCCAACGGCCGACCGATCGAGGAAGGCGTGGAGCTGCGCTTGCCGCAAGGACTGCAACTGAGCCGGCGCGGCAAGCCGGGGCGGCTGTATTTCCAGACCACCGCCCATGTGGTGGCCGACAAGCGTTCGTCGCACACCTTGCCCGACAACCTCATCCTCGCCGCCGTCGTCGCCGTGCGCGACGCGCGCCCGCGCGAGCGCGTGGTGCTGGTGTCCAAGGACATCAACCTGCGCATCAAGGCCAAGATCTACGGCATTCCGGCCGAGGACTACGAGAACGACCGCGCGCTCGACGACTTCAGCCTGCTCTACAACGGTGTGACGCAGCTGCCGGCCGACTTCTGGGACCGCCACAGCGAACTGCGCTCGTGGTCGGAGCGCGGCCACACCTTCTACGAACTGCGGCGGCGCAAGGGCGAGGACTGGCATCCCAACGAAAACCTGTACCTGGCCGGCGACGATGAAGTCGAGATGCGCGTACTGCAGGTCGATGGCAAGAAGGCCATGTTGCAGATCGTCGACGATTACCGCCACGGCTCGCATACCGTGTGGGGCATCCAGGCACGCAACCGCGAGCAGAACTTCGCGCTCAACGCGCTGATGGATCCCGAGATCGACTTCGTCACCCTGCTCGGAACGGCCGGCACCGGCAAGACGCTGCTGGCGCTGGCCGCCGGCCTGGCCCAGGTCATGGACCAGCAGCGCTACCGCGAGATCATCATGACGCGCGCCACGGTGTCGGTTGGCGAGGACATCGGCTTCCTGCCCGGCACCGAAGAGGAAAAGATGACGCCATGGATGGGCGCGCTCACCGACAACCTCGAAGTGCTGACCAATCCGCAGGAAGGCGGTGCCTGGGGACGTGCCGCCACCAACGATCTGCTCGCCTCGCGCATCAAGATCCGGTCGATGAACTTCATGCGCGGGCGTACCTTCCTCAGCCGCTACGTCATCATCGACGAAGCGCAGAACATGACGCCCAAACAGATGAAAACCCTGGTCACGCGCGCCGGCCCCGGCAGCAAGATCGTGTGTCTTGGCAACGTCGAGCAGATCGACACGCCCTACCTCACCGAGACCACCTCGGGCCTGACCTACGCGGTCGACCGCTTCAAGGACTGGCAGCACAGTGCCCACATCACGCTGCGTCGCGGCGAACGTTCACGCCTGGCCGATTACGCCTCGGAAGTGCTGTAACACGGGATGGTGGCAGTCAGCGCGCTGCGCGGCAGCGCGCTACGCCCGCTGCTGCGCTGTCAGAACCGCGATGACCACAAGGCCTGGAACTCGAACCGTCCGGCGGTGGCATTGGGGCGCGCGACATAGGTCGGCATGAGCAGGTAGTAGGGCGAATCGGCGTAGCTGGCCTGGAAGCTCAGCTGGTTCCACGGTCCGAACGCGCGCGACCAACTGGCCGACAGCATGCGGTTGGCCGTCACCGGCGCCAGTGCCTCGGCCAGCAGGCGCGAGGTCGGCACGGGCTGCTGCCGCGTGGTGTAACGCATCTGCAGGTTGCCCAGCGTGTCGTCGCGCCAGGTCCAGCCCACGCTGTAGATGTCGAGGTCACGCCACGCGAACACCGGGCTCGAGCTGTCGCCGAGCAGGGCGAGGAAGCGGCGCGGCAGATTCTGGCTCGTGAAGGGCCGGATGTCGCTGTACTGCACGCGCTGCAGGCCCGCATCGAGCGAGAAATCGGGCGTGAGCAGCCAGCTCAACGACAGCGTGGCGCTGGCAGGAATATCGAAATCGCCATTGTCGGCGAACACGCCGCGGTAGTTGTTGAACGGCGTCATGCCAACGCGCGACTGCATGCCGACGCTCCAGCGCAACTGCTCGCCGAGCCGGTTGTCGAAGTCGACCCGCGCACCGGCGCCATAGCTCGTCCCGAGCTGGGCGGGTGCCAAGGCCCAACCACCGCCGAGCGTGCCGATGTCGAGGCTGGCAAAGCGCTGGTAGGCGAAGATTCCGGTCAGACGCACGTCGCCGTGCTCACCCCACCGCGTGACCAGGCTGGGCGCGATCACCGTGCGCTGCAGCCCCGCGTTGCCCAAGCCCGTGAACTGCGTGGACTGACCGCCCGGCAGCACGCTCGGCGTGTCGGCGACGAGGCCACTGGCAATCGATATCGACAATTGCGAAGCGCCGCTGCCGCCCGTGCCGAACAGCGAGGGCCGTTGCGCCGGCTCGACGTAACTGTCGAGCACGCCAGGCGCAGCGAACGGCTGCGGCTGGATCGCCCACGAAAATTGCGGCGTGATGCTCGAGCGTGCGTACTCGTGCCAGCGCGCCATCACCGACGAACTGGCGGCCGCCTGCAGTGCATCGGCGGCATGGTTCGGCGTGGCCGCGAGCGGCAACGAAAAAAACGGGAGCGCCAGCCCTGTGCCGAGCGCTCCCATCCATCTCCCCAAGCTGGTTCGCTGTGCCCGCATCGCCCTGCCTGCGGCCTCTGCAGTAAGTTGTGTTGCAATGAGGCGCTATCGTTGGCGAAAACACAACACAAGTCAAGCGCAGCGGTTCACATTTTTGCCACAAAACCCCGCCAGAACGCCTGTTTCATGCCGTTCCCGGCCTGCCGGCGGTGGCGCGATCCGTGTCGCACGAATGCAACAATCGGTGCCGCACGCCTCAGCCGAGGCGTGCCGCGATGGCCCGCGCGAAACCCTGCGTGGTGCCACTGCCGCCAAGGTCGGGGGTGAGCGAGTCGGCCGCTTCCAGGGTGGCGCGGATGGCGTCGCGCAGCCGGCCGGCCAGTGCGGCCTGCTGCAGGTGGTCGAGCATCTGCGCCGCGCCGAGCAGCAGCGCGCACGGATTGGCGATGCCCTTGCCGGCAATGTCAGGGGCCGAGCCATGCACGGCCTCGAAGATCGCCGCGTCGGCACCGATGTTGGCGCCAGGGGCAAGGCCGAGGCCACCGACCAGGCCTGCGCACAGGTCCGAGATGATGTCGCCGAACAGGTTGGTGGTGACGATCACGTCGAACTGTTCGGGGCGCATCACGAGCTGCATGCAACAATTGTCGACGATGAGTTCGTTGCACTCGATCGCGGGATATTGCGCCGCCACCTCACGCGCGACCTTGAGGAACAGCCCCGAGGTCGACTTGAGGATGTTGGCCTTGTGCACCACCGTGACCTTCCTGCGGCCCGTACGCACGGCCAGATCGAAGGCGTAACGCACGATGCGCTCGGAACCACGCCGGGTGATCTTCTGGATCAGCGTGGCGGTGGCGCCGTCCTCCGACACCTGCTGGCCTTCACCGGCATAGGCACCTTCGGTGTTCTCGCGTACGGTGATGAGGTCGACGTTCTGCGCAAACCGCGAGCGCGTGTTCGGAAACGACACCGCCGGCCGCACGTTGGCGTACAGGTCGAAGCGGCGCCGCAGCGCGACATTGATCGAGCTGAAGCCCTCGCCGACCGGCGTCGTGAGCGGACTCTTGAGCGCCACGCGATGTTGTGCGATCGCATCGAGCGTGGCTTGCGGCAGCAATTCGCCGGTCTTCTCGTAGGCCGACAGGCCCGCCTCGACGAATTCGTAGCGCAGGCCGGCGCCGAGTGCGTCGAGCACCTGCAGCGTCGCGTCCATGATTTCGGGGCCAATCCCGTCGCCGCGGATGACCGCGATCGTCGTCGTCATGCGGGGAACTCCAGATCGTTGGGTCGCGCGCGCCCATCGGCTGCGGCGACTGCTGCCGGAACGGACCGTCGACGCGCGCGATTGCGAGAATGAACCGCGGCTGCAGCGGGCTTGCCCGGCACCGCGCGGTCGCGCATTATCCGCGAATGCAGCATCGCCTTACAACAAACGGCTTCACCAAGTGCCTGTTCATGCTGGCCTGTGCGCTCATGGGCAGCGGTTTTGCCGCGGCCAGCGGCGCACCCCCGGAAGGCGCAACCGTGCGCGTGCGCGTGGCCAGTCTGTCGTCCGCGCTGCCCATGTCGGCCGATTCGGTGGTATTTCAACTGGCCGGCAACGCGCCGCTGAACTGCGCACCGAACGTGGCGGGCGCCGCGGTCAGTGGCGAAGTGGTCCAGATCACCACGCATTGGCCCGCCACCGGCTGCGACGCGGGCCGCAGCACGCGCTATGCGCTCACGGTTGACGCGGCGGCACTGACCGGCGTGGCACTGCCACGCGGTCCGGTGTACGCAGTGAGCGTGCGCGACGAAGCCGGTGACCTGCTGGCCTTCCGCGCCGTCGACACCGACGCCACGCGCGACGGCCCGCGCCCCGAGACCGGGTTCTGGTGGCCGCAAGCCGAGGGTTCCGATGCCGGCGCCGCGGCGGGCGGCAGTGGACTCAGCCTCGAGCTGCAGGGACCACAGTTGGCGATCCACCTGTTCGGCTTCGATGGCTCTGGTGCGCCGACCTGGTACTTCGGCAGCGCCCGCAGTGTCGACCGCGTAGTGACGTCACAGCTGGTTGGCCTGCAGCAGGGCGATTCGCTGTTCGCGCCACTGGGTCGGCAACCGATCGCGCAGCTCGGGCCGCGCATCGAAATCCAGTTCCTGTCGCCGACCACGGCGCGCGCTTGGCTGGTGCAGAACGAGGATGGTCGCGATCGCAACGTGCGCGAGCTGACGCTGTCCCGCGACGCATTCGATCCGCGCGAAGCAGGCGCCGCCCGCCTGGCCGGGCGCTGGGTGCTGGTCTCCGACGGCGAGCTGGCGCCGCGCCAGTTCGACTGGTGGCTGCAGGCCGGGCACAGCGAGGGTCATGCCCAGCTCGTCAATGGTGATGGCACGGCGGTACTCGACTGCCGCAGCGACGGCAACAACACCACCGTGCTCGCGTGCAGTCTCGGCCTGGACGGCGTGACCGTGGCCGAATTCGACCAGATCGGGTTCGACCGGCTCAGCGGCCGCGGCCGCGATGGCACGCCGACCCAACTGCTGCGCATCCCCGCGACGCGCTGATCGGCGCGAATCCGCTCGCGGCGGCGGTCGCCTTTCGATGCCGCAGTGGCGCGCCGCTGACCGGTCGGCGCGCCTGGTGCCTGCGCCAGCGGTCAGTCGGCCGGGGCTGGCGGCGGCGCGGTGAGCTCATCGAGGAAGTCGACCGCACGGCGCAGGTGCGGAATCACGATCGAGCCCCCAACGACGAGACCCACACCGAACACTTCGAAAAACTCGTCCTCGCTCAGGCCCGCCTCGACGCACTGCGCCACGTGATAGCTGATGCAGTCGTCGCAGCGCAGCACGAGCGAGGCGACCAGGCCCAGCATCTCCTTGGTCCTGACGTCGAGTGCACCGGACTTGTAGGTCTGCGTGTCGAGCGCGAAGAACCGCCGCACGACCTGATTGTCGTGATTGAGGATGCGATCGTTCATGCGCTGGCGGAAGGCGCTGAACTGCGCGCTGCGCCCGCTCATGCGCGCGTCCCCAGCAACGCATCGAGCCGCCCGTCGCGATCGGCGGCCACCATGTCGTCGTAGCCGCCCACATGGGTGCCGTCGATGAAGATCTGCGGCACCGTGCGCCGGCCGGCCGCGCGCTCGAGCATTTCGCTGCGGCGGGTCGGATCCAGATCGATGCGGATTTCCTCGTAGCTGAACCCCTTGCGCGCCAAGTGCTGCTTGGCGGCGATGCAATATGGGCAGCTGGCGCTGGTGAAGACTTCGATGCGCGGCATGGCGGACTCCTGAAGGTGCGCAAGATGCGGCCTGACGGGCCGGCTTGCAAGCAGCGATGAATCGCCGCTGACCCTTGTGCGCCGAGCCGCGTGGTATGCCGGTGGCGGCGCGAACGGGCGCGCGCTAAGGTGGTCTGACCGTGACCTCGTTCCTTCCCCGTCGCATGCGTCTTCGCTCCCTCGCCATCGCCAGCGCCGCCTGCCTGCTCGCCGCCGCGGCCGGCGCCGGTGCCGGCGAGCCGGCCGCGGTCAAGCTGCCCGACATCGGCAGCTCCGCCGCCGCCTTGGCAACGCCACAGGAACTGCGCGAGTACGGCGCCGGCATGTTGCAGGAGATGCGCGCCTACGACATGGTGCTCGACGATCCACTGCTGAGCGACTACATCGGCTCGCTCGGTTATCGCCTGGTGGCGGCCAGCGACCGCGCCGATTCGGGATTCACGTTCTTCATCGTGCGCGACCAGCAGATCAACGCGTTCGCGGCGCCCGGGGGCTTCGTCGCCGTCAACGCCGGACTCATCAACGTGATGGGCAGCGAGGATGAACTCGCCGGCGTGCTCGCCCACGAGATCTCGCACGTGCAGCAGCAGCACATCCTGCGCGCGTTCGAGGACCAGAAGAAGATGTCGATCCCGATCATGCTGGCGATGGTCGGCGTCATGATCGCAGCCGCCGGCCGCACCGACGACGCCGCGCCGGCTGCGCTGGTCGCCGGTCAGTCGCTCATGATCCAGCGCCAGATCAACTTCACGCGCGGTGACGAAGCCGAGGCCGATCGCGTCGGCATTGCGCTGCTGGCGCGCGCCGGTTTCGACCCCAACGCGATGGCGGGCGCGTTCCAGGAACTGCAGAAGGTCATGCGCGTCAACGGCATCGACATTCCCGAGTTCCTGCTCGACCACCCCGTCGACACCAAGCGGATCGCCGAAGCGAAGGCGCGCGCCGAGCAACTGGGCTGCCCGCAGCCGGTCGCACTGCGCGGCGCCGTCACGGCACCGGCCGCTGGGCCGCTCGACCTCAGCGTGGCACCGACGCCGTCTGCCACCACGGTGCGGGAAGGCGCGGCAGAGGCGAGCGAGGCAGACACGAGCGTGAGCGTCGCCGCCCGCGGCCTTGGCCATGCGCTGCCGCAGGTCACGGTCACTGCCTGCAGCGCGCGAGGTCCGGCCGCGCAGCGCTATTTCCTGCTCATGCGCGAACGCAACCGGGTGCTGTCGGCACCCGTCACGAGCACCGTGCGCGACTATTACGCGCGCAACCTGCACGACTATCCCGCGTTCGACACCGTGTACAACCGCTATGGTCACGCACTGGCGCTGACCCTGACCCAGCAGGCCGCGCAGGCCGCCACCGAGCTGCGGCCACTGGTCGCGGCCGATCCGGACTCGCTGGTGCTGCAACTGGCGCTCGCCGACGCGCTCAACCAGTCCGGCGCCGGCAGTCAGAGCATGACCATCTACCAGCGCCTGCACCATGAGTTTCCCGGCAACCGTGCCATCACGCTGGCCTACGCCGATGCCCTGCTCGGCCGCGCCGACGACAGCCATGCGCGCAACGCACTGGACCTGTTGCGGCCACTGCTGGCACGCAATGGCCAGGATGCGGACCTGCAGCGCGCTTTCGCGCGCGCCAACCAGCTCGCCGGCGACAAGGTACGCGCGGCCGAGGCCTTCGCCGAAGCGGCGTGGCTGACCGGCCACGCCGAAGACGCGCTCGGCCAGCTCAAGGCATTGGCCAAGCGCGACGACCTGTCCTACTACGAGCGCAGCCGTGTCGAAGCGCGCATCGCCCAGCTCACGCCCGAAGTGCTCGCCAAGCGCAAGCGTGACATGCCGAGCGAGCCCGACTCCAAGGACGACAAGCTGGCCTGCTGCGCCTGGCGCTGACCTGCCCTCGTCGCGCGACGCCGCCCCGCGCTGCGAACGTGTTGCCGGCATGTCATCATGCCGCGCATGACCGCCTCCGCGCCGCCCGACCTCAAGGATCCCGCGCTCTACCTCAATCGTGAACTGGGCCAGCTCGAGTTCAACATGCGCGTGCTCGCACAGGCGCTCGATCCGAGGGTCCCGCTGCTCGAGCGCATGCGTTACCTGTGCATCTCCTGTGCGAACCTCGACGAGTTCTTCGAGGTGCAGGTGGCGCTGCTGCGCGAACATTCCAACCTCGTCGAAATGCGCCCCGGACCCGACGCGATGGCGCCGGCCGAGGTGCTGGCACGCATTCGCGACCGCACGCTGACGCTGGTGCAGGCACAGTACGAGTTCTGGAACCACACCCTGCTGCCCGAACTCGCGCGCGAAGGCATCTGTTTTTCCAAGCGCGACGCGTGGAACGACAAGCAGCGCCGTTGGCTGCAGGGTTACTTCCGCAACGAGATCCTGCCGGTACTGTCGCCGCTGGGGCTCGATCCGGCACACCCGTTCCCGCGCATCCTCAACAAGAGCCTCAACATCGCGGTGGTGCTCAGCGGCAAGGACGCGTTCGGTCACGAGAGTCATCTGGCGTTGGTGCGGGCGCCGCGTTCGCTGCCACGACTGATCCGGCTGCCGGCGGAAGTGGCGCAGGTGCCTCACGACTTCGTGTTCCTGTCCAGCGTGCTGCACGAGTTCATGGACGAGCTATTCCCCGGCATGCAGGTGCGTGGCTCCTACCAGTTCCGCGTCACCCGCAACAGCGAACTGGTGGTGGATGAGGAAGAGGTGCAGAACATCGCAGTGGCGCTGCGTGACGAGCTCAAGGGCCGCGGTTATGCGCGCGCGGTGCGTCTGGAGGTGGCCGACAACTGCCCGCGCGCGATCACCCGGATGCTCATGCAGAACTTCGAACTGGGCGAGGCCGACGTCTATCGCTGCGAGGGCCCGGTCAACGTCAACCGCGTCAACGCCACCTACGACCAGATCGATCGCCCCGACCTCAAGTTCCCGCCGTTCCAGCCGCGCCTGCTGCCCACCGTGGTCGAGGAAGGCAGCCTGTTCGAGGCGATCGGAGAGCGCGACATCCTGCTGCACCATCCGTTCGATTCCTTCGGCAGCGTGATCGAACTCGTGCGCCAGGCCAGCGCCGATCCCGACGTGCTCGCGATCAAGCAGACGCTGTATCGCGTCGGCAACGACTCGCCGCTGATCGACCACCTGGTCGACGCCGCGCGGCAAGGCAAGGACGTCACCGTGGTGGTCGAGCTGCGCGCGCGCTTCGACGAGGAGGCCAACCTGCGACTGGCCAACCGCCTGCAGGAGGCCGGCGTGCAGGTCATGTACGGCGTGGTCGGCGTCAAGACCCACGCCAAGATGCTGCTGATCGTGCGCCGCGAGGGCGGCGTGCTGCGCCGCTACGTGCACCTGTCGACCGGCAACTACCACCAGGTCACCTCGCGCACCTACACCGACCTCGGGCTGATGACGGCCAATCCCGATATCGGCGAGGACACCCACCTGCTGTTCCTGCAGTTGTCGGGGCTCGGTCCGGTGATCCACCTCAAATGCCTGCTCAACGCGCCGTTCACGCTGCATCAGGGCATGATGGACCGCATCGAGCGCGAGGCCGCACATGCGCGCGCGGGGCGACCGGCTCGCATCGTCGCCAAGATGAACGCACTGACCGAGGCGCAGGTCATCCGCAGGCTGTATGGCGCCTCGCAGGCCGGGGTCGAGATCGACCTCATCGTGCGTGGCGCGTGCGCCCTGCGACCTGGCATCCCCGGCGTGTCCGAGCGCATCCGCGTGCGTTCGATCGTCGGTCGCTTCCTCGAGCACAGCCGCGTGTACTGGTTCGGCAACGACGGCGCGCCTGAACTCTACTGCTCGAGCGCCGACTGGATGGAACGCAACCTGCTGTGGCGCATCGAGACCTGCTTCCCGATCCGCGACCCCGCGCTTGCGCGGCGCGTATACGACGAGGCGCTGGCCAATTACCTGGCCGACAACACGCAGGCCTGGCTGCTGCAGACCGATGGCAGCTACGTGCGCGCGCACAGCGACGGTGCCCCGCCCCACGGCGCCCAGTCGGCCCTGCTCGACGCCCTGGAACGCTGAGCGCGGCGGCATGACGCAGGCATGCGACAATCGCGGCCCATCGGCAGCAGGCAGCATCGTGGCCAACGCAACGGCGAGCGACATCCGCGACGGCGAACTGCTCGCGGCCATCGACATCGGCTCCAACAGCTTTCACCTGCTGGTGGCGCGCTACGAACACGGCGGGCTGCGCATCATCGACCGCATGCGCGATGGCGTTCGGCTGGCGATGGGGCTGCGCGCCAACGGCGGCCTCGATCCCGACTACCGCGAGCGCGCGCTGACCTGCCTCGCGCGCTTTGGCCAGCGCCTGCGCGCGCTGCCGCACGAGCGCGTGCACGCGGTGGCGACCAATGCGGTGCGCCAGCTCGCCAATCCGCAGGCGTTCCTGCTGCCGGCCGAAACCGCGCTCGGCCATCCGATCGACATCGTCAGCGGCCGCGAGGAAGCGCGCCTGATCTACCTCGGCGTGGCTCACGACCTGGCGCAGTCGCAGCAGCGCCGGCTGGTGGTGGACATTGGCGGCGGCAGCACCGAATTCATCATCGGCAAGGGCTTCGAGGCGCTGCGCACCGAGAGCGTGCAGGTGGGCTGCATCGCCAGCACGCTGCGCTTCTTCCCCGACGGCAAGTACACGGCCAAGCGCTGGCGCCAAGCCCAGACCGACATCGCGGTGGAACTGCAGCAGTTTGCCGAGGACTACCGCGCGCTGGGCTGGGGCGAGGCCATCGGCTCGTCAGGGACGGCCAAGGCGATCGCGAGCGTGGTGCAGGCCAACGGCTGGAGCGAACAGGGCATCAGCGTCGAGTCGCTGGGCCGCCTGCGTGAAGCGATCCTCGAATGTGGCAGCGTCGAAGCGCTGCGCCTTGCCGGGCTGGCCGAAGACCGTATCGCGATCCTGGCCGGCGGCACCGCGATCCTCGAAGCCGTGTTCACGACCTTCGCGCTGACCCAGATGCAGGTCTGCGAGACTGCGATGCGCGAGGGCCTGCTGTACGACCTCGTCGGTCGTGCGCTCGATGGCGACCCACGGGCCGGCAGCATCGCCACGCTGGCCTCGCGCTATGGCGTCGACCGCGCACAGGCGGCGCGCGTGCAACATGCGGCGCTGGCGCTGTTCGACCAGGTCGCCGCCGGCTGGCAGCTCGGCCACATCGAGCGCGACGCGCTGGGCTGGGCCGCCGACATCCACGAAATCGGCCTCGCCATCGCGCACAGCCTGCACCATGTCCACGGTGCCTATATCGTCGCCCATTCCGACCTCGCCGGCTTCACGCGCCAGGGCCAGCAGGCGCTGGCGGCCATCGTGCGTTCGCACCGGCGCAAGCCCGATCGCGCCAGCATCGACGCGCTGCCCGCGCGCCTGCGCCTGCCGGTGCGCAAGGTCACCGTGCTGCTGCGCCTGGCAGCCCTGCTCGAGCGGGCCCGCACACCCGAGCCGCTGCCGCCGCTGCAGCTGAGCGTCGACGATCGCACGGTGCGACTGGAGCTGCCCGAGAGCTGGCTGCAGCAGCATCCGCTGACGCGCGCCGACCTCGACCAGGAACGCGACCACATCAAGCAGCTCGATTTCAAATTGCAGGTCCGCGCGGTGGACGCGCCGCGCTGAAGCCCTATCATTGGCGGTTCCGTGATCACGTTTCCGTCGGAGGTTTCCCGTGTTCAAGCGTTTTCTGCTCGCCCTGGTCCTGAGCCTGCCCGCCGTCGCCCTGGCGCAACAGACCCAACCCGCCGCGCAGCCTGCCCCGGCGACCAAACCGGCGACCAAACCGGCAGCCAAACCGGCGGCGGCGCCCAAGGCGGCCAAACCGGCCACGCCGGCAGCGACGGCGAAGAAGACCGAGCCGGCCGAGACGACCGCCGCAGAGCCGCGGGTGCTGCTCAAGACGAGCCTGGGCGACATCACGCTGGAGCTGTATCCCGACAAGGCGCCCAAGTCGGTCGAGAACTTCCTCGCCTACGCCAAGAGCGGCTTCTACGACGGCACCGTGTTCCATCGCGTGATTGCCGGCTTCATGATCCAGGGCGGTGGCTTCACCGCGGATCTGCGCCAGAAGAAAACCCGCGCGCCGATCGCGATCGAGTCGAAGAACGGACTGTCCAACCTGCGCGGCTCGCTGGCGATGGCCCGCACGATGGACCCCAACTCGGCTACCGCACAGTTCTTCATCAACACCGTCGACAATCCGCGTCTGGACTACGCCGGTGACGGCAATCCCGGCTACGCGGTATTCGGCAAGGTCATCGCCGGCATGGATGTGGTCGACAAGATCCGCGCCGTGCCAACCGGCGCCAAGGCACCGTTCGCCAGTGACGTGCCGCTCACGCCGGTCGTGATCGAGAAGGTGACGGTGCTGCCCTGACGGTCACGCCACCCGCATGGCGCGCGCGACACGGCGTACCTGCGCGCGCCCTGACACGATCATCGCCGCCGCGGCCAATTGCGCGGCATAACGCGGGCCAGTCGCTACGGACAACGGTCATCCGGCCGGACGGGTGACCGGCCGGATCGAGCCAACCGGACACCGCCGGCGCCTGCCGCCGGCGCGCGGCGGTCGGCATCTGCGCAAGGTCCAGCGCCATCGAGGAACCGACACGTGACGACGTTGTTCATCTCGGACCTGCATCTGGACACGGCGCGGCCGCAGATCGTCGAGCAATTCCTCGCCTTCGTCCGCGATGAGGCCGCGCACGCGGATGCGCTCTACATCCTCGGTGATTTTTTCGAAGCCTGGATCGGCGACGATGCCGCGGGCGAACTGGAAAACACCGTCGCCGACGCGCTGGCCGCGCTTCACGCGCAAGGCGTGCCCGTGTTCTTCATGCACGGCAACCGCGATTTCCTGCTCGGCGATGCCTGGGCGCGCCGCGCGCGCCTGACGATCCTGCCCGACCCAAGCGTGATCGAGATCGAAGGCGAACGCATCCTGCTCATGCACGGCGATACGCTGTGCACCGACGACGAGGCGTATCAGGCGTTTCGCACGCAGACCCGCGACCCGCAGTGGCAACGCGCATTCCTCTCACGAACGCTGGCCGAACGACGCGCATTCGCGGCCCAGGCACGCGCGGGGAGCCAGCGCCACACACGGTCGGTCGCCGAGGTCATCACCGACGTCAACCCCGACGCCGTCCAGACCGCCTTGCGCATGCATCGCGTGCGCAAGCTCATCCACGGCCATACACACCGCCCCGCGCGCCATCAGTTCGCGCTCGACGGCAATGCCGTCGAGCGCATCGTGCTGGGGGATTGGTATGAGCAGGCCAGTGTGCTGCGCTCCTGACCAATCAGCGCCGCGCCTTGAGTTCCGCGCGCGCTCCGATCGACGCGCGTGGACCTTTCACTTGGCAACCACCTTTTGGGGTCCAGCCAAGTGCTCCTTCTTGCCGTCGACCCGGAGGATCCCGATCGAATAGTAGTACGTCGCGCCGTGACGCACGTCGTTGTCGCGCCATTGGAACGTCTGAGGATTCTCATCGTTCATGTCGGCGAGGACCGGCTTGGGGTTGATCAGCAAGAATGGCCCCTGCTCGGAGTCGGCGCGGAAAATCTGAAAGCCATACACGGTGTCAAGGCTCGACGCCGTCCACTTCAACAGCGGCCCATCACCCGGCGGTGGGGCCTGCTCGCTCTTCTTCACTTGGGTGCTCGCCTTGAGCTCGTCGTGCAGGCTCGCAGGTGCGGTTGCCTTCGACTGACCTGGATCCGGAGTGACGTCGCGGATCTTGTAGTCCTTTGGCACAAGCAGACCCCAAGTCGAGACCGACAGTTGCCTACCCGATTCAGGTAATTCAACGTGCAGCGTCCCACGCAACGAGCCAACGGCCTGATCCTTGCTGACGACCACCCGTACCAACTTGCATCCATCGGCCTTGGGCCGGCACGGCAGAACTTCGGTGCGTGCGTTGAAGCCTTCCACTGCAATCTTGCCAAGTTTGAAAGCCTTCTGTGACCGACTGTTCAGTCGCACCAGCGCCTCGTTTCGATTGCCAGCCCGCATGATCCCCAGATCGAGTGGATTCGCAGAAGGGACGACATCGCCGCGCACGTCCGCCTTGACCTTGATCAAGGCCTCATGTTGCCGCGGCGTGTTGAGCGCCACGCGAATGTAATCTTCATGGAGGCCCCACGAGGCCCCCGGCTTGACGCTCACGCTGAGCACATGTGGCTGCGCAAGCGTCACGTCGAGCCAAGTTGGCGCCTGTACGACTCCATTGATCCGGAAATCAGCCACTTCGTGGCTGGTCAGCGCGTACTCGCGTGGCGCCGCCGTTGCGGTCATATCGACGACGCCGAGATCGATGACCGGCGAAACCTGGTCAAGCGCTGTCAGCACATAACCCTTGACCTTGGCGCTTCGCACACCCATTGGCGGGGTCGAATCAAACAACACAATGTAGCTGTTTCTCCCCGCACTCGTGCCGGTATCAACCTCCATGCGCACCTGCACCGTCGAATGCGGCGCCAACGACACGTCATCCGGCATGGCAGTCCCATTGCCACTGACCACGCGGAAGCCGTGTACTCGAATTGCGGTATCACCGGCATTTGAAAGAGTCAGATCGCATCTCGCCGGCGCCGTCGCATAGACCTCGCCAAAATCGCAACCCTCGACAGACAGGGCGTTCGACACCTGCTGCGCCGCCGGCGTCGCAGCCCCAAGCACGGCGCCAACAGCCAGCGCAATCCAGTCAATCATCTTGCATATCCCAAAAAGATGAGGCCCATCCTGGGATGGGCCTCAAGGAATCACATGGTTCCGATCTCGATCGATCGACGATCAACCCACCGTGAAGCTCTGCAGCTGAACCGGCAGCACCGGGTGCACCGTCATCGAGAACGCGCCGCAACCGGCGGGCGCACTGTCAAACGAGAACACGGCGGCATAGTAGGTTCCGGCCGGAATGTTCGCCGGGAAGTTGCCACCACCATCCGGAAGCGTCTCACCGCCGCCGGCCGCGTTGGCGTCATTGCCCTGTGCGTAGCACGGCGCACCCGGACCACATGCGCCCGGGTTGATCAACGCAATTGCGGCATTGTACGGCGCAGTATCCTGGACCGAGATGTGGAAGTTGTTCGTCGCACCTACCTGCACAGCGTAGATTGCGACCGTCGTCGAAGGATCAAACACCTGCGAACCAGTACAGATACCACCACCGAAACCATTATCGGTTCCGCAGGTGTTGCCGGTCACCGTCGTACCACCGGCCGTGATCGGACCACCCGGCGCAGCGCAAGTCTGGGCGAACGCGATCGGGGTGGCAAGACTGAGGGCAATCGCAAGAATCTTCTTCATTTTTTCACTCCTGGAATATGCAACAACAGAAACTGCTGGCTGATCAGCCGCCAATGAACGTCTGGCGGCGCGAATCAAAACGATCAAAGAACGCATTCGTATCGGCATTGAGGCTGCGGAATACCGCCGTGGGAGCCGTCAAACCCATGTAGGCCTTATCCACGCCAGTCCATCCAGCGTTGCCACCATTGACTGTAATCGTGCCACTCGGACTTCCGTCGCTGCCACCGGACGCGGCACCATCGGTCACCCAGTAACGAAGCGCGCCCGTTCCGCTCGCGCCAAAGACCAAGTCAAACTCGATGCGATTGACGCCAGTCTGGTTAGGCAACGTGATTGGCGCGGAGCCACACAGAGACAGAGCGCCGCTCTCGCACGCCGTACGAATTACAATGCGCTTGCCACTTGTAGTCGAGCCACCGCCGGAGCCACTGAACGTAATCTTGACGGCCTGGAGCAAACCGCCATGCACCGCAGGCGCATTTGTCTGAAAAATAACAGCTTGACTACCACCGTTCGCGCCGGTGAGCGCGCCAGCGTCAAACAGGAACTGCGCACGATAATGCGGTTCGTTGGCCGGCGTGTCATCCATCACCTGCGCCTGCGCACCACCATTGTTGCCGAGCGACACGCGCAGCTTGCACTCCGAGCCATCGAGACCCGGGGTCGCGATCGACATCGAAGAGCTGCCACCGCTCACGAACTTGGCAGTCCACGCACCACCCTCAGCCGTCGTCGGACCAGCCGGGCAGGCCGCAATCGCGCCGCCGACGTAGCCGAACATCCCCACCAGCGCCAGCGACAGAACTTTCATCTTTGCATTCATGAGAAATCTCCCAGAGAGTCTCGGGCGGAGCGGTCTGCTCCCATCCCCTATGGTTAAAGTTGGTCAACCAAGCCCGATCCGCGCGAACACTAGTGAATCGTTAACACCGTGTCAACATGTGACGAGCCGTGGGCCTGGCCGACCTTTCTGTTTCGGGACGGACCCCGTACCGGCTCCCCGTCCCCGCCAGCGGCACATCGCCCCCGGCCCACGTTGACCATAAACGCAGGCTGGCGGACAAACCGGACACGCGGCCTGCGTCTGGAGGAAGGCGCCGGGTCCCGCCCTGCGCCGGGACGGCGAGGATGACACGCCCTGCGGCCGGCGTGCATCGTCAGCGCCGGCTTGCGGCGCGGTAGCGCGGCGCCGGCTCCTGCACCGCATCGCGTCCGGGCAAGGGCGTGCAACGGCTGCGCAGCCACGCGGCGAACGGGTCGAGTTCGAGGCTGCCTTCGGCAAGGGCCAGCATTGTCACGTACTTGTCGTCGGCCGAGGCGGCAATCTCGACGCCGTTCAGCACAAGAAAGGTGCGGTAGGCGACGTAGACAGTGCGCTTGGTGCCACGAGCGGGGAAAGCAAGAAAGTGTGCGATCTGAGTCCTTCCCCGCGCTGAGCGGGGGGGGGGGGGAAGCGAGTGCAGCGCGGACGTGTGGACCGAACACGTTGGTCGAACTTCCCGCCCAGGCGGGGGGAAGCGCACGTGCGCCGGCCTGCGGCGCCCGACCTGCGGGCGATCATCGCGCTGCACGCGGCAGGCCTTGGGGCGCCGTCCAACAGGCCTTGGGACGCGTTCCAATTTGACCGTGTCCACCGTGTTCCGGACAATCGCCGTCCCTGTCGCCCCGCCCCGCCTCGTGGCCTTCAACCCGCCCCCACTTCAAGCCGCGCATTGTCTGGCGGTCATCCCCGCCCGCAACGAAAGCGCGAGCGTGGGCGCCGTGGTGGCCGGCGTGCGGGCCACCTTGGGCTGCGCCGTGCTCGTCGTCGACGATGCCAGCGATGACGCCACGGCCGCCCGCGCCGCGGCGGCCGGCGCGACCGTGCTGCGGTTGCCGCTCGGACTTGGCGCCTGGGGCGCGACCCAGACCGGCATCCGCTATGCACGCCGCCACGGTTACGCGGGTGTGATCGCGCTCGACGCCGATGGCCAACACCTGCCGGCCACCCTGCCGGCGTTGTTCGAAGCGCAGGCGCGCAGCGGCGCCAGCGTCGTCATCGGCACCTGCCTGGAGCGCCTCAGTCGCGCCAAGCGGCTGGCGTGGTGGTACCTGCGCACGCTGACCGGGCTCAAGTTGCTCGATCTGACGTCCGGCCTGCGCCTGTACGATGGTCGCGCCATGGACATCCTCGCCGCGCCGGAGGCGAGCCTGCTCGACTATCAAGACATCGGAGTGCTCATGCTGCTCGCAAGGAACGGCCTGCCGGTCGAGGAAACCCCCGTGGCGATGCGCGAGCGCTGCAACGGCCACTCGCGGGTCTTTGCCTCGTGGCTGGTGGTGGCGCGCTACATGCTGCACACGACCGTGCTGTGCATCGCCCAGCTCGATGCGGGACGGCGCTCAGGCCGCTTGCGGCACGCGGTGCGCACGGCATGCTGACCGGCCAGATCACCTCGGCGATCCTCGGCATCGCGATTGCCGGTGCGATCCTGTTCCTGGTCCGCCGCGACCACCTGCACGGCCCATATGCGCTGTGGTGGCTGAGCGTGGCGGCGGCCACCTTCGTCCTCGGCGTGTTCCCGGGCACGGTCGGCTGGCTCGGCCGCGTCAGCGGCATCAGCTATGCGCCGGTGTTGCCGATCATCGTGGCGGTGGCGCTGATCCTGCTGCGCCTGCTCAAGCTCGACATCGACCGCTCGCGACAGGAACGGCGCGTGCGCCGCCTGACGCAGAAACTGGCGATCCTCGAACGCGAACTGGCGCGGCTGGGCGGCACGCCCGTGCCCGACGATGACGGCGACGACAGTTAGGCGGCCGGCGGCCGACCCGGCCTGAGCACGCCATGCGCATCCTGCACGTCGGCAAGTACTACGCCCCCGAACGCGGCGGCATCGAGCGGCATACCCAGGCGCTGGCCGAATCCTGCGTCGCCAGTGGCGACAGCGTCGGCGTGCTCGTGCACCAACGTCCCGGCCACTGGCGTTCGACCCGGGAAACACTCGATGGCGTGCAGGTACGTCGCGTCGGCTGCCTGGCGGCGCCGGTGTACACGCCACTGAGTCCGTCCTTCCCGTGGCAACTGGCGCGCATGCTGCGCCAGTTCCGGCCGCAGCTGCTGCACCTGCATCTGCCCAATCCGTCGAGTTTCGCCGCACTGCTGCTGCCGGCCGCGCGGCGCCTGCCATGGCTCGTGCATTGGCATGCCGACGTGCCACCCGATGCGCCCGACTGGCGCCTGCGCCTGGGCTATCGGCTGTACCGCCCGTTCGAGCAGGCCATGCTGGCGCGCGCGCAGGCCGTGATCGCCACCTCGCAGGCCTATGCCGAGGCCAGCCATGCACTGGCGCGCTGGCGTGACAGGGTGCATGTCGTGCCGCTGGGCATCGCCGACGCGCCGCCAGCCGCAATCGACACCACGCCGTGGCCGGCGGGTGATGGGCTACGCCTGCTCGCGGTTGGCCGACTCAGCCGCTACAAGGGCTTCGACGTGCTCATCGATGCACTTGCGGCGCGTCCACGCGACCGCCTGCTGCTGGTGGGCGATGGCGAATGTGCGGCCGCGCTGCGCGTCCAGGCCGGCGCGCGTGGCGTGGCGGCGCGCGTGCACTTCGCCGGTGCGCTCGATGACGCCGCGCTGGCCAGTGCCTACGCGAGTGCCGACGCATTCGTGCTGCCCTCGCGCGATCGCGGCGAAGCCTTCGGCTTGGTCCTGCTCGAAGCGATGCGCGCGGGCCTGCCCGTGGTGGCCAGCGCGATCGACGGCTCGGGAGTCGCCAGCGTGGTCGGTGTCGGCGCGGGCGGCATCCTGGTCCCGCCCGATGATGCGGGCGCGCTCGCCGCCGCCATCGGGCAACTCGTCGACCCGGTCGCGCGCCAGGCGCTGGGCACGCGCGGACGCGCGCGCTGGCAGGCGCACTACACGCTCGAGCAATCGCTGCGCGCGACGCGGCGACTCTATGCGCTTGCGCTGGGCGAGTCGGCTCCCCGCTGAGGCGGGGCCGCGATCGTCGCGACATCGGGTGGCCGTATCAGCAGCACGAGCGCGCTGACCACGAGTGGCACGATCTGCAGCAGCAGGCGGTTCACGGCCGAATAGCTCTGCGCATACTGCGCCGCGGTCGTGAACAGGAACAGCCCCATCAGCACCACGAGCGGCACGGCCAACAATGCCAGCAGGCGCCGCGTCATCGGCGAGGCGGTCCAGTGCCGCGCGTTCCACAGCAGCGCCGCCGGCAGGGCGAACCACAGCAGGTTCCAGTTCCACTGTCCCCACAGGGCCGCGGCAAGCGACACGGCCGAAGCACCGATCTGCCCGCCGTCGAACAGGCGGCCACTGTCGAGGTAGCGCCGCGCCATGCCGATCCATGGCAGGCCGAATACGACGCAGGCGACCAGCGTGACCAGCACGAGGGCGACGATCACCACGAAACGCCGTCCACGCAGCTGTCGCGGCAACAGCCGAAACACACAGGCGACACCAAGCATGAGGCTCCAGACGGCGCCCTCGAGCTTGATCAATGGCAGCAGCGCCATCGCCACGAGGACGAGTCCGAGCTGACGCCGCTCGCCGCAACTGGACCAGCGCAACCAGGCATGCGCGCCCAGCGACAGCAGCGCGGCGATCCACAGGTCGGCGTATCCGCCGAGCGCGACGTGTGCATCGAGCAGCGGCAGCGAGCCGAGCGCATAGACACCCGCCCACGCCATCAGCGGCGTCACGCCGAGAGCGCGCCATTGCCCGTAATGCAGCGCCAGCAGCGCGAAGCCCAGCCCCCACCAGGCCAGCCCGACGAGCGGCTCGATCCAGTGCGCGCCGCCGGCAAACCACACCGCGGTCCACGGCACGAGTTCGGGATACATCCAGGCCACGCCGGTGCGCTGCGCACCTTCGGCCTGCGCGACCCAGACGCCATAGGGCACCGAGGCATCGATGCGACCGGCCAGCACCCAGGCCTTGGCCTTGGCCAGCCACACGGCCCACGCATCCCACGGCAGGACCGGATGCAGCAGGATGTCATCGAGCAGCAAGGCGCCGCGCCAGACGAGCAGCCCGCACAGCACGCCGATCAGGATGCGCGCGCCGCGCGCCGGCGCCGCCGCTGGCACCCACACATCAGTGGCCACGCGCGCCCGCCACCGCCATGCCGCCACCCACAGCAATGCACCGGCCAGCGCCGCAGCGGCGCCGACGCGCTCCACCGCTCCGGCCAGATACTGCGCCGCGAACAGGCGCAGGCCGAGGCCGCACAGGAGCGCGCCGATGATCCAGCCACCACCGAGCGCGCAGCAGCGCGCCGCCGCGCCACGCGGCCATCCCGCCAACGCGACCCACAGTCCGCTGCCGAGCAGCAGGGGCACGCTCCAGATGAGGCACGACAATGCGGCGGTCATGGCTTCACCGCCACGACCCGGTAGACCGACAGCCGTGGGTCCTGACGCAGCGTCTGGACCCGCACGACACGGCGGTCGAACAACAGGCTCTGGCCGACGAGCGCCCCTGGCATGTCGTAGCGCACGATGATCGTGCCGGGCACCAAACCCGTCGCGAGCGACTCGGGCAAGGCGCTGGCAAAACTCATGTTGAGAGGTGCCGCGTGATACATGAGGCGCAGCGCGCTGTAGGGCGAGCGCGTGCTGAGCAGCACATGGCGCGTGGGCGGCTCGCCGGCGAGCAAGGTCTTGAGTTCGGCCGCGGCCATGGCCAGATCGGCATCGGCCACGCGCTCCTGCCGTTGCGCCAGCGGCGTGTCGCCCCATGCACTGCGGTCGACGCGGCGCTTGTAGTCGAGGTCGCGCAGCCAGCACAGATCGAGTGCCAGCCAGCCGAGCGCCAGCCCGAGCAGCGCGCCGCGCGCGAGCGCGCGGCCGCGCAGGCGCAGGATGAGCCGCGCCAGCACGATGGCGATGCCGAGCGCCAGCGCCACCACCAACGGCGGGTGCAGCGGATGCGGGGTGCGATCGCCGATTTCACCCGGCCCCAGTGCACTGATCGAGATGAGCTGCCACGGCGAGCGTGCCGTCCACGCGCTGGCGAGCGCGCGCAAGCGCCCGAGCCACGAGGCGGGATGCAACTTGACCTTGACCAGCGTGAACGGGTGGAACGCATCCGCCGGCGCTGCGAGCTGCGCGACCGGAAACTGGGCAAAGCCGATTTCGGAGATGCGCCCCTGCCAGGCCGGCACGCGCGACAGGTCGACCGTCACCGTGCGCGTCCCCGCCGCCGGCACCGCAATCGATTCCACGTCGGTGCCGTCGACGCGGCGGAACATGAATGACAGCTCCAGCGTACGAGGCATGTCGCTGAACTCATAGCTCAGCAGCGGAAACCGGGCCGCCTCGAGCTCGGGAACCGGCACCACCTGCAGGGCCGTGTCGCCCTCGTCCGCTGCCGTCACGCGCAGCTGCTGCCCGTCGATCTCGGCGTGTCCCTTGGCCGGCCGGAAATTGCTGCCCGGGAACGCGCGTCCACCATCGGACCACGGCGGCGTGCGCCAATCGGTGCCGGCCACGAACAGCAGCAGCAGGCTCCAGCACACGATCAAGGCCAGGCCGAATGCGGCGATGCGCCCACGCGATGGCCTCATGTCGCCCACGCGTCGAGCTGGGCCAGCTCACCGGGTGTGAAACCGGCCTGCAAGCGTGCCTGCGCATTGAACGGGCCGCGCAGGCTGCCGCGCAGGTGGCACTCGACGAGATCGCGGAACGCCGCCTGCGGCTCGCGCCCTTCGCGCTCGCAACACCAGGTGAACCAGCGCGAGCCGGCCGCCACATGCGCCACTTCCTCGGCCAGGATGACCTCGAGCACGGCCACCGTGGCCAGGTCGCCGACGCCGCGCAGGCGCTCGATCATTCCCGGCGTGACATCGAGTCCGCGCGCTTCCAGTACGCGCGGCACCAGCGCCATGCGCGCGAGACAGGAATCGGCCGTGCGCGTGGCCATCTCCCACAGGCCGTCGTGCGCGTCGAAATCGCCATAGGCGTGACCGAGCTGCGCCAGCCGCGCGGCTATCAGCGCAAAGTGACGCGCTTCATCGTCGGCCACGCGCACCCAGTCGGCGTAGTAGGCCGCGGGCATGTCGCGGAAGCGGTACACCGCATCCCAGGCCAGATTGATCGCGTTGAACTCGATGTGGGCGATCGCGTGCACGAGCGCCGCGCGTCCTTCGGTGCTGCCCAGGCCGCGCTGGGCCAGGGCCCGTGGCGGCACCAGCCGCGGCCGCGGCGGACGGCCCGGTGCACGGATCGCTTGCGGCGGCGCCGCGCCCGCGCAGCCGAGCCGGCCCGCGGCAAACGCCTGCGCCGCCGCGTGGGTTGCGGCGAGCTTGGCATCGACGCCGGTGCAGTCCAGGCACTGCGCGGCGGCGTCAAAAAGGTTGGGTGGCGTGACGACCATGTCTTCCTCGGGAGATCCCTGCATCGGTTGCGAGCGGATGTCAGGAACCGAACACAACCACAGCGCGGCGATGCGAGCAAGCGCGCCATCGGCGCACCGTGAGCGAATCGACGCACGCCGGCGCGCGCTGCGGACACGCAGCCGACCACAGTCCCCGGCTCGATCAAGTCGTGGTGCGTCGCTGCGCCTTGGCGTCATCGGAACGCGCGAACTCGAGTTCGGCAAGGTAAGCCGGCTCGACGCCGGTGACGTACTCGCCCGAAAAACACGACGCATCGAACGCCGTCAGGCCCGCATTGCCGTCGCGCACGGCCCAGACGAGATCGTCGAGATCCTGGTAGATGAGCCGGTCGGCACCGAGGATGCGCTCGATCTCCTCGACGCTGCGCCCATGCGCGACGAGCTCCGCCGTGGCCGGCATGTCGATGCCATAGATGTTGGGATAGCGCACCGGCGGCGCCGCCGAGGCGAGGTAGACCTTGCGCGCCCCGGCATCGCGTGCCATCTGGATGATCTGCCTGGAGGTGGTGCCGCGCACGATCGAGTCGTCGACCAGCAGCACGTTCTTGCGGCGGAATTCCAGCGCAATCGGGTTGAGCTTGCGGCGCACCGATTTCACGCGTTCGCTCTGCCCTGGCATGATGAAGGTGCGGCCGATGTAGCGGTTCTTGACGAAGCCTTCGCGCACCGGCACGCCGAGGATCTGCGCCAGCGGCCCGGCCGCGGTGCGCGAGGTGTCGGGGATCGGGATGACCGCATCGATGTCGTGACCGGGCATCTCGCGCAGGATCTTCTCGCCGAGTTTCTCGCCCATGCGCAGGCGCGCCTTGTACACCGACACGTCCTCGATCATCGAATCGGGCCGTGCCAGGTACACGTATTCGAAGATGCACGGTGCATGCAGCGCCGGCTCGGCGCACTGGCGCGTGAACAACTGCCCGTCGGACGTGAGCAGCACGGCCTCGCCGGGCGCGACGTCGCGCAGCAGGCGGAAGCCGAGAATGTCGAGCGCGACCGATTCGGACGCGACCGCATATTCCTTGCCCGTGGCGGTGTCGCGTTCGCCGAGCACCAGCGGGCGGATGCCGTGCCGGTCACGGAATGCGAGCACGCCGTGGCCGAGCACCAGCGCCACCACCGCGTAGCCGCCCACGCAGCGCGCGTGCGTGCCCGCCACCGCCTTGAACACATGGTCGGGCGTCAGGGTGCGGCGGTCGAGGATCTGCAGCTCGTGCGCCAGCACATTGAGCAGGACCTCGGAGTCGGACTCGGTGTTGACGTGGCGGCGATCGTCCTCGAACACCTCGCGGCGCAGTGCCGCGGTGTTGATGAGGTTGCCGTTGTGCGCCAACGCGATGCCGTAGGGCGAGTTGACGTACAGCGGCTGCGCCTCGGCCGAGCCCTCCGAGCCGGCCGTCGGATAGCGGCAATGGCCGATGCCGATGTTGCCGCGCAGGCCGAGCATGCTGTCGTGGTCGAACACGTCGCGCACGAGGCCGCCGCCCTTGTGCAGGCTCAGGCGCCTGCCGTCGAAGGTGGCGATGCCGGCCGCATCCTGGCCGCGGTGTTGCAGCACGGTGAGCGCGTCGTAGAGCGCCGCCGCGACCTCGGACTTGCCGACGATGCCGATGATTCCGCACATGGTGATGACTTCAGTGGGCTGGAGGAGGCGCAGCGGGCGCGGGCAGCGCGGGCGGCACGGATTGCTTGAGCAGATTTTCCACCGGTTCGAGGTAAGACGCGACCTCGGCCGGCAAGCGTGCGGCGAGCCAGTCGGCGCCGACCTGGAACGTCGGCAGCAGACGCGACTCCTGCCACCATGGATCGCGCCGGAACAGCGCGCCGAGCACGAACACGACGAGCACCACGAGCGCGAGGCCGCGCACGAGGCCGAACACCATGCCAAGCAGGCGGTCGCTGCCGCTGAGGCCGCTGCCGGCGACGAGCTTGCGCATGACGAAGGCGAGGATCGCGCCCGCCACCAGCACGGCGATGAAGCACAGCACATAGGCCAGCATGATGCGGGCCGACGGCGTCGGGATCGTCGCCTCCAGACGCAGCGCGAGCTGCGGACCGAACAACCACGCGACCCAGAATGCGCAGAACCAGATCGCCAGCGCCAGCACCTCGGCGATGAAGCCGCGCCACAGGCCCATCAACATCGACAGGGCGAGCACGGCGACGATCGCGTAGTCGGCCCAGTTCATGACGGCGCCGTGATCGGCGCTGGGCGGTTCGTGATGGGCGAAACAACGCACACGTGACACCACCCCTGCCTGTCCGAATCGCCCATCACGAATCACCGGTCACGAATCACCCATCACCGCTTCATTGGGTGACGATCATGCCATCGACCTTGAGCCGGTCCTTGATGCCCGTGCGCAACTTCTCTGCCGCCGCACGGTCGACCTCGGGACCGGCGCGCACGCGCCACAAGGTGGCGCCATCGGCGTTGACCTTGTCGACGAAGGCGGCGAAGCCGGCGCCGCGCACGCGATCGCGCAGCTTGTTGGCCTCGTCGGCGGCCTTGAACGCGCCCAACTGCACGGCGAATCCACCGGCGCGATTGGCCGCCAGGCTGGCCGGGGCATCGGCCTTGGCGTCGTCGGCATTCTCGACCACGCTGCCGGGCACGCTCGGCTTGAGCTGCTTGATGCGCAGACGCGCCGCCTCGGCCGCCGCGCGATCGGCGAACGGACCGACCCGCACGCGCTCGGCGCTCTTGCCCTGATAGTCGGTGGCCTCGGCATAGGCGGCAAAGCCATCCTTCTTGAGCGCGGCGACGAGGTCGGCCGCGTTCTTGCTGGAACTGTAGACGCCCAGATGCACGAGATAACGCGCATGGGCCGCCGTGCCCGCACGGGGCGCGGCCGCCGACTCGCCCGGCTTGCCGGCAGGCGCCGCGACCGGCGCGGGGGCGGTCGGCGCGGCCAGCGTGGGCTTGGTGGCAGCCGGTGCCGTTGCCGGCGGCGCCGTGCTGGCCGGTGTCGCATCCGCTGGCGCGGGCGCGCTCGCGGTATCGACCGTGGTGATCCGATCGGGGCTGGCCGCTGCCGGACTGGCCGCTGCCGGCCGTGGCGGCGCCACGTCGAGTTCGCGGGTCTGGAACTCGCGATCGGGAGCCGGCGGAATCGCCAGCGGCGTGGTCTCGAGCGAAGTCGGCTGGCGCGGCCCAGAGCCCGAGATGAACATCGGCACGAAAATCACCGCGAGCGCGATCAGCACGGCGGCGCCGAGCAGGCGCTGTTTGAGCGAGAGGTCCATGGGCGGTCCACGGTGCGGGAAACCGCTCGAATTATACGGGAGCCGACCGCGCCGCCGATGTGCCGGTGCTGAACGCGGTGCCGGACCTCGATCAAGTCTCGTCGCGCGCCGCGAGTGCGGCGCCGGCCACGAAGAACGAACCAAACGCGATGATGCGATCAGCGGGCACGGCCTGCGCCCGCGCCTGCGCCAGCGCGGCGGCCACACTCGCGCTCGCCGCGGCGACGCGCGCGGGCGGCAACGCGGCCATGCGCGCGACCAGTGCAGCCGCACTCAAGCCACGTGACGAGACCGCATCGAGCGCCGCCGGGAACCAGCGATCGACGCAATCGGCCAGGGCCGCGACGACGCCTGCCACGTCCTTGTCGGCCAGCGCGCCAAACACCGCCAGCGTACGGCCGCGCGCAGGTTCGTCGCGCAGCCATTGCGCCAGCGCGCGCGCTGCCTGCGGATTGTGGGCGACATCGATCACGAGCTCGGGCTCGCGCGCGATGCGCTGCAGGCGCGCTGCCGCCTGCGCGTGCACGACGCCGCGCGCGATCGCGTCCGCGTCCCAGCCGCAGCGTGGCCGCAAGGCGTGCAGCGCGGCGATCGCCGCCGCCGCATTGGCCAACTGCACCGGCGCCGCCAACGCCGGCCGCGGCAATTCGAGTCGCGTGTCGCCGCAGCGCCAGTCCCAGCGTGCGCCAACGTGACCCTGCCAGTGGTAGTCGCGCCCCGCCAGCATGAGCCGCGCGCCGAGTGCGCGCGCGGCATCGAGCAGGCCAGCCGGCGCCTGCGCATCACCGACGATGGCGGGCCGGCCACGGCGGAAGATGCCGGCCTTCTCGCCGCCGATGCTGTCGCGGTCGTGGCCAAGCCAGTCCTGATGGTCGAGATCGACCGTGGTCACGATCGCGGCGTCCGCATCGATGATGTTGACCGCATCGAGCCGCCCGCCGAGCCCGACTTCGAGCACGGCCAGATCGAGCCCGGCCTGCGCGAACTGCCACAGGGCCGCCAGCGTGCCGAACTCGAAATAGGTCAGCGCGATGTCACCGCGCACGGCCTCGATGCGCTCGAAGGCATCGATCCAGCCCGCATCGGGCAAGTCGCTGCCGGCCACGCGGGCGCGCTCGTTGTAGCGCACGAGGTGCGGCGAGGTGTAGGCGCCCACGCGTTGCCCTGCCGCAGCCGCGATCGCCTCGACGAACGCCACCGTCGAGCCCTTGCCATTGGTCCCCCCCACCGTGATGACGGTAGCCGCCGGTGGCGGCGCACCGAGCCGGCGCCAGACCTCGCGCACGCGCTCGAGCCCGAGCGCGATCGCATCGGGGTGCGTGCGCTGCTGGTAATCGAGCCAGGCTTGCAGGTTGCGTTTGGACATGGGCAGATACCGTCGGGCGTTCGGGCCGGAGCCAGCGTGGCGCGATGGATGGACGCAACCGCCGCTACCGCCAGCGCGGTAGCGCCGCCGGGCCGCGCAAATCCAGGTGCCGGCGGCGCTCGCTGCTGGCAATCGCCGCAGAGCGCGCCGGAGCCGGATCTGCAGCGACCGCACGATCCCGCGGTGGCGACGCGCATTCAGGGTACCGCGGGCGGCGCTCGGCTGGCCGACTGCGACAGCCGCGAGCGCGCGTCCTGCCTCACAACATGAGGCGTCGCCGCGGCTTCCACGGCAACCGGCCACGCCAGTACTGCAGCAGAAGATAGCCGAAGGCCAGGCCGCCCAGATGCGCGAAGTGGGCGACGCCGGCCTGGGTGCCGGTGACGCCGAGCACGAGTTCGAGGATGCCGTACAACACCACGAACAGCCGCGCCGGAATCGGAATCGCGAAATACAGCAGGATCCGTGCGCGCGGGAACATGAGGCCGTAGGCCAGCAACAGGCCGAATACGCCGCCCGAAGCGCCCACGGTCGGAAAGTAGCCGTTGGGGAAGAAATGCATGACCGCGAGCTGGGTCAGCGCCGCGCCAACCACGCAGGTGAAGTAGTAGACCGCGAACGGTTTGCCGCCAAGCACATCCTCGACCGGTCCGCCGAACATCCACAGCGCCAGCATGTTGAACAGGATGTGCTGCATGCCGCCATGCAGGAAGGCATAGGTGACGAGCTGCCACGGCTCGAAGCCGATCACGTCGCTGTAGGGCGAGGGGCCGAGCGGCCACAGTGCGAACGGCACGGTCAGCGGATATGGCGGCTGGCTGTCATGCAGCGCCATCTGCAGCAGGAACACGAGGATGTTGGCGATCAGGAGCGCGCGGGTGACGGGCGGCGTGCGGTCGGGCATGCGTCGGGGCCGGCTACGGAAGGCCCGCATTGTGACCCGTCCGCGCGCATCGACGCAAAGGCTGCCGGCCCTCGCCGCAATGGTTGCAGGTCGGTTCGCTTCACCGTCACGCGGTGCGCGCGCCGTGCGGGGGCGAGCCAGGCGGCGGCTGACCGCTCACGGATCGGCGCCTCGGTTTCGCGCCGCCCCCCTGCACTGGCGTGCGGGCCGACCGCAACGAGGCCGCGACCGCGGCCCCGCTGCTGCCAGCGACATCGCTGCAAGTCAGTTGCGCGCCGGATTGTTCTCGACGAAGTACTCGTGGTTGTCGGCGTTCTTGACCGCCGTGGCCGGCTTGCTGGTGGCGAGGTTGTGCGCGTTGGTCTGGCCATAGCCATGGTCGCCCGTCGCTGCGACCACGTTGAAGTGGCTGGTCTCGTGCACGAGCGTGCCCGCGCGCGAGTCGGTGCCGGTGTTGGGTGCCGACCAGAACGCGCCGCACAGGTAGACGCGATAGGGCTGGGTCGGGTAGACGTAGGCGTAGGTGCCGCTGTCGGTGCAGCTGCAGTCGAAGGTGTAGGGTTGGCCCGACAGCGCGCTCTTGATGTTGGTGAAGTGCGACTTCACGGTCGAGTAACGGCTGCTGGTGTAGCTGCCGAACCACCACGTGTAGCGCGAGCCGGTGTTGCCGGCATCGAGGTAGCTCTTGGCGTTGGTGGCATAGCTGACGGCGGAATTGCGCGCAGTGGCGAGCTGGCTCTTGCGCGTATTGCTGCAGCCGACAAAGCTGTTGGTGGCGGCCAGCAGGCCGGGCGTCGCGCCGACCGTCTTGGCCGCATCGAGCGAGTCGAGTGCAGCGGGCGCGCCGTCGACCCACAGCAGCGCGCTGTCGCTGTCGAGCGCAACCGTGGCGGCGACACCCGCCTTGGCGGCCTGGCCGGCTTCGAGCAGGACGCTGTCGGCGTCGCGCTCGTAGCGCACCGCATACTGGCCGCCCATCGACATGTCGTAGTACGCGCTCAGGTCGACATCGGCGCTCAACGACTCGCCCGGTGCCAATTCGATGTAGTCCTTGGCGGTCGGTGCGGTGCGCTTGTACAGCGGGCCGGTGTAGGTGACTTCCATGCCGTCACGCTCGACCTTGAACAGGTTGTTGGTCACGCCGTCGAGCGGCGTCTGCCAACGCAACACATGCAGCGTGGTGGCGGCGTCGTTGCGCAGCGTGAACACGACATTGCCGCTGCCGAACGCGGCCGCCTGGCTCGCCGCCTCCAGTCGCACCGAAACACCACCGGGCGCGGCCATGGCCACGCCCGCGCACGTCAACAACAGCGAACCCAGAAGGATCCTGCGCATGATGATCGACTCCCCTCTCGTGATGGATTGGGCCATCGCTGGCGCGACGGCGGGACGGTCTCCCCAGACCGAGCGCGGAGCATAGGGGCGCGCCGTGGAGCGGTAACGCGGCGGTGCAGCAGGCGCGAGCGTGCTCACGGCGCGCCATCGAAGCCGTCGACGAGGATGCGGTCGATCACCGTGATTTCACCGCGCATGCCGCTGCTCGTGCTGCCATGTGCATCGCAGTAATAGCCGAGCGTGCCAAGCCGATCGAACCGACGCGACACTTGCCACGGCTGCGCACTGGGCGCGGTGTGCAGGTTGCAGTCGAGGCCGCAGACGAAGCTGTTGTCGTCGGCATGAACGTTGTGCAGGCCACCGCCGTTGACGAAGCGCACGGTGTCATGCTGATGGATCACGAGGCTGGCTGGGGTGAAGGTCATGTCGGGGTTGGCGGTGACGACGTGCACGGCCGCCGCGACCGGAGCGGCCAGCACCAGGCCGCAGGCGAGCGATGCCAGCCGGCCACCGCACGGACTGAAAGCCGACATGACTCAGCCGAGGAAGCGCAGGTTGGCGGCCGGGAAGCGGCCGAGGTTGGGCAACAGGTCGGCAATGCCGCCCGCGCTCACGCCAAACCACGCAGCCAGCGTCGCCACGTACGGGTCGACCGCGAGCGTCGGGATGATCTGGCCGTAGCCGGTGTCATCGGGATTGCTGGTGGCCGGATGATCGTCGTCGTACTGCGCCAGCGATGGCATCGTGCCGTAGAACCGGCCGCCGCGCACCGCGCCGCCGACCACGAAATGATGCCCGCCCCAGCCATGATCGGTGCCGCTGCCGTTGACCGTGAGCGAACGACCGAAATCCGACGTGGTGAAGGTCGTCACCGCATTCTCGACGCCGATTTCCACCGTGGCGGCATGGAAGGCCGCCAGAGCCTGCGACAGTTCCCGCAGGTTGGCGGCCTGGTCGATCAGTTGGTCGCCGTGCGTGTCATAACCGCCAACCGAGACGAAGAACACCTGCCGACTCATGCCGAGCGAGGCACGCACCTTGAGCAGCAGCGCGACGGCAGCCAACTGGTTGCCGAGATCGGTGTCGGGAAAACGCGTGGTCAGGCGCACGCCGGTCATCGCCGCGTTGAGCAGGGCCGCATTGGCAATCGCGCGGCTGGTGGTGTCGGCGTAGGCGCGCTCGAGCACGTTGGCCTGGCCGCCACTGGCACGCAGCGCATCGTAGGCGGCGGTGCGCGCCGGGTCGGTCGGAACCATCGACGAATCGGGGCCGTCGCCGCGGAAACTCATGCCGGGCACGCTGAAAAAGTCGACCGGATTGCCGTCGCCGTCGACTCCGGCCGCCTGCGCCGCGGCCTGCCACGAATCGAGCGCGTACTGATTGACGACGCCGGCACGCTGGAAGCGATTGATGCCGCCCAGCGTGATGCTCATCGGCAACTCGCCGCTGTTCCCGCTGTAGAGCATGTCGGCGACACGTCCGCCCCAGCCATCGGCATTGGTGTCGTCGGGCCGTGAGGTCATCCACTGGTTGGTCTGGTCGTCGTGCGAATACAGCTGTGGCGGTTTGGCCACGCTGTCGTTCTGGTACTGCGCCTGCGTGATCGGATGCAGCAGAGTGCCGACGTTGGCGACGATGGCGGCCTTGCCACCGTTGAACAGGCCGCGCAGACCGGCATTGCCGCCGGTGATGCTGCCGAGGGACGGATGCATGCCATAGGTCGCACCATCGCTCGGTGGACCGCCTGGCAAACCGCCGCCGAGGGGCAGCGGCGTGAGCTGGTTCGCGTTGAGGCTGGCCTGGCTCAGCGCCAGGCCCTGCCGGGTGGCGGCATAGGTGGCGTAATGCGCCGCATCGCAAGGCGCAATCGTGTTGAAGGCGTCGTTGCCACCGCCCAGGTGCACGCACACGAGCGCCTTGTAGTCGTTGAACGCGGGACTGCGCGTGGCGGCCGCCGCAGCGGCGATCAGGCGCAGGTTGCCGAGCGCGGAAAACGCGCTGACCCCACCGAGAGCCGCACCGATGCTGCGGCACAGGAACTGGCGTCGATTCACATGCATGGTCATTGCTCCCGCGCCAGCGTGGCGCTCGGCGATTTCATTTCTGGATCGAGTATTCGGGCGAGGTGAGGATCAGGTACAGCGCTTCCTGCAACCGGGCGCGACCGAGATGGTTGTATTGGGCCGCCTGCATCTGGTTGAGCCGCGTGACCAGCACGTTGCGCATGAACGGCGACATCTGCCCGGCCATCAGCAGCCCGTTGTAGCGGTCGATGAGCGCGCCCGGATCGCTGGCCGCGAGCGCGGCATCGCTGGTCTCATCGAGCAGCAACATGGCGGATTGATCGGCACCCCAGCAGTCGGTGCTGCCGACGTACATGCAGAAAACTTCCCAGAACAGCTTGTTGGCGAGCGCCGTCGAGGTGGTGTCGGTGAGGATCTGGAACTCGGGCCCGACCAGTTGCGCATCGCGCATTTCGCCCGACGGGGCGAAATCGGGCTTGAAGAAATTGAACACGGTCGGTGCGTACAGCGGCGCCTGACCGATCTGGTCGGCCAGCGGCGGCCAGGTGCCGAGATTGCCGACGCGCCCGCTCCAGATCGGGTCGCCGGTCGGCGTGCGCGCATGCAGTGCGCGCCACATCTGGGTGAGCTTGAGCAGCGGCTCGCGCAACTTGCCGTAGCTGGCGTAGCGTTGCCAGTGTCCCAGGCGCGCCTCCGGATCGAGCAGGATCGCGCGCAGCACGGCGCGCAGGTTGCCGCGCACATGGGCCGCACTGCCGTCGTCGTTGAACGCTTGCGCCACACGCTGCACATAGGCCGGCGACGGATTGCTCGTGACCAGGCGCTGGATGAGCTGCTTGCCGATGAAAGGTCCGACATTGGGATGGTGGAAGATGTTGTCGAGCGTCTGACTCAGCTCGGCCTGGGCACTGGCCGGCTGCAGGACCCCATTGGGCAGCGCCACGCCCGGATAGACGAGGAGCTGCTTGGTCGAGGTGTTGTCGTGCCAGTATTCGACCGGCTGCATCGGCAGCCGCCACTGCGGGTCGTAGGATTCGCTCGGACCACAGTAGAAGTACTGGTCGTGGTTGTCGGGGTTGTCGCAGCACAGCGGAACGCCGTCCTGGTATTGGAGGCTGCAGCCGGCACCGTTGAAGTTCCATCCGGTGAACACGGCGGCAAAGCCGCGGATCGTGGCTTGGTCGTAGTTCGGGATCGGCTGTCCGCCAGCCAGCTTCGGCGTGCCGTCGAGGTTGAGCTGGACCAGGCCGATCGAGAACAGCTGGTTGATCTCCCGCGCATAATTCTCGTCGGGATGGATGTTGGCGGAGTCGTCGGCCTTCTGGTTCTGGATGTGGGTGAGGAACACGCCCATCGCCGGATGCTTGGTCACGTCCTCGAGCAGATCGCGGTAGTTGCCGAAGGCATCGTCGGCCAGCATGTCGTAGTAGCTCGTCAGCGCCCACGGCTGCCCGGCGAGGGTGCCATTGGTGTTGGCGACGACGAAGATCTCGCTCAGTGCAAAGGCGACACGCTGGCGCAACTGGTCGGTCGGCATGACCCCGCCGCGACTCGGATCGGGTGTGCCCAGCGCATTGATGGCCCAGCTTTCCAGCCGCGCATGTCCCCATTCGTCGACGACGTTGCAGTATTCGTCGCTCGGCGGACACACGATGGCATGCACCCAGTCGAGGTAGGGCGTCTGGTGCGAGGCCGGCGCCGTGAACTGCTCGTTGAGCCAGCCCTGGTAGCCCACCAGGCGCAGATGCGCGATGTCAGCGTCGGTGGCACCGAACGTGGCCTGGGTCAGGAAGCGCACCGCGTCGGCGTCGTCGAGCGGCGCGGCGGCCAGCGCCTCGAAGCCACTGCGGTAGATCGAGTCGGGGAAGTGGCTCTGCGCGAGCGCCGGCGCAGCCAGAGCCGCGCCTGCTGCGGCCACGCTCGCCGCCAGCCATCCTGTCGTGGGCCGCATCGTCGTTCTCCGCCAGCTCGAAGGTCGGGCAATCCTGCTCCGGATCGGTGCGACGCGCCCGGACGCAGCGCACAAAAGCGCGCTGGCCGATGATTGCTTCCTGTGACGGACTCCTCAGGACCGGCGACCGGGGCGGGGCGCGGCCCACAACAGGCGGTCGAGATCGCGATCCCAGCCGAACGCGGCCAGATCGACGCGACCGCGGTGCACCCGCACCCCCTCGGCGGCCAGCAGGCGCACCTGCTCGCGGAACGCACGGCTGCCGACGGGAAACGCGATCCGACCATCGGCCCGCAGCACGCGCTGCCACGGCAGCGACGCGGCGCCGGCCTCGCCCAGCACCCGACCGACCAGTCGCGCGCGCCCGGGCAGGCCCGCGCGGCGCGCGATCTCGCCATAGCTGGCGACGCAGCCGCGCGGGATCGCCGCGACCGCGGCACGGATTGCCACGCCGGCCTGCGTCGAGGTCGACTGCGCTGACTTCATCACCAGTGCACGCTAGCATACCGACCCACCGCTGGAGACGGAGTGTGCCCGTGCAGAGCTTCGAACAGATCCGCTCCCATCTCGGCGCGAAGCATCAGCTCAAGACCAACGATCCCTACCTGGTCAGTTTCGAGCTGGCCCTTGCCGGTGGTCGCCACCAGGGCATCTACCTGGCCGAGCTCGAGGACGAGGACGGCAGCAAGCTCGTGCGCATCTCCACGCCGGTCAGTCCCTACGCCGAGGTGGATCCCACGCGCTGCCTGCGCTTCAACTGGCAACAGCGGTCGGGCTATCTGGCCGTCAGCGATCTCGCCGGCTCGCCCTACCTGCACCTGTGCGAAAACCGCTGGTACGGCCAGTTCGATGCAGCAGCGCTGGAACGCCTCATCAGCGAACTGGGCAAGCTCGGTGACCATATCGAGGCCACGATCTCGCGCGGCGGCGACATCTTCTAGCAGTTCGAGGGTCGACGCCCGGCCCGGCGTCGGCGCCGCCTACACCGGCAGATCGAGGGCATGTGCCAGGCGCACCAGTGCCCAGGCGATTCCCGCCGTCACCGGCAGCGTGAGGATCCACGCCCACACCATGCGCTCGACGATCGACCAGCGCACAGCATTGGCGCGCTTGGCCACGCCGACGCCGAGGATCGCCGCCGAGATGTTGTGGGTGGTCGACACCGGGATGCCGAAGTGCGAGCAGGCCAGGATCACGCTCGCCGAAGCGCTCTCGGCGGCGAACCCGTTGATCGGATGCAGCCGCACGAGCTTGTGGCCGAGCGTCTTGATGATGCGCCAGCCGCCGGCCGCGGTTCCGGCCGCCATCACAGTCGCGCACAGCACCTTGATCCAGATCGCGATCTCGAACTTGCCGCCGGCCTGGTCCTCCATGCGCAGGAAGTGCAGCCACGCCGGGATGTCGTCGAAGGTGCCAGCCGTGGTTGCGCTGGCCAGCGCCAACGCGATGATGCCCATGGTCTTCTGCGCATCGTTCATGCCGTGCGACAGGCCCATGGTGGCGGCCGAGGCGAGCTGCGCCTTGCCGAAGAAGGCGTTGACGAACGGCGTGCGGCCCAGGCGCCGCAGCAAGCCCTGGCGCGAACCGAGGAAATCGATCAGCGAGAACAGCAGGCCCATGACCAGCAGACCGATGATGAAGCCCGCCACCGGCGAGGCCACCATCGGCACCACCACCTTGGGGATGACGCCCTTGTCGCCCCACCAATGGGCGCCACCCTGGGCCCAGATGATCGCGTGCCAGTTGTTGTGGGCCGCGGCCAGCGCGGCGCCGCACAGCGCGCCGACGAGCGCGTGCGAGGAGCTCGACGGCAGGCCCCACCACCAGGTGATGAGGTTCCAGATGATGGCGCCCAGCAGCGCGCAGATCATCACGGTCGGGGTGACCGCAACCAGTTGGGTGTCGACGAGGCCGGCGGCGATCGTCTTGGCCACCGCGGTGCCGAACAGCGCGCCCACGAGGTTGGTCGAGGCAGCCAGCAGCACGGCCTGACCGGGGCTGAGCACCTTGGTCGCGACCACGGTGGCGATCGAGTTGGCGGTGTCGTGGAAGCCGTTGATGTACTCGAAGGCGAGCGCGATCAGGACCACCAGCAGGACGAGGGTCAGGGCCATTGGCAGCGCGCCGGATCAGGAGTTCTTGAGCACGATCTGGAACACCACGTTGCCGGCATCGCGGCAGCGGTCGATCGCCTTCTCCAGCAATTCGAACAGGTCCTTGAGCAGCAGCACGCGCAGCGGCTCGTGGCGACCGCCATACAGGTCGCGATACAGCTCGAGCATGAGGCGGTCGGCTTCGCTCTCGATCGCCTGCAGGCGGTCATTGAGCTGCCCCATGGCACCGATGTCCATGCCCTTGCGCAGCTTGAACACCATCTGGCGGATGACGTCGGCAGCCTTCTCCAGCAGCGCCGCGCGCGCCTTGAAGTCGATGTCGCCGAGCTGGTCGGCGGCCAGCGAATAGCGTTCGGCGAACTTCGCGGTCGACTTGGTGATCTTGTTGAGTGCCGCAGCCAGCGCTTCGATGTCTTCGCGCTCGAGCGCAGTCACGAAGGTATTGACGAGTTCGCGGCTGATCTCGGCCGTCAGGTCCTTCTCACGGCGGCGCGCATGCATGAATTCCTCCAGCGACGGCGCCGCCTGCGAGGCATCGAGCATGGCCACCAGCGCCTGCGCCGAATCATGTGCCGCCTGCGCACTGGCCTCGAGCAGGCCGTAGAACTTGTCGCCCTTGCCGAAAATGGTCTGCAACGAAAACATGCGTGCCCCGATCCTGTGCGTGCCGGGCGTCGTCGCGCGACGCCGGCGAAAATGAGCCGCGACAGATCCCCTGCCGGCATGCCGCGAGCGCTGGACGCTCGCGGAACCGGCTCGACGACGAGCCTGGATGCCACTGTGCCGCGGGCCGCACGGACGCCAATCCGGCGGCCCGCGTATGGTACAGCAGCGTCGGCGGCCGGCGCTGCAAGCGGTCCGCCGTGGCGCGGCCCCGGGCAGTGCGTTGCTGGAGCGCCCCTGCGCCGCATCGTGGCGCCAACGGGCCGGCAACGTCGTGCATGTTGATCGAAATCCTCGCGGTCATCGCGTTGGCGCTCGGCAACGGCTTCTTCGCGCTGAGCGAGGTGGTGCCGATGCCGGCGCGGCGCAGCCGGCTCACGCAGTTTGCGCGTGACAACCAGCGTGCGCGCGTCGCGCTCGACCTGCTGGCCCAGCGCAAGGACATCCTCGCCCCCGTGCAGGTGTTCACCGCCCTGCTGCAGCTCAGTGCCGATACCGCGTCGGCGCCGGCATCGGTGCGCATCGACAAGCGGCTCGTCACAGCCGAGCGCCGAGCAGGCTCAGGCGTCGCCGGCACCACCACCGGCGGCCGCGGCCAGCCGCGCCATGCGCTCGGCGTCGGCAAGGATGCCATGCAGCACGCGCAGTTCGCGCTCGCTCGTGCCGGCGCGCAGGAACACGCGGCGCAGGCGCTGCAGGATCACCTCCGGATCGCGTCCCTTGTGGAAATCGATGGCATCCAGTGTGCGCGCCAAGTGGGCGAAAAACGCTTCCATCTGCGCCGCATCGGCCGGCCGCGCTTGGGGTTCGCACGCCGCACCGGTACCGGCCTGCGCCAGCCAGGCCTCGCGCAGTTCCCAGGCGATGACCTGCACGGCCTGGGCCAGGTTGAGCGAGCCGTAGTCCGCGTCGGTCGGGATCACCACCGCGGCGTGGCAGTGCTTGATCTCGTCGTTGCTAAGTCCCGATTGCTCGTTGCCGAACAACATCGCCACCTGTTGCCCGGCCTGCGCCGCCGCCAGCATGCGCCCAGCGGCGGCGCGCGGTTCCAGCTCTTCGAGCTCGACGCCGCGATGGCGCGCCGTCGCCCCCAGCACGAGATGACAGTCGGCCAAGGCCGGCGCCAGCTGCGGGCTGATCTGCGCCGCCGCCAGCACGTCCTGGGCACCAGCCGCCAGCGCGCTGGCCTGCGGATGCGGAAACGCCTGTGGCGCCACCAGCACGAGCCGGCGCAGGCCCATCGTGCGCAGCGCGCGCGCCGTCGAGCCGATGTTGCCCGGATGCGAGGTGTTGACGAGCACACAGCGAATGCACTCGAGCGGGGTGTCCGTAAGCGACGTCATCCTGATTCCGTTGCGCGGCCTGCAAGGCGCGCGATTTGGTCCGCCCGGCGCGATCTGCTAGGCTCGCGCGCCGGCGTGGGCCAACCACGCCATGTTCTTTTCCACTTCGTCCAGCCAGCCATCATGCCCAGACCCGCCGTCAATGTGGCGGTGCGCGCCGCGCGCGCCGCCGGCCAGATCATCCTGCGTTACATGAACCGCCTGGACAGCCTCGAAGTGATCGAGAAGCAGCGCCACGACTACGTGTCGGAGGTCGACAAGCTCGCCGAGGCCGAAATCATACGCGAACTGCGCCGCGCCTATCCGCGCGATGCGATCCTGGGCGAGGAATCGGGCCAGATCGGCAAGAGCCGCAACGTGTGGACGATCGATCCACTCGACGGCACCCACAACTATCTGCGCGGCTTCCCGCATTTTTGCGTGTCGATCGCGCTGGTCGAAGCGGGTGAACCGGTCGTCGGCGTCATCTACGATCCGCTGCGCGACGAGCTGTTCACCGCCAGCAAGGGCGATGGTGCCTTCCTCAACGATCGCCGCATCCGCGTGGGCAAGCGCGAGGGCCTGGCCGGGGCGCTGCTGGTCACCGGCTTCCCGTTCCGCCAGCGCCGCCATCTCGACGCCCAGTTCGCGATGACGCGCGCGCTGCTGAACGAGGCCGAAGACATCCGCCGCACCGGCTCGGCCGCGCTCGACCTGGCCTATGTCGCCGCGGGTCGCGTCGACGGCTACTTCGAGACCGGCCTGTACGCCTGGGACATGGCGGCGGGTTGCCTGCTGGTACGCGAGGCAGGCGGCCGCTACTGCGACTTCACGGGCCGCGACGGTATCCCGGCCAGCGGCAACCTCGTTGCCGGCAACGTCCACGTCGCCAACGCGATGGTCAAGGCAATCGCCGCCGAACTGCCGCCCGTGCTGGCGCACTGACCGCCCGCGGGTCGGGGGCGCCGTCGCATCACGACCGACCGCCGCACAAAGAAAAAGCCCGGCTTGCGCCGGGCTTTTTCGTGTTGCGGTATCGCGATCCCGATTACGGGTTCTCGACCTTGAGCTCGGTGCGGCGATTGCGCGCGCGGCCTTCCTTGGTCGCATTGGTATCGATCGGCTGCGTTTCGCCGAAGCCCTTGACCGCGGTGATGCGGTCGGCACCGATGCCATGCGAAGTCAGGTAGTCGGCCACGATCTGCGCACGACGCTCGGACAGACCCTGGTTGTACTCTTCGGTACCGATCGAGTCGGTGTGGCCGTCGAGTTCGACCTTGATCTGCGGGTAGCGGTTGAGCGCATCGATCGCCTGATCGAGGATCGCGATCGAGTCGGCGGTCGGCACGGCCAGCGTCGGCTCGATGTTGTGCTCACCCTTCTTCGGACGGTCGAACTTGAAGTTCACGCCACGCAGGTCGATCACGACCTTCTGCGGGCAGCCGTCGGGACCGACGATCGTGCCGGCCGGCGTGTCGGGGCAGCGGTCGTCGCAGTTGTTGACGCCATCATGATCGTCGTCGAGCGTGTGGCAGTCGGGCGGCGGCGGGGTCACCGCGGCGACCGGCGCCGGTGCAGCGGCCTTCTCGCCGAAGCTGTACACGAGGCCGACGCTGAGGATCGCATCGACGTAGCCGCTCTTGTGCGACGGACGGAACGTCACGCCACCATTGCCGCTGGCGCGGATCGGCAGGCTGTCGGAAGCGCTGCCACGCGTGTTGTCGTCGCGGTCGTAACGGGCAGCCAGTTCGCCGCGCAGCGCGAGGCGCTCGGACATGTTGAACTGCACGCCGCCACCGATCGTGGCCATCGGATCCCAGCCCGACGCATTGGTCGTCATCGCGCCGCCCGGCGGCGGGGCGCTGAGGAAGCCCGAATAGGCGGCATGGCGCTGCGCGCCAACGCCCGCCATCACGTACGGACGCCACTGCGCGCCTTCCTCACCGAAGAACCAGCGTGCGCTCACGCCAAGAGTGGTGCTTTCCCACTCGTGATGCGGACGCCACGAGCTGTTCTTGAACTTGGCATTGTTGATGCCGTATTCGAAGTCGACGGCGAGGTTCGGGTTGACCCACACGCCAGCGCCGATACCACCCCACACCGAAGTGTCGGTTTCACGGTTGCTGTCGGGGATCGCGGCGCCGATGCGCGGCGCGATGTACCAGTTACCCATGTCCTGGGCCTGGGCCACGGCTCCGCCGCCAAGCAGCGACAGGGCGATGAGGGCGCTGAGGGCATTGCGTTTCATTCTGGAGGACTCCTCTCTCGTTTTGGTTTTGGCGCCTGCCATGTGCTCGTGGCGCAGGTCACTCGGTGTCACACTCGACGATTATACGCCAGAACAACGACCGGAAAACAATCGTTTAACACTTTTCCATGAACGTTGCAGCGGCGGATTGTAGCCGAGCCAGGCGAGGGTCGCGCTTGCGTGTGAAAAGTTCGTTAAGACTCGCCTCAGATTGCCTGCTGGCCGGCTCTAGGCCCGCCGCAACCGCAGGCCCGGCCGCGGTCAGGCACGATGGTACGGATGGCCCTGGACGATCGTCACGGCTCGATAAAGCTGTTCGGCCACCACCAGCCGCACCAGCATGTGAGGCAGTGTGAGCGGGCCGAGCGACCAGCGCTGGTCGGCGCGCTCGAGTACCTCGGGCGCATGGCCATCGGGCCCGCCGATGAGCAACGCGAGATCCCGGCCCGCCATGCGCCACTGGCCGAGCTGCGCAGCCAGTTCCGTGCTTGACCAGGCCTTGCCGCCACCATCGAGCGCCACCGCATGGACGTCGCGATCGAGCGCCGCCAGCACGGCCTGGCCTTCCTCGACGCGCGCGCGGCGTGGATCACGCCCCTTGCCGCGCGCGCCCGCCGCGATCTCGACCAGATCGAGTGGCAGATCGCGTGACAGGCGCTTGCGGTACTCGGCCCAGCCTGCGGCCACCCAGGCCGGCATGCGTTCGCCAACCGCGAGCAGGCGCGCCTTCATCGATGGATCCGCGCGCAGCGGACTGCCGCACCGGACACGCGCCGCCTCATCCGGCGACGGGCAACTCGTCCGACGTCCAGTCGCCCACGCTCCACAGTCGTTCCAGACCATAAAACTCGCGTGTGCGCGGCAACATCACATGGACGATCACGTCGCCGAGGTCGACCAGCACCCACTCGGCGTCACGCTGGCCCTCGACGCCGATCGGCGGCACGCCGGCACGCTTGGCCTTGACCACCACTTCGTCCGCGATCGACTTGACGTGGCGCGATGACGTGCCGCTGGCCACCACCAGCAGATCGGCCACCGAACTCTTGCCGCGCACATCCACCTCGACCACGTCACGGGCCTTGAGGTCATCGAGCGCATCGAGCACGAGCTTGCGCAATTGCGCGAACGCATCGAGCACCTTGGGCGCTCTCACCGCGGCCTTGCGCGCAGCCGACTTGACCGGGCCGGCCTTGGCCACCGCCTTGCCGCTCGTTGCCACCTTGCGCGGCGCCGTGACGGCAGCCTTCTTTGGCGCGGAAGCCTTGTTGATGACCTTGCTGGGCGCGGACGCCTTGCTGCTGGCCTTCTTCGGCGCAGGCGCCTTGCCAGTGGCCTTGCTTGCTGCGGCCGACTTGCCGCCGGCTCTGGCCGGAGCCTTGCCGCCCGGCAGCTTGCTGTTGCGGGATGGAGCCGTCTTGGCAGCCTTGGGAGCTGCCGCCTTGCCCGGACGGGCACGCGTTTGCGACGTAGCCAAGCGGGTGCAACCTCTGCGTGAAGGGCGCCTTGAGCGGCGCGTGGCCAGTATAGGCAGATTCGCCGGCGGCCGGGATGACGCCACTGCCCTGGATGCCGCCGCTGTCGCGTGCACACTGCGCCGACGGCTGCGTGTCAACGCCGTGGGCGTAGTCGTGGCGCGCTACAATCGCGCGCCCTACTACGCGGCGTGGCCGCCTTCTGCGCATGTCGACCGACGCCCGCGATACCTCGTCCGAAACCCCACCGTTCAGCGCGCTCGGCCTGCCCGAGCCGTTGCTGCGCGCGCTCACCGACGTCGGCTACGAGACGCCCTCGCCAATCCAGGCGGCGACGATCCCGCCGCTGCTGGAAGGCCGCGACGTGCTCGGCCAGGCGCAGACCGGCACCGGCAAGACCGCGGCCTTCGCGCTGCCGATCCTCGCCCGCATCGACGCCGGCAGCAGCGCACCACAGGCACTCGTGCTCGCGCCCACGCGTGAACTGGCGATCCAGGTCGCCGAAGCGTTCCAGCGCTACGCGACCCATCTGCCCGGTTTCCGCGTGCTGCCGATCTACGGCGGCCAGAGTTACGGTCCCCAGCTCGCCGGCCTCAAGCGCGGGGCCCACGTCGTGGTCGGCACGCCCGGGCGCATCATCGACCATCTCGAACGCGGCTCGCTCGACCTGTCGAGGCTGGCGACGCTCGTGCTCGACGAAGCCGACGAGATGCTGCGCATGGGTTTCATCGACGACGTCGAGACCGTGCTCAAGAAAACGCCCGAGACGCGCCAGATCGCGCTGTTCTCGGCGACGATGCCGCCGCCGATCCGGCGTATCGCGCGCGAGCACCTGCGTGAACCGGTCGAGATCGCGATCAAGGCCAAGACCACCACCGCCGCCAACATCCGCCAACGCTACTGGTACGTCAGCGGCCTGCACAAGCTCGACGCATTGACCCGCATCCTCGAGGTGGAACCATTCGAGGCGATGATCGTGTTCGCGCGCACCAAGCAGATGACCGAGGAGCTGGCAGCCAAGCTGCAGGCACGCGGTTTCGACGCCGCCGCGATCAACGGCGACATCGTGCAGGCGCAGCGCGAGCGGCTGATCCAGCAGCTCAAGGATGGCAAGCTCGACATCCTCGTCGCCACCGACGTGGCCGCGCGCGGCCTCGACGTGGAGCGCATCAGCCACGTGCTCAACTACGACATCCCGACCGACACCGAAGCCTACGTGCACCGCATCGGCCGCACCGGCCGGGCCGGTCGCAGCGGCGAGGCGATCCTGTTCGTGGCGCCGCGCGAGAAGCGCATGCTGCAGGCGATCGAGCGCGCTACCCGCCAACCCATCGCCGAAATGCAGTTGCCGAGCGTCGATGCCGTCAACGACCAGCGCATCGCCCGCTTCCAGCAGCGCATCGCCGATGCGCTCGGCAGCGACGACCTCGGCACCTTCCGCCAGCTCATCGAACGCTTCGAGCAGGAGCGCAACGTGCCGGCGATCGAGATCGCGGCCGCGCTGGCGCGACTCGCGCAGGGCGACAAGCCGCTGCTGCTCGAGCCGCCGGCGCATCCCGAGCGCGCGCGCAGCGAGCGCGCCCCGCAGGAACCGCCACAGCGCCACCGCGCGCAAGCGCCGTTCGATGCCACGCGGCGCCGATCAGCCGATGCCACGCGCGCGCCGGTCGCTGCCGACCCGCGCCCGCATGACGGACCTGTGGCGGCAGGCGGCGCGGCGCAGCCGGCTGCGCGCAGCCCAACGCGCCCACCGCGCTCGCACCACCGTGAAGAGCACGATGAACGCTCGCAGGTGCGGCATGGGCAGGAGCTGCCCGACGCGCGCCGCGAACGGCCCGCGCCACGCGAGCGCAGCGCGCACACGCCCGCCGAAGGTCTCGAGACCTTCCGCATCGAAGTCGGTCACGCCCACGGCGTCAAGCCGGCCAACATCGTCGGCGCGATCGCCAACGAGGCCGGCCTCGATTCCAAATACATCGGCCGCGTCGACATCCAGGACGACCACAGCTACGTCGACCTTCCGGCCGGCATGCCACACGAGATCTTCAAGCACCTCAAGAAGGTGTGGGTCTCGGGCCAGCAACTGCGCATCGCCCGCGCCGACGCAGCGGACGAAGCAATGCGGCCGCGCCCACCCAAACGCCCCCCTGCGCGCGGTGCCAAACCGGGCGGCCTCGCCCCACCGCGGCGCCACGCACCCAAGAAGCCACCGCGCTGACCGCCGCGGAGCGGACGCCTGCGGTTCCGCGGGGACGCGTATTTTTTTGCTCGTCGGTTCCTCCGATATCGCTGTGCTCGCGCTTTGTTGATCGTTCGCGGGGACCGACTCACGTTCGTGGTGGGTTCGTTGTGCATCGGTGGGCGGCTTGCGCCGGTTGGTTTTTGGGCTGGTGCCATCGTTGGCTGGTGTGCGAGTGCCGACTCACGTCCC